>CAVTAL010000019.1:0-427500 GCA_963732635.1 uncultured Alphaproteobacteria bacterium
CAGGACGGCTTCAGGTCATCGGGCGCGTCCACCATGTAGGCCTCGGTGCCCAGGCGCTGGGCCAGTTCACGCAGCCGGTTGCTGTTGGAGCTGGTCGGGCTGCCCACCACGATCACGATGTCGACCTCGGGCGCCAGCAGTTTCACCGCGTCCTGGCGGTTTTGCGTGGCGTAGCAGATGTCCTGCTGCTTGGGTTCCTGCACCTTCGGGAATCGGCGCTTCACGGCGGCCAGGATCTCGGCCGCGTCGTCCACCGACAGCGTGGTCTGCGTCACCACGGCCAGCTTGTCGGCCTGGCTCACCTGAAGGCGCTCGACGTCGCCCACGTCCTCGACCAGGTAGATGCCTTCGTTCAACTGGCCCATCGTGCCTTCCACTTCGGGCGCCACATGTTGGATGCCGGCATTGTTGACGAGCACGTCAAGCCTGCCGAACGCGTCGAGAATGATCTTCATCATCTCGGCGATCGAGTTCGGGTTGGTCATGTCCGCCCCGGAATAGGCGACCTTCACACCGAAATCCGAAGTGATCGCGGCTTGCGTCGCCTTGATCTCCTCCGTCTTGCCGAAGCCGTTGAGAACCACGGCGGCGCCTGACGCAGCGAACGCGCGGGCAATGCCGAGCCCGATTCCGCTGGTCGATCCTGTCACCAAAGACACCTTGTCCTTGAGGGTGTGCGCTATCGATCGCCCCGCGCTCTGTCATAGCGATGTTCATAGCTGGGCACTCCTCGGTTTTGCCTTGCGACACGAAGGCGCTTTGTTGGCGAGGATCATGCTCAGGCCGCGGCGCATACGGGAAATGCCCATTAGCTAAGGACTTGATAGGATTGCGCTATGGCAGATTAAGCCATTGGTGGAGTTTGAAAAATTCCAATATCCAAGCCGATCCCCCGACATCACGGCACGTCACAAAGCGCACTCTCCCTTCGAATCGTCTCGACGGGAAACAGGTCTCAACGTACAAATCCGGGCACAACAACAGCGCGAACCCGGACTTTCCTCGGCGATGACCGCTTGCTGGGTGAGGAACAGGCTGGACTGCGTCCAGTTCGACCGCTGAAACGCGGACCTTGCTCCCGTCCCGCGATCATGTCTCGTTCACGCATAGATTAGGCGGCGGAGCGCATCTCCCATGGAAATGCATCAGGTCCGCTACTTCCTCGCCGTGGCGCGAGCTCTCAATTTCACGCGCGCCGCCGAGGAGTGCCACGTTGCCCAGCCTTCGCTCACGCGCGCCATCCGCCAGCTCGAGGGCGAGCTTGGCGGCGATCTGTTCCGGCGCGAGCGGCCGCAGGCCCAGCTCACCGAGCTCGGCCAGCGCATGCTGCCGCTGCTGAAGCAATGCTATGAAAGCGCGCTGAGCGCCCGCCTGCTCGCTTCCGCCATCAAGAAAGGCGAGGTCGGCTCGCTGCGGCTTGCACTGTCGCGCACCATCGATCCATCACTGGTGACCGCCCATGTTGTCGAGCTGGGAAAGCTGTTTCAGGGACTCGAATTCAAGCTATTGCGAGGGACCGGGCCCGAAGTGCTCGAATATCTCAAGAAGGGCGAGGTCGAGCTTGGGCTCGCCGCGCAGATCGGCGAGGAGTGGGAACGGCTCGACAGCTGGCCACTCTTCACCGAGGAATTTCAGCTCACCGTCAACAGCATGCACGCTTTCGCGCAGCTCCCCGTTGTCCCGCTCGACGATCTGCGACAAGAGCGGATGATGGTGCGCACCTATTGCGAAACCACGCCTGAGATGCTCGATCTCCTGCGCTTGCGGGAATTCGACGTGACGCACTTCCACGAGGTGAGCGCCGACGGCGACCTTCTCGCTTTGCTGGAGGCGGGCCTTGGCGTGGCGCTGCTGCCGCGCAGCACGCAAAGCCCGTCGACTTTGGCGCGCATCGCCGTGCAAGACATCGAGCTCAAACGCACGATCTATCTTTACAGCGTCGCCGGGCGGCAACGCACAGCCGTGGCCTCGGCCATGATGAAAATGCTGCGCGCTTACGATTGGTCGCGCTACGCCGCGGCTTAATGCGCGGTCCTGAGCGCCGACAAGAGATCCTCGATGGTCATGCGCTTGCGGTAGTCGGGATCGACGAAGCGCGCCTTCACCTCGCCGTCAGTGCCGACGACGAAGGTGGCGGGAACCGGCAGCAGCCAGGTGTCGCTGCCTTGCGAGCGTGACACGTCCCAGCCGGCGCGCGTCATCAGCTCTTGCATCTCTTGCCCGACCCAGAAAGCGAGATTGAGCGAGAGCGCATAGCCGTTATCGAAATCAGTGAGGATCGGGAACGGCGCCGCCGAATTCCGCCTTGAGCTCTGCCGTGAAGTGCTCACGGTCGGGCATGATGGCGGCAACGTGCCCGCCTTCAGCCGCGATCTGATCCTGCGCGTCGGCCAAAGCCCGCGTGTTAATGCGGCAATACGGGCACCAATGCCCGCGATGGAAAGTCACCGCGACGGGGCCCTTCTCCAGCAGCGATGTCGAGACTGACGAGCTGGCCAGTTTCGTCGGGCAACACGAACTTTGGCATCGTCTCGCCAGGCTTGGGCGCGTTCTCGCCGACATCGTGCTGCCGCAGCCGATCCACCAGCTGATCAACCGCCGTCTGAAATTGCGGGCCGAACCGCCGTACCGCGTCGGCGAAGGCTTGCAGCCTCTGGGCCAAGGACGCATCCATGTCGCGGCACTGAACGAAGGCTTCTTCGAGCAGTTCCGAGAGCGACTTCGAGTTCATCCAACAGTCCTCCAGCCCAGGCGACGGGCCTTGGCCGAAAACTCACCGCTATCAGGAACCCCAGTGTCCACTCTTTTCATATCATCCGGCATTCACGATGTGTAGACGCGATTGCCTGGCGCCCATCAATGCTTTTGCTCGCTTTCGCCTAGAGTCTGGGCGCTTTTTACAGCCGCAAGCAGGTCTTCAATGGTCATGCGGTTGCGATAGTCAGGATCGATGAAGCGGGCTTTGACGAGCCCATCCTGAGCGATGACGAAGGTTGCCGGAATTGGCATTACCCATGCGTCGTTGCCCTGGTAATCAGGCACATTCCGACCGGCTGATTCAAGGATCTGCTGCATTTCCTCGCCGACCCAGATCGCTAGGTTCAGAGACAGAGCGTAACCGTTGTCAATATCGGTGAGGATGGGGTACTGCACCTCCCCCTCGGTCTTGAAGGTCGCCGCGTATTGTTGCCGCTCCGGCATGATCGCAGCGAGCCGACCGCCATCCGACGCGATCCGCGCTTGAGCTTTGGCCAGCGCTCTCGTGTTGATCCGGCAATATGGACACCAATGACCGCGGTGGAAGGTAATCGCCAGGGGGCCCTTCATCAGCAATTCGTCGAGGGTCACTAATTGCCCCTTTTCATCGGGCATGGCGAAAGGCGGCATTGCTTCGCCGGGCTTAGGGGCTGCTTGGCCGGCGTCGAACTGCGTCAGCCGGTCTACCATCCGATCCACGGCTTCTTGATATCCGGGGATCAAATAGCGCGTCGCCTCGCTAAAGGCCTCCAGCCTTTCTTGCAGGGATGCATCCATGTCGCGGCAATAGAGGAAAGCCTCCTTGAGGGTGGCGAACGCGGGATTGTTCATAAAATGGCTCCGTTAGCGGCAGGCGAAGGAGCGGATACGATCCTTTGGGCGTCCGCATGAGTAACCCTCAACCGACCTTTACGAGCCGATAAGACGAAAGATTGAACGACGGGTCCAATAGCGACTGGCTATGGTGCCGGTTATCGGAAATGAGGGCAGATGCGATGAACGTGCGTCCCCGCGGGCATACGCCGCGTCGAGAACTTGAAGCGGGAGGGGCACCCGCTGGAGAGCGGGTGCCCAATAGGGAAGTGGGAAGAGGTTAGTCATGCTAGGACCTCGGTCCCTTTTAAGTTGAGTAGCGAACTAGCGGGTCATGTAGACGTTCGGGAAGCCTTCGGCCATGACAGGCGCGGCTGAGGCGACGACGAGCGCAACGGCGAGGATGAGCTTCTTCATGGGGGTTCTCCTGTCGAGGGTCTGGGTTAGCGGTTGGTGCTGTAGGGGTTCGGGAAGCCTTCGGCCATTACGGGAGCGGCGGAGGCGACGATCAGGGCAACGGCGAGAACGAGCTTCTTCATCTGAGTTCTCCTTTAGGGTTTGGCCGGTTGATCTCTGGTTCGGCCGGCTGGCCAAGTGTGCCGTTCGAACATCTGTTAGGTGGGCCATGGAGAGCCGTTTGCCCAATAGCTGTTGGCGTAAACGTGGCTCACCTCCGATGGAAGGTCCGTTAATGACCCATAGCGGACCTACGGTCGTCCTGCCATCGAGGAGCGAGCAGAACGGCGGGCGAGAAGCAAATATTCTCACGCGGATCAACGCAAAGTGTGTCAGCTACTTGACTACGAGCCACCACATTGCGGGGGCGAGCACGGCCAGGAGGACAATTGGCATCCATATGAACCAGGCCGCGCCGGCATATTCTCCGCTCACAGCGCTGTAGAGCAGCGCGAGGCCGGATAGAGTAAAGGCTGCCGCCACACCAGCTATGAACGGCTGCTCCTTTACCCATCCCTCGGATGCGAGCCATGGGCCGATCGCAATGCCGAGAACAAAGCCTCCAGCCCAGCGCACCCACCCTGGGTTTGCTGGCACACCTGGATCTCCGCTCAACTGAAACATTGCGTCCGGCATCAGAAGAAAACCAAACCCGTACATCACCCCAACGATTGCCGCCGCTCGTAAAGCCACGTTCGCGGCATCGGTTTTGAGCTCAGTCTTTGCCATTACCCGTACTCTTTCAGGTTGGTTACCGCGGAAAAGGGGACGTTCGGCCACTCGCCTCACACAAACTCCGGTCAAGGCTCCCCTAATAACGACGACTAGCGCATTAGCGCTTCTCGGCAATCTGTTCGCCTAGCCTGCGGTGATGCTCGACCGCCTCGCTGGTCGCCGAAGTCCTCCAGCTCGAACAGCTGGCGGATCTCGATCTCGCTCTCCTCGTTATGCGGGTTGGGGCAGCGCTTGATCCACTCGATCGCTTCCGCGAGCGACTTACACTGCAGGATCCAGTAGCCGGCGACCAGTTCCTTGGTCTCCGCGAACGGGCCGTCGATGACGGTGCGCTTGTCGCCGGAGAAGCGCACGCGCGCGCCCTTGGAGCTGCCTGCAGCCCGTTGCCATCGAGCATCACGCCGGCCTTCACCATCTCCTCGTTGAACTTCGCCATGGCCGAGAGCAGCTCCTCTGAGGGCATCATGCCGGCTTCGGAGTCCTTGGTGGCCTTAACCATCACCATGAAGCGCATCGTCGTTTCTCCTCTTCGGTTCGGTTCGGAGCCGGATCAGTCCTGGCTCTACTGTGACGTCGAACCAAAGGCTCCAAAATCGACAGATGCGTGACATTTTTTTCAGAGTTGTCGCTCAAGCCATTGCGGGGCCGGAAATCTTTTTTGGTCATGTCACGGGCGAATGAAGGCGAAAGTTGTTGGGCCCCTATTGTCGTATAGCGCGCATGAATACCATAGCCGGTCGGCATTGGCCCGAACGTGCCAGATCCGCCATGTTGGGCTGCGGCAATCGCGCTCGAACTTTGTCCAAGCTTTAGGAATTAGAGCTGTAGCGCTTGAATCGGAGGGAAGCCTCCAATTACGGAGATCACACCGACCTCGCCGGTCTTGATCGGCCTTGCGTTCCTCAGAGAGGCCCAATGCCTCCAGAGTCCAAAGCGGGCCACCTCAAACCGGAGGACTAAACGCCATGACTAAGCCGACATATCATTCCGTCACCGTCAACGGGCTCGACGTCTTCTATCGAGAAGCAGGCAACCCAGCTGCCCGGACATTGCTGCTTTTGCATGGATTTCCAACCTCATGCCATATGTTCCGCGAGCTGATCCCATTGCTCTCTGACCGCTTCCACGTAGTCGCGCCGGATCTTCCCGGCTTTGGCCGTACCACGCTGCCCTCTCGGGACAAATTCACCTATACGTTCGAAAATCTCGCCAAGGTAATCGGCCAATTCACTGAGGTGATCGGCCTCGATCGTTTCGCGCTCTATATCTTCGACGAAGCGAGAGAGTAGCGACGACGTACTTCATTGGTTGCCTCGGCCCCGGAAGAAGAAGCGGACCACCGTGCGCCGCAATATCTACGACTACAGCTACCGCTATCCGCGGGCCCCGAGCGGGGCTATCCGTCCTGGCCTTGGTAACAACCAGCACGCTTGAAAATTGGCGACGGCCCTTCTAGGGGCCGTTTGCTTTTGGCTGGCCAGTCAGACGACGCGAGCCTCGAAGCTCCCACTCAGCGTAACTCCCGGCGGAGCTTTCTTCGCCATCAGCCATAAGGCATCGATGCCTCGCGCCATAATCAGCGCGCCATTGATTTTTCCCGTCAACCTCCGCGGCATTCTCCACCTGCCACGGAGGCGCCAGCGGTCGATCTCAAGCGGAACGCCGTCCAGACAGCGCAGTAGAACAAGCACGGTTTCGCGGAGCGGCAGTCCCTTGACTTTCAGGGTCAGCCGAAAATCGATGCTTTGTCCGGGCCCGATATCGCTCGGTAGTGGCAGCGTGACTTTCTCCTCGAGCGCCACGGCGTTGAATCTCGCTTTGGTGTTCGGTGCGGAAGGGCGCCGCGATGCGGCTCCTGCGAGGGCACGCCTTCAACAAGCCGCCGCGATCGAATGCTCTCCGCCAGATAGATGGCCCGCGCTTCCGCTTCGTTCCGGCTCCGATAGGTCCGCCAATAGGCGGCAAGCTCGCTCTGGAAGGGTTCACGCACATGCGTGAGAATCCGATGCAGAACCTGCGAAGGGATAGGACGTCTGAAGCTCTTCGCTCAGGTAGGTCAGAGCGGCCATGGCCGGAGCCGCCAACTCGCGGTCGATCACGGCGTCGGTGAACAGGTCCCAGTCGAAGCCCCGGCGTTGCGATCGTGGTCAGCGCATCGGAGACCCACTCAAGCGACTTCGGATTGGCATAGAGGAAGCAGTGGCCGACGACGATGGCGAGCTGGTCGGAGGGATGCGGGCAGGCTCACAGGAACTTCGCCCAACCTGCCGGGCACGGCGCGCTTCCAGATCATCGCATCGGCGCCACGCTGGCGATTGAGGCCGAAGACTGAAAGTAGTGCAGATCGATCGCCCCTTTTTCCCCTTTCAGCAACGAGAGCGAATGATGCGTCTGCCACATGCGATGTACCGCTGCATCGCGGGAGATTTCCTTCTCAATGTGCCAACCGTCCTGCAGAGCAAGATCGACAGCTTTCTGCCAGCCGGCGTGGTCGACGAGAACATCGATGTCGGCAATGAACCGATCGCTCACCGCTTGCGGGTTGCGCGCGAGGAGGACAGCGCCCTTGATCGGGATGAACGCCACCCCGTTTTCGGCATATTTGCGCAGCAGAGGCAGCGCCGCTCGCGTCCGCATCTTGCCGGTCGACCAGATGTAACGCCGCAGACCGTCGAGTCGCGGCTCGAGGCTCTTGGCGTCGCGGGCGCCCCCTAGCCGGCGATAGGCCAAAGAGGCGATGCGCACATCTCCCCAAAATGTGTTGTCGAAGTCGCATTGCTCCTGCCAGGACCGCCAAGCGTCCCGAGCCACGTCGAGATCGGAATGAAAGGCAGCCTTGATCACCAGCCCGGTCAAGCCGGAGGGCCAGTATTTGCGCAGATGTTCGGTCATCGCGGGGCGTCACGCTCGCGTCGCCTCTCGATCGCCCGGCGCGCCATCTCGACCATCGCTCCATCGCGCATCGGCGAGCGATGGCTGAGGCTGCCAGGGCGGATACGCCTGTGGAGAACGATGTCAGGCAGCATGGCGAAGTCGAGACCCGCCGCTTTGGCGCGGTCCAACCAGTCGATGAAGAACCCGGCCCGGAGTTGCTCAGCGAATGGCCCGCAACGTTCGAAGCACCGGCGCCGCAACAACATCGCTCCGGGCAGCCAGCTCGGCTCCGGCCCAGCCGGCAGCCGATAACGCTTGTTGATTTCCGGGTCGTTGGTCGGACAAAGAAACATCGCCACATGGCCGCCAACGCCATCGAGATGAGGCTTGGCGGCCAATGCGCGCAATTGCGCGGCGAGCTTCTCCTTCGCCCAGAGATCGTCGGCGTCCACGAAGGCGATGTGATCGCCGGTCGCCAGCTCGACACCCGCGTTCATGGCGGCCGGCGCGCCCCGATTTGCTTGGCGGACCACCTGTATCGCGAGGGACGTCGCCACGGCGATCTCGGCCGTGCGATCGATCGAGCCGTCGTCGACAACGATGAATTGTTCGGGAGGCCGCGTCTGGCCGAGTACGCTTGCCAGCGTCTCGGCAAGAGTGGCCTCGGCGTTGTAGGCGGCAATGACGACTGACGTCATGCGATGTCGCCTCCCGCCGGTTCTTCCAGATAGCGCTCAATCACCAACGGCGCGAGCGACACGCCAGCGCTCCGGCGCCGCGAGATGGAGAGCGCATAGGCTCTGACGTCGTCGCTCTTCTTGCGCGGGTCGTCGCGGGTCATCATCGAAGTCCGGGTGACGACGGTAATAGATGGTCGGTGTCTTCAGAACGACGAAAGACACCTCTTTCTCGAGGACGCGGAGAAAGAGGTCTCTATCTTCCGCGTAGAAGAAGGTCTCGTCGAACATGCCGATGCGGTCGAACACCGAGCGACGGAAGACGGTCGCGCCGAGTTGATGAAAGAACACCGTCTCGATGCGGGAGGTCACCGCAGGCGCAAGCGCTTCGCGATCGAGCGCGTCGAAATAAGTGACGAGACCCGCGACCACGTCGACCGCAGGCTCGGCGTCGAGGCGCGCCAACTGCAAATCGAGCTTGCCTCGCGGCCAGACGTCGTCGGCGTCGTTGAAGGCGATGACGTCGCCTGTCGCTTGGCGGAGGCCGATATTTCGAGCGCTGGCTGGTCCTTGGTCCGAGCCGGCCACCACACGAACCTCCGCCCGCTGCTCGGCAAGCTCGTTCGCCACGCGGACCGTGTCATCCTCCGAGGGTGCCGCAACGATGATGATTTCGTGCACGTTGGGGATCGACGCGACGGCGTCGGGCAGGAACCGCGCCATGTTCCAGACCGGCACGATGACGGAAACACTGCGACGCATCGTTCGCGACCCCAACTCCGACCGCGACGAGCAAGAGGCGATGACGCTTCTGCGCCACCTTGGCAACCCCGGCCCGCCGATCAATTCCCTTGAACCGGCGT
The DNA here is from genome assembly GCA_963732635.1 of uncultured Alphaproteobacteria bacterium. Taxonomy (GTDB): domain Bacteria; phylum Pseudomonadota; class Alphaproteobacteria; order Rhizobiales; family Hyphomicrobiaceae; genus JAKFWF01. The sequence continues at coordinate 9,176 of CAVTAL010000019.1, forward strand.
CTCCAAATAACGTTCGAACGACAACGGCGCGAGCGACACACCGAGCTTGCGCCGCCGCTCGAGCGACAAGGACAGGACGCGGGCGAAATCCTTGTTCTGCCCCCGCTTATCCCCAATTCATCATCGAGTTGCCGTGCCGCCGGTAATAGAGCGTCGGCACATTCAAAATCACCAAAGGCACACCCGCCTCGATGACGCGCAGGATCAGGTCGACGTCTTCGACATAGGTCAGCAACTCGTCGAAGACTCCGATCTGATCGAACACCGATCGGCGGAAGATCATCGGCGGCATCGAGAACGTGAAGCCGCTTTCCAGGCGCGCGCCCGATGCCGGAGCGAGAGTGTCTGGATCGAGTTTGTCGAAATAGGTGACGCGGCCCCCCACCACGTCAACCCTCGGCTCACGATCGAGGCGAGCCAGCTGCTTGTCGAGCTTGTCTCGCGGCCAGACGTCGTCGGCGTCGTTGAAGGCGATGACGTCGCCGCGCGCGTGGGAAAGCCCGGCGTTCCTTCCGGCCGCGGGCGTCGTCTTGGGGTTGTCGAGCACCACGACCCCGGCGCGACGCCGGGCGAGCTCGCGCGCGACTTGCAGCGTATCGTCGTCAGACGCCGCGACGGCGATGAGAATCTCATCCACATCGGGAATCGACGCCACAGCATCGGGCAGGAACCGCGCCATGTTGCGGACCGGGATGATGACGGAAACCTTGTGGCTCATGGCCTCAGTTCCCGCATGAAGGCGGCGAGCGCAGCGACGGCGGCGTCGAGATCCGTACCGATCTCGAAGTCATAAGCGGGCAGGCAGCCGGCCAGCAGCATGCATTTCGTCCCGACCTCTCTGCCCTGCGTCCGCAATAGAAACGTGGTGGACGGCGCCAATGCGAGATAGGCGGCCGAGGCGGTAGAGGCCACGATGCGGCTTTGCTCGTCGCCGCTGAGACGGGCATGCAGGATCGCGTCGAGCGAAAACCCGGTGGCAATCTGGTCTGGCGCGGCATCAAAAGCATGCACGATCGCCTTATGCTCGGCGCCGCGGCCGGGATTGCGAACAAAGGGGCGATAGCGAGGAAATTTCGCGAGACCTCGTTCGTCAAGCTTGATGGTATCGAAGACCGCGTGCACGCGGGGCCGGCGCAAAGTCTCGATGAGCACGAAATCGTCGCCGGCCATCTCGAAGCCATGCGTGACGGCGGCCGCTGTCAGCGTGGACTTGCCGGAACCGCTCTTGCCGGTGATCAGGGATCCCGTGCCGGCGTAACGGAGCGCGGCGGCATGGAAGAGGCCGAAGTTCCGATCATGCGACGCAAGATGCAAGGCGTTGCGGATCTGGTCGTAGATCAACCATTCGGGCGCCGTTGCTGCATCGGCAGACCAGACCGCGACCCGCTGCCGGGCCGCATCGACCAGACAGCGCGTCTGCAATTCGTCGTTCACGGTGAGCGTCAGGCTTCGGCCCGCCAATGTCAGCGCCCCTGGCTCGATCGGCGAATACGCTGGTGAGCGCTTCAGCCTCGATGCCGGTTTCCTTCCCATCGAGCATCAAGAGGCTGAGGTCGACCGGAAGTTTGAAGGATCGACATGGCGTGACGCAGGGGATCGAGCGCAACGCTCGAAAGGGCCTCTCCCCATGTATCGATCGCCGGTGTGATCGGTCCAAGGCCGGCGGTAACTCGGCGGGTTGCCTTCGGCTCGCGATGCCGGCGGGTGGCGCAGCGATGAAATGTTTCAGGAGTGAGTTCGGGCATCCACCGGGCGCCGGTGAGAGGGTCATCGGCCGGCCACTTGCTCGTGCTCGGTCTGGGGGAGGTGCGGCCAACCGGTGAGCGTATCGATCTCATGGACCGGGTCCATGGTGATCAATTCGGCAAGGTCGTCGAAAACTTCCAGATTGGCAGGCGCGGCCAGGCTGACAGGCTTTCCTCCGAGAGTGCGGGCTGTGCCGCCGCTTCGTTGCTGGCTTTGATCAGGTCTTGCTCCGACAATTGCGCGACGAATGCGGTCAATTGTGTCTCGAGACTTTCCGGGTCGATGGCTGACCCATCGCCCGCGGCGTTGACGATGGCTGAAATGCTGGTCGGGGTTTGCAGGAGGGACCAAAGGGGACCGGCGCTGCCGCGCAGCGAGAAATAGGTTCCTCTCTCGAAATGGATGACGACCGTCTCGCCGCCGAAGGTCTCTGAAGCGGTCGCCCCCGAATTCGCTACTAAGACCTCGTCACGTCCGAACATGCGCGCGCGTGACCCCGACCCAAACGCCATCCGGAAAAAGCCCGCAGTTGCTTTACCAACACATGACTGTGCCCCAAGCCGAATGGCAAGGCAACGTTTCAAGCAGGTGAGAAATTTCCCAATCGCTGCGGCACGCTAGTGACGTTTCGCCGCGCAGCAACCATCGAGTGCCGTTAGCCAAGACCGAGCAGGCGGCGCAGATCAAGGCCGAACCCAACGCCCAAGATGCATTTTCGGACCGGCATAGAAATACTGCCAGCCGAAGACGACGGCCATCGACAGCACGATGGCGAGGATCAGGTTTTTTTGCTGGTCGGGCTGCTGGCTTTGCATCGAGGCCTCGGCTGGTGGATCTCGCGATCTTGGGCCGCGAGCATCCGTAAGGTGGTCGTCGTGCGTGCGGGCACGAACGTCTGTTGGTCGCCTATCTGCCGAGTTTCGCGGCGCAGCGCCAGTGGTTCGGCGTCAAGTTCGCGACGAATTATCTGCCGGTTTTGCGCGCGGCGCTGCTTTCGACCGTGGTTGCCGGGCAGAGTGTACGCGCTCCATGGCCGCGGTGAGTTCCGCCAGCAATCGTTCGAAGCCAAGTCCTTGAGGCCGGCGCGGGCGACGACCACGTAGTCGAAGTCCGGCTTGGCGAGGCTGGGCGCAAGGTCCCGCAATGCCGCTTTTAACCGCCGGCGTGTGCGATTGCGGACGACGGCGGAGCCATGTTGCTTGGTGACGGTCAGGCCGAAACGGGCGATGTCGGCCGGGACCGGAACAGGCGAAACCCAACCGTCGCGCGACTTCGCCTCAACCACGAAAGCTCGCAGGACCAGCGCAACCCACCGCGAATACGTAGGAATTCGGGTCGGCGCTGCAACATGACCAGGCCACGCGCGGGCATGGCCATGGGCTCTCAGCGATCAGGCCGACAGGCGCTTGCGGCCCTTGGCGCGGCGGCGGGCAAGCACGCGCAGACCGCCGACGGTCTCGCTGCGCTTGCGGAAGCCATGGCGGCGCTTACGAACGAGCTTGCTCGGCTGATAGGTACGTTTCAAGACACACCGTCTCCAGATAGAGGGCCACGCTATTCAGCGCGAACGACCATGATCGAAAATACAACAACGCCCCCGTATCCGACTAGTCGGCTCCGGGGCGCGTGTTTGTCTGAGGTGGCCGCTTATAGGGATCGCGGCCACCTAAGTCAATTGCGGTCCAGCCGGAAATGGCCGGTTTACCGCCCGTTACGGCTTGGGCGCCTCGGGCACGAGCCGAACGCGGCTCAAGCGTTCGGCCGGAGGCAAGGTCGACCACCGAAATGCCGCTGCCAGAGGCGGTTTCGTAGTGGATAGCGAGTCGATCGCCCTGGATCGAGATCGACCGATTTGGGCGCCAGCCGGCAGCTCCGCGCTGATCTCGGGGCGGCGTGCCGGTCACCGCCGAGATTTGTCCCGCTGGCCGCGCCATCAGGTATACTATACGGCCAATGACAGCCACGAGACCCATGACCAGCAGGACGCCCATGACGATGACGGCAATGCGCAACGCCCGGACCTGGGGGTCGCTCAGATTGACATTGCCAAGGAGGGACGCGCCGGCGGCTGCGACTTCATCTTCATCGGGGCGCGTATTGGGGTGTTCATGGCGTCCCGTAGCATCGCCAAGGGATTTCCGGCAAGGCGGCCGTTCGAGGGGCCTCGCGCATGAATGACGCGACGGAGGAACAGCATACCGCCGTTGTCGGGGCGGAACATGCCGGGCAGCGGCTGGATCGTGTGCTGGCCGCATACTGTCGCAGTTCAGCCGCGCCCGGCTGCAGGGGCTGATCAAGGCCGGCGCGGTGCGGGTCGGCGATGCCGTGGTGTCGGACGGCTCCCGCAAGGTCCGGGAAGGCGAAATTCTGGAGGTCGTGGTGCCCGAGGCGGTGGCCGCCGAGCCAGAGGGCGAGGTGATCCCGCTTACCATCGTGTTCGAGGACGCCCATCTGCTGGTGATCGACAAGCCGGCCGGCCTCGTCGTGCATCCGGGCTCCGGCAACCCCACCGGCACCCTCGTCAACGCCTTGATCGCCCATTGCGGCGACAGCCTGTCCGGCATCGGCGGCGTCAAGCGGCCGGGCATCGTGCATCGCCTGGACAAGGATACTTCGGGGCTGCTGGTGGTCGCCAAGACCGACGCGCGCGCATGCGGGTCTGTCACAGCAATTCGCCGCCCACGGCCTCGATGGCCGCTTGCAACGCGAGTATATCGCGGTGGTCTGGGGCGCGTTCGACCAGCCGAAGGGCAGCATCGACGCGCCGGTCGGCCGCAGTGCCACGCATCGCACGCGGATGGCGGTGGTGCGACCGGCGTTTGGCCGCCACGCCGTCACGCATTACTGGTCGAGCAGGAGTTTCGGCGGGTGCTGGCGAGCCTCATGCGGCTGCAACTCGAGACCGGCCGCACCCATCAAATTCGCGTGCACATGGCGCATGCCGGCCATCCGCTGCTTGGTGATCTCGGTCTATGGCGCGGGCTTCGTGACCAGGCGCGACGAAGCTGGCAGCGGCCGCGGCGCGGCCCTGGACGACCTCGGCCGGCAGGCATTGCACGCGGCCGACGCTTGGCTTCGAGCATCCGGTAACCGGAAAGAAACTGCATTTCGAGAGTGAACCTTCGGCCGACCTCGCGCGTCTGATAGAGGCACTGCGCGGGTCTTGAAATCTAGCGTCAGGCATTCTTAGTTCATGAAAGCGGAACAACGGACCTATGATGGGTCCGACCGCCGGAAGGGATCGGGGATTGCGTTATATGGAAGGGCGACAGTGATCCACGGCACTCCGGATCGCACTACAAGTCGGCGACGGGAAACACGAGCAGGGCAGCGGGCGGCACGACAAACAAAAACGACAGCAAACTGCCACCGTTCCGCCACGAGTCGTGTTCACAAGCTGTAACAATTCGCAACAGAAGAGCATTTGGCTCTTCTGTCAGGCCGAAAGGGGCTCGAATAAAAATGGCAACCAAGGCGCTTCCCTCATTGGCGGGCGGTTCAGTTGGTCTCGCCCGCTATCTCGACGAAATTCGCCGGTTCCCGATGCTGGAGCCGAACGAGGAGTACATGCTCGCCAAGCGTTGGCAGGAGCATGCCGACTCCGACGCCGCCGAACGGCTGGTGACGTCGCATCTGCGGCTCGTCGCGCGCATCGCCATGGGCTATCGCGGCTACGGCCTGCCGATCGGCGAGGTGATCTCCGAGGGCAACGTCGGCCTGATGCAGGCGGTGAAGCGGTTCGAGCCGGACAAGGGCTTCCGCCTCGCCACCTACGCCATGTGGTGGATCCGCGCGTCCATACAAGAGTACATCCTGCGGTCGTGGAGCCTCGTGAAGATGGGCACCACGGCTGCGCAGAAGAAGCTGTTCTTCAACCTGCGCCGGACCAAGGGCCAGTTGCAGGCGCTCGAAGAGGGCGACTTGAAGCCCGAGCACGTCAAGGCGATCGCGACCAAGCTCGGCGTGCCCGAGGAGGACGTGATCTCGATGAACCGGCGTCTGGGCGGCGACTCGTCGCTGAACGCGCCGGTGCGCAACGACATGGAAGGCGGCGGCGAGTGGCAGGATTGGCTGGTCGACGATACCCCCGATCAAGGCGAGCGTTACGCCGAGAACGAGGAACTCGACCAGCGCCGCGCCTACCTGTCGAAGGCGATGTCGACGCTGAACGAGCGCGAGCGGCGGATTTTCGAGGCCCGCCGCCTGGCCGAGGATCCGGCGACGCTCGAGGATCTGTCGGCCGAGTTCGGCGTCGTCGCGCGAGCGCATCCGCCAGATCGAGGTGCGCGCGTTCGAGAAGGTGCAGAAGGCGGTGCAGTCGGCGGCGAAGACCGCAGCCCTACCGGCGCCTGCGGCCGGCGCCGCAGCACGCTGACGCCCCCGCCGACGTCGTCAGCATTATCCCCGCCGGTCGCACGATCGGCGGGGATTTTGTTTGCATCCGGCAACGGTTCGTGGCTTTAGGCTCTAATGCATGCGCCGCAGCTTCTTCATCGTCCTCAACCCGTCCGCCGGTGTGCCCCGCCGCAGGTTCTTCGCCGACGTGATCGCCGGGCTTGCCGCCCGTGGCGCCTCGGCGACGGTGGTCGAGCATGGCGATCCGGCGACAGCGGCCGCAGCCGTGCGGGCGGCGCTCGGCCGGCATGATGCGATCGTCGCCGCCGGCGGCGACGGTACGGCGCGGCAGGTGGCGGCCTCGATCGGCGACGCCGAAATGCCGATGGGGTTGATCCCGCTCGGCACCGGCAATGTTCTCGCCCGCGAAATCGGGTCTGGAACGGCAGGCCGGCGACGTGGTCGAGACGCTGCTACACGGGACGTATCGAAACCGTGCACGGCGCCTTGGCCAACGGTCAGCCGTTTTACCTGATGGCCGGCGTCGGCTTCGACGGCCGCACAGTTGCGGCTTTGGAACAGCGCTTGAAGCGTCGGCTCGGTCGGGCGGCCTATACCCACGCGGTGCTGAACGCATTCAGTGCGCCACTCGATGAACTCGTTGTCGAGGTCGATGGCCGGCCCTATGCCGCCAACTGGCTAATCGTCACCAATGCGCGGCACTACGGCGGTAGTTTCATACTGACGCCGCGGGCATCGATCTTCGCGCCGGGGCTCGAAGCGATCCTGGTGCGGGCCAGCAGTCGGGTCGGCCTGCTGACGCAGATGCTTCGTCTGGCGCGGGGGCGATTGACCGATGAAGATAATCGCCACGTCACCGCGATCCCGGCGCAAACGGTTCGGATCACATCATCGCAGCCGGTGCCGGTGCAACTCGACGGTGATCGCTTCGGGTCGACGCCGCTTGAGATCGATGCCGCCGGGCCACAGCTTCGACTGATCGTTCCAGCCTGAGGCGACGGTCACGAAAATGACGCCGAGAATCGCGTAGCGTGAGCCATGTCGGAAGCAATTCCGATTGCGGTTGGTGGCCTCGGTCGAGGTCGCGAATTGCACGGAGTGCGCGTCAGAGCCAATGGCATCCAACGCCTTGAAGCATCTGAACGGAAATTACGATCTGATCGTGAGCCCCGGCACTTCGACCCGGCTCGACGCAAGGCGGACTTGGACAGGACCGCCATCCGAAGCGTCAGCCGCAATAATCCGCGCGGACCAACCGCGTTCCCGTCCCGAGCAGCACCATCAAGCACAACCCGACTTTCCACCCGGGCGTCGCAGGCGAACAGCACTGCGTCGCAATGCAGGGCTGGCCGGTTTGTATCGTGCGCGATGGATGCAAGAGCAGCGCAGATGGAGAGGCCAATGCTGAAGCGCCTTCATCATGAGACCGTCACTCGTTGCGTCAGCCGTCCATCACCCGACAGCGGGATCGATCGACCAAGTCCAGAACGCCGAGACCTGCTGCACTGGCATCACAAACACAAGCATCCGCCAAGTAGGGCGTAACTGAACCCAAGCCGGAAATGAGGCGTCGAAGAACCTCTCACCCCGGCCACACGATACGAAAAAAGCCGGCTCATACGAGCCGGCTTTTGCTTGTGCGCTAAGCTGCTGCTGCGCGTTACATTGGCAGGCGGGCGATCTGGTTCGAGAAGTAGTTCTCGACCGCCGTGGTGATCGAGCCGGAGACCTTGTTGCGCCACTCATCCGATTTGAGATTGGCGGCATCCTGCCGGTTGGTGACATAGGCGAGTTCGATCAGTACCGCCGGCACCTTGGCGGTCTTCAGGACCCGGAAGTTGGCGGAACGGTCGGGATTGTTCTGCAGGCTGGTCGAGCCGCCCATGTAGTCGATCACCGAGCGGGCGAACACGCTGGTGCGGTCCTTGTTGACCTCGACCTCGCGCTCGGCGAAATCGGCAAGGATGTTCTTGACCGCGCTGGCATCGCCGTCGTGCTTCTTCACTGCGGCGAGTTCGGATGCCGACAGTACGTTGGCGGAGACTTCGCCCTTGGCGGAGCGCTTCAGATCCTTCGCCACGCCTTCGCGCAGGGAATAGATGGTGGCGCCACGCGCGTGCGCGCCGGCATAATCGGCGTGCACGGCGATGAACAGGCCGGCGTTGTGCTGTTCGCCGAAGTCGCGGCGGGCATCGAGTTCGACGAAAACGTCGGTGTCGCGTGTCATCAAAACCTTGTAGCGGCCGGTGGCAACGAGCTTGTCGCGCAGTGCCTTCGAGAACGCCAGCACGACGTCCTTCTCGATGGTGCCGAATTTCGATGCACCGGAATCATGGCCGCCGTGCCCAGGGTCGATCACGATCACCGGCTTGAAGGCCTTCTGGGCCTTGACCTCCGGCCGCACCGCCGGCTTGGGCAATGGCGGCTGCATCAGCGCGCCGGGCTGGGCATTGGCTGGCGGTTGCACGCCGACCGCGCCGAGGGAAGCCATGGCGACGGTGCTCTTCAGCGGCTTGCGAGGCTGCGCGCGGATCGCCGGGTCGACCGGCACGATGTCGAGGATCAGGCGGTGGCTTTTGCCGTCGCGGCCCTTTTCGACTGCCGCCTTTTCGACCACCACCGGAGCGGTGACAGCGATGACGACGCGGGTTTTGCCGGGGGCAGACAAGCCGCCATAGAACGATTTGACGAGGCCGACCGCACCGGTGGGGCTGGGGGCCGGCAACTGCATGCGGACATCGGGCATGTCGACGATGACGCGGTTCGGGTTCGATAACGAGAACACCTGGAATTCGGTCGATTTTTCAAGACCGATGACGAACCGGGTGCGGGTGGTGTCGCCCTTGACGCTGTCCGGGATCACGGCAGCGGGGGTGGCGGCAACGGTCGGTTTCGGTGCCGCGACAGGTGTCGGCGAGATTGCTGCGGCGGGGGCGATGGCAACGCTCTGCGTGGTAATCTTGTGAACCGGCACGCCGGTTGTCGACGGCGCGGCCGTCTGCGCGATCGCGGCGGCCGGCAGTGCCAGCGTCAGCGATACAAATACGAAAAACTCACCCGCAAGCCGGCCGCAGCCAGCAAACGGAAACTCGACTGAACGCATACTCACAGACCCCCGTCTATGCAGACGACTTCAATTTCCCAGAGCGAACCAGTGCACCAGGACTGTGGCGAAACACCGGTTCCACCAAGGCGAAGTTATGGACTTGGCAAGGTTAATGGCGGGTAAAGGAATGTCCGCCTGGATGCGACCCGCCAGCGGACTGATGCGATGCCGGGGCGCCGGACATCGGGCGTTGTCGCGCCTGGACGGGATCGCGGTGGGCGCTATTGCACCTGAGGCTTCGGCCGACCATAAGAGGGGTCATGTCAACACTGCTAAAGAACGCCACCGAATTCCGCGATCACGCCGCAACGCGTCTGTTGGCGGCGCCGAGCGAGGCGATTTTCGATCCCCGCAGCGGCCAGGTATGGGGGCCCAGCGATTTCGATCTCAATCCGGAGATGCTGGCCGATTTCGAGGTGATGGAAGCCCCACGCGCGGCGGCGGTTCTGATCCCGGTGGTGGCGCGCGATCAACTCATGGTGCTGCTGACCCAGCGGACCGCGACGTTGTCGACGCATGCCGGTCAGATCTCGTTTCCTGGCGGGCGGGTCGACGACGAGGATGACAGTGTCATCTCAGCCGCGTTGCGCGAGGCGGAGGAGGAGATCGGCCTCGACCGCGCCTATGTCGAGCCGCTCGGTTTCATCGACAGCTACCGGACCGGCACCGGCTATCGCATCGCGCCGCTGGTGGCGTTGGTGAAGCCCGACTTCGTGCTGCAACTCAATCCCGCCGAAGTCGAAGATGTGTTCGAGGTTCCACTCGCCTTCCTGATGGATACGGCGAACCACCAGCGCCATCAGCGCGAGTGGCGCGGGCGCGAGCGATCCTTCTATGCAATGCCCTACGGCGAGCGCTATATCTGGGGGGCGACGGCCGGGATGATCAAGACACTGCATCTGCGGTTGTTCGCGTGATCGCTTCCAGACGTGATCGCCGACGACGTGTGCAGAACGAGGGCGCTATCGGCACCCAATGATCCGAATTGTCATCGAGAACCTATTGCTGTTTCTGGCGCCGACACTGGTCTACGTGATCTATGTCTTCGTTCGTCGGCGGAGTGCCGGCGACGAGACGCCGGTGTTGCGGGATGCGCCGCTCGCCGGGCTGTTCGTCGCCGGGGTCGTGCTGATGGTGGCGACGTTGGTGGCGTTCGGCACGTCGACGGGGGGCAAGCCAGGCGCTGCCTATCAGCCACCAGTCTACAAGGACGGCAAAATCGAGCCGGGACGCGTCCTGAATTAGATTTAGCCGGGGCATGACGAAACCGCCGTGACGAACTCCCTTCCCTCGCTGGCGTCTGTCGCGTGGCTTGCCGCCGGGCCGACGCAGCGTGTCCTGGCGTCCCTGAACCGGCGCGGTCTGACGGCGCGGATCGTCGGCGGCGCGGTGCGCAATGCGCTGCTCGGCCGGGTGGTCGCCGATATCGACATCGCCACCATTGCCTCGCCCGAACAGGTGATCGCGGCGGTCGAAGCCGATGGCATGACAGCCGTCGCCACCGGTTTGCAGCATGGCACGGTTACGGTCATCGCCGATCGGCATTCGTTCGAGGTCACGACGTTGCGGCATGACGTCGAGACCGATGGCCGGCATGCGACGGTGGCGTTTACCGACGACTGGAGCGCGGACGCTTCGCGCCGTGATCTGACAATCAACGCGCTCTATTGCGACGCCGACGGCACGATCTTCGATCCGCTGGGTGGGCTGCCGGACGTGCTGGCGCGGCGCGTCCGCTTCATCGGTGACGCGCATCAGCGGATCCGCGAGGATTATCTGCGGATACTCCGCTTCTACCGTTTCACGGCGCAATATTCGGGCGGTGCGCCGGATGCCGCCGGGATTGCAGCAACGGTTGCCGAGCGCGATGGGCTGCAACGACTGTCGGCGGAACGCGTGCGGGCGGAACTGGTGCGCCTGCTGGCTGCTGCCGGCGCGGCACCGGTGGTCGAGACCATGGCCGCGCACGGCCTGCTGACCGCGATCATGCCGGTGGCGCCGCGGCTCGGCGTGTTTGCCCGGCTGGTGGCGATTGAGGCCGCGATCGGCGCCAAGCCGGCGGCGGCGCTGCGGCTGGCCTGTCTCGGCGTCGCGGTCGAAGAAGACGCGCGGCGGTTGGTCGGACATTTGCGTCTGTCGGCCGAGGAACGCGACGTCATGGTGCGAGCCGTGGCCGATGCCACGGTTCTGCCGGCCGATGACGAACGGCACACGCGGATCGCGCTCTATCGACTGGGCGCGTCGCGCTTTCGCAATCGGGTTCTGCTGGCTTGGGCCGGCAGTGGTGCGTCGCTCGATGACCGCCGTTGGCGTGAATTGCTGGATCTGCCGCTGCGCTGGGCCGCACCCCGGTTGCCATTTGCCGGCCGTGACCTGCTGGCGCGCGGCATCGCGCCCGGACCGCGCATCGGTGAAATGCTGGCCGCCTTCGAGGTCTGGTGGATCGCCAACGATTTCCCGACCGATCGGGCCGTGCTCGACGCCGCTCTCGATCGCATTCTGACCGGGTCTTAGTTGCATTCATGAGCGCCTGTGGCGCGCCTGCCATGGCGCGGCCTCCCGTCGATCGGCTAGAAGGGTTGTACCGGGGCGGGGACCCATTCTAATGGCGAGGTGTCGAACGGCAGCGGCGGCAACTGTGCTTGTGGCCGCGCTCTTCTGCGCTGCCGCCTGTCCTGCGTCTGCCTGGCAACAGCCGATGCGGCTGGGCGTCGGCATCGACGAATCTCCGGTGGCGCGGTCGAAAAATGCCGCGACGCCGGCGCAGAAGTGCGGCAAGTGGCGCCGCATCGCCGATCGGTTGGGAGAAACCTACGCCGGTATTCGCCTGCGCAAGTCGGTGGTGGCGCGGACCTGCGCGTTCGCGGACCAAGCTGCGACCGAGGAGACGGTGTGGGCGTGGCCTTGGGCGGCCACCGAGATTGACGGTGAGCTGCCGCCGCGTCTCCACCAGCAGCATCAAGCCTGGACCATCCGCTGCGGACAGGCAGGTAGGCGTGAGCGTTGCGCATTGATCCACGAGATGGCCGCCAATATTCAGCCGGGTAACGGTGCCGCCGATCACAGCCGGATCATCTCGCATTTCGTGATCGACGAAATCGGTGGCAAGGAACGGGTTTTGTGGCGGGTATTCGCCGAACGAACCGAGGCGCACTGGTTCGAGCCGGGCGGCCGGATGACGTCGCTTGGTCCGGGCGCGAACATGGTGCGGGTCCGCGCAGGCGCGATCATGGTGCGCAAGACTTTTGACGATTGCGGGCGCCGAGGCTGCCAGATGGAAGCCGAAGTCGGCGTCGGCGCCAGGATCGCGTCACGGCTTTGGGACGGTGGCGATATCAAGATCGACTTGCGTCCGGCACCCGGCATCGTGTTCAATCAGATCATCCCGGCTGCGGGTTTCCGTCGCGGCCTGATTGAACTGTCGCGGTTGAAGCGGCAGGAACAGCGTGTACTGGCCGGACGATGAGCGGAAAAGCCTCTTGAAGTCATAGAGTAGCAAGTCGAGTACCATGAGTAGCGAAGTCGAAGTTCGAGAGCCGGGCGCGCGCGACGTCGAACGCGAGCGCCAACGTAGCGGCCGAGCGATGCAGGTCATGTTTGCCGCGCTGTCGCTGGTGATGCTGGCTGTCGGCCTCGCGATCAACTGGTTCGCCGCATCTGCCGGCTTGCCTCGCGAGATTGTCGACATCGCAGCCTTCAGCATGCTGTTGGCGGCAGTGGCACATGCCACGGCGCTTTGGCTATGGAGAGTTTAGGGCGCGCTCGGTAGCCATATCGAACCTGTTGGATAGGGTGCTGCTTTTTGGCAGTATTGGGCTTGGGCACAATCTGGCCGCTCTTAACCTAGAGCGTGGACGGGCCCTGGTAATTTAGCCCCTGACGGACGATTGTCGTGTTCAGTCCTGCGTGATCTGTCGACCCCGGAAATGCCATGACATACAACCCTCTTTTCCTGTTGGCGATGGCAACCCTCGGTTGGGGTTTCAGCCTTGCAATCTACCGACCGGTAGCACGCCACTTTGGCTGGCCGATGGGCGTGATGCAGGCGCGTCATCCACTGCCTGTGACGGTGCTCGGTATCGCAGCCCTGGTGCTGACCTTCTTGTTCATCATGATGGACCCACCGATGCGCTGGCCAGTTCTGCCGCTCGGCCTACTGTTTTCGCTGTTCTGGATCGGATTCCTCAGGGTGGCATCGCAGTCGTCGCTGTTCCTGGCCCCGATCGCGGCCCTGCTACTCGGCATCGTCTGGGCCAGCACTGACGACGGGCTGCGGGAAATCCGCAACATTGATGACAGGCTCGTCGAGCGGGCGGAGAAGATGGAAAAGCGCATGGAGGAGAGCATGCGCAAGGTTATCCAGAAAGCTCAGGGCATGCGGCAGCCCACCCTAGAGGAACTCGAAAAGGCCGTGCCAACACCGCAACCCGGCGTCACGCCGCCGAAGAAGACCGTACCATAACAGGTCATAAGGTCGACATCGCCCGCCTCAAAGGCTGGCACGGGCGATGCAGTGCAGGCGGTTGACCGATCAACCGCGAGCCCGTTGCACCGCCATGGCACTCCCATCGCTGCCTTTCCTGAATTCCGCGCCGAAGCTTGCCGGCATTCTTGAGCCGGATCGCAATAGCTTCGGCGTCATCCGTCTCGCCATGGCAATCGCGGTTCTGGTTTCCCATTCCTACTGGTTCACCACCGGCTCCAAGATCGCCGATCCGATGGTGCGCTTCACCGGCCACTCGATCGGCGAGCATGCCGTCCAGGTGTTCTTCTTCCTCTCCGGCATTCTGGTCGCCCAGAGCCTGATGCGCAGCGGCAGCGTCATGAATTATGCCGTTGCCCGGGGCTTGCGGATCTTTCCGGCACTGTTCGTCTGCGTGCTCCTGACCGCGTTCGTTCTGGGGCCGATGTTCACCCAAGGCGGGATCGTCCACTATTTCAGCGACAAACAACTGCCGCTCTATGTCATCAAGACGCTGATGCTGATCACCGGCTCGGCGCCGTTGCCGCACTTGTTCTCGGATCAGCCGTTGCCCGACATGGTCAACGTGTCGCTATGGACACTGAAGTACGAGGTGCTGTGCTACATCGGCCTCGCGTTCATCGGTTCGGTCGGACTGCTCAACGAGCGATTACGGCCGTTCACGACGGCGCTGCTGCTGTTGCTGGTCGCCACTGTCTTCATCGGCCAGCCGAAGCCGCTCGACACCTACACCTTCGTCGACAACCTGCGCTACTTCGCGTTGTACTTCTATGCCGGAGTGTCGGCCTATCTGCTGCGCGACCACTTGCCGATCCACGGCGCATTGCTTGTTCTGCTGGCGGCGGCTTTCGTCGCGCTGATCGGTAGTCGGTTCGGCGAACTCGCCTGTTGCCTGTTCCTCGGCTACGCGACGTTGTGGGTTTCGACATTCACGTTCGGGCCGCTGCGCGCCTTCACCAACGCCAACGACTACTCCTATGGCGTCTATATTTTTGCCGGGCCGATCCAGCAACTGGTCATCTCGCTGCTGCCCGACGCTGGCTCGACCGTGGTGTCACTGCATGCGCTATCGATTGCGCTGCCGCTGGCGGTATTTTCGTGGGAGCTGATCGAGCGGCCGGCGATCGCGCTGCGCAAGCCGATCCTGGCGTGGATCGACGGCAACCTGCTGTCGCGCATTTCCGGATTGGCGCAGCCGGCGCTCGCGGCGTCGCCGTTGATTGCCGAAATCGCACCCGGGCGCATGCAACTGGTCTCGCGTGGCGGCCGTTATCCGCTCAATCAAGGCGCGGGCGTGATCCCATGGCCACGTCGTGCGGGCAAGATCGTCTATCGCCGTTGATGCGGCAGGGGCGGCTGGGGTCAGTTGAACAGCCGCACCATCCATAGGGCAAGGCCAGGCACCGCGACCACCAGCGCCAGACGAATGACGTCGGCGACGATGAACGGCAGCACGCCCCGATAGGTGTCCGCGATCGGTACCGTGCGGGCGATCGACGAGATCACAAAGACGTTGAGCCCGATCGGCGGCGCGGTCAGGCCAATGCCGACCACGATCAGCACGAGAATGCCGAACCAGATCGCGACGTCGTCCGGCGACATGCCGAAATCAAGCGCCTGGATCACCGGGAAGAACACCGGCAGCGTCAGCAAAATCATGGCGAGTTCGTCCATCACCGCGCCGAGCAGGATGTAGAAGGCCAGCATGCCGATCAGCACCACATAGGGCGAATACCCGGCAGCACCAATGGTCTCGGCGGCAATGGTCGGCAGGCGCGACAGCGCCAGGAACGCACCGAATACCTCGGCGCCGAGCAGGATGATGAAAATCATTCCCGAAGTTTCGGCGGTCTGCCGCAAGGCCTCCACGATGTCCGGCCAGCGCAGCGAACGGCGGGCGAGGCCGACGAGCAGCATGGCGATGGCGCCAACCGCCGCGCCTTCCGTCGGGGTGAAAATGCCGCCGTAAATGCCGCCGACCACGACGATGGCGATCATGATCGCCGGCATCACGGTGATATTGACAAGGGCAAACAGCAGGGCGAGGAGGGCGAACACCGCCGCATTGTCCCAGCCGAGCTGCCCGCGCATCGTCTGTGCGGCAATGACGGCGAGCGCCAGTGCGCCGACGATCTTCGGCCACCAGGGTTGCGGCGCGCGCTCGATTTGCACGTGGATGCCGGCGGGTGCGAGGGCCGGGTTGC
The DNA here is from genome assembly GCA_963732635.1 of uncultured Alphaproteobacteria bacterium. Classification (GTDB taxonomy): domain Bacteria; phylum Pseudomonadota; class Alphaproteobacteria; order Rhizobiales; family Hyphomicrobiaceae; genus JAKFWF01. Next base: position 25,071 of record CAVTAL010000019.1, read on the forward strand.
GACGCACCACGATGGCGATCGTGATGCAATAGAACAGCGCCGCCAGCAGTCCAGGGATCAGCGCCGCCTGGAAAAGCTTGGCGATATTCTGTTCGGTCGTAATGGCATAGACCACCAGGATTACCGACGGCGGGATCAAGATGCCGAGCGTGCCACCAGCGGCAATGGTGCCGGTCGAGAAACCACCGTCGTATTTGTAGCGCAGCATTTCCGGCAGCGCCGCCCGTCCGAAGGTTGCCGTGGTGGCAACGGATGAACCACAGATCGCACCGAACGCGGTGCAGGCGCCAATGACCGCCATCGCGAGGCCACCTCGAAAGCGACCGAAGGCCCCTTCGGCCGCCTTGAAAAGCGAAGCCGCAATGCCGGCGCGCTCCGCCAGCGCGCCCATCAGAATGAACAGCGGAATGACCGACAGCGTGTAGTTGGCGAACTGGTGATAAGCGTTGGTCTTCATGTAACCGAAGAACGCCATGCCGCTCGACAGGTGAATGTAACCGGCGGCGCCGACGATCAGCATCGACAGCCCGATCGGCGCCCGCAGCGCGATCAGCCCCAGCATGGCGGCGAAGCCAAGCATGGCAACGGTAACGCCGCTCATCGAGGTGAACCTTGTGTCGGTGGCAGCATGAGGCGCCAGGCGGTGGCGATGGCGGTGAGGGCAAGCAGTCCGCACAGTAGCGTCGACAGGGCAATGCTCGGCCAGATCAGCAGCTGGCGCTGCATGGTGGTCTCGCCGCTGCGCAATGCGTCGAGTGTGCCGAACACCAGGCAATAGGCGATGTAGCCCATGAACGCGGCGTAGATCAGGTCCCAGAAGGCATCCAGCGCGTTGCGGGCGCGCGGGCTCATCCAGCTAGTGAACGTATCGACCATGATGTTGCCGCGCCGGGCCTGGGTATACGGCAGGTAGGCGAAGACGGCGACCGCGGTTGCCATTTTCACGAATTCGAAATCGCCGTCGATCGGCGCATTGAACATCCAGCGCATCAGCACCGACGTCGTTGCCAGCAGCGCGACGGCCAGCGCCAGCAGTCCGCCAAGGACGGCGATCCGGCTGGTCGCGCGCTCGATGGCGGATGCGGGCGGTGGCAATGGCCCACCCGTTTCCACCGGCAGTCCACTCGCCGGCATGGCATATCCCCGATTTATCGGTACGGCGCGGAAGGCGCGCCCGGCGAGCGCCGTTCGATCGGGGCACGCCGGGCGTGATGATAGTTCGAACAACAACGGATCGGCGACATCAGGCCTTGTCGTGCTTGGCAACCAGCGCCTTGGCTTCGGCGACGAGCTTGGCGCCGTCCAGGCCCTTGGCCTTGACCTGTTCGATCCAGGCGGCGGTGACTGGCTCGCAAGCCTTCATCCACTTGGCCTTTTCTTCCTCGCTGATCGTGCTGACGGTGTTGCCGCGCTTCTTGACCATGTCGAGCACGGCGGCGCCGGCTTCGTCCCACATGGCACCGGCGCGGGCGGCGAATGCGGCACCCGAATTCTTGTCGATTACCGCCTTCAGATCCGGTGCCAAGCCGTCGTACTTGGCCTTGTTCATGGCGAGGAAGAAGCTCGCGGTATAAAGCGTCGGTGACCCCGGAATCTCGGTGTGGAACTTGACCAGTTCGTGGACCTTGATTGCCGGCACGACTTCCCACGGCACCACGGCGCCGTCGATCACTTTCTGCGCCAGGCTTTCCGGCACTTGCGGCACCGGCATGCCGATCGAGGTGGCGCCGAGCGCCTTGAGCGCTTCGCCGGCCAGCCGGGTCGGATTGCGCAGCTTCAGGCCTTTCAGGTCATCAAGCGTCTTGATCGGTTTGTTGGCGTGGATGAGGCCGGCGTCGTGTGCCCAATAGGACAGAATCTTGACGTCCTTGACCTCGTCCTTGAGGTGGGCGTCGGCGAACTCCTGGGCGGCCTTGGCATTGACGATACCGCGTCGCGCCGCGATGAACGGCAGCTCGAAAACCTCGGTGGTCGGGAAGCGGCCGGGGGTGGATCCGGGCAGGGTCCAGACGATGTCGACGACGCCATCGCGCGCCTGATCATAAAGCTGGGGCGGGGTGCCGCCGAGCTGCATCGACGGGAAAATGTCGATCTTGATCTTGCCTTGGCTGTCGGCTTCCACCTGCTTGGCCCAAGGCGCCAGCATCTTGGCGTGGCCATTCGATACCGGCGGCAGGAAGTGATGCAGCTTGAGTGTGACCACGGCCTGGCCGTGCGCGAAGCGGGACACGAACGGCATGCTGACGGCGGCGCCGGTAGCTGCAACCATTTGACGGCGAGTGAGTTTCACGACGTGGTTCTCCCTGTGGCTAGACCGATCATCCATTCCCGAACCGGCGCATTTTGATCGTGCGGTTGTCCACCGATGGTGGATGCTTTTTTGCGAAAGCTTAAGCAGTTCGGCGCTGTGCGATCAACGGACATCGGTTGGAATGGCAAGATTTGCCGTGGTGAAGGGGCAACGGCGACGGATGCGACTAGCGCATAGGTGATTTGCAAAAACGCAGGCAAATCGCGTTAATCTTACTATCCAAGGTCGGAAATAGTCGCTAAGTCCATGAAATGTCGACAAAAGGACTGAATTCACTGCAATTTAAGTGCTCTACGGCATAATGCGGTGAGAAAGAAAAAAGGATGAATGGACGGGACTGCGGCTCGCAGGGTTCGGTTAGTCACATTCGCCAGTTCGCCGCGGGAACAATAATTCCCGGGATAGGGCGGCCGAGACTGGCACGAAGTTTGGAACGGCAGTCGGCAGGTGTTCGAATTGTGTAAAGGGTATCGGACATGAAATCACGTGATTCCGCGATGCGACTCAAGCGCTTCGATGCGAGTGAGAAAGCGCGCAAGGTGGCGGATCTTGAGCACATGATCCGCGAGTTCGAACAGATGGCGATCGATCTCGACCGGCAGATCAGTGCCGAGGAAGATCGTACCGGCGTCAAGGATGCCAGCCATTTCAACTATTCCACATTCGCCAAGGCTGCTGGCCAGCGTCGCTCCAATTTGAAAGCTTCGATAGACGGCCTCGCCGCCAAGCTCGATGCCGCGGTGCGAGAACGCGATGCCGCCCAGGCCGACCTCGATGCCGTCATGACGACCGACCCGCGCGAACATGATCGCGGTCGCCGCCGTCCGGATCGGCTATCGGGAATCTCGATGCGCTGACCAGGGCGCCAATTTCGGGTCATCAACAGTTTGCCAACGCCCCGTTTCGGGGCGCTTGCTTTTGAAGTCCCGCTTGTGGGAACTCTGCTCCTCGATTCCAGGCGAGGAGCACCGGTCGACTGCGATGTTGTTTGAGCGCCGAGGTTTGCGCATCGTGATAGCGGCCATCATGGCTCCGCTGGCGACCGCCTGCGCCACCCAATCGCTCACGCCGACACTTGAAATCCCTAAATTGCCAAGTGCGTTGGCGGGTGAACCGGGGCGTTTCGATGGCAGGTCAGCCGACATCTACGGGCTGATTGCCAGTGGTGCCTTGACTTGTTGGTTCGCGGCTAACGGTCAGCTCAAAAAAAGCCATATATTTCATGCAGATGCCGATCCCCAAGCGAAGGGGGGAGCAGTCGAGATTGCGGTTCTGGAACGGGATTTGGTTGGCCCGAAGCCTTGGGGGCCAAAGGCCTTCAAGGTGGCGCTTTCGCAGTCCGGTGATCAGACGACGATTGAAGTCGACAATCTCAAGTTGCCCGAAGACGACAGCAGCGCGAATGCGCGCCGATGTTTTTCATTGGGCGCAGGGCGGCAGGGATTGCCAGCTGAAGCCGACCGAAGTGGCTGCGCCGCCAGCGCCGGTTGCACCGAAGAAAAAAGTAAAAGCCAAGGCCGTGAAGAAAATCACCACAACCGCGCAATGAAGCCGCAGGTGCACGTTCCCGGATGCGGGGTGATCCGCAACTGCATCCGGGTGCTCACTTCGCGCCGTTGAGCTGGTTGCTCAAGGCCCACGATATTCCTGGACGCGCGTGGCGCGAAGACCCGGCAGTCCATGACGGTCGATCGACCGCTGCCAGCTCAGGAACTCGTCGACGGTTAATTTGTACCGTTCGCACGCTTCCTCAAGGCTCAGCAGCCCGCCGCGAACGGCAGCCACGACCTCGGCTTTACGTCGAATGACCCACCGCTTGGTTTCCCTTGGCGGTAAATCGGCGACTGTGAGCGGGCTCCCATCGGGGCCGATCACGTAACGCACTCGCGCTCTGAATTGCTGTTCGGTCATCGTACTCACAACACGGTTCAAGACCCAGCGTCACCATAGTCGAATGCAATAAATTTTGATCTAAGGTTTTAGGTAAAGATATACTAATCAACTGGTTCATTTTGTGGAGTATTTTGATGTAACGAAGTGTTAGTGTCAAGCATTCCGTTGAACAGCAGGCACGCGCGTCTAGTCGCAATGATGACCACGTGATGTCGTTTGGATGCGGCATTGAGGGCGTTCGTCAGGTGGGTTGTGTCTTGCATCCGCCATTCTTTCGGTCCACACCCCGACCAGATTGTGACCCGCGAGGGTGCAATCGACCAGAAACATGCCGGCGATCCTGCCCTGATTGGCAGGACGGTGGCCACTGACCCCGGGTTATTTCGTAGTATGGCCGCCATAGCGACCTCGGATCCCTCCACAGAGGTCCCATCGGATCCGACGTACTTCCGCAAGGGGCCGATCGTGCCTGGGCGAAAGCGTATTGTCGCGGCAATGTCGGGCGGCGTCGACAGCGCCGTCGCAGCGGCCTTGTTGAAGGCCGAGGGACACGAGGTCATTGGCGTCACGCTGCAACTCTACGATCACGGCGAAGCCACGAAGCGCAAAGGCAGTTGCTGCGCTGGGCAGGACATTCACGATGCGCGCCGCGCCGCCGACATTCTGGGCATCCCGCATTATGTCCTCGACTACGAGAAGCGGTTCGAGGCCGCCGTCATGCAGTCGTTCGCGGATAGCTATCTGGCGGGCGAAACGCCGATCCCATGCGTGACCTGCAATGCCCAGGTCAAATTCAAGGACCTGCTCGACACCGCCAAGGAACTGGGCGCCGACCTGATGGCGACTGGCCACTATATCTCGCGCGCGGAAGTCGGTGGCGGACCGCGGTTGATGCGTGCCGTCGATGCCGAGCGCGATCAGAGCTATTTTTTGTTTTCCACCACGCGCGAGCAACTCGATCAATTATGTTTCCCGCTCGGCGAAATGCACAAGAGCGACGTGCGCTCGCTCGCGGCTGGGTTCGGACTTCCATTGGCCGATAAGCCGGATAGCCAAGATATCTGCTTCGTGCCGACCGGGCGTTATACGGATGTCATCGCGCGGCTGCGACCGAATGCCGATCAGTCCGGCGAGATCGTGCACGTGGACGGTCGTGTCTTGGGCACGCATTCGGGAATTGCGAACTTCACCATCGGTCAGCGACGCGGCTTGAACGTCAACAGTATCGAGCCGCTATTCGTGCTGCGGCTGGAGCCTGAAACGCATCGTGTCGTCGTTGGCCCCCGCGATCAACTACGCACGACGGCGCTTGCGCTCCGTGACGTGAATTGGCTCGGCGAGGGCGAGATCGGGGGCGTGCCGCGCTCAGTCGACGTCCATGTCAAGTTGCGTTCGCAGCAGGAACCGCGTCCGGCGACGGTGCATTTCCTGGCAGATGGTCGTGCCATCGTCGAACTCGCGAGCGATGAATTCGGCATATCCGCCGGACAGGCATGCGTGTTTTACGCCGACGGGTCGGCGCGCTCGGTGGTTTTGGGCGGCGGCTGGATCGCTCGGACGCAAGGTGGAGCGGCTTCCGCGCGAGGGGCGAACCCCATCGAGCAGCCGGCCGGAACCGTCGGCTTAAGTCAATGAACAACAAATTCAGCAGCGCTCGGATCAATCGCGTGCCTTGTCACCAAGACGACCTTGTGACATTTGATGCTTGCATGATGGCGGGACCGGCGCTCTGTGGCGCGTTAACCTTGAAATGAGGAGTTGATCCGGTGACAGGTGAGCCCATTCGCTCGATGGAATCGCGGCGTAAGACGTCGGCGATCGCAGCCAGAGCCCACGCATTTGTGCATGGCCACAATCCGCAGATGGAAGAGCACTCGATCCGCACCGCTTATCGGCGCTGGGCTCCGGTGTACGATCACACCTTTGGCAAGGTCGCCGCCGAAGGTCGCAAGCATGCCGTCGAAATTATCAATCGCAGTAGCGGTCGCGTGCTCGAAGTCGGCGTTGGCACCGGGTTGTCGCTGCCAGCCTACAAGCGCGATCTCGAAATCGTCGGCATCGACCTATCGCACGAGATGCTTGAGAAGGCGCGGGAGAAGGTTGCCGAGTTCGGCTTGAAGAACGTGACCGGCCTGCACGAGATGGATGCCGGTCAACTCGAATTTCCCGATGGCGGTTTCGACACGGTTGTCGCCATGTATGTGATGACAGTGGTGCCGGAGCCTGAAAAGGTGATGAAGGAGCTGGCGCGCGTCTGCAAGCCCGGCGGCCAGGTTCTGCTGGTCAATCATTTCAGCACTGAAGACGGCATGCGCGGCTGGGTTGAGCGGCGGATGGCACCGTTCGCTGACAAGCTCGGCTGGCGGCCGATCTTCGATCTCGACCGGGTGATGGTGGCGCCAGAACTCAAGCTCGTCGAAAGCCGTGCCATGCGGCCGATGGGCATCTTCACGATGTTGCGCTTTACCAAGGGGCTCAGCGCCTGAGGCTGCGGTCGCGCGTCGAGCCGGTGAACTTCGCTTGACGCGCCGCTGCGTGCTTCCTATACCGTGCGAAGTCGCTGGAACACGGCGGCTTTGCCCTTTGAAGGCATGGCGGGATAGCTCAGTTGGTTAGAGCGGCGGAATCATAATCCGTAGGTCCCCAGTTCAAGTCTGGGTCTCGCTACCATTTTTTGTCAACGGCTTAGCCGCATTCGCAAATCTAAGAATCCGTTGGTCTGCGTGGGTTTTCCGTCAGAGTCCCACGCCGCAGGGCCGCGCAAAACCACAAGTTCCGGCCTGCCCGCCCACGCGCACAAACCGTGTCGGCCGCGGCGATCAGACGGATCAATTTGGCGGCCTGGTAGTGGGTCGTCATCCGCGCTGGCTCGCAGCCCAGGCCATGGCGAACCTCGACGCCGACACCGGCCGCCCGCAGTCTGCGGCCGAACGTGTGCTTCATGTTATGCACCCGCATCTGAGGCATGCCAGCGCGTACGCGGGCCCGCTTCCAGGCAGCGGTGAACCTGCGGTCGAGCGGCCGGCTCGTAGTCGAACACGTCCGGCCCTTGAACCACACCTGCCATTTCGCGGCGGCGCAAAGTGCCGAGCGCATTAGGTGGTGCTGCCACTAGGCGCTCAAATCGACCGTCGGCGACCGTTACGTCGATCTGGCGGGTACCAGCTCCGCTGCAGCGGGGACTGTGCGTCGCGATTGATCGCTGTAGACAGTGATACCGCCTGCATATTCAAGGATGAACCGATCGATGAATGCGTCCGCACCGCAGACAGTCAATGTGATGAGTGGCCTCGCATTGGAGGTGGCTGTCAATCGGTGGCTGAAACCGAGATTCGAGACTGAAACTAGTTTTCGTCTTGCAATCGATTGGCGACCGACGACAGCCTTGATGCGCTCGATCGATGAAGGCGCGCGCGCCGATGTCATCATTGCCATCAGTGATTCCATGGATCGCCTGATGAATTCTGGAATTGTGCGAACCGAGACGCGTGCGCGCCTCGCCGATGCCGTACTTGGGGTTGGAGTGCGCCAAGGTTCTATCCTGCCAGACGTCTCGACGGTCGATGCCTTCAAGTCGGCGATCCTCAACGCGCGGGCCGTCGCCTATTCGAAGGCAGGCGCGAGCGGCATCTATTTCGCTGGATTGATCGAGCGGTGGGGGATCGCGGAAGCAGTCAACGCGCAGGCTGTCGTCATTCCGATGGGCTTCACGGCGGAGAAGGTCGCCAGTGGCGAAGCGGATCTGGCGATTCAACAGATCAGTGAGTTGATGTCGGTTGCCGGCATCGCCGTCGCTGGGGCATTTCCTCCCGAAATCCAGGTGGCGTCGACGTTTGAAGTCGCTGTGTTCAGTGATGCCGCAAACCCTGACGGGGCGGCGGCGCTCATCAGGACGCTCACCTCGCCGGCCGCCGCCAAGGCCTACGAGGACGGCGGGTTGATTTCGCGCCTCGCTGTCCCTTCGGCCTGAAACAGGATGACACTCATGTCCAAAACGCCTCGCATCGTGCTGTTGCACGCGACCCCAGTCGCAATCGATCCGATCCAGAAATCATTCGCCGATCGGTGGCCACAGGCCGAGTTGGTCAATCTGCTGGACGATTCACTTTCGGCGGACCGGGCCAAGGACCATGATTTGACTCCGCGCATGATCGAGCGGTTCGTCGAATTTGGACGCTACGCTCACTCGCTCGGCGCCGCAGGCATTCTCGTCACCTGCTCGGCGTTCGGCCCGGCCATCGAACGCATGGCGCGGGACCTGCCGGTGCCCGTTCTCAAACCCAACGAGGCGATGTTCCAAGCGGCGTTGGCCAAGGGCCGGAAGATTGGCATGCTCGCGACGTTCGCACCATCGGTCGTGACAATGACGGAGGAATTCGACGAGTTCGTCCGTCAATCCGGCTCGAATGCGACGCTACGGACGATCGTGGTCGAGCGGGCGATGGACGTGCTGCGTAAGGGCGACGCTGAAACCCACAACGCGTTGTCGGCGCACTTGCCGTTGATGCCGCGCTCGATCTCGAACAGCCGGTCGATGTGCCGGACGGCCTGCAGCGCCAATGGCGAGATCGGCGCTGGTGCTTTGCCCTCGGCCCTGCGCTGCGCGCTGGCCTCGATATCGGCGAGGGCGAAGAACGGCCGGCGTGCGTGCGCCCAGCAGGCGGCCTCCAGGATCGGCCCCGGCTGGCGACCGGTCAGATACAGCTTGTTGTAGCCGGAGTAGGCATCGGCCTGCAGCAACCCAGACCATCGGGCCAAGTGCTCTTCGACGTGTGCACCGCCACGATCGCGTGAGTAGTAGAACATCGCCGCAGGTGGAGTGCCGCCGCCGAACGGGCGGTCGTCGCGCACGTAGACCCAGCAGCGGCCGGTGTGTGTCTTGCCCTTGGCCAGCACCGGCACCGTGGTGTCGTCACCATGCAGCCGCTCGGCACCGAAGACATGGGCCTCGACACGACGAAGCAGCGGCTCCAGCGCCGCACATCCCGCGCCGACCTGATCGGCGAGCGTCGACAGGGCAAGCGGCACGCCTTCGCGGCCATAGCGCTCGGCCTGCCGGTTCAGCGGCTGGTGCTGCCCGAACTTCTCGTTGAGCAGCATGGCCATGAGGTTCGGCCCCGCCCACCCACGCGGGGTGACGTGGAACGGCGCGGGTGGCTCCGAGATCCGCTCGCAGTCCCTGCACGTCATCTTCTCGCGCACGTGCTGGACGACCTTCCACTGGCGCGGGATCACCTCCAGCGTCTCGGTGATCGTCTCGCCGAGCTTGCGCAGGCGCGTGCCGCCGCAGCAGTCGCAGGCGGTCGGCGCCGGAATGACGACGCGCTCGCGCGGCAGGTGATCAGGGAACGGCTGGCGGGACGGGCGTTTGCGCGCGAACGTAGCGACGTTCGTCGTCTTGGCGGCGGCGTGCTCGGCGGCGATCTCGTCCTCGGTGGCGGCGGCCTCCAGCTCTTCAAGACCCAGTTCCATCTGATCGAGAAGCCGCGCCGTCCGCTCCGAGCGCGGCCCGTAGATCTGCCGCTTGAGCTTGGCGATCTCCAGATTCTGGCGCGCGATCGTTGCCGCGTCGTCGGCCAACTGGGCGCGGGCGAGTGCCAGCTCGGCTCTCAAGGCAGCGATGTCTTCTGGCTGCGAATCCATGCGCCGATGGAATCACAGGCCGCCGTCCGCTGCTCGTGGAAAGTGTTCCTATCCCGCGCGTTCCGGGCGGAATGTGTGAACCGGGTTACGCCAGTCGATGCCAGACAGAAGGTAGGCGAGCTGCGCGGCCGAGATGGAGACCGCGTGCTCCTCCGGCGGACGCGGCGACGCGGATGGCCCAGGCAGGCTCGGCGGCCAAACAAAGCGGCCCCGCTCCAGCCGCTTGGCGTAGAGCGACAACCCGAGGCCGTCGTGCCAGAGAATCTTGATCAGGTCACCACGCGCCCCGCGAAATACGAAGAGATCGCCGACGAACGGATCACGGCCGAGCGCCTCCTGCACCTGGAGCGCGAGCCCGTTCATGCCGCGCCGCATGTCGGTGCGTCCGACTGCGAACCACACCCGCACGCCCGAAGGAACTGGGATCATCGCTTCCTCAGCACGTCGAGCACGCGCTTCAGCGCGCGACCGTCGAAGCCCGAACCGACCCGCACACGGCAGTCGCCGCCAACCTCGATCTCGATGGTGTCGGAAACCGTCGGCGCCGACTTGTCCTCGGGCTCGGGCGTGATCGTCACTGGCACCAACGCCGGCGTCGCGACCTCGGTCTCCCGCGCGAAAGCGGCGGCGCCAAGCGAAGACCTGGTTGGCGTTGACGTCGTACTGCCGCGCCACGACCGAGACCGAAGCGCCCGGCCGGCGCGTCGCCGCAACGATCTCGCGCTTCAGCGCCTCCGGCCAGCGCTTGTTCCGACGTCGCTCTTCATCACTTGTGTCCACATTCGACATCGTGGGCACTTCCTCGCTCGCACCGATCCATCACGAGCCCGGAAGATTCGATCATGGGATGCGACCATCGCTGCGCGCGCTCCCGAACTCGCCGATTGCGATGCCGTGATGTTGGCCCACTTCTCGACCTCGCGCGCCGCAGCCGACGTCGGCGCCGCAATCAGGGCGCCGGTGCTCACCGCACCCGATGCCGCCGTCGACCGGTTGCGAGCCATGCTCGCGCAATGAGTCAAGCTGCGCGATCCCGGAGGACCGTTTCGGTCAGGCGCCAGCGCCGACCCTATCCCACACCGCAACGGCTGCCGCGAGATCCTCGATTGAGGCACCGACGGACTTGAACATGGTGATCTCGTCGGCGGACGCGCGCGTTGGCGCGGTGCCGCGCGCGAGCTCATAGAGGTCGCCGAGAACGTGCGCTTCGGTGATCACGCCGGCCTTCAGCGGCATCACCACGTCGCCGGCTTCGTTGAGGCCGCCGATGCGGGTGTCGACCCAAAGCCGCGCGCGGCGGACGCAGTCGTCGTCGGTCTCTCGCATGTCGGGCTTGAAGGCGCCGACGCAATCGAGATGGCAGCCGGGTTTCAGCCAAGCGCCCTTGATCACTGGCGTCGACGATATCGTGGCGAGCGAGACGAGGTCGGCTGCGCGCACGGCAGCTTCCAGGTCCGATGTCACCGTCACATCGATGCCGGAGCCTGCAAACTTGGCGGCGAGCTTCTCGGCGTTGGCCGGCGTGCGATTCCAGATCGCGACTTGGCTGATCGGTCGCACCGAGGCGTGCGCGTTGATCAGATATTCGCCGAGTGCGCCGGCGCCGACCAGCACCATGCGCGACGTGTTCGGGCGGCTCAGATACCGGCTTGCCAGTGCCGAGGCGCCGGCCGTGCGCCACACTGTCAGGGTCGGGGCGTCCATCAGCGCCACTGGCTCGCCGCTGTCCGATGAAAGCAGCAGATAGACGCCACAGATGCCTGGCTTGGACAGGCGCGCTGTGTTGTCGGGAAACATCGTGATCATCTTGATCCCGATATATTTGCCGGCGGTCAGCGCGCCGGGCGCGGACGCCTGCCATGCCGGCATCAGCAGCAGCATTGCCTCGGGGCGATTTTCCAGCGCGATCTTGTGGTGGTGTCGAAGTGGCGAGATCGCGCCGATGCGGAACGCTTCGTCGAGCGTGTCCATAAGGCCTGGATAGGACAGCGCACTTGAGACTTGGGCGGCATCGATGAAGCGCATGGTTTGGCTCCGCTTGAAGGTTTCGCTTCGCGAGGTGGGCTGACGCCCTCCCTATCCGCTCGAGGATCCGAGCCGTTCGAACCACCCATTTATAGCAGTCAAGAAAGTAGCCGGTCCGGAGGGTGTCTCGCCATTACTGTATGGGGGCGAGCCCAATTGGCGAAGAGAGTTAGCGGCCGCGCGCAATCGCCAACTGCTTGCCGCCACCCGTTGCTGCAGCCTCGCGCTCACGGGCTAGGCGTTCGGCCTCGGCTTGCCAACGGATGCTATCCTGGGTGCGGCCACGCGCGGTGCGGCGCCACTTCGATTGTCCCACCCAGGTCGCAAAGCCGCCAAGAATGACGCCGGCGATCAGCATACCTAGCAGATAGGCATATAATGGAATGACGTCGATGTGGACCGAGGGGTTCTCGGGATTGAACGGGTCCAACACCAAGCGCACGGCGTGCCGGTTGGCGACGGCGAGCGTGACCAGGAATACGGTGGCGATGAAACCGATGATCAGTGCGATGATGCGGCCGAGCACGGGGAACTCCTGGCTGATACTCGATTGAACGCGGACAAGCAGAACGTCGAATTCAGTCGGCGTTGAGCCGTTCGCGCAATTCTTTGCCAGTCTTGAAGAACGGCACGAACTTCTCGTCAACCGGTACGGCGGCGCCGGTGCGCGGGTTGCGGCCGACGCGTGGCGCGCGATGCTTGACGGTGAAGGCGCCGAAGCCGCGCAGTTCGACCCGGTCGCCCCGGGCTAACGCTTCGATGATCTCGTCGAAGATCACATTGACGATGCGTTCCACGTCGCGATGAAAAAGGTGCGGGTTGGTGGCGGCGATTTTCTGGATAAGCTCGGACTTGATCACTTGGCGCTGAGCTCCGATGACGTGGCTTTGCTGGCTTGCCGCCCCTGCCTACGACGGAGGAAGCAAACACATTGTAAACATTCAATTTTTGTCAGGTTGCCAAACCGAGAGCATACCGTCAAGGGTGGCGCGCCCTAGACCGGCGTCATGCGCGATACGGGTGCCGATATCGCCGAAAAGGCGGCCGGCAAGCCAACTCGAAAGACTAGTCTCGCCAGAGGTCAGCGACCAGTCAGATTGCCGCTTCGGCTTCCAGTCGACGATCTTGAGATCCTTCGGCACATTGCGCTTGTCGCGCAGATAGCGAACCGCCTCGACTTCTCCGCCGATCTCGTCGACGAGCTTCAGCGACTGCGCCTCGCGGCCCGAGAAGATGCGGCCCTGTTCCAGTCCGCCAATTTCCGCCGTCTTGACGTTACGGCGCGACTGCACGAGCCCGAGGAACCAGCGTTGGCCCTCCATGATCATGTCCTGGGCGACCTTCTTGCTGGCTTCGTCAGCGGGTGCGAACGGCGACGGCGTAGCCTTGAGCGGGCCGCTCTTGATTTCGTTTACCTTGACGCCGAGTTTCGCCATCAACTCAGACACTTCCGGCCACTGCATGATGACGCCAACCGAACCAGTGATGGTGTTGCCGCGGGCGACGATGTGGTCCGTGCCCAATCCGACGATGTAACCGGCGGATGCCGCGACCGTTCCGAACTGGGCGACCACCGGCTTTTTCTCGGAGAGACGCCGCAGGCTTTCGAACAGCGCTTCGCCGCCGGTGGTGGTGCCGCCGGGCGAGTTGACGAACAGGATCACGCCCTCGACGTGCTTCGCGTCGGCAATGTCGCGCAGCATTTTGAGTTGGGCGCGGTCCTCGGTGATCATGCCTTCGATTGAGACGCGTGCGATCTGCTTGGGATGACCGAAGCCTAGTTCGCCGTCGCGCATCGAAGCCATGACGCCAAGCGCCACGACGCCAGCGAGGATGGCGAGGGTACGCCAAAGCGAAAGGTGGCGGCGCAGTCGGCGGCGATCGAGCACAGTCTCGGTTTCGAGCGACATGAGCGGGTCCATGGATGGCAACGGCACGCAGCCGTCCGGTTGGCGGGCACCCTAAGGCAGGGGAGCGGCGGCGGCAACCGGGGGTGATGTCAGCGCAGTGGTGGCAAGTCGGTCAGACGCGTTCGATGCGGAAGTTAGCCGCGAAGATTGGGCGGCATTGCAGGCTCAATAATGCGGCGGTGGCGGTTCTTCGCGCGGGTCCTGGCCGACGTTGTCCTGGGCTTCCAGCAATCGCTTTTCCAGTCCGTCGATCCGCCGCTGGAATTGCTCCAGTCCGCTCCATTGCTTGATGATGACCTTATTGAGCGCCTCGATCACGTCGTCCTGATACGTGATCTTCATCTCCAGGTTGTCGATCCTGGCCTCCAGATCCTGCAAGGTCGTCTCCATTGTGTCAGCCATCCGATCCTTGCTGATAAAGCAAACGGCGCGGCCCAGGTCGGGCCGCGCCGCTGACAATTGCGATGGTGTCAGACCCACCGGGTCCGACACCTAGCCGAGGCCTCAGGTATCGCTACCTTCGCGCTTCTTGATGGCGGCCTTGAAGATGTCGCCGAGCGATGCGCCCGAATCCGACGAGCCGTACTGGGCAACGGCCTGCTTCTCTTCGGCCATCTCGAGCTGCTTGATCGAGACCGCGATGCGGCGTGCGGCGCGATCGACGCTGAGTACCGACGCGTCAACCTTGTCGCCGACGTTGAAGCGCTCGGGGCGCTGCTCTGAACGGTCACGCGACAAGTCGGAGCGGCGGATGAAGGCGGTGATCTCGCTGTCGCCGATCTTCACCTCGATGCCATTTTCTTGAACCTGAACGACGGCGCAGGTGACTGCATCGCCCTTCTTGTACTTGCCGAGCACGTCGGCGGGGTCGCCGGCTAGCTGCTTGATGCCGAGCGAAATGCGTTCCTTCGAGCTGTCGACGTCGAGCACGGTTGCCTTGACGTTGTCGCCCTTCTTGAACTCCTTGATCATCTCGTCGCCGGGCTTGTTCCAGTCGAGATCCGACAGGTGGACCATGCCGTCGACGCCGCCATCGAGGCCGATGAACAGGCCGAACTCGGTGATGTTGCGGATCGGGCCTTCGACGATGGTGCCCTTCGGATGCGCCGACAGGAAGGCGTCCCACGGGTTGTCCTGGGTCTGCTTGAGGCCAAGCGAGATGCGCCGCTTGTTGGGGTCGACCTCGAGGATCTGGACATCAACCTGCTGGCTGGTCGAGACGATCTTGCCAGGGTGGATGTTCTTCTTGGTCCAGCTCATCTCGGAGACGTGGATCAGGCCTTCGACGCCGGGCTCAAGCTCAACGAACGCACCGTAGTCGGCGATGTTCGTCACGGTGCCCTTGAAGCGGCCCTGCACCGGGTACTTGGCCTCGATGCCCGACCATGGATCGGACTGCAGCTGCTTCATGCCGAGCGAGATGCGCTGGGTATCCGGATTGATGCGGATGATCTGCACCTTCACGGTATCGCCGACGTTGACGATCTCGGACGGGTGGTTGACGCGGCGCCAGGCCATGTCGGTGACGTGCAGCAGGCCGTCGATGCCGCCGAGGTCGATGAAGGCGCCGTAGTCGGTGATGTTCTTGACGAGGCCGTCGATGACCTGACCTTCGGCGAGGCGGGCGACGATCTCGGTGCGCTGCTCGGCGCGGCTCTCTTCGAGGACCGAACGACGCGAGACCACGATGTTGCCGCGACGGCGATCCATCTTCAGGATCTGGAACGGTTGCGGCTGATGCATCAAGCGGGCCGATATCGCGCACCGGGCGGACGTCGACCTGGGAGCCGGGCAGGAACGCAACGGCGCCGTCGAGGTCGACGGTGAAGCCGCCCTTGACCTTGTTGAAGATCACGCCGGTGACCTTCTCGCCGGCCGAGAACTGCTTCTCGAGGCGGGTCCAGCTCTCTTCGCGCTTGGCCTTGTCGCGGCTGAGGACGGCTTCACCGAGCGCATTCTCGATGCGCTCCAGGTAGACCTCGACCTCGTCGCCGACCTTGAGTTCGGACGGCACGCCAGGCATGCCGAATTCCTTCATCGCCACCCGGCCTTCCATCTTCAGGCCGACGTCGATGATCGCCATGTCCTTTTCGATGCCGACGATCTTGCCGCGAACGACACTGCCTTCGAAGGCATCGTCGGCGCCAAGCGTCTCGGTCAGCATGGCGGCGAAGTCGTCGCGGGTCGGGTTGTATTCTTTAGAGGTTGTTGCGGTGGTGTTCATTCTATCTCCTGTGCAATCGGGTCGTCGGCGGGGGAAACCCGCGGCGGTTTGGTTGGGTGCGCTTAAGCCAATATTGCCGGACACGCGCCTGCGTGACCGGCTGGTCAAGACCAGCGCGCTTGTCATGGATTTTCGATCGATTGCCGCCTGCGGAGGGTGCTTCCCACCAATCAGATTGGGCCTGCTGGTTCTTCCGCGCCGCTTGTTGAAGGCGAAACGTGAAGCGCAAACCCTATTGGCCAACCGTCCTCTTGATCAGTCCGATGGCGGCGTCGAATGCGCTGTCTATATCCAAGTTGCTCGTATCGAGCAACAGGGCATCTGCAGCCATTTTCATCGGCGCGTCGGCGCGGCCGGCATCGCGGGCGTCGCGGCCGCGGATCACATCGAGTACGCGCTCGTAGGTGACGTCCTCGCCTTTGGTGCTTAATTCGCTGAAACGGCGACGGGCGCGCACTTCTATATCGGCGGTAACGAACAGCTTCACGTCTGCGTTGGGGCATACAACCGTGCCGATGTCGCGGCCGTCGAGCACGGCGCCCGGCGGGGTGGCGGCGAAATCGCGCTGGAACTGCAAGAGCGCCGCCCGCACGCTTGGGAACTTTGCGACGATCGAGGCCTTGTCGCCGACGCCGGGGAGCTTCAGTCCGGCATCGTCCAGGGTGGCAAAGACGAGGTTGCGAGCGGCCTTGGCTGCTGCCGCCTCGTCTTCGAGTTCATCGCCGGCCGCCAGACAATCGCGCGCGACGGCACGATAGATCAGGCCGGTATCGAGGCACGGATAGCCGTAGTGGTCGGCAATCCGCTTGGCGAGCGTTCCCTTGCCGGATGCGGCCGGGCCATCGATGGCGATAATCATCATGGCTCCGTTAGCGCTCGATCTCGCGGGTCCAGCGCTTGTTCCAGTCGGCGCGGTTCTTGTTGGCGGTATCCCAGTCGATCGCTTGCAGGCCCTTCACCTGATCGCCGTAGGGCAGGCCCTTCTGCTGCTCCGGCGCCAGCTTGACAGTACTGTTGGTCGGACCAAAGCCGGCGCCTGTGGCCAGGATCACCTGTATTTCCGGCGACAGCAGGTGCTGGATGAAGGCCTGTGCTTCCTTGCCGTTCTTGGCGCCAGCGACCGGGCAGGCGGCAATGCCGAGGGCAACGCCGCCTTCGCTTCGGGTAGACGAAAGCGGAAGGGAAGCCAGTGTCGGACAGCGACTTGGCGCGGCCCGAACCCCAAACGGCGAGCAAAGCCTGGCCGCTCTGGAACAATTCCGTCATCTTGCCGGGAGACGATTCATAGGCCAG
The DNA here is from genome assembly GCA_963732635.1 of uncultured Alphaproteobacteria bacterium. GTDB lineage: Bacteria > Pseudomonadota > Alphaproteobacteria > Rhizobiales > Hyphomicrobiaceae > JAKFWF01. Next base: position 42,370 of record CAVTAL010000019.1, read on the forward strand.
CACGTTCGGACCGATCTCGTCCTTGAAGGCCTTGAAGCCGGCATCCATGTTCGCTTCCGAGCCGCCGCGGATGCGCGCCGACATCACCACCGCATGGAGGCCATAAGTGTTGTTCATGGCCGGCACGATAACAGTCTTGCCGTACTTCTTGTCGGCGAGGTCCTTCCACGAGGTCGGCGCCGGCCAGCCCTTCTCGTCGAAAACTTTCTTGTTATACATCAGACCTGTGCCGACCACGCCGATGCCGATCGCCTGGTTCGACTTGAACTTCATGATCGAATAGACGTCCTTGTAGACGTCGCCGGGTTCGAGCGTCGCGCAGAAGCCGAGTTCAACCGCCTGATACATCGGGCCGTCGTCGACGATGATGGCGTCAATCACCTGATTGCCCTTCTGGGCCTGCAGCTTGGCGAGTGTATCGGTTGAATTGCCGGCGACATACTCGACCTTGACGCCGTGCTTGGCTTCGAATGCCGGAATGACGTCCTTGCGCATCACCTGCTCGAACGAACCGCCGTAAGCGCCGATGGTGAAGGTCTTCTGCTGGGCACCGGCCGGTGCCACTCCAAGCAGCATAGCCAGGCTGCCCACGATCACGCCGCCACGAACTGTCATCACTGCTACTCCCGATGCCCTAAGATGAAAGACTGGTTTTCGTCGCACGCGGCGTCCGTGTCGTCAAACCCCGGTTGATGCAACCTTGATCATCGCATTCGAGGTGCGTTGATCGCGGAGCGCGAGCCCGATAGTCTGCGGCGCATGACACAGCCCAAGCCCATCACCACCCATCTCAGAATAGCCCTCGCGCAGGCGAACCCGACCGTCGGCGACCTTGTCGGCAATATCGCCAAGGCGCGTGCCGCCCACGCCGAGGCGACGCGGCTGGGCGCTGACCTCGTCGTGCTGTCGGAATTGTTCGTCACCGGTTATCCGCCGGAAGATCTGGTCAAGAAGCCGGCGTTCGTCGCCGCGTCCAAGGCCGCGACCGAGGAACTGGCGGCTTCGCTGCCGGCCGGCGGTCCCGGCATGCTGATCGGTACGGTGTGGCCCGAGGACGGACCGGACGGTGGCAAAGTGTACAACGCGGTGGCGCTGCTCGACGGCGGCAAGGTCGAGGCGGTGCGCTTCAAGGTCGACCTGCCAAACTACGGTGTGTTCGACGAGAAGCGCGTGTTCGATGCCGGCCCACTGCCGGGCCCAATCAATTTCCGTGGCGTGCGCATCGGCGCGCCGATCTGCGAGGACATCTGGACCGACCAGGTCGTCGAGTGCCTGGAGGAATGCGGCGCCGAGATCCTGATCTCGCCCAATGGTTCGCCGTTCGACTGGCCGAAGCCCGATCTGCGCATCGACGTTGCGGTGGCGCGTGTGACCGAGAGCCAGTTGCCGCTGGTCTACATCAACCAGATCGGCGGGCAGGACGAGCTGGTGTTCGATGGCGCCTCGTTCGTGCTCAATCGCGACGGCAGCCTCGCGGTACAGTTGCCAGCCTGGGCCGAGGCGCTGGTCCTCACCGAATGGCACAAAGGCGCCGATGGTTGGAGCTGTGCGCCGGGGCCGAAAGCGCTGCTGCCGGAATTCGATGCGGCGGCTTATCAGGCCTGCATGCTGGGGTTGCGCGACTACGTAAACAAGAACGGTTTTCCGAGCGTCGTGCTGGGACTGTCGGGCGGCGTCAACTCGGCGCTGGTGGCGGCTCTTGCCGCCGATGCGCTCGGCCCCGACAAGGTGCACGCGGTGATGCTGCCCTATCGCTACACCTCGAAGGACAGCCTCGTCGACGCATCGGCGTGCGCCAAGGCGCTCGGGCTCCGCTATGACAACGTCGCGATCGGCGGGCCAGTCGAAGCGATCATGGAGTCGCTGGCGGAGATGTTCGCCGGCACCAAGCCCGGCCTGACGGAAGAGAACATCCAGAGCCGCGTTCGCGGCACCACGCTGATGGCGATCTCGAACAAGTTCGGTGGCATGGTGCTGACCACCGGCAACAAGAGCGAGATGTCGGTCGGCTACGCCACGCTCTACGGCGACATGAACGGCGGCTTCAATCCGATCAAGGATCTCTACAAGATGGAAGTCTATCGCCTGTGCCGCTGGCGCAATGCCAATGTGCCGGCGGGCGGACTTGGACCCGCCGGCGAGGTGATTCCGGTGAACATCATCACCAAGGCGCCGACCGCCGAATTGCGCGAGAACCAGAAGGATCAGGATAGCCTGCCCGAATACGAGGTGCTGGACGATATCCTGAAGTGCCTCGTCGAACAGGAAATGCCGGTGCCCGACATTATCGCGCGCGGACACCCAGCGGATGTCGTCAAGAAGGTTGAGCGGCTGCTTTATCTCGCCGAGTACAAGCGCCGACAGGCGGCGCCCGGCGTCAAGATCTCGGCACGGAATTTCGGCCGTGATCGCCGTTACCCCATCACCAACCGCTTTCGCGAGGACGCGACGGCGGGAGCGCCAATGAAGTCGAGCGCGCCGAAGTCGGTGAAGCCACGCGCGGACGGCGGGGATGTTGGGTAGAGACGCGGTGCAGTTAACCGACACGCCTTCAATGGTCGCCACCGGTTGACGGCCCCTCATTCGAATCGGTCGAGGGGTAGAATAACCCGAGGCGGCGAGGCGTGGATAAGTGGCGGTACGTACAGTCTTGGACTGTGGAGCGTGAGATTGTGCGCTTCAATACCCTCGCGCTGCGGAGCGTGGAACGTTGGGTTTCGCAAGCGGGCTCAACCCAACCTACGACGCAACGCAAGCTGGCTAAACAGTCATCAGCTTCCTGACGTCCGCCTCGACCATGCTGGCCTTCGTCCCGGACAGCACGACCTCGCCGCGTTCGAGCACGACAAAGGTGTCGGTCAATTCCTTGGCGAAGTCGAAGTACTGCTCGACGAGGACGATCGCCATGGTGCCCTTGTCGCGCAGGTAGGTGATGGCGCGGCCGATGTCCTTGATGATCGACGGCTGAATGCCCTCGGTCGGCTCGTCGAGCACCAGCAGTTTCGGCCGGGTGACGAGGGCGCGGGCAATCGCCAACTGCTGCTGCTGGCCGCCGGACAGATCGCCGCCGCGCCGGCCGAGCATCGACTTCAGGATCGGGAACAGTTCGTACAACTCGGGCGGGATGGTGCGGTCGGCGCGCTTTAGCGGCGCGTAGCCGGTCTCAAGGTTTTCCTTGACGGTCAGCAGCGGGAAGATCTCGCGGCCCTGCGGCACGTAGGCGATGCCGCGCCGGGCGCGTTCGTAGGCGGACAGCGACGAGATATCCTCGCCGTTGAACATCACCTTGCCGGAGCTGATCTTCTGATGTCCAACGATGGCGCGCAGCAGCGAACTTTTGCCGACGCCGTTACGGCCGAGCACGCAGGTAATCTTGCCGGTCTCGGCTGCGACCGACACTCGGCGCAAAGCCTGCGCCGCGCCATAATGCAGATCAATCGCGTCTACGGTGAGCATGGTGCTCCTTTGTCGCAAGAAGTCGGAAGTCAGAAGTCAGAAGTCGGAAATCGGAAGTCAGAAAACACACACCACCCATTTTCTCTCTTTTCTGATTTCCGACTTCTGATTTCCGACTTCTACTACCGTCCCAGATAAACCTCGATGACGCGCTCGTTGGCCGACACCTGATCGAGGGAGCCTTCGGCGAGCACGCTGCCTTCGTGCAGCACGGTGACACGCACGCCGAGGCGGCGGACGAAGTCCATGTCGTGTTCGACGACGATGACGGAATGGTCCCGAGCGATCTCGCGCAACAGGTCGGCGGTGGTCTCGGTCTCGCTGTCGGTCATGCCGGCGACCGGTTCGTCGACCAGCAAGAGCTTCGGGTCCTGAGCGATCAGCATGCCGATCTCGAGCCATTGCTTCTGGCCGTGGCTCAACGCACCGGCCTGCCGGTCACGATGGCCGCCAAGCCGGATGGTGCCGAGGATCTTGTCGATGCGCTCGGCATCCGGCGCATTGCGCTTCCAGAACAGGTTGTGCGTGACGCGGCGATTGCCGCTGAGCGCCAGCAGCAGGTTGTCCTCGACGGTGTGCTCTTCGAACACGGTCGGCTTCTGGAACTTGCGGCCGATGCCGAGATTGGCGATCGCCGCCTCGTCGAGGCGGGTGAGATCGACCGTGCGATCGAACATTACTTCGCCGTCGTCGGGCCGGGTCTTGCCGGTGATGACGTCCATCATCGTCGTTTTGCCGGCGCCGTTCGGTCCGATGATCGCCCGCATCTCGCCGTGACGGATGTCGAGCGACAGGCCGTTCAGCGCCCGGAAGCCGTCGAACGAGACTTCGACGCCGGAGAGATAAAGCAAGGAGTGGGTGATATCGCTCATTGGGTAGACTCTTTGCTTGCCGCAACCGACTCAGCTTCGCGGAGCGGGCCGGTTGCGACGGGACTTGCGTGGCTGGAGGCGGCAGCGACCTTTTTCCGCTCTCGCCAATCCGCCCAGGCGCCGATGATGCCCTTCGGAAGGTAGATGGTGACGAGCACGAACAGCAGGCCAAGTGCGAACAGCCAGTAGGGCGCCAGGAAGCCGCTGGTGAAGGTGGTCTTGGCGAAGTTGACCAGGATCGCGCCCAACGCTGCGCCGACCAGCGTGCCGCGTCCGCCGACCGCCACCCAGATCACGATCTCGATCGAGTTCGCCGGATGGAATTCACTCGGATTGATGATGCCGACCTGCGGCACGTAGAGCGCGCCAGCGACGCCCGCCATGCAGGCCGACAACGTGAACAGGAACGTCTTGTAGGCGTCGACCCGATAGCCGAGGAAGCGCGTGCGGCTTTCCGCGTCGCGGATCGCAACCAACACTTTGCCGAGCTTAGAGGACACAACGTATCGGGCAATCACATAGGCCAGCATCAAGGTGAGGGCCGAAAGCGAGAACAGCGTCGCGCGGGTGCCGGGCGCCTGCACCGGGAAGCCGAGGATGTCCTTGAAGTCGGTGAGGCCGTTGTTGCCGCCGAAGCCCATGTCGTTGCGGAAGAATGATAGCCACAGCGCGTAAGTCAGCATCTGCGTGATGATCGAGAGATAAACGCCGGTCACCCTGGAGCGGAACGCGAACCAGCCGAACACGAACGCTAAGAGGCCTGGCGCCAGGAACACCATCAGGGCGGCGAATGGGAACATGTCGAAGCCCCACCAGTACCAGGGGAGTTCCTTCCAGTTGAGGAACACCATGAAGTCGGGCAGCAGCGGATTGGAGTAGACGCCGCGGCTGCCGATCTGGCGCATCAAGTACATGCCCATGGCGTAGCCGCCGAGCGCGAAGAAGGCGCCGTGACCAAGGCTCAAAATTCCGGCGTAGCCCCAGATCAGATCGAGCGACAAAGCGAGGATCGCGAACGTCAGATACTTGCCCCACAGCGCTACACTCGACGTGGAGATGTGGAACAGCGACGACGGTGCGAACGCGAGGTGGCAGAACGGCACGACGATCGCCGCAATCGCCAGCAATCCGAGAAATATCGCACCGCGACGATCGCTGTCGAGGAGGGAACGGATAATCATGCCTCCACCGCCCGGCCCTTCAGCGCGAACATGCCGCGCGGGCGCTTCTGGATGAAGATGATGACGGCGATGAGCAGGATGATCTTGCCGAGCACCGCGCCGGCATATGGCTCGAGCAGCTTGTTGGCGATACCGAGTGACATGGCGCCGACCAACGTGCCCCACAGATTGCCAACGCCGCCGAATACGACGACCAGGAAGCTGTCGATGATGTAGCTCTGGCCGAGGTTCGGCGACACGTTATCGATCTGGGCCAGCGCCACGCCGGCAAGCCCCGCGATGCCCGAGCCGAGGCCGAAGGTCAGTGCGTCGACCCTGGCCGTCGGAATGCCCATCGAACTCGCCATCCGCCGGTTCTGCGTGACGGCGCGCATATGCAGGCCGAGGGCTGTGTATTTCAGCGCCAGCAAAAGGCCGACGAAGATGAGGGCCGCGAACACGATAATCCACAGTCGGTTCCAGGTGATGACGAGTTCGCCGATCTTGAAGGCGCCGGACATGAAGTTCGGGCTGCCGACCTCGCGGTTGGTCGGACCGAACCAAGTGCGCACCGCCTGCTGCAGGATCAGGCTGATGCCCCAGGTTGCGAGCAGCGTCTCAAGCGGTCGCCCGTAGAGGAAACGGATGACGCTGCGTTCGATGGCGATGCCGATGCCGCCGGCGACAATGAAGGCCAGAGGAATGGCAAAAACCAGCGAGTAGTCGAACAGGCCCGGCATTTTGGTGCGGATGATCTCCTGCACCACGAAGGTGGTGTAGGCGCCAATCATCACCATTTCGCCGTGTGCCATGTTGATGACGCCCATCACGCCAAAGGTGATGGCTAGGCCGATTGCCGCCAGCAGCAGTACCGAGCCAAGCGATAGCCCGTACCAGAAGTTCTGGGCGGCGCGCCACACCACGAGTCCGTTCTCGATGTCGGCGACGGCGCGGTTGGCTGCGTCCTTCAGGGTGGCAGGGGCATCGGCCGGAAAATTGCGCAGAGCAGCAATCGCGTCTTGGTCGCCACGCGCCTTGAGTGTCAGCACGGCGGCCAATCGAGAGGTCTCGGGGGCATCGGACTTGGCCATCAGAATGACGGCGCGAGCGCCTTCGAGTGCGTTTCTGACTCGGCCGTCGGTCTCCTTGGCAAGTGCCACTTCGACTTGTGCGAGCTTGGCTTCGTCGCGCGATTTGAAGATAGACAGCGCGGCGTCGAGACGTTTTATGGGATCGGACGACATCAGTGTCAGCGCGCCGAGGGCCGCCTGTACCGCGGTGCGGACACGATTGTTAAGGCGCACGTCGGCGAGGTCGGCGGACGGCGTTGCAATGGCAGCACCAGTGGCGGCGTTGACGAGCTTGCCGCCAGCGCCGGGCATGACGACGATCTTGTCGCTGGCGGAGAACCGTAGTTTGCCGCCCGCGAGCGCTTCGAGGATCGGCCCGGCCTTTTCGTCGCCGCTAGCGGCGATCGCCGTGATGGCACTGACAGTATCGGCGTAGCTGTCGGCGAGCAGGGGCGCCAGAGCATCGTCGAGTTTGGCGGCGGACGCCGGAGCGGCCAGCGCGAGGGTGGCGAGCAGCCATAAAAAAGGGATCAGTCGCCGCATCGAGTCTTGACCGTTGGATTGAGTGTCGGTTTCGTGAATCGGGCGGCACACCGCAAAGCATGCCGCCCGATGAGAGGTGCGTTCTTGCCCTTTCCCCCTCTCGCGCTAAGCGCTAGGGGGACTTCACATCAACCGCACTTGTTGGTCTTGGTATTGAAGTTGCCGCACTTCTTTTCGACCCAATCGCCGATCAGGTCCTTGGAACCGTCGAGGCTCTTCGACCAAGCGTCGCCGGGGACCAGATCCTTGGTCTTCCAGACGGTTTCCATCTGGCCGTCGGCCTTGATCTCGCCGATCAGAACCGGCTTGGTGATGTGGTGGTTCGGCAGCATCTTTGACATTCCGCCGGTCAGGTTCGGGGCTTCGATGCCCGGCAGGGCGTCGATGACCTTGTCCGGATCGGTCGACTTCACCTTCTCGACCGCCTTGACCCACATGTTGAAGCCGATCACGTGTGCTTCCATCGGATCGTTGGTGACGCGCTTCGGGTTCTTGGTGAAGGCCTTCCAATCGGCGATGAACTTGTCGTTGGCAGGCGCCTTGACGGACTGGAAGTAGTTCCAGGCGGTCAGATGGCCGACGAGGTTCTTGGTGTCGATGCCAGCGAGCTCTTCTTCACCGACTGAGAACGCAACTACCGGGATATCGGTCGCCTTCACGCCAGCGTTGGCCAGTTCCTTGTAGAACGGCACGTTGGCGTCGCCGTTGATGGTCGAGACAACGGCGGTCTTCTTGCCGGCGGTGCCGAACTTCTTGATGTCGGACACGATGGTCTGCCAATCGGAATGACCGAACGGCGTGTAGTTGATCATGATGTCGTCCTTGGCCACGCCCTTCGAAATCAGGTACGCCTCAAGGATCTTATTAGTGGTGCGCGGATATACGTAGTCGGTGCCGGCCAGCACCCAACGCTTCACTTCGCCGCCGTCCTTCGACATCAGGTAATCGACGGCCGGGATCGCCTGCTGGTTCGGAGCAGCACCCGTGTAGAACACGTTGCGCTCGGATTCCTCACCCTCGTACTGGACGGGGTAGAACAGGATGTTGTTGAGCTCCTTAAATACCGGCAGTACCGACTTACGCGAAACTGAGGTCCAGCAGCCGAACACGGCCGAGACTTTGTCCTTGGAGATCAATTCGCGTGCCTTTTCGGCGAACAGCGGCCAGTTCGACGCCGGGTCGACGACCACGGCTTCGAGCTTTTTGCCGAGCAGGCCACCCTTTTTGTTCTGCTCGTCGATGAGGAACAGCATGGTGTCTTTCAGCGTCGTCTCGCTGATCGCCATGGTGCCGGACAGAGAGTGCAGGATGCCGACCTTGATGGTGTCCTGGGCCTGTGCGGCCGCAACCGACAGGAGCGTCGCGGCGGCGGCTACGCCACTGGCGAGGACTGAGGAAGTCTTGCGAACTGAAAACATGTTGGCCCCTTGTTTGTTTTAACCAATTAAGGAGTTAGCAATCACTGTGCCAAGTCGGCGGGGTCGATTTAAGTTGCTGAAATGGCGTCATAAACACGATTATTGATTACAATGACACGCGCTATGGATTAGGCAGAAAGGCGAAAAAACAGGCAAGCAAGTGTTTTGCTGCTTATTTAATCGGCGAAGTGCCGGATTCGCTGCCAATGCCACGAACAGTGTGTTTTTGCCCAAATTTGCGGCGACCGATCGGGGGGGCGATGCGACGGCCATATTGGCGCCGCCGTTGGCCGACAGTCGTTGCTTGACCGCGACCGACCCAAATTCGAGGCGACCGAATTGCCACGAGATCAACGCAACGCCCCGCCTGGCTCGGCGGCTTCGCGCTGGGCGCTGCTCGACCGCGGCATCGTGTTCGATGCGCGCCTCGGCGCCTGGGCATCGCGGCGGGCTGACACTCATTTCGCCTATGAATTCGTCCGCTTCGGCGTGAAACAGGCTTGGGCCTGTCTGTTCGGCGCGCTCATGCTGATACTGCTGATCGCCACACACCTCGCGTATCCAAAGGGCGCGGGGCTGGCCCGTTATGACTTCCTGACCCTGGCGGCAGTTGCGATCCAGTTGGCAATGCTGCGTTTTCGACTGGAAACGCGGGAGGAGGCGGCGGTGATTCTGCTGTTTCATGCTGTCGGTACCGCGATGGAGATCTTCAAGACCTCGGTCGGCTCCTGGGTCTATCCGGAGGCCTCGCTGCTGCGGATAGCCGGTGTGCCGCTGTTCACAGGCTTCATGTACGCCGCGATCGGTTCCTACATCGCGCGCGTGTGGCGGTTGTTCGATTTCCAGTTCACCCGCCATCCGCCACTGTGGGCGGTGGGGCTGCTGGCACTCGCCATCTATGTCAATTTCTTCGCCCATCATTATGTGTGGGACGCGCGGCCGCTGCTGTTCTTGGGTACAGCGCTACTGTTTGGGCGCACTTGGGTGCACTTTAAAATCTGGCAAGTTTACCGGCGGATGCCGCTGCTGGTCGGATTCGGCTTGGTCGCGCTGTTCATTTGGTTCGCCGAGAACATCGGCACATTCACAGCCGCCTGGGTTTATCCGAGCCAAAAGGCGAGTTGGCACATGGTGTCGACAGGTAAGCTTGGCGCCTGGTTCCTGCTGATGATTATCAGCTATACGCTGGTGGCCGCCGTGGCTGGCGTTGAAGGCCATGCGCGTGTCAGCCGTAGCGGGCAATAAGTGCCGCCGAATTGCGCAAGCACCCCGCATGGCGGCGGCTGGCGCGATGCGCGAAGTTGCTATCTCGCCCTGCGGATCAGCCCGAACCATCGACCTTCGGCAACGCCAAGGCCGCGCGCTTCAGCTTGCCGTTGGCGGTGCGCGGCAGCTGGTCGACGAATACCACTTCGCGCGGCCGCTTGTAGGCGGCGAGTTCGCGGGCGGCGAGGCCCTTGATGCCTTCCGCATCATGCGGAGCATCGGGCTTGGCGACGACGAAGGCGGCAATGATCGACACGTCGGCGCGCACGCGGATCTCGGTGCAGGCGACTTCGCCGACGCACGGGTGCTGGGCAATAACGGCTTCGACTTCCTGCGGCGACACGCGATAGCCACCGGCCTTCATGATGTCGTTGGCGCGGCCGTGATGGGAAACGTAGCCGTCCGCGTCCATGCTGGCGATGTCGCCGCCGATGAACCAGTCACCGCGCATCACTTCCTGCTCTTCCTCGGGCCGGTTCCAGTAGCCGAGCATCAGGCCAGGATCGGTGCGGTGCACGGCAAGCAGGCCGTGCTCGCCGGCCGGTAGCGGCGAAGTTCCGCCCTCGGTATCCAGAATGACAACCGAGCGGCCCGGCTGCGGCTTGCCGATGGTGCCGGGACGACGCGGCACTGTCGGGCAGGTCGAAATAAAGGTCGACATCTCGCTCATGCCGATCGCCTCGTGCAGGTGCAGGCTCGTGCGCTCGTGCCATTCCTCGAAGAAGCCGGCGGGCGGCGCCTCGCCTGCGACGAGCCCATGCCGCAGGTGGCCCAACGTTTCCCGCCGGGCATCGCCGTACTTCATGATCTGGCGATAGACGCCTGGGACGGCCGCGAACATTGTCGCGCCGTGCGCCGCGATCAAGCCCGGCCAAAGTGCTGGATCCTTCGTGCCAGTATAGATGATGGTGGTGGCGCGGTTGGCCCACACATCGGACAGACCGACGCCAAGCGTGTAGGTCCAGTTGAAGGCGCCGGCGTGCAGCATGCGGTCGTTTGGCTGCATGCCATACCAACCCTGGTACATCGGCCGCCGCCCCCAGGCAGCGCGGTGCGCATGCAGCACGCCCTTCGGCCGCGACGTGGTGCCGGAGGTGTAGATCAGGTAGGCCGGCCTGGTCGGCCTTGGTGGCGGCATAGGCGCCGCGCGGACCGTCGGCGATCATGCGGTCGACGTCGTATTCGGTGATGACCCGCACGCCAGCTGGCACGTGGTGGACGGGCAGGTCGTCGGCAACGCAGACCGCTTCCGCGACGCTGTTTTCGAGCAGGAATTCGACTTCTGTCTCGGTCAACTGGGTGGACGCTGGGATCGGCACAAATCCGGCGGCGACGGCGCCGAAAAAGACCATCGCATAGGCACTAGTGTTGTCGAGCCGGATCAGGATGCGGGCGCCGGGCTTAAGGCCGAGACCGGATAAGCCGCCGGCAACGTTGAGCACGGCAGTTTCGAGGCTGGCATAGGTCCACACTTCGGTCGGATCGCGGTTGGCGTCGGCGACCACGACCAGGGCGGCCTTGTCCGGCGCGCTCGCCGCAGGCTGGCCGACGCAGTAGCGCGCCATATTGAAATCCACAGGCGGCAACTCGCCTTGAAATCCGATCACCGGCCTCACTTCGCATTCTCCATCCACCAGGTATCGAAATCGGCGCCAAACAACGCCGTGCGCTCAGGCGGCCGCACGCGTTGCCAATGCGCGATCCATTGGCCCTGCACGTGGAACAGCGGGATCATATAGTCACCCGACATGATGACCCGGTCCAGCGCGCGGACCGCAGAGGTGAAATCCTCGTTCGTGGTGGCTCTAAGAATCGCATCGATCATCGCGTCGGCGGCCGGACTTCGCACGCCGGCATAGTTGAGTGAGCCGGGTGATTCGGCAGCCCCGCTGCCCCACCGGTTGGCCTGCTCGTTGCCGGGCGAAAGCGACGCGCGCCAGATCGTCTGGATCATGTCGAAGTCAAAGCTCTTGAGGCGCGACCAGTATTGCGAGCTGTCGACTTGGCGGATGGAAACAACGATGCCGAGCTGCTTGAGGTTGTCCCGGTAGGCGAGGAGCAGTCGTTCCTGACCTCGGGTTTCGGTCAAGAATTCGAAGCGCAAATGTTCGCCCGTCGCCTTATTGACGAGGCTGTCGCCGTCGAAAGCGTAGCCGGCCTCGCGCAACAGCGCCGTTGCGCGCTTCATGTTTTCGCGATTGCCTCCGTTCGAACTGTCTGGCGGCTGATAGCGACCTTCGAGGATGGTGTCCGACACCACCCCAGGGAAGGGTGCGAGCAATGCGCGCTCGGCAGCGTCGGCCGGTTGGCTTGTGGAGGCAAGGTAGGAGCGCTGGAACAGGCTTTGCGTCCGCTTGTAGAGAGAATGGTAGAGGTTGCGGTTCACCCAGGAAAAATCGAAGGCAAGAATAAGCGCCTGACGCACGCGGGCGTCGGCGAACACCGGCTTGCGCGTATTGAAGACCAGGGCCGACATGCCGGCTGGCAAACCGATCGGGAATTCGCGCATCAAGATGCGTCCATCTTCGACGGCCGGGATGCGATAGCCCTGTGCCCAGCGGCCTGGATCGTCCTCCGCCCGTGCATCGATGTTGCCGGCTTTGAACGCTTCGAAGAGGGCATTGCTGTCGCGATAGTATTCGTATCGCACCTCGTCGAAATTGAACCGGCCCCGGGTGATGGCGAGCTGGTTTGCCCAATAGTTCGGATCACGGCGATAGATGATCGAACGGCCGGGGTCGACGGCCGCCACGACGTAAGGCCCACTCCCCACCGGTGGTTCCAGGGTTGTTTGTTCGAACGTGTCGGACGTGAAGCGGTGCTTGGGGGCAATGGGCATCAAACCCATGATCAATGGCATTTCCCGATTGTCGCCGCTGCCGAAATCGAACCGGACCGTGTTGGCGTCGAGCGCCACCGCTGCCGTGATCTTCTTGTAGTAGCCTCGGTAGTTGGGAAGCCCCTTCTCCTTCAGCATGGCATACGAGAAAAGCACGTCGTCAGCGGTGATCGGCCTGCCGTCCGAAAAGCGCGCACTCGACCTCAAAAAGAACGTGATGCTGCTGCGGTCCTGCGGCACTTCGACCCGTTCGGCGATGAGGCCATAAAGGCTGAACGGCTCATCCGCGGACCGTGCCATCAGGCTTTCGTACACGTATTCGCGCAGGCCGGTCGCCTTGGCGCCCTTGACGACAAATGGATTGAGGCTGTCGAAAGTACCCTGAACGCCGAGGTTCAGCCGGCCGCCGCGTGGTGCGTTCGGATTGACGTGGGGCAGGTGCTTGAAATCTGCGGCGAGGGCCGGGTTACCGTGCATGGCGATGCCGTGCACCGGCTCGGCCCGCGTGCCTGCCGGGAAGGCGCCGAGCATGATCAAGGCCGCCATGATCCAGCCGATGCGCATTGCGGTTCTAGCCCCGAATTCAAATCGCGCCGTGATCAAAAGGCATCATCGCGCCCAATGTGCGGCATCCCAGACGTGGAAGAAGGTAGTTGCCCCTTTGCCACGTCGGACTTGTCATGCACAAGCATATCCGCGCTCCGTGGAAATACGGTCACGGGATTGCCGTAATCCGGCCTTTACTGCCGGCTGCATCGACGACCCGACGGCGCCAAGGAGCCAGCGCCCGGCGAGAGAACTAGATCGGTACATTGAGGTCACAGGTTTCAGGGGCGGGCGAACGCGTCTTGCGTTCAATCAAGAAGGTCAAAGCTCACGATGAACTATCGCAATCAGACGAACGTGCGCGTTGCGGGACGCACGATGCAACTGGGGCTAACGCTTACGTCTGGCCTCTTGGCGCTGGGTCTGGCGGTCACTGCCGCGACCGCGCAGACCAAGACCGCGCCGAAGGCGGCGCCAGCAGCGCCGGCCGCTGCCCCAGCTGCCGCAGCCCCTGCACAGCCGCAGACTTTCTGGGTCAAGCTGTGCGAAAAGGCGAAGGTGCCGGTTCCAGCCAAGGATGGCAAGGTCGCCACCGAGGATAAGAACATCTGTCTCACCCATCACGAGCGTCTCGACGGCAACTCCGGCATGGTGATTGTTTCGGCAGCCTTGCGCAACGTCGAAGGCTCCGACAAACAACATCTGATGGTCATGGTGCCGCTGGCGATTGGCGTTGCCATTCCGCCGGGCCTGCGGGCCGCTGTCTATGACAAGGATACATGGGCGAAGGCTCAGAAGAACGAGAAGATCGACGACAAGGCGCTTAAGCCGGTCGATCTCAAATACACGCTTTGCCATCCGACCGGCTGCACCGCTGAGATCGAGGCCACCAAGGAGTTGGTCGACCAGCTCAAGACCGGCGGTGGTCTTGTCGTGCTCGCCATGAATGGCTCTGCCCAGCCGGTGCCGTTCTCGATCCCGCTGGACGGCTTCGCCGCCGCCCAAGCCGGCGCGCCGGTGGATAACAAGCTCTACAGCACCGAGCGCACTCGGTTCTTCCAGGAATTGCGCCAGCGCCAGGAAGAAGCCTATCAAAAGGCAGTCGAGGCGCAGAAAACTCAGGAGCGTCTGGCGCCGAAGCCCGGCGAACTGGCTCCAGCACCGATGCAGCCGAAGAAGCCGTGATCTGAAGCGAATATATCCAATGCAAAGCCCGCCCGATTCGCATCGGGCGGGCTTTTTTGTGGGGGAAGGTGTTGGCGCGCGAGGTTCAGTGCGATTGCAGGAACAGGGCGCGGTAGCCGCCCTTGTCGTCCGGCACGAATAGTTCCTTCACGCGCGGATGCTTGACCGGGGTGCCTGTCTTGTCGGGCAGCAGGTTCTGCTCCGACACGTAGGCGACATAGGTCGTCTCGGCGTTCTCGGCCAACAGATGATAGAATGGCTGGTCCTTGCGTGGCCGCATGTCGAGGGGGATCGCGAGCCACCACTCCTCGGTATTGTTGAATACCGGGTCGATATCGAAGATGACGCCGCGAAACGGGAAAAATCGGTGCCGGACGACGCTGCCGACGGCAAATTTCGCGTTGCGCATGCGGGATGATTCCGCGGCGGCTGATCTGGGTTTCGACGCCATCTGCTCAATTGAACTCTCTGATGCGGCTATTGCTGACTATATGGTGCGACGACGCTCATAATCCATAGCGGGCGGCCGCATCGGGATCATTCGCCGAAACGAGCCTGGCGAGGTCGACGATTACCTTTGCCTGTTTCCAGGTGGCATCGTCCTGCATTTTGCCGTCGATCATGACCGCGCCGGTGCCGTCCGGCATGGCGGCGAGGATTTTCTTGGCGAAGGCGACTTCGCCTACGTCGGGACTGAACACGTGCTTGGCGATCTCGACCTGGCTCGGGTGCAGCGACCAGGCGCCAACGCAGCCCATCAGGAAGGCGTTTCGGAACTGGGCCTCGCAGGCGGCCGGATCGGAGAAATCACCGAATGGGCCATAGAACGCCTTGATGCCGCAGCGTTGGCAGGCGTCGACCATGCGGGCGAACGTATAGTGCCACAAATCCTGCTGGTAAAACCGGCGTTCACTGCCGGGGCTGGGGTCGGACAGCACGCCGTAGGACGGATGGCCGCCGCCAACGCGAGTGGTCTTCATGCCGCGCGACGCGGCGAGATCTGCGGGGCCGAGGCTCATGCCATGCATGCGCGGGCTGGCAATGGCGATCTCATCGATGTTGGTGACGCCTTCGGCGGTCTCGAGTATGGCGTGGATCTGGATCGGGCGTTTGATCGCGTGCCGGGCTTCGAGTTGGGCCAGCAGCTGGTCGAGGTAGTGGATGTCCCAGGGTCCTTCGACTTTCGGCAGCATCACGACGTCGAGCTTGTCGCCGACGGCGCCGACGATCTCCAGCATGTCGTCCAGAAACCACGGCGAGTTGAGGCAATTCACCCGGGCCCAAAGGCCAGTGGTGCCGAAATCGGTGGCCTTCGCCATGGCGACGAAGCCCGACCGGGCGGCGGCCTTCTGGTCGGCCGGGATCGCGTCCTCAAGATTGCCGAGGATGACGTCAACTTGGGTCTTCAATTCGTTGATCTTGGCGGTGATCTTGGCGTTGTGCGGCGGAATGAAGTGGATCATCCGCTCTAGACGCACCGGGTTTGCGCGATAGGGTTCCGGCGCGCCGATGGCGAGGGGCTGGAAGAACTTGGCGGGCGTGCGGGTGGCGGGCATGAGTTGGTTCCGGTGGTGAGTGGTTGCGGGCGAGTCGTGAAGTATGGCGTGATGAGTGGCAAGTCGAGCTGATGGCACGTATTCGATGGCGATCGCAGCGTGACCATCTCACGACTGGCCACTCACCACTCACGCTCTTAACTCCAGCGCCGATTGCTCCACATCCATTGCTCCGGGTTCTCGCGCACCCAGGCTTCGAACTGACGCTGCATGGCGGCAGTCGCCCACTTGATGTCGTCGCCCTGGTTGGCGGTGCGCGGCACGCGCAATTCGACGAGTTCGATCCGGAATTTGACCGCGGCGCCGACCCGCACGCAACGCGCCATCCACACCCGGGCGCCGACGCGGCGCGCGATCATCACCGGGCCGGTCACGGTGCGCGCGTCCCGGCCGAAAAACGGCACCGGCAAGCCGGTCCGATCGTAGAGATCGGTGACGAGACCGAGCCGGCCGCCGCGACGGACGTAGTCCATGATGAACCGAGCGGTCTTCTGGCCCTCGCCGTGTTCGCCCTCGACCTTGCCGCGCCCAAGCAGGCCGCCCGGATAAAGGTCGCGCCGCTGGTCGCGCAGGTATTGGTCGACATACGGGTTGTTGACCGAACGGTAGACCGCAGCCGGCGAAGCGCCAGCGACCGTCAACGGCCAGATCGCCAACTCCCAATTGCCCATATGCAGGGAAACGCCGACAACCGGCCCAAGTTTGTCGCGATAGCGCGCGAACACCGGCAGATTGGCGATCTCGATACGGCTTCGATCACGCAGAATGCGGTCGAGCTGCATCGTCTCGGCCATTACCCGGCCGAGGTTGGTCCACTGTGCGAGCGCGAGTTTTTCCCGCTCGGCAGGGGCCATGTCCGGGAACGCGATGGCCAGATTGTCGAGCGCGCGCGCATGCCGCTTCGGCGACAGCTTCGGCGCCAGGAACCGCCAGGCACGCCCAGATATCGCGCTAGCCGCATCGAGGGGCACCGCGCGCACAAGCCCGACAATCGCCCGCAGCAGCGCATATTCGAGGCGAAACTGGAAGTCTCGCAAGGCAGACGTCGGTGCGGCCATTGGTTTCGGGTTTACTCAAGCGGGAGGCGTTTGCGCCCTCAAGACAACAGTCGCCGGTGGCCGTCAAGCACGCATCAGGCTCGGCAGGTTGCCCGTAGGCTCGAAGCCTGCCCGCATTACCTGTCGCTTCAGTGGCCCGATGCTGGCAATCGCATGCATGCCGATGCCGCGCGCGAGGTCGGCCGGCAGCATGTCGACGAGCAGCGACCGGTTCAGCAGATCGACGGCGTTGATGCGCACGCCGACGTCGAGGCGACGGGCATCCGCGTACCGGGCGAGCAGATCGCTGCCGCCAATGTCCTCGCCGCGGTCGCGGGCCTCGGAAATGAGGTCGGCCAACACCGCGACATCGCGGAAGCCGAGATTGAGGCCCTGGGCGCCGATCGGCGGCATGGTGTGGCCGGCATCGCCGATCAAAGCCACGCGATTTCGACCCAAGGTATGGGCTTTGAGGCATGACAGCGGAAACAATCGACGCGGTCCCATTTCACTGAGCGAGCCGAGCAGGCCGTGCAGCCTGCTTTCAAGTGTGCGTGCAAAGGCATCGTCGTCGAGCTTGCTCAATCGCTGGGCAATTGCCGGGCGCTCGACCCAAACCAGGCTCGAACGTAGTCCCGGCATCGGCACAACGGTGCAAGGCCCAGCGGGTCGGTGGAACTCGGTCGAAATCCCATGGTGGGCGCGGCCATGGCTGAATTGGGCCGCAATCGCGGTCTGCGGGTAGTCCCATTTGTCGACGCCTATGCCCGCGGCGTCCCGGCAGAACGAGTTGCGGCCATCGGCGGCTGCGACCAGTTGTGCCTCGATTACGTCGCCGCCAGCGAGCCGTACCAGCGCCGAGGTGGGCGTCAATTCGATCGCGGTCACCTCGCCATGAATTCGAGTGATGGCGGGGTTGCGCGCGACCGCGATAGTCAGTGCTTCGTTCAGCGGCATCTGTGGAACATTGGCGCCGAAATCCGGCAAGCCCAGTTCGCGGGCTTCGAAGGTGACCTCGGGCGCGCGCAACAGGTGATCGCCATCGTCGATGATGCGGATGCCCTTGAGCGGTGTGATCTCGGGCTCAAGTTGCGGTAGTGTCCCAAGATGGCGGAGCAGCGCCATCGACCCGCTGAAAAGCGCAGCAGTACGTGTATCGGGCGCGGCGCCCGGTCTCAGTGCCGGTCCGATCAGCGCCACATGCGCGCCACCGCCTGCGAAGGCCGCCGCGGCAGCCAGCCCGGCTGGTCCTGTACCGGCCACTATGATGTCGTAGGTCGTCATGTCAGGTGCTCGGCTGGAGGCGATCATGCGGTCGAAGATGTAGGATAAAGTGTGGCCTTGGTTCGGGAAATCTGACCAATCAGCGCGGCCTCTGAAACTGCATCAATTTGATTCGCAATGCTTTTCTAATAATTTTGTGCAACTTGATCATCGAATCACACCTCCTGGCAACCTTATGAAATCATGAATGTTGTTCGAGTGGTGGTTCGGCAGGCAGAATCAAAAGCGTTGCTGTTCTGCCACGAGAGAACAGCCAAAAGCCCACACTCACGTCTTGGCTGTTTACGTGTCGTCAATGGTTGGGGTACTTGTGGGTCAGCCAAGGTCGTTAGGGGCAACGGGACTTCAAAAGTCCACAAGCAATACGGTCAGGCGACATCGTACTATAGCGGCGTATCAACCATGGTGGTTGCGTACCCAGTAGTGTTAGTCCAACGGAGATGTTCTTATGAACGGGGGACTGTTCAAGTCAGCTAGCCGCTTCGCGCTTGTCGCTGCGGCCGGGCTTTTGGCGGGTGGCGTTGCTGCCCAAGCTGCCGATCTCGGTGGCAATTGCTGCGCGGATCTCGAAGAGCGCGTTGCAGAACTCGAAGCAACGACGGCTCGCAAGGGCAACCGGAAGGTCAAGCTGACCGTTTCGGGTCAAGTCAACGAAGCTTTGATGTTCTGGGATGATGGCAAGCGAGAAGAATGCCTACATCGTTTCGAACAACATGAGCCGCACGCGTTTCCGCTTCGTCGGCGACGCCAAGATCAACTCGGATTGGTCGGCTGGTTACTTGCTTGAGATCGGCGTCCGTTACGCCAACTCCGGCAACCGCAACCAGGGCACCAACGGCGCTGGCGGCGACACCAACTCGCTCGACATTCGTCACAGCGCCTGGTGGATCGACAGCAAGCAGCTCGGCCGCGTTTGGGTTGGTCAGACCTCGACTGCCACTGACGGCATCACCGAGATCAACCTCGCCAACGCCATCACCGGCGGTATCGACGCCTCGGCTTGGCAGGGTGGCTTCTTCCTGCGCAACAACAACGGCTCGCTCAGCGCCGCTTACGTGGAACGGCGTGACGCCGAGCCAGGCTGGCGCCTGGGGTGTTGGCGAAGGCGATCGTAACAACGTCGTCAAGTACGTTTCGCCGACGTTTGCTGGCTTCACGGTCCAGGCTGCCTGGGGTGAAGATGACCAGTGGGATGCCGCTCTGCGCTACGCCGGTGAGTTCTCCGGCATCCGCGTTGCCGCTGGTGCTGGCTACCGCCAGATCAACGACAACTTCGGCAAGAACGGTGGCGATGGCCCCCGTTGCGCTGATCTCATCGGCTGCCGATCTAACGAACAGCGCTGTTGATTGCAACTCGATCGGCCTTTCCGGCAGCGTGATGCACGTCGCGACCGGTCTGTACGTTCACGGCGCCTGGGGTCAGCTCGACGACAAGAACCGCAAGACGCTCCTCGGCGCTGGCGCCAAGGACAAGGAGACCAGCTGGTATCTGCAGGCTGGTATCGAGCAGAACTTCTTCGGCATCGGCAAGACCACCCTGTTCGGTGAGTACGGCAACTACGAAGCCGGCTGGCGGTTTGGACGGCGCGTGCTCGGCTAAGCTCCAGTGGTTCGTCCGCAGCTCAGCGGCAACGGCGTTCAATTCGGCTGACACGACGGTCTGGGGCATTGGTTTGACCCAGGGCGATCGACGCCGCCGCCATGGACCTCTACGTCGGCTATAAGCACTTCGACACCGACATCGTCGGGTCTGGGCGCTCTGGCTGCTGCAGCGGACGCCAAGGGCAAGCAGGAATTCGACGCAGTCGTCATGGGCGGTATCATCCGCTTCTGATCAACTGGCCTAGTCGAAAGACAAGGAAAGAGCCGCCCTTCGGGGCGGCTCTTTTCGTTTGGGCGGGCGCATGGCCGATAACGGCCGCCACGACTGGCGGTCAATCGGGAACCGCGCCCCATGCTTCCGAGACGCACAGGCATCTTTATCCGTCACGATGAGGCAGTGAGCCCGCCGGATATGGTAGGATCCCGGACAAGCTCACGCGTAACATCGCAATACACCGCAAGAGCCGTGCGGGCTTTCCGGGAACGCGTGGTGAGGAAGTTGGGCTTCGGTCGAACATCGAGGTCATGCAACACGCATTCCGTGGTCGCGGCCAATCGAAACTCCGCTTTGAAGCACTGCGAGTGCGGGCTCTCCGATGGCGATCGCAAAAACTTGATCTACAGCGGCTTTGCAGAATGCACGAAAACACCCCGGTCCTGATGGGCCGGGGTGTTTGCAATGCCTGCGCGTGTTGGAAAGCTCGGGCCTTACTGCCCCGCGAAGATCGGCTCTTGCGGTGGACGGTGGTTCGTCCCGCCACTCCGGCCGAACCGCATCCGCGACAGCAGACCGTCCTTCAGCACATAGTGATGCATGAGAGCGGCTGCGGCATGCACGAGGCCGAGCACGAGAATGGCGATGCCGAGCGTTTCATGCCAGTGGCGGAATGACTTGGCCAAGCCACCAAGGCTATCCTTCAGCGGCAGGGCCAGCACGAACGGGCCGAAGTCGACGACCTTGTTGCTGCCGAAGACATACAGCAGGCCGAGCAGCGGCAAGCCGATCATCAGCCCATAGAGCGCGACATGCACGAGTGTGGCCGCCAAGTGCGACAGGCCCTTGGCCGACGGCATCGCTGGCGCCTTGGCCATCGTCATGCGCCACGCCAGGCGGAACATGATCAGCACGAACAGCGCGGTGCCGGCCGGTTGATGCATTGCCTTCAAGCCTTCGCGGATGAAATGGCCCTTGGGAAATTCCTGGCGAAACAGTTCAAGTCCCGCGAGGCTGAGGATGCCGATGCCGATCACCCAGTGCAGCGCGACTGTGACATTGTCGTATTTGCCGGTGGTTTTGCTCATGTCCGTTTTTTCCTTGTTCGCCAACACTTGACGGGCGTTCGCCGTCGTGACGAGACAGGAATTACAAAATGCTGCGTTGCACCAACCTGACGTGCACGGTCAGCCAGTTGTAAGGTTCGGCGCGGGCTTGAACCCTTGGTTCGCCTCATGAGTTAGCCTCAATGATGCCTTAACCTTCATCGACGCTTAATCCATGCCTTCGGGTTGGAAATACGCGGGTTTGGTGGAAGTCGAGGCGCGGTCGATGCGTGGCAACAGGTCGTTTTGGCGTTCGCGGGGCCGGGCATTCGGCTTCGGGCTGCTTGTGCTGGTCGCCGTTCCGGCCGGTGCGCCGCTTGCCCGCAATGCGTTCGCCCAGGAAGCGCCAGCCAGCAAGCTGTCGCTTCTGAGCCCCGAGCAACGCCGTACCCATGACGCCTGGAAGGCCGCGCGCACCGCTTTCGAGGCCGAATACGACGGCTACTGGAACGCCGTCAACGGCCGCCGCGACGAGCGCAAGCGCAAGCGTGCGGCCGGCAAGCCCTTCACCGCCGCCGACTACGTGCTGACCCAGCCGCCCAAATATACCGGCCCGGTTTTGCCCGACGCCATCGCCAAGATCCTGGCCGACGATACGCCGCCTGTGCCCGAAACGCCACGACCGATGCTGGGTGACTTCCTGCAGGCGGCGCGGGACGCCTACAACTTCATGCCGGAAGTCACGACCGAGGAGGACTTCAAGCGCCGTTATGCGACGGAGGCCCTCGCCATCGGCCTGACCAAGGATCAGGTCGTGAAAGTCTACGCGCTCGAGACTGGCGGCATGGGCACCTACGACATGCAGGCTGGCATCCATCCGCAGAAGCGCACCGGCAAGGCGATCTCGTCGGCACTCGGCTACGCCCAGTTGCTGCACGCCAATTCGGTCAGCGAACTCGTCAAGCACGGCGAAAGCTTCATCCGCCGCCTGGAAGCAATGGCCGTGACCGAAAAGGGCGCGCCGCCCTGGAGGCCGGCATCATTGCGCACCAAGGCGGCGATCCTGCGCGCCATGCTGAAGGACGCCCGCACCGTGCCGAACGAATGGAGCGCACACGTCAAGTTCGGCGGCACCCAGAAGGGCCTCGCCATGCACGCGCTCAATCTCGATGCCGACATCGGTCCGTGGCTGCAGGTGATCAAGCTCAAGGGCCTCAAGGAAACCGCAGCACTTGAGGCCGGCCGCACGACACTCAGCGGCCCCGAGATCGAGTTGATGAACCTCGCCGGTCCGCGCACCGGCCTCGAAATGCTGATGCCGGTCGCGCACGACGTGCCGACCACAAACTTCTTCAGCCGCCAGGGCTATGAGCGCAACACCGTCGTTCGCGAACGTACCGCCGCCGAACTGCTGGTCGAGTTGGGCAAGCGCATGGAACTGGGCCTCGTCAAGCCCGGCGCCATCGAGTTCGCCGCCGCATTCGATGCGGTGGGCAAGAGATAGCGTCCGGGGCCGGCACCCTTAATCCACCCGCGTCCCATTGCCTTGCTTGTACTTCGCCAGCACGGCGCGGGCTTTCTCGGTGACGCTGTCGGCGATGGCCGCATGGCCCTCGGCGGTCGGGTGGAAGGCGCCGGAATAGGTCGCGGCCAGCAGGAGCTGGAACCACGACAGGCTCTGCAACTTCAGCACCTTCTGCATCAGCGACGCCGAGACATGGAAGTTGCCGGTCAGGAACGCGTCGTTGGGCGTGCGGAACCAACGCTGGCGCGGCGCATAAGGCTGATAGTCGGCCGGATTATAGGGCTCCCAGCCGCCGCCCGCGACCTTGCGCGGCAGTCTTAGGTCATCGGCCGAGGACAGCGCGTTGTCGTTGTATCCGGCGCAGATGCCGCGTCCCTGGAACGCCTTGCGGTGGGCTTCGGCGAAGGTCCAGCCGTGCGTCTTGGCGCTTGCCTTCATGATGGTGTTGAGCTTCTCGGCCACCACCTGGCTCTCGCTGGCTTTCTTGGCCGAGAGCGCGAATTCGCTGACCACGTCGAGACCGGCGCGGCCGTCGGGGCAGACAGTGCGGCCGTCGTCGAGGATGGCGAGGCCGGGGTAGGCTGCTGAAATCACGCGGTCGGTCTCATCCCACGGCACGTGCAGGATGTTGTGCATGGCGCGGTTGAGTGATTTGTAGCGATCGTCGAGTTGGGCCAGCTGGGGCGCGGCCTCGGCGGCGCCGTGGACATGGCCGAACCAGCCGCCGAGCTTCTTCAACGTGGACTGGTCGGACAGGATGGCGTTGGCAACGAGACGCGCAAAGCCGACGTCATTGCCGCCGATCGACAGCAGCACGAGATCGATCTTGCGGGAGTTCTCCGGCTCACACTTGCGCAGCACCAGGCCGCCCTGCAGGTCAGGAATTTTGCCGCCGATATGATAGGCCTCCGGCAGATCCTGCATCCGCGCCTCCTTCGGGCCGCACTGGGCCTCGGCGACGGCTGAGATCTGCGAAAATTCAGGCGGGTTCGGCACCCACTCGTTGCCCTTGTAGCGCAGGAACAATCCGGTGGTGACTTCGGCGCCCGAGCAGGCGGCGCCGACAAACGTCACCGCGCGGTGCGGGTCTTCGATCGCCAATTGCAAAGCGACCCGCAGCTGGTGCGAGTAGAGCGAGCGATGGCAGGCCTGATCGATCCAACGCGCGTTCTCCTCGATGAACTTCGAATCGCCGATCTGGCTCCAGCCGCCGACACGGGCAGGGTAACCGGCAAGCGAAGTGTCCTTTTTGGCATCGCCGTAGTCGGCCGCGCGCTCGCGCGAGAACCGCACCGGGATATCCGGGTTGCCTTCGCCCGAACCGAAGCTGTCGCCCATGCCGACGATCAGCAGATCGGTGACCTTGACGTCGGCGCGGGCGACTTCCTGCCCACCGACTTCGACCGACAGCGCCAAGCCGCCCGGGTAGGGCGCGTCGAGCTTCAGTGGCTCGCTGCACAGCTTGGTGATGGCCTTGCCGCGCGGGCCGCCTTTGGTGCGCGGTGCGGTCAGCCAAGTGCATTCGACCGACGATGCATCCTCGATGCCGCGCATTTCAGCGACGACGATGTGGCTGGTCGGATTGACGTAGACGCTGCCATCCGGGCAAGCGTGCCGGTTGCGCTTCGCATCCCAGCAGGTCTTGCCGACCACGGTCGAGGCCCAGCCATCGGTGTGGCGGCGGGCGAGCGCGCGCTCAGACGACAGGATCGGCGTGCGGCGTTCCTCATCGGTCAGGTCGGCGTAAGTGGCGCGATGCATCTCGGTGTCGGCCGGATCGTCGAAGAAGCGGAACGGGTTCTCGACCTTCCAGGCGATCTGCGGTTCTGCGGCAGCCGGGAGGGCCGCCAACATCAGGCAGCCGAGGCCAGCCGCCGCAAGGGCCGCAAGGCGTCGCCGGCAGTCCCGGTTGAAAGACATGATCGCGTCCCCGCTTTGTCGTTCGTGTGCGCTGCTTATCGGGCCTTGCCGGTCCAACTGCAACGCAGCAGTGCCCAGGCCCGGGTCAGTGGTGAAACGTCGATGACCACGCCTGAACGCAACTGTTTCTGTTCCAAAGCCTGCAAATAGGGCTCAACGAGGGCAAGCGGCAGATAAGGCGCGCGCGCGGCGCGAGGGAGCCGCCGCAGCGAGCTAACGCAGGCTGCAATATTGTGCCGGGCCATCGCCGTGACTTGCAACAACACTGGGCGCAGTTCATGCAACTCGATGGTGTCGGCGAGCCCGTTTGCCGGCAGCAGGATGCGACCGATCGCCAATGCGGACGGTGCTTCGAGTGCGATTCGGGCAAGTCCATAGGCCCGGCCGGCATGGGCAGCAAAGGCTGGTTCAGAGTTGGCGCCGCAGATCTGGCCGGCAGTCGCGAACAAACCACCGTCGATGCGATCGACATAGGCCAGCAGTGCGGCCTCGTCGGCGAAGGGGCGGTCTTCGAGGCTGTCCTCGTGCGCGTCGATCAGGGCTAGCAGGTGCTCGACAGGTAACCTGTGCCGGTTGGCGACTGCGATCATCGCCCCAGCAATCGGATGGCCGCCGCTCGTGCCGCTTTCAATGCGCTCGCGCCACCATTGCAGGCGAATACGACCCATCATCGGTTCTCGCACATAGAGCGGGATGCGGCCGACCTCGCCGGCGAAGGCCGCGAGCGCGATGAGGTCGGAGCGGGCGGCGCGTGGGCTCAACAGCGCCGCCAGATATCGGTCGCGCTCATGCGCGCGTGCGGCGATCCGCACCACGTCATCAGCTGCGGCCTCGGGCTGTTGCCGATCGCTCACGTCAGTAGAGGTGAGCGGCCGCGACCATCACGAAGGTGACGGGGATCGCGAGGATCAGGTTCAGGCGGGCATAGGTGCGCACGGTATCGCGCGCGGCGGCAATGGCCGCTGCATCGGCTGCGGGCTCGGCAAGCACGAGCCTGATCGCCGGCCAGATCTTAAAGTGCACGAACGCCCACATCGCAGTACCGGCGATTGTGCCGCCCCACAGCAGCCAGTTGCGCAACGGCGGGATATAGACGGCTGACGTAAACATCAGCCGGTCGAGCAGATAACCGCTGGTGACGAGCAGCAAGATGCCGCTCAGCATCACCGCGTGCGAGGCATGGCGGAATGTCACGGCGACGCGCGGCACGATCAACTTGTGGATGGCGGCGCGCTCGGCGTCATTGGCCTCGCGGACGGCCGCGAGTTGGATGAAGTTTACGAACCAGATCAGCCCGACCCAGACGATCGAGGTCAACACATGCAGCCAGCGCAAGACAAATGAAGCGAGACCGACGCGGTCGGCGCCGGCGATGCCGAGCCACAAGGCGAGCACGATTGCCGAGATCACGAGGCCGGCAATCAGCGATTTCACCGGACTGATCAGGATCGATTGCATGGGTTCAAGCCTTTCAATCGACGACCAGCAACGCCGCGTTGACCGGTCGATGCTCAGCTAGCAGCACATTGAATGTTCGCGCGGCGGCGCCGGTATCCATGATTTCGAGACCGATAAGTTTTGCCGCGAATGCCTTGCGCACTTCGAGCGACGGGAAGACCTGGGCCCGCCCGGTGCCGAGCAGCAGGAACTGCGGTCGCTCAAGCTTTGCCAGTACGGGCGCGAGGTTTGCCAGCGTCAGTTCGTGCGCCTCGGTCACTGGCCAGGCATGCACGCCGTCGGCCAGACACAGGATCGAGCCGCGATGGCTCATGCCGGCGAACCGGAAGCCGCCGCCGCCATAGGCGTCGATAGCCGCGCGGCCGGGGAAATGGCCGGCAAATCTCGCGGGCTCTTTCGGCGCGTCGGCCGGCATGCGGGCCTCGCTATTTCTTGGCCGCTGCCTTGATGGCGGCGGCGGAACTCGGAGTGGCACTTGGGCCCTTCTCGCCCGACCAGACATCACGCTTGACACCGAGCGCAATCAAAAGTGAGGACGCGACGAAGATCGACGAATAGCTGCCGATGATGATGCCGAACAGCATCGCGAACGAGAAACCGTGAATGACCTCGGTGCCGAACAGATAGAGCGCGAGCACCGCGAGGAACGTAACCGTCGACGTCAGCACGGTGCGCGACAGCGTTTCGTTGATTGCCAGATTGAGCAGTTCGGGCAGCGGCATCTTCTTGAACTTGCGCAGGTTCTCGCGAATTCGATCGAAAACCACGACGGTGTCGTTGATCGAATAGCCCGCCAGCGTCAGCAAGGCCGCGACGACGGAGAGGTCGAATTCGATCCACAATAGTGAGAACATGCCGGCGGTGATGAACACATCGTGCACCAACGCCAGGATGGCGGCCAGTGCGAACTGCAAATCGAACCGGAACCAGACGTAGATGAAGATGCCGATCAGGGAGACGAGCACGGCTATAATGCCAGTGCGCTTGAGCTCCGCCGATACGGCTGGTCCGACCACCTCGGTGCGGCGGATCGTGACGTCGGTGCCGAGGGCGCTGCGCACCTTGTCGGTGGCAGCGCTCTGAGCTTTGTCGTCGGCCTGCTGGGCAACCCTGATAAGAGCCTCGTTACCGCCGCCGACCGACTGGACCTGGATGTCGCCGAGCCCGAGCTTGGATAGCTTGTCGCGCAGTGTGCCGACGTCAAGGCTGCCGGACTTGGCTTGTACCTCGATCAGTGCGCCACCCTTGAAATCGACGCCATAGTTGAGGCCTCGGGTAAACAGCAGTCCCGCAGCAATGATCGCCAGCACCCAGGACAGGCCGACAAACCAGAACCGCTTGCCGACAATGTCCCACTTGGTGCCGTGGGGGAAGAAATCCACACCTTTGAACATGGTGCTAGTGCCTCGCGGGCTTGAAGGATAAGGGCGGCGCGATCTTGCGATCAGTCTGCCGGTGCAACCACCAGGCGACCAAAAGACGCGTGATCGTGAAGGCGGTGAATACGGTGGTCAGGATGCCGAGCGACAGCGTGACGGCAAAGCCACGGATCGGGCCAGAGCCCAGCCAGAACATCACGATACCGGCGATCAGCGTCGTCAGGTTGGCGTCGACGATCGACGACAGAGCCTTGTCGAAGCCGGCGTCGAGCGCAGCGATTGTCGTTTTGCCGTTGCGCAACTCCTCGCGCATGCGCTCGTAGATCAGCACGTTGGCGTCGACCGCCATGCCGATCGTCAGCACGATGCCGGCGATGCCGGGCAGAGTCAGCGTCGAGCCGATCAGTGACATGACCGCGATCACAAGCAGCACATTCAACGCCACCGCAATAATGGCGAACACGCCGAACAGGCCGTAGGCAAAGGTCATGAAACCAACGACGGCGAGGGTGCCGATCATCGCCGCGCGTTGGCCGGCCTTGATCGAAATCGGCACCGAGGCTAGCGCCGACGACGCGCTGTTCCACGATGGTGAGTTTGGCCGGCAGGGCGCCCGAGCGCAGGTTGGTGGCGAGGCTCGCGGCTTCGGCGACACCGAAGTTGCCGGTGATCTGGCCGCTGCCGCCGAGGATCGGTTCATTGATGCGCGGCGCCGTGATCACCTTGTTGTCGAGCACGACGGCAAACCGGCGACCGACATTTTCCGAGGAAAGCTTTCCGAATGTGCGGGCGCCGGACTGATTGAAGCGGAACGACACAATCGGCTCGTTGGTGCGTTGGTCGAAGCCCGGTTGGGCGTCGGTCAACTGTTCGCCGGTGACCTGGCTGCGGCTTTCGATCAGTTCCTCGCCACCGTCGCGGCTCGGCAAGATCTTGTAACCCGGCGGAACTCGGCCAGTGCGCGCCTCGTCAACGCTCACTGTCGGATGGACCAGATGGAAGGTCAGCTTGGCGACGTCAAAGCATGGTTCGATGACCTTGATGTCTTCGATGCCGGGCGCCTGCAGCAGGATGCGGTCGGCGCCCTGACGCTGCACCACCATTTCCTTGTTACCGCCGGGGTCGCATCGGTTGCGCACGATTTCTGACGCACTGCTGATCGCCGATGAAACGCGGGCGATGGTGCCGGCTTCGGTCGGCTTGATCAGAACCGCATCGTTGCCCTGCTTGGTGACTTCCAGATCGCGTGCCGAGGACCCGGTGATGTCGGCGCCGGCGATGGGCTGCGGCAGATCGCGTAGCGACTTCCAGGCGGCATCCATGTCCTCGGGCTTGTTCAGCCGAACCACGACGCCGCCCTGGGCGATGCCGACGCTGGCCCGCGGCACGCTATCCTTGCGCAGCGCGGCGTTGACGGAATCGCGGATCTTTTCGAGCCAGTCGCGTTTCAACTCATCGACGTCCATGCCGGCGAGCACGTGGGCGCCGCCCTGCAGGTCGAGGCCAAGATTGATCTTCTGCTTCGGCAGGAAGTTGGGCAGCTTGTCGAGCGTCGACTGGGCCAGGAAGTTCGGCAGGCAGGCGAGGAACCCGAACAGGCACACGGCCAGGATCGCAATCACCTTGCCTCGGGAAAAATGCAGCATTTGCAGCCTCTCGCTCGGGAGGATTTCTTCTCAGTGGCCCGCGCCGGGCGGCTGGCTCCCCGCAAGGGAGTAGCCAGGCGCAACAGCAAAGTATCAGGCCGCTTTGATCGGCTCGCCCTTGTTGCGCACGGTCGAGATGGAGCTTTTCAGAACCCGCACGCGCACGTCCTTGGCGATCTCGACTTCGACCTCGCCGTCGTCCTTGACCTTGATGACCGTGCCGACAATGCCGCCGGAGGTCACCACCGTGTCGCCGCGCTTGATGGCGTCGATCAGGGCGCGATGTTCCTTCAGGCGCTGCTGCTGCGGCCGCCATAGCAGGAAGTAGAAGATCGGCAGCACCATCAACAGTGGCACCAGCATGTTGATCAACGGATCGGGGCCGGCACCGGTGGCCTGGGCAAAGGCGGGAGAGATGAACATCGCTGGTCGGGGACCTCGGTCTCGCGTGGAGGGATAAGCGCGGGTAAGCACGACGCGCACGTAGTGGCGCCGCTCGCTGGTCGCAAGCGGCTCCGGAGCAACGGACACGTTTCGAGCCGGTATCTACAGCGTAATGGCGTCCGAATGCAACACAAGCTGCTGCGCTATGTCATAGTGCGAAATTGACGCCGACTGCTTGTCACCGGCCCATGAACGGCTTAGGAACGCCTTGGAATTCAGGTTGGTGCTGGTTTGTGTCCGAGCCGATGCCTGCCATGCCTCGCGTTTGTCATGCCGCCAGAAGGTCTTGCTCCACATGTCCGTGCGCCGTTTGCACCCCGATCAGCCGCGCTCTTTCGCCTTCAACCCGGAAAATCTCACCTGGGCGAAGTCGACGATTGCCAAATACCCGGAAGGCAAGCAGGCCTCGGCCGTGATCCCGCTACTGTGGCGGGCGCAGGAGCAGGAGGGCTGGTGCACCGAGCCCGCCATCCGCTTCGTCGGCGACATGCTCGGCATGGCTTACGTGCGGGTCTACGAAATCGCGACCTTCTACACCATGTTTCAGCTGTCGCCGGTTGGAAAGAAGGCGCACGTCCAGGTCTGCGGCACCACGCCCTGCTTGCTGCGCGGCGCCGACAAGTTGGTCGAAAAGTGCAAGAGCCGCATCCACCATGATCCGCATCACCTGTCGGCCGACGGCGATTTCTCCTGGGAAGAGGTCGAGTGCCTCGGCTCCTGCGCTAACGCACCGATGGTGCAGATCTTCAAGGACACCTACGAGGATCTGACGCCGGAACTACTCGACAAGGTGCTCGACGGTTTCGCCAAGGGGCAGCCGCCGAAGCCCGGCTCGCAGACCGGCCGGCAGGCGTCGAGCCCCGCTGGCGGCCCGACGACGCTCAAGGATTTCGCCAAGGCGAAGGCTTGATCGATGGGCGGGCGCTACGGCACGATCGCAATGCACACCGTGATGGCCGGTGGCTTTTTCTTTTTCCTGCAGTACTACGGCCTCCATCAATCGATGGAAACCAGTTTGCTGTGGGCCGCTATTTTCGCTGCCGTCGCCGCCATGCTGGCGTGGACACAGGGACGACGTTGATTGGGAACTGTTACGATGCTGAGCGATAAAGACCGCATCTTCACCAACATCTACGGCTTCCAGGATACGAGCCTGGCCGGCGCGAAATCGCGCGGCACCTGGGATCGGACGAAGGAGTTCATCGACAAGGGCCACGACTGGATCATCAACGAAATCAAGGCGTCGGGCTTGCGCGGGCGCGGCGGCGCCGGCTTCCCGACCGGGCTCAAGTGGTCGTTCATGCCCAAGGCCGACACCCGGCCGTCGTACCTCGTCATCAACGCCGACGAGTCGGAGCCCGGTTCCTGCAAGGACCGCGAGATCATGCGGCATGAGCCGCACGTGCTGATCGAAGGCGCGCTGATCGCCTCGTTCGCGATGCGGGCGCACACCTGCTTCATCTACCTGCGTGGCGAATACATTCGCGAGCGCGAAAAGCTGCAAGCCGCCGTCGACGAAGCCTATGCGGCGAAGCTGATCGGCCGCGATAACATCCACGGCTGGGACTTCGAGATCGTCGTCCATCACGGCGCCGGCGCCTACATCTGCGGCGAAGAGACCGCGATGCTGGAAAGCCTCGAGGGCAAGAAGGGCCAACCGCGCCTGAAGCCGCCGTTCCCGGCCAACGTCGGTCTCTACGGCGCACCCACCACAGTCAACAATGTCGAGAGCATCGCGGTGGCGCCGACCATTCTGAGGCGCGGCTCGGGCTGGTTCGCCGGCCTCGGCAAGCCCAACAACACCGGGACCAAGCTGTTCCAGATCTCCGGCCACGTGAACAACCCGTGCGTCGTCGAAGAGGAAATGGGCATCGGGCTGCGCGAGTTGATCGACACCCATTGCGGCGGCGTGCGCGGCGGTTGGGACAACCTGCTGGCGGTGATCCCCGGTGGCTCTTCGATGCCGCTGATCCCGGCCTCGCAGTGCCAGGACCTGACGATGGACTTCGACACGCTGTCGAAGCTGAAAAGCGGCATGGGCACGGCTGCAATCATCGTGATGGACAAGTCGACCGACATCATCAAGGCGTTCGCCCGCATCGCATATTTCTACAAGCACGAGAGCTGCGGCCAGTGCACACCGTGCCGCGAAGGCACAGGCTGGATGTGGCGCGTGCTCGAACGGATGGCGCGTGGCGAAGCGCAGAAGCGCGAGATCGACCTGCTGTTCGACGTCACGAAGCAGATCGAAGGGCATACGATTTGTGCGCTTGGCGAAGCGGCGGCATGGCCTGTCCAGGGCCTGATCCGCAACTTTCGTCACGTTATTGAAGAGCGCATCGACCAATATCAAGCAGCACACAAGCAGGCGGCGGAATAGTCCCAAGCCTTTCACCAGACTGAACGTGGAGTTTTACTACCTATGGCCGGCTTCAAGATTCCGAACTTCAATGATCGCCTGTCGAGTGCCCAGAAGGCCAAGCAGTCGGCGCTGGAAAAGTTCAAGGCGAAGCCCGGACCGAGCGATCCCGAGTTCCAGGCCCGCCAGGCAGAGCGCGTGCGCATCGAGGCCGAGCGTCAGACCCGCAAGGAAGCCGCTCGCCTGGAGAAGATCCGTCTCGAAGCCGAAGCCGAGACCCGCCGCATAGCCGAGGAAGCCGAGAAGAAGGCGACCGAGGCAGCGGCCTATGAAGCTGAATTGGCCGCGCAAGCAGACCTTGAGGCCAAGCAGAAAGCCGCCCGCGACGCCCGCTACGCCGCCCGCAAGGCCGCGAAGAAAGGCTAGTCCGGGTTCGCGATCGCGGTCATCCCTTCGCGATAGGTCGGGTAGAGCAGGGTCACGCCGAGATCGGATTTCAGGCGCGCATTCGAGACGCGCTTGTTCTCTCGATAGAAGCTCAAGCCCATCGGCGACAGCGGTGCCAGATCGAATGGAATATCCGGCGGCACCGGCAAGCTGAGCAACTTGGCCGCGTACGCGACCACGTCCTGCGGCGGCGCCGGCTCGTCGTCGGTGACGTTGAAGATCGTGTGCCTTGACGGCGTTGCGTGGATCGCCGCGTCGAGCACGTTGGCAATGTCGTCGACATGGATGCGGTTGAATACCTGAGCCGGCTTGATGATCCGCCGCGCGCTGCCGTCGCGCAGGTTGTCGATGGCGCTGCGACCGGGGCCATAGATGCCGGCGAGGCGGAAAATCTGCAGGCGTTTCTTCGCGCGGTCGGCGAATTCAAGCCACGCGGTTTCGGCCGCCACGCGTTGGCGACTGCGCTGCGACACCGGTTTCAATTCCGTGTCCTCGTCGACCCACAGCCCTTGATGATCGCCATAGACGCCGACGGTCGAGAGATAGCCGATCCAGGCGAGGTTCGGCGCTGCCGCCAAATCGGTCGCGTGCTGTCGCAACAGCGGATCACCTTCGGATCCCGGCGCCGCCGACACCACCAAATGGGTGGCGCTTGCGATTGAGGTGGCGAGATCGGCCGACGGCTGGGTGCCGTCGAACAAAACCGTATCCCAACCCTGGGCCCGAACACGCTCACAGCCGGCAGCGCTCGTCGCTGAACCAGTAATGCGCCAGCCGCGCGTGCCGATCCGCCGCGCCAACGCCCGCGCCGAGTAACCCATGCCGATACATAGCAAATGTTTCATTGGCGCCTTGCCTCATCGCTGAACCAAATATTCGCCTCGCGCTCATTGACTGACAAAATAACGGGCGGTTCGGAAGCTGTGCCCTCCGGCGGGGCGCGCGGCAAGCCCCGCTCGCGAAGCGATCATCCCAACCACTCTCCGCGCACGTCCTCGTCAATCTCCCGCAGCAGTTGCCGCTCGCGCAACGCGGCGAACCCATCGTCATCGACCAACCGCCGCAGTGCCCACGCCGCCATGGCGCGGACCAGAGGCGAAGCGTCGGAAGCCAGTCGCTCGACCTCCGGAAGCAAGTCCGCGTCGCCTGAATTGCCGGCGGCGATCAGGCAATTGCGGACGAAGCGGTCACGACCGGTTCGCTTGATCGGCGTGCCAGCGAAGCGCAGGCGGAATTCCCGGTCGTCGAGAGCCAGCAATTGGTCGAGCGGCGGGTTGGCCGTCTCTGCGCGGACCGCGAGCCGTGCCTCGTGCGCGGCTTCGGCGAACTTGTTCCACGGGCAGACGGCGAGGCAGTCGTCGCAGCCGAACACGCGGTTGCCGATGGCCTCGCGGAACTCAGGCGCGATGTGACCTTTGTGTTCGATCGTGAGGTAGGCGATGCAACGGCGGGCATCGAGCTGGTAGGGCGCCGGAAACGCTTTGGTCGGACAGACGTCGAGACA
Source organism: uncultured Alphaproteobacteria bacterium (assembly GCA_963732635.1). GTDB lineage: Bacteria > Pseudomonadota > Alphaproteobacteria > Rhizobiales > Hyphomicrobiaceae > JAKFWF01. The sequence goes on from CAVTAL010000019.1 coordinate 76,146, forward strand.
GCGACGGCAGGAGCCGCAGTGGTCGGCCTCGGGCGCGTCGGCGGTGAGAACGGCAGAGGTCAAAATTGCACCGAGGAACAGCCACGAGCCGTGCTCGCGGCTGACGAGGTTGGTGTGCCGCCCTTGCCAGCCGATGCCGGCGGCGGCGGCAAGCGGCTTTTCCATCAGCGGCGCGGTGTCGACGAACACGCGGGCTTCGGCGCCGGCGTCGGTCAGCACGCGAGCGATGGTCTTCAGCTTCTGCTTGAGGACGTCGTGATAGTCCTTGCGTTGAGCGTAAACCGAGATCGCGGCCCGCGACTTGTCTTCCAGCGCCAACAGCGGGTCGTCCTCGGGTGCGTAGGACAGGCCCAGCATCACGATCGATGCGACCGGATCCCATAGCGCGCGTGGATCAGATCGGCGCGCCTGATGTGTTGCCATCCAGTCCATATCGCCGTGCCGGCCGTCGCGCAGGAAATTGCCAAGGTGCATCGCCGCTGTCCCAATCGCGTCGGGCGTCGTTACCCGCACGGCATCGAAGCCGAGATTCCGCGCGGCCTCGATCACCTTTGATTTGAGAGCGTCGGTCATGGCGAGGAAACAGAAATCAGAAATCCAAATCCGTATAGGCGATCGGCGGCGGCATGCCGGGCAGCCGGTCGGCGAGCAGCGGCTGAAAGGCGCGCCGCGACTTCAATCGCACGTACCAGGATTTCGCCAGCAGGTAGTCGTCCCATGGCACCTCGCCCAGATAGTCGATCACCGATAGATGCGCCGCAGCCGTCAGATCGGCGAAGCTCATCTCGTCACCGGCTAGCCACCGGCGCTGGTCGGCGAGAAAGCTGATGTAGCCCAGATGATAACGCAGGTTCGCGCGCAGCGCCCGCAGCAGTTCGACGTTGGGCGGTGCGTGTGTCTGCGCTGCCGGTCCGCCGGTAAACCGACCGACGATCTTCTCGGCGACGATTGGCTGCGTCACCTCGCGATTGAGTTTCCCCTGGAACCAGTCGACGAGGCGGCGCACCTCGGCGCGGTCTTCCGGTGTGCCGGGGAACAGCCGCAGGGTGCGCTCATCGGCTTCGGAGTTCTCGGCTTCCTCGGCGAGGAATTCCGAAATTGAATATGCGCCGCACAGCACCAGTGAGTTGGCGAGTTCGAGCACCGGCAATTCGCCGGCCGGGTTGACAGCAAGGAACGCCGGCCGCATTTCCCACGGCCGTTCGTCGACAAGCACCGGCTCGAGCCCGAGTTCGGCGAATGCGAGCCGGATCGAGCGCGAGAACGGGCAGAGGCGGAAATGCGTGAGTTTCATGTGACTCGGACGTTGCAGGCCATCTTCAGGCGTTCAATAGCCCGATTTGACCGGCAACAGGATGTGGGAATTGCGAGAATTGAATTGCCCTCATCTACTCCCGCATCTCGGTCATGAACACCTTCTGCGCCACCTGCCAGCGGCCGTCGATCTTCAGCATCGCGAGTTCGTCGGTGAAGAAGCGTGGTGGGATCGCGCAATTGAGCTTCACCTGCGCCATTTCTGGCCCGACGATGTCGATCGACAGAATGTGATCGTGGCGCGCGAGCCCGGATTTCTTCGGTGACGGCCGGTTGCGCACCGCCTCCAGCCACATGTCGCGCGGCGTTATGACGAGGCGGCCCTCGACGAGCCCGGTCAAGGCGCTGGTTGGATGAAATACGGCGGCGAGTTTGTCCGCGTCGCCCTCATGCAAGCCGTCGAGATAGGTCTTGATCGCCGCCTCGATGGCGGCAAGTTCGGGGTGGTGGGACATCGGGATCGTCCTTGATCAGCGTCGGTGCGATTTCAGTCAGGAATGCCGGATCGGTTTGTCCGGGAATGCCAATTGCTCGCGGGCCTTCCATTCGTTGGTCACGTAGTTGATGATGATCGACTTGCGGACGCCCTCGATCTTGCGCGGCTCGAAGCCGTGATAGGTAATGTTGGATGGCACGAAGATCATCGCTCCACCCGGCTTGAACGGCGAGCGGCCAATGTGCTTCTTGTCGGCGTCGTAGATGTCGGTGCCGAGGTCGGCGTGCGAGCCGACCTTCGACAGGTACAACAGGAACGTGAACGACTTGACGCCGAGGTCGGTGTGCGGCTCAAGCCAGAAGCCGTCGGTGTCCTGGGCGTATTCGATGCGCAGGTAGGTGCCGTCGAGCTTCGAGCCGAAGGTGTTCTCGACCGCGCGGGTTATGGTCTCGCTCTGCAGCGCGTCGGCCATGGCGCCGGCGACCTTGAATTTCGCCCGGTTCTCGATGTCGAAATATTTCCGCGTCGCGTTGTGCACCTCACGCCGTCCCGACACGCCGCCGAGTGCGGGCGCCGCGAATGGCAGGTCGTTGGCGGCGTCGACCGCCGCAGGCGAGAGGCAATTTTCCAGGAACCAGTGCTTATAGGGGTTGTCGCCGCCGCGAGCGGCCGCGAAGCTCGCGAGCAGGCTCTGGGTCACGGTGGCGGCGTCGATCGCGGAACTGGGCATGTGGCTAACGGCTCCTGAAGGGGCGCTGCGCCTGATTCTGGCGCGCGAAAGTCTGCTTTCTACGCTGATGCAACTGTCCCTGCAAATCTCAGGCACAATGTGGCCGACGCCGCCCGGCAAATCCAGGCAGCAGATCGGCGAGGTAAAGGACTTGATCCGGGCACAGTGATCGGGAACTGTCGTGCCGGCGCGCCGGGCGAATCGTCGCGGCTGGCGGCGGGGACACATGGCGCTCTTTCTCGATATTCTGACCAAGGTGACGCTGCCGATCATCGTGCTGGTCGCGATAGGCTACCTGATGCAACCCCGGTTGAAGCTCGATATCGGAACGCTTAATCGGGTCCAGGTCTACGTTGTGATGCCGGCCTTCCTGGTTCACTTCCTCGCCACCGGTAAACAGCCGATCTCGGTGGTGTGGCCGGTGTTTTACTTCGGCATCGTGCAGTTCCTGTTCCTGATACCGATCGGCTGGCTGGTGGTGATCCTGTTTCGCCAGCGTTCCTCGCTTGGGCCGATGATGGGGCTCGGCACGGCTTATGCGAACGTTGGCTTCTTCGGCATTCCGGTGACGCAGCTCGCTTTCGGCGCGGACTACCTGATCTACCAGTCGGTGATGACGGCCTTGATGTCGGTGCTGGTCTGTACCGTTGGTGTCTGGCTGCTGGCGCCGAGCGGCCAGGGCGGCATCCTGTCGAAACTGAAGAGCGCTTTCGAAACGCCGTTGATCCCCTCGGTGGTGCTGGGGCTGTCGTTGCGAGGCTTCCAGATCGAGTTGCCGACGGTGGTCGCCCAGCCGATGCAGTTCCTCGGCACCATTTTCACGCCGCTGGCGCTCTATACGCTCGGCGCCCAGGTGGCGGCGGCCAAGATTGCGAAGATCGAATGGGTGCCGCAGATCCTGGTCCAGATCTTGAAGTTCGGCGTCGCCCCGGTACTGACTTGGTGGTTGTGCCAGTTCATGGGCTTCCCGCGCGACGTCTCCGATGTGCTGGTGGTGGCTGCGGCGACCCCCGTCGGCGTGCTGATCACGATATTTGCCGCCGAGTTCAAGAACGAAAGCGATTTTATTTCCACGGCCGTGGTGATTTCGACCGCGCTGTCGCCATTGTTCGTCACGGGCTGGATCCTGGCGACGCGGCTGTACTAGCATCGTCGCCAGATCGGCGGAGTCAATCCGCAACAACCCTCAAGCCTTGGGCAATGTCACCGTCTCGAATTCGGCGGGCAGGACGATTTCGAGTACTTCGCAGTCGTCCGAGTAGTCGTGCACCATATGATGGATGCCGGGCGGCTGTATCCAGCAGCTGCCGGCCTTCATCGTGTGCACGCCGTGGCCTTCCATCTCGGTCTTCATCCAGCCCTTGAGCACGTAGATCATCTGGAACTGCACGTTGTGGTAGTGGCGGACGCGGACCTCGTCGGTCGCCGGGGGCACAAATCGGATCACCTGCGCCACGGCAAGGCCGTTCGTCGCCGCCGCGATGCCGAGGTCGCGATACTGCGCATATGACCTCAGCCCGCCGTCGAATTTGGCGCCTTCAAGATGGCTGACGGTGAAAGTCTGTTTTGGGTCGCTGGCCATGGGATTCCTCGCGTTGCTTGTTGTTGTCCGCGTCAGTAAAGCGCGGCGCACCGGCGTCGTCACCGTCGCAATCTGCAGTGCAGGCTCGCGAGGCCGATCACTTCGCCGGCGCCGGTAGCCGATGCGGCAACTGATAGACCACCACCAGGATCGCCAGAGCTGCCAGCGCCAGAACGCGGAATAGGGCATCAAAGCCCGAGTTTTCGTAGATGAAGGCGATCAGCGGCAAGGCGGCGGCGAGCACCGTAAAACTCAGCACGTATCGCACGCCATAGATGCGGGCGCGCATGTCGCCCTGGGCCATGCGGCCGATCATGTAGTCGTTGATCGGGATCTGGCCGAACGCCGCCAGCATGAAGGCCATGGCGCAGGCGAGCGCCGCCCAATCGGACATTGACGGCATCAACGCGAAAAAGACGAGTTGCAGGGCGGCGACCACCATGAACACGGTGCGGGGGCCGAACCGGTCGAGGGTATGGCCGACGACGAGTTGCCCGATCGAAGCGGTGGCGAATACCACGAACGCCAGTTGTCCAATCACGGTAGCCGAAAGGTTCAATCCGGCAAGCTTGTCGACGAACACCTTCGGCAGCGCGAACGTAGTTGACTGGAAGATTATGCTCGAGATCGCGGTGGTCAGGAACACCACGATCGAGATGCGCCACAGCACTGCCTTGGCATCGGGAGTGAGCGCGGCGACCGCACCCGAGGACTTCACGGCCGGCTTGGGGTTTGCGATGTCACGCCACGTCAGCGCCAGATAGGCAAAGCCGACCGCGATCGACACCAGGGCGGGGGCGACGAAGGCCGAGCGCCAGCCACCGTGGTCGATGAAGTATCCGGTGATTAATGCCGCACTGGCGACACCGAGATTGCCCCACACCCCGTTGACCGCAAGCCGCATGCCGGTGCCGCGCCATTTCTCGACGACGATGGCGAGGCCGACCGGATGGTAGATCGCGGCGAACATGCCAATCACGAAAAGGCCAATGCCGACCTGCAGCGGTGTCTGGGCAAGTGAGGTCGCCAGCGAGGCGAGGCCGATGCCGATGAAGAACACGACGATCATGCCATCTCGACTCCACTTGTCGGCGAGCCAGCCGGCCGGTAGCGCGAATACGCCGAAGGCGAAGAAGCCAGGCGTCGCGTATTTCAGCAGGTCGCCATAGCCGAAGCCCCATTCCCGCGACAACGCCAGCGCCGCGACGGTGGCGAAGATGAGTGTGAACAGGTGATCGAGGAAGTGGCCGAGATTGAGCAACAGGAAGTGCAGTCTGTCGCGTGTCATGGACTGGATCCTGCCGATGCCGAGGTGGGGCGCGGCGTTGTCGACACGCCTTACGTCGAGCTTCGCCCAATGCCGTGGCGATGACAATCGAATAGCTGCTGGCGAATAGCGGCAGGGAACAGGAGCGAGCCGACGGATCGCGAATGCAGAGCACTGCGCAACTGTCCGAACCCCGCATGACGATTTGGATATCCGCTAATCGGGACCGTCACTTCGCACGCCGACGAAAATGAGTTTTCCACAGGCCACTGGCGCATGGACATCGCGCGAGAATTTTTGGTATGCAAAACCTTGCGGATAACGGGATGTTATCGATGTCGTCCTAGACATTGGGTGAATTTCCAAGAGGCGTTGGCGGGCGCGGGGTTTCAATGAAATTTGTGGAATTGTTTCGGGCGATCCGGCTTGCCGCCGGGTCGCACAGGGTGATTGCGGCTGGCCTGGGCGCATTGGTTTTTTTCGCCGGATCGGCAAGTGTTTCGGCGTCGTCGAAGCCGCGTCCGATGGCGCCACCAATTGCCGTCGCGGCGCCCGAGGGACCGTTGCTGGTCGTCGTCTCGATCGGGTCGCAGCGACTAGCTGTCTATGACAAGCACGGCCGTGTGCTGGAAAGCGCGATTTCGTCCGGTCAAGTTGGCTACGAGACGCCGCAAGGTGTGTTTTCGATCATCGAGCGGAACCGCGAGCATTTCTCGAACCTATACGACGATGCGCCGATGCCCAACATGCAGCGGATCACATGGTCGGGTGTTGCCATGCATGCCGGCCGGCTGCCGGGTTACCCGGCGTCGCATGGTTGCATTCGACTGCCCTTGAGCGTTTCCGAGCGCTTGTTCGAATTGACCCGGCTCGGCACCCGCGTCGTCGTTACCGAAGACGACGTCGCGCCGGTCGCATTCGAACATTCCAAGCTGTTCAATACCCGGTCGGAGGACGCTACATTGAAGGTTGCCGATGCCGGCGGAACGATGCGATCAAATAGCGTCATCGCCGCGCCTATGCTGCTCGGCGGCGCCATCACCGGTCTCGAACCGACGCCGGGACTGCCGCCGGCGGTTGATCCGTTTGCCGGTCGTCCCGAGGGCATGAGCAGGGCTGCGTGGACGGCGGAACTGCTTGCGAGGTCGCAGGTCGTCGATGCCAAGGCCAAGGCCGCCAAGGTGAAGGCGGCCGCAAGTGTCCGGGACGCCAGCGGCCTGATGACAGTGGTGTTGAAAGCTGAACGGTCGCGGTCGGTTCTGGCGGCGCGGGTTGATGCACTCGAAGCCAGGCTCGCCAATGCGACTTCGCGGCCGAAGCTGGCTGCGAAGATCGAGAAGGAACGGGACGCGACACTCGCCCGTCTCGGCGCGGTGATGGCCGATATCGATCGCCTGCGTGCGATGGAGGAAGCAAAGCGTGGCGAGGCGGATCGGTCGGCCTCGGAAGCGCAGCAGCTTGAGGAAATGCGGGGGGCGGCCGCATTACTCGCGCGGGAAGCCAGCCGTGGCTTGAAACCAGTGTCGGTGTTCGTCAGCCGCAAGACCGGCCGGCTCTATGTCCGCCAGGGCTTCCATCCGTTGTTCGATGTGCCGGTCGGGATCGAGCATGCGTCACAACCGATTGGCACGCATGTCTTTACGGCCATCGGCCAGAAGCAGGGTTCGGAGGCCATGCAATGGTCAGCGATCACCACCGTCGGCGCTACACCTGAGGTCACTGTGCAGCCGGCAGCACGACGCGCCCGCAAGGGCATGCCGACAATCGCGCCAGAACCGCGACCGCATCTGACAGCAACAGCCGCGCTCGATCGGATTGAGATCCCAGATGATGTGCGTCAGCGGATCGCCCAAATGCTGATGCCGGGATCATCGCTGATCGTGTCGGACGAGGGCGTCAGCGTCGAGACCGGTAAGGGTACCGACTTCGTCGTTCTGACGCAGTAAGCGATCATTGGCGTGGCTCGCGCCACTTCGGGTTGGCCTTGAACACCAGCTGAGCACCAAAGATTACGATCGCCAATCGCACCAAGTGGTGCAGTGCCGTGTAGGCGACATCGAGATTGAGGATGAAGGCTAGCAGGTTGAGCTCCGACTGGCCGCCGGGTGCGTAGGCCAGCAGCACCGTCGTGCTGTCGAACCCGGTCAGCCGCGATACCAGCAATGCGACGAGCCCGGTCATAATCACCAGCACAAGTGAGAAACCGGCGCCCAACATCATGGTCGACGAGAACTCGCGGAAAGTCAGGCCACGGAACTGCGCGCCGAGCAGAATGCCGAGTGTGACCTGCGCGAAGATCAGCACTTCGAGGGGCAGCTTCGCGGTCGTCAGTCCCATGGCATGGGCGAGCCCACTCAGGATCATGGGCCCGACCAGCGGCGCGCCGGCGAGCCCGATGCGTTCGGCCAAGCGCCAGCCGACCCAGCCGAGCGCGACGAGCACCACTGCGTCGACCAGTAGAAACTGATGCAGATGAACCGCGCCCGGCACGAATATGCCGATCGTGCGGCCGCCGACCCAGGTCAGCCAGAACGGCAATAGGAAAACAATCAGCACGATACGGGTCGCCTGCACCAGCGTCACGGTGCGCGGGTTGGCGCCGGCGTCGGCGGCCATCGTCACCATGTCGGTGAGGCCGCCCGGCACCGCGCAGAAGAATGCCGTTGGCCGGTCGTACTTCGCCACACGCTCGAAATAGAGCATGCCGAGACCGATGATCATGATCATGAACGGGAACAACAGCGCGAGGCTCACCGTCATGCTGCCGAAGCGCGCCAGCAGTTCGGGCGTGAACGCAGCGCCGACGGCGACGCCGAGCACCGCCCGCATCGAAATCGAAAGTTGGTTCGGCCGGTCAAACGGCAGGTTGGCGACCGACGCCGCGATGCAGGCGGTCAGGGAACCAAGGAACCAGGGTAACGGCAGATGCACCAGGATGAACAATCCGGCGCCGGCGAAACCGATGACGAAACCCAACAGCAGGCGCGCGGCGCTTGCCCGGTTCAAGCCGGCCCGTGCGAGCCCCCGATCGATCCGGCCGAGCCAGTCGCCCGGCTCCCGTTGTTCGCCACTAACGCTCATATCCGCTATCAAACTCCAGAAATCACGCCGACTATGGCGCCGGACAAGCAGGTGGCAAGCGCCCCGAACAGCATGGACTTCGGCGCCAGTTCGATGATGACGTCGCGCCGACCGGGCGCCATCGCGGTCAGTCCGCCGATCATGATCCCGAGCGAGGCGACGTTGGCAAAGCCGCACAAGGCGTAGGTCATGATCAATCGCGAGCGCGGCGACAGCACTTCGGGCGGCATCTTGGCCATGTCGAGATAGGCGACGAATTCGTTGAGGACTACCTTCTCGGCGAGCAGCCCGCCGGCCGAGACTGCTTCGCTCCAGGGAATGCCGATCGCCCAGGCCAGCGGCGCCGCAACCAGCCCCAGCATTCCCTGCAGCGTCAGGTCAAGCCCGAGTGGCCGGCCGACGAGGCCCAAGAGGCCGTTGAAGAGTGTAACCAGCGCCACCATCACCACCAGCAGGCCGATGACGTTGGCAAGTAGTCGAACGCCGTCGCCGGTACCCTGTACGATCGCATCCATGCTGGAGCGCGGCGCGTCGTCGAGCTTGACGTCGGCGGTAGCGGGACCGCCCTCGAAGCCTTGTGGCACGACAAGGCGGGCGAGCATCAGCGCGCCAGGCACGTTCATGATCGAGGCGGCAAGCACGTGGCCGGCAGCCCCCGGCACGAACGGTTCCAGGATCGCGCCGTAAAGCGCCATCACCGTGCCGGCCACGGTCGCCATGCCGACCACCATGATCGCGAATATGCCGCCACGTCCCATGTCCTGCAGATAGGGCCGGATCAGCAGCGGTGCCTCGACCATGCCGACGAATACCTTGGCCGCCGCCGCCGTGCCAAGCGGACCGCCGATGCCGAAGGTGCCTTGCAGCACGCGTGCGAAGGCTTTGACGACGAACTGCAGCACGCCCCAGTGGTAAAGCAGGCGGGCGATCGCACTCAACACCATGATCAAGGGGAGGGCCTGGAAGCCGAGCAGGAAAGCGTTGCCGGGGTTCTTGATCTCGAATGGTGTCGGGCCACCGGCGAGATAGCCGAATACCACCCGCATGCCGGCTTCGGTCGCGGTTCGCAGGGCTAGGAAGGCTTGGCCAACAATGTCGAAGAACACCCGTGCCGGCGGCCACTTAAGCAGCAGAAGCGCGATGGCGCATTGTAGGGCCAAGGCCGCGGCCACCGCCGTGGCGGCACGACGAATTGGGAGTTCAGTGCGATTCTCGCATAGCGCCCAGGCGAGTAGCGGAATTGCACCGATGCCGACCAATCCTTGCCATGCCAGCATTGTGCTTATCCCCGAGCCCACCCCGATCCCGCAGCGACCATAGGGCCAGTGTCGGCAAATCGCCATATTCTTGGCCTGGTCGTGACAAGACCGCTTAGAGTTATTCACGCCGTGCCCGCTTGTGACATAATCATCCCGTAGTCGCACCGAATCCGAGATCGACCAATCAGCAGAGCCGCATGACCGATCGCAACCCACCGCGCCAACCGCCGCCGCTGCCGAAGCGAGTGCCTCCACTCGAAAATTTTCGGCCAATGTCGGAGCGAGCCGACGCCCGGGCACCGGTCCACCGGCAGCAGACCGCGCCTCGGACGGCGTCGCCGGTGCAGCGCCGGCGGCCTGAGGCCCGGTATGAGCCGGAGGGGCGCTCGTTGTTCGTTCGCCTTTTGATGTGGATCACGATCGGTGTCATAGGCCTGATCGGCACTGCCGCAGTGGCGCTGATGGTTTGGTCGCCGACCGGGCTCGTCCGCGACCAACTCGTGATGCGAGTAAAAGCCAAAACCGGCCGCGATCTCACCATCGCCGGGCCGACCTCGCTGTCGTTCTATCCGAATCTCGCGATCTCGATGGCCGACGTATCGCTGTCGGCGCCGCCAGGTATGTCCGGCGACCCAACCCTCAAGATGCAGACGCTGGAAGCCAGCGTGCCGCTGCTGCCGCTGCTGCAGAAGCAGGTCAATGTTGAGCGGCTGATTCTGCGCCGGCCGGTGATCGACCTGCACGTTGATGCCAAGGGCCGGCGGAGCTGGGAATTCGCCGAGGGCGTGCCGCATGAGCGCGTGCGCTACGCCCAGGCCGGCGGAGCCCGGAATGCACCCGGCCAGATGCCCAAGGAACTGCAGGACTTCGTCAAGTCGGCCAACCCCGACAGCCGCGAGGCGACGATATCACGCGGACCTCTGTCGGCGCTGGAGGCCTTGTCGCTGGAAGACGTCCAGATCGAGGGCGGCACCATCCACTATACCGACGACCGCACTGGCTTTTCCGGCGAGGCGAGCAGTGTCGATGCCCGCATCCGGCTCGCCGGTCTTTCGAGTCCGCTCGACGCCAAGGGTAGCTTCGTTTGGCGGTCCGAAACGATTGCATTCGATACCCGGCTGACATCGCCGAAGCAGCTCAGCGAGGAGCGGCCTGCCCGATTGACGCTTAAGATCTCCGGCCGGCCGATGGAACTCGACTACGACGGCTCTATCCAGCTCGGACGGTCGCCCGAAGCCGAGGGGATGATTTCGGCGAAATCGCCATCGTTGAAAGCGCTGCTCGCGTTGGTTGGTGTTCGGCCGGCTCCTGGCGTGGCGTTGAACAGCGCGAGCCTCACCGGTCGGTTGAGAGCGAACGAGGCAGCGATTACCCTGACGGATGGCGCGGTGACATTCGATCAGTTGGCCGCCAAAGGCACCGTCACCGTCGAACAACGGCCGGGGCGGCCCTATGTGCGTGGCAACCTGCAAATCGCCGAGTTGGACCTTAATCGGCTCGCCGTGCCGAGCGCCGGTGCGATCGGCCAGCCAATCGTTGCCCCAGCAGCGATCCGGCCAGCTTCGGTGCCGAAAGCCGCAGCACCCCAGCCAAAGCCGGCGCAATCGATCGAGGATCTGCTGCGCGACGAACCGCCGAAATCGGGCGCTCGCGTGCAGGGCTACACCAAGCGACACGGCTGGTCCGACGAGGCGATCGACCTGTCGGGTTTGCGGCTGGCCGATGCCGATCTGAAGCTCGATGTCGGCCGTTTGATCTACCGCGATATCAAAGTCGGCCAGACACAGATCCGGCTTGCGCTTAAGGATCGGGCGCTCACCGCCAATTTCGACGACATACAACTCTATGATGGTCGCGGCCGTGGTTTGTTGACGGTCGATGGCGCGGCGGCGGTCCCAGCTATCGGTGCCAACTTCAGCCTCGACGGTACGTCGGCGATGGCGCTGTTGAAGGATGCCGCCGATTTTGACTGGATCGCCGGCAAGGCGAAGGTCAACATCGCGCTCGGCGGCATGGGCGGCAGCGAACGTCAGATCGTGGCATCACTGAACGGTCGAGCGGATGTGCAATTCCGCGACGGCGCGGTGGTCGGCTACAACGTGCAGCAGGTGCTGAGTGGGATCAGTCAGGGGCGGTTCGCCGGGCTTGAGCGCAATCCGGCGGCAAAGACCGACTTCAGCGAGATGGCGGCGTCATTCATGATCCAGAACGGCGTCGCTACCAACAAGGATCTGCGGTTGATCAGTCCGACGTTGCGAATCGTCGGCGCCGGCACCGCCAATCTGCCCGAGCGGACAATGGATTATCTGCTGCGGCCCAGACTTGTTGCCGCTGGCGACAGTGGTGGGCTCGAAGTGCCGGTCAAGCTCGCAGGCTCCTGGGATCGTCCGACGATCGCTCCCGACCTCGATGCCGTGCTCAAGAACCCGGAACAAGCGGTTGATACCATCAAGAAGCTCGGCCAACAGTTCAAGAATGCCAATCCGGAGACCGTCAACAAGGCCAAGGATCTGCTGAACAAGTTCCTGCGCCAATGAGGAAACGGGCGCTCGCATCGACCAGAGCCAAGCCAATACGTAGACTACTGAGCAACGCTCTAATCCCATCGCGTTAACTGAGCGTGAACACAGGGAGAAAAATAATTGGGCCCGAGGGTCCGTTTTTTCTTGCGTGGGGGGGGCATTGGCCTCATATGCGTCCCCGTCCGTTCGTTCGACTGCCCTTAAGGTCAAGGCTTCTGCGGAAACCCCAAAGGTAAGGATCGGGCGGGTCACATCTATCTACTGGTTGGGGAGGGTTGCAATGGCTTACGCCGACGCTCTCTTCCAATTGGGGATGGACTTGACTCGTTCAAGCACCGCCCAAAAGGAAGAACATGGTGAAACTGCGCACGTAGTCGCGCAAAAGTCTGCCGCCGTGCCGTCGCACGACGACAGAAGTGACTTCTTTATCGAGCGCGACGGCGTTCGGTTTGCCGGGAGCCATCTGATCATTGATCTGTTTGGTGCCCGGAGGCTTGATGATCTCAAGCATATCGAGCGTACGTTGAAGCGCTGCGTGGAAGTCGCAGGCGCAACGTTGTTGCACACTCACCTTCATCACTTCACGCCCAATGGTGGCGTGGCTGGGGTGGCGGTACTATCCGAGAGCCATATCAGCATCCATAGCTGGCCCGACGCCAACTACGCTGCACTCGACGTCTTCATGTGCGGAGATACCAAGCCGCATCTGGTCATCGACGTGTTACGCGAGGCGTTTCAAGCCCGTGATGTCGTGGTGAAGGAGCATAAGCGCGGCGAGGAACTCGACCAGTCGAACTGGCGGGCAGCTTCGAAGCGTCGGCCAACAGTGAATCAGGTATCGAGCAAGACCCGGGTTCGCAAGGCCGCATGAGGGCGATCCGGTGGCGTTTGCCGCCGGTGAATAGACGTACTGGAAAAGCGCGCATCTGCCTCGGCAGTTGCGCGCTTCTTCATTTGGGGTGGCTTGTGTGGCTGGGTTGGCTTGCGCCGAATTGCCGGCCGGCGCTATCCGGATGGGGAAACGGATCGGTCGCCGGATCGCCGTGGTGTTCTGGTGGATCGCGGTTCCGGAAATTCGGCGCGGAGTGGCCCCCACGATGTTCGATCTGAAGCCCGCACGCTTTGCCATGAGCGATTTCAGTTCGCAGCCGATTTCAGTGTGCGGCAAGACGTTCGCCGCCGACCAATCGGGCGCGCTTTATTGGGGCTCGCAGAAGGCGCTGATCATTTCCGACCTGCACCTCGAAAAGGGCTCGTCGTATGCGGCACGCGGCCAGATGCTGCCGCCCTATGACACGCGAGCGACCTTGATCAGGCTTGCCGAAACCATCGATCGCTACGAGGTCGACTGCGTGATCGCGCTCGGTGACAGCCTGCACGACGACGGCGCCGCCGAGCGCATCGGTCAGGACGATCTCGACATCCTGCACATCATGCAGGAGGACCGGCGCTGGATCTGGGTCACAGGCAATCATGATCCGGTGATGGCTGGCGTGTTTGGCGGCGAGGTGGCGGATGAATTGAGCCTCGAGGGACTGGCGTTGCGCCATATCCCGCAGTCCGGCCGGGTGACGCACGAGATCGCCGGTCATCTGCATCCGGCGGCGAAGCTTTCGGTTTATGGCAGCACGCTGCGCCGGCCCTGCTTTGTTGGTAACGGCTTGAGGCTGGTGCTGCCGGCGTTCGGTGCCTTCACCGGCGGTCTCAACGTACTCGATGACGCCTTCGTGCCGTTGTTCGGCTGTGACGGTTTATCGGTTTGGATGCTGGGGCAGGAGGGCCTCTACCCGGTCGCGACGCGGCAGCTCAGGGGGGATTGAACGTACAAATGCATGTGTGCAGAATGCATCGCGCTGTGAATTTGCGCCCGGTGCGTACTAGCCACAGGAGAGTAGTTTGTGCGGTTCCAAGGGTCTCACGGCAGTTATTGTCGTTGTAGCGACTATTTGCTGCGGCTACGAAGGAGCGGCAGCAAAATATGACGTTAGCTATTCTGAAGCCATAAGGTGTTCCGCCGTTCTTACAGCGTTTAGCGCAATGGCTACTCTGGCCAACCCCCGTGACCGAGCAGTAGAGAGAATATTGCAAGCCCGTGCCCAAGGCTTCATCGATACGGCGATCGCGCGGGGCGGGAGAGTGGGAAATTGGAAGGCAAGGTGAGGGACGAATATAGTATGGCCACTCGCTCACAGACATCGAGGTTGGGGAAACTACTGAAATCAGACCAAGGCGAAGCCGCATGGGGAGAAGTGCGCGTTTGCCTGGACCTTTCCGGTGGACCGAAGGGGTGAGCACTTCGTTAGCAAAGGACGGTCGAGGCGGGTAATCGGCCACTTGCCTTCCCCCCCAATCCCCGCCATATAGCCAGTGGGGAAGTTGGCTGCGGACGTGTCTCTCGCCAACCGGGTCAGGACCGGAAGGTAGCAGCCCTAACGAGCCGGCCATGGGTCGTTGGTCAGCTTCCTCATTCTCGTTTTTCCGCCGCGCCGGCCGCCTGATCGCCGCGCATCCTGCCGCTCCCTAGGGCAGATACCCCGCAATGGCGAAAAAGACGACCTCCAGCGGTGATGATGGCGCAGCGTCCGGCTCGAAGCCATACGTGGTGCTCGCCCGCAAATATCGGCCCGAAACCTTCGACGACCTGATCGGCCAGCAGGCGATGGTGCAGACGCTGGAGAACGCGTTTGCCGCTGATCGCATCGCGCAGGGCTACATGCTGACCGGCGTGCGTGGCGTCGGCAAGACGACCACTGCCCGTATTCTCGCCCGCGCCCTCAACTATTCGAAGCCAGGATTGCCCGACAAGCCTACCGTCAAGATGGACGGCTACGGTCAGCATTGCGCCGAGATCATCGCCTCGCGCCATCCGGACGTGGTCGAGATGGACGCAGCGTCAAACACCGGCGTCGACAACATGCGCGAGATTATCGAGAGCGCGCGCTACAAGCCGCTCGTCGCGCGGATGAAAGTATTCATCATCGACGAAGTCCACATGCTGTCGAAGGGCGCGTTTAACGCGCTGCTGAAGACGCTTGAGGAACCGCCGGCGCATGTGAAGTTCATTTTTGCCACCACCGAGATCCGTAAAGTTCCGGTGACGGTGCTGTCGCGCTGCCAACGGTTCGACTTGCGGCGCGTTGAGGTGCCGGTGTTGTCGGCCCACTTCGCCCGCATCGCCAAGGCGGAGGGCGCCACCACTGAGATGGATGCGTTGGCGCTGATTGCGCGAGCCGCCGAGGGCTCGGTGCGTGACGGGCTGTCGATCCTAGACCAGGCGATCGCCATGGGTTCGGGCGCCGTCACCTCTGAATCGGTGCGCGCCATGCTCGGGCTCGCCGATCGCAGCCGCATTCTTGACCTGCTCGACGATCTGGTCGGCGGGCGCACCGCATCGGCGCTGGAACGGTTCGCAGGCCTTCATCTGGCCGGCGCCGAGCCGGTGCAAGTGCTCGCCGACCTCGCCGACGCCGTGCACGTGACCACGCGCATGAAGGTCGCGGGCGCCGCTGGAGCCGGCGAAGCACTGTCGACGGACGAGAAGGCGCGGTCGGGAGCACTCGCGGCCTCCCTGTCGCTCAACCTGTTGACGCGGGTCTGGCAGATGCTGCTCAAGGGGCTAGAGGAAGCCGGCCGGGCGCCGAGTCCGCTGGCCGCATCCGAAATGGTGTTGATCCGCATTTGTCACACCGCCGACCTGCCGACACCGGACGAACTGATCCGCACCCTCGGCGGTGCTGTTCCGGTTGCTCGTGGCGCCCGTGGCAGCGGTGGCGACCGCGATGCTCCGGAGCAGCGCGGGCCGCTTAATGCGATGTCGTCGGGCCCGATCGCCGAGGCCATCACGGAAGGTCCGACTTCGTTCGCCGAAGTCGTCGATCTGGTCGGTCAGAAGCGCGATGCCAAGTTGAAGCTTCATCTGGAAGACCACGTTTCGCTGTTGAAGTTCGAGGATGGACACATCGAGATCAGCTTACTGCCCGGTGCGCCTTCGGGACTTGCCGGCGAGCTTGGCGAGAAGCTGACCAAGTGGACGGCGCGGCGTTGGGTGGTGTCGGTGGGTCGCGGCCAGGGTGCGCAGCCGCTCGGCGATGTGCGCCGTGCCGCCGAAGCGGTCGAATTCGATCGGGCCAAGTCCGATCCGGCGGTGGCGGCGCTATTGGCGGCATTCCCCGAGGCCGAGATCAAGGCTGTGCGGAAAATCAAGAAGTCGGCCAAGACCGGAACGAATCGCGGCGAATGATGCCGCGAACTGAATTCCCTCACACAGGAGATCAGCCATGAAAGACATCATGGGCATGATGAAGCAACTCGGGCAGATGCAGAGCAAGATGCAGCAGATGCAGGAGGAACTCGCCCAGGCCGAGATCCCCGGTCAGTCGGGCGGCGGCCTCGTCGCCGTGACCCTCGACGGCAAGGCGAGCCTGAAGCGCATCAGGATCGACCCATCACTGATGAAGGCGGACGAGGTCGAAATCCTGGAGGATCTGATCATCGCCGCCGTCCAGGACGCCAAGGTCAAGGTCGAAGAGACGTTGGCTGAAAAAATGCAGTCGGTGACGGGTGGTTTGCCGCTGCCGCCGGGTTTGAAGTTGTTTTGAATGTCGCTTGTAGGGTGCAATAGCGAAGCGTATTGCACCGAACCGCCGGCATGGTCTTCGTAGCCGGCGCAATACGCGAAGGCGGTATTGCGCCCTACGTCATCGCATCGCGCCACCTGATTGGGATCCCGCATGGCCAAGAAGACCGCAGGCCCCGAGATCGAGCGGCTGATCCAGCTGCTGTCACGCCTGCCGGGGCTTGGACCCAGATCAGGCCGCAAGGCCGCGCTCGCTCTATTGAAACGCCGGCAGGAACTGCTTGTGCCACTGGCGCAGGCAATGAACAACGCAGCCGACAAGCTGGTCGAATGCCCGAACTGCGGCAACATCGACACCATCTCGCCGTGCACCATCTGTCAGGACCCGCGCCGTGATCCGGCACTGATCGTCGTCGTCGAGGAGATCGGCGATCTCTGGGCGCTGGAACGGGCGGGGGTCGTCAATGCGCGCTATCACGTTCTCGGCGGTCATCTGTCGCCGCTTGACGGTGTTGGTCCGGAACGGCTCAACATCGCGAGTCTCCTGACCAGAGCGGCGGCGGGCGAAGTGAAAGAGGTTTTGCTGGCGCTCAATGCCACCGTCGAAGGCCAGTCGACGGCTCATTATGTGATGGAGCAACTGGAGACGGTCGGAGGCGACCAACCGGTGGCAGTGTCGCGGTTGGCGCAGGGTGTACCGATCGGCGGCGAACTCGACTATCTCGACGAGGGCACGCTCGCCGCCGCGATCAAGTCCCGCCGGCGGGTGTGACACTGGCTGTTTCGGCGCCAGTAACGGCACAATGGACGCTCATACAGGTCGCGATGCCTGCGACAAACTCGGCTCGTGCCGCGCATTCGGTCAGATTGCGCGAATTTCGAACAGAGATCTGCCTGCGTTCTGGCTTGAGCGGCGCGGGACGTTGCTTGCGCGCCTGCCGCCAAAACGCCATTGTGACACTTGTCGAACGGTGATTTGGCCTTGAGGGGACGTGCAAGCCGATGGCTGCAGGCAGTATTTTCGACGAAATGCGAGGATCGGGCGGTGGTCTCGACGCGGCCAGCGTCCGCGCGGGCTACGTCGATCTCGCCCGTTGGCTTGAGGAGACGCCGGTGGAGTTGCTGGCCAGCCGCAAGCTTGAGGCCGAGCACTTCTTTCGCCGCATCGGAATCACCTTCAACGTCTACGGCGACGCCCAGGGCAAGGAGCGGTTGATCCCGTTCGATATCGTGCCTCGCATTCTCACCTCCGATGAATGGAAGCGGCTCGCCAAGGGCCTCGAGCAGCGGGTGAAGGCGCTCAACGCCTTCATCGGCGACGTCTACGGTCCGCGCGAGTGCGTCCGCGCCGGCATCGTGCCGGAGGCGCTGGTGCTGCAGAACCCGGCGTTCCAGCCGGTGATGACGCGCATCAAGCCGCCGGGTGGCGTTTATGTGCACATCGCCGGGATCGATGTGGTGCGGGTCGATGCCGACACCTTCTATGTGCTCGAAGACAACGCGCGCACCCCGTCCGGCGTCTCCTACATGCTGGAGAACCGCGAGGCGATGATGCGGCTGTTTCCGGAGCTGTTCAGCCGGATGCGGATCGCGCCGATCGACAATTATCCGGACGATCTGCTGGCGACATTGCGGTCGGTGGCGCCGCTCGCCGCATCGGGCGAGCCGACCGTGGTGCTGCTGACCGCCGGTCAATACAACTCGGCTTACTACGAGCACTCGTTCCTGGCCGACAAGATGGGCATCGAACTGGTCGAGGGCACCGACCTGTTTGTGCGCGAGAATATCGTCTACATGCGCACCACCGAAGGTCCGCAGCGGGTTGACGTGATCTATCGCCGCATCGACGACGAGTACCTCGACCCGATCGTTTTCAATCCGAAGTCGGTGCTGGGCGTGCCCGGCATCGTGTCGGCCTATCGCGCCGGCAACGTCACCATCGCCAATGCGATCGGCACCGGCGTCAGCGACGACAAGGCGATCTACAGCTACATGCCGGAAATCGTCCGCTTCTTTCTCGGCGAAGAGCCGATCCTGCAGAACGTGCCGACGCATCGCTGCCGCGAGCCCGACGCGCTCAAGTACGTGATCGAGAACATCGATAAGCTGGTGGTCAAGGAGGTGCACGGCTCGGGTGGCTACGGCATGCTGGTCGGACCGCATGCGACCAAAAAGCAGTGCGCCGAGTTCGCCGCCAAGCTGAAGGCCGACCCGAATGATTTCATCGCCCAGCCGACGCTCGCCCTGTCGACCGTGCCCTGCTTCGTCGACAGCGGCCTCGCGCCGCGCCACGTCGATCTGCGGCCGTACGTGCTGACCGGTGCCGATGGCGTGCGCGTGGTGCCGGGCGGACTGACGCGCGTCGCCCTCAAGGAGGGCTCGCTGGTGGTCAATTCCAGTCAGGGCGGCGGCACCAAGGACACCTGGGTGGTGGAAGGCTAGACAAACATGCTCTCGCGAATGGCATCGAGCCTGTACTGGCTGTCGCGCTACATGGAGCGGGCGGAGAACCTCGCCCGCATCCTCGACGTGGCGAGCCGCATGTCGTCGCTGCCGTCGGCCTATGCCGGGGCGTCGAACGAGTGGGAATCGGCAATCGCGACCGCCGATTGCGAGGCGATATTCTACGCCAACTACCCGGACGCGACGCGGGAAAACGTGATCGAATTCATGGTCGCTTCGGACGCCAATCCGTCGTCGATCAAGGCCTGCCTCGAGACCGCCCGCGCCAATGCCCGCGCCGTTCGTACCGCGATCACCGTCGAAATGTGGGAGATCATCAATCGGCAGTGGAACGAACTGCAGAACGTCGATCTGAAATCGATGTCGCCGAACAAGCTCGCCGATTTCCTGGGCGAGGTGAAGCAGGCATCGCTGCGCTTCGACGGCGCCGCCTATCGCACCATGCTGCGCTCGGACCACTACTATTTCCAGCGCCTCGGCACCTTCATCGAGCGGGCCGACAATACCGCTCGCCTGCTCGACGTGAAGTATCACGTGCTGCTGCCGGAGAAGGAGCAGGTCGGCGGCGGCCTCGATTATTTCCAGTGGTCGTCGATCCTGCGCTCGGTGTCGGCGCTGACGTCCTATCATCACGTCTACCGCGAGAACGTGAAGCCGTGGCTGGTCGCCGACTTCCTGATCCTGCGGCGCGAGCAGCCGCGCTCGCTGATCTCGTGCTATGCGGCGGTCAACGACTATCTCGATCAACTGGCCGAGGCCTATGGCAGGCAAGGGCAGTCGCAGCGGATCGCGCGCTCGACCTATGCCAGTCTCGAGTCGCGCGAGATCGAGGGCCTGTTCCAGTCGGGCTTGCATGAGTTCGTAACCGGGTTCATCGTCGAGAATAACCGGCTGGGCGGCGCGATCAGCGAACAGTATCTGACTTGAGGCTCGATTTCGAAATGCGTCTTAAGGTTCGTCACGAAACCACATATCACTATGGTGCGGCCGCGCGCTCGGCGATCCAGATGCTGCGGATGACGCCGCGCTCGTCGGGGTCCCAATTCGTGCGCCGCTGGCGTGTCGAAGTCGACGCCGATGCCCGTCTCGATCGCGACGAGGATGCGTTCGGCAACATCACGCATACCGTGTTTCTGGCCGGGCCGCTGTTGAGCGTCAAGGTAACCGTCGAAGGCGAGGTCGATACCACCGATGCCAACGGCATCGTGACCGGTACGGTCGAACGCCAGCCGCCAGCGCTATTTCTGCGCGATACCGCATTGACCCAGCCCTCGCCCGAGCTTCGTGCCTACGCCCGTGCCTGCGCGGCGGATGCCGGCACCGATCAACTCGCCGCCATGCACAGCCTGATGGAACGACTTGCCGACGACATCAGCTTCGACAGCAGCGCGACGACTTCGTCCACTACGGCCGCGCAGGCGTTCGTCGCCAGGCGTGGCGTGTGCCAGGACTTCGCCCACATGTTCATTGCCTGCGCCCGCAGCATCGGCGTGCCGGCGCGATATGTCAGTGGCTACTATCTGCTGAGCGACCGCATCGACCAGAGCGCGGGCCATGCCTGGGTCGAAACCCATCTGCCCGACATCGGCTGGGTCGCCTTCGATGCGACCAATCGGGTCTGCGCCACCGATCGCTATGTGCGCGTTGCGGTCGGTCCGGACTATCTCGATGCGGCGCCGATCCGCGGTTCGCAGACCGGCGGCATCGGCGAGAGCCTCGCCATCCAGGTCCAGGTGCAACAGGGCCGGCCGGTTACCGAGGAGTGATGCCGTCGAGCAAAAATTCTGAGCTGTCCTCGAAGCAATACGCCAAGAGGCTCGACGGTATCCGCGCGCAGGGTTGGCGTGGCGGCTGCGCGCAAGCAAAAACGAATACCGTCGAGCTTGTTCACCGGCGCAGCCTCTCGATCAGCTCGGCCGTCGGATAGCTGTCGGCGGGCAAGCCGTGCTTGATCTGCGCCGCCTTGACCGCCGCGCGCGTGCCGGCGCCGAGCTTGCCGTCGGGCTCGCCGACCGGGAAGCCGCGCTTGTTGAGCAGCGACTGCAGTTCCATCACCTGGTTGTACTGCAGCTCGGCGATCGCGCCGCGGCCACGGCTCATCGCCGGTGCGCCGGCGATGCGGGTGGCGAGATAGGCGGCGGTGACCGCGTAGTTCAGCGACTGGTTCCACTTCAGGTAGGCCTGGAAGTTGTCGAAGGCGAGGAACGCCGGGCCGTTGCGGCCCATCAGCAGCACCAGCGACGCCGGCAGATCATCGGCTTCGAGCGGCCGGCCGTCGGCGGCGGTGACGCCCCACTTCGCCCACTGGGAGCGCGGATGCTGGATGGCGAGGTCGGCCTGGTCCCAGGCGAGGTTTGCCGGCACCCGCACCTCCTGCAGCCACGGCTTGCCCGCCTGCCAGCCGAGGCTCTTGATGAAGGCGGCCGTCGAGCCGATCACGTCGGCCGGGCTCTTCAGCAGATTGCGCCGGCCGTCGCCGTCCCAGTCGATCGCGTGATTGAAGTAGTGGGTGGGCAGGAACTGCGTCTGGCCGAGTTCGCCCGCCCACGAGCCGATCATCTCGCTGGCCGACAGGTCGCCGCGATCGATGATCTTCAGGGCGGCCAGCAGTTCGGCGCGGAACATCTCAGAGCGGCGGCAGTCGTAGGCGAGCGTCGCCAGCGAGCGCAGCACCGGCTTGTTGCCCATGCCGGCGCCGAAGTCGCTTTCCAGCGCCCAGAACGCCGTGATCACCGCCGCCGGCACGCCGTATTCCTTCTCGGCGCGGGCGAACAGCGCCTTGTGCTGCTGCACCTTGGCGATGCCGTTCTGCTGGCGGTTGCGGTTGGCGAGCTTGTCGGAGAACTCGAGGAAGCTCTGGCGCGAAGAAGCGCTGGCCGCGATCGGTCCAGATGATGTTCTGGTCGAGCGTCAGGTAGGGCGCGGCGGTGGCGAGGGTGCGGGCCGACATGCCTTGCGCGATCGCGTCCTTCTTGAAGCCGTCGAGCCAGCGATTGAAATCGCCGGTGTTCTTGCAGGTGGCGGCCTGGGCGGCGGGCTCTGCGGCTGCGGCGGACGGCTGCCGCCGGCGCCGTCGTCTGGGCGTTGGCGGCGGACGCCGCAACAGCGGCCACCAGGGCGACGAGCGTCGCCAGTGCAAATGTTCGCATGACGGACCTGTTGATGTTGGACGGAGACCTTGTTTTGCCGTCACAAAGCGAAACCCAGGCATCCAAGTCAAGCTGAAAGCATCGTCTCCTGGGACGGTCACCGATTTCGACCAGAACCCGTTGGCTGCCGGCGCTCGGCGAGGATCGTTGACTGGCCCTTCGTTTCCGGCTCCAGAACGACTTTCAACCGATGACCCGTTGCCTGGGCGTAGCTGCGCAGTGTCGCCAGTGACGCCCTGTGACCGCCAGCTTCGAGCCGTGCGATCGCCGACTGGGTTGTTTTCATCCGCCGCGCCACTTCCGCCTGGCTAAGATGCGACGCGCTTCGCGCTCTCATCAGCGCTTCCATGATCGCGAACTCGTCGTCGAGCGCGTCGTAGGCGTTCTGGTAGCCGGGCTGCTTGCGGAATTCCGCAAATACGTCGGCAGCCGGAACGAGCTTCGCCTTCCGTGTCTTGGTCGTGCTCATCTTACACCTCACCGGCGCGCTGATGCGCCAACCGAATTTCCCGCGGCGGCGTCTTTTGGGTCTTCTTCACGAACACCCGCACGATGACCACCCGCTGCCCAGTCCTTGTCACGTAGAAAGCGCGGGCGATGCCATCCTTGCCTTTGATCCTGAGTTCCCACAGGTCGCCGTCGATATGCTTGACGGTCTTTGGCGGCAACCGCTGCAGTCCGTGCGCGGCGACTAGCTTCGCCAAACGTTCGAAGTCTGGCTTGCATGTCGAGCGGCAATTGCAGCGTCTCGACTCTGGCCGCTTCGTGAAATTCAATGAACCAAGGCACGATCATACGTACATAGCATGCTTGCTATGTTCCATCAAGTGCAATGCAAGTACGCAACGACCTACCGAACTCCTCGATCGCTGAGACCTGTTCTACTCACACCATCAGCGGCGCCGCCTTGCTGGCGGCATGGCCGAACACACGCTTGTAGCGCTCGATCGCGGCGCGCGGTCCGACCGCCTTGTTGAGGTTGTCCGACAGCTTGACCGCCGGTTGGCCGTTGGCGGCGATGACCTTGCAGACGATCGAAAACGGGTCGAGGGCACCGTGCGGGGCAAGGCCGCGGAAATCGTTGGTGAGCAGAGTGCCCCAGCCGAAGCCGGTCTTGAGGCGGCCGGCGAAGTGTCGGTGGATCTGCTCGATCGTCTCGACGTCGAGCCCGTCGGAGAAGATCGCGAGCTTCTTCGATGGGTCCTGGCCGCGCGATTGCCACCATTTGATCGCCGCCTCCCCACCCTCGATCGGATCGCCGCTGTCGATGCGAATGCCGGTCCATTGGGCGAGCCAGTCCGGGGCGCGCTCGAGGAAGCCCGCAGTGCCGTAGGTATCGGGCAGGATGATGCGCAGATTGCCCTCGTAGTCCTCCTGCCAGTCGGCGAGCACCTTGTAGGGGGCGGCGGCGAGCGAGGCATCGTCATCGGCCAGCGCCGAATAGACCATCGGCAACTCGTGCGCGTTGGTGCCGATCGCCTCGACCTCGCGGCGCATGGCGATCAGGCAATTGGAGGTGCCGAGGAATGCTCCGCCAAGCCCTTCCTGCATCGCCTGCACGCACCAGTCCTGCCACAGGAAGCCGTGCCGCCGGCGGGTGCCGAAGTCGGCGATGCTGAGCCGTTCGAGGCGGCGCAGGCGCTCGATCTTCTCCCACACCCGCGTCATGGCGCGGGCATAGAGCACCTGCAGCTCGAACTTGCCGAGGCCGCGCAAGACGGCACGCGAGCGCAGCTCCATGATGACCGCGAGCGCCGGGATCTCCCACATCGTGGTTTCGATCCAAGAGCCTTCGAAGATCAGCTCGTACTGATCGCCCTGCCGTTCGAGGTGGTAGGCGGGAAAGCGGAAGCCTTCAAGCCAGGTCATGAAATCGGGCGAAAACATCTGCCGCTTGCCGTAGAACGTGTTGCCGCGCAGCCAGGTGCTTTCGCCGCGCGTCAGCTTCAGCGAGCGGATGTGGTCGAGCTGTTCGCGCAGCTCGCCGATGTCGATCAGCTTGGCGAGCGGCACGTGCGCCGACCGGTTGATGATGCCGAAGGTGACCTGGGTGCGCGACAGCCGTCGAAAAATCGTCTGCGCCATCAACAGCTTGTAGAAGTCGGTGTCGATCACCGAGCGCACGATCGGATCGATCTTCCAGGTGTGATTATAGACGCGGGCAGCAAGATCGGTCACGGCGGTCTCCGGGCGGATTGTGCCGGCACAAGCGGCGTTCCCAAGTGGGCCAACCTAAGCCGTGGAGGGGAATGGCGAAAGGGGGCTTGGGCTGGATCGGTGTTTGCTCCCGCGCGTGAGCGATCGCCAATCGCGATCATTGCATGCTTTACCTTCCCTGACGGGGCGCGTATTGCCAGAAAGCGTGTGGTTTGGCCTCATATTGGTTGAGTTGTGAGTGGTATCAAGCGATGGCAGGGCACGGCGACGCCGGACGGGGGATCGATGTCATCGGGTGATTCAAAATCGTTATGGTCGGCCGAGCTTTCGGCGGCATACGAGGACGCGAACTACGGTCCCGGTCTCGCCGGTTCGGTGCTGCGCCGCAGCCACGCGCTGGTTGAGGACGCGTTCGGGCCCGACCAGCACTTCGGCCGGGTGATCGAGGTCGGCGCTGGCTCCGGTATCCATCTGTCGTTCGTCCGGCACAGCTTCGACGAATATGTCATGACCGACGGCAGCGATGCGATGCTGCAACATATCCCGCGCGAGCGGATCGCGCGCGCGCGCGGCCGCGTCGTACTGCAGAAGGCCGACTGCACCCGTCTCGACGTCGCCGACAACAGCTATGACCGGCTGATCGCGACCCACGTACTCGAACACGTGCCCCGTCCGCACGAGGTGCTGCAGGAATGGGCCCGCGTCGTCCGGCCCGGCGGTACGTTGAGTATCGTGCTGCCATGCGATCCGGGCATCGCGTGGCGCCTCGGCCGCTATTTCGGACCACGTGCCTCGGCCAGGAAGCGTAACATCGACTACGACTATGTCATGGCACTCGAGCATATCAATTCGATCACCAATCTCGTCGCGATCACCCGCCACCACTTCGCTAACCGTCACGAGATGTGGTGGCCACTGCGCATTCCGTCGAGCGATCTGAACCTCATCTTCGCCGTGAACATCGTCAAATGAAGCCTTGGTTGGTTTCGCACCTGCTGATCATCTACTGCGTGCTGGCGCTCGCCGCCGGCCAGATCCTGTTCAAGGCACTGAGCGGACGATCGACGAGCTTCGCCGAGATTGTCGCCGATCGGACCTCGCTGCTGATGCTGATGGCGGCGCTCGCCATCTACGGCAGTTCGACGCTGGTGTGGATCGTGGCCCTGCGGACGGTGCCGCTGAGCTACGCCTACATGTTCATGGCGGCCGGCTTTGTCATCGTGCCGCTGGCCGCCCGGTACTTCTTCCAAGAGCCACTATCGCCGCGCTTTCTGGCTGGCGCGCTCGTCGTCGCGGTGGGCGTCTGGCTGACCGCCGGAGCTTCGCGCTAGGCGCTCAAGTGCCGTCCGACCGCTGCGGCTTGACCAGCAGGAGCGGGAGCAGGAGGAGGGCTATCATCACCACGGCAAACTGGTAGCGAAAATCGGGCGATCCGATCAAAACCGCGAGTGAAGCGGTATTGAGCCATGCCGGCAATGCCAGCAGGCCCACGTCCCACCGCCGCATTGAGAGCATCAGCGCGATCACGAGGATCGACATCAGGATCAGTGGCAACGCTGGACGCCAGAACAGCCAGACCTGTGAACTCTTCGTTGTGAACTCAAAAATCTGGCGCACCGTCGCCGTCAAACCTGGCAGCTTGGGTTGAAACACAAGACCAAGTGCCGTCGCCTCCGGCATTTGGGAGATCTCCATCGGTACAAGCCCAATATAGTTCTGGCCGCGCGGTAACATCTTCCACAACATGCCGGTCACGCACGCTTGATGCTCAAAGAAAACCGCCGGCGCGCTGAAAATCAGTGCCAGGGCAAGCCGGTTGAATTTCGTGTAGGATGCACCCAATGCATTGAGATTTGTCTGTTTTTCAAAGAATAATGGCACGACGCTTTCGCAGTCGTATTTCTTGTCCCATAGCGAAAGTGGCATCACGCTTTCGACCAATTCGAGATCTTCCTTGGCGGAAATGGTATGGGCGCGTGCGTAAGCGCCGATGACGTGCATGGCGTTGATGGCACGATAGTGGTTGCCGAGCGTCGGAATGCCGGACACGGGCAGGATCACGAACTTCAGAACAAGCGGCAGAAGCACCATCGGCGCGGCGACGCACGCCAATCTCGACCAAGGCAGATTGCGGTACAACGTGGCTAGCAGAATGGGGAAGACAAAGGCCAACGGCAGCATGTTGTGCCGCGAAAGACTGGCGCCGAGAACGGCTACCACCAAGAACAGACCGAACTTGCGGCTTGCCAATGCCGCTCCTCGTGTGCGCACGAGGATCAGACAAGCGATCAACAGCAGGACCGCGACGCCGGCGAACAGAACATCCTTCCACAGCACCGTTGCCATCAGGTAGTTCGCAGGCCATAGCGCGACCGCGAAACTCACCGAACGAAGTGCCTTCAGGGATACTCCCCAGTTGCGAAGCTCCGCCAAGGTGAACCCAATTGCCAGACCAAGGAGCAAGGCTTGGATGCCGACGGCGAGCGCCGGCGAAGGCCAAATGCGCACCACGGACCACACGAATGCCGCGTGCAGTGCGGTATGACTGTCGCTGAGCTCGCCGGCTGTTGCCGCTCGCCATTCCTCAATCGAATCCGGTGACATCTGTCCGGGCCAGAATGCGAGCAGCGCCAGGAAGTAGACGATGATTGACGGTGCGGCGAGCAGCAGGCCTTGGCGCCGTTGCCCCGGTGGGAATGGCACCGACGATGGGGAGCGAAATTGTAGATCAATTGTGGTGGCTGTGTGTTTGGCGGCGGTTACCAGCCCGACGCAAAACGCAACCAGTAATGCCCAAGTGACAAGAAATTCGACAAACCGCAATTTATCGAACACCACGACATCACCAGCCGACTTGGAAAGCTCGATCTCCTTGCGGTCATTTACCTCGGCATAAAGATCGTAATCAGTTGTGGTGCCATTTGCGGTCACGCGAACATTGCCTGAATGATTATGCGTGACGAAAGCCAATCGCGCACTGGGCTCGAGGAGCCCGGTCCACGTAAAAGTTGCTGGTTGCGATTGGTAGGAGATTATGGCCTCGCCGCGCTTCTCCCACCCGCGCGGGACCCTTGCCAACCCATCAGAGGCTGTGAGCGCCTGGCCGTGCCAATGCTCAAGATCCAGACTTCCGATGCGCGGGCCATGGGATTGCGCGTACCGATCGCCTCGATGTCAATCCGTGACTGCTGATAGAAGATTGGCCGGGTTGGCAGACAAGTGGTCATCACCGAACCTGCCAACACGGCCAGCAGCAAGAGCCTTGGCTCAAGCGCGGCAACTCGTCGAAATCAGCCGCCCGCCAGCCGTCGTCAGCAACAGACCAACACGCGACCTTGTCAGCGCCGATATCAGCGCCACCAGCAGTGCTCTAAGACTGGACAAGGTCGGATCGTCCTTGCTGATCACTTATGGGCGTCGCTGCCGCCACCGTTCCCTGCGGCTCGCGCGCGCCGCCGAGCATCGGGTGCAGCGGCTCGCGCGGCGACATGGCGATGTCGTAGTTGAGGAAGGCGAGCAGCAGCTGGAAACCCAGCAGCAGCGGCACCGCCGCCAGCATCACCGTGCCCGTCGTCGCCGCGACGCCGCTCGTGGCGCTTGCGATCCACGAATAGACGCCGAACAGAATTCCGAACAGGGTCAGCACCAGCCCGGACGCGAGTTCGATCGATCCCATCGAGAAATCACGGATGAAGTAGCGGTAGAGAACGCGCAGGCAGGTGTTGCGGGCATGTCCGCGCAGGAATGGGCCGAGGATCCTGCTGATGGTGAGATTGCTCGTCTCGTCGCCGTAGATCGCCCGGATCGGCAGGTCGATCACCTTGGCGCGCAACAGCCCCAGGTGAAACAGCAGGTCGCTTTCGAAAAAGAAGCGCTTGTTGATGCGGGCGGGGTCCAGCAGCTCGCCGATCGAACGGTGGATCGCGATGAAGCCGTTGGTCGGGTCCATCACGTCCCAGTAGCCGGTCGACAGCTTGGTCAGGAACGACAGCGCCAGGTTGCCAAACAGCCGCAGGCGCGGCATCGCGCGCGCATTGGACAGGAAATAGAACCGGTTGCCCTTGACGTAGTCGGCGCGGCCGTCTGCGATCGGGCGTACCAGCGACGGGATCAGGCTGGTGTCCATCTGGCCGTCGGCATCGACCTTGACGATGATCCGCGCGCGCCGTCGCAGGGCCTCGGCCATGCCGGTCAGAAAGGCCCCGCCGACGCCCTGATTGACGTCATGGCGCAGC
Source organism: uncultured Alphaproteobacteria bacterium (assembly GCA_963732635.1). Taxonomy (GTDB): domain Bacteria; phylum Pseudomonadota; class Alphaproteobacteria; order Rhizobiales; family Hyphomicrobiaceae; genus JAKFWF01. The sequence goes on from CAVTAL010000019.1 coordinate 104,917, forward strand.
AGTACGACGCGCGCATCGGTGCAGCCAGCCACGACTTCCCAGGTCTTCTCCGGGCATGCATCGTCGACGACGACGATCAGCTCAACCTCCGGCCCGATCGCCGCAATGACGCCGAGGATCGACGCCGCGGCGCGATAGGCCGGGATCACCACGGCAATGGGACACTCAGGCTCCAGGACGGCTCCCCCCGTGATGGGCCGGTATCGGCCGATTGCTCCGTTCCAAGAGCCCGCGCTAACAGCAAACACGCTGCCGCGCAATCGTGTGGAAGGGCTGTTCAATGCTGGCACATGGGCAAACACACGACGGCTGTCATCGAGGTGACCAGCGCACGGCTGTCCGGTGCGAATTCTTTGATGCACCATGCGGCAGCCGCGCTGGCGCTGGCCGCGGCACCTGAAGTTCGAGCAGAGGCGCCGCGGGGAAACCACACGCGGTGCATGTCGCTGACGCGCGGAGGGAGGTTTCTGGCCGAGACCATGCCGGACAGCCGCGGCTGCACCGGGAGAAATCGGGGCAGCCCTTCTCAAATACCTGCACGAAGACGTAGCGACAGTTGGAGGGGACAACTGTCGATTTGGCGAATAATGAGTAGTTACAATGTGATGGTCCAAATCGGCAATTGTCCCGGAAAGCCACTTCCGAAGCGTGCCCTCGATGACGCGGAACATGTGCAGTATCGCACGGGGGGCTCGAAAAGTGGCAAACTTTGAGGCAAGTCGGCCTCCAGTGTTTGTGGTCACAGTCAGCGATGGCAAACATCAGCCGTTATCTTGCGCAATCGAGGGCATGAGCGTAAAGGTGGGGATCGTTTTTTGACCAGATAATCAGGACGTCGTCCCCAGCGCGCTGGGTCAAGGCACCGAAAATCTCCAAAATCCGACCAAAAACGCGGTGGCGCGCAAGCGTCCGCCCGCACTTAGTCCCATCACAGAATTGGAAATGTCATGCAAATCGGCACCGTTAAGTTCTACAACGACCAAAAGGGCTACGGCTTCATCCAGCCTGAAGACGGCAGCAAGGACGTGTTCGTTCACGCCACGGCGCTTGAGCGCGCTGGCATGCGCGCCTTGTCGGAAGGCCAGAAGGTATCGTTCGATACCGCGGCCGACAGCCGTTCAGGCAAGATTTCGGTGAACAACATCCAGGCCGCCTGACCTGGATGCGTGCCGGCAGTTCGGCACGCGAGTTTGGCCGTCCCCTCGTGGGGCGGCCTTTTTCGTTTGACCGTCAGTGCAGTCGCTTGGGCTCGTCGGCGGTCAGAAATGGACCGATCCCTTCCAGTTCGAGCGCCGAAAGCGCCTCCTGCAGGGCCGCCTTGTCGGTGGTAAACCTGTCGTCCCAGACCGTCGACGTGCCCTGCTGATCGACGATTTCCAAGACCCAGCTTTCTTCTTCGCCACCACGATAGATGTGAATTTCGACGCTTGCACCCTCGCGTTCCACGGAACGGCAAAGCGGCGACACCTCGATTTCAAAGTCCTCGTCTTCCATCGGACCAATCTCCGGTCATCAGTCGGTGTCTGATCCTAGCACCAGTCGACCTGAGCGATGAAGGCCGTATTGTATCCGACTGGGTTCCTCCACCTGTGTTTCCGGCCAAATGCGACACGCCCACGACTGGCATCCGGAGACTTGCCCCACGGCAGTTCGGTTTGATTGCCTAGACTGGAATTCCACTCCTTCCCCCTTCAATCCTGCTCCTCCACCACCTTCCGGTAGGGGCCGTACTCGGCCAGCATTTCGCGGTGCTCCTCGACGGCGCGGCGTTCTTCATCGAGATAGCGGGCGACGGCGCGGCGCAGCGCCGGATCGGCGATCCAGTGGGCGGAGTAGGTGGCGGCTGGCAGGTAGCCGCGCGCCAGTTTGTGCTCGCCCTGGGCGCCAGCCTCGACGCGGGCGAGGTTGTGGCGGATGGCGTATTCGATCGCCTGATAATAGCAGACCTCGAAGTGCAGGCACGGGTGCTGTTCGCTCGCCCCCCAGTAGCGACCATAGAGGCAGTCGCCGCCAATCAAGTTCAAGGCGCCCGCCACCGGATGACCGTCGCGCATGGCGAAGATCAGCAGGCAGCGGTCGGCCATCGCCGCGCCGAGCAATGAAAAGAATTTCCGATTGAGGTACGGCCGGCCCCACTTGCGGCTGCCGGTATCAAGGTAGAACTCGAAGAACGCATCCCAGTGCGCTTGCGCGATCTCGGCGCCCTGCAAGTGGACGATTTCGAGCCCGGCGCTGACCGCCTGGGATCGCTCCTTGCGGATCGCCTTGCGCTTGCGTGACGATAGGCTGGCGAGGAAATCGTCGAACGTCGCGTAGCCCTGGTTCAGCCAGTGGAATTGCTGGTCGGTGCGTTTGAGATAACCTTGGGCCGCGAGCAGGTCCCACTCGGCCTCTTGCGCGAAGGTGACGTGCACCGACGACAGTTCAAGCCGCCTTGCGAGTTCGATCGCGCCCATCGCCAGCAAACGGGCAGTCTGATCGGCGTTCGGGCCGGGCTTGACCAGCAGGCGCGGTCCCGGCACAGGCGAGAACGGCACCGCCACCTGGAGCTTGGGATAATACTGCCCGCCAGCGCGGCCATAAGCCTCGGCCCAGCCATGGTCAAACACGTATTCGCCCTGACTGTGCGTCTTGACGTAGGTCGGCATGCAGGCGGCGAGGCCACCCTTGGGATCAGCGATGGTGAGATGCTGCGGCGTCCAGCCGGAGCGGCCGCCGACGCATTTGGAGTCTTCCAAGGCCATCAAGAATGCGTGCGCCACGAACGGGTTGAAGGTGGCGGGATCGGGATTGGCGCAGGCATCCCAGGCTGATGCCTCGATCGCGGCCAAGCCCGGCTCGACCCTCAATTCCGCTGCCTGCTCGTCCGCCATTGCCGATCCTCGCTCGCACCCGCATTCTACAACAGCTTACGCATGTGGCGGCAACAGGATCAGCGGCGATGCCCTTTGCGTCAGGCCTGCCAATCGCTATATCTGCATTCGAACCAGCGACGGACGAACCAGCAACGGGCGGGAGACCTCAATTCCATGCGTTTGCGCAGTGCATTGCCGATGGCATTTGTCGCGGTTGCGATCGCGGTGGCAGCTCCCGCCGCGTCGCAACAGCCCGATACCGAGGGCGTCAAGATCAAGAATATCGGCATCGTCGGCCGCGCCATCCGGTCGCTGGCGTCAGCCGAGAAGATGGAGCAGGTCGGCGAGCGGCAGTATGCGCAGCTAACCCAGCAGGCGATGCAGAAGCGCGCGCTGTTACCCAACGACCACCCGCAGACGGTGCGGCTGCGCAAGATCTTCCAGGACCTGTTGCCGCATGCCTACAAGTTCAACGAGCGGGCGCGGCAGTGGAAGTGGGAAGTCAACGTCGTCAACTCGCAGCAGATCAACGCCTTCTGCATGCCGGGTGGGAAGATCGCGTTTTTCACCGGCATCCTGCAGAAGCTGCAGCTGTCGGATGACGAGGTCGCCATGGTGATGGGCCACGAGATCGCGCATGCGCTACGCGAGCACTCACGGGCGCGCGCGGCGAAGTCGACTCTGACCAACATCGGCACCATGGCGGTGGCGGTGCTGGTCGGCGGCAATGCCGGCGAAATCGCGCGCATGGGCGGCGGCCTGTTGGGGCTGAAGTTCTCACGCGGCGACGAGACCGAGGCCGACCTGATCGGCATGGAACTGGCCGCGCGGGCTGGCTACAACCCGACCTCTGGTGTCGCGCTATGGGAGAAGATGAGTGCCGCCGCCAAGGGCGGGCCAATGGAGTTCATGTCGACCCATCCGTCGGGCACCACGCGCATCTCGACCATCAAGGCGAACCTCAAGGACGTGATGCCGCTGTACGAACGGGCGAAGGCTAGGAAAGCCGGTTGAAGGTCGACGACGGAAACGAAAAGCGCCGAGTGGGAGGTCATCCCACTCGGCGCTTTTTTGTTTCAGCGTCGCCGCGCTACTTCAGCATTTCCGGCACCAGCAGACGCGGCAGGAACAGGCACACTTCCGGCCAGATGATCAGCGCGATCAGGACGAACAGCATCGGCACCAGCATGATGAAGGTGTCCTTGAGTGCGTATCGCAGTCGGACGCCAGCGACCGCGCAGGCCACCATCAGGCACATGCCGTAGGGAGGCGTCACCAAACCGAAGGCCAGTGACACGATCGAGATGATCGCGAACTGCACGGGGTGCAGGTCGACCGAACGGGCCAGAGGTTCCAGAACCGTACCGACAATGATGATCGCCGGGATGGCGTCGAGGAAGCAGCCGACCACCAGGAAGCAGAAGGCGATGAAGAAGCCGGCGCCGATTGGCCCCATGCCCCAAGTCGACACGTTCGCCAGCAGCTCCTGCGGGATCCGGTAGAACGCCAGCAACCAGCCAAACGCACTCGCCGTGCCGATGCAGAATAGCGCGACGCCAGCGAGTTTGCCGGTGTCGAGCAGGGTTCGATACAACTCCTTCGGCCCCATCTCCTTGTAGACGAACGACGACAGCGCGATCGAGTACAGCACCGCGACGCAGGCCGATTCCGTTGGCGTGAACCAGCCGAGCAGGATACCGCCGACAATCAAGAACGGTGTCATCAGGGCGGGCAGCGATTTCCATGCCGCGCAGCGCATCTCGAGCCAAGTCGATTTCACGTAGGTCGGATAGCCGCGCCGGGTGGCGTAGATGTGCACGGTTGCCATCTGGGCACCGGCGATCAGCAGGCCGGGCACGACGCCAGCGAGATACATGGCGCCGATCGAGGTCGAGATCAATCCGCCCCACACGATCATCAAGATCGACGGCGGGATGATGACCGCCAGCACCGCCGACACCGCTGTAATGGCGATCGAGAAAGAGAGGTCGTAGCCTTCCTTTGTCTGCGCATCGATGAAGATTTTGGACTGGCTGGCGGCGTCAGCGGTGGCCGAACCCGAAATGCCGGCGAAGAACACCGAGAGGACGACGTTGATCTGGGCTAGGGAGCCCGGCCAGTGACCGACCAGCGCCTTCGACAGATTGACCAATCTGTCGGTGATGCCGCCGATGCTCATCAGGTTGGCGGTCAGCAGGAAGAATGGCACCGACAACAAGATAAAGGAGTTGTAGGCATTGAACGTTTCCTGCGCGAGCGTCATCATCGACAGACGCGGTTCGATCAGCAGGATCGGCAGGCAGGCGAGACCGAGCGAGAAGGCGACGGGCACGCGCAGGACGAGCAGTCCGACGAATACGCCGAACAGGATCATCGCCGCCTGACCGGCCGAAAGTACGTTGCCGCTCATTGCGCCTTGCCCCCAAGCAAAATGCGTGTTTCGTCGATGACCTGCTCGCCGGCAAAAGCAATCCAGGTGAAGCCGGCAATCGGCCAGGCGATGTGGATCAGCCATAGCGGCAGATCGGCCAGCTCCGATGTCCGGTTCCAGGCGAACCTCGTAAATTCGATGCCGGACCAGACGAACACCAGCGCCATCGCCAGGATGCCGAAACGTGCGAGAATGCGCACCAGGGCTTCGGCGCGGCGCGGCAGATCCGGCCAGACGTCAACCTCGAAGTGGGTGGCGTCGCGGACGCCGACCATGGCGCCAATCATGATGGTCCAGATGAACAGGAAGCGCGCTAGTTCCTCCGTCCATATGTACGAGGGGATCAGCGCCGTGTAGCGCGAGATGATTTGCAGCGTGACCGGTATGATGATGATGCCGACGCAGGTGACCAGCAGCATTTCGAGCAGCTGAGCGTAGGCGGCGGTGAAGCGCCGCCAGAGATTGGGCGGTTTGACCGCGGCATTTTCCATCTGTCTTCCCTGTGACGAGCAAAGCTGGCCTGTGACAAGCAAACCAGGGGCCGTGGCTGACCATCGTCAGCCACGGCCCCCAAGTGTTTCGGCCCGAAGTTTAAGCGGCGCTGATCTTGGCGAAGATGTCCTCGGCACCGATTTCCTTGGCGTAGGTCGCCATCACCGGGTCGGTGAGCTTCTTCATCGCGTCGCGTTCCTCGAACGGCACGCGCTTCAGCTTGCCGGCCTTTTCGAGGGCGTCGAGCTTGATCACTTCTTCGCTTGATTCAAGCTTCCGGGCGAAGTCGCCGGCTTCAATGCCAGCCTTGACGATCGCGTCCTGGAGATCCTTCGGCAGCGTCTTGAAGGTTTTGTTCGAGAAGCAGATCGGCCGGATCGAGACCGCGTGCTGCGTCAGGTTGAGATGCGGAGCGACTTCGTAGAATTTCATCGCCTCGACGCCAGCGGCTTCGTTCTCGCCGGCCGCGATCACGCCGTTCTGGATGGCGTTGTAGACTTCGTTATAGGCGATGACGGTCGGGCTCATGCCGATCGCCGCGAAGGTCTTCGACCAGATCGGCGCACCCTGCACGCGCACCTTGAGACCCTTGAGCTCGGCCAGGTTCTTGCACGGTTTATTGGCGAAGATGTTGCGGATGCCGCCGCCAGCGTAGCCGATCAGGCTGACCTCGGCCTTGGTCGAGATCTCGTCGGCGATCTGTTTGAGGAGGTTCTTCTCGACCACCTTGTTCATGTGCTCGATACCCTTGAACACGAAAGGCGCGTCGATGAAGGGGGCTGCCTTCGAGAACGTCGACATGTGTGCCGGTGAGACGATTGCGAAGTCGACGGCCTTGCCCTGCGACATGTACTCGAAATACTGCTTCTCGAGGCCGAGTGATGAATTCTTGTGCAAGACGAAGTTGACCGGCTTGCCGTAGTACTTGGTGACAAGCTCGCCGAACCGGGTCAGGCCCTTGGTGAAGGCGTGGTCATCGTTGAACTGGGATGCACCGTTGAGGGTGAGCGGCGCCTGGGCGCGCAGGATGGTGGGGCTGGCGATGGCGCCGGCAACGGTTGCGCCGAGGCCTTGCAGTACGGTTCTGCGTTTCATTCTGGTCTCCTCCGGAAATAAGTGAATCAACCCATCTGTTGCGGGTTCGGGCGGGACAATGACAGACGCTGAGCGTTGGTGCCATAGCCTTGCGCGCATCGCAGCCGATATCATGAACGATGGGTGGCCAAGGATTGCCTGCGACCTCCCGGCCTGCAATGCTCGACTGCAAGCCGATTGCCGCCGCGCGAGGTAGGTTCGTTCCATGGCCAATTCCCCTTCGAGTACGTTCGTATACGCCACCGCCACCGACGCTGAAGCGTTCGCCCGGCGCCTCGTCGCATCGCTCGGTGTGCCGCCGGATGACGCGGCGACGGTTGCCAGATGCCTGGTGCTGGCCGATCTGCGCGGCGTCGATACGCACGGTCTGATGCGGCTGCCGGTGTATCTCGACCGCGTGCGGCGAGGCCTCGTCGATCCCAAGCCGCACCTCGTCGTCGAGCGCAAGACGCCGGTCGTCGGCGCGCTCGATGGCCAAAACGGTTTGGGCTACGTGACGGCGACGCATGCCATGGCTGATGCCATCGCCACCGCGCAAACCTACGGCATCGGCATCGTCTCAGTTCGTCGTTCAACGCATTTCGGCATGGCAGCCACCTATGTCCTGCAGGCCATCGAAGCCGGCATGATGAGCATGGTGTTCTCCAACGCCTCGCCCGCCATGCCGCCATGGGGCGGGCGCGATGCGCTGCTCGGCACCAGTCCGTTCGCTGCCGGCGCGCCTGGTGGCAAGCTGCCGGCCTTCGTGCTCGACATGGCGCCTTCGGTCGCTGCTCGCGGCAAGATCCGCAAGGCCGAACGGCGGGGCGAGAAGATACCGCTTGGGCTCGCGCTCGACGCCGAAGGCCGGCCGACCACCGATCCGACCGCGGCCCTCGGCGGCGTGGTGCTGCCGATCGGCGGCGCGAAGGGATCTGGCCTCGCCATTATGATGGACATCTTCGCCGGCGTGTTCTCGGGCTCGGCCTTCGGCGGCGACGTCGGCGACCAGCAGAAGGTGCTCGACCGGTCGCAGAACGTCGGCCACTTCTTCCTTGCCATGAAGCCCGACTTGTTCGTGACGGAGGCGGACTACAAGGCCCGCATGGACACGCTGTTCGAGCGCATCCGCGCGGCGCCCAGGGCGGCGGGCTTCGACGAAATCCTGTTGCCGGGAGAGCCGGAAGCGCGCGAGATGGCGCGTCGGCAGGCGTCGGGCATTCCCTATGCGCCGAATGAGGTCGAGATCCTCAATGCCGAGGCGGCCAAGGCCGGTGTTGCGCCGTTGGTGACGAGCCGGGGTGGTTTGCTGTGACGATGCGGGTGGCAATGATATCGGGCGCGTCGCGCGGCATCGGCTTGGCCATTGCGCGCGAACTCGGAAGTCGGGGACACACGCTGTCGCTCGGCGTGCGCCGACCATCGACGGTGCCGGAGGACCTCCGCAATGCGCCGGGGGGCTGTCTGGTCCAGGCCTACGACGCGGCCGATCGGGCCTCGCACAAGGCCTGGGTGGCAGTCGACGATGGAGACCTTCGGGCGCATCGACAGCCTCGTCAATAACGCCGGCATCGCCCCAAAGATCACGCTGGAAGAAGGTACCGACGACGACCTCGACGAAATCTTCGAGATCAACGTCAAGGCGCCGTTCCGGTTGATCCAGGCGGCGCTGCCGCATCTGAAGGCCAGCGGCCGGGGCAGGGTGATCAACGTTGCGTCACTGTCGGGCAAGCGCGTTTATGGCCTCAACGCCGGGTATCAAATGACCAAGCACGCGCTGGTGGCACTGACCCACGCCGTGCGCCGCGCCGGCTTCGAACATGGCATCCGCGCCACCGCGTTGTGCCCCGGCTTCGTCGCCACCGACCTCACCGCCGGGGCGATCGAGATGCCGCGCGACGAAATGATCGATCCAAAGGACCTCGCCATCCTGGCCGCCACCGTCATAGAGTTGCCGAATACCGCGAGCATCGCCGAACTGCTCGTCAACTGCCGCTATGAGCACACCGTCTGATGAGTTCCGATCAATCCGCCGCACTTCTCCAACGGGTCAAACCGCGCATCGGCGCGACCATCCGCTTCTCGATCGATGGCCGCGCCGCCGAAGCAAAGGCTGGCGACACACTGCTAACCGCGATCCTGCTCAACGGCGCGCGACTGCGCAAATTCGAGTTCGGCGATGGCGATCGCGCCGGCTTTTGCCTGATGGGCGCCTGTCAGGATTGCTGGGTCAGGCTGGCCGATGGCGGCCGGTTGCGCGCCTGCTCGACGCTCGTTGCCGAGGGCATGGACGTGGTGACGGCAGGTCCGCGCCATGTCTGAGGCCGTGCGCGTTGCCATCATTGGTGCCGGTCCGGCCGGAGTTCGCGCCGCCGAGGCGCTTGCACGCCGGGGCATCAGGCCGATCCTGATCGACGAAGCGATGAAGAGCGGCGGCCAGATCTATCGCCAGCCACCAGTCGGCGCCGAGCGCCCCGGGGCTGAGATCTACGGCCTCGAAGCAGCGAAGGCGGCGTCGGTGCAGGCCATCGTGCCAGCGCTCGGCGACAAGCTCGACTATCGGCCGCGAACGCTGGTGTGGAACATCGCGCGCGACGAAGGCCGGTTCAAACTCGATCTGATGCAGGACGACGCTGTCACGTCGGTGACGGTTGATCGCGTCATCCTCGCCACCGGCGCCGTTGATCGCGCGCTGCCGTTTCCCGGTTGGACGCTGCCGGGCGTATTCACGCTCGGCGCGGCGCAGATCGCTTTGAAGTCGCAAGGTGTAGCGATTGGCCGGCGGGTGGCCCTGATCGGCGCCGGGCCACTGCTGCCGTTGATCGTTACGCAGTATATGGCGGCCGGCATCAAGCCGGTGGTGGCGCTCGACATGACGCCTTTGGCGACGAAGTTTACGGCCTGGCGCGGCCTGCTGGCCGAGCCTACGACAGCTGCCAAAGGTGCGCTCTATCTGCTCAAGGGGCGGTTTGGCGGCGTTGGCATCCGGTCTGGCATTCGCGCCATCCGGGCGCTGGGCAAAACACGCGTCACCGGCCTCGCCTATACTGCCGCCGATGGCCGCGAGCACAACATCGACTGCGACGGCATCGGTGCGTCGTTCGGTTTGCGCTGCGAGGCGCAACTGGCCGACCTCGCTGGTTGCCGCTTCGCCTTCGATCAGTTGACAAGGCAGTGGCAGCCAGAGCGCGACATCGCCGGGCGTTCCAGTGTTGCCGGTATCTATTTGGCCGGTGATGGTGCCGCGATCGGTGGTGCGGACGCAGCCGAACTTGCCGGCGAACGGGTCGCGTTCGCGGTGCTGGCCGATATCGGCGGCGCGGTCGACGAGGGCCGCATCCGCGTTCTTGATCGCCGATTGGCGCGGCAGGCGCGTTTCCGTCGGGCGCTGGAAGCTGCCTACCCGTTTCCCGGCCACATGCTCGATGCGCTGACCGACGACACCATCGTGTGCCGCTGCGAAGGCGTCACCGCCGGTGCGCTGCGCGATACGATCAAGTCGCGCGGGCCGACCGAGGTCAACCGGATGAAGGCCTTCACCCGCAACGGCATGGGACGCTGCCAGGGACGGATGTGCGCGCACGTTGGCGCCGAACTGCTGGCCCGCGCCAATGGCGGCGATATAGTTGTGGCCGGCCGCCAGCGCGCCCAGGCGCCAGTGAAGCCGCTGCCGCTTACTGCCGCGCTCAACGTCAAGGAGCCGACATGAGCGCGGCGGTCGAATGCGACGTGGCGATCGTCGGCGGCGGCACCGCCGGTTGCGCGGCGGCCGTGCATTTGCGACGCGCCGGCATGTCCGTCGTACTGGTCGAACGCGACCGCTGCGGGGCGGCGGCCTCCGGTGTCAATTTCGGCGGCGTGCGCCAGCAGGGCCGCAATCCGGTCGAACTGGCATTGGCGCGGCGCTCGCGCGAGATCTGGGGCTCGCTTAACGAGCTTCTCGGCGAAGACACCGAATTCGCCGCCACCGGGCATTTGAAGCTCGCCCGCACCGACGCCGACATGGCCGAGCTCGAAGCCTATGCCGGCGATCGCCCGCGAGCATGGCCTTGAGCTGCAGATGATCGGCCGCAACGCCATCCGCGCTCAATATCCCTGGTTCGGCGAGAAAGTGATCGGCGCCTCGCTTGCCGCCATGGATGGGCAGGCCAATCCGCGCGTGGTGGCGCCGGCCTATGCCCGTCTCGCCCGCCGCCTTGGTGTCGATGTGCGCGAGCAGACGGCGGTGACCGCCGCGCGCCGCACCGAAGCGCGGCTTCGAGATCGAGGCCGGCGCGCTGAAGGTGGTGTCGAAGCAACTGATCAACACCGCCGGCATGGGCGCTGCCAAGATTGCAGCACTGTTCGGTGACGTGGTGCCGCTCAAGGCGATGCTGCCGAACATGATCGTCACCGAGCCGCTGCCCTACCTACTGGTGCAATCGACCGGGGTCTGCGGCGGCGATGTCTACGCGACGGCAGATCCCGCGCGGCAACGTCATCTTCGGCGGCGGCCGCGGCTTCGGCGACTGGGAGCAATGGCGCTCGCGGCCGAGCACGCCAGTGACACTCGCAGCCGTGCCGAAGTTGCTCGATCTAGTGCCGGCGTTTCGCGATGCCCTCGTCATTCGCAGCTGGTCAGGCATCGACGGCGAGACTCCGGACAAGTTGCCGGTAATCGGGCATTCGCCCACGACGGCGGGGTTGATCCACGCCTTCGGCTTCTCCGGCGCCGGCTTCCAGCTGGGTCCGGTCATGGGCGAGGTGCTGGCCGAACTGGCGCTCAAAGGCGAGGCTTCGACGCCGATCGACGCCTTCCGCGCCGACCGCTTTAATCAAACGTCCGATGCCGCGTGACAAACGCCGCGACCTTCGGGCATGCTGGCATTCAATGCTCATGATCCAGGAGAGAGTAAAATGAGATGCCTTAAATTGCTGGCTTCCGCGGCGGTACTGTCGCTGTTGGCCGCCGGCAGCGCGCTTGCCCAGAAGACCTTGAACATCGGCATGGCTGCCGCCGACGTCGGCCAGCTCGATCCGCACAAGGCGGCGACGACGCAGGACAAGCCGGTCGTCTCCTGGATCTTCAACGGCCTCGTGCGCCTGAAGCCGGGCTCGGCCAAGCTCGAAGACATCGAACCCGATCTGGCCGAGAAGTGGACCGCGTCCGCCGACAAGCTTGTCTGGACGTTCAACCTGCGCAAGGGCGTCAAGTTCCACGGCAACTATGGCGAACTGACCGCCGATGACGTGGTGTTCTCGCTGCAGCGCGCGGGTAGCTCCAAGACCTCGTCGTTCTCGGCCGATTACGCCAGCGTCGACAAGATCGAGGCGGTCGATCCGCTGACCGTCAAGATCACGCTGAAGAGCCCGATCCCGTCGCTGCTCGGCATTGTCGCCAACTATCATGGCGGCAACATCGTCTCGAAGAAGGCGGTCGAGGAACGCGGCGACAACTTCCGCATCCAGCCGATCGGCACCGGCCCATTCGCGTTCGAAGGCTACAAGCCGAACGAAAGCGTCACCCTCGTCGGCCACGCCGGCTACTTCCGTGGCAAGCCGAAGATCGACAAGATTGTCTATCGCTTCATTCCCTCCGACAGCTCGCGCGACTTGGCCTTCGAGTCAGGCGAACTCGACCTGCTTTATGGCCGTCAGGACCAGCTGTGGGTCGACCGCATGAAGAAGAAGGCCGGCGTCGTCGTCGATGCCGTGCCTCCGGGCGAACTCGGCATGCTCAGCCTCAACATGAAGCAGAAGCCGCTCGACGATGTCCGCGTGCGCCGCGCCATCGCCTACGCCGTCGACCCAGACGGCCTCGCCGCCCACAAGGGCAAGTCAGTCGCGACCGCCGCCCAGTCGATGGTGCCGATCGGTTATCTCGGCCAGGTCGCGGCCATGCCGATGGAGAAGCGCGATATCGCCAAGGCCAAGGCGTTGCTGGCGGAAGCCGGCTACAAGGACGGCATCAAGTTCAAGGTGATCCAGACCCAGCTGCCGACGATGTTGTCTTCGATGCAGGTGGTGCAGGCGCAGCTGAAGGAAGCTGGCATCGACATGCAGCTTGAGGTCGTCGACCACCAGACCTTCCATGCCAACATCCGCAAGGATCTGTCGCAGGGCGTCTATTACGCAGCTGCCCGCTTCCCCGTCGCCGACGTTTACCTGACGCAGTTCTTCCACTCGAAGTCGATCGTGCTGAAGCCGACGGCGGTGACGAACTTCTCGCACTGCGATGTCGCCGACAAGGAGATCGAAGACGCGCGCGTGTCGGCCGATCCGGTGAAGCAGAAGGAACTGTGGGCGGCGGCTCAGAAGAAGATCGCGGAAGCGGTTTGCGCCGTGCCGCTGTTCGAAGCGCTGCAAGTGTGGGCCCGCAGCCCCGCCGTCGACTACGGATACAAGTTCGAAGGCGCGTTGCAGTTGGGTCCGGTGATCACGGAGTTGACGGATAAGAAGGGGTGAATGCCCTCTCCCCCGCCATTCGCGCGAGGAGTTGAGCGGCTGGCCGAGGGCTGAGAGCGCCAGGCACCTTCTACATAGCGCTAATCGACGCTAGCGCAAGTGGCCGCCCCTCACCCTAACCCTCTCCCCCTACGCGCAAGGAGCGCTAGGGGGAGAGGGGACGATCGCGCGCTCTGCATCGACCACCAACCGAAACCCTCTCCCCCATGCTCCAGTTCATCGCCAAGCGACTGCTGTTTGCAATCCCGACGCTGCTGGCGGTGCTGACGCTCGTGTTCTTTCTGGTGCGCATCGTGCCAGGCGATCCGGCGCTGGTGGTGCTTGGCGATCAGGCGAGCCCCGATGCGCTGGCCGCCATGCGCGAACGCCTCGGCCTCAACAAGCCGCTGCCGGTGCAATACTTCGAGTATCTGATCGGCATCGCACAGGGCGATCTCGGCCGTTCACTGACGACCAACCGGCCGGTGATGACCGACATGCTGTCGGTGCTGCCGTACACCATCGAGCTGACGCTCGCGAGCCTCGTTATCGGCATTGTCGGCGGCGTGCCGCTGGGCGTCATGGCGGCGATGAAGCGCAACGGCCTCGCCGATTGGCTGGCGCGCATCGTATCGCTGATCGGCCTGTCGTTTCCGGCATTCGTGTCGGGTGTGTTGCTGCTCGTCCTGTTCGCGATCCAGTACCGCTGGTTCCCGGTGATCTCGGCACCGAAATCGGCGACGCTCTACGAGCACTTGCGCGCATTGGCACTGCCGGCGATCAACCTCGGCGTGATCATGATCGCCTATGTCACCCGCGTCACGCGCTCGGGCATGTTGACCGCGCTCGGCGAGGACTATGTACGCACCGCCCGCGCCAAGGGCGTGCCGGCGCGCATGGTGGTGTGGCGGCACGCGCTGCGCAATGTGCTGATCCCTGTCGTCACCATCATCGGCCTCAATCTCGGCGTGCTGATCGGCAACTCGGTGCTGACCGAGATCGTGTTCTCCAGGCCCGGCCTTGGCAAGATCATCGTCAATGCGCTCAATACCCGCGACTACGCCACACTGCAGGGCATGATGGTGGTGTTTGCCTTTGCCATCGTGATCGCCAACGTCATCACCGATCTTGTCTACGGCCTCGTCGATCCACGGGTGAAAACGCCATGAGCGCCGCTTCTCCCGCCGCCACGCCGGCCCGTGTTTCGACCTGGACCCGCGCCCGCGGCAACGTCTCGATCCTGCTCGGCCTCGCGATCTGTCTGACGCTTGTCACCATGGCGGTGTTCGCGCCGTGGGTGGCGCCGTTCGACCCCAACAAGCAAATGCTCGGAACTCAGCTCGCCGATCCGTCTGCGAAGCACTGGTTCGGCTTCGATTCATTCGGTCGCGATGTGTTCTCGCGCATCGTCTATGGCGCGCGGATCTCACTGTGGGTCGGCGTCGTCGCGACACTGATGGCGATGCTGCTCGGCACCGTCATCGGCATCGTCGCCGGCTATTTCGGTGGCACGATCGATCGTGTCATCACCATGGTGACCGATGTGCTGCTGTCATTCCCGCAACTCGTGATGGGCCTGCTGTTGGTCGCGGTGCTGGGCGCGAGCCTGACCAACATCATCATTGCGATTGCGGTCACCGCCGTGCCGGCGTTCATCCGGCTGGCGCGTGGCTCGACGCTCGCCATGCGCGAGCGCGACTTCATCGATGCCGGCCGATCACTCGGCTTCTCCGATACACGCATAATGTTCCTGCACGTGCTGCCCAACATCATGGACGAGATCATCGTCATGGGCTCGCTGTGGTTAGCTACCGCCATCCGCACCGAGTCGACGCTGGCCTTCATCGGTCTCGGCGTACCGCCGCCGACCGCGACCTGGGGCGGCATCATTCGCGAGGGCTTTGAATATTTGAACGACAACTACCTGCTAGCGGTGTTCCCGAGCCTCGCCATCCTGATCACCATGATCGGCCTCAACTTGATCGGCGACGGTCTGCGCGACGCCACCGACCCGAGGGCGCCGCAATGAGCGATGTTGCGTCCGTTGCCTTGTCGGTGAAGGGCCTCACCACCGAGATCCGCAGTCGCGGGACCTGGTACCAAGCCGTGCGCGACGTCAGTTTCGAAGTTCATCAGCGCGAGACCATCGCTCTGGTTGGCGAGTTGGGCTGCGGCAAGAGTTTGACGGCGCTGTCGATCATGGCGCTGTTGCCGAAGGGCGTCGGGCGCATGGCGTCTGGCACGATCGAGGTCGAGGGCGATCGTATTGACGGCGCCAGTGATGCGCAAATGGAGAAGGTGCGTGGCAACCGCATCGGCATGGTGTTCCAGGAGCCGATGACGTCGCTCAATCCGGTGCTGCAGGTCGGCTTCCAGATCGCTGAGCCGCTGATCTATCACAAGGGGATGTCGCGCTCCGCCGCGCGCAGTCGCGCCGTCGAATTGATGGAACTGGTCCGCATCCCAAGTGCCGCCGAACGGCTCGATGCCTATCCGCATCAGTTCTCTGGCGGCATGCGGCAGCGGGTAATGATTGCCATCGCGCTTGCCTGCGCGCCGAAGGTGCTGATCGCCGATGAGCCGACGACGGCGCTCGACGTCACGATCCAGGCGCAGGTGCTGGCGCTGCTGGCCGGTCTGCAGAAATCGGCTGATTTGGCGGTGCTGCTGATCACCCACAACCTCGGCGTGGTGGCCTCGGTCGCCGACCGGGTGCTCGTGATGTACGGCGGCGACGTGGTCGAGAGCGCACCTGTCCGCGACCTGTTCGCGCGGCCGACCCACCCCTACACTTCGGCGCTGCTGGCGGCGATGCCGCGCGCCGACCGCTCGACCGCCGAGATTGCACCGATCCCCGGCACCGTGCCGCCGCTACCGGAGATGCCGTCCGGTTGCCGCTTCCAGTCGCGCTGTCCTCTGCGGCAAGCGAAGTGTGCAGAACTACCGCCGTTGACCGCGATCGATGGTGCGGGTGCGCATCAAGTGCGGTGCTGGGTCAAGGGAGCGGGCGCATGACCGACACGCCGCTGCTCAAGGTTGAGGGCCTGACCAAGATTTTCGTGACGAAGCGCGGATTTCCGGTGCCAAAGAAGGTGTTGGTGCGCGCCGTCGACGGCGTTTCGTTCGAGGTCGGCAAGGCGGAAGCGCTCGGCATCGTCGGCGAGTCCGGTTGCGGCAAGTCGACCGTCGCGCGCGTCGCGCTGCGCTTGCTGAAGGCCGACGGCGGCAGCGTTCATTTCAACGGCGAGGATGTGTTCGCAGCAGACCCAGCCCGCATGCGCAAGCTGCGCGCGCGCATGCAGATCGTGTTCCAGGACCCGGCCTCGTCGCTCGATCCGCGCCAACGGGTGGGCGACGCACTGGCCGAACCGCTTGCCGTGCACGGCATCGCGAAGGGCAGTGCGGCAGCTCCCCGCGTGCGCGAGTTGCTGGATGAGGTCGGCCTGCCGCAAACGGCGATCGACCGCTTCCCGCACGAGTTCTCCGGCGGTCAGCGTCAGCGTATCGGCATTGCGCGGGCATTGGCCCTGGGCCCCGATCTGATTTTCGCGGACGAGCCGGTATCGGCGCTCGACGTCTCGGTGCAGGCGCAGATCCTGGCGCTGCTGGCCGAACTGAAAGCGCGGCGCGGACTTTCGTTCGTGTTCATTAGCCACGACCTCGGCGTCATCCGCTATTTCTGCCAGCGCGTCGTGGTGATGTACCTCGGTCGCGTCATCGAGGAGGGGCCAGCTTCTGACCTGCTCGACAAGCCATTGCATCCCTATACTGATCTGCTGCGACGTTCGTCGCCGGTGCCGGACCCGGCACATGCGATCGAGATGAAGCTGCAGGAAGGCGAGCCGCCGTCGCCGATCAATCCGCCGTCGGGCTGCCATTTTCATCCGCGTTGCCCGCACGCGAACGATCGTTGTCGGGCAGTGGCGCCGCAGTTACGGCAGGTTTCGCCCGGTCGGAAGGCAGCCTGCCATTTGCACGATCCAGCCCAAGGCAACTAACCCTTGGCCCAAGCCTTGGCCTGCGTGCGGCAGTCGTTCTCCAGCAGTGTGCGCATGGCGGCGCCATCTGCAGTACCGGCCTTGTCGATCAGCCGCAACTTGATCTGGCGCTGGCCGGTGCCGGCGGCGGTGATCTGATAAATGGTGTCGGCGCTGGGCGGCATTGCACCTGGCCAATCGGCCGTCATCGCATCGCCGGCAAAGCCGACAATCGCCTTCATGTTCTTGGCGGTGTCGATGACGGTCACGTCGGCGGCGCGACCGGCGGCGGGGCGCTCGATACTGAGGCGGGCGCCGCGCTCGACGCAGACGTTGCCGGTGGCGCTGGCGGCAATCATGGTCCAGCTGAAACTCGATACCGCCGTTGGCGCTGGCGCAGGCTTGAAGCTGCGCGTGGCGCCGACGCGGGACTGGTCGACGCCGCCGGTGGCGAGCAGTTCCTTGGCCTTCGCCCACACGGTTTCGACCAGCGGCTCGCCTTTGCTGATGTCCTTAACCGGGCGGCTCGCGGCGCCATTGATCTGCAGCGTCGCACCCGACGGCAGCATGACGCGAACCTTGGCGCCGGCCGGCACGTCGAGCTTGTCACTGTCGGCGAGCTGCATGCCGGGCTTCAGTTCAGGTGCACTCGACGACACGATCAGGATGTCGGCGGATGCGGCGGTCGCGGTCAGCAACACAACGGCAAGGGCCGCCACCTGGACCCGTCGGTCGGCGATGAAATCATGGCGCATGGTTGAAATTCCTTTCGTCATGAAGCTTCATACCAGTATACGCGCGGCCGGTGCAGCAGCCAGCCTACAAACCGTCCAACGAGCGCGCTCGCCGACCAAGCCAACGCCGGACCGGCGAATGGCAGGATCGTGCGGTTGCCACCGAGCATGACCGCACCGAGCAGCGCCAGCAGCACGATCGGCAGCGTCACGGTGATCCAGCTGCTAGACCGAAATGCCCAACCGGCCAAAAAGCCGGTGAAGGACAAGACGAAAGCCAGGATGGCGACAAGTGCCGGATCGAGCGCGGTCAGGCGACGGCCATCGAGATGCTGCGCCACCGCGTGGGCATGGATCACCACACCCGGCAGCGGCTCGCCGAGGAGTTTCGACAGTGATGCTGGGTGCCGGTCGTTGCTGCCGGAAAGATCGCCACCGACCAGCACGACGCGGCCGGCGAGACCGTCGAGCAGCATCTGCGCCAGCCGTCGTTCCATGTCGTTGGCGGGCAACAGCAGCTGTGCGGCGGGAATGGTCATGAAGGTGTCCGATCCGTCAATCGGCGGCTTCAGCCAGGAAATCCGGGCGGCGGGTGGTGCAACCTTGGCGCCAGCGACGCGGGCGATGGCGGCAGCAAAATTGTCGGGCGGTGTCGGACCTGGGATCGCCATCGAAGCTTCGGCTTCGCCACGGATCACGCCGTCGAGTTCGTATTTTAGATTGAGATAGCCAGACGGCGCGCCGACGGTTGCGACGAAATCCGCCGCATACGCCCGGCGCGCTGTACTTGACGGCACGCGGTCGTCGATGGTGCCGAGGACGACCTTGGGCGACGCCTTACGCAGCGCCTCAATCAGTTGGCGGTCCTTGGCGGCTTCGGTCGGCTGGTCGAACAGGAAGTCCAGAGCGATCACCTTGGCGCCCGCTCGATCGAGAAGCTGCACCAGCCGCGCCAACAGCCCGCGATCGATCGGCGAGCGATAGGGCAGGCCGGCGATGGCATCGTCGTCGACCAGCACCACGGCGATATTCGGGTGCTGGGTGGCGGCGCGGTCGGCGAGCAAGGCTGTGCGCCAGTCGGCTGTCCAGTGCTCGACACTCTCAAGCAGCCGCGTCATCCGCCCGATCTGCACGGTGGCGAGCGTCATCAGCACGGCACCAAGGAGAGCGAGCAGAACGGCAAACGATGTCAACCGTGAAGCTCGCATCAAGCGGCCTCGTGGCGCGTCAGCGACCGCGGGCCTGGCAGGTCGAAAGTGCGGGCAGTCTTGAAATGCATCATCACGGGCGCCGGGGGGAGTGTCCAACAACTGACCAACTGGTGGGGCAACGATAAGGCGACAAGTGGCATTGGCCAAGTGATCAGCCCGGGAACCCGAGCCGCAGGTGCCAAGTTGTGCTATCTGGACCACGGACGTTCATGGCCGAACATCGTTTCGATTCCACTTTGCAGGGAGTTCCGTTCATGGGGGCCACCGCCGCGCCGTTCGTTTCCGACACCCAATTGACCGAGGCCGACTTCCAGCGATTGGCCGCTCGCCCTGGCTTTGACTTGTTTCGTGCCCGCAAAATCGGATTTGTGGCTGCAACCCGTGCAACGGCACAACAATTTGTCGAAACCCGATGGAACGGTTGCGAATCATCCAACACCGCCGAGCCCGGCGACTGGATCGCCACCAATCTGTCGGCGGCGCGTCAACCGTTGCGCGATGGCGACGGCAATCTCAATACCTACGTCATCCGCGCCGACAAATTTCCCGCACTCTACGAACCGCTCGGCACCAACAGCGAACTTGGGCCGGTGTTCAAGGCTCGCGCCAGCGTGCGGGCGCTGCGGTTGCCCGCCGGGTTTGACATCCTGGCACCGTGGGGCGAGCGGCAGACAGCGCCGAGCGGCCTGCTCATTCTCAACGGAGACGAAGTCTACGGTATTGCCACCGAGCCATTCGAACAGACGTATGAAGTGGTATCGGACTAACTGCGCGCCCCCGTCTCGAAGCCGCCGATGCGGCAGTCCTTGAGGATTTCGGGCTTGAATGCGAGGCCGTGGCCGGGCGCCTCGGATGGCTTGATCATGCCGTTGACCGGAATTGACGGCGTCACCCACAGGTCGTCGTTCCAGTCCATGTATTCGAGGTAGCTGGCGTTCGGGATCGAGGCATTGATCTGCACCATCAGTTCGTGGAAGCAGTGCGGCGCGATTGAAATGCCCCAGGTGTCGGCGACGGCCGCGATCTTGCGCAACTCGGTCAGGCCGCCGCGCATCGGGTCGGGTTGCAGGATCGGCGTCGAAGGGTGCTCGAAGAACGGACGCAAATCATAACGGGTGAAGTGGCTCTCGCCGCCGACGATGCGGGTCTTCAAGCGCTGCCGCGACGCGCCGGTAGCCGGCGAAGTCCTCGCAGACGACCGGTTCTTCCATCCAGTAGATGTCGCAGTCGTCGAAGTGGTGGCCGGCCTGGATCGCGGTGTCGGCGGTCCAGCCCATGTTGACGTCGATCATGATCTCGATGTCGGGGCCAAGCGCGTCACGCATCGCCTGGACGTTCTTGACGTCCTCGCGCCAGGGCCGGATGTGCGCCGCCTGCATCTTGATCGCGGCGAAACCTTGCGCGGTGAACTCCTTGGCGCGCGCGATCATGCCGTCGCCGCCAAGGCCCCGCCAGCAACCCGAACCGTAGGCTGGCACGGCGTCGTGGCAGTGGCCCCACAGCCGATGCAGCGGCAGGCCCGCGCGTTTTCCCACGATGTCCCACAGCGCGATATCGACGGCGGAAAGGGCGAACGTCGCGATGCCGCCGCGGCCGAGCCAGTAGGTGCTCTTCCACAGCGTCTGCCAGATGGCTTCGATGTCGGTGGCGTCGCGGCCGATGATCTTCGGCGCGATCATTTCCTTCAGGCACATGTCGAGTGTCGCGATGCCGCCCGACAGCGGCTGCAGATAGCCCATGCCGGTAATTCCGGCCTTGGTCATCACTTCGAGGATCAAAAGCTCGCGCCGCGTCGGCGGCATGATGCCGTTGGCTGGCGGCGGACCATTCCATGGCACGCCGATGAGCGTGGTCTTGAGGCCGGTGATCGTGGTGTCGGACCTGGGTGCGGGCATCGGGCGTGTCCTCGGTGGCGGTAGTGTTGTTGGCGCGCAGTGTCGCGCGGTAAGACCGATCCGTCGAGAGGACGCGTCGATTGTGCTCCCCAATTCAATACCTGAACTGTTCCGACAGGATGCGTTCGTCCAGGCTGTGGCCGGGGTCGAACAGCATGATGAGGTCGATGGTGGCGTCTTCCTCGATCTGGACCCTAGCGACCGAGCGGGTTTCGGCGTGGTCGGCGACGGCGCTCACGGCCCGCTTCTCCGCTTCCAGAACGTCGATAACGATGCGCGCCTTGTTGGGCAGCAGCGCGCCACGCCAGCGCCTGGGCCGGAACGGGCTGATCGGCGTCAGCGCCAACAAGTCGGTATTGATCGGCAGAATCGGACCGTAGGCAGATAGATTATAGGCGGTGGAACCGGCCGGCGTCGCCACCAGCACGCCGTCGCAGATTAGTTCCTCAAGCCGCACCTTGTCGTCGACCGAAATCCTGAGCTTGGCCGCCTGATGGGTCTGACGAAACAGCGACACCTCGTTTATGGCGAGCGCGCGGTGGGTGCGGCCCTGGTCGTCGGTCGCCGTCATGGTGAGGGGGTGCGTGATGGTGGTCTGGGCGTGATCGAGGCGTTCGAACAGTTCGTCTTCCTGGTACTCGTTCATCAGGAAGCCGACCGAGCCCCGGTTCATGCCGTAGATCGGCAGGTGGCGGTGCATGTATCGATGGAGAGTCTGCAGCATCAGGCCGTCGCCGCCGAGCGCCACCACCGCGTCTGGCTTGGTGCCGGTGTAGTCGCCGTAGCGCTGGGTCAGCCGCTGCAGAGCCGCCTGCGCCTCCGGATTGTCGCTGGCGACGAAGGCGACGCGCTCGAACTTGTGGGTCGTGTTTGCCATAATGCCTTCGGTCGCGACGTATCTGGAATCGTGCTCTTAGCGTTGAAACGCTGGCGCATGTGGCAATAAACGGCAAGATGGAAAAGAGTGATGCCGGGACGGCGGCGGTCGCACGTCGCTCATGCAACCAATTGGCGGCGATCCGCCTACCAATGCTTCGAGGTGAGGATATGCAAGCGAGATTGAACCAGGGGCTTGCTGCGACATTGCGCAAGGTCGGCGTGGTGCCGGTGTTGACGATCGACCGACTGGAACAGGCGGTGCCGCTGGCCCGCGCGCTGGTCGAAGGCGGGCTCAACGTGCTGGAGATTACGCTGCGCACGAACGTCGCTCTGGAGGCGATCCGCGAGATGGTCCGCGGCGTTCCGGGTGCGATTATCGGAGCGGGTACGGTGTTGACCCCGGATCAAGGTGCGAGTGCGATGGCGCACGGCGCCCGTTTCCTGGTGTCGCCCGGCATGACGCCGCGCCTGATCGAGGCGGCCGAGGCCTGGCCGGTGCCGTTTCTGCCGGGTGTCGCGACCGCGTCGGAGGCGATGGCGCTCGCTGACATGGGATACCGGGTGCTGAAGTTCTTCCCCGCCGAACCGGCTGGCGGCACCGCTGCGCTGAAGGCGATCGGCGCGCCACTCGCTGACCTCGCATTCTGCCCGACCGGCGGTATCGATGCCGCCAAGGCGCCGGCCTATCTGGCGCTGTCGAACGTGGCGGCGGTCGGTGGTTCGTGGGTGGCGCCAGCCAAGGCGGTCGCGGCCGGCGACTGGGCCGCGATCACGGCGCTGGCGCGGGAAGCATCGCGGTTGCGGGGGTGAAAGGGATTCAGGCCAAGAGGTCCTTGAGGAACGGGATCATCGGCAGGTCGGCGGGCGGCATCGGGTAATCCTGGAGCCGCGCCGCCCGCACCCAAGCGATCTGCTGGCCCTCGCGCGGGCTGACATCGCCCTCCCAGTTGCTGCACAGATATAGCGGCATCAGCAGGTGGAAGGTTTCGTAGCGGTGGCTCGCGAAGGTGAACGGCGCGAGGCAGGTCAGGCACACTTCGATGCCGAGTTCCTCATGCAATTCGCGCACAAGTGCTTCTTCCGGAGTTTCGCCGCTCTCGACTTTGCCGCCGGGAAATTCCCACAGGCCCGCCATCGATTTGCCGGCCGGGCGCTGGGCCAGCAGCACGCGGCGATCACGGTCGAGCAGGGCAGCGGCGGCAACAAGAACAGTCGGCAGGCGAGGTAACATGCGCGGATTGCCTTTTCGATAAAAATGCCCATCCGCATTGCCAGTCTGGATCAACGAAATCAACACCATGACTCAATCCGCCTTGATGGTGCCCAGGCTCGGCCCAATTGACGTCACCGTTCTGGGGCCAAGTGTCATCTAAGCGTAGCGAGGCGGTTGCTTCGGCGGATGGAGAAACAGATTTCCATTCTTCGTCGTTAACGGGCGATTAACTGGTTTACGCAATCTTATCCGTGGGCCTGTACGTGCCCGTGGCGGGAGTATTGTGGATGTATCGCGTCGTGCTGCCAGCAATAATGGCGTTACTGCTGCCTGGGTGCAGCATGGGTTCAAGTTCCCTGTCGTCGGGGTTCGCCGACAATCCTTCGACAACGGCTGCGGTCAAACGCAAGCCTGCGGCGCCCACAGCGGCGCTCGGCGGCGAGCCGAAGGTTGATCGGAACTCAGGTGGGACACAGGTTGCCGCCCTCGATCAGGCGCCGAAGGGCACCTTCGAGAAGGCGCCGGCCGGAGCACTTGCCGATCGCGACTACACCCAGACCAAGCTCGATGCCGAGCGGGCGCGCGATCTGGTCAACGCCTATCGCAAGGAAAAGGGCCTGAAACCGGTTAAGCTCAATCCGGAGCTGTCTACGGCGGCCAAGAACCATTCCAAGGACCTCGCCAAGTGGGACCGCATTTCCCACTACGGCTCCGACGGCTCGAACCCGTGGGATCGCGTCAAGCGATCTGGCTTCAACGCGCGGCTTGCGGCCGAGAATGTTGGCACCGGTCAAGCCAACATCGACGAAGTTTTCAAGGGCTGGCAGGAAAGCCCCGGCCACAACAAGAACCTGCTGCTGCCGGATGCCGAGTACATGGGCATCGCCCTGGTGCAGGAGCCCAAGAGCGAGTTCAAGACCTTCTGGACCCTGGTGCTCGGCACGCCGATGTGAGGCGCAAAGTGTCAGGTCTCGCAAGCAATCTGACGCCCCCAAAAGAGCCGTGGCCGTAGGTCGGGTCAAGCTCGATTGCGCGACCCGACAACCAAGACCTGTGATCGGCGCCGTCGGTCTCTACGACCTGCGATCGCATGCTCGGCAATCGATTTAATCTGCTTCTCGCAGCGGTTGCAGCGCGCTAGCCTCCCCGACGAACAATGAAACCAATCGTCATCGGGGAGCGATGCCATGCAGGACATCAAGGGCAAAATTGTCTGGGTCACGGGTGCCGGTAGCGGCATCGGCGAGGCCGCCGCCGTTGCGCTCGCGGGTGCAGGCTGCGAAGTGATCCTCACCGGCCGCCGCAAGGAGCCGCTGGAAACGGTGGCAGCCGCGATCAAGGCCAACGGCGGTAAAGCCCATGTGCAGGCGGCCGATCTCACCAAGGCGGCTGCTGTCGACAAAGTGGTCGCAACCATCCATGCCGACTTCGGCCGTCTCGACATCTGCGTCAACAATGCTGGCATCAACATCCCGGATCGCAACTGGCAGCGGCTGACCCCCGAAGGCATCGACACCCTGATCCACGGCAACCTGTCGAGCGCGTTCTATGTCGTTCGCGCCGTGCTGCCGATTATGCGGGCGCAGCAGGACGGCCTGTTGATCCACACCGCGTCATGGGCCGGCCGCTTCGTCGGACCGGTGCCGGGGCCGGGCTATATCGCGGCCAAGCACGGCGTCGTCGCCATGAGCCATTCGATCAACCTGGAAGAATGCGGCAACGGCATCCGCTCGACTGTCGTGTGTCCGGGCGAGGTCGCGACGCCGATCATGAAGCTGCGCGATCCACCGGAACTGCCCGAGACGCTCGCCCGCATGGTGCAGTCGGACGATATGGGCCGGATCATCCTGTTCGTGGCGCAGCAGCCGTCGCACGTGTGCATGAATGAGATTGTGGTCAGCCCGACGCACAATCGCGGTTATCTGTCGCAAATGCGCGCCCGCCAGCAGCAGCAAGCCGAAATCCCGGGCCAAGGGTTGAACTCGGTTGCCGTGCCCCAGCAACGACGTTGTTCACTCCCTATTTGCGAATTCTGGTAGATGGCTTGCACGGATTCGGGCCCAGGGCATTTGCGGGGATAGGCGACAATGGAAACGTGGCAGGTCATCGTCTTGGGCCTTCTCGAAGGCGCGACCGAATTCTTACCCGTTTCCTCGACCGGGCATCTGCTGCTGGCCGAGCATTTCCTCGGCATCAAGTCGCCCGGCCGAACCTTCGAGGTGCTGATCCAGTTGGGTGCGATCCTGGCGATCCTCTCCGTCTACTTCGCCAAGCTCTGGCGCATGTTGCTCGACCTGCCGCGCGATGCCCGCACGCAGCGGTTCGTGCTGGCGATCCTGGTGGCCTTCCTGCCGGCGGCGGTAATCGGCGCTCTTGCGCACAAATTTATCAAAAGCGTGCTGTTTGAAAGCCCGGCGACGGTGTGCACGGCATTGATCGTCGGCGGAATCATTCTGCTGTTCGTCGACCGCATGAAGTTTACGCCGAAGTATCACGACGTGATGGATCTGCCGGTCACCACCGCGCTCGCGATCGGCTTCTGCCAGTGCCTCGCCATGATCCCCGGTGTGTCGCGGTCAGGCTCGACCATCGTCGGCGCCATGCTGCTCGGCACCGACAAGCGCACCGCGGCCGAATTTTCGTTCTTCCTCGCCATGCCGACCATGACCGGCGCCTTCGCCTACGACCTCTACAAGAACTACGCGATCCTGGAACGGCAGGACATCTTCAATATCACACTCGGCTTCCTGGTCGCCTTCGCGGCCGGCGTGATCGTGGTGCGCTACTTGCTCGAATACGTCAGCCGGCACGGATTTGAGTTGTTCGCCTGGTGGCGCATCCTGGTTGGCGGCGCGGGCCTCGGCGCGCTCGCTATTTTGGGCGGTTGACGCTGGCGTCGGAAGCTAGCATGACTTTCGTCGTAGAGGTTTCGTTAGAAAATCTCCGGCGGAGGAACGAATGACGGTTCGATCAATCATGGCGGCACTGGTGTGCCTGTTTGCTGTCGTGAACGCTTACGACGCCGGTGCGGGCCGAAGCCACCAAGGTGCGCGCGGCCAAGCAATTCGGGCTCGGCTACGTTCAATACATGATCATGGAAGAGCGCCAGCTCATCGAGAAGCACGCCAAGGCTGCGGGCCTCGGCGACATCGCCGTCGAGTGGGCGACGTTCCGCTCCTCCGACGTAATGAACGACGCGCTGATCTCGGGCAACGTCGATTTCGTGTCGCTCGGCATTCCGGGCCTGCTCACCATCTGGGACCGCTCGAAGGGGTTGATCGACGTCAAGGGTGTCGCCGGGCTCAATGCGCTGCCGCTGGTGCTGATGGTGCGCGACGACAACATCAAGTCGCTGGCCGACTTCAACGAGAAGCACAAGATCGCGGTGCCGGCAGTCAAGATCGCACTACAGGCGATCCTGCTGCAGATGGCGGCGGAAAAGGCATTCGGTGTCGGCCATCACGGCAGGCTCGACCCATTTACCGTCACCATGGCGCATCCGGACGCGACGATCGCGATGATCTCCGGCAACAAGGACGTCACCGCCAATTACACCACGCTGCCGTTTCTCGCGCGCCAGGCCAAGACACCCGGCATCCGCCAGCTCATGCATGCCAACGAGACCATGGGCGGGCCGTTCTCGTTCAACGTCATCGCCACCACCTCGAAGTTCCGCACCGATAACCCGAAGCTCTACAAGGCGTTTCTCGCTGCTCTCGAAGAAGCAACCGCGCTCGTCAACGCCGACAAGAAGACGGCAGCCGAGATCTACATCAAGATCGCCAAGGACAAGTCTTCGGTCGACGATATCGTGGCGCTGCTCGACATGCCCGGCAACCAATACACCACCAAGGTGTTGTCGATCGCGCCGATGATCGACTTCCTGATCCGCACGGGCAACTTCAAGAACAAGCCCGCCAGCTACAAAGACCTGCTTTTTCCGGAGGCGCAGTGAAACCACTATCAGGTCCGTCCCCCTTGCTCGAGGTGCGCGGCGTCACGCTGCAGTACAAGACCAAGGAGCACCTCGTCACCGCCACCTACCGCGTTTCGTTCGACGTGCTGAAGTCGGAGCGTTTCGTGCTGCTCGGGCCGTCGGGTTGCGGCAAGTCGACCCTGATGAAGGCTGTCGGCGGCTACATGACACCGACCGAAGGCACCATGACGCTGAAGGGCAAGACCATTCGCAAGCCCGGCCCGGATCGGATGATGGTGTTCCAGGAGTTCGATCAGCTGCTGCCATGGAAGACGGTCAAGAAGAACGTGATCTTCGCGCTCGAATCTTCCGGCAAGATGCGCGGTCGCGAAGCCGAGGCCAAGGCGATGGATGCCATCGCCAAGGTCAACCTGACCAAGTTCGCCGACAACTATCCGCACACACTTTCGGGTGGCATGAAACAGCGCGTCGCCATTGCCCGTGCCATGGCGATGGAGCCCGACATCCTGCTGATGGACGAGCCATTCGCGGCGCTTGATGCGCTGACGCGTCGCAAGATGCAGGACGAGTTGATGCAATTGTGGGCCGACACCCACTTCACCGTGCTGTTCGTTACCCACTCGATCCCCGAGGCGATCCGCATCGGCAGCCGCATCCTGCTGCTGTCGCCGCATCCGGGGCAGGTCAAGGCCGAGATCAACAGCGACGGCGAGGACCGCATCGATCCAGTCTCCGGCATCAAGCTGTCGGACCGCATCCACGGCATGCTGTTCGCCGACCACGTAGAGGATACCGCGGCACCGGGAGGACGCGTCCATGACTGATGCAACCGCGAGCTTGCCCTCGCCCGCGCCGCGGCCGGAGTTCTACGCCCAAGGCGATCTCAACTCCGACTTCGGTATCGTCGAGAAGCCGCTGACGTTCATCGAGAAGTTGTGGAACAACGGCGCGCTGCGCAAGACCTGCCTGCTGCTGGCGATCGCCGCCGCGTGGGAGTTCTATGCGCGCCAGCTCAACAATCCGCTGCTGGTGCCGACATTCCTCGCCACCCTGGAGGCATTCTGGGAGGCGATCGCGTCCGGCGAACTGCCGGGTAAGGCCTTGAACTCGCTGCGCCTGCTGCTGCAGGGCTATGGTCTCGGGCTCGTGCTGGCGCTGCTGTTCACCGCCTTCGCGATGATGACGCGGCTCGGCAACGATCTGCTCGAAACGCTGACCTCGATGTTCAATCCGCTGCCGGCAATCGCGCTGTTGCCGCTGACGCTGATCTGGTTCGGCCTCGGCGACAAGAGCATCATCTTCGTGCTGGTGCATTCGGTGCTGTGGGCGGTGGCGCTCAATACCCACTCCGGTTTCCGTTCGGTGTCGACCACGCTGAAGATGGTCGGCCGCAACTGTGGCCTCGGCGGCATCGGGTTCGTGCTGAAGATATTGATCCCGGCGGCATTCCCAAGCATCCTGACCGGCCTGAAGATCGGCTGGGCGTTCGCCTGGCGCACGCTGATCGCGGCCGAACTGGTCTTCGGCGCCACCTCCGGCAAGGGCGGTCTCGGCTGGTTCATCTACGAAGCCAAGAACCAGCTTGAAATCCCGTCCGTGTTCGCCGGCCTGTTCACGGTGATCCTGATCGGACTACTGGTCGAGAACCTGTTTTTTCGCAATCTCGAGCGGGTGACCATCCGGCGCTGGGGCATGCAGACTTGAGGAGCGGCGCGTTCAATCGAGCGGCACGTTGAGCCGGGTGCCCTTGGTGATGATGCCGCCGCGATTGCCGATCTCGATCGACCCATAGCGCTGCTTGAAGCATTCAGGCAACGGCCGATCGCCGGGGATCGATAGCCACAGTCGCAGCAGGTGACGCTTCTTCGTGGCGTCCTCCCAGTCGCGGAAGCCGGTGCGGTCATGCAGCAGGCCGTGGTTGTGGACGAACTGCATGTCGCCCGGCTGCAATTGCATGGATATGTGCAGGGCGGGATCGTTGGCCAGAGTATCGAACAAGTCGAGCGCTTCGACATGGCGTGGCGTCAACCGCGGGGCATCGGGGAAGCGCTGGGCGCTGTCGATGTACTGGCGCTGGTAAATGCCGGTGAGGGTGCCTGCATGCCAGTTCAGCACCGGGATCTCGAAATAGGGCTTCTGGCCATCCGGCACCTCGCCGCGCCGGTCGGTGGCGACCGCCTCGAACAGCAGCGGCACCAGATCGGGGCGCTGACGCATCATCTCGTTGTAGATCGCGGAGGTTGAGACCAGCAGCGAGCGGCCGCCCTCCATCGCCTCGCGGATGCACAGCAGGCCAACGACGTCGGAAGAGTCGGTGTGAAAGGTCTGGCGTTGGGCGGTCTGGTAGATGCGGGTGTTCGGATTGCTGGCGTCGGCGCCGACGTCGCGGACGTGGCCGAGGATGTGGCCCATGGCGTTCTGCGAGCGCGCCGAGCCCAGATGGGCCCCGATGCCGCAGAAGATCGTCGCCGCCATCTGTTGGCTGTAGTTGGCGACCGGCAGCCCGCGCAGCACCTCGAAGCCGCGACCGTGCAGCAGAGTTTCGCGCATTTGGGCGAGGCGCCGGCCGAACCGCGGCAGCGGGAATTTGTCGGCCGTGATCTCGCCGATTTCGGACGTGGTTGCGAGGAAGGCTGTTGCAGCGTGCTCGAGTTCGCCGATGTCGGACGGCGATAGCTGCACAAGCCACTCGCCCGTCTTGGCGTTCATCGTCGCGGCGGTCCAGGCCGACGGAATGTCGATATGCTTCGGCGGCAGTGCGGCGGCTTGCATGAGCGCTTCCTCGGGGTGTGTTGGGGCTGAGTGAAGCACTGTGCGGTGGTGAGGGGCAAGCGGAGGCCGGGAGTGATCGGAGGCCGACCTAGCCGGCGCATGCCATAACGCTCAGGTGGTGCGGTGCTCTCTATCTATGAAGCCATGCCCGGGCGGTCAATCCCGCACAACTATGAGGCAACCCGGCGCGCGTCCTGCCGGTTCTCACCATTCTATCCCAAGCGGGATGCTCTTCGGGTTGCACCGTTGTCCCATCGCTGACAGACGACTCCGTGAAAGCGGAGCCGTCCGCGACAACCAAAAAGCCATCACCCGAACTTCGGGTCCAACTCGCCCTTGGCATAGCGCTTCGCCATGTCGGCGAGCGTGATGATCTTTTTGATCTTGGCTGCCTGGCCGGCGGTGTTGAACTCCTGCAGGCGCTGCTTGCACAGCTTGGTCATCGCGTCCATGGCGGGCTTCAGGTACTTGCGCGGATCGAACTCGCCCGGCTCCTCGGCCAGCACCCGGCGGATCTGGCCGGTCATCGCCATGCGGTTGTCGGTGTCGATGTTGATCTTGCGCACGCCGTTCTTGATGCCGCGCTGGATCTCCTCGACCGGCACGCCCCAGGTCGGCTTCATCTTGCCGCCGAACTTGTTGATCACATCCTGCAGATCCTGCGGCACCGACGACGAACCGTGCATGACGAGATGCGTGTTCGGCAGCTTCTTGTGGATCTCCTCGATCACGTTCATCGCCAGCACCTTGCCGTCGGGCTTGCGCGAGAACTTGTAGGCGCCGTGCGAGGTGCCCATGGCGATGGCGAGCGCGTCGACCTTGGTCTCCTTGACGAACTTCACGGCTTCGTCGGGGTTGGTCAGCAACTGGTCGTGGCTGAGCTTGCCCTCGGCGCCGTGGCCGTCTTCCTTGTCGCCCATGCCGGTCTCGAGCGAGCCCAGCACGCCGAGTTCGCCCTCGACCGAGATGCCGCCGAGGTGGCTCATGGTGGTGACCTGCTTGGTGACGCCGACGTTGTAGTCCCAGTCGGCCGGGGTCTTGCCGTCGGCCTTGAGCGAGCCGTCCATCATCACCGAGGTAAAGCCGGCCTGGATCGCGGTCATGCAGGTGTCGGCGGCGTTGCCGTGGTCGAGATGCACGCAGACCGGAATGTGCGGATAGATCTCGGTGACGGCGTCCATCATGTGCTTCAGCATGATGTCGTTGGCGTAAGAGCGGGCGCCGCGTGACGCCTGGATGATCACTGGCGCATCAACCGCGTCGGCCGCCGCCATGATGGCGAGGGCCTGCTCCATGTTGTTGATGTTGAACGCGGGCACGCCATAGCTGTGCTCGGCGGCGTGGTCGAGAAGCTGACGAAGCGTGATGCGGGCCATGGCTGCCTCCGATAAGGATAAGGAAATCGTGCGCACCGTTTAGCGCGGTTAACGCACGCACGCCAAGGGGCGGCCCACAGGTACTTCGTCGCAACACTTGGAATTCGTGCATGCGTCCCATGCGCGCGGACTGCGACAGGTCATTGAAGATGCGGGCACGGCGGCGAGAAAAGGCGGTGGCGGTAGCCTGAATGCGGGACACGGCCAGGTCCGCGAGCAAGAAACAAATGGAATATGGTCGCGATTGCGCAATTTGCTGATTGTGAATCAGATGCTCTTGTGATGGCGTGCGCGCAGTTGGGGTGGCGGGGGAAGTGATGATGTTGAAGATGAAGCGCGCAATGGCAATTGCGCTAGCAACGGCTGTGGTCTTTTCGAATGCCTTGGCGCGGCCAGCCCAGGCCCAGTCGACGACAGCGCAGGCAGACGCCATACGTCTGCAACAACAGCGGCAGCAGGCTGACGCCGCTCGGCAGCAAATGGCCCGCCAGCAGCAAGAGAGCGCTCGCCTGCAGCAGCAGCGTCAGCAACAGGATTTCGCCAAGAAGCAGACAGCGATTCATCAGCAGTCGATTGCGACTCAGCAGCAGAATGCGGCGCGCTTCCAACAGCAGCGGACCGTGACGGCGCCGAAGCCAGTCTACCAGCCGCCGAAGCCGGTTTATCAAGCTCCGAGAGTTGTCTATCAGGCGCCCAAGCCCGTCTATCAGGCTCCAAAGCCCGCTTACACGCCGCCGAAGCCGACAACGTCATATACGACGCGCAAATACTGAGTGCCGGAGCCAGGGCGCAGGGTGATCTTCACCCCACCACCGAATAGCCGCCGTCGATTGGGATGGCGGTGCCGGTGACGAAGTCCGAGGCCGGTCCGCCCAGGAATACCGCGATTCCCTCGAAGTCTTCCGGGTTGCCCCAGCGGCCGGTCGGTGAGCGGGCAAGTACGCGCTCGTGCAGGCCCGGCACGTCGCGGCGCGCGCCACGCGTCAATTCGGTTTCGATCCAGCCGGGCAGGATGGCGTTCACCTGGATGTTGTCCTTCGCCCAGGCGACGGCGAGTGATCGGGTCATCTGCACGATGCCGCCCTTGGTGGCGGCATAGGCCGAGGCGAATGGCGAGCCGAACAGCGACATCATCGAGCCGGTGGTGATGATCTTGCCGCCGCCAGCGGCCTTCATGACCGGGTAGACCGCTTGGGCGCCGAGAAACGGGCCATTGAGATTGATGTCGAGGATCTGCTGCCACTCGGCCGGGGTGTAATCCTGCGGCTGCTTGCGGATGTTGATGCCGGCGTTGGCGATGTAGATATCAATCCGGCCCAATGCCTTGACTGTCGCGTCGACCATGGCCTTGGCGACTTCTGGCTTCGACACGTCGCCGTCGAAGGTCGCGGTCTGGACGCCTAATGCCGACAGTTCAGCGGCGGCGGCCTTGGATTTTTCGCCGTTGCGGCCGGCGATCATGATCGAGGCACCCGCCTTGGCGAGACCACGTGCCAATCCAAGGCCGATGCCGCCGTTGCCGCCGGTAACGAGGGCCACGCGGCCGGTGAGATCGAATGCGGATTTGGCGGCAGTCATCGCGGCATGCTCCTTTGGGCGGGGTTCGGCACTGGGCATCTTCAGAGTATGCAAACAATAGCGTGGGTTATCACTATCATGCCTGTCGGGACTTGAAGTAGGGTCGCCAGCGTTTGACAGATCTGACTTTCAAGCCTCGGGGTTCCAGTGCCGCCTGCCTATGATTGTATGAAGTGCCCGGGCTATTGCTGCTCGTATCCGGTGATCCAGCTGACCAAGCCGGACGTCACCCGCTTGGCGCGTCACTTCAAGCTGACAGCGGCAGTGGCGGAAAAGCGCTTCACCAAGTCCGCACACGGTTACAAGCGCATCATGCGGCGCAAGAAGGACGTGCACTTCGGACGCATCTGCCGGTTTTTCGATACCGACAAGCGCCGTTGCACGATTTACGAAGCGCGGCCGGCCGTATGCCGCAGCTTTCCAGAAGGAAAACGTTGCGGCTATTGGGATTTCCTTGCCTTCGAGCGCGAACACCAGAAAGATCCGGAAGTGGTGGCGACGACCGAGAACGGCCAGTGGAAGTGAAATCCCGAGCGACAGCACCGGTGTTCGAACCTGACAGGGACACGACTGCTTGAGTGACCGCGCCAGCCTGACCACGATCGAGCCGTCGCAGCGCTTTCTCGGCGCCGTCCTGTTGCTAATGTTCGCCATGAACATGATTGGGCGCGGCGTGACCGAGACGTTCGCGGTGTTCCTGCTGCCGGTCGAGAAGGCGTTTGACGCGTCTCGCTCCGACATGCTGCTGACCTATTCGATCTACAACCTCGTCTATGGGCTTTCGGCGCCGTTCACCGGCCAGCTCGTCGATCGCGCGGGGCCGCGCGTCGCCTATGGCTTTGGCCTGTGCATGCTCGGCGGCGGCTATGTCCTGGCCGGCACCGCTACATCGCTGCCGCTCTACTACCTGGCGGTCGGTGTGCTCGGTGGTGTCGGCGCGGCCAGTCTCGGCATGGTGGTCGCCTCAAGCATCATGAGCCGCTGGTTCGTCAATCGGCTGGGCGCCATCATGTCGTTGCCGTACGCCGCGCTTGGCGCCGGGATGTTGTTCATTCCTCCAGCGACGCAATTGTTGATCGACCGGCTGTCGTGGCAGCAGGCCTATCAGGTGCTGGGCTATGGCGTTCTGGCGGTGTTGCCGTTGCTGATATTCTTGCCGTTGCGGCGGATCGGCGAGGGGTCGGCGACTTGGCAGGCGTCCCGCGCGTCCGCCGTCAATGGCGGATTGAAAATGGGCTGGACGTTGCGCGATGCCATGTCGACGCGCGCGTTCTGGGGGTTGTTCGGCGCTTACTTCGCAACATCGGTCGCGTCTTATGCGGTGGCGCCGCAAATGGTCGCCTATCTCGTCGAGCAAGGCTACGATCGGCTGCTGGCGGCGAGCGCGTTCGGCATGACGGGCGCCTGTTCGGTGATCGGCATTATCTCGATGGGGGCCATTTCGGACCGCATCGGGCGTCGGCGGGCGGCGCTGATCTCGTACGTGATGTCGATCGCAGGCGTCATGGCGCTGATTCTGGTGGCGCAGCTCAGCGCCTTCTGGCCGGTCTATCTGTTCATTCTGCTGTTCGGTCTGATGCAGGGTGTGCGCGGGCCGATCATCCTGGCGCTGGTGGCGACGGTGTTTCGCGGCGCCTCGGTCGGTAGCATTTTCGGTGCGCTGACGCTGGCGCCGGGGCTTGGTGCGGCGGTCGGTTCATGGGGGTCGGGTTATCTGCACGACGTCACCGACGGCTACTTCGCCTCGTTCGCGCTTGGCATTTTGGGGAGTTGCGTCGGCATGTTCCTGTTCTGGTCGTTGCCCAGCCTCGCCGAGAACCACGTCGCAACGCGCCGCGACGGCGCAGCGGTCAATAGCGAAACATGACGCTGATGGCCGCCCACGTGCGATCCTTGCTGGTTTCGGGATAGTCGTGGTGCTGGCCGTTGATGCCGCCCGACAACGATGCTTCGCCGCCCGACCCATTCGTAGCGCGCGAACAGGCCACTGCGGAACTGGTGGCCGGCTGACATTGCGCACCTTGCCTTCCTCGATGCCGACCGAGAGACCGGGCAGCAGGCGATAGCCGAGGCGGGCTTGAATTGACTGCCCTTCATGGGCCGTGGTCCAGCTGCCGTCGAGCGAGAGCCAGATTGCGGGCGTGATGTTGGTCCAGGTCTCGACGACCGCCTTGAAGCCGGAGGCGCGGCCGGCGCCTTCGTTGTTGGCGTCCCAGGGTGTCAGCGCCTGAGTGTCGATTGCGAGGCCGGCAAACGCCTTTGCGGTAAAGCGGCCATAGCCAAACTGGTAGCCGGCGAGGACATCGCCAAAGCTGACGCGGCCGCGTACCGGCATCGCCGGGCAGATGTGGCTCGGCTTTGGGCACGTGTAATGGAAGCGTTCTGGCACGGTATATTTGTACTGGCCGTAACCGCTGCCGAGCCGGCCGCGAATACCGTCGCTGTTGAGCCCGCCGAACGGCGCGAACGTCGAACTGCTGTAGAGCGACCAGCTACTTGGTGTGAAGCTGCCGCCGACCGAGATCTCGCGCCAGGGTGTGGCCGGCTCGACGGAGGTCGCCCAATCGCCGGCTCCGGCGTGGCTCGCGCGCGGCCCAGCGACGAGGGCCACCGCCCACGCCAGGACAACCAACGCACCTGCTACGCAACAACGCACGCCTCAGCCCCCGCAAGTATCCGAGAGACGAGTCATAATAACGCCGGCTGCATATTCTTGGCCGGGGTAAAGACCTAGGCGCGGAGTTCAGAAGAAAAGGCATCAAAGGAAGCATTGCAACCAAGAGACGTTTTGCAGGATGCAATTGCAATCAGGGATTGTTTTTGCAAGTTCGACGTGAGGCAGCAAGCGTGGCATCCTCCACCAATGACCGACCTGCCGTTTGAAAGCTGGCTTTATCCGACGCCGCAGGGCCTCTACTGCGAGCCCGGCGACTTTCATATCGATCCGCACGTGGCCGTCGATCGCGCAGTGGTAACGCACGGCCACTCCGATCATGCGCGCGCCGGCCATGCTCGGGTACTGGCCACCAGCGAGACGGTCGCGATCATGCAGGCGCGGCTCGGCGGGAATTCCGCTGAGGCGTTTCAGCCGACGCCACTCGGCAACGTGACCCGGATCGGCGATGTCGACGTCGCGCTGCACCCGGCCGGACATATCCTCGGCAGCGCGCAGGTGAAGCTCGGCTATCGTGGCCGGACCGCCGTTGTTTCGGGCGACTACAAGCGCCGCATCGATCCGACCTGCCAGCCGTTCGAGGTGATCCCGTGCGATCTGTTTGTCACCGAGGCGACGTTCGCCTTGCCGGTGTTCCGCCACGAGCCGGACGACGGCGAAACGCGGAAGCTGCTGGCCTCGGTGGCGGCGTTTCCGGAACGGGCGCATCTGATCGGCGTCTATGGCCTCGGCAAGGCGCAGCGGTTGATCATGCTGCTGCGGGCCGCCGGTTTTCAGCGAACCATCTGGCTACACGGTGCATTGAAGGGCATGTGCGATCTCTATCAGCAATTGGGCTATGAACTTGGCGCACTGGCGCTGGTGGCCGAAGCGACGGAGAGCTTGGCCGGCGAGATCGTGCTATGCCCGCCCTCCGCTTTGGCCGATCGCTGGTCGCGGCGGCTGGTCGATCCTGTCACCTGTTTTGCCTCGGGCTGGATGCGGGTGCGCGGTCGGGCACGCCAGCGCGGTGTCGAACTGCCGCTGATCATTTCCGATCACGTCGATTGGCCAGAGCTGATCCAGACCATCGAGGACGTCGGCGCCCAGGAGATCTGGGTGACGCACGGCCGCGAGGATGCACTTGTCCATCAGATCGGCTTGATGGGAAGGCGCGGCCGGGCGCTCGCCTTGCTCGGGCGCGAAGAGGAGGCGGAGTAGGCGTTAATGCAGCACTTCGCCAACCTGCTGGATCGCCTCGTCTATACGCCCGGGCGCAACGCCAAGCTGCGGTTGATGGCCGAGTATTTCCGCACGACGCCCGATCCCGATCGCGGTTGGGCATTGGCGGCGCTAACCGATAACTTGCCGTTCAGCTTTTCGGTTCGCCGGACGCTGACCGACATGGTCGGCCAACGCTTCGACCCCGAACTCTACCGGATGTCGCGCGACTATGTCGGCGATACCGCAGAAACCGTCGCGTTGTTGTGGCCTGAACCGCTGAATGCCGACATCCCGCCGCGCCTCTGCGAGGTGATCGACGAACTGGTTCTGATCGACGGCCGTTTACTGGGCGCGCGATTGGAAAAATGGCTCGACACCCTCGATGCCAATGCGCGCTGGGCGCTGCTGAAGTTGCTGACTGGCGGTTTGCGGGTCGGCGTATCGGCGAGGCTCGCCAAGACCGCGCTCGCGGAAATGGGCGGCCGCGACATCGACGCCATCGAGGAGATCTGGCACGGGCTCGCGGCGCCCTATACGTCCCTATTTGCTTGGCTCGACGGTCGGGGCGAGCAGCCCGATGTTGCCGGTGCGCCGGTATTCAGGCCGCTGATGCTGGCGCACCCAATCGAGGACGCGGATCTCGCCGCCCTCAATGCAGGCGAGGTCGCCGCCGAATGGAAATGGGATGGCATCCGGGTGCAGATCGCGGCTGGTCGAGGGGAAGTCCGGCTCTATTCGCGGACCGGTGACGACATCGGCCGGAG
Source organism: uncultured Alphaproteobacteria bacterium (assembly GCA_963732635.1). Taxonomy (GTDB): domain Bacteria; phylum Pseudomonadota; class Alphaproteobacteria; order Rhizobiales; family Hyphomicrobiaceae; genus JAKFWF01. The sequence continues at coordinate 142,405 of CAVTAL010000019.1, forward strand.
CTTCCCCGAAATCGTGCGGGGAGTAGGCTTCGACGGCGTACTCGACGGCGAGCTGCTGATTAAGCGAGACGATACGATCGCGCCGTTCAACGATCTGCAGCAGCGGCTCAATCGCAAGACCGTGACCAAACGTATGATCGAGCAGTATCCGGCACACATCAGGCTCTATGATGCTCTGGTGCTCGGCAGCGACGATCTGCGCGCGCTACCGTTCCGCCAGCGTCGCGGTCGGCTCGAAGCCTGGTTTGCGGCAACGCGGCCGGCGGTGATGGATGTTTCTCCGTTGGTGTCCTTCACGACCAAGCAGGAACTGGAGGCAATCTGGGGTGGTACGCGCGGCATCGGCATCGAGGGCTTGATGCTGAAGCGCTGGGACAGCACGTATGTCGCCGGCCGGCCGCGCGGGCAGTGGTGGAAGTGGAAACGGTCGGCGCTGACCGTCGATTGCGTGTTGATGTACGCGCAGCGCGGCTCGGGCAAGCGGTCGTCCTACTATTCCGACTACACCTTCGGAGCCTGGCGCGAGGACGCGGACGGGGTCCGCGAGTTGGTGCCGGTTGGCAAGGCCTACTCGGGCTTCACCGACGCCGAACTGCTGCGGCTCGATCGCTGGGTGCGCGATCACACCATCGACCGGTTCGGGCCGGTGCGCTCGGTTACCCACGAACTGGTGCTCGAAATTGCCTTCGATGCGGTGCAACGCTCAGCCCGCCACAAGTCCGGTGTCGCCATGCGTTTTCCGCGCGTGCACCGCATTCGCTGGGACAAGCCGGCCACCGAAGCCGATAGGTTGAGCACGCTCGAAGGCATGATCGAGGTTGCCTGAGTGCATCCTTGCAGCGCACATTTATCGCCATAATCATGGTAAACAGTTGTTGCAGTGCGCAATATTGCGGCGCACATATCACGCTCTAGAGTTGTCCGGGGTAAAGTGCGGAGCAGTCCCCGAACGTTGTGCGAGCTGGCAAAAATGCTCCCTGTCGTCGGTTGCGTCACAGGAGGTTCGACAATGCAGCAAGGTCAGGACGGAATTTTCAAGTTGCCGTTGATGATGTGGTCGCCGTTGTTTTGGTTCGGCGGTCAATTCGGAGTGGCTGAACCGGCGAAATCGGAAGCTGCCGCGACCAAGCCGGCGGCGACTGTCGCTCCGGTGCAGAGCGCGCTGAACGTCGGCAGCGGTGTCCTAAAGGCTAGCGCCCAGGCCAACAGCGAAGTGCTTGGTCTGATGACGCGGCGGTCGAAGGCGATGTTGGCGCTCTCGGCCGAAGCGGCCAAGTGCCGGACGCCGCAGGATCTGGTCGGTCTGCAGATGCAGTACTGGCAGACGGCGATCCAGCAGTACAGCGAAGCGACGCGTCGGATCGCGGCGGCCTGGAACATCGCGTTGCCGCCGATGCAGGCCGCTGCCAACAGCGCCGGGGCGACGCCACAGCGCGATCGCCTGACCTTCGCGGAACCTGAAGCAGCCGCCATCGGCGTTACATCGCAGCCGGTTCGGACCCAAGGCGACCGGCGTTCGGCCGCCTGAAATTTGCGTCGCCTGAAACGACTGTAGACACGGCCGGCGTGACGGTATTGCATGTCCGGCGTGATGATCTTGCGACTATTGCTGTGGAGCGTCGGGCAGGGCCCCTGGGTGTGGCCCGACCGTGGCCGCAATCCCTTGGTGCTGGCCGAGCGCTACGTCGCCGGGCGGTTCCCGGTGATCGAGCACATCGATCCCGCCGCGCTTGCCGCCCGACTGGCCGCGACCGATGAGCGGATTGTGCTGTTCGACGTACGCGAAGCCGCCGAATTCGCGATCAGCCACATTGCTGGTGCGGTGCGTGTCGATCCTGCCATGGATGCAAAGGCGTTCCAGCGTCAATATGGCGAACTTATCGAAGGTCGGGATGTAGTCGTGTATTGCGCGGTCGGATTGCGCAGCAGTCGTCTTGGCCTGCGGCTGGTGGATGCGGTCGTGAACCTCGGCGGAGGGCGCGTCATCAATCTGAGCGGTGGGATTTTTCGCTGGTCCAACGAGCAGCGTCCGCTGGTTGATCGCAATGGCTCGACCCGAGCCGTGCATTCATACGACGCGTTCTGGTCGCGCTTTTTGCTACCTTAGACTAACCAAACGGACACGACATAACCCGTGAGACGGGATGGCTCGACCCAGGTCATCACCTGGGTATCAATGTGAACAAATGTTCGCTATATGTTCTTTTAATGAGGTAGGTACACGATGGATTTCAAGGCCGAGATCGACGACTTGAAGCGCCGTGTTGGCGATCTCGAAGGCGCGGTGAATGTGTTGTCGGGCCGCTTCGGCAGCGTTGGGCCAGAATTGCAGGACGTCAAGCGTCAAAGCCGGGAAGGGTTTGATCGTGTTGGCGTGGCGCTTGATCGGGTGGTGGCGCGCCTCGACACGATGAACACGCAGGTTTGGAGTCTGCGAGACGATCTGCCCTCGCTGATTGGGCAACTGCTGCTCAAGACGAGCCTGCGCCCCGATGACCGGGGGCCGGATTGACCGCCGAACGGCGCCACGCGCCTTGCCGGCATGCAAGCGACGCATGTGACCACCTTGTCGGCTAGGTGGGTCGGCGCTTGCGCCGCGCGCCGGAATGTCGGATCTGTGACGCCAGCGATTGAACGAGTAGTCACCTGAGGATTCCGCCATGCAAGAGAAAGTCGCAGCCAAGCCGTCGCGCGCGCAGTTCGCCTGGGATGACGCTTTCCTGCTCGAGGACCAGCTCTCCGACGACGAGCGCATGATCCGCGACACCGCGCGCGATTACTGCCAGTCGAAGCTGATGCCGCGCATCATCGAGGCCTACGCCAAGGAAAAGACCGACCGCGAGATCTTCACTGAGATGGGTGCGCTCGGTCTGCTCGGCATGACGATCCCGGAGAAGTACGGCTGCGCCGGCGCCAACTACGTGTCCTACGGTCTCGTCGCGCGCGAGGTCGAGCGCGTCGATAGCGGATACCGCTCGATGAACTCGGTGCAGTCGTCGCTGGTCATGCATCCGATCTACGCCTACGGCTCGGAGGCGCAGCGCATGAAGTATCTGCCCAAGCTCGCCACCGGCGAGTGGGTCGGCTGCTTCGGCCTCACCGAAGCCGACGCCGGCTCCGATCCCGCCGGCATGAAGACCAAGGCCGAGAAGGTCGCGGACGGTTATCGCATCTCCGGCACCAAGATGTGGATCTCGAACGCACCGATCGCCGACGTATTCGTGGTGTGGGCGAAGTCGGCCGCGCATGACAACGAGATCCGCGGGTTCGTTCTGGAAAAGGGCATGAAGGGTCTTTCCGCACCGAAGATCGAGGGCAAGCTGTCGCTGCGCGCCTCGATCACCGGCGAGATCGTGATGGACGGCGTGGTCGTCAGCGAGGATCACCTGCTGCCGAACGTGTCGGGCCTCAAGGGACCGTTCGGCTGCCTCAATCGCGCCCGCTACGGCATTTCCTGGGGTGCGATGGGTGCCGCCGAGGACTGCTTCATCCGCGCCCGCCAATACACCCTCGACCGCAAGCAGTTCGGCCGGCCGTTGGCCAACACCCAGTTGGTGCAGAAGAAGCTCGCCGACATGATGACCGAGATCAGCCTCGGTCTGCAGGGTTCGCTTCGGGTCGGCCGGCTGATGGACGAGGGCCGTGCCGCGCCGGAGATGATCTCGATCGTCAAGCGCAACAACTGCGGCAAGGCGCTCGACATCGCCCGTGTCGCCCGCGACATGCACGGCGGCAACGGCATCGCCCAGGAATTCCACGTCATGCGCCACTCGCAGAACCTGGAAACCGTCAACACCTACGAAGGCGCGCATGATGTGCACGCGCTGATCCTCGGCCGCGCGATCACGGGATTGCAGGCGTTTTTCTGAAGGTTGCGGCGAGAGGTTTGTCCAATTGACCGTTTGGTAGGCCGCCCGATAGGGCCTGTACAAACCGACACTAGGAGTTGCCATGCGATCGCCAGTCATCTTCTGTGCTGCAATTGCGCTACTTATGTCCGCCTGCGGGAAGGAGCTTCTGGAGTTCCAGAAGCCCGGCGTTTCGCGAACCGCCATGCTGAAGGACGACGAAAAGTGCTGGGCTGAAGCGCACCGGAAAAAAGGACTTATGACGGAGGCAGAGAAGTCGAAAAACGTCGTCGAGGGCGCCGTGACCATGGGCGTACTCGGGGTGGTCGGGGCCGCCGCGGTGAACGCAGGCGCCGACGATCCGCGTGGCGCGCACTACAGGCTGGACTATAACAATTGCATGCGCGAAAAGGGCTACGGCCTCGGAATGGCCCAAAATTAGCGATGTAGCAAAGGCCGCAGTTGTGGCGAGGTGCGTGCCAAGCTTCACGGTTTGCGCAGGATCTTCTCCATTGCCTGGCCCTTCGCCAGTTCGTCGATCAGTTTGTCGAGGTAGCGGATCTCGCGCATCGTCGGCTCCTCGACTTCCTCGACGCGAACGCCGCAGACGACGCCCTTGATCAAGGCGCGCGCCGGATTGGGCGCGGGAGCATCGGCAAAGAAGGTTTCAAAGTCGGTCGACTTCTTCAATTGAATATCCAGTTCCTTCGGTCCATAGCCCGTCAACCAGAAGATCACTTGGTCGACCTCGCATTTTGTCCGTCCTTTCTTCTCAGCCTTCGCAACGTAGTGCGGATAGACGCTTGCGAAGCTCGTTGTGTAGATTCGGTGTTTCGCCATGGCTATTCTATACCCTGCTTGGTTCATTCACCTACTTCATGCCTGAATCGATCGATGGTGCCAGGCACGTCATCGACGAACACAAAAGCCGCAGTCAATCTTGCCACCCTGTCACTACCCAATGCTAAGCTCCCACACGTCACCTGGCAAAAAGCCGGGACGCATAGGGAGGATGCACGATGGTTCGTTTAATTGCGGTCGCGTGGCTGGCGCTGCTCGGTGCTATGCCACTCGCCACCAACGCCCGCGCCGAAGTCGCCGAAGTCAAACTCGTCGCCCAGAACGGCACCAACTACCTGCCGCTGTTCGTCATGCAGGGCCAGAAGCTGGTCGAAAAGCATCTGGCGACCAAGGGGCTTGGCGCCACCACCGTTACCTGGGCTCGGCTATCGAGCCCGGCCGCGATCGTTGATTCATTCCTGGCCGGCGCGGTGCATTTCGCTGGCCAAGGCGTGCCTTCCACCGCGCTGCTGTGGGACCGCACGCGCAATGGCATCGGTGCCAAGGCGGTGTCGGCGCTGGTCAGTTCCAACATCTGGCTGATGACCCGCAAGCCCGAACTCAAGACTATCCGCGATTTGACCGAAAAGGACCGCATCGCGCTGCCGTCGATCAAATCTTCGGCGCAGGCGCTATTCCTGTGGTCGGCGGCGGAAAAGGAATTCGGAGCCGGCCAGTGGGGCAAGCTCGACCACCTGGCGGTTTCGTTGCCGCACCCCGATGCGATGACCGCTGTACTCAATCCCGGCAGCGAGATCACGGTGCATGCGGCGACCTCGCCGTTCGCCGACATGGAAAAGAAGGCCGGGCTGCATGCGATCACCGATGTGTTCGCGGTCGAAGGCGGGCCGGTGACGTCGCTGAATTTTGTGTCGACCGAGCAGTTCCGCGCAGGCAACCCCGTGACTTTTGCGGCGGTTGTCGCAGCCTTCGATGAAGCAATCGAATGGATCAACGCCGACAAGAAGCGCGCGGCACAGTTCTATCTCGACATGTCGAAAGAGAAGATGTCGCTTGAGGATCTGACTGCGATCATCGATTCACCCGACTACGTGTACGGCCGGACGCCGCGTGGAATTGGCAAGGCCATGGAGATGCTGTTCAAGACCGGCACTCTCAAGACCAAGCCGCAATCCTGGAAGGACATGTACTTCGCCGAGACGCATACGCTGCCGGGGAATTGAGGGTAACTGGATGTGGGGACGGCTGCCGGCCTCCGCAACCGTTCCCGATTTCGTTGTTGACCATGGCTTCGTTCAACGCTTCTCATTTTCCGTGCGTCATCGATATGACCGGCGCTGATCCGCTCAGCCGCCACCGATAGCAGTTCCGTTCAGTGCCGTTAGTCCTACTCCGCCGCAGCCTTCTCGCCCGCCTCTTCCTTCGCCAGGAACCCGCCGCTCTGGCGCGCCCACAGCTCGGCATAGAGCCCGCCCTTGGCGACCAACGTCCGGCGTGCGTGCCGTCTTCGACGATGGCACCCTTGTCGAGGATGATCAGCCGGTCCATGGCGGCGATGGTCGACAAGCGGTGGGCGATGGCGATCACGGTCTTACCGGCCATCAGGTTCTGGAACTGCTCCTGGATGGCGCCTTCGACTTCGCTATCGAGGGCGCTGGTGGCCTCGTCCAAAATCAATATCGGTGCGTCCTTCAGCAGCACGCGCGCGATGGCAATGCGCTGCCGTTGGCCGCCCGATAGCTTCACGCCGCGCTCGCCGACATGCGCCGCATACCCCTTGCGGCCTTTCTGATCTTCGAGACCCAAAATGAACTCGTGCGCCTGCGCCCGCTTTGCCGCTGCAATGGCCGCCTCCTCGCCAGCCTCCGGTTTGCCATAGAGAATGTTGTCGAGCACCGAGCGATGCAGCAGCGAGGTGTCCTGCGTCACCATGCCGATCTGCGCCCGCAAGCTGTCTTGCGTCACGCCCGCGATATCCTTGCCGTCGATCAGTATGCGGCCGCCTTCGAGATCGTAGAAGCGCAAGAGCAGGTTCACGAGCGTTGACTTGCCGGCGCCCGAACGACCGACCAATCCGACCTTCTCGCCAGGTTTGATCACAAGCGACAATTTCTCGATCACGCTGCCGCGCACTTCCTTGGCGCGGGTGACGCGGCCATAGTGGAAGGCGACATTATCAAACCGAATCTCGGCTTGTCGCACCACCAGTTCAGGGGCTTGCGGCTTGTCGACCACGCCATGCGGCCGCGAAATCGCCAGCATGCTCTCCTGCACCACGCCGATGTTGTCGAAGATGCCGGCCAGCGTCCACATGAACCAGCCCGACATGTTCATCAGCCGGATAATAAGTCCGGTCACCAGCGCGATGGCGCCGACCGTCACATGCCCCTTGGTCCACAGCCAGATCGCCAACCACGTCGTCACCACCAAAACGAAGCCATTCAGCGTCCACAGCACCACCTCCATGATAGAGTTGAGCCGGAGCTGCTGCTTGTAGCGATCGAGGAACTCGGTGAAGGCGCCTTCGGCATAGGCGTCCTCGCGGTCGGTGTGGGCGAACAGTTTGACGGTCGCCATGTTGGTGTAGCTATCGACGATGCGGCCCGTGAGCATCGAACGCGCTTCCGACATCTCGGCCGAGCGCTTCTCGATGCGCGGCACGAAATATTTAAGCGCGACGATGTACCCCGCCAGCCAGAACAGCAGCGGGATGGCAAGCCGCCAGTCGGCCTGGAAGAACAACAGCAGAGCGCCGATCCAGTGCACGACGACCCAGACCACGACGTCGCAGACATTGGCCGCCACGTCGCGCACGGCAGGCCCAAGCTGGATCACGCGGGTTGCCACACGGCCGGCGAAATCGTTCTGAAAATAGGCGAGGCTCTGGCGCAGCACGTAACGGTGCGCCAGCCACCGGATGCGGATGTTGACCGGCCCCTGGATCAACTGCTGCTTGAACAGGTCCGCGAACGCCGACATCACCGGCCGCAGCACTAGCGCCAGGAAAGTCATCACCGTCAGCTCGACCCAGTGGTCGGCGAAGAATGTCTCCGGGCTCTTGGCGTCCTTCATCATGTCGACGATGCGGGCGACGAATGCCAGCACCGCAACCTCAAGGCCGGCGAGGATCAGTGTCGCGGTGGTCAGCAACGCGAACGCCCACCATACCGGGCGCAGGTAGTGCCAGAAGAAGGGCACCAATCTCTCCGGTGGGCGGGTGATCGGCTGATCACGCGCGAACGGATCAATGCGCGTCTCGAACCAGATGAAAATGCGTTCCAGCATGCGGGTATCAATAGCCTGTGTGTCGTCGTGTGTCGCGGGCCGGGTGAAAGCCGCTTTCCTCGCTCCGCCGCCCCTTCGGGGGAGAGGGAAGAGTCCGGATTTACCGCCGGCCATGGGTGACGGAGCAAGTGGCCGATCTTCACCTTGATCCTCTCCCCTTAAGCGCCAATTTGGCGCTAAGGCCTGAGGTTATTGGACCGTGCCATTTGTCCCAATCAGCAGGGTCGTCTAGAACCCTACCACGACCAAACCATGACCGCACGAAAGCGTTCCCGATGAAGCCCGATCTCGCCCGCATGATGCCTGTTGATCCCGCCCGCATCGAAGCCGAAAAGGCCCGCGCGAAAGCCTGGTTCGAACGACTGCGCGACGAAATCGTGGCCTCGTTTGAAAGGCTTGAGGATGAATTGCCGGCCACCGCACCCGGCGGCGATGGCAAGCCCGGCCGCTTTGTGGCGACCCCATGGGAGCGCACCGATCACGCGGGCGCTAAGGGTGGTGGCGGCACCATGAGTATGATGGCCGGCCGCCTGTTCGAGAAGGTTGGTGTGCATACGTCTACCGTTCACGGCGAGTTCGCACCCGAGTTCCGTGCCCAAATTCCCGGTGCGTCGGACGATCCGCGCTTCTGGGCGTCCGGCATTTCGCTGATCGCGCATCCGACCAACCCGAACGTGCCGACCGTGCATATGAATACGCGCATGGTGGTGACGACGCGCTGGTGGCAGGGCGGTGGCGCCGATCTTACGCCGATGCTGGATCGCAGGCGTCGCCAAGACGATGCCGACACAGTCGCCTTCCACGCGGCGATGCAGGCGCCGTGCAACGCACACGCCATAGCCAACTACGCGGCTTTCAAAAAGTGGTGCGACGAGTACTTCTATCTGCCCCATCGTCAGGAGATGCGTGGCATCGGCGGCATCTTCTACGACTACCTGTCGCCGACGGCGGCAGACGGCGGTTTCGATGCCGCGCTCGCCTTCACGCAGGAAGTCGGCCGCGCTTTCCGCGATGTCTACCCGCAAATCGTACGGGGCAATTTCGCGACGACCTACACCCCAGCCGACCGAGAAGAGCAGCTGATCCGCCGCGGCCGCTACGTCGAATTCAACCTGCTCTATGATCGCGGCACGATTTTCGGCCTCAAGACCGGCGGCAACGTCGCGTCGATATTGTCGTCGATGCCGCCAGTTGTGAAATGGCCGTGAATTGATGTGCGGCGGGACACTTTAGCCGACTTGTCAGCCGCCCGCCGCTCGCGATATGCAGCGCGCTTCCAATGCAACCGTGCGAGCCAATGCCATGAACGAAACGCCGAGTGCCACCGAAGCGCACCCATTCCAGGCCGAGGTCGCCGACCTGCTGCACATGATGGTGCACTCGGTTTATTCCGAGCGCGACATCTTCCTGCGCGAGTTGATCTCGAACGCCTCGGACGCATGTGACAAGCTGCGCTACGAGGCGATCGCGCGGCCGGAACTGACGGCCGCCGATCCGCAATTGGCGATCACGGTGGGCGTCGATAAGAGCGCTGGCACCTTGACGATTGCCGACAACGGCATCGGCATGGACCGGCAGGAATTGGTCGAAAACCTAGGAACCATTGCGCGATCGGGCACGCGCGCCTTCATCAGCCGGCTTGCCGAGGCCAAGGAAGGCAGCGCGCTGATCGGCCAGTTCGGCGTCGGCTTCTATTCGGCCTTCATGGCGGCCGACCGCATCACGGTGACGAGTTGCAAGGCAGGGTCCGACGAAGCTTGGACATGGGTTTCGTCAGGCGGCACTGGTTTCCAAATGTCGCCAGCGAGCATCGATGCCAAGGCCAGGGTTCCGCGCGGCACCGAGGTCGTGCTGCACCTCAAGGACGACGCGAAATCCTACCTCGAACAGCATGAGATCGAGCGTTTGGTCCGCACCTACTCGGACCACATCCAGTTTCCGATCATGCTGGCGGATGACAAGGCCGAGCCCCGCCAAATCAATGCGGCGAGCGCGGTCTGGCAACGGTCGAAGTCGGAACTGAAGCTGGACGACTACACCGAAGCCTATCGAACCATCGCGGGCGCCTTCGACGAACCGGCGATGACGCTGCATTATAAGGCCGAAGGCCGACAGTCCTATGCGGTGCTGCTGTTCGCGCCGTCGAGCCGGCCGTTCGACCTCTACGATCCCGGCCGCAAGGGTCGGGTGAAGCTTTACGTCCGCCGCGTCTTTATCACCGACGACGCCGATCTGCTGCCGCCCTATCTGCGCTTCGTTCGCGGCGTGATCGACAGCGAGGACCTGCCGCTCAACGTCTCGCGCGAGATGCTTCAGAATAACGCCCAGGTGGCGCAGATCCGCAAGGCGGTGACGAGCCGCGTTGTCACCGAGATCGAAACGGTGGCCGCGAAGCAGCCGGAGCAATTCGCGAAGATCTGGGAAGCCTTCGGCAGCGTTCTGAAGGAAGGCATCTATGAGGATCATGAGCGGCGAGAAGTGTTGCTCGGCCTCGCCCACTTCCGCACCACCAAGGACGTTGCGGCTGACGGCGCGATGCGCACGCTCAAGGACTACGTCGCCGACATGCGGCCTGGACAGACCGCGATCTACTACCTCACCGGCGACCATATCGACCGCATCAAGTCGAGCCCCAAGCTCGAAGCGGCGCGGGCTCGCGGTGTCGAGGTTCTGCTGCTGGCAGATCATGTTGACGCGTTCTGGACCTCGATGCCGCACACTTTCGAGGGTAAGCCGCTCAAGTCGCTCAGTCAGGGAGACGTCGACTTTGGCGAGGTGGCGCTGCTCGATGACAAGAAGGACTCCGAGGCTGACAAATCGACCGCCGTCGACGATGCCGTCATCACCGCCGCGGTCAAATCAGTGCTCGGCGAGCGCGTGTCGAATGTGCGCGCTTCGCAGCGTCTGACCGACAGCGCCGCCTGTCTCGTCGCCGAAGGTCGCGGACCCGACCGGGAACTCGAACGGTTATTGTCGATGCAGGATCGCGGCACCGGTTCGAAGCCGATCCTGGAAATCAACACCAAGCATGCGCTGGTGAAGGCGATCTCGGACGCCAAGCTTGGCCAACGCGACGCCGATGTCATCGATCTGTCGGAACTGCTGCTCGATCAGGCTCGCATCCTCGATGGCGAAGTGCCGGAAGATCCAGCCGCGTTCGCGTCTCGCCTCAACCGTCTGGTGGTGCGCGGATTGGCTGCGAAGCCAGTGTAAGTTATTGATATGAAGGTGAAAATTGGAGGCCACGCCCGGAATCGAACCGGGGTGCGAGGATTTGCAGTCCTCTACGTCACCACTCCGCCACGTGGCCTCAACTTCAGTCGTGCGCGAGCTGCCCCGAACCGGGCGACCCTTAGCAGATGAGCGGTTAACGTCGGCCTATCACATACCCGTCACTGAAAGCAACGCACCATCGCGCTTCATTTGCGGTGCACCCACAGCCAGATCGCGGGTGCTACGATTTCCCCAGTGGCGGGGGGGGCTCGCATTGGCTATGGTCCGCCCGCTTCATGCATCTTGAGGGCTTCAAATGGTGGACTTTGCACTGCAGCGCAAGAACATGGTCGAGAGCCAGGTTCGGCCGAGCGACATCACCGACCGGCGCATCATGCGCGCCATGCTCGACCTGCCGCGCGAGGCGTTTTGTCCACAGTCCGAGGCGGCCACCGCCTACCGCGACGAAACCCTGCTGATCAGCGCCACTAGGGGCCCGCGGGCTCGCCATGCGGTGGCCCCGCGTGCGCTCGCCAAGCTGATTCAAGCGCTGGATCTCGGCGACCGTGACGTGGTGCTTGAGATCGGCTGCGGCACTGGCTACGCCACCGCCATTCTGGCGCGTATGGCCGCGAAGGTGACGGCGCTCGAATCGGATGCAAGCCTCGCCGCCGCCGCCCGCAAGGCGCTGGAAGCCGTCAAGACCGCCAATGCAACCGTGATCGAAGGCGATCTTGCGGTCGGCCACGCGAGCGGCGCACCCTATGACGCGATCCTGATCAGCGGCGCCGTTCCGCAGGTGCCGCGCGCCATTCTCGACCAGTTGAAGGACGGCGGCCGACTTGCGGCCGTGATCTCAGTGGGCGGCCTCGGCCGCCTGACCCAGTGGCGCCGGCTTGGCGGCACCTTCGACAGCCGCATCATCGGCGATTCCGCCGCCCCCGCCCTGCCGGGCTTCGAAGTGGCGAAAGAGTTCGTGTTCTAGGTAGCCCTTACAGCGCCCGGCCTGCGGCTTGCGGCTGAGCGGCATCGAGTACGAAGCGGACGATGCGGGCGGGTTGCTGGGAGGTGGCTTCGATCCGCGCGGTGACCAGCAACGCCTGCCCGACGGACGCTGGGCCGCCGACGGTGGCGCGGGCGATGTCCTGGACGTTCAGGATTTCCAGATGGTCGGCCTCGACGCCGCCAGCGGTGGCGACCGCCTGCTTGATGTCGGCCTGCGAGATGCCCGACGTGACGGCTAACGTCGGCTTGATGCTCGAAGCCGAAGCCGCCTGCCGCGTCAGCCAGAAATGCTCGCTGCCGGGCGCGTGGGCGGCGGCGGCGAGGGCTTGCCGCGTGCGGCCTTCGGCTGCGGCGAGCATATGATCGTAACCGGCGCCAATGACCCGGTCCGGATTGCCGAGCAGCGCCACGGCCCCGAGCGTCACGCCAGTGGCCGCAATCGCCGCACAGGCGATGTGGATGCTTTTCATGGGGCGGGCTCCTGATCTCGGCCGGTGTGCTTCGATACCGACAATCAATATAGTAGTGGAGGAGAAGCGTTACGAGATCCCGAACACGAGTTTTCCCGTCTCGAAATCCCGAAACCACCTCTCCCCCACGCACCGTCACCGCGGGGAGGCGTACACGCGGCGCAGGTGTCGGAGCATCCCCAGGTTGAATGCCACCAGGGACGCGAAGGCGATGCCGAGGATGGCGCGGGCTTCGCCGCGATCGGTCGAGCGATAGACCGTCGACGGCTGCAGATCGGCGGGTGCTTTGGCTGCGAGTGTCAGCATCGGCGCGGCGTACGCACTCGACAAGAACATCTGGTGATGGCCGCGCCCGTCGTCGGCGGGCATTTTGGCGGTGGCGAGCAATATGACGGCAAAGACACCGAGACCGATCAGCGAAATCGCGGCCGAACAGCGCCATGCGCCGGATCGGCACCGGTCGGACGGCGGACTTGGATAAGCTGGTCTCGGTCATTGCTTCGGCTCCTACATACTTCGGTTGCAAAGTACGCCCCACTTGGCCGCCGTTGTCTGCGGCCTGGGTTGAGCCTCGACCTACAACTTGGCCTGCATTGGCCCGCAATGTGGCCGGCTGCGTGGTTTGTTGTGACGAAAACAAGAGGCTGCCCGGCTGTGGCCGGCTCGCCACGCGCTTGAATGTCGGGATCGAGCGGCGTAGGGTCCGGCCCGCTCGACGCAGGCGCGTCGATCATCCGAGCCAACTCCAACGACCGAAAAGGTGAGCCGCCATGGGCTTTTTCGCCGACAGTCTCAGCCGCATCCAGCCGTCCGCGACGATCGCCGTCTCGACGAAGGCGCGCGAGCTGAAAGCGACCGGCCGCGATATCATCACGCTCTCCCAGGGCGAGCCCGATTTCGATACGCCGCCAAACATCATTGAAGCCGCGATCAAGGCGATGCGCGACGGCAAGACCCGCTACACCGACGTCGACGGCATTCCGGAACTCAAGGCCGCGATCTGCGCCAAATTCGCGCGCGAGAACGGTCTCACCTACAAGCCCTCGCAGGTGTCGGTCGGCACCGGCGGCAAGCAGGTGCTGTTCAATGCGCTGATGTGCACGATCAATCCCGGCGACGAAGTCATCATTCCAGCGCCCTGCTGGGTGTCCTACGCCGAGATCGTGCAGTACGGCGGCGGCAAGGCCGTGTTCGCGCCGTGCCGGCTGGAGGACGGCTACAAGCTGAAGCCGGATGTACTCGCCAAGGCGATCACGCCGAAGACCAAGTGGTTCCTGTTCAACGCGCCGTCAAACCCGACCGGTGCGGCGTATTCGAAGGACGAGTTGAAGGCGCTGACCGACGTGCTGGCGCAGCATCCGAACGTATGGGTGCTGACCGACGATATGTACGAGCACCTGCTCTACGACGGCCATAAGTTCTACACGCCGGCCCAGGTCGAGCCCAAGCTCTACGAGCGCACGCTGACCATGAACGGCCTGTCGAAGGCCTATTGCATGACCGGCTGGCGTCTGGGTTACGCAGCAGGCCCCGAACCGCTGATCAAGGCGATGTGCAAGCTGCAGGGGCAGTCGACCTCGAACCCGTCGTCGATCACCCAGTGGGCGGCGGTCGAAGCGCTGAACGGTCCGCAGGACTTCATTGCCCGCAACAACAAGGTGTTCGCCGAGCGCCGCGATCTCGTGGTGTCGATGCTGAACCAGGCCAAGGGCTTGAAGTGCCCGAAGCCGGAAGGCGCGTTCTACGTCTATCCGTCGGCCGCTGGCTGCATGGAGAAGACTTCGGCCGGCGGCAAGCTGATCAAGAACGACGAAGACTTCGTCACCGCGCTGCTGGAAGAGGAAGGTGTTGCAGCCGTCCACGGCGCGGCGTTCGCGCAGAGCCCGGCTTTCCGCATTTCGTATGCCGTCAGCACCGCCGAGTTGGAAGATGCCTGCAAGCGCATCCAGCGCTTCTGCGGCAACCTGCGCTGAGGTGATCGCGTTTCTCCGTCCGGCCTTGCGGCCGGGCGGATGTTTGTGCAGTGCCCGTTAATGGCGTATACAACTAATTTCAGCCAATCCATCTCACGGTGGGGGCTGATTTTCCTTCATTCTTCAATCAATCGAGGGAAGCGGGGCGGTCGTGGTCCACGGCGGGCGTTCCGCAGTCGTATTGAAGTACTGCCTGAAGTTGTGTGCGGCCCGGAAAATGGACCAAATACCTGCACGACGACCTCAAGCGCCCGGCTTGTGTCGCCGCAACCGTCGTTTGATCGCGTGCCGGGTCTGCCGCTCGGCCGATTGCAGCCACGGCAGCAGCCGTCGCAGCCAGCGCACGTGACGTTGCCCCCAGACGGTCGCCGCGGCGCGCTCGTTCCAAATGCGATGCATCAGCTGCGTGCGGATCGCCCTGAACGCGGCGGGTGAGTGCTGTTTCGTCGCCGCCGCTGGCCGGTTGACCAGATGGACGTAGAATTCGCAGCCTCTGGGTTTTGAAATGCTTTCGATCTCGAAGCCCAGCAGGCCGAGGTGCTGGCATTCGCGGATCAGCAGTTCGAACGACGCCGGCGACATCACCGAACAATGGGTGTCCTCGTAGGCGCCGCCGGCCGTCGCCTTGCGCCAGACAGCGTAGGCAGTATCGAGATCGCCGGTGCAGGTGACCGAGGCGGCATCGGCGTCGAGCGCGAACGCGCCCAATTCGCGCCCGTCGCGGATCAACGCCGATTGGCTGGCGCTCATCGCGAACACCTGGGCGCGGGTCGGCCGGTCGCGTTGTTCTGCGTTCGCCTCGAGCCAGTCGATTAGCGTCGTGTGCGGGCGGAAAAAGTCAAAGCAGGATCGGCTGTCGGGAATGACCATCGAGAGATATCCGCCGGGGCGCAGTACCTTCTGGCAGCCCTGCAGAAAACGGATCGGGTCCGGTAAATGCTCGAAATTATGCGAGCTGACGATGTAGTCGAAGGTGCCGTGTTCGGCCAGCGGCACCAACGCGGCGATGGCGGTGGCGCTGCCGACGTAGTCGACGTCTTCCAACAGGGCATGACCGCTGACCGGGATGTTCGGGTCGCGCTCGGCCCGCGTCAGCAGTGTTGCCTTGTCGAAGACATCTAGGATGCGGCAGTCGTAGCCGTCGCGTTTTGGCGTCAGCGGCGCGAACCACGGTGCGACTTCTATGCCGCGGTGCGACTTGGTGATGTGACGCAGGATCTGGCTGCGGCGGTCCATCAGTTCCCCCGGCTCGATGGTGCCGTGCTCACGCGGCGGCTGCCTGTTCGTAGTCGTCGGTCGCCTTGAGCCAGGCTTCTTCCGCGCCGCTCAGCAGTTTCGCAATCATGCCGCGTTCGATCGACAGCTTTTGTGCCTTGCCCGGATCGCGCTTGTACAAGCCGGTGTCGGCGAGTTGCGTGTCGAGGGCGGCGAGATCCTTGGTGTACTGGGCGATCTGCTTTTCCGCCGCCTGCACCGCCTTCTTCAGTGGCGCGAGTTCACTGCGACGGCCGGCGGCGGTGCGCCGCTGTTCGCTGCGGTCGACCTTGGCTTCGGCAGCGGCACCGTTAGCGCGGCCCTTGGTCTTGCCGCCGCGCTCCGACAGCAGCAGGTCGCGGTAACTGTCCATGTCGCCGTCGTAGTCGGTGACGGTGCCGTTGCGCACGATCCACAAGCGTTCGGCGGATGCTTCGACCAGATGGCGGTCGTGACTGATCAAGATGACGGCGCCCTCGAAGTCGTTCAGGGCATGGATCAGCGCCTCGCGGCTGTCGACGTCGAGATGGTTGGTCGGCTCGTCGAGGATCAGCAGATGGGGGCCGCGGAAGGCGGTCAGCATGAACAGCAGCCGTGCCTTCTCTCCGCCCGAGAGGTCGTCGGCCTTGGTCATCAGCTTCTGGGCGCCGAAACCGTACTGGCCGAGCTTGGCGCGCTTCTGCGCCTCGGTCGCCTCCGGCATCAGTTCGACGATATAGTCGTAGGGCGTCATGCTGGATGAAACTTCGTCGAGCTGGTGCTGGGCGAAGTAGCCGACCTCGATCTTCTTGGTGCCGAACACGTTGCCGGCGAGTGGTTCGAGCTTGCCGGCGATCAGCTTGGCGAACGTCGATTTGCCGTTGCCATTCTGGCCAAGCAGCGCAATCCGATCGTCGTGGTCGATGCGCAGATCAAGGTTGCGCAGGATCGGCTTGCCGGGCTCATATCCAGCTGTCGCGCCTTCGATGCGGATCAGCGGGCTCGCGATCTCCTTGGCGGCCTTCGGGAAGTTGAACGGGATCACCCGGTCTTCCGCCTGTTCGGCGATCGGCTTCATGCGGGCCAGCGCCTTGACGCGGCTCTGCGCCTGCTTGGCCTTGCTGGCCTTGGCCTTGAAGCGGTCGATGAAGCTCTGGATATGGGCGCGCTCGTCTTCCTGCTTCTTGCGCAGTTTGCCCTCGAGCCGCTGCTTTTCACGGCGGGCCTCCTCGAAGTCGTCGTAACCGCCAGCATAAAGCGTCAGCTTGCCGCGATCGAGATGCAGGATCGCCTGCACGCAGCGATTGAGCAGGTCGCGGTCGTGGCTGACGATCAGCACGGTGTGCGGGTAGCTCGACAGGTAGTTTTCGAGCCACATCGTACCTTCGAGGTCGAGGTAGTTGGTCGGCTCGTCGAGCAGCAGCAACTCGGGTTCCATGAACAGCACCGCGCCGAGCGCGAGCCGCATCCGCCAGCCGCCGGAGAACTCGCGGCAGGTGCGCTTCTGCGCCTCGTCGTCGAAGCCGAGGCCGGACAGGATGCGGGCGGCGCGCGCCGGCGCCGAGTGGGCGTCGATGTCGATCAGGCGGATCTGGATGTCGGAGATGCGGCCGGGGTCGGTGGCGGTCTCGGCTTCGGCGAGCAGGTTCGCCCGCTCGGTGTCGGCTTCGAGGATCCAGTCGATCAGGGCGACGTCGCCGCCGGGCGCCTCCTGCGAGACATAGCCGAGGCGCGTCGACTTCGGCCATGAGATCGAGCCATCGTCGGGGGCGATCTCGCCGGTGATCAGGCGCAGCAGCGTGGTCTTGCCGGCGCCATTGCGGCCGACGAGACCGACCTTGTGGCCGGCGGGGATGCCTGCGGTGGCACCGTCGAAGATCGGGCGACCCTCGATGCGATAGGTCAGATTGTTGATATGAAGCATGGTGCGACGCAATAACGGCTGTCGCGGCGTTTGTCACGCCGGGACGACAATTGTCTCGGATTTATCCAGCCACCACCGGTCGCAGGCTTTCAACCAACAGCCGAAGTTGCGCGTCCTGATCCTTGATCGCGATCTGGGCGGCGAACCAGTCCTGCACCATCCGACAGACCTGTTCCGGCGTTGCGCGGCCGAGCGCGCGGGGGTCGGAGAATGTGCGCAGGTCGTTCTCGGTCCAGCCGCGAGTGTTCAGTTCGGCGGCCAGTGCGTCGTAGTCGGTCTTGCGCGGCGACAGGTAGCTCTGCGGCGCCTTGCGGCCGTCGGCAATCGCCTGGAATACTGCGACTACCTGCTTCTGCAGGTTATCGCCGCCCTCCGGCTGCTGCATCATCTCAAGGACGGCGGGGAAGGTTTCACCCTGTGATATGAAACCGTAGCAGGTGCCGACGTTGTTCTTGGCCATCGCCTGCAGATTGCCGAGGAAGGCCGCGGCCACGAACTTCAGGCGCTCAGGGCTCGCCGACAGCGCCTGGTCGGCGTGCTTGCGGCGCAAAGCCACCAAGGATTCCGTCAGGTGTTTGGAGATGGCACCTTCGCCCCGCTTTTCGGCGGCGAATTTCGTCGCCTCCTGGACGCGCTCGGCGTACCACTCGGGGAATTCCTGCTTGATGTGCCGCCAGATTTCGCTGCGCTGGAAGCTCTGATCGACACTTTCGGCTGAAGCGCCGGCAGTAACAATGGGCGTGGCCGGCCCCGCAGACGCGCCGAGGCCCGCCTTGGCGAGCGTGATCGGCAATAGCCCGCTCAGGGCGTCTCGCTTGAGGATCGCGGCCATGCCCCCGCCGATCAATAGCGCGAAAAACAGCGCCGCCGCGATGCGACCGGCGCCCAGCCGGCGCTTCGGCTCGAATTCTTCGTGATCGTCGTCAAGGCTATCGTCGGGGTCAAAATGGGCGAGGCGCTGGCCGGTAGCGGGTTGGCCTGACTGGGCCTGTGGGCGAAGTGAGTCCGCCGTCGCTGGTCGTGGTCCCGGCCGCGAGGTTCGCGTCTGGGCCGGTTGCGGCCAAGCGGCATTCGTCTGGGGCTCTGGAGCAAACGGCTGTGGTTCGGTGATGGGCTGCCGGGGGAACGGCTGCGAGGCAACATGCCGGTTGATGGAGGTATCGGCCGCCGTTGCCGGGGCCGCAAACTGAGCCGACGCGAACAATTGGTCTGGCGACGTTAATTGCGGCTCGAAATAGCCCGGGCTTTGCGGCAGGGCATCGGACACCGCCGGCGTGTGCCACTCGGCGGCAGGCGCATGCGCGACGCCGGCCGGCTCGGCAGCGGGCTCTGATGCCGTCGGTGCATTAAATCGAGCGGGGTTCGAAGGCGAGTTGAAGGTGGGGTCGAATACTGGCTCGGTCGCCGTTGGCGGCGCCATTGGCGCTGGTACCGGCGGCGTGGCGTGAATTGCGAACACTTCGGGTGCCGGCCGCCAGTCAGGGAAGCCGGCGCGCCAGATCAGATCGCCCTGCCGCAGATGGCCGAGATCGACGAATGCCCGCATTTCATTTTCGCTCAATGGCCCATGCTGCTGGCCATCGCGCGCGAGATACCATTCGATCTGCGACGGAAGGTCCGTCATGTTTCCTACCCGACACCAATACACGGCCCGACAGCGCACCCGCGCTCTGCCGGCCGAATTCCCGCCTGCTCGCCACGTTCCACAGGTGTCCCCGTGTCGTCAATGCGTGTGAGCAAACAAAGACTTGCGCAAAGGTTTGCGGCGACTGCGAGGCGGAGATGGCGCTCATGAGCATATTGCCGCCGGTCGGTGCCGGGCGGGTGAGGGCGGGGTAACAAAAATCAGTTGGCCGCCGCTGCTGCTTCCTGTTGCGCAGGTACGGAACAGTGGTGTAGACGCTGGGACAAGTGCTGGAGACGTGGCCGAGTGGCTGAAGGCAACGGTTTGCTAAATCGTCATACCTCTCAAGGGTATCGAGGGTTCGAATCCCTCCGTCTCCGCCAGCTTCCCTGTTTGTTCTGGTCAGTGGCTGAAGCGCTCAAAACTAGGCGCGGCGTCCGCGCGTGTCCGGGGCTGCCCAGGCCGTCTGCAATTTGCCGTTAAATCAATAATTTGGTAGAATTGACGGGCCGCCGAACCTTGGCGGCGGGGACGCGCTTGACGTCCGTGGTTGTCTCAGGCGCGTTTCTCCGTTCTACACCCAAAGGGGGAGCTATTAGGGGAACCTTGATGGCCCGACCGAGCCCGCAGCACCGCTTGAGCCCCGTGTTCGTCCGAACCTGCAGAGACGCCCGGCGTCTATGTCGACGGCGGCGGACTTCGATTGCGCATCATGCCGAACGGCAGTCGCAGCTGGATCATGCGCATGAGACCGGCGTGCGCGACGAGGTGAGCTAGGGAGCCTCTGAACAACCTCTCGAACATGGCATATTGATTCCATTGATTCGAGGGGGCTGCCGATGGCCGACCAACTGAGCTTCGCGTCGCTCGACTTCGCGGCGAAGAAGAAGCGGACGAAGCGGGACCTGTTCCTGGGCGAGATGTCGGCGGTCGTGCCGTGGGGCATGCTCGAAGCGCTGATCGAGCCGCACTATCCGAAGATGGGACCGCAAGGCGGACGGCGGCCGTTTCCGCTCGGCACCATGCTGCGCATCTACTGCCTGCAGCAGTGGTACAATCTCTCCGACCCCGGCGCCGAGGAGGCGCTCTACGACATCCAGTCGATGCGTGCGTTCGCAGGGCTCGAACTCGGCCGCGACGCGATCCCCGACGAGACGACGATTCTCAACTTCCGCCATCTGCTCGAACGCCACGATCTGACGAAGGCGATCTTCGAGGGCGTCGCCGAGCATCTTGCGGCGAAGGGCGAGTTGTTGCGCGGCGGCACGATCGTCGATGCGACGCTGATCGCCGCCTCGCCTTCGACGAAGAACAATGAGCAGAAGCGCGATCCCGAGATGTCGTCGTCTAAGAAGGGCAACCAGTGGTACTTCGGCATGAAGGCGCACATCGGCGTCGATGCGGAAAGCGGCCTCGTGCACACGGCGGGCGTGACGACGGGCAAGGTGCACGACGCGAAGGTGATGGACAATCTGATCCGCGAGGACGACACGGCAGTCTACGGCGACAAGGGCTACGCGAGTGATGCGAAGAAGCGCGCGGCGCAAGAGGCCGGCGTGCTCTGGGCAGTCAAGGAGAAGGCGAAGCCCGGCCGCGAATTGACCAAGCGCCAACGCGCGCGCAACCGGCGCAATGGCCGCGTGCGCGCGAAGGTCGAGCATGTCTTCCGCGTGCTGAAATGCCAATTTGGCTATCGCAAGGTGCGCTATCGCGGCATCGCCAAGAACGGTGCACAGGTGTTCGCACTGCTCGCGCTCGCCAACTTGTTCCTCGTTCGCGGCCGACTTGCGTCTGCTTGAGGGAGGATGCGGCCTGAGCGGCCCGTCATTGACGGCTATTGGTCGCTCAATCCGCCGAAAATAGCTGCAATCGGCATAATCGGCATTGCTCGACCGTGCTGTTCAGAGGTTCCCTAGGCAGCACTTGCGTATGCCGATCAAAACCAGGTCCGCGCTGCCTATCGCCGCACGACCTATCTCGAAGAACGCAGCGGCGTGATGCCGACATGAGCGGATTTCATTGGCGACGTTGCGTGATCGGTCCTGCGAGCACGTCGAGACGAACTCAATCCGCCACAAGCACGTCAGCGACCTAAGGGTCAACCGCCGCCCGAAGAGACCAAAGCTCGCCGCCCACTCTGGTGTGAGCCAAGTATGCCCGTGTAGTCAGTCCGCCTTTGTCGCCGTGACCACCAAAAAAGGAACTGGCCTAGTTTGTGCTCGGTCAAATCAAGATGCTCGTCGATGGCCTGACATGTCCGGTCCGTTAGCTCGAAGCGAATTGGCCAGCCCGCGCCCATCGCCATGCCGTTGTAGAAGGACGACACGGAGTGGTTGGCGCCAGATTGCCGATGTTGCGACGGACGGCAATTCGCCGGAATGACGAAGTCAGCATTGCGGACGTACCTATTGGGTATGCCGATCTGCTTGGGAATGCTGAATTTGCCGATGTTGTTTAGCCGCCGGACTTCGCAGCGGTTGCGACGTACTTCGGGTACAAAGCGGTTTAGGCGTAGTCGTCAGAAAGACATTGCGGGCAACCCTTGTGTTTCGCGATAAAACCGGATGTAACTGTTGTCAGCGAGCGCGCGTAGACGAACGTTTCAAGCGCGCAAACAATTGCCGCGCTGCACCCTGAAAGCCGACTGCGGCGCAGAAATTCGAGTGTTTAGTGCGGTTCGTGTTGGGTGCGCTGCGACGACAGGCGAACGCCTTCGGCGACGGACTCCAAAGACACGGACAGGATGCTCGAACGACTGATGGAGGGGAAAGAATGCCGCGCAAGATCCTCGTCGTCGATGACGAGCCCAACATCGTCCTCTCGCTGCAGTTCCTCATGCGCAAGGCCGGGTACGATGTGCGCGTCGCTCGGGACGGCGAAGAGGCGCTCGCCGAGATCGCCCGTTTGCCGCCCGACCTCATCCTGCTCGACGCCATGATGCCGCGTCGCGACGGATTTGATGTTTGCCAGACTATTCGTGCAAATCCGCTGTGGGCCGGCATGAAGATCATAATGTTGACCGCCAAGGGGCGTGACATCGAACGCGAGAAGGGCATGGCGCTCGGTGCCGACGATTATGTGACCAAGCCGTTTTCCACGCGCGAGGTGCTGCAGCGCGTGACGGATATGCTGGGGCTTGGTGGCTGAACAGGTCGCCAAGCAACCGCCGACGGGGAGCCGAGGGAATTCTGGGGGGCGGGATGCGACCCAATATTGTCGTACCGGGGCTGATTGCTGCTGTAGCGCTCCTTTGCTTCGCTCTCGGCGGCTATGCGGCTGCCTACGGCGCGCGTCACGAAATAGGTGTTGGTGCGGCGCTGTCACTGTCATTCCTGGGGGTCGCGACGGCGATCGCCGTCGCTGCCGTCCTGATACACCTCAAGGTGTCGCGGCCGATCGAGATGCTAGCCCGTGAAATGCGGACGCATGCTCAGGTGGCCCCGCAGCGCGCCCTCGAAGTGCCGCAAGGCCACGTGATAGCCCCGCTGCCCGAGGCCGCCGAGGGCATGCTGGCGGCGTTGCGCGCGGCTCGCGGCATCGGTCGTGACGAACTCGCCTCGGCAACCCGCCGCTCGGAGGAGCACAAGAGCCGACTTGAAGCCATCCTGCTCGACTTGTCGGAAGGCGTCATCGTCTGCAACCTGCAGCACCGCATTCTGCTCTACAATCAGTCGGCTGCCCGCGTGCTGGAATTGCCCGAGGGATTGGGCCTCGACCGGTCGTTGTTCGGGTTGATGGCGCGCGAGCCGATCCAGCACATTCTCGAGCAGCTGATGTCTGCCACGGAACCGCCCTTCAGCACCGACGTTGAGGGCGGTTCGACGATCGACGACCATGTCGAGCGGGCCAGCCGCAAGTTTGTGTGTGCCACCGTGGAGCAAGGTACCTTGCTGCAAGTGCGCATCAGCCTGGTGCGCGACGCTGTCGGCACGGCCACCGGCTACGTGTTGACCTTCGCCGACGTCGGAGCCGAGCTGGAGAATCTGGCATTGCGCGACAGTCTCTTGCGCGAGGTCGTCGTCGAATGGCGTCGCCCACTCGCCAACTTGCGCGCAGCTGCCGAAATGCTTGTCGAGAACCCGGATCTGGAAGCCGGCGAGCGGCACATCTTCGAGGACATCATCGGCAAGGAGGTCGAAACCATCGGCATGCAATTCGCCGAGGTGAACCGCCGTTACGACCGGCTGGCTTCCGGCCCGTGGCCGATGGCTGACCTTTATTCGCTCGATCTGCTGCGGACGATATCGAATCACCTTTCGGCCAGCGACGGTATTGCCATCACGCCAATCGGAGTGCCTGTCTGGCTGCACGCCGACGGGCATTCGCTGATGCTCGCGCTCGAGCATCTATTGCGCGCCGTTTCCGGCAAGACCGGATTGAAGGCCTTCGATGTCGAGGCCCGCTTCAGCGGCAATTACGCCTATGTCGAGATCATCTGGGACGGCGCGGCGCTGCCGCTCGCCGTGATCGGCACGTGGCTGCAGGAACCGCTGAAGGGCACCGTCGCCAACCGAACGGTGGTACAGATCGTCGAGCGCCACGGCGGCGAGCTGTGGAGCCAGGTGCTGCCCAACGGCCGCGCCTGCCTGCGCTTCCCGCTGAAACGGATTGGCCAGCCGGTGGCTCGCAAGGCTCAGGCACGTGTCGCGCCGCGACCCGAGTTCTACGACCTGGAGCTGTTCAACGTTCGCGACGCTGCGCACGACGACCTGCCTCTCCGCAAGATGAGCTTTGTCGTCTTCGACACCGAAACGACAGGTCTGCGGCCGCTGGAGGGTGACGAATTGCTTTCCATCGGCGGCGTGCGCGTCATCAACGGCCGTATCCTGACGGGTGAAACGTTCGAGCGCCTGATCAATCCACGCCGCGACATTCCGAAGATCTCGACCAGGATTCACGGCATCACCGAGGAAGCCGTGGCATCGATGCCGCCGGTCGAGGTGGTGCTGCCGCAGTTCAAGAGTTTCGTCGGCGATTCGGTTCTCGTGGCATACAATGCCGCATTCGACATGAAGTTCATCGAGATCAAGGAGGCGGCGACCGGCGTCAAGTTCGACAATCCGGTGCTCGACGCCCAGCTTCTGTCGGTGTTTGCGCAGCCTGACATTGCCGAGCATTCGCTGAATGCGATCGCACAGCAGCTCGGCATCGAGGTCATCGCCCGCCACACTGCCATCGGCGACGCCATGACGACTGCGGCGGTTTTCGTGAAATTGCTCGATCTGCTGAGTGCGCGCGGCGTCGAGACGTTTGGACAGGCAATTCAAATATCGACGCGAATGATGGAGCAGCGCAGGAAGCTTCTGCATGCGTGATCGTTGACGTCTAGCGGGCTCTCGGGTTCGTGGCGGAGGTAGAGAACATGGCTCGTCATGGCTTGACCGGTGAGCGGCTGTTTGCGCTTTTCCTGCTCGGCGCCCTTATGTTCACGCCACCTTGGCTGGGCGTATTCGATCGACCGCGCCTCGTCGCCGGCATCCCCCTGCTCTATCTGTATCTATTTGTCGCTTGGGGTTTCCTGATCCTTCTCGTGGCATTTGTGATCGAGACCGCGGACGACAGCGAGGCGGTGCCTGCCGCTCATCCGCTCGGAAGTAACGGCGAGCACGACGAGTCGGACGACCGGCCGGCCGAGCGTCGACGCGACGACAAGCGGGGTTGAGCCATGGCCGCCATCGTACTGTTCGTCGCAGCTGTCTATCTGCTCATATTGTTCGCTGTCGCCTACTACGGCGACCGACGGGCGGATCGGGGCCAGAGCCTGATCGCTAATCCATACATCTACGCTCTATCTATCGCCGTTTATTGCACGTCCTGGACGTTCTACGGCAGCGTCGGGCGGGCAGCATCCGCTGGCGTCGGATTCCTGCCGATCTATATCGGGCCGACGCTGACGTTCGTTCTCGGCTGGTACCTGATCCGCAAGATCATCCGCATCAGCAAGGTCAACAGGATCACGTCGATCGCCGACTTCATCGCCTCGCGCTACGGTAAGAGCTACTATCTCGGCGGGCTCGTTACGATCATCGCCGTCGTCGGCATCATGCCCTACATCTCCTTGCAGCTGAAGGCGATCTCACAGAGCTTTACCGTGCTGCTCCATTATCCCGACCTCGTTGCGCCGGGAATTCTGGGTGCGACGCCCATTCTGCAGGACACCGCGCTCTATGTTGCTATCTTCATGGCCGCATTCGCGATCCTGTTCGGCACGCGACACATCGACGCCAGTGAACACCATGAAGGCATGGTGCTGGCGATCGCGTTCGAGTCGGTAGTCAAAGTGCTCGCCTTCCTCGCGGTCGGCCTGATGGTCACTTACGGCATGTTTGACGGCCTCAGCGACATCTTCTCGCGTGCTGCCGAGAGCCAGAAACTCAGCGCCCTCTTCAGCCTGGAAGCGGCCGGCGGCTATTCGGGCTGGATTTCCCTCACTCTGTTGTCGATGACGGCGATTGTTGTGCTGCCACGCCAGTTCCAGGTCATGGTCGTCGAGAACGTCGACGAGCGGCACCTCAAGAAGGCCATCTGGCTTCTGCCCTGCTATCTGCTGGCCATCAATATCTTCGTGCTGCCCATCGCGCTCGCCGGGTTGTTGAAGTTTCCTTCGGGTGGTGTCGATGCGGACACATTCATGCTGGTCCTGCCGATGTCGACGCACCAACCGGCGCTCGCGGTCTTTGCGTTCCTGGGCGGGCTCTCCGCTGCGACCGGAATGATCATCGTCGAAACGATTGCGCTCTCCACCATGGTCAGCAACGACCTTGTGATGCCGATGCTGCTCCGCTTCGGCCGGCTGCACCTCTCCGAACGCCAGGATCTCAGTGGCCTGCTGCTCGCCATCCGACGCGGGACGATCGTTGCCGTGCTGCTGCTCGGCTATGCCTACGTGCGGCTGATCGGCGAATCCTACGCCCTCGTCTCGATCGGCCTCGTCTCGTTCGTCGCCGCGGCACAGTTCGCCCCGGCCATTGTCGGTGGCATTCTATGGAAAGGCGCCACGCGCGTAGGGCGCTCTGGCAGGATTGAGCGGCGGGTTTCTGGTCTGGACCTACACGCTGCTACTGCCGTCGCTGGCGCGCTCCGGCTGGATCGAGAAGGCCTTCATCACCGACGGACCCTGGGGCGCAGTGCTGTTCCGACCCTATGCCTTGCTCGGACTGGAAGGCCTCGATCCGATCGCTCATGCCGTGTTCTGGACGCTGGTCATAAATATCGGCCTCTACGTCATCGTATCCCTGGTGACGACCCAAACAATCTTGGAGCGCAGCCAGGCAGTTCACTTCGTCGACATCTTCAAGACGACGGCCGGGGAGACCAGAATCTGGCGGGGCAGGGCGACACTCGGCGACCTCAGGCGACTACTCAATCGCTTCATGGGTGAGGCGCGCGCCGAGGCGGCTTTCAAGCGCTATTGGCGCGGTGCAGGCCGCCACCAGAATGACGATAATTCGCCTGCTGATGCCGATGTCGTCCACTTCGCCGAGCGCCAACTGGCCGGTGCCATCGGAGCAGCTTCGGCGCGAATCATGATCGCCTCCGTGCTGCGTGAAGAAATGCGCGACATCGACGAAGTCATGCAAATCCTGGACGAAGCCTCGCAGCTCGTCGTCTACAGCCGGCAACTCGAACAGAAGTCGCAGGCGCTCGAAGTGGCGAGCACCGAGCTCAAGGCGGTCAACGAGCGCCTGAAGGAACTCGACAAGCTCAAGGACGATTTCGTCTCGACCGTCAGTCACGAACTGCGCACACCGCTGACCTCAATCCGATCGTTCAGCGAGATCGTGCTCGACAATCCCGACCTTGACCTCGATCAGCGCAAAGAGTTCCTGCGCATCATCGTGCACGAAAGCGAGCGATTGACCCGCCTCATCAACGACATCCTCGATTTGGCCAAGATGGAGGCGCACCAGAGCGAGTGGAACATGTCGGTCATCGAGCCGGGCAAGGTGCTCGCCGACGCATTGGCGGCGACGGCGGGGCTCCTTGCGCAGAATCCGCGCATCAGGCTCGAGACGAGTTTCGCCGCGGACCTCCCGCCAGTGCTCGTCGATTGCGACAGGCTCGTCCAGGTGATGGTCAATCTCATCTCCAATGCCACCAAGTTCTGCGACAAGGAAGGCGGCCGGATCTGGATTGCCGCTTACCGGCAGAATGGAAATTTGCGTGTCGACATCACCGACAATGGATTGGGCATCGACAGGCGCGACCAGGAGCGCATTTTCGAGCGGTTCCAGCAGGCCGGCAATACTTTGACCGACAAGCCCCAGGGTACTGGGCTGGGCCTGCCGATCTGTCGCCAGATCCTGCGTCGGTTCGGCGGCAAGATATGGGTGGAGAGCGAGCCCGGGCGCGGTGCTAAGTTCTCGTTCCACATCCCGGCGTCGACTGCCACGCAGCCGAGCGAAGGCGCACACGGACGTGAGGCCGCCGCCATATCCACATCATCGCGTCAGGTGGACGACACCGAAGGACCCATAAAATCCGCTGACGTAGATCAATTTCGCGCGGAGCGATCTGGCTAGCATTGCGAAGAGTTCCGCTCTTCTCCTGACTCGACAACGGAGTTTTTATGTCGATCGCCAGCAGTTCGACGCCGCTGATATCACTCGAAGGTGTAGCTGTCGACATCATCGGCACAGCGCTTGACTCGCGCGCGGCGCGGATCATCCAGGTGGCGGCCCAGAAGATCAAAGGCCAGCAGCTGCTCGACGACCAGATGTATGAAACCCTGGTCAATCCCGGCATGGCGATCCCGCGCGATTCGAGTGCCGCCCACGGCCTGGTCGACGCCGACGTCGCCTCCGCGCCGAGCTTCGCCAGCGTCGTCACTGTGCTTGACCACTTCATCGACGGCGGCATCCTCGTCGGTCACAATGTTGACTACGACCTGACGCTGCTGCGCACCGAGCACGAGCGCATCGGCCGCATGTGGCGCACGCCGCGCGCCGTCGACGTCGGCCTGCTTGCACGCATCGTGGCTCCGACATTGTCGAACTACGGTTTGCGCCAGCTGTGCGAGTGGCTGCGAATCCCGGTGGATACGTCGTTGTCGGCGCGCTGCGAGGCGCAGGCGGTGGCGAAGGTTTATGCCGCGCTGGTGCCTCTGCTCAGGGCCAAGAACATCCGCACTTTGGCGGAAGCCGAAGCGGCCAGCCGCGATCTGAGCGAGAACCGGTTAGAGCTCATCGGGGTCGGCGGGGCGGCCGATGGTGAAGTGCACGAGGTGACGAAGCCGCTGGTCCGGCTCGATAGCTATCCTTATCGCCATCGCATCCGCGAGGTGATGAGCTCGCCACCGGTCTACCTCGCATCGGACGCGAGCGTTCGCGACGCGGTTGCAGAACTCTTGCGGAAAAAGGTCAGCTCTGTCTATGTCCGCGACCATGACGGGCAGCTCGGCATCGTCACCGAGCGCGACGTCCTGAGGGCCATCGACAGGTACCAGTCGGACGCTCTCGACCTGCCGCTCGCGGGCATCGCCATGAAGCCGTTGCAAGCGATCTCGGAGAACGCTTTCATCTATCGCGCCATCGGCCGTATGGACCGGCTCGGCTTCCGTCACCTCGCCGTACGCAACGACCGCGGCGAGATTGTCGGCAGCGTGACGACGCGCAACCTGCTGCGGCAGCGGGCGACGACGGCCATCATGCTCGGCGACGAGATCGACGCCGCCGTCGATGTCGCGGCGCTGGCGGGCGCGTGGTCCAAGCTTCCGGTCATGGCCAAGAGCCTAGTCGAGGAGGATGTCGACCCGCGCACGGTAGCGGCCGTCGCCAGCTCGGAGATTTGCCTGCTCACCCGCCGTGCTGCGCAATTGTCCGAGGCGAGCATGCTGCACGACGGCTGGGGTGCGCCGCCCTGCCGTCATGCCGTGATGGTGCTGGGCTCGGCCGGACGCGGCGAGAGCCTGCTCGCCGCCGACCAGGACAACGCCATCGTCTATGCCACGGGCGAGGCAGGCGGCCTTGAGGACAAATGGTTCGAGGAACTCGGCAAGCGCATGGCCGAGGTGCTCGATTCGGCCGGCGTGCCGTTCTGCAATGGCGGCATCATGGCCAAAAACGCCCTGTGGCGGCACAGCCTGGACGGCTGGAAGCGGCTGATCCGCGGCTGGGTCGGCCGGCAGCGTCCCGAGGATCTGTTGAACGTCGACATCTTCTTCGACGGCATACCAGTCCACGGCGACGCCGCCCTGGCCGAGACCGTCTGGTCATTCGCCTACGACGTCGGCCACGCCGCTCCCGACTTCGTCAAGCTGCTGACGGAACTGGCGCGGCAATGGCACGCGCCTTTCGGCCTGTTCGGCGGCATCAAGACCGACCACGGCCGCGCCGACCTCAAGATCGGCGGCCTGATGCCGATCTTCGCCGGCGCCCGCGCTCTCTCAATTCGACACGATATCCGTTCGCATTCGACACCGGACCGTCTGCGCGGGCTGGCGGAGAAAGGCATCGGCTCTCTTAAGGACATCGACGCGGTGATCGACGCGCACCGCATCATCCTCGGCGTAGTCCTCGACCAGCAGCTGATCGACACGGAGCAGGGCATCGCTCTCTCGACCAAGGTCGACATCGAACGCCTGGGCAAACAGGAACTGCAGACATTGAAGGACGCGCTGCACAAGGTCGACCTGATGGCTAGCATGGTCGGCGAGGGACGACTGTGAAGTGGATGCGAGATCTGCGCGTGGGGTCGTGCACCAATTCTAACGATGCGGCCTTTGCCCGGCAGCGTCGCTTTCACCAGGGTCTGGACTTCACCCCAACCGCCGCCAGCAGCAGCGCCAGCGCCAGCATCATCGCGGCGGACATGGCAGCGTGCCAGGCGAACCGATAGTAGACATCCTGAAGCACGCCGCCGATCAGGCGCTGCGCCGTGGCGCGCTCGGGTCGCTGATCCTTCGGAATTATGACCCAAAGCTCGGTCGAATTGTAGGGCCGGCGCGGGGCATTGCGCGCCTTGAGCAGCAGCACCGCACAGGTCAGCAGGCAAAGCGTGCCCCCGGTCTCGAAAGCCATCACCGGATCGGGCGACAGACCAATCATCATCGTGAAAATCGCGAGCGCCGCGAAACCGCACCCACGCGCCACCGACAGCTGCGCCAACCGCTCGATCGTCTGGAGCATCACCCCTCCGCGGCATAGGGGCCGCCGCACCAATTAAACTGGGCGAACGGCCAAACGCGATGAAAGGTGACACGATCCGGCACTGCGGTCACATCACGTGATCGTGCTCGCCCCGCAGCTCAGGCGGCAAACAGCAGTAGCGGCAATCCGACCAAGGTGATGGTACCTGCGAGCCAGATGCCGATCGAGATGGGCGTCGAGTCGGGCAGTCCCTTGGCGCGTTCGTAGAGCGCCGCCGGCACGCCAGCCAGCAGCAGCGTCGTCGCGGAGGCGAGCAAGGACGCGAGGTAGGTGAGTACGATCGGGCTGGCCAGAACCGTACCCGACACGAGCGCTTTCAACAGCACGACGAACGGGAACAGCACCGGCGACCACGTCATGCCGTTCATCAGCGACAGGCCGGCGGTCGCCACCAGCATGACGTCCTTCTGCATCGCATCCTGGCGCGCATCCGTATCGTGCATTGCTCAGCTCCCGGTATCGAGGAACGGTTTAACGCCGGCGGCGATAATGCTCAGATAGAGGAACATCCGCAACGCAATCAGCCAGACAATGGCGAAGACGACGACGAGGCCGTTGGGCACGATCAATGGCGTGACGGTGCGCACCGCCTTGACCACCGGATCGGTGATGGTGCGGAAGACGCGCAGGATCACCACGTCGGGCTTCTTGGCGAAGAGAAGCTCGAGTACATAGCGGCCGATCAGCGAATAGATCAGCGCCGCCAGGATCAGATTGGGGACGTGGAAGTACCAGTGGGTAAGAAAGCTGTCGCTTGGGGTCATGGTGTCCTGACGTCGACGCGGCGGCGGCGCTTCTTGGGTCGGTGCGTGACACTGGCGAAATGAAGAGCGGGGCGCAAGGCCCCGCTCTGTATTGCTTTCCGGAGCGCCGGTCTCAGTGCGCGACGGTGGCGCCCTTGTCCTTGATGATCAACTCGCCACGCGGACGGCGCGTCGCGTCGACCATGTCCATGCACCGCCTGAGACGGCGCCGGAGTCAGCAGCGAGACGATCCAGATGGAGAGGAAGCCGACCGGCAGACCAAACAGTGCGCAGGAAATGTTCCTGACGCCCCACCAGCTGGCGATGCTCTGCGCATGCGTGTCGAGCGCCTTCCAGGCGGCGGCCGACTTGACTGCGTCGCCACCGGCTGCCGCGAAGGCGGCCTTCAGCTCGGCATACTTAGTCAGCGCGGCCGGAGACGCCGTGCCGAGCCAGCCCCACATCTCGTGGAAGGTCACCGCGTAGTAGCGGGTGCCGACGAGATAATACAGGCAAACGCCGAAGCCCAGGATCATGCCGGCGATGGCGCCGGCGGTGTTCGCCCGCTTCCACCAGATACCCAGAACGAGCGCCGGGAAGATGCCGGCGGCGGCCAGCGAGAACGCCCAGGCGACCATCGATAGGATGTCGGCAGGCTTGGTCGAGGCCACGTAGGCGGAGCCGATGGCCACGAAGAGCAACAGGACACGCGACACAACCAGACGGCGACCCGTCGGGGCGTTGGGATCGAGCATCTTGTAGTAGACGTCGTGGCTGAGCGCGTTGGCGATGGCCAGCAGCAGGCCATCGGCGGTCGACATGTGCGGCGGCGAGGCCACCGGCGGCGACGAGGCCGGCGATCACGTACGGCATGCCCGCGATCTCCGGCGTGGAGAGCACGATCACGTCCGTATTGATGTTGAGATCCTGCCAGCGCAGCAGGCCCGGATGACCGGCGATCTTGTTGCAGGCCGCGATCACGTCCTGCGCCACTAGGACGTCCACGCCGCAGACTTTGACGAGGCCAAGTTTGCCGTAGGTGATACATCCAGGCCGGCAGATTGGCGAGCTGAGTGCTCGTTGTTGATCAGGTTGAAGATTTCGAGCTTCGAGAACGCCGCGTAGGCCGGCGCCGTGAAGTATAGAAGGAAGATGAAGAACAGCGACCAAGCCACTGAAGAGCGGGCCTCACGCACCGACGGAGTGGTGAAGTAGCGCATCAGAATATGCGGCAACGACGCCGTGCCGACCATCAGACAGAAGATCAGCCCGAAGTAGTTTAGCATGTCGTAGGTGACGAACGGCTTGATATGGAACTTCAGTGTCTTGGCGTCGGCCAGTCCCTTCGAGATCATGCTCTGCTCGAGAGCGATGATGTCCGAGATCGCCTGGCCGTAGGTGAGCTGCGGGATCGGCAGGCCATACTTTTTCGCCGACAGGATGATCACCGGTGTCAGGTAGGCGACGATCAGCACGATGTATTGCGCCACCTGCGTCCAAGTCACCGCCTTCATGCCGCCAAGCATCGAGCAGAGCAGAATGCCGACAAGACCGGCGTAGACGGCGACTTGGAAGTCCATGTCGAGGAAGCGCGAGGTGATGATCCCGGCGGCGTAGATCTGCGCCGTCACGTAGGTGAACGAGCAGGCGATGAGCACGATGACCGCCAGGAAGCGGACGAAGTTGCCGCCGAAGCGCGCTGCGAAGAAGTCGGGCACCGTGTAGGCGCCGAACTTGCGCAGGAATGGCGCGATCAGGATTGCGACGAGCACGTAGCCGCCAGTCCAACCTAGCACGAAGGCCAGTCCGTCATAGCCGAGCAGCATGAGCGTGCCGGCCATGCCGACGAACGAGGCGCCCGACATCCAGTCGGCGCCCGTCGCCATGCCGTTGTAGAGCGACGGCACCGTGCGACCGGCGACGTAGTACTCGCCGACGTCGGTGGTGCGCGCCAGCACGCCGATGATTGCATACACGGCGATCGTCAGGAAGACGAAGCCATAGCCGATCCACTTGTTCGGCACGCCGACCTGTTCGAGAATTGCGAGCACGCCGACGAAGGCGAAGAAGCCTCCGGTGTAGAGCAAATAGATTTTCCCGAGATTATCGAGAAAAGCGCCTGATTTTGCTTCCGCAGCCATTGTGTGTTCCCCCTCACAAATCTTCTGCGACGCCCTCTTCGCGATCAATTGTGTCCTGCCGTTTGGCGAACAGGAACAACATCACGACGAAGGCAATCAGGGAACCTTGGGCGGCCATATAGAAGCCCAGCGGAAAACCAAGGAAGCGTATTTCGTTCAACTGTCCGACGAAAAAGTGGATGATGAAGCTGAAGAACACCCAGGCCGCGAACATCAGCCACATCAGGCCGCTCGTTCGTGCCCAGTATCGGTCACCGGATGCATTTGCCATTTCTGGTCTCCCTCCTTGGTTGGTCTTCCTCCATAGGTGGTCTGCTCAAGACCGTTGGCCTCGTTCAATGCACGCATTGCCGAGACTCTATGCCGCATGCTACCATCGTCGCCGCCTCGGCAACGTTAGACTTTGGTCGAGATGTTCAAAAAGGGTGGCCCGATGCAGGCGCACGACCCGCGGAACACGAAATTCGATTCTGGCCCACGCAATTTGACGATCGCAGGCAGGTCGCTTGAACGGATATTGCGGACCCCGTTGTGGCGCGCTCTGTGCTGGCTGGGCTTGGCCACGGCTTTCGCGACCTACATCGCTTCTCTTGTATTTGGCAAATGCGAGGCGCAGGTGCTTGCCGGCTTGGCTATCGGCCTTATGATCGGCGTCCTCTACAGTGACGCCGCCGGACCGGCCGACTAGACGGATTGCTGCATGCCAAGCCGATAATTGCTGCTGCCACGTCGATCGAGGACGTCATTGATTTTCAGGCCAATGCCAAAAATCGGCATCAGATTGGAATTACCTTCGGTGAGTTGTTCGACATCGTCCTGACGCAGCGACTACCGCGCATGACGAATCAAAAGGCTCAGGTGCAATGGAAGGCCACCGGGCCGCCTAACTGGGAAGAGACAATTTCGACGATTGCCGCGAGTGACTGCGGCGGCGCGGAATGCCGCCGACGTCGCTTTGAGAAGGCCGAATTAGCCCAGACCGCGGCGGAAATCCTCGTAGCCGAATGTACGCAATACCCGGTAACTGCCATCGTCGTTCAGCATGGCGAGATCCGGCATCGGTGTGCCGTTGAAGTGATTATTCTTCACGAAGCTGTACTGCATCATGTCGGTGAATGATGACGCGGCTGCCGACTTCTAGCGGGGTTGCGAATGAGTATTCACCGATGATGTCACCGGTCATGCAGGTCTTGCCGCCGAGAATGTAGCGATGTTCGTGCACGCCGGGTTCGGCGGCACCGATCACGGTCGGTGTGTACGGCACTTCCAGCACGTCCGGCATGTGCGTGCTCGCCGACGCATCGAGGATCGCGATTGCCTTGTCGTTGTGGTGGATGCCAATCACGGTCGCAACCAGATAGCCGGTGTCGACGACGAGGCCGGCGCCCGGCTCCAGGATCACCTCAACGGCGAATTCGGCGCGAAATGCCTTGATGGCGGCGATCAACTTCGCCGCATCATAGCCGGGCTTGTTGATAAAATGACCGCCGCCAAAGTTCACCGCTCTTACCTTGCGGATATAGGGCGCGAACTCGCGCGCGACGTGCTCGATCAGGCTGACGGAGCCATCGGCCATGCTCTCGCACAGGGCGTGGACGTGGAAGATGTCGATTTCGTCCCACGGCAGCTTGTCGATCTCCTGGCGAGTGGTGCCGAAACGCGAGCACGGAGCGCACGGATCGTATAGCGCACCGCCGAGCGTCGCATTCGAGAAGCCGGGATTGATGCGAATTCCGACTTGGCGGCCGGCGGCCTTCGCCAGCGGCATGAACCGCGCGATCTGTTCGGGGCTGTTGAAATAGACGTGATCGGCGATCTTGACGACGCGTGCGACCTCGCCTGGGCCATAGGCCGGCGCATAGACGTGAACTTCCTTGCCGAACTCTTCGCGGCCGACGCGGGCTTCGTATTCGCCGCTGGCGGTGGTGCCGTCGAGGGTGTCGCGCATCAGCGGGAACGCCGCCGGCATCGCCCAGGCCTTGGTGGCGAGCAGGATCTTGGCACCGGACTCGCGTTTGATGCGGGCGGCGACACCGAGATTGCGCTTCAAGGCTGCCACGTCGAGGACGTAGGCGGGCGTGCGGATACCTGCCGGAATCTTCTGATGGGTCATGTTGAAAACGTCCTTGTCGCAGCCAATCGCGGGCTTACTGCTCAATGCGGACTTCGAAGTCCCGCGTGATGGTCTCGCCAGTCGCGAGCTTCGCCGCGACCGTGAACCGGTCGATGCCTACGCTGCCAGGGCGAGCGTTGTAGTACATTCCCGTGCCGAAGGCGTCACGGCCGGTGCAGGTGCCTTTCACCGAGGTGGCAATGATCATCGGCTGGCCGGGCTTGAAGGTGAGTTCGCCCTTGGCCGGCGGTATAGTGACCGTGACTTCGGGTGGATCGATGGTTTCACAGCGCGTGCCGAATCCAGCGAACACGAACACCCGCGCCGGCCGGCCGGCCACTACCGGGGTCGAACGCGTGGCGGCGTCGAGGGTAGGTTCGGGCTTGGTGGGCGCACCTAGCCCAACCAGAGGCGCAGAGCCACCACAGGCAGCCAGCAACAGGGCCGGGATGACGGCGATGAGTAACCAACCGGCTTTCACAACCCTGCGGCGCTCCATGTTTTTCAGGTTTTTACCGCGAACAGTTCTTTCTGCTCGGCCGGCCCCATTTCCTTCATGTGCCAGGGCAGTCCCTGGCGGCCGATCTCGTCCATGAACGGCTTCGATGGCAATTGTTCGACATTGTAGACGCCAGCGCCCTTCCAGGCTCCCTTGAACAGCATCATCGCACCAACAACCGGTGGCACGCCAGTGGTGTATGACACCGCCTGGGCCTGGGTCTCCTTATAGCAGTCGGCGTGATCGCAGACATTGTAGATGATCGCGCGCTTCGGCTTGCCGTCCTTGGTGCCGGCGAAAATGCAACCGATCGAGGTGCGGCCCGAGTAGTTCTCGCCGAGCGACGATGGCGCCGGCAGCAGTTCCTTCAGGAACTCCATCGGGATCACCGGATTGCCCTTGTACATCACCGGATCGATACGGGTCATGCCGACGTTCTGCAGCACCTCAAGATGCTTGATGTAGTTGTCGGAGAAGGTCATCCAGAAGCGGATCTGCTTCAGGCCCTTGATGTTCTGAACGAGGCTCTCCTCCTCCTCGTGATAGATCAGGTAGGATTTGCGCGGGCCGACTTCCGGGTAGTCGATCATCGTCGCGATCGACAGCGGGTCGATGTCGATCCACTGGCCGGCCTTCCAGTACTTGCCCCGCTGGGTCACCTCACGCAGATTGATCTCCGGATTGAAGTTGGTGGCGAACGCCTTGCCGTGGCTGCCGTCGTTGCAATCGATGATGTCGATCGTGTCGATGGTGTCGAACAGGAACTCCTGCGCGTAGGCGCAATAGATGTTCGACTGGCCGGGATCGAAGCCGCAGCCCAGGATCGCCATCAGGCCCGCGGCCTTGAAGCGGTCCTGATATTTCCACTGCCAGGAGTATTCGAACTTTGCCAAGTCGCGCGGCTCGTAGTTGGCGGTGTCCATGTAGTGCACGCCCGTCGCGAGGCACGCATCCATGATGGCGAGGTCCTGGTAGGGCAGGGCCATATTGATCAGCAGGTCGGGTTTGACGCGTTTGATCAGCGCCACCGTCTCTTCGACGTTGTCGGCATCGACCTGTGAAATGTCGATCGGCGTCCGGCACTGCTTCTGTACCTTCTCGCAGCTGACAAGCCGGCGCGAGGCGAGATGGATCTTCTTGAACACGTCGCGGTTCATCGCGCACTTCTGGGCGGTGACCGAGCCGGCGGCGCCGGCACCAATGATGAGCACGCTGTCCAAGTCAGTTCTCCCGCGAAACGATCGAGTTGAGTGCCGCACGATGCCGGGCGCGGATGACGGCTTCCCGACAACCAGCCGTATCGCGCGGAAATAATGCAATCGGGCCGCGAATACAATGCCGGTGGTGGCCTTTGGGTCGTCGTGGCATCGGACCGCGGACGCCGCCGGCCTATCCGGTGGCCTCTTTGGCGATGTCGAGTGGCATTACTATGGTGCAGGTGACGCCATCCACCTCGAACCGGCGCTCAATTTCGGCACTCGGCAGGCCGCGCTCGATGAGCGTGCTGCCAAAGCCGCGCCGTTCGGGCGCTACCACTGCCGGCCCGCCGCGCTCGCGCCAGACCAGCCGCAGAAGACGACCGCTGTCGGTGGTCGGTACGTCGATGGTCCAGGACAGGTTGATGCGGCCACCTGGTACCGTAAGTGCGCCGTATTTTGCCGCATTGGTGCCGAGTTCATGCAGGATCAAGCCGAGCGGTACCGCGCTTTCCGGCGGCAGCTCCACTTTGGGGCCACTGATTTGCAGTCGCTGGCTCGGACCCCCGAGGTAGGCGGCGAGCTGGCCGCGCGCCAGCGGTTCCAGTTCGGCGCTGGTCCATACCCGAGCGGTCAGGATGTCCTGCGCCGCCGCCATGCTATGCAGTCGGCCCTTGAAGCTGGCGGCGAAGTCGGCTGGGTTGCTGGTGGTGCGCAATGTTGCGTTGAGAATCGACTGCAAAACGGCAAACGAGTTCTTTACGCGATGGTTTAGCTCGCGCATCAGCAGGTCGCGCTCCCGTTCATATTCCTGGCGGCGGGCGGCAGCGGCGGCGATGCTGCGGCGGACATCATTGATCTCGCTGACGAGTCCATCCCGCGAGGCTATCGGGCCACCCTGGTCAAGGGTGATGGCGGCGCTGGCGAGCGCTCTGATTTCGCTGGTGAGGTTGCGCGACAGTGAAGCGGCAATAGCGGCCACGAGTCCGATCAGGACCAGGCCAGCAAGCAGCAATGCGGCACTGGCATTGCGAAGTGAAGCTACAACCTCCGAACGCTCGACCGTCACGCCGACGCGCCAAGCGGCATTTTTGACGGGCGCGCCGGCGCGCAACACCGTCTTGCCTTCGATGTTCTTGATCGTGATGACGGGTTGAACTGAGGCCAGGTTTTGCAGTTCATCCGGCAGCAGCGTGTTGACGTAACGCTCGTGATCGCGTGATCGGCAAATAATGCGCCGGTTGCCGTCCGTAAGGCCAATGACCCAGCCATCGGGCAAGTACTGTTGTTGACTGATGTCGCGCATCAAGGAGGGGTCGAATGCCATCAGCAGGACGTATTGGACTTGACCGTTTCGCATCACCGGCGTGTGGATATTAAGTGTTGGCTTGAGTGACACATTGCCAATGAACAGGTTCGAGACCTGATGCGCCTTGGTGGCTAGAACCTTGGGCAGTGTTTCGAGATCACCGATCTTCGGTAGCGGGCTACCGAATTCGAGCCGGGTATTGAGTATTTGTTGTCCGGTTGGATCGACCAGAATTATCGCCAACGGTTGGCCGAGGATGGCCTGCTGCGCCTGGGCATGGAAATCCGAGAACTGCTGGCGTTGCAACATGATGGACGTCGCAAGCGTGTCAAGCACCGCCAGCATCGACACCAGCTGACGATCGATGTCGGCGGCGAGATTGTACGCGGTTTGCTGCAGGCGTTCCTCGTATTGCGCCTGTTCACGGCCGGCGAGTTGCCACAGCAGCAAGCCGCTGAACACGGCGATGGGCAAGGCGCTGGCCAACGCCAAGGTCAGCAGCTGTGTGCGTAGTGAACGCGGCCGGGCGAGGACCGTGCGCACCGCTTCGGCGGCGCCCATGAGTCTCGTCTTAATGCGCGCGCCGAGGCTCGAAGTCTGGTTCATCTCACGTTTGGCAATCTGGAAGGTCCTGTCAGTCATAGAAACACGAGAATTCGCTGTGATCCGATCAGG
This sequence comes from uncultured Alphaproteobacteria bacterium, assembly GCA_963732635.1. GTDB lineage: Bacteria > Pseudomonadota > Alphaproteobacteria > Rhizobiales > Hyphomicrobiaceae > JAKFWF01. Next base: position 181,604 of record CAVTAL010000019.1, read on the forward strand.
ATCGTAGCGCCAATGTCCAACGGTTGAAGACGTCGAAAACTTCTTGGTTAAGTTCGCCGACGCATCGACCGCAGAGCAGTCATACTCGATATCGTCAACTACAGGGTTGCGTCGGGCGCCATCATGACGGCCAATTGAAGCCAAGCCAACAACGGCTTCAGTCCATCGAGGAGACCGCCCGCATGGCTCGCAACCAGATCACCGGCCGTTCGGCATTCCTGGCGCTGCTGAAGGACGAGGGCGTTTCGCACCTTTTTGGCAACCCCGGGACTACCGAACTGCCGGTGATGGACGCGCTGAGGGAGCATCCGGACCTCACTTACGTTATGGCGATGCAGGAGAGCCTGGTGGTCGCCATGGCCGACGGCTTCAGCCGCGCGTCCGGTCAACTGACCGCCTGCAACGTCCACGTGGCGCCAGGGCTCGGCAATGCCATGGGATCGCTCTACAACGCGAAATTCACCGGCACGCCGATGATCCTGACCGCCGGACAGCAGGAGCAAGGCCACGGTTTGACCGAGCCGCTGCTGTACGATCCGCTGGTGCCGATCGCGGCGCCATTGGTCAAATGGGCGATTGAGGTGACGAGGCTCGAGGATCTGCCGCGCATCGTCCGGCGCGCCGCCAAGGTCGCGATGACGCCGCCAACCGGGCCGGTGTTCATCTCGTTGCCGGGCGATATCTTGAACATGGAAGCAGGTATCGATCTTGGTGCTTCGACCCGCGTCGACAGCCGGGTGCGACCGTCCGACGAGGCCTTGGCGGCTTTGGCCGATCGCATCCTGAAGGCCGAGCGACCGCTGATCGTCGCCGGTGACGAGATCGTCAAGAGTGACGCCATGGCGGAGGCGGCGCGCTTCGCCGAGTTGATCGGTGCGCCGGCGATGCAGCAAAGCGTACCCTATGGTGCGCATTTTCTGTCACAGAGCCCATGCTTCATCGGTGGTCTCACTCGAGATCAAGCCCAAGTGCGGGCTGTGCTGGCTCAGCACGATCTGATGATCGTGCTCGGTGCCGATGCCTTGCGCATGTCGGTGTGGAGCGAGGTTGACCCGATGCCGGAGGGACTTGCGACGTTGCAGATCGGGCTCGTCGACTGGGATCTGGCCAAGAACTACGCCGTCGAGATGGCGATCCGGGCTGACGTGCGCGAAACCTTACGGGCGTTGATGCCGGTGATCGAGAAAATGGGCGGCGCGGCGCTGCAAAAGCGTTCAGCCGAACGCGTCGCGGCATTGGCTCCCAAGAACTGGTCGGCTAAGCGGGCGAAACTTGTCGGCGAGATCGAGGCGCGGGGCAATTCGAAGCCGATCGATGTCGACCTGATGACGCTGCGACTTGCGCAGGCGGTGCCGAAGGACGTGATCGTGGTGAACGAGGGGCTGACCACCTCCCGACGGATCTGTGACCTCTTTCCCTATCGCGACCGCTACGGGTTTCACGCGCTGGCCTCGGGCGGCATCGGCTGGAGCTTGCCGGCCTCGACCGGTATCGCCATGGCGCAGCCAGGTCGACCGGTGGTCACTATTGTTGGCGATGGCAGCGCCATGTATTCGATCCAGGCGTTGTGGACCACGGCGCACCACAAGCTGCCGGTCACGACCGTGATCTGCAACAACGGCGGCTATCGCATCATCAAGCAGCGCTTGAAGGCGTTTCACGGCAATGAGCATTACGTCGGCATGGACTTCGCCGAGCCATCGATCGATTTCGTCGCCTTGGCGAAAGCTTTGGGAATGCCGGCGCATCGTATCACCGACGCAGATGAGATCGCGCCGGCTGTTCGCGCGGCAATCGCCAGCGGCCGACCGTCGCTCATCGACGTAGTGGTCGATGGCCGGGTGTGAGGCGAACCACCCGTAGCCGGCAGATCACTTCAAGACGTCCGTCGTGGCCCCTGGGCATAGCCGACCGCGCGTCCGAGATGCTGCGCGGCAAGCTTCGTCCGGCCGATGACCAGCCGATGGAGCGCCTTCAAGCCCTGGGATATTGTTTCCCGGGTGCGGTTGAAGGGATGCGCGTACTTTCGGCTGTAGTAAACGCGCGAGCGACCGTAGTGGCGATATTTGCGAAATTCGTCGCCGAGCGTCAGGCGGCTGCTCTGACCGATGCCGTGAACGAATCGAGCGCCGCTGATCTGCATCAGATCGCCTTTGGCTGCGAGCCGGGCCGATAGATCGGTGTCCTCGAAATACAGAAAGAAGCGTTCGTCGAAGCCGCCGACTTCGTCGTACAGCCGCTTGCGCACGAACAGTGCCGCGCCCGACAGTGTTTCGACAAGGCGGTCGTCGGCCGGTGACGCCGGGCTCTCCAGATCGGCGGCCGAGCGAACGAATTGCGGATTGAAGGCTGAGGCTTTCGGATGGCGCTCGGCGGCGGCGATAAGAGCCGCGATGGCGTTGTCGCCAACTTCCGAATCGGGGTTCATCATCAACAGATATTCGGTATCGGCGACCATGGCGCCGGCGTTGCAGGCTTTTGAAAACCCGAAATTGCCGCCAAGCCGTATCACCCGGCTGCCGAGGCGCTCTGCAATTGCCGCCGAATCGTCGCTGCTGCCGTTATCGACCACGATCGCGGCCACATCGGCCGGCAGTGACGCGAGCGCTTGTGCAACACAATGGCTGCTATTGTACGTGACCAGGATTGCGGTCACCCGCGGCTCACGCATTGTGTTCCAACCCCAGAATGCCTTGCCGGCAATTCGCATATCAGTAAGGCAGGTTGAGTGACGTCACCCGCGTGCCGTTACAACCGACGCCCCGCTGCAATCATGCGCCAATCCCAGTCACTTGTCGCGTGTCGCATATTCCGTTCGTTAAGGTCGCACACCCCAGCGGCAGGAATTGGACAGTCTGATCCCGGCGGCTTGAATAGCGCGGCAGCAACGGGCAGAAGCTGACATAATCGTCGCCGCGTGAGAACCCACTTCACGACATGGATGCAGGAAGGCAGAACCGGGTGAGCATTCAGGATCAGGCCCCGACGTCAACCACGATCGCGTTGCTGCGGCGGCTGGCGGGCGAGCGTTGGCGCACCCATTTCGGCAGCTATGCCATCGCGTTCACGCTGATGGCGATCGTTGCCGGAACCACCGCCGGCAGCGCCTGGATGATGAAGAACGTAATCAACAAGATCTTCGTCGAGCAGGACCGCGAGGCGATGGTCTGGGTGCCGTTGGCGATCGTGACGATCTTCATCGTCAAGGGCTTTGCCTCCTATTTCCAGGAGGTGACGATGAGCCGGATCGGCAACCGGCTGGTCGCCGACATGCAGAAGCGCATGTTCGACCACATCCTGCGCATGGACGTCGCGTTCTTCCACCGGCACGCCTCCGCCGACCTGATCCAACGCATGAGCCAAAGCGCCAATGCGGCGCGCGATATGCTCAACATCGCCACGCTTAGTCTCGGTCGCGACCTGTTGACCTTGATCGGCCTCGTCATTGTGATGGTGAGCCAGGATCCGATCATGTGCGCAATCGCCGCAACCGTCGGGCCAGTCGCCTATCTGGGTCTGCGCCACCTCACCAAGCGCGTGCAACTTGCCGCTCGCCGGGAAGTCGCCTCCGCCGCCGACGTCGTCGGCATCATGCGCGAGACGGTGCAGGGCATCCGCATCGTCAAGGCGTTCCAGCTCGAGGCCGACGGCCGCAAGCGGATGTTCGGCGCCGTCGAGTCGGTCGAGAAGCTGTCGAACAAGATCATCGGCACCCAGGCCCGGGTCAACCCGATGATCGAGACGTTGGGCGGTGTCGCGGTGGCGCTGGTGGTGCTGTATGCCGGCTGGCGCAACATCACCTATACCGATGCTCCCGGGCAGTTCTTCGCCTTCATCACCGCGTTGTTGCTCGCCTCCGATCCGGCGAGGCGGCTGTCGCGCGTGCAGTTGCAGCTCGCCAACCACGCGCAGAGCGTACGCATGATGTACCAACTGCTCGACGCGCCGGTGACCGAGATCGATGAGCCCGGCAGACCGGCGCTGAAGGTGGCAGGCGGCGGTATCGCGGCGCGTGGCGTCACCTTCGGCTACGACGCCGATACGCCCGTTCTCAACGCCTTCGATCTCGACGTTCCCGCCGGCCGCACCACCGCACTTGTCGGTGCGTCGGGCGGCGGCAAGACCACTGTCTTCAATCTGCTGCTGCGGTTCTGGCAACCGCAAACGGGAACTATCGAGATCGACGGCCAACCAATCGACGGCGTCACGCTTGCTTCTCTCCGGCGCAGCATCGCGCTGGTCAGTCAGGACGCGTTCCTGTTCGAGGGTACGGTGCGCGACAACATTCGCGCCGGTATGGAGAGTGCAAGTGACACCGACATCGAGGCGGCGGCCAAGTCGGCGCATGCTGACGAGTTCATCCGTAAGCTGGCGCGCGGCTATGACACGCCGGTTGGTGAACTCGGCAATCAGATATCCGGCGGCCAGCGGCAACGGCTGTCGATTGCGCGCGCGTTCCTGAAGAACGCGCCGATCATCCTGCTCGACGAAGCGACGAGTGCCCTCGACAGCGAGACCGAAGCCCAGATCCAGCTTGCCATCGACCGGCTGACGGCGGGGCGCACGACAATCGTTATCGCGCATCGGTTGTCGACGGTGATGGGCGCCGACAAGATCGTCGTCATCGACGGCGGCCGCGGCGTGGAGAGTGGTACGCATGCAGAGTTGATCGCGCGTGACGGTATCTACGCCAGGCTCTACCGCCTGCAATTCACCGAGCGATCGGCGCCGCCGACCGATCCGGGGCTGCCACCGGCTGCCTGACGCAAATGCTCGTGCTGCCATTCACGTGCCCCGTGGTTTCGCCCGCGCAGTCGGGGCTGCGTTGGCTGGATCGTCGGGCCAGGGGTGGCGCGGATAGCGGCCGCGCATGTCGGCCTTCACCGCCGACCAGCTACCCGACCAGAAGCCCGGCAGATCGCGCGTGATCTGGATTGGCCGGTGCGCCGGCGATAGCAGGTTAAGGGTCAGCGGTAGCCGGCCATTGGCGATTGCCGGATGGGTTTTCAGCCCGAACAGCTCCTGCACTCGAATGTGCAGCGCGGGTTTGCCCGGTCCCTCGTAGTCGATCGGATGGGCGTTACCGGTCGGCGCCACGAAATGGGTCGGGCACTCGCGGTCGAGCTTCTGGCGCAGATCCCACGGCAGCAGGGTGTCGAGGGCGTTGCCCAGATCGTCACCGCCGATCTCGGAGAGCTTGGTCTTGTCGGTCAGGAAAGGCGCCAGCCATTCGGTGACGGTCGCAGCCAAAGCCTCGTCGGAGAGATCCGGCCACTGATCGGGGGCAGCGGCTTTCAGGAACGCGGCGCGGTCGCGCAATTGTTGTTGCGATTTGGTCCACGGCAGGCGGACAATGCCTATGCCCGCGATGCCCTGCGCCAGCTCCCCGGCTGCACTGGCACTCGGCTTCACCGCCTGCGGTTGGCTGCCGAGCGTCAGACTGCCGAGCCGGCTGGTGCGACGCGCGCGCAGCGCCGCGGCCGACACATCGAACGAGATCTGATCGGTGGTGACGATGCGGTCGCGGGCGATGGCGAGCACTTCCGGTTCGCCGATTGTTGCAGCCAGCAGGATACGCGCCGATGCAGCGGAACCCGCCATTTCGGCGACCACCAGGAACGGCGCTTTCGCCAGCGCGTCGGTGGCGTCCAGCATCGCGCCGCGACCGTTGGCGAGTAGGTACTGCCCGCCGGTCCCGCGTGCTTTCGCGATCCGCTCTGGATAGGCAAGCGCCAGCAGTGCGGCGTTCGATGGCGGATCGCCCGACTTGCGCTTGGCCGCGCCCTGGTCGGCGGTTTGCGCCCAGCCCTGTGCTAGCCGTCGCATCGATTGCGCCCGTTCCCCCCGATCGCGGCGGAACTGTTCGAGCCGATGGCTGAGATCTACATCGTTGCCGCCAAGTCCGCGCTCGACGATCAGGGCCGCGATTTCGGCGGCGGCGCGGGCGGCGCCGAGATCGGCCGCCTGCATCACCATCGAAGCCAAACGCGGTGGCAAAGGCAGCGAGCGCAGACGGCGGCCGTGTGCGGTAATGCGGCTGTCGCTCGCCTCGAGCGCGCCCAGCATCTGCAATTCTTCACGCGCCGCGATCAGCGCCGCGCGCGGTGGCGGATCGAGCCATGCGAGCTTCAAAGGATCGGCCTCACCCCAGGCGGCGCAATCGAGCAGGAGGCTGGCGAGATCGGCATTGAGGATTTCCGGCTCGGCGAAGGCCGGCAACGCCTGCGTCTGCGGTTCGTCCCACAGCCGATAGCACACGCCCGGCTCGATGCGTCCCGCTCGTCCTCGTCGCTGATCGGCGCTGGCGCGCGAGATGCGCACCGTTGCCAGCCGCGTGATACCGGCGTCGGCGTCGTAGCGCGGCACGCGGGCAAGCCCGCAGTCGATGACGACGCGCACGCCCTCGATGGTGATCGAGCTTTCGGCGATCGAAGTGGCCAGCACGATCTTGCGGCGGCCCTTGGGCGCGGGCTTCACCGCGAGATCCTGGGCGCGGCGGTCCATGGCGCCAAACAGCGGTGCAATCTCGATTGCCGCATCGGTGATGCGTTCGCCGAGGCGCTCGGCAACGCGGCGGATTTCGGCCTGACCGGGCAGGAATGCCAGGATCGATCCCGGCTCGGCGCGTATCGCCGTCATCGTGGCGTCGACCACCTGATCCTCGATGCGGCGTAGGGGATCGCGGCCGAGATAGCGTGTCGTCACCGCAAAGCTGCGGCCCTGCGCCTCGACGACCGGGGCGTGTCCAAGCAAACCTGCCACCCGCGCGCCGTCGAGCGTCGCCGACATGACGAGGATGCGCAGATCGTCGCGCAGGCCGGCCTGCGCGTCGAGCGCGAAGGCGAGGCCACTGTCGGCGTCGAGCGAGCGCTCGTGATATTCGTCGAACAGCACGGCGCCGATGCCTTCGAGTGCGGGATCGTCGAGGATCATCCGCGTGAAGACGCCCTCGGTGATGACCTCGATACGGGTCTTGGGGCCGACGCGGCTGTCGAGGCGGGCGCGCAATCCAACGACGTCGCCGATCTGCTGCCCAAGTGTCGTGGCCATTCGGTCAGCGGCACCGCGCGCCGCAAGCCGCCGTGGTTCGAGCACGAGAATTTTGGCCCCCTTCAGCCACGGCGCCTCGAGTAGGGCGAGCGGTACCCGCGTCGTCTTGCCGGCGCCGGGAGGTGCGACCAGCACGGCCGAAGTGCGCGCGGCAAGCGTCGCAGCGAGCTCGTCCAGCACCGCGTCGATCGGCAATGGCGTATCGAATTTCATGGACCTGCTATGTGGCCTGCTTGGTGGACGGTTGCCGCGCTTCAAGCTCGTCGCGTTCTAAAGCGCATCTGTCAAATCGGTAACCGAGCCTGATCGGGAATGAGATGTTGTGCATGGTGATACAACACAAGAGTTGGTATGCAGGGCAACTTGGTGTGAGCATTTTTATTTTCCCCTCGATCTGAGGGAGAGCGGGGTGGCCGTGGTCCACGGCGGTCTTCCGCGTTCTTGTAGTAAAGTGGCCCAGGGCCACCCCATTGCTCGAACGGATTTTAGGGTCCCCCCGTGCTGACGAGCTGGTTTGGGCCTACCCCTTGCTCGCGCCAAGAAGGGGTGCACGGAACCCTCCGGCAGTGCACAGCGCGTTACCGCACACGTCCGGACCGTCCGTTCCGCCTCCGCACTTTTGAACGCCTTCGAAGCGCGCCCTGTAGTGAAGCGGAACACATGCAGTGTCGCATGGGGCGGCGAGGCGTGGATAAGTCGCCATGCGGTGAAATCGTGCGTGGTGAAGCGGTGCCTGCCGGAAGCCTGGCACTATCGGCGACCTGCTTGGCGGGAAAGGCTGCCCAAACACTGGTGTCACCCCGGTGCTTGTCATCGGTGACCGGAGCGGGCTTTCGGTGTCGGCCGGTGGAGCGGCCAAAAGAATTCCGCCTGCCACATGAACCAAAATTCATGTGGCGGCGACTTACTCATACCAGACACGGACGACAACGAACCACCAACCCCAACCCAACCACCGAACAGGAGCTTGCCATGATGTCCCGCACCGTGAAACTCGCCGCCCTCCTTCCCGTCGCCGGCTTGGTGCTCGCAGCCGTAAGCCTGCCAGCCCATGCAGCCAAGGATCGCAACATCGGTGGCGCGGTTGTGCGCGATCATCGCTCCACCCCGGAACCGACGATCCGGGATCATCGCTCCAATCAGCCGGTCGTGCGCGATCATCGCAGCGGCGGCAAAGTGGTTCAGACCGGACCGAGTAGCTTCAAGCTGGTGCGGCCAACCTGGAGCCCCTACAAGCCATCGCGCTAGTACGGCACGTCCGAAAGCCAACAAGACTGAACCAAGGGCCGCCGCAAGGTGGCCCTTAGCGTTGTTTGCAGCATGGGGAGACGGCCCCTCCCACCCATCTCATTGGGATTTCCAGCAACAAGGTTGTCAAACGCGGCCGATGCGGACAGTCTAGGCGCAATCGCCCGAACAAAAAACACGCTACCCGAGGAAACGCCACGCGCCATGAAGCTCTCAGGCACGCGCCAGTTATCAGCCAAGCCCGCCGTGGTGTGGGCAAAACTCAACGATATCGAGGTGCTGAAGCGTTGCATTCCCGGCTGCGAGAGCCTGGAGGCGACCGGCGTCAACCAAATGAAGGCGGTCGCGGCGCTGAAAGTGGGACCGATGGCGGTTCGGTTCACTGGCGATGTCGAGTTGTCCGATCTTGATCCGCCCAACGGCTACCGCATCTCCGGCAAGGGCTCGGCCGGTCCGGCCGGCATGGCGTCGGGCGGCGCCACGGTGAAGCTCGAGCCCAAGGATGGCGGCACGCTGCTCAGCTACGATGTGGATGCCAACGTCGGCGGCAAGATCGCGCAGTTGGGCGCCCGCCTGATCGACGCCACCGCCAAGCAGATGGCGGAAAAATTTTTCACGAGTTTCGCCACCGAGGTCGAGGGCCCGGCAGAGCCGGGGGAAATCGACGCGGTATCGCCAGCGGCCAATGCCTCGCCAAGCATCCCGGTGGCAGTTTGGTGGGCAGGCGGCGCTTTGCTGCTTGCCATCGGGGCCTATCTGTTGGCACGCTAGGGTCAGGCAGAGCGGCACATAAGTCGCCACCAAAAAATCACGAACCGAAGGAGGAAACGGTGCCGCAGCTGAGCTTCGAAGTGAATGGCAAGCCGGTCAAGGTCGAGGTGGCGCCGAACGCGCTGCTGGTCGACGTGCTGCGCACGCAATTGATGCTGACCGGCACGCACGTCGGCTGCGATACCAGCCAGTGCGGCGCCTGCGTCGTCCACATCAACGGCAAATCGGTGAAAAGCTGCACCACGCTCGCGGTGCAGGCCGACGGTGCCAAGGTCACGACCATCGAGGGCCTCTCGCAGGGCCAGAACATGCACCCGGTGCAGGCAGCCTTCAAGGAAGCGCACGGCCTGCAATGCGGCTTCTGCACGCCCGGCATGGTGATGTCGGCGACCGACCTGCTGTCGCGTAACGCCAACCCGACCGAGGACGAGATCCGCAGCTGGCTCAAGGGTAATATCTGCCGCTGCACCGGTTACCACAACATCGTCAAGGCGGTGCAGATTGCAGCCCAATCGATGGCAACCAAAGTCGCCGCCGAATAATCCGCGCCATCCCGCGCAGTCGTGTCGAGGCGCGCTTCAATAGCGGCGCCCAAGCAATCGGAGAGCAACACCCATGATGAATGGCAATGGCATCGGCGCTGCCGTCAAGCGTCGCGAGGACTTCCGTTTCCTCAAAGGCATCGGTCGCTACACCGACGACATGACGATGCCGAACCAGACCTATTGTGTGTTCGTGCGCTCGCCGGTCGCCCACGCCAAGCTTGGCAAGATCGATCTCAGCGCGGCGCAGAGTTCGCCCGGCGTGGTGCGCATCTTTACCGCCGCCGATATCGAGGCCGACAACCTCGGCGGCGTGCCGTGCGGCTGGCTCGTCACGGGGCGTGACAACAAGGCGATGATCGAGCCGAAGCATCCGATTTTGGCGTCGGGCAAGGTGCGGCACGTCGGCGATCCGGTGGTGGCCGTCATTGCCGACACCTACGCGCAGGCCAAGGACGCGGCCGAGAAGGTCTCGATCGATTATCAGGAGCTGCCAGCCGTCGTCGACATGAAGAAGGCGCTCGGCGGTGGCGGTGCCAGCGTGCACGACGAAGCGCCGAACAACCTGTGCTTCGACTGGGAACTGGGCGACAAGAGCGCCACCGACGCCGCCTTCGCCAAGGCGGCCTACGTCTGCAAGCTCGACCTGATCAACAACAGGCTGGTGCCGAACGCGATGGAGCCGCGCGCCGCAATCGGCTCGTATGACATCTCGACCGACGACCACACGCTCGTCACCACCAGCCAGAACCCGCACGTCATCCGGCTGCTGATGGGCGCCTTCGTGCTCAACATCCCGGAGCACAAGCTGCGCGTCTACGCGCCGGACGTCGGCGGCGGCTTCGGCTCCAAGATCTACCACTACGCCGAGGAAGCGCTGGTCACCTGGGGCTCGAAGAAGATCGGCCGGCCGATCAAGTGGACCGCCGAACGCTCGGAGAGCTTCATCTCCGACGCGCATGGCCGCGATCACGTCACCCACGCCGAGATGGCGTTCGACAAAGACAACAAGGCGATCGGCCTCAAGGTCGACACGTTGGCGAACCTCGGCAGCTACCTATCGACCTTCGCGCCGTGCGTGCCAACCTGGTTGCACGGCACGCTGCTCGCCGGCCAGTACACCACGCCGGCGATCTATGTGAACGTGAAGGCCGTGTTCACCAACACCGTGCCGGTCGATGCCTATCGCGGCGCCGGCCGCCCGGAGGCGACCTATCTGCTCGAGCGCATGATGTCGAAGGCGGCGGCGGAGTTGGGTGTCGATCAGGCCGAGTTGCGCCGTCAGAACTTCATTCGCACGTTCCCGTATCAGACGCCGGTCGCGGTGGTGTACGACACCGGCGATTACGAGGCCTCGCTCAACAAGGCGATGGAAATCGCCGACTACAAGGGCTTCGAGGCCCGCCGCGCCGCCGCCAAAGCCAAAGGCAAACTGCGCGGCATTGGCGTGGCAAGCTACATCGAAGCCTGCGGCATCGCGCCGTCGAGCCTGGTCGGCGCGCTCGGCGCCCGCGCGGGCCTCTATGAAGCGGCAACGGTGCGCGTCAACCCAACTGGTTCAGTGTCGATCCTGACCGGCAGCCACAGCCACGGCCAGGGCCACGACACCACCTTCGCCCAGGTCGTCGCCGACAAGCTCGGCATAGGCATCGATAGCATCGACATCGTGCACGGCGACACCGCCAAGGTACCGTTCGGCATGGGCACTTACGGCTCGCGCTCGATCGCGGTCGGTGGTGCTGCGATCGTCAATGCGTTGAACAAGGTAATCGACAAGGGCCGCAAGATCGCAGCCCACCTGCTCGAAGCCTCGGAATCGGACATCGTGTTCGAGAACGGCGCCTTCCAGGTCAAGGGCACCGACAAGAAGAAGACGTTCGCCGAGATCGCGCTGACGGCTTATGTGCCGCACAAGTATCCGATCGACATGATCGAGCCGGGCCTGGAAGAAACCGCGTTCTACGACCCGAAGAACTTCACCTTCCCGGCCGGCACCTACATCTGCGAAGCGGAGATCGATCCCTCGACCGGTGAGACGAAGATCGTGAAGTTCACTGCCGCCGACGACTTCGGCAACATCATCAATCCGATGATCGTCGAGGGCCAGGTGCACGGCGGACTTGTTCAGGGCATCGGTCAGGCGCTGCTCGAAAATGCGGTCTATGACGACAACGGCCAGCTCAAGACCGGCTCCTACATGGACTACTGCATGCCGCGCGCCGACGACGTGCCGTCGTTCCATGTCGCGACCACCTGCACGCCCTGCACGCACAATCCGTTGGGCGTCAAGGGCTGCGGCGAAGCTGGCGCCATCGGTTCGCCGCCGGCGGTGATCAACGCCATCTGCGACGCGCTGCGCGAGTACGGCGTCGCTCATTTGGACATGCCGGCGACACCGGAGAAGGTGTGGCGCGCGATCCAGGCGGGCAGCACCGCCAAAGCCGCCGAATAACGGAAACCGGGAGGAGAAACCCATGTACACCTTCGATTACACCCGGCCCGCCACCATCGCCGACGCCGTCAAGGCACTCAGCTCCAATCCGGAAGCGCGATTGCTGGCCGGTGGCCAGACGCTGATCCCGACGCTCAAACAGCGGCTGGCGTCACCGTCCGCCGTCATCGACCTCGGCGGTATCCCGGATCTCAAGTCGATCAAGCGCGACGGCGATACGCTGGTGATCGGCGCGCTCGTCACCCACGACACGGTCGCGCGCAACGCCGACGTCAAGTCAGCGATACCCGGCGCTTAGCGTGCTCGCCGATGGCATCGGCGATCCGCAGGTGCGCAATGCCGGTACGCTCGGCGGATCGGTCGCGAATAACGATCCGGCAGCGGATTACCCGTCGGCGCTGCTGGCGCTGGGCGCGACCGTTGTCACCGACAAGCGGCAGATCCCGGCCGAGCAGTATTTCACCGGCATGTTCACGACCGCGCTGGAAGCTGGCGAGATCATTACCGCGGTGCGATTCCCGATCCCGAAGCGCGCTGGCTATCACAAGTATGCGCAGCGCGCCTCGCGCTACGTGCTGGTCGGCGTGTTCGTCGCCGAGACGGCGTCAGGCATGCGTTGCGCCGTCAACGGTTGCGGTGGCGACGGCGTGTTCCGTTCGCCGGAACTCGAAGCAGCGCTGTCGAAGAACTTCTCCGCCGATGGCCTCAAGGGCGTGACGGTGCCATCGGCCGGCCTGATGGGCGACATGCACGGCAGCGCCGACTACCGCGCCGCCATGGTGCCGGTGATGGCGGCACAGGGCGGTGGCGGCGGCGAAGTAGGGCCGACCCGCCGCCGCCCCCTGTGTTGCACAAAATCCGTGCTGGCTATCGCGAGGTGGCCGGCCATCGCGAGGTGGCCGGCATCGCATTTGGTGACGAAGTCGCGAAGGGCCTGCCAAGTGCGACTGCCGAGTGCGACTATTGTGGCGCTGCGGCGGCGTCCTTCAATACCGGCAGCCAGCGTGCAACCTCGCTCTCGACGAGCTTTTGCAGCGCAACCGGCGTGCGGCCGGTCTTGTCGGGAATGACCGAGCCGAGTTCGAGCAGACGCGCTTTGACCGTCGGCGTCGTCGAGCGCCTTGTCGAGCGCGGCGGTCGAGCTTGTCGACGATGCTCCTTGGGCGTGCCCTTGGGCGCGAACAGCGCGTTCCAGGCCGACACCTGGTATTGCGGGCAGGCCGGCTTCGCTCGGTGGTCGGCACGTCGGGCAGCGCCGGCGAGCGCTCCGGCGTGGCGATGGCGTAGGCCTTGATGTTGCCGGCCTTGATCTGCGTCACCAGGTTGACGATCTGGTCGCACATGAAGTCGACCTGGCCGCCGACGAGATCGTTGAGCGCGGGCCGGTGCCGCGATAGGCGACGCGGTCGGTCTTGGCGCCGAGCTGCGAGGTCGAGCAGCGTGCAGGTCGTGTGCGAGACCGAGCCGACGCCGGCGTGGGCCTCGTTGACCTTGTCGCCGTTGGCCTTCACGTACGCGACGAACTCCTTGAGGTCCTTGGCCGGGAAATCCTTCTTGGCGACGATCAGGATCGGCGTGCCGGCGGCCAGCCCGATCGGCGCGAAATCCTTGGTCGGATCGTACTTGAGGTTGGGGTACAGCGCGGGCGCCGCGCCGTGCGTGCCCATGTGGCCCATCATGATCGTGTAGCCGTCGGGCTTGGCCTGGGCGCCGCGCGTGATGCCGGTGGTGCCGCCGGCGCCGGCGACGTTCTCGACCACGAACTGCTGGCCGAGCGTCTTGGACAAGTGCTCGCCGACGATGCGCGCGATGATGTCGGTCGGCCCGCCGGCGGCGAACGGCACGATCATCGGTGACCGGCCTGGTCGGATAGGCCTGGGCGTCGGCGCCGAGCGCGAGCGCCGATGCGCCAGCAGCCGCATGAACAGCGCTCAGTCGGCTTCCTTGCGACTGCGTACGAATCGTCGCCTCATCGAGTTGTGCCAGTCGCTGCTTGCGATCGGCATCGAGTGCTCGCTACGGTCGCTCATTCCTGGAACGCCTGCTCCCGGCTTCTTGCGCACCGCGGGCAGCACGCGCAATCACCAGGATGGCGAGCGCCAGCACAGCAGGCCGCCGACACCGGCCTCTCGACGAAGGTCATGAAGCTGCCCGCGCGAGAGCCCAGCGCCTGGCGCAGCTTCTCCTCCATCAGCTTGCCGAGCACGAAGCCGAGCAGCAGCGGCGCCGGCTCGAAGCCGAGCTTGATCAGCACGTAGCCGACCAGCGCCGAAGAACGCGGTGAAGCACGACGTCGTCGGGATTGTTGTTGATCGAGTAGATGCCGATGCAGCAGAACACCAGGATGGCCGGAAACATCAGGCGGTAGGGCACCTTGCAGCAGCCGCACCCACAGCCCGATCAGCGGCAGGTTGATGACCAGCAGCATCAGGTTGCCGATCCACATGGAGGCGATCATGCCCCAGAACAGGCTCGGGTTCTTGGTCATCACCTGCGGGCCGGGGATGATGCCGTGGATGGTCATGGCGCCGACCATCAGCGCCATCACGGCGTTGGGCGGAATGCCGAGCGTCAGCAGCGGAATGAAGGAGGTCTGCGCGCCGGCGTTGTTGGCGGCTTCCGGCCCCGCCACGCCTTCGATCGCGCCCTTGCCGAAGCGCGACGGATCGTCGGCGAGCTTCTTCTCCAGCGTGTAGGAGGCGAACGGCGCCAGCACCGCGCCGTTGCCCGGCAGGATGCCGAGGATCGAGCCGAGCCCGGTGCCGCGCACGATCGGGCCGAACAGCGGCCTGCAGCTCGGCGCAGCGTCGGCAGCAGCCGGCCGATCGTGCTCTTGACGACGTCGCGGGCCTCCGGGTTCTCGAGGTTGCGCAGGATCTCGGCGATGCCGAACACGCCCATGGCGAGCACCGCGAAGTCGATGCCGTCGGACAAGCTCGGCAAGCCGAAGGTCAGGCGCTCCTGGCCGGTCTCGAGATCGGTGCCGACGGTCGACAGCAGCAAGCCGAGCACGATCATGATGACCGCCTTCAGCACCGAGCCGCGCGCCAGCACCACCGCGAGCGCCGAGGCCGAGCACCATCAGCGCGAAATAGTCGGCCGGCCCGAACAGCAGCGCCAGCTTGGTCAGCGGCGCGCCGAGCGCCGCGATCACCAGCGTCGCGACGGTGCCGGCGACGAACGAGCCGATGGCGGCGATGCCGAGCGCCGCGCCGGCGCGGCCCTTCTGCGCCATCTGCGTGGCCGTCGAGCGCGGTGACGACCGAGGTCGCCTCGCCCGGCATGTTGACCAGGATCGCCGTGGTCGAGCCGCCGTACTGCGCGCCGTAGTAGATGCCGGCCAGCATGATCAGCGCGCCGGTCGGGTCGACCTTGAAGGTGAGCGGCAGCAGCATGGCGATGGTCGCGATCGGCCCGACGCCCGGCAGCACGCCGATCAGCGTGCCGACGAGGCAGCCGATGAAGCACAGCAACAGGTTGGTCGGCGACAGCGCGGTCGCGAAGCCGAGCGCCAGATTGTCGACGAGATCGAACATGATGCGCGCCCCTCAGTAGCCGAGCAGCCACGGCGCCAGCGGGATCGGCAGGCGCAGCGCGTACTTGAACAGGCCGATGCAGAACGCGGTCATGACGACGCTGAACAGCAGCGTCTCGCCCCAGCGCGTGTCGGTACTGGCGAACGCGCTGATCAGGATGGCCAGCGGGGCTGCGACCGCCAGCCCGAGCGGGCGAACCGAGTAGGCGAATACCAGGATGGCGCCGAGCACGAACAGGACGCCGCGCAGCGACCAGGCGCCCAGCCCCTGACCGCGCTCCAGCAGCGCGTCCACTACAAGAGCCGCACCAAGGACGCCGAGCAGGACGGCAGCGGCGCGGGGCATCATACCGGGCCCCATGCCGCCGAGTGTGCCGGTGGGAAGATCGCTGCCGAGCCAGATGGCGATGGCCGAAATGGCCATGATCAGCAGGCCTCCAAAGAAGTCCTGTGGTCCCTTGATGACCCAATTCGGCTTGGGCTGCTGGCTACCGTTCATGGTGCTCCTCCCCCGTGCTAGAGCGCTTTCCACCTGATTTGGCTCACTGCGACGAGGGGATTTTGTGACGTGGCCAGGAGGGCGGCGCAGAGCGTGGCCCAGCCACGGTCAAGCCGTCCGACGCCGCCACGGCGCAAAAGCCCCCGTCTCTTCGGGTCGCCCGCCCACAGACGCCCGCTGCGTTGCGCTTCTCGACCGATGCGAGGCATCGCTCTTCGAAGCGCGTCTTGCGGATCGTCTCATGCTCGGGCGACGCAGCTGAGCCAAATCAGGTGGAAATCGCTCTAGTCGTCCATTCGACTTGGCATATTGCTGTCCTAACCACTAGCGGTTTTTATAGGGCAGACGATCGTCTCAAGCCGCCGAGCAACATGTTCCGCAGTGGATCAATCACGCCAAAGCCCTGTCGTCGGCTTGCGGGGCGCGAAGCGAAATGTCGCGTGCCACCCCAAGCCTTGCGCAACCGCATCGCCCGTCTATGCTGCTTGGCTGACCGTCGCCGCAGCCAACCCGAGCCCCGATGCCGCCAATCCCCTCCGACGTCCCCGAGACCAAAGCCCTGCTTGCCGCCGGCAACTATATCGCCGACGAGGCGCTGTCGACGGCGGTGTTCCTCAGCCTGAAACTGCAGCGGCCGTTGTTCCTCGAAGGCGAGGCCGGCGTCGGCAAGACTGAGATCGCCAAGGTGCTGTCGGCGACCCTCGGCCGGCCACTGGTCCGCCTGCAATGCTATGAAGGTCTCGATATTTCTTCGGCCGTCTACGAGTGGAACTACAGCCGTCAGCTATTGCACATCCGGGCGGCGGAAGCGGCCGGCGTCAAGCAATCCACCGCGGCGCTGGAGCGCGATCTTTACAGCGAAGCATATCTGTTGAAGCGGCCGCTGCTGAAGGCGCTCGAACTATCGAATACTGGCGAGCCGCCCGTGCTACTGATCGACGAGCTTGATCGCGCCGACGAGCCGTTCGAGGCCTTCCTGCTGGAATTGCTTGCTGACTATCAGGTGACGATCCCGGAATTGGGTACCATCAAGGCCGCCAAGCCACCGATTACCATTCTGACTTCGAACCGCACGCGTGAGGTGCACGACGCGGTGCGCCGCCGCTGCTTCTATCACTGGGTCGATTATCCCAGTGCCGCCCGCGAGCGCGCGATCCTGGCATTGAAAGTGCCCCATGCGGCCCGCGAGCTGACCGATCAGTTGGTCGCCTTCGTCAATGCGCTGAGGCAGATGGATCTCTACAAGAACCCCGGCGTATCGGAGACGCTCGAATGGGCGCAGGCGCTCACGCAACTCAACTGCGTCGCGCTCGATCCGGCCGACGTCGACCGTACGCTTGGCACACTGCTCAAGTACCAGGACGACATCACCCGCATCCAGGGCAGCGAAGCAGCGCGCATTCTTGAGCAGGTGAAGTCCGCCGCCCGGCAGGCAGCCTTTGAGGCGCAAGCGGAGTGAGCGCCATGCCGACCGCAGCCAACGACCATCCAGCAACGCCGCCGAGCCGCCCGGTGCGACTTGATGCCAACCTGATCGCGGCCGACGTCGATGGCGGACGGATCGCCGAGAACATCCTGTTCTTTGCCCGCCTGCTCAGGGCGTCTGGCCTCAACGTCGGGCCGGACAAGGTGCTGCTGGGAACCGAAGCCGTTATCGCCGCCGGCATTCGCGATCAGCGCACGCTCTACTGGGCGCTGCACGCGGTGTTCGTCAACCGGCGGTCGGAGCGGGAGATCTTCAGCCAGGCATTCGTTATGTTCTGGCGCGATCCGGGCTACATCAATCAGATGCTGTCGCTGATGGTGCCGGGTCTACGGTCCGGCGAGGCGCCCGACGACAAGGCACTGTCCAGGAGGGTTTCGGAGAGCCTGTTCAAGCACGCTGACCGGCCAGCGCCGCAGGACGAGGACAGACTAGAGATCGACGCCGAGGGTACGTTTTCGGAAAGCGAAATCTTGCAGGCCAAGGACTTCGAGCAGATGAGTGCGGAAGAGCTGGTACGTGCCCGTGCCGCGCTAAGGCGCATGTCACTCGCCTTCGAGCAGATCCGCACACGGCGTTTCAAGTCGTCGCCGCGCGGCGGACGGATCGATCTGCGCCGCATCCTGCGCGAAAGCGCCGCGAAGGGGACCGACCACTTGCAAATCCATCGCAAGCGGCCGGCGACCAAGCGCCCGCCGCTCGTGGTGCTGTGCGATATCTCCGGCAGCATGGAGAGCTACGCCCGCGTGCTGCTGCATTTCCTGCACGCGCTGACCAACGATCGCGACCGCGTGTTTTCGTTCCTGTTCGGCACGCATCTGAGCCACGTTACCCGCAGCCTGAAGGCACGCGATCCAGACATTGCGATTGCCAGGGTCGGTCATCAGGTGACCGATTGGTCGGGCGGTACCCGGATCGGCGCGGCGCTCGAGGATTTCAACCGCCGTTGGGCGCGCCGCGTGCTCGGACAGAACGCCACCGTGCTGCTGATCACCGACGGTCTCGACCGCGACGGCGCGCATGGCCTCGATCTCGCCGCCCGCCGGTTGCGCGCCAGTTGCCGCCGGCTGGTATGGCTTAATCCGCTGATGCGCTATGAACGCTATCAGCCGATTGCGGCCGGCGCCGAGGCGTTGAGCCGCCACGTCAGCGAAATGCGCTCCTGCCATAACCTGAAGAGCCTGTCCGACCTCGCCGATGCCTTGCGTGGTCCGCCGGCAGATTTGATCGCGAGGCGCGCGTGAAGTTCGCAACCCTGGACAGTGCCGACGCCGAAGGTGCTGTGCTGGCCCACACCGTGCGATTGGCCGATCGGGCAATCAAAAAGGGGCACTTGTTGACCGCAGCCGACGTCGCGGCACTGCTGGCGGCAGGTGTCGGGTCCGTCATGGCCGCCCGGCTCGACGACGGCGATATCGCCGAGGATGAGGCCGCGCGCCGGATCGCGGTCGCCTGCTGCGGCGCGGGCGTCGAGGTCGGGCCGGCGTTCACCGGACGCTGCAATCTGATCGCAACTGTCCCGGGGCTTGCGGTCATTGCCCGCGACACGCTGATCGAACTCAATAGCATCGACGAGGGACTGACAGTCGCGACCGTGGCGCCGTACGAAGTGGTGGCGCTTGGGCAATTGATCGCGACGGTCAAGATCATCCCGTTCGCGCTGCCGCAAGGGGTGGTGATCGCGGCCGAGGCGACGCTGCGCTGCTCGCCGGTTGTCGCGGGCGTGGCGCCGTTCGCCGCGCGCAAGGCCGGGCTGATTTTGACCCGCGTCGCCGGTCTCAAGCCGAGCCTGATCGACAAGCGGGTGCGCGCCATGCGGACACGTCTTGAGGTCTTGGGCAGCACGCTCGGCCACCATGAGACGGTGGCGCACGATACCGCGACGGTCAGTCGTGCCATCGCCAGCCAGGCCAGAGCCGGATTGAACCCGATCCTGGTGTTCGGCGCGTCGGCGATCGTCGATCGGGGCGACGTCATTCCGCAGGCGCTCACCGATGCCGGCGGCACCGTGGTGCACGTCGGCATGCCGGTCGATCCGGGCAATCTGCTGATGGTCGGCCGTATCGGTGAGGCCGATGTGATCGGCGTGCCAAGTTGTGCGTCGTCGCCAAAGCTCAATGGTTTCGACTGGGTGCTGGAGCGATTGCTCGCCGGTTTGCCGGTCGGGCGGCGTGAGATCGTGGCGATGGCGCCGGGCGGTCTGCTGACCGAGATCCCCGCCAGGCCGCAGCCGCGCAATGGCTGAGACGTACTAACTCCGGCCGATCCGGTTTGGCAGGCGCGGACGCAGAGTGGCGCGCCGCTGCGCCGGTGCTGGCAATGGTACCAGACGCACGCGCGCCTTGCCGACGATGCGCGGCGCCCGCCTGGCCGGGATGATCATCACCGGCGCCTTGATCTTGGCCGGCCGGCTGGGCGCTGCCTTGAGGGTTGCGACCCGGCGATCACCGAGCATCAGGCCCCACACCAGCGCCATCAGCAGATAGAAATGGCGCCAATGGTCGATGTCGATGACGAAGCCTTCGACAACGTTGCCGACGAAGGCGGCATAGGCGATCAGGAACAGCGACTGTGATGCGGTACGCTTGAAGGCGTGGCGCAGGCCATAGAGTGTGGTCAGTGCGCACATCAAGATGAAGATCAGACCGCCGAGCCAACCGGCGTTGAGGAACATGCTGAGATAGACGTTGTGCACGTCCTCGTGATGGAACACCTCGGTGAAGGTGCCGGCGCCGATGCCGAACGGATTGTCGATGATCAGGCGCTTGGCCTTTTCATGGCCGCCGAAGCGTCCTTCCGGGCCTTCGTCGTAGCTCTGGGAGAGCTGGGCGCGTTCCTCCAGCAGCCGGCCGACGGCGTCGCTCTGGGTGATGGCGATCAGCCCGCCAGCGAGCAACGCCGCGCCGGCGAACCCGAGCGCGACCATCTTCAGTCGCTGGCGGTGGGTCGGCGCGCAGATGAAGCTGCAATAGCCATAGATCATCACCGCGATCGCGAGATTGAACCAGGCGCCGCGCGAGAAGCTCAGCAATACCCCGAAGCCGAGAAGCAGCACCATGGCGGCCGGAACGGCGATGCGATGCAGCGGGCGCGTCAGGCACTGGTGCAGGGCGTAGAGTAGTGCCGGGATCAGGAACGGGCCGTAGACGTTCGGATCCTTGAAGGTGCCGGTGGCGCGGCCGAACTTGGTGAACAGTTCGCCAGCGCCCGGGAACAGGCCGAAATAACCGGCGAGCCCAGCTAGTGCTGCGACGCAGGCCGCCCACTGATAGGCATGCAGGACGAGACGGGTATGGCCAACCGGTTTGCGGGCGACGAAGGCGGCAAACACGAAGGTGGCGAGGTAGAGGTAAACCGAAATACCCGAATGGATGCTCGATCGTGCGATGTCGCTTGAGAAGGCGCTGGCGGCAAACGCGGCGGCGGCGGCGGCGAGCCAGATCGACAGGAATACGACGAGGCCGGGTTTGATCGCGACAAGCCCGATCAACGGCAGCAGCACGATCAGCGCGATCGTCAGGACGTCCACCGGGGCTGGTTCGGTGAAAACCACCGCGCCCGCGGCGACCGCCACCCATACCAGCGAGAGCGCGATCATGTGGGCGGCACTGCGGCGCGTTGTGAACCGCAGCGGCGGCAGGATGGCGCCCGGCAGTCGCGGCTGTGCCATATCGAGGGGATAAGTGCTCACGGGTGGATCTCTACTGCGGTCTGGCGCGCGTCGTTGCCGGTTAAGTCCTGTTCATTGCCCCATCCTGTGCAAGGAGCGGACCGAAACGCGGCAGCGTTCACCCTCTCAGTAGGCATTTTTCGTCGTCAGCAGCGAAATCGGCGTCTTGAAGAGGATGTAGGCGTCCAGGAACACCGACCAGTTGTTGATGTAGTAGAGGTCGAATTCGACCCGCTTCTGGATCTTCTCGGCCGTGTCGGTCTCGCCGCGCCAGCCGTTGATCTGGGCCCAGCCGGTGATGCCGGGCTTGACCTTGTGGCGGGCGAAGTAACCATCCACCACTTCGTCGTACAGGCGTTCGGCGGCCTTGGCCTGCAGGGCGTGCGGGCGCGGTCCGACCAGCGACAGGCTGCCGTTCATGACGTTGAAGAGCTGCGGCAACTCGTCGAGGCTCGACTTGCGGATGAAGCGGCCGACGCGGGTAACGCGCGGGTCGTCGCGGGTGACGAGCTTCGCGGCGCTAGCATCGGACTTGTCGGTGTACATCGAGCGGAACTTGTAGACTTCGATCAACTCGTTGTTGAAGCCGTAGCGCTTCTGGCGGAACAGCACCGGGCCGCGGCTGTCGAGCTTGATGGCAATGGCGACGGCGGCCAGCACCGGCAGCAGCAGGATGAGTGCGACGCTACCGACGATCTTGTCGAACAGCCACTTCACCACCGAGCCCCAGTCGTCGAGCGGCTTGTCGGCGAGGTCGATCATGGCCGACGAACCGATGAAGGAGTAGGCGCGGCTGCAGAAACGCAGCGACGACTGCTGGGCGGCGAGGCGAATGTCGACCGGCAATACCGCCAGCGCCCGCAGCACGAGATTGACGCGCTCCTCGGCCGACAACGGCATCGCCATGATGACGAGATCGACGCGGGTCTTGCGGCCGAAGGCAATCAGGTCTGCCAGGCGGCCGAGATTGGGGTAGCCGGAAACAAGATGGCCGGAGCGCTCTTCGTTGCGGTCGTCGAACACGCCGCAGATGCGGATATCGCTTTCGGCGTCGGCTTCAAGGCGGGCAATCAGTTGCTCGGCGGCTTCACCGCCGCCATAGATCACGGCGCGACGGGTCAGGCGGCCCTTCTTGATCAGCGAGCGCGTCACCAGTGCCAGAATGAGACGGTCGGTAACGAGGGCGCCGCCGCCGATGGCGAACCACAGTGCAAGCCAGACGCGGCTGAACTCAGGGCCGATCTTGAGAAAGAAGACTGACATCACCAGGATGCCGAGCGCGATGGTCCAGCCGACGACAAGGCGCGGCAGCTGACGTAGCGGCGAGGTCAGGGCCTGGATCTTGTAGAGACCAAAGACCTGGAACACGCCGACGGTGGTGAGCGCGGTGGCGGTGATGGCAAGCCAGTAGAGCGGTGTGGCGTCGAGGTCCTGTCCGTCAACGTAGCCGTGGGCGATGGCTAAGCCGATGCCGATCAGGACCAGCGCCTCGACCGCCTTCACCAGCCAACCGAGGACGGCCGGCGAGACGAGGCTCGAGCGGTCGGCGAAGCGAAAATCCGCGAGGCGCGGCACATGCAGCGAGATTGGCGCGGCGATGGCGGCTTGGGCATTGGCTGAGTGGGTATTCGGCATCGGTATTAACTCTTGAGGCTTACTCGACTGGATGTGTCGAGACCGCCTCAAGCACGCAGCGTGCCAATATGTGCGCGTTTTGCGCTTGCGTTAGGATTTCGGAAATAACTCGGCTGCCGCGCGAATAAGTTAACGCGCGTGGTCGCCATAGAACGTCAGAATTTCGGACGTCATATGCGCCACCGTGAAACGGGCGGCGACGGCCGTCTGCAATCGCGCCGCCCGCGCTTGCGCCGCATCGCGATCAGTGAGCGCGTCGACGATTGCCGCGCGCAGGGCGGCGACGTCTTCGACTGGCACCAATCGGGTGTCGGTCCCGGCGACGATTTCGGGAATGCCGCCAACCTCGGTCGCAATCAGTGGGATGGCAGCGGCGGCGGCCTCGAGCACGATATAGGGGAAGCTCTCCGCGCGCGACGGCATGACGAGAATGCGGCCGAGTGGAAACGCCTTGGCCGCAGGCATGGCGCCGGGGAAAGTCACGCGGCCGGTCAAGCCAAGGCTTGCGACCAACGCCTGGAATTCCCGGGCATCTGGACCATCGCCGACGATTGTCGCGGTAATAGGTGGCTGCCGGTCGTCACCCGCGATCGCCTGCAGCAACAAATCGACGCCCTTCAAGCGGCGCAGTTCGCCGATGAAGACGATGTCGGTCGCGCCGGTGGCTGGGACATGGCTGCCGAACTCGTGCGGCAACAGGCCGTTCGGAATGACCCGCGAGGCAACATTCATTGCGCCAACGTGAGATGCGTAAACCTTGGCCGAGTAGGCGCTCTCGAAAATGATACCGTCGGTGGCGCTGGCGAGACGGCGTTCCAGGCCCATGAAGATGCGGCCCTTCAGGCTCGATGGCGCATAGTGCAAGCTGCCGCCATGCGGCGTGTAGAAGGCCGCGAGTTTTGATCCGGAAGCTTTCAAGCGGCCGGCGGCGAGCCGGGCATAGGCACCGCCCTTGGCGCCGTGACCGTGGATCACGTCGGTGCCGATGCGGCGGGCTAATCTGATGGTTGCGAACGTCGCGGTAAGATCGCGCAGGCCCAGGTCGCGGCTCATCGCAACACGGTGCAGGCCGAGCGAGAGGTGCTTGGATAGTGCGTCGAGGCGTTGGTCGGTCAGGCGATCATTGGCGGCGCTGTCAGCGAGGACACCAACATCATGACCAAGCGCCGCCTGGGCGCTGGCCAGATCGCAGACATGGCGGAACAGGCCGCCAACCGGCGCGCGCAAACAATGAAGAACGCGGAACTTGGATGACTTCATGGCCTGCACGCGCCGTTACTCCGGAAAGGCGGAAGATAGCGGCGAAGCGACAAACTTCGGTTAATCAGAAGAAGCGTTCGTAGATGTAGACGGTGTCGCCCGGTTGGACCACATAGTCCGCCGGCACTTCCATGACATCGACCATGCCGTCAACGCGGCGTGTCAGTTTCATGCGGCGCTCGTTTGCCCGCTCCGAGAAGCCGCCGGCGATGGCAACCGCGGTCTCAATCGTCATGCCGCTGACATAGGGGTATTGGCCAGCGGTGCGCACTTCACCGAGGATGAAGAACGGCCGGTTCTGCTGCACGTCGACGGTGACCTGCGGATCCTTCACGAACTGGGAGCCCAGGCGCGAGCGGATTGCGGATTCAAGGGCGCTGGTCGTCTGGCCACGGGCCCTGACGGCGCCGATCAGCGGCACGGTAATGCGGCCGTCGTGGTCAACGATGTAGAGCCGCGAAAGGTTTGGCTGGCCGTAGACGAACACGCGCAGGCGGTCGCCGGTGTCGAGCAGATAGGGGCCATCGGTCGAGGCAACGGCTTTCGGCCCCGCGGGACCGAACGGCGCAGCGCCTGGGTCGCCCCAGGATTGGGCGGTTGCAACCTGTACTGGCGGCGGTCCCATGGGGGCCGCGACCGGTTGGACGACGACATCGGCCGCTTCGGAGCGCGAAAACAAATGGTCGAACACGGTCGGCTCGCCAGGGCCTGACACGTCATGCGCGCAGGCACCGAGTGCCAGGGCAGCGAAAGCAGAGAGAACGACGAGGCGGGAGGACATATGACCCGATCCTTGCGAGGAATACCGATGCGGCTTTCTAACCCGGCACTGGTTAAGAAACGCCGAACACGTGTGTTTATTCGAGACGGTTAATAGTTTCGCAACTTCGGGGCGCTCTAATCCGGCACACAAATCAATCCTTGATGGGATCGCGATCCATGCGTTCGAAAACGTCGGCCAATCCTGATGATATCGATATCATGTCGCTTTGGAGGGCGGTGCGCCAAGGCCTGCCCCGGCTGCTGATCACCACTGTCGGCGCCGGTGTCGTCACCTTCGGGGTGCTGTCGACGATGGCCGCGCGCTACACTTCCGAAGCACAGCTGGCGATCGTCGCCAAGAGCACCAACCCGTTTCCCGATGGCAGCAAGACCGGGCCATCGGACAGCGTCACGCCACGCATGGATACCGCCGCGGTCAACACGCAAGTGAAGGCGTTGCTCAGCAACGACCTGCTGCTCAAGGTGGCGAAGCAGTTGGACCTCGCCGAGCTGCCGGAGTTCAACCCGCGGGTCGGTGATCTCGATCTGTTCAGCAAGGTTGGCCGCATGATCGGCCTGGGCAAGGTGCGCAAGGGCGAGACCGTCGACGACACCGTGCTCGGCACGATCGTCAAGCAGCTCGAAGTTGCGTCGCCCAAGGAAAGCCGATCGATCTACATTCGCTTCTCGTCGGCCGATCCGGCGGTGGCGGCGGGCTTCGCCAATCGCCTAGCCGAGGACTATCGCGCGTCGCTGGTAAAGGACGTGGTCGATGACACCAGTGACGTGGTGAAGGCGCTGGTGCCGCAGGTTGAGCAACTGCGTCGGGAACTGATCGACGCGGAAGCCGAAATCGAGCGCACCCGGGTGCAGATCGATCGCACCATCGGCGGACAGCAGAAGACGCCGCTGATTGATCAGAGGTTGGGCGAACTCACCGCCGAGTTGTCGCGCGCCGATGTGCAAAGGAGCGATGCCGAGTCGAAATGGCGTTCGGCCCGCGAAATGATGCAGTCGGGCAGTGCCGGCTCGTCGCCGGAAGCGCAGAAGTCGCCGCTGATCCAGAACCTCGAACAGCAGCGCGTCCGGCTCGAACGCAACATATCGGAACTGTCAGCATCGCTGCTGCCGGGCCATCCGCGCATGCAGCAGCTCAACGCCGATCTCGGTGGTCTCAAGAAGCAGATCATCGGCGAGATTCAGAAGCTCAACGTCAGCATCGAGAAGGAAGCACGCGTCGCGGCATTGCGCGTCGACAGCATCGCCAAGCAGATCACCGAACTGAAGGGCCGCGTGGTTTCGTCGAGTGGCGAGGATGCCAAGTTGCGTTCGCTCGAAGGTACGGCGAAGAGCCGTCGCGCCGAACTTGAGCGTCTGCAGCGACAGTTGGAAGACAACAAGACGGTCGTCGCAACCAAGTCGGTGCCGATCGAAGCGCGGATCGTCGCCCAGGCGCGGCCGTCGAGTGCGCCGACGTTCCCGAAAAAGGCGCCGTTCTCGATCCTGGCGATGGCCGGTACGTTCCTGCTCGGTCTGGCGTTGATCGTCACGCGCGGCCTGTTGACTGGCGCGCGCTCGTCGCCCGGCACCAACGGCGGCGCCGAGCCGCGTTATCCGATGCCGCCCTCGATGGGTGGCGCCGAGCCGGCCCTCGGTCGGGCAGCATTGCCGCGCGCCGTGGCGCAGGCGGCGGTGGCAGCCACCGCGGTCGTGGCTGCAACGACTGCAAACGCGGTAAGCGACACCGCGAAGATTTCGTCGATGGACAAGGTGGCGAGCCGGTTGCTCACATCGTCCGTCAGCCAAGCTGGATACCGTTCGCTCGTTGCCCCTGAAAGCCGTCAGCTCGATGCCACGGCCGAGGCTGCGGAGCTGGTCATGGCACTCGCCAAGGCGGGCAAGCAGGTCGTGCTGGTCGATTGGGACATGGCTGGCGACGGTTGTTCCGACGCGCTCGGGATCGACAAGCAACCGGGCATCACCGATCTGATCCAGGGGCTGGTTTCGTTCGAGGACGTAATAGCCCAGCTGCCCGGCAGCGAAGCCCACTACATCGCCTGTGGCGACGCGTTGACGGACCCGGCGCTTGGTGCGGAGGCCGACCGGCTCAATCTGGTGCTTGATGCGCTGGACGAGGCTTATGATCATATCGTGGTGGTGGGCAAGCACGATGCCGCCCGCGATCTGTTCCAGGTGATCGAAGGGCGCTTCGATGCCGGTATTACCGTGGGTGAGGCCAAGAAGCGCCAACCGCTGATCGAGGACGTGCCCGGCAGCTTCCTCGGCTTCGAGGTCAGCGATCTCGATGTCATCAGGTTCGAACGCCCGCCCCTTAGCGCGTCAATCGCGACTTCGAACATACCGGTGCGGCGCGGTGGTGCGGGTCGCGTTCCCGGTGGAGACTTCGGCGAAGCGCGGCCCTGATGCGCACCCGGCTGGTAACGCCTCCTTAACCAGCTTGCCAGCGCAGTGTCGCCATTTCGACCGATCGGGATTGAATTGCACGACGTTTGCATTGGCGTCGACAGGATCGACGAATAGTCAGCGTTGCCGGAAGTTCGAGTTCAGATGAGTCGTGCGTCAACCAAGATGCTGAAGACAGCCTTGTCGGCCCTGCACTATTCAGGGCTTGGTTCGCTGTTTGCTCCATTGACGCGCGGCCAGGGCGTGATTTTCACGTTGCATCAAGTGGTGCCCGAAGAGCGCCGCCCGTTTGATCCCAACGGCATCCTGCGTGTCACCCCGCAGTTTCTGGAAGCGGTGGTGATACAGGTGCGCGATGCAGGCTTCGACTTCGTGTCGCTCGACGAAGCGGAAAAGCGCATCTCGGGCGATATTGGTTCCGGCCGACCGTTTGCCTGCTTTACATTCGATGACGGATATCGGGACAATCGGGTCCACGCCCATCCCATACTGAAGCGGCACGGGGTGCCGTTTACCATCTACGTGCCGACCGATTTCCCCGATGGGCGCGGCGAACTGTGGTGGCTTGCGCTAGAGGAGGTGGTACGCCGGTCGCCTGCGGTTATCGTGCAGATGGCGGGGACCGTGCGCAACTTTCCCTGTCTCACGACCGCCGACAAGAAAGCCGCCTACGATTCGATTTACTGGTGGTTGCGCGGACTACCGGAGGACCGCTCACGACAAGTGGTTCGGGAATTGGCGGCAGGTGCCGGCGTTGATATCGGCGCCATCTGTCGTGATTTGATCATGACCTGGGACGAGATCCGCGAGTTGGCGACCGATCCGCAGGTGACGATCGGCGCCCATACCTGCCGTCACTATGCGGTTGCCAGGCTCGCCGCCGACGAGGCCCGTTCGGAGATTGCGAACAGCATTCGCCGTGTCGAGGAAGAGCTCGGGCGGCCGTGCCGGCATTTCAGCTTCCCCTATGGCGATGAGACCAGCGCCAGTCCACGCGATTTCCAGATCGCCGCCGACCTCGGCGTCGCGACCGCTGTTACGACCCGCAAGGGGTTGATCCAGGGTGGCGGCCGCGACGAACTGACCGGCCTGCCGCGCGTGTCGCTCAACGGCGATTACCAGCATGGCCGCTATGTCGAGGTTTTGCTGACCGGCGCTCCATTCGCGTTCTGGAACCTGTTTCGACGCGAACGTGCCGTCGCGCCGTGAGGGCGTGATGGCTCAACTGGGGGTGGAGCCGGCGCGCTGCATCCACCAGATGATGGCGCCGGCGGGTATCGTCCATAGCGTTCCCGCCAGCACGTAGTAGGCGAGTTCCAATGCCTTGTTGGCGTTCTGCATCTGCAGGATCATCGCCACCGCCATGGCCAGCAGCGCGTAGACCACGATCAAGACCAGCAGGGCAACTGTTCCAATCAGCTTGCGCGTGCGTATCGTCATCTCGTGATCCCGGTTTCGAACTCGCTGGTCCGCGCCCGATGGGCGCATTGCCGATCGGTGAACCGTTGCCTATCACAACCGCTGACGCCGAAGGAGAGCCGCGATGATGCGCCGCGCCGCAACGATTGAGACGATGGAGCGAGCGGCGGCGGTAGACGCCGACCGGGCGGTGCGCGCCTGGCTGATCGCCGTCGCGGTGCTGGTGGTGGTGATGGTGACGGTCGGCGGTGCGACGCGGTTGACCGGTAGTGGCCTGTCGATCACCGAGTGGAAGCCGATCATGGGCGCGATTCCGCCGCTTGGCGAGGCCGCCTGGTTCGACGCTTTCGCCAAGTACAAGACGATCCCGCAATATGCCGAGGTCAACAAGGGCATGAGCCTCGATGCCTTCAAGGCGATCTTCTGGTGGGAGTGGGGGCATCGCTTCCTCGGCCGCGTCATCGGGGTTGCATTCGCGCTGCCGCTGGCGTGGTTCTGGGTGCGTGGCCGGCTGCGCCCGGACATGAAGTTGCCGCTCGTCGGTCTGCTGATGCTTGGCGGCATGCAGGGGTTTGTCGGCTGGTTCATGGTGCAATCGGGATTGGCCGAGCGGATCGACGTCAGCCAGTACCGGCTGGCGCTGCATCTCGGCATGGCGTTCCTGGTGCTCGCCGGCCTGTTGTGGATGGCGATGAAACTCGGCAATCCAGGAGCCAGGCGGCATTTCGCTGCGGACGATCACGCCCGGCGAAGCCCGGTTCGCGGGGGTTCTGACCGCGCTGGTATTCCTGCAAGTGGTGGCTGGCGCCTTCGTTGCCGGTCTCAAGGCCGGATTGACCTACAACACTTGGCCGCTGATGGATGGCCGGCTGATCCCGAACGGGCTCACGCTCAAGTCACCGTGGTGGATCAACGTGTTCGAGAACGTCACCACCGTGCAGTTCAATCACCGCATGCTCGCCTACGTCATCGTTCTGGCGGTGCTGGCGCATGCGATCGGTGTCATACGCCGCGCAGACGACGGGCGGTTGCGCGCGTCGGCCTGGCTGCTGGCGACGGCCATGCTGGCCCAGGTGGCACTCGGCATTTGGACGCTGCTGGCGGTGGTGCCGCTGCATCTGGCATTGCTGCACCAGTTCGGCGCGGCGGTGTTGTTCATCGTCGTCCGCCACGCGTTCCTGATGCGGCGGGCGGTGGCGGTTCGTAGGGCGCAATAGCGAAGCGTATTGCGCCGGCCACTCGTTCGGTGGGTGCGCGGTGCAATACGGCTCGCGCCTATTGCACCCTACAAGTGACCGGCGCTGCGGCTCACGCCACGCCCAGCATCAGCTTGATCGACTGGACGGCGGCGCCCGAGGCACCCTTGCCGAGGTTGTCGAGCCGGGCGACCAGCACCGCCTGCCGCAGGGCATCCGAACCGAAAACGCGCAGTTCGAGGGTATTGGTGTCGTTGAGCGCTTCCGGCTCGATGCGGCCGCCCTTGATCGCGGCGTCGTCGAGACCGGCGACCTTCACGTACGCTGAGCCCTGGTAGCGCTTGGCCAAGGCGTCGTGCAGATCGGCAAGCGTCGCCTTGCCGGGCAGCGTGTCGAGATGCAGCGGGATCGATACCAGCATGCCCTGCCGGTAGTTGCCGACCGACGGCACGAAGATGGGCCGCCGGGTGAGGCCCGAATGCAGCTGCGTCTCCGGCAGATGCTTGTGGCCGAGCCCCAGTCCATAAAGCTCGAACGCGGGGGCTTTGCCCGCGTCAAAAGCTTCGATCATCGACTTGCCGCCACCCGAATAGCCCGACACCGCGTTGATGGTGACGGGGTAGTCGGCCGGCATCAAACCGGCGTCGATCAGTGGCCGCAGCAGGGCAATGGCGCCGGTCGGATAGCAGCCGGGGTTGGACACTCGGCTCGCGCCGGCGACGAGTGCGCCCTGTTCAGGTGTAAGTTCCGGAAAACCGTAGACCCAGCCCGGCGCGACCCGGTGCGCGGTCGAGGCATCCACGATCTTAGGGCCGCCGCCCGGCAGCGCGTCGGCGACGGCCACCGTCTCTCTTGCCGCGTCGTCCGGCAGGCACAGCACGACGAGATCGACCTCGGCCATCAGCGCCTTCTTGGCGGCTGGGTCCTTGCGCTTGTCGGTTGAGATCGAGCGCACGGCGAGGCCGGACACGCCGGCCAGCCGCTGGGCGATGCCAAGGCCAGTGGTACCGGCTTCGCCGTCGATGAATACGGTGGGCTTGGATTTAGCGGTGGAAGTCATCGGAGCACCTTTCGAGAGGAAGCGGTTCGGGAGGGGCGCGGCAGATACAAAAAAGCCGCGCTCAAGGGGCGCGGCACATTCGGAATCTGCTCAGGCAAAATCCCTCATCGCCGCGAAAGCATGTGCGCGCGACGTCGGCGGACGGAGATGGTGAGCGCGGTGTTCATAGCGGGGGTTATGCCGCGAGTGGGGGCGGGTGTCAAGAATGGTGGCGTGTCAGGAACTGGTCGGTTCTGACTTCGATGTCTCTCGACTAGCAAGATAAGTATCGCCGTGGCCTTCGGTTTGCGGGCGAAATGGAGTTCGGCCCATCCATGGTTGGACCTGAATATGTTGCAACCAATCCTTCACGCTTGGAACCCAGCCTAGATCATCCTTTACGTGCTGCTCGCCGATGGTTCGGACCGGCACTGCCTTGCCATCACTATTGGTGATGGTTGCACCGAAGATCGATGCACACAGAAAAATGCCTTCGCTATGGTGCCGCAGCGCGCGGTGTCTGAGGTCGGCCAAGTGCGCCTTGCTTTCGTCGAACCAGTCATGGATCACGAGATAGTCGTCTGGCTTACCGCCGAACAGGCGTGCCGAGCGTACGGCGTGGTGGTAGGGGTGCGCCATCAATCTTTTCCGATCTCGTTGGCGATGTTGTCGAGAACGGGTTCGGCTTTCGGATCGTCCGTGATTACTCCCGTCTCGAAGTCCATGATGAATGCGCCGTACATCCAGTACTCGCCAGTACCATAGCGTTCGCCAAGCAGTAGCTCAGCCCCAAAGCAAGCCAGTTCATCGCGGACCACTTCATGCAACAGTTCTTTGGGCGGAATGTCGGCGACTTCGATATTAGGTGACTGACCGGCCTTGTAGTGCGCGTGCACGACCTGCGCGATGCCGTCGGATTCCAGTAATTCCACTAGCG
This sequence comes from uncultured Alphaproteobacteria bacterium, assembly GCA_963732635.1. GTDB lineage: Bacteria > Pseudomonadota > Alphaproteobacteria > Rhizobiales > Hyphomicrobiaceae > JAKFWF01. Next base: position 213,526 of record CAVTAL010000019.1, read on the forward strand.
AATTTAGTTCAATTCGCTCGCCGCCGCGGGTCTCGACGTAATCGAGCCAAGCGAACCCCTCGTCGTGTCCGCCGTCATAGTGACAGTAGGCTTTCGCAATCTTGAGAGCTTGGAGTTTCGGTAGGATCAACTGAAGATAGTCGCTGGGCCCGTTGGCCAATTTCGGTTCTTCAGGTGCGCGCTTCCAACCAAACAGGCGTCCCAGCAAGCTGGGTTTGGCAGCTGGAACCGGCGGAGGAGGTTGGTGCCGGTCGAGGGAGAAGCGAACCGGCGGCGGTGGCCCATCAATCGCGGTACTGGGCACGTATGAAAACGCGGACAGCCGCGGCAAATCTTCGGTAGCGCTCGAATCAAAGACGAAAGGCATGGGGAGCCTGCTGCTGATCTGTATTGCTACAGTTCAGCAAATTCGGACGAGCGGCACAATCGGATTTCTGCCCCCCCTCAATCCGCCGCCGCCTGCTCCTGCGGTTTGCCCGGCGCTTCAACCGTCACCAGCGACCAGCCGCGCGTGGTTGCTTCCTGGATGCGCTGGGCGCCGGTGACCCACAGGTCCTCGCGCTTGGCGATTCTGAGGCTGCGCAAGGGCAGCGACTGCGGCTCGCAGGCAACCGACTGGGTGGTGCCGTTCTCCCGGTCGAGTTGCAGCGTCGTGCAGGCTTCCGGCTCGATCGTGACCGTCAGCGACGAGACGCCGGTCACACGTTCTCTGAGTTTGATTGGCGGCGGCTGCGAGATCTGCGTGCCGGAGTTGCGGGCACCGAACATCACCTGGCCGACGAAATCCCAGAACCCGACGAAGTGCCAGAACACGGCGCCGAGGATGAACCCGAGCAGGCTGAAACCGATCGCGGAGCCGGCGCGGCGGGCGAACGAGCGCTTCGGTGCGGCGGGCTTCGGTGCGGCCATTACTGCTTTAGCCGCCGCTATGGGCTTAACGGGCGGTGGGGTTGGCCGGATGGTGGCGGCGACCTGCACCGGCCGTTGCTGCTCAGGCCGTTGCAGGCGCGCATGCAAGGGATGACGCTCACGGTCATCGACCGCGTCCAATCCTTCCCATGTCTGTTCTGCAGTTGCCCGTCGCATCGCCGCCGCTTGTTCGGGAGAGCCCCCGAATCATTACGCGCACGACCAACGGTGGACGAATACGATGTGTCTATTCAACCGCTTGCATCAAAGCGGTGGATCAGCTTTGGCGATATCCACATATTCCGTAGGCGCGGCGATCAGCCGCGCACCGGTGGGAGGTACATGCGCGGCGCGGCGCACGCCTTACGCTGATCTTCGTTCGTGCCGCAGGCGCGATATTTCCCCCCGCGGTCGAAGCAGACCCGGACCTCCTCCAGGCGATTGCCGGGGCCGCCGCACTTGGCGACAATCATGTCGCGCTTCAGACCGGGGTTGGCGGCAACGAAATCACCGACCAGTTCGTCCGGCGAGACGACGAAGCGCGGATCGTTGAGGTTTTGGTAGCGCTCAGGGATCTTGACCTGGTCGTGCAGCTTGCGCGCAAGATCGAAGTAGCCGTCGACGCCGAGACCGGAGCAGGTGCCGTGCTTGCGGTATTCGTGGAACACCAGTTTGTCGCTCGGCATGATGTCGAGCATGCGGTTGGCGACGGGACGCGGCACAAAACCACGATCCGGCGTCTGGCAATCCTGCGGCCAGCCGCGCTCGAATTGTGGCCACAGGCCGTGTAGCACGAAGGAGTATCGTTTGCCGCCGCGCGGCCGGCACTGCTGGTCGTCGGCGCGTCCACCGCGGGCGCTGTCGCAGTAGCTCGGGCTCCACGACAGCGCCACGACGTAGTAGTCGAATTTGCCGGCTTCATAGGAGCGGGTCTGGCGGCTGCCCGGGCCGCTATAACCGCCGGAGCGTTGGGCTTCGGCGGCAATGCCGGAGATGAGCGCGAAGGCCGCCGCCAGCAACATGGCCCAACGGCCCTTGCGCGAGACCTGGGGAAGCTTGAAGCGTGCCATCTGCAACCTGTGTCGTTGGTGAGCGAACGAAGTACCCGGCCATTATGGCGATCAGCCGGCGTTGGCAAGCCGGTCGATGATGCGGACCCAGCTGCGGGCGCCCTTTTTGAAGCTTGAAAGATTGTATTTCTCGTTCGGCGAATGAATGCGGTCGTCGTCGAGTCCGAAGCCGACCAGCAGACTGTCCATGCCGAGCGTCTCCTTGAACGACTGCACGATCGGGATCGAGCCGCCCATGCCCATCATCACAGCGGGCTTCTTCCACTCTTCCGCAAGGGCTGCCGCCGCCGCCGCGATATAGGGCGCGGTGGTGTCGAAGGCGACCGCCGGCGAGCCGCGCACACCGATGAACTCAGCCCTACAGTCGGCGGGCAGGCGCTCCTTCACGAACGCGTGGAAGGCCTTGGTGATCTTGTTCGGGTCTTGGCCGGCGACGAGGCGGAACGTCAGCTTGGCGGACGCCTGCGACGGGATCACGGTCTTCGAGCCGGCGCCCTGATAGCCGCCGGTGATACCGTTCACCTCCGCTGTCGGCCGCGCCCACATCTGCTCGATCAGGTTAAAGCCGGTTTCACCGGCCGGCACCGACAGGCCAATGGTTTTAAGGAAGTCCTTTCGCTCCTCGGCAAGCTTCGCCCAACTTGCACGCACGGCTTTCGATGGCATCTTGATGTTGTCGTAGAAGCCGGGAATTTTCACTTTGCCCTTGGCGTCGTGCATGTCGCCCAGAATTCGGGTCAGCACCCGGATCGGGTTGATGGCGGCGCCGCCGTAGAGGCCCGAATGGAGGTCGCGCGAGGGTCCGTGGATGATCACTTCCGTGGAGGCAAGGCCCCTCAGCATGGTCGAGATCGCCGGTGTGTCTTTGTCCCATTGACCGGTGTCGCAGACGAGCGCGAAGTCGCAGCGCAGTTCCTTGGCCGTGGTCTTGAGGAAGCCCGGCAGGCTGGGAGACCCGCACTCCTCCTCGCCCTCAAGCAGCACCGTGATTGCGATCGGCAGTTCGCCGGTGGTCTGCTTCCAAGCCCTTGCGGCCTCGAAGAAAGTCATCAGCTGGCCTTTGTTGTCCTCGGCGCCGCGCGCGACGATGACCTTGCCATTGCCGCGTTCAGTGGCGATTCGCGGTTCGAACGGCGGGGTTGTCCACAGCTCCAGTGGATCGACCGGCTGAACGTCGTAGTGGCCGTAGAACAGCACATGCGGCATGCCCTTCGGCACCACCCTATGGCTATGGCCGACGACCATCGGATGGCCAGTCGTTGGCCGGACGGTCGCGCTAAAGCCGATATCATTGAGGGTCGCGGCGCACCAGTCGGCTGCCGCCTTGCAGCGCTGCTTGAAGGCCGGGTCGGTGGAGATGCTGTCGATGCGCAGCAATTCGAACAGGCGGGCGAGTGCCGCCTCCTCGTTGGATTCCAGTGTCTTCAGGACGGCAGGCAGATGGTTCGACATCGATCGATCTCGTGAGCTTGAGCGGTTGAGTCCGGCCGGCACAGTGCGAGGGGGGAGGTGGGGCTGTCAAAGGCAAACAACAGGCACCGTTTTGACCGAGCGGCATCTTGCCGTTTGATCAGCCGGGCACGCGCGCGCTAAGGAGCGACTGAGATTCGCCAGCAGGCTTCGCGCGATCTCTGGGAGATACACCGATGAGCAAGACCTCGGACACGAGTGTTGCCAAGAAGTGGGTCTATGTGTTCGGCGCCGGTCGCAGTGACGGCAGCGCGGCCATGAAGAACCTGCTTGGCGGCAAGGGTGCGAATCTCGCCGAGATGGCAAGCCTCGGTCTGCCGGTGCCTCCGGGCTTCACCATCACTACCGAAGTGTGCACCGCATACTATGACAACGCCAAGACGTGGCCGACAGGCCTGACCGCCGAGGTCGATGCCGCCGTGGCTCACGTCGGCAAGGCAGTTGGCGCTACGTTCGGTGATGCGGACAATCCGCTGCTGGTGTCGGTGCGTTCAGGCGCGCGTGCCTCGATGCCCGGCATGATGGACACGATCCTCAACCTCGGGCTCAACGATGCGACGGTGGCCGGGCTCGCCGCCCGTTCCGGCAACGAGCGCTTCGCCTACGACAGCTACCGGCGCTTCATCCAAATGTATGCGGACGTGGTGCTTGAGGTTGATCATGGCGTGTTCGAGGACATTCTCGACAACCACAAGAATCTCGCTGGCAAGTCCGGTGACACCGAACTCGATGCGCAAGACTGGAAGAAGATCATCGCCGAGTACAAGGCGGCGGTTAAGGCTGAAACCGGCAAGCCCTTCCCGCAGGATACCTCCGAGCAGTTGTGGGGCGCGATCTCGGCGGTATTCGGCTCCTGGCAGAATGCACGCGCCAACACCTATCGCCGGCTGCACAACATTCCCGACAGCTGGGGTACGGCGGTTAACGTCCAGGCCATGGTATTCGGTAACATGGGCGACAGTTCCGCCACCGGCGTTGCCTTCACCCGCAACCCATCGACCGGCGAAAAGGCGCTCTACGGCGAGTTCCTGGTCAATGCCCAGGGCGAGGACGTGGTGGCGGGCATCCGCACGCCGCAGAGCTTGACCGAGCAAGCGCGCAAGGAGAGCGGCGACAAAATGCCATCGCTCGAGGCCTTGATGCCAGTGACGTTCAATGAGTTGACCGACGTCTTCGCCAAACTCGAAGGCCGCTATCGCGACATGCAGGACATCGAGTTCACGATCCAGAGCGGCAAGCTGTGGATGCTGCAGACGCGCTCCGGCAAGCGCACCACGGCAGCGGCATTGAAGATCGCCATCGACCTCGCCAACGAAGGCGTCATCAGCCGCGACGAGGCGGTGATGCGGATCGATGCCGGTGCGCTCGATCAGCTGTTGCATCCGACCATCGATCCATCGGCGAAGAAGATCGTGGTGGCGACCGGCCTGCCGGCGTCACCTGGTGCCGCCACGGGCGAAATCGTGTTCGACGCCAACGAGGCGGAAGCCGCCAAGGCGCAAGGCCGTGACGTCATCCTGGTGCGGGTCGAGACCAGTCCCGAGGACATCCACGGCATGCACGCCGCCGCTGGCATCCTGACCGCGCGTGGCGGCATGACAAGCCATGCGGCGGTGGTGGCGCGGGGCATGGGCCGGCCCTGCGTGTCGGGTGCCGGATCGCTGCGCATCGATTTGAAGTCGCAGACGATGACGGCGCTGGGCCAGGTATTCCGGCGCGGCGACAAGATCACCATCGACGGCAGCACCGGCGAAGTCTTGAAGGGCGAGGTCAAGATGCGCCGGCCCGAAATGTCGGGCGATTTTGGTACGCTGATGGCGTGGGCGGACGCTGCCCGCAAGCTCAAGGTTCGCGCCAACGCCGATACGCCGCGCGATGCTGCCCAGGCGCGCGAGTTCGGCGCCGAGGGCATCGGCCTGTGCCGCACCGAGCATATGTTCTTCGACGAGGACCGCATTCTCGCCATGCGCGAGATGATCGTCGCGCTTGATGAGAGCGGCCGCCGCAAGGCGCTGGCCAAGATCCTGCCGATGCAGCGGGCGGATTTCGAAGGGCTGTTCGAAATCATGGCCGGTCTGCCGGTGACAATCCGGCTGCTTGACCCGCCGCTGCATGAATTCCTGCCGCACGGCGAGACCGAGGCCGCAGCCGTCGCCACCGCCCTCGGAGTGCCGGTGAAGCGGGTGCAGGAGCGCGTTGCCGAACTGCACGAGATCAACCCGATGCTGGGCTTCCGTGGCTGTCGTCTTGGCGTGCGTTATCCCGAGATTACCGAGATGCAGGCCCGTGCCATCTTCGAGGCGGCGGTCGCCTCGGCCAAAAAGACGGGCAAGCCGGTTGTCCCGGAAGTGATGATCCCGCTGGTCGCCTTCCGCCGCGAATACGACTTGCTGCGTGATTTGATCGTCGCCACGGCCAAGTCGGTCGAAAAGGAAACCGGCGCCAAACTCGACTACCAGATTGGTACCATGATCGAGTTGCCGCGCGCTTGTATCCGGGCGGCCGAGATCGCCGGCGGCGAAGGTGGCGCCGAGTTCTTCTCGTTCGGTACCAACGATCTGACACAGACCTGCCTCGGCCTGTCGCGCGACGACGCGGCGCCGATCCTGTCGAGCTACACCGAGCGCGGCGTGTTCGAGGTCGATCCGTTCGTGTCGATTGACATCGAGGGCGTCGGCGCGCTGGTCCGCATGGGTTGCGACGAAGGCCGCAAGGCGCGGCCCGGCATCAAGCTCGGCATTTGCGGCGAGCATGGCGGCGACCCGGCCTCGGTCGCCTTCTGTCACGAGGTTGGCCTCGACTATGTATCCTGCTCGCCGTTCCGCGTGCCGGTAGCGAGGCTTGCCGCCGCCCAGGCGGCGATCTCCGGCAAGGCGACGATGAAGGAAGGTTAATCCGCCTTCATGTTTTGGATTGCGGTGATGCATCAAAAATGATACACTTTTCGAAGGTGCAGCTTTGCCGGCGAAACGGTTAGTCGTCTTCTTTTACAAGTCGTCCAGCGGCCGGGAGCCGGTGAGGGATTGGTTGCTGGAGCTTGACCGGGAGGATAGGCGAGAAATCGGCAGCGATATTTTAGCCGTTCAAAGAGGATGGCCGTTGGGACTGCCGTTGTGCCGATCGCTGGGCAATGGGTTGTGGGAGGTTCGCAGCCAGTTGCCGAGCCGACGAATTGCCCGCGTGATTTTTGCCTTTTTCGCAGCGGATATCATCCTGCTTCATGGGTTCATCAAGAAGACGCAGAAGACACCACGCAGTGAAATCGAGCTGGCCTTGTCGAGGTTGAAGGAGATCACCGGATGACCCGGCACAAGCATCGCGGCTCTAACTTTGAGGCGTTCCTGGCTGCGGACGGCCTGTTGGAAGATGCCGAGGCCACGGCAACGAAGAAGGTGATCGCGGCCCAGATCGCTCAAGCGATGAAGCAGAAGGGTCTGACCAAGACGGCTTTCGCCGCCGAGATGCATACCACGCGCGCGCAACTCGATCGATTGCTCGATCCAAACAGCGACAGCGTTACCCTGGCCACGCTGAAGCGTGCCGCCAAGGCATTGGGCAAGACTTTGAAACTCGAATTGGCGTGAGCCGAAGCTGATTGATCAAGAAGCCCCCGCCGCATCTTCTTCGTCGAGGGTCGGTTGGCGCTTCTTGGGCCCCTGGTTCTTCGACAGCACCAGCAACACTAGCAGCATCGGCGGGAACACGAACGACCAGGCGGCCCAGAACGAGTGGTCGCGGCGCTTGATGCCGGCCAGGACGCCGGCGGCGATGGCTGAACCGATAGCGACCACGCCCCAGATGGCAATCCATTTCAGCATCGTCGTTACTCCCAGGTGCCGCCAAATCGCGCGACCTGCAGTCTCACGTCCACAATTGGTATGCAACTGTGGCGGAAACAAGCATGCGGAATATCCAATAAATGGTTGGAATGCCATTAAATATCAAGGTTCAATTGGCCGGGCATGCAATTGGGCCCGCAGCTTGGGCTGGTGGCACGAGCACCGCGACGGCCTCGAACCAGGGGCCGGCTGCCCCGAGGTAGGTGACGCGTTGTTTCAACTGGCAGGTGACCGCGCGGCCGCCAGCGTGTCGAAGGGCATTGGCCGTACATACGCTATCGCCCTTCCGACACAGCGCGACAAATCCGGAACCAACCACAGCGGCCGGGTCGATCCAAGGCGCGTGGGTGGGATTGAAGCTCGGCCACGCCTGCGGGTGATCGGGTGAAAAGATGATTGCGGCCGACGCTAGCCGCTGATCGCCGGCGACGAGGGGCAACGGGGTAGTCACACCCGCCCGCCAGGTGGCGGTGATGCTTTCGGCGATGTCGCGACGCGGTTCGGAGATGCCGTCGGCGCCGCGTGCCAATGCCATCCGCATCGCAAGTTGACCACCGATCGCGAGGCTCAGCACCAGGATGGCCGCGACCATCGTGGCGCGCTTCATGGCCTCGCGCGAAGGCTGACCGATCCGCGCCGCCAGCACCGCCGGCAGGCACACGAACAATGGCATTGCCCAGGCGATGGCGCCGCGCAGGTTGAAGAATGTCGTCAGCACCACCGTCAGTATGTAGGGCAAAATCGCCAGTATCAGGATTTCGCGCTCAAACCGGTGTGGTCGGCCGGATGCCGGCATGATCCGGCCAAAGCGGTGGAACAACCATGCCGCCAAGGCCATTGGTGCCAAGATTAGCGGCGTCTGGATCGCGAACGACAATGCCATCAACGGGCCGCGCTTGGTGTCGACGATGCCGGTCGAGGCGGTGCCAAAGGCATAGGCCAGCGACGAGGCCCGGTGATCGAGCATCCACAGCGCGTGCGGCAGCATTGCGAGCCCAAACACGCCGACTGCCACGTAGGGTGCGGGCCCGCGGTAGAACGTCTGGGCACGAGGGAGCCTTGCAAACGACGCGATCAGGCAGGCGACCAGCAGCAGCCCGGTGTAGTACTTGGTCAGCATTGCCGCCGCCGCCGCGAGGCCGAACAACGCGCCGCGTATAGCGGTCGGCCGATCGATCGCCCGCAAAAATGCCAGCGTCGTCAGCGGCCACAATGAAATCAGCGCTGAGTTGTGGTTGAGCTTGACGGCCATGCCAGTGGCGTAGGGGACGGCCGCCAGCAGTAGTACGGCGACAACGCCGCTCGTGCGATCGTCGCCTGTGCCGGCCATCGAGGCGATCCGCCATACTGCCCAGGCGCATGCAGTCATGTTGAGGGCGGTCAAGATCGACAGGCCGGCCGCGCTCATTGGCACGACTTCGAACCATAGGCGGGACACCCAAGGCAAAAATGGCGGATGCTTCCAGAAGCCGGCTGACCAGCCGCTGTTGCCCCACATCACCACCTCGGTGGTGTCGTGATGGATGAAGCCGGGTAGTCGCAAACCGAGTGTTATCACCAGCGCGCCGCAGAACACCGCCGCCATGAGCGGGGCGGCGGACATGGAGGTGGTGCGGAGCAACGCTGGCGCGGCAACTGTGGTCATGGGCCCTGACGGTCGCGATCGGGCCTTCTGGCCGTTGCGCCAGCTATAGCGAACGCAGCCTCAAGACAAGTCTATCCATGTTGGGCGTGGACACGGACGCCGGGAGCCGGCCGCTCCATCAGCACTTCGTGGCGGAAGCGGAACAGCTTGGCCGGTCGACCGCCAGTCTTGGCCCGAACCTCGCCGGTCGGCTCCACGAGGCCAGCGCTTTCGACGAGGCGACGGAAGTTCTGCTTGTGCAGGTGGGGACCGAGGATCGCCTCGACCGTCTTCTGCAATTCGAACAGCGTGAACTCAGGCTCCATCAACTCGAATATGACGGGGCGAGTCTTAAGCTTTGTACGCAGGGCGCCAATCGCGTTCGCGAGGACCCGGGCATGGTCCGCGCGCAGGCTGCGTGGCGACAGGCTGTTGTCGTCGAGCAGTCCGGATTCAGACAGCAGTTCGTAGCGGTCGGCGACACGTTCCTCATTCCAGGGCGTGCGATCGAGACCGAATGCCATGCGAACGCGGTCGGTGCGCGAAAGCATGTGGCTCGGATCGGCTGCCGCCGTGGCGCCGATGGCCCATTCGCGCAGGCGCGGCGCGATTGTTTCGGCCAGGATTGGCGGCCGGCCTTCACGCCAGTCTTCCCAGGGCAGATACTCGTACCAGCTGCGCCAGCTCGTGCCCGCCGGCGCGGCACACGTTGCCCGCGTCAAGGCCAGATAGCCGATGGCGAGGCCGCTGGAATGATCGGCGAAGGCGAGAAGTTGTTCGGCGTGGCCGAGCACCAAGCCTGTTTGCGCCGCGACACCACTGCGCAGGCAAGCGTCGAGCGAGGGGTCGCCAGTGGCCTGATACTGTGTTGACGGCAGCATGTCGTGGGTGCCGTTGGCGGTCGCGAGCACCATCGGCGCATCGTGTCTGATGGCGATCAGCGCGGCGGTCAGGCTGATGCCCGATGACGGCGCGGGCGAAGTGGCGGCGCCGTGGCTGTCATTGACAGCTCTGAGCGCCATGGTGCGAGTGGTTGGATGATCCTCGGCCGTGCGGCGGGCGCTGGCGATTATCGGCTTCATGTCTGCTGGCATGCGTGCCTCCGTTGGACCTGCCGGTTACGGAGTGATCATGGCGATTTTGGGAAAGCCAGTATTTCCAGTGACTATAAACTCAGCGCGAGAATCTGCTCTGAATGGAGAAAGGAGTGCCGGCGAGTGCCGCCTTGCCCTCACCGATCGAACGAACCGCGTCGACCATGCGGCCTTTGCGGCCGAGCGTGTCATCGGCGATCTCGACCATCAGCCGGTTCGGCGTCGCCGTCGACGAGGCCTTGCGAATACTCCAGGCGATATCGCTCTCGAGGCCATCGTCGTTCAAGGCGCATAACGAAATGAACGCGGCCGCTGTCGAGCGGCTAATGCCCGCCCAGCAATGGATTACGAGCGGCGCGGCGTGGTCCCAGTCACGGGCGAAACGCAGGATTTCATCGATGTGCTCAGGCTGGGCATGGACGAGGCCCGCCTGCGGCATCGCAATGTCGTTGATCAGGATCTTGAGGTGCCGGCCCGGTCCGATCAGGCTAGGCGTTTCGACCGGCGTCAGCGCGTTGATCACCGTCATCAGATGCGATGCGCCGGCCCCGGTCACAACCTCGTGAATGGCCGCCAGCGGGCAGACGTGGACGCTGGTCGATGGCCGAGCCATGGCAACTGGTCGCGTGGCGTTCATGTCGGTCGGGCTTTGCTTTCGAACAGGCGCTTGTGGAACCTACAATTGCCCCCAAGTGGTGGCTATTGCAAGCCGGCGGCGCGGGCGAGGTTACGGAAGCGCAGCAGAAAGAGCTGCTGCACTTCGTCGGCGGGGCTTGGCCGCAAGGTACCCAGGGCGGCTGCGAGGGATGCGGGTAGATCGGGCGGTACACCAAAAAAGCGCTGGGCCTCCTCGACCGCGAAGCCGGCGAGCCGTGTCGCCTCGAAGAACGCGGCGACAGTGTCGGCGGCCTTGATCTGCAAGGTGACGTCGGCAGGCAATTCGGGCGGCAGTAAATAGCGGCGGTGGATTGCGGCCAGCAGGCGCAATTCGAAGGCCTTGTAGTCGAGCCCGATTGCCGCCTTGAACGGGCTGATCAGATCGCCGATCACATACTCAGGCGCGTCGTGCAGCAGGCTCGCCAGTTGCCAGCGCGGGGCGGTTCCTGGCTGCATCGCACTGAAGATCGCTTCGACGATCAGTGAATGTTGCGCCACCGAGAAGGCGTGATCGCCCTTCGTCTGGCCGTTCCAGCGGGCGACGCGGGCAAGACCGTGGACGATGTCATCAATCTCGATGTCGGCGGGCGCCGGATCGAGCAGGTCGAGGCGGCGGCCTGAGAGCATGCGCTGCCAGGCGCGCGGCTTGCCGCTTTCAGTGTCAGCTTTGGCCATGGTTCTACTTCGGCGGTTTGAATTTCTTCATCAGGGCGCAACACGCGTCGTGGCGGTGACACGAGATCAGATGATCGTTGACCATGCCGGACGACTGCATGAAGGCGTACATCGTGGTCGGGCCGACGAAACGGAAGCCTTCAGCCTTCAGCGCCTTCGATATGCGCTTCGAGAGTTCGGTCTCGGCCGGGATGTCGCCATGCTTTGCGGGCTGGTTGATCTGCGGCTGGCCGTCGAGGAAGCCCCACAGGAACGACGCGAGCGACTGCCGGTCGACGAGTTTCAGGTAGGCGCGGGCATTGTCGATCGTGGCCTCGATCTTGAGGCGATTCCGCACGATCCCGGCATCGGCCATCAGCCGCGCCTTGTCGGCGTCCGTGTAGCGGGCGATCTTCTCGGCGTCGAAGTCGTCAAAGGCGCGACGGAAGTTGTCACGTTTCTTCAAAATCGTGATCCACGACAGGCCGGACTGGAAGCCTTCCAGGATCATTTTTTCGAACAAGTCGACATCGCGGGTCTTCGGCACGCCCCACTCGGTGTCGTGGTAGTGCTCGTAGATCGGGTCTTCAATGCCGCCCCAGGTGCAGCGAATTGGTTCTGGCTGGTTCACAGGTCGATCACCGGCTTGTTGGCAAGGCTGTCGCGATAGCGCGCGAGGGCAACTGCGTCGACTGTGATCGTCTGGCCATTGGCGGTCAGCATCTCGCATTTGTCAGCGGCTTCCACCGCGCGATCAAGGCGCAGCATGGCGAGCGCATTACGCCCGGCGAGCGAACCGACCGTTCCAATTATACCGTCGCCGTGTTTGACTTCCGCGCCGGGCGCGAGGCCATCGCCTTCGATGCGTACGACGCGCTTGCGAACCACCGTCTTGTTCTGCATTCGCGAAACCACTTCCTGCCCGACGTAGCAGCCCTTTTTAAAGGACACGCCGTTGAACAGGTCGAAGTCGGCTTCGTGCGGGAACGTATCGCCGAGGGGGTAGTCGCTGATCTCGTCCGGCACGCCGAGCCCGACGCGATGGATTTGATAGCCTGTGTCATCCGCATTGATCGTGCCGAGTTCCGGCAGTCGGCCGGTTGGCAGCAGCAGCCGTGTGCCGAGTTCGGCGTGGCGTGGATCGGGATAGGCCAGAATGCCGCGCGGTACGGCGGGCGCGGGGCCGCCCCAGGCGACCGCAATCGTCATTTGGGCTGAGAGGTCAGTGAACGTCGCCGCCGCGCGCAGCTTGTACATGTTCAACCGCTTGACGAGTGCTGCCGCTTGATCACGGGCAACGTCGAGCAGGAAGTCGTCACCAGAACCGACGACGAAAAATGCGAACAGGATCTTGCCCTGCGGCGACAGCAGTCCGGCGTGCATCGCTGCCTGCGACGCGAGCAGCCCCATGTCGTTGGTGATCAGGCTGTCGAGCAGCTTCAAAGCGTCGGGGCCGGAAGCCCCGACGACGCCGCGAGCGGCGAGTTGTGCGATGTGGCCTGCCATTCATCAAAGCCTTTATGATTGCTCCCCGTTATAGTACGGGCGAACGAAATGACCATACCGGCGGGCAGGGAAAGAGGATCCGAGCATGACAGTGACGTTTGACATACTCCTGCGCGGCGGCACGGTGGTGAATCAGGATGGAACCGGCGTTCGCGACGTCGGTGTCACCGGCGGGCGGATCGCTGCGATCGGGCAACTGGGCGCGGCCAAGGCAGCCGAAGTGATCGACGCCAAAGGGCTGCACATCCTGCCCGGCGTGATCGACACCCAGGTGCACTTCCGCGAACCGGGGCTGACCCACAAGGAGGACCTCGAAACCGGCAGCCGCGCCGCCGTGATGGGTGGCGTGACGGCGGTATTCGAGATGCCGAATACCAATCCGCTGACTACGTCGGCCGAAACGCTCGCGGCGAAGGTGAAAGCCGCGCGTCATCGCATGTTTTGCGACTTCGCCTTCTACGTCGGCGGCACGCGCGAGAACATCGCCGACATCCCGGCATTGGAACGGCTCGAAGGCTCGGCCGGCATCAAGGTGTTCATCGGATCGTCGACCGGCAATCTGTTGGTCGATGACGCGCCATCGCTTGACAAAATCGTCGCCAAGATCAGCCGGCGCGCCGCCTTCCACGCCGAGGACGAAGCCCGCTTCAAAGCCCGCATGGGCGAGCGTATTCCCGGCGACCCGCGCTCGCATCCGGTGTGGCGCGATCCGGAGGCAGCCCTCATCGCGACAAAGCAACTGGTCGCCCTCGCCGAAAAGCATCGCCGCCGCGTGCACGTGCTGCACATCTCAACTGGGGAGGAGATGGAATTCTTAGCCAGCCATCGCGACTGGGCGAGCGTGGAAGTGACACCACATCATCTGACGCTGGAAGGACCCGAGTGCTACGAGCGGCTGGGCACCTACGCGCAGATGAACCCGCCGGTTCGCGATGCGCGACACAAGGCGGCGATCTGGCATGGCCTCAGCAGTGGCGTGGTCGACGTGCTGGGCTCGGATCACGCGCCGCATACGCGAGAGGAGAAGGATCACGCCTATCCGGGTTCACACTCGGGCATGACCGGCGTGCAGACGCTGGTGCCGACGATGCTCGATCACGTCAACAAGGGTAAGCTCACACTCGAACGCTTTGTCGATTTGACGAGCGCTGGGCCGCAACGGCTGTTTGGATTGGTCTCGAAGGGCCGGATCGCCGTTGGCTACGATGCCGACCTCACGATCGTTGATCTCGCGCGCACCGAGACCATTCGCAACGACTGGATCGCCAGCCGCTGCGGTTGGACACCCTATGATGGCATGAAGGTGAAAGGCTGGCCGGTCGCGACCTTCGTACGCGGCCATGCGGTGATGCGCGACGGAGCGATCACCGTCCAGGCGCCGGGCGAACCAGTACGCTTCCACGAGGCTGGATAGCCGCTTGATATGAAAACGGCCGCTATATTGCGGCCGTTTTCAATCTCGGCGATGGACGCCTGCCTTACAGCGACGCCCGCTTGCGCTTCTTGGCCGTGGCCGGCGCGTCTTCAACATCGTTCTCCGCGACGCCACGCGACACCGAGGCCGGCAGGCGGCCGACGACGTGCACGGTCGCGCCGGACGAAACCCGACTGTAGAGATCGACGACGTGGCTGTTGGCCATGCGGAAGCAACCCGACGACGAGGCGCTGCCAATTGAGCGGCTGTCGTTGGTGCCGTGGATGCGATAAAGCGTCGAGCCGAGATAGATCGCGCGAGCGCCGAGCGGATTGCGTACGCCGCCGCTCATCACTTCGGGCAAGTTGGTGACACGCTGGCGCATTTCGGCTGGCGGCCGCCATTCCGGCCACTCGGCCTTGCGCGACACGCGTTCGACACCGGTCCAGGCGAAGCCCTCGCGGCCGACGGCGACCGGATAGCGATAGGCCTGGGTCGAGGACACCACGTAGTAGAGCGCGCGACCGCCGCTATCGATCACGATGTTACCGGCGCCGTAGCTCGAACGGAACGCGACCACCGGCGGCGTCGCGCCAGAGATCGACGGGCGTCCGCCGCCATCGGAGGACACCGGGGAAGCCGGCGGGCGCGAGGCTTGGCTGCTTTGCGGCGGTGGCGGCGTGGTGTCGTCGTCGTCGCCCAGCAGGAACGGCGCGGAAATGCCGATGCCGGCGCCGGCGTTGGGCTTGGCTCCTGGCGGACGTGCGGCCCGTGCCGGGGCGCTGCGATAGGCGCCAGACGTCACCTGGTTGTCGCCGAACGGATTGAATCCCTGTGCCGTCACCGGTGCCGCCAAGGCCACCAGCGCCACGCCGAATACCCACACTCTTGTCATCGATTTGCTTCCCACGATTTGCGCCGAGAGAGCTGAAGTAGTTAACACTTGTAGCAAACCCAAACGGTCGCTTGAAATATGGTTACCCGGGCGACCAACCGCCCGATTATTCGGCCTTCTGGAACGAATGCCAGGTGCCATCGGCGCCGATGGCAAGGCGATACCACGTCCACTGCTTTTTCTCGCGCATCACTTTGAACATGGTCGGCGGCACCAGGCGGTAGAGCTGCACTTCGTCTTCCGGCGTGAGCTTGTCGAGCGGTTGTTCCGCGAACCGAGGCCAGACATAGAGTTTGCTGTTTTCGACGTCGCGCCCGACAGGCAGAATGGCGTGACCGGCATCGATGATTGCAGCCAGGATCGCCAGGATCTCACGGCCCTCGCCGTCGGCTGACTGCTGTTTCCAGTAGGCGATCGGGTCGGTGACGTTGTCGCGGGCGATCACCGGCGGCAACTCATTCCAGGCGATCGGTGTTCGCAGATCCTCGATGCGACCCGACTTGATCGCCACCTGGATCCCATCAAGCATTTCGGCGACGGCCGTCGGCAGCTTGTCCGCAGACGGTGCGGCGGTGGCGGCCGCTGGCGCCTTCTTGCCTTTCGAAGTCTGTGCAACACCTTCGCTGGTCACTACATGGACAAGGGCGAAACCCGCCATTAACACTATCAATGCACCAATGGAGAGCTTGGCAATGCGCGACGGCATCGGGGTACCTCGGAAGTGATGACAGCATTCGAACGAATTCGCTGCATCATGCCCCGTATGGGTGCAGGCCATCCAGAACTATCGAAGGGCCAGATCTCCCGTTGATGCAGATCATCCCCAACCCATTTATCATTCCGGTCGGAATGGTCATCGGCGTGCTGGTGTCGGCGCCGGTCGGGCCGGTCAATGTGCTGTGCATTCAGCGGGCAATCTCGCGCGGTGTAATGGGCGGCTTCGCGGCCGGCATCGGCGCGGTGCTGGGCGACGGCTTTATCGCCATGTTCGCGGCGCTCGGCGTCGGTTCGATTTCGGTCGCCATCAAGGACTGGCGCAACTCGATCCAGATCGTCGGCGGCATTGTGCTGCTCGCCTTCGCGGTCAAGCTCTACCTGACGCCGGCGCCAGTGACGCCGCCGTCGACTGCGGACGACGACAAGGCGACGCTCGGCGATTTCGCGTGGGATATCCCGCAGACATTCTTTCTGACGATCACCAACCCCGGCGCCGTGCTCGGACTGTTCGCGATCTTCGGTGGCGTCAGCACCTTCGTCGAGGTCAAGAGCTATGTTGACGCGTTCACGATGGTCGCGG
Source organism: uncultured Alphaproteobacteria bacterium (assembly GCA_963732635.1). Classification (GTDB taxonomy): domain Bacteria; phylum Pseudomonadota; class Alphaproteobacteria; order Rhizobiales; family Hyphomicrobiaceae; genus JAKFWF01. Next base: position 229,955 of record CAVTAL010000019.1, read on the forward strand.
CCGTCATGGCGGGCGGTTTGGCTTGGTGGTTCATTCTGGCCAACATGATCGGTCGTATTCGCCACCGCCTGAATGTCGAGCGACTGCACCAGATCAACATGATCGCCGGCTTGCTGCTTGCAGTATTCGCCGCCGTGCTGATCGGCGAGGTGGTGTTGAAGGCGGTGCGGGTCGTGGTGGCGCAGCTTTAGGACACCACCTTCGGTTTCATTGCACGCTGCGGGCGACCGTGAATTCGCCGCCGGCGACACGGTTGATCAGGCCCTTGAGCAACTTGTCGACAGCTTCCTCGCCATAGGCTTCGACGAGATCAGTCAGTGCAGTGAACAATGCTGCATAAGCCATCAGTTCGGGGGCGACGCCGGCATCCGCGCCTTCTTCCCAGGCATCGAGGATGAATCCGAGGGCCTTGAGGCTCGCATCCGAACTCGTCGTCAGCTGCTGAATTTCCATTGTACGTCCCTGGTTCGTCCCCCGGTGCCGGCGACTGGGTCGTCGCACGATGCCGCTCCTCGACGAAACCCGTAGCACACGGTGTCACGCTCGATTGATGCAAATGCAATTCAAGGTGAACGCCCTACTGAGGTCGCGACGCCAACACTCACGGCGTGGATTTCACCAGAGCTTCGGAAATTTGGGTGCCTTCCTTGAGGTACCGGCTAACCGTGCTCTGGGCAGAGGGCGTACAGGTTTTATACGTGCGGCTGAAGCTCACGTAGCCCTGGTTGAAACTGCGGGTCAGCAGCGCCCGCCGCAATGCCGAGGAACCCTCCGCATCCATCAGTTCTTTCATCCGCTCGCGCCACAACTGGCCGTCGTTCGAGCCGCACAACTCGCGCAGATAGTGTACCGCACCGAGGATCTCGGACAGGCGGACCAACTTGTCGTCATAAGGTTTGACGTCGGCGGCGCGTGCACCGATGGCGCCGAGCAGAATGCCGACACACGCGACGACGGCCATTAGAGGCGATCGATGGCGGACTGGCGTCAACACCCTTGAGATCTCCTATCGTTGACCGCGACTGCATCGGTCATGCAGGCACTGGCGGGCAAAATCGTGGCGTTCACACGGAGGCCGACAACTTCGTCCAGGCCTGCGAAATGAGCCGCTTCGCCCCAGGCGTCAACGGAAATTCGTCGAGGCGGCTCATGGGGATGAAACGGGCATCACCGGCATCGCTGGCAGCGAGCGGCTCGCCGGCGCGCCAGCGGCCGAAATGGACGGCCAGCAGGTAGTGGGCGCGCAGCTGGCCGTCATCGTCGTGCATGATGACGTCGAGGATATCGACGAGGCCATCGACGGTAGCGTCGAGACCGGTTTCCTCGCGCAGTTCGCGCAATGCCGCCGCGGCAGCCGTCTCGCCCGGCTCAATGTGGCCGCCGGGAAGGCTCCATAACCCGGCACGCGGTGCCTTGGTGCGCAATACCAGCAACACGCTGTCCTGACGAAAGAGCGCGATGCTGGCAGCGGCTTTTGGCCAGTGCGGTGCATGGTTGGTCTTGTCGGTTGCTTGCGTCATGATCATCTTGATTGCACAGGTCAGCACCGGCCGACATGGGAATTCGCCACGATGTGCTCGCGCTATAGCCTAACCTCGCCGCCCGAGGCGGTCCGGGCCTATTTCCGGCACCGCAACGAGCACGGCTATCCGCCGCGCTACAACATCGCGCCGACCCAGCCCGTCGGCATCGTGCGGATCGCCGAAAGCGGCCACCGTGACTTCCAGTTGGTGCGCTGGGGGCTGATCCCGCCTTGGGTGAAGGACCCGCGAACTTTCACGACCTTGATCAATGCGCGGGCCGAGACCGCAGCCGAAAAGCCGTCGTTCCGGGGCGCATTTCGCCACAAGCGCTGTCTGGTGCCGGCTGACGGGTTCTACGAATGGACCGGTCCGGTCGGTGCCAAGCGGCCGCACCTGATCCGTCCGCGCGATCATGGCCTGCTGGCGTTCGCGGGTTTGTTTGAAAGCTGGCTCGGCGCCGACGGCAGCGAAGTCGATACCATGGCAATCCTGACCGTTGCCGCCAACACCACCGTCGGCACTGTTCACGACCGGATGCCGGCAATCCTGCCGCCGGAACAGTTCGACGCGTGGCTCGATTGTCGGAACATCGAGACCAAGCAGGCTAGCGCCATGCTGCAGCCGGCACCGGTCGACCTGCTGGAGATCATCGAGGTCGATCCCAGGCTCAACAATTCTCGCAATGAAGGCCCGCAACTCCAACAACCGGTTGGACAATCCCGCCTGCTTTAGGCGACGTTAACCATACTGTTGTTTGCTGGCCGTATCTTGGCACCGCCGAATCGGCGGGATGCGGTCCGGCGTTGACCAAATTGTGCGACAGTCGCCCCGTGTACCTCGTAGAGCCCGCTGATTGCGGGTAGGGTGCGTTAGATTGAGGTCGTGACCGTTCGAGTGCGTTCGCTGGTCGGCACGTTTTGGCAGGTCACTTTCGGACGTCACTGCGCTCGGGGCGATGGCTGGACTTGCCATGGTGCCGCCCTTTGGCTGGTCATGGATGGACCGCCGGCGCGCTGGCTGGAAATGGGAAGTGGAAGGACGGCGAATGAGCTACCGAGGCAGGGATCTGGATTTGCGCACACACGAGCGCATGCATTCCACGTTCGACCAACGGCAAGCCGACCTCGTGGCGGTGCCGACCGACCCGGTAATGGTGGACGAGGCGGTGTTGGCCTGCTGCAATCACGGCTACGATCTGGCGCTGGCCCATCGCGCGCGCGAAGTCCGGGTCGAGCATTTGCTGAATGCGATGACGCGGACTGACGCTGCCGTGTCGGTGCTGGCGGCACACGGCATCGATGTATCGGGCCTGCGGCACGACACCGCGAGCCTGATCGCCTCCGATGAAGCGATCGTGCCGGGCAACGAGCGGGTGTCGCCGCGCCGATCCCAGTTGCTGGCCGACATCCTGCATATTGCTTCCGATCGCGCCCGGATCCGCAATTCATCCGTCACGGTGAGCGATCTCCTGCGCACGCTATTCGAACTGAACTCTGAACAATCGGGTGTTGTCATGCTTAAACGTAATGCGCCGGGCTGGCAGCCGCGCAATGCCAGTGAACCGCTGCGGTCGGAACCGCTGCCGCCACTGCTTGGTGGCGCCTATCAGGTTGATGGCCGCTATGGACAACAGGAGCCGCCTCGAGATTGGGTGCGGGTTGCGGCGCCGCAGCCGGGCTACTATCAGGCACCACAGCCCGGCTATTACGTGCCCGAACAGGGTGCGCAGCAGCCGCCGCAGTCCTACTATCCGGCCGAAACGGCGACTGCGGTTCCTGGCGGCACCGTCGCCGACGTGGTCCAGAATTCCCGCCTCGATCAGTTGGAGCGGACCATTCGCGAGCTGTCCGGCGAGTTGCTGGCGGAGCGCAAGGCGGTCAGTCAACTGATCAGCGAACGCAAGCGCGAGATGCCGGCCCAGGTGGAACTTGAGCCGCGCGGTGACTTCGGATCGACTGGCTACGCCAATGACCGGCTCGCCGGCATCGAGCGCAACGTCGAAGCCAAATTCGCCGATCTGGCCCGCGGCTGGACGGTGCTCGGCGAGCGCCTGCAGGGTCTTGAACTGGCGGTCAACACGAGCCGCGAGGAAGCGGCAACCTCACCCGGATTCGAGCAGTTTAGTGCTGTCCTGGCGACGATCGGTGAGCGCCTGCAGGGCGTGGAGCGCCAACTTGCGTCCCGTTCGGCCGCCGGTGCCGCGGTCAACTTCGAACCGATCACCGAGCGGCTGGCTGCGATCGAGCAGGCGCAGACGCTGCGCCCTTCGGCAACGGCGGCCGCGCTCGCGCCCGTCATCGATCGCTTGACCGCGATCGAACGAGTGCAGTCGAGCCGAACGGCTGCGGTGACGGTTGACCTCGCGCCCGTGCTCGACCGGTTGCAAGCCATTGAGACCCGCATGGCAGAAATCAATCGCGGCACCACCGGCGTGGTCGATCGCGTTGGCCAGGTCGAACGGTCGACCAACCAGACCGGTGAGCGCATTCGCGCCATCGAGGAGGCGATGATCGCGCAGCGCAACCAGGTGGCCCAGCTTGCCACCAATGTCACCGCCGATATCAAGGCGCTGAGCCACAGTGTCAGTACCCATGGCACCAATGGCGAGCGCATCCAGTCGATGGTCGGAGAGCGGTTTCAGAGCCTGACTTCGGTTGTCGAAAAGAGCCGCGCCGAGATCGCATCGCAGGTCGCCCAGCCGCTAGTCGAGCGCATGGGCCAGATGGCGAAGCTTGTCGAAACCCATCGCACCGAGGCGTCGCAGATCATTGCCGACATGGGCGAACGGATCGGCGCGCTCGAGAAAGTGATCCAGGGCTTCGGCCAGCGAACGCTCGATCTGCACGCGGCGCACGGCGCCGATCTCGTCGAACTGCACAACGCGCTGGTCAAGCTCAACGGCAACCAGCAGACCCTGGCCGCGTCGATGGACCAGTGGCGTCTCGACAATGGCAACGAGCTGTCGGCGCTGCTGACCCGCCTCGACGGTGTTGAGCGTGCCAATGCCAAGCCGCTGCAGATGCTGGAAAGCCTGCAATCGAACGTCCAGACCCTGCAACGTTCGACGGCCAAGCGCGAGGAGCAGCGCAGCCGATTCCGCCAGTGGTTGATGGGTACCGACGATTGGTACGGCGCGAGCTGGGAAGAACCGGCTGGCAAGGGCCAGCCCCGCAACGGCAGCGCCGCGATTAGCCAGCCGAGACCGGCTTCGGCGCCGGGCGACACGCGCCGGAGCTGATTTGATCAGGCAACGTTGGAGCTGCTGTCAACGCAGCAGCTCCAGTGCGGTTTCGTCGCGCCACGCCTGAGCTGCTTTTTCGGCCTTTTCGCGATCGGCGCGGGCGAGCCTGCCGATCATCTTGTCGAGCACCGGGTCTTCGACCTTGGCTTCGCGGGCGATGAAGCGCCACTTCGCGGCTTCGATCGGGTCCGGCAATACCATGACACCTTCATTAAAGACGTGCGCGAGGCGGTTCTGAGCGCCTGCCAGGCCTTTGCTCGCGGCCGACTTCAGGTAGTCGATGGCACGCGGCATGTCGGCGTTGATGCCACTGCCCTTCAGGAGCAGAACCGCGTAATCGTATTCCGCTTCCGCCATACCTTGCTCGGCCGCACGGCGCAGCCAGCGCGAGGCCTCGTAGGCATCGGGCGAAACGCCATGGCCTTGGAGGTAGAGCGTGGCTAGGTCGTATTGGGCGGCGGCGATGCCCTTCTGGGCGGCGAATTCCAGGTGCTGCGCGGCGCGATGCGGGTTCTCGGGCTTGCCCTTGCCGGTTAGGAACAGCAGGGCGAGGTTGTAGTTGGCGAGCGCGTGCTGGGTGCGGGCGGCACGTTCGAACATCCGCGCCGCGGCATCGAAATCCTTGGCCACGCCACGCCCCTCGGCCAGCATGACGCCGAGCGCGAACGCTGCTTCGACGTCGCCAAGTTCGATAGCCCGGCCGTACCATTGGGCGGCGGCGGTGGCATCCTTGTCGACGCCGAGGCCTTCGTCGTAGATCCGCGCGATCAGCATATGGGCGCCGGCGTCACCTGCCTCGGCGCGCTTACCTGCGAGGGTCAGGGCAGTCAGATACTCGCCCTTGTCGAATGCGAATTGCGCCGCATCCTCGGCGGTCGGCGCGGCCTCGGGTCGATCGGCGGGTTTGCCGACCGGCCGCTTCTGGAACCGGGACAGGGGATCGGCCGAATGCGCAGGTGCCTTCACCGACTTCGGCTTGGCGGCGCCCTTGGTAGTCGGTGCCACGACCTTCGGCACACTCGGATCGGTGGTTGAATTCCACGAACTGGTCTGTGCCACGACCTGGCCGGCAACCAGCATCGAGACGACCGAAAGCACCGCTACGGTGCACGTTCGCGTCATGATCCGGCCCTGCTGAGTGCTGCGTCGTCAAGGATCTGCACGACCTTGGCCACGTGCGCGGCACTATCGGCCGGCGACGCCCCGGACGGCAACGTGACGGCGATGAACTCGGGCCGGTCGGCCGCCAGTGCCGCGACTGCCCCGAGGTCGGCGACGTCGAAGGCGACGCAGGGAACTTCGAAGATTTCGGCCCACCAGGCGATCAGGTCCGGCTGGGCCTCGCCTGGGCCGAAGGCGATATAGTCGGCTGCGGCCTCGGCCATCTCCATTGCCTGATGGCGGGCGTCGGGCGCGTTGGCCGCGATCTCGACGCCGATCATGTAGCGGTTGCCGAGAACTTCGCGGGCCTCGGCAAACTGGGCGCCAAGCGTCGTTGACCAGGGCAGGTGGACGCCGTCGGCTCGCAAAGCGCGTGCGAGGGCCGGATCGCCCTCGACCAACGCCGCGACATTGGCCTTCTGTGCAATCTCGACCAGCGGCCGTGCGAGTGTCGCATCGAGCGGCACCGTGCCAGCGCGAACGAGTACGGCCGCGACATTGCGGGTGGCTGCGAGCACGGCGGATAACCGCGCCTCGGCGCTGGGGCCAGCGTCGATCAGCAAGTAAAGCTGTGAGGCGTTCTTGGACATGGGTCGAGCCTATCGGAACGAAATCGGGCGAAAACGTGGTGGGGTTAGGAGTTACCAACGCCTGCATCCGGCGTTATGCCGCTTATCAGCGCGGTCCGGCTGTGATCAATGTTCGACCACTCGCCTCAGTGCGTCAGAATTTTCGACAGGAACAACTGCGCCCGTTCGCTGCGTGGCGTGCCGAAGAAGTCGGCCTTCTTGGCATCTTCAACGATTGCGCCCTGGTCCATGAACACGACGCGGTGGGCGACGCGACGGGCAAAGCCCATCTCGTGAGTTACGACCGCCATGGTCATGCCGTCCTCAGCGAGCTTCACCATGACGTCGAGCACTTCGGTGATCATCTCGGGATCGAGCGCCGAGGTCGGCTCGTCGAACAGCATCGCGATCGGGTCCATGGCGAGCGCGCGGGCAATGGCGACGCGCTGCTGCTGGCCGCCCGACAGCTGTGCCGGGAATTTTTCGGCCTGCTCGGCCAGGCCCATGCGGGTGAGCAACTGGTGGGCCTTGGCCTCGGCCTCGGCACGGTCGCGGCCCAGTACCTTTTGCTGCGGCAACACGATGTTCTGGGCCGCTGACATGTGCGGAAACAGTTCGAAATTCTGGAACACCATGCCGATGCGCGAGCGCAGCTTGGGCAGGTTGGTCTCCCGCGCGCCGACCGAAATGCCATCGACGGTGATGGTGCCCTCGGTAAACGGTTCGAGACCATTGACGCACTTGATCAGGGTGCTCTTGCCCGATCCGGACGGGCCGCAGATCACCACCACCTCGCCCTTGGCGATGTTCATCGAGCAGTCGTTGAGGACGCGGAACTTGGCGTACCACTTGCTGACGTTTTTGATCTCGATCACAGCGTGTATCTCCGGCGCAGGCGGTTGACGAGCCGCGAGGCACTGAAACAAAGGACGAGGAAGACCAGCGCGACGAACAGGTAAAGTTCGGTCGGCCGGTTGTCGCGGCCGGCGACGATCTCAGCCGAGGTCAGGAAGTCTCGCAGGCCCACGACATAGACCAGCGAGGTGTCCTGCAGCATCACGATCGACTGCGTCAGCAATACCGGGATCATGTTGCGGATGGCCTGCGGCAGCACGACGTAGCGCATCGACTGCAAGGGTGTGAGGCCAAGCGCCAATGCCGCCGAGATCTGGCCGCGCTTGACGCTCGAAATGCCGGCCCGGATGATTTCGGAATAGTAGGCCGCCTCGAACATGATGAAGGCGATCAGCACTGAGTAGAAGCCGGACACCGATGTGCCGGTCAGTCGCGGCACCAGGGTGTAGAACCAGAAGATGACCAGGATCAGCGGCATCGAGCGCAGGAAGTTGACGTAGGCAGCCACCAGCCATTCGAGCGGGCGGATTCCGGACAACCGGGCGACGGCGAGGATCAGGCCGAGCGTAATGCCGCCGACCACCGCGAGCGCGGTTAGCTGAAACGTCAGCAGCAGCCCGTTCCACAGGAACGGCGCGTTGCGGATAATGACGTCGAAATCGAAGCCGGAGAACATCTAGTTGCCCCCGACCGTGATGGCGCCAACGATGCGCGTGCGGGATTCGACCGACCGCATGATGACGATGACAAGGCCGGTAACGAGGCAGTAGAGCACGGTTGCGACTGTGAAGGCTTCGAACGCTGCGAAGGTATATTCCTCGATCTGGCGCGACTGCGAGGTCAACTCGAGGACGCCGATGGTCAGCGCCAGGGACGAGTTCTTGAACACACCGAGGAAGTCACTGGTCAATGGTGGGATGATCGTCCGGAAGGCGACCGGCACCAGCACATGAGTGTAAACTTGGAACGGCGTCAGTCCCATGGCGAGGCCGGCGTTGCGCTGGCCGCGCGGGATCGCCTCCAATCCGGAGCGCACCTGTTCGGCGACGCGCGAGGCGGTATAGAGGCCGAGGCACATGACGGCGGTGATGAACTGGGGGTGCGGCATGTCGCGCTTCACCCAGCGGCCTAGATCGGCGGGCAGCAGTTCCGGCACCACGAAGTACCAGACGAACATCTGCACCAGGAGGGGAATGTTGCGGAAGATCTCGACGTAGGTGGTGGCCGCAAGCCGCAGCCAACGGTTCTCGACGGTTCGTCCGATGCCGATCAGCGAGCCCAATGGAAACGCGATTGCCCACGCCAGGACGGCAATGAGAATGGTGTTGCCGAAACCGGAGATGATCCAGCCGAGATATGGCTCCTTCAGCAGGATCGGCCAGTTCCAGTTATAGCTTCCCATGGGTATTTCCTGTGGCGCTCAGTCTGAGCCGTGCACTCGCATCTCCAGAACTGCCATCCCGGCATTCATGGCCGGGACCCATGGTGCCGAAAGCGCCGTCATCGAGAGCATTGCACGATGGGTCCCGGGGACAAGCCCCGGGATGACACCTGTGTGGGGGATGGAGCGGGCGCGCCTTCTTCAATCCGGCAGGGCGATGAGCTGGAAATTTTCCTTCAAGCGATCCGACAGCGGATAGTTGATTTTGGTCGGGCCGGGCTCGAACCACTTCTTGTAGATCGCTTCCATTTCGCCCGACTGGATCAGACGGGTGATGGTGGTGTTGCCGAGCAGGCGGAAGTCGTCATTGTTGCGTGCGAGCATCATGCCGTAGGGATCATAGGAGAAGTAGGGCCCGACGACTTCCCACTCGTCCGGGCTCTTCGACGCGCTCTTCAGGCCGTACAACACCACGTCGTCCGAGACGTAGGCATCGGCGCGGCCCTGCTCGAGGTTCAGCATCGCCTGCGAGTGATCCTTGACCTTGACGATCTCGCCCTTGATCGCGATCTTCTTCTTGTCGATCTCGGCCTGGGCCGCCTTCTCGTTGGTGGTGCCGAGCACCGCGACCAGCACCTTGTCCTTCATGTCTTCCAGTTTCTTGATGCCGGAAGTCTTGCGCACCAGCAGCTTCGAGCCGGTCAGGAACGTGGTATTGAGGAAGGCGGTCTGGCGCGAGCGGCCAAGCGTGTGGGTCGAGCTTTCGCAGATGATATCGACGGTGCCGGCGGTCAGCAGAGGGATGCGCGTCTGCGGGGTCAAGGGCACGAATTTGACCTCGAGCTTCTCAAGTTTCAGTTCAGCCTTGGCGGCGTCAGCTATTTTCAGGCAGATGTCGACCGAGTAGCCCTGCGCTTTGCCGTCGGGGCCTAGATAGGACAGCGGCACTGATGCGTCACGGTGGCCGATGGTGAAGGTCTTGGTCTCGGCGATGCGTTTCATCACCGGCCCGTCCTGGGCGGCGGCAAACTGCGGCCCGGCGCCAAGGGCCAAGGCGGCGACTAGAACTGCAACTGCACGCTTCATTGGACGCTGCTCCTGTGGTGATGACTGATACGGCCGGATGGTAGCTGATGACGGCCCCGTGGCAAGCCATCGCTTGCACAAATCGGAGGCGTGACAGGCATTTGCGCCGGTCTTGCTCGGGAATGAGGCAGTCGGCGGGTGGGACGACAGTCACTGATCCCTCAATCCGTCGCAATCGTGCCTGAGGGCTTGGTGGGAGGTGCAACCATGGCGTTGCACCGATGCTGGGCGTGATGGCTCGCCGGGCCGGCCCAAGGGTACTGGCAACGGTCAAGTCGTTGACCTATAAGCGCGAGGTATACGCGGGGAGGAGCCCGCAATCGTCGTTCAAGGAGTTGACTGCAATGGCCGCGTCGTGGACCCCAGATAGCTGGAGATCAAAGCCCATCCAGCAGGTGCCGGACTATCCGGATGCCAAGGTGCTGGTTGACGTCGAGGCCAAGCTGGCGACCTTTCCACCGCTGGTTTTTGCAGGCGAGGCCCGCCAATTGAAGCGCGCGTTAGCCGACGTCGCGCATGGCAAGGGTTTCCTGCTCCAGGGTGGCGACTGCGCCGAAAGCTTCCTGGAACATCGCGCTGACAACATCCGCGACTTCTTCCGCGTATTCCTGCAGATGGCGGTGGTGCTGACCTATGCCGGCGGCTCGCCGGTGGTGAAGGTCGGCCGCATTGCCGGCCAGTTCGCCAAGCCGCGCTCGGCGCCGACCGAGAAAAAGGGCGGGATCGAGCTGCCGAGCTATCGCGGCGACATCATCAATGGGCCGGAGTTCACGCCGGAGCAGCGCATTCCCGATCCGCAGCGCCAGATCGAGGCCTACCGCCAGTCGGCAGCGACCTTGAACCTGATCCGCGCGTTCGCCATGGGCGGCTATGCCGACCTTGAACGCGTGCACCAGTGGAACCTCGGCTTCGTCAAGGATTCACCGCAAGGCCACCGGTACCAGGAACTGGCCGATCGTATCACCGAGACGGTCGGCTTCATGCGTGCCTGCGGCATTACCTCGGACAACACGCCGCAATTGCGCACCACCAATTTCTATACCAGCCACGAAGCGCTGCTGCTCGGATACGAGCAGGCGATGACCCGGCTCGAACTCGACGTCGGGTGATTGGTACGCGACCTCCGGTCACATGCTGTGGATCGGCGATCGCACCCGCCAACCCGATCACGCGCATCTGGAGTTCTGCCGTGGCGTGAAAAACCCGATCGGTCTCAAGTGCGGGCCGTCGCTGGAGCCGGATGGCCTGCTGCGGCTGATCGACATGCTGAACCCGAAGGATGAAGCCGGCCGGCTGACGCTGATCTGCCGCTTCGGTTCGGATAAGGTCGCGGCCCACCTGCCGAAGCTGATCCGCGCCGTCAAGAAAGCCGGTCGCACCGTGGTGTGGTCGTGCGATCCGATGCACGGCAATACCATCACGGCGGCGTCGGGCTTCAAGACGCGGCCGTTCGACCGTGTGCTCTCCGAGGTGCAGTCGTTCTTCGCCGTGCATCAGGCCGAGGGCACCCATGCCGGCGGCATCCACGTCGAGATGACCGGCCAGAACGTCACCGAGTGCACCGGCGGCGCCACCGCGATCTCCGACGCCGAACTGTCGGACCGCTATCACACGCATTGCGATCCGCGTCTCAATGCCGACCAGTCGCTGGAGTTGGCATTCCTGGTCGCCGAGCGGCTGAAGCTCGAACGGGCGGGGCATGATGTGGGCAACTTGGCGGTAGCGGGATAAGCGAACATGAAGTTATCGATCCTGGCGGCGCTTGCGGCCGTCATCGCGTTTGCGCCTGTGGCGTCGGCGCAAACTTCGGCGCCGGCGTCAGTGGTCCCGGCTGCTGCGGCCCCTGCCGCCAAAGTGAAGCTTGCGCCGAACTGCTTCCGGCTGCCGTTGTCGGACGTTGCCTTCGGCACCGAGGGGGCAACGAAGTACGCGCGTGAGAAGCTCGCCGAATACGCCGAGGTCGAGCGCAAGAAGCGCAAGTGGCCCGACAAGCCGCTGGTCAAGAGCGCCGAAACCGTGTCGTGCGAGGTCTATCTGAACCTCGGGCCCGTCGGCACCGAGTACCGCTGCCTGGTGACCGCGACTTTCTGTCAGAAGTGATCCGCCAGAAGTGATGCGGTGCGCATCGGGCGTCCCACGACGGGACGGTGGTGCGCGCCGGCCTCAGCATCCGGTTCAACTAGCGGCGGCGCCGATCGCTATTGCGTCTTGGCCGCCGCCTTGCCCCACAGCGCCTCGAGCCGCGCATCGCGGCCGCAGCCGGCGCGATAGCGATTGTAGTGGCTAGGGTTCTTCAGGTGGAACTTCTGGTGGTAGTCCTCGGCCTTGGTGAAGGCGGCGGCATCGGTGATCTGCACCACCACCGGCCATTGCAGCTTCTTGCTGGCATCGAGCGCTGCCTTGCTGGCCTCGGCGGCTTGGCGCTGTTCGAGGCTGTGCACGAAGATCTCCGGCCGGTACATGTCGCCGCGATCGCAGAACTGACCACCCTTATCGACCGGGTCGATGTTGACCCAGAAAATGTCGAGTAACTTCTGGTAGCTGACCTTGGCCGGGTCGTAGGTGACCTGCACGACTTCGGTGTGCCCGGTGCCGCCCCGGCTGACTTGCTCATAGGTCGGGTTCTTCACGGAGCCGCCCATGTAGCCCGAGTAGACCGTGAAAACGCCGTCGATCTTTTCGTAAGGCGGCTCCATGCACCAGAAGCAGCCGCCGGCGAAGGTCGCGACAGCGAGGCCTGGCGCTGGCGTCTGAGCCGAGGCGGGTAGCCCCCACAATACTGAGGCGACGAGTGCGAATAGGCGCAGAATGTTCAACCGCATGAATGGGTCCTCGTTACGATCAGCTCGACGCCTTGGGCACGAACTTCAGGGATACGCCGTTGATGCAGTGTCGTTCGCCGGTCGGCTTCGGCCCATCGGGGAATATATGGCCGAGATGGCCACCGCAACGACGGCAATGCACTTCGGTACGGGTCATGAAGAAGCTGGTGTCGACGGTGGTGCCGACGGCGTTGTCGACGGCCTTCCAGAAGCTCGGCCAGCCAGTGCCGCTGTCGAACTTCGTTTCCGAGGCGTAGAGGGGGAGTTCGCAGCCAGCGCAATTGTAGATGCCGGCCGTGTAGATCTTGTCAAGCGGACTTGACCCGGCGCGCTCGGTGCCGTGTTCACGCAGCACGTAGTAGGCCTCCGGGCTCAATATCTTCCTCCACTCGTCAGGTGTTCGGGTGATCTCGAACTTGGCGGCCGCGCCGGCCGCGGAACCGAGACGCGGCGCCGCGACGGCTGCGATCAAGGTTGCGAAGGCGGTCTTGCCGACCGTGCGACGGGACATCATTGAAAGAACTCCAAATTGCTCGGCCGGATCGAGCGCGGGCGGCCATCCCGGACGAACTATGAAGGCCTGCGGCCAAAAACGTCCAGTCACTACCGATCAAAGCTGCGTCATCAATCGCCAACGGGAAATGCTCGGAAGAGGCTATCGGCAATTGACGGAGGTACGGTGTAGGCCATAACGGTTGGCCGCGACTGCTGTCGAATGTGAAGGATTGTCCGATCGTGCCCACCGCAACGACTGCCACCGGCACGGAGCCGCCGATCGGAGCCTACCGCCCGGGGTTGTGGCCCGGCACGATGATGGCGCTCTCGCACATGCTCGGGCGAGGTCCGATATCCAAGCGCATCGGCACCGGGTTGCGCTGGCTGGCTGACCCCAAACCCGACACCTGCTACGACGTCGAAGTGCTGGGCAGCTTCATGCGCCTGCGCCCGGTCGGCAATGCTACCGAAAAGCATCTCACCTTCATGCCGCAGTTGTTCGACCCGGCCGAACTGGCCGCGATCGAGTCGACGCTTGAGCCCGGTTCGGTGTTTATCGATGTCGGCGCCAATGTCGGGGCCTACACGTTGTTCGCGGCCGCCCGGTCGAACCGCGAATGCATCGTCATCGCGGTCGAACCGCATCCGGTCGCACTGCAGCGGCTGCGCTTCAATATCGCCGCCAACGAATACGCCCACGTCCGGGTCGAGGCGCTGGCGTTGTCGGACAAGCCGGGCACTGCGACACTCAAGATCGTCGACAGCAACATCGGCCAGACCTCGGTGGTGCAGGGTTCTGGCGACACGGCCGCAACCGCTTACGAAGTCCAAACCGACACGCTGATGGGACTGTGCCGGCGCAACGGGTTGTCGCGCCTGGATGCGCTGAAGCTCGATATAGAAGGCCATGAGCCGCCGGTGCTGCTGGCCTTCTTCGCCGAGGCGCCGGCCGCCATGTGGCCGAAAGTACTGGTGCTGGAGGCTAACGGCGGGTTGGAATCGTCAGGCCTTGCGCGCAAGCTCGCCGATATGGGCTATAGCGGCAAACCGACGCCACAGCGCAACATCATCTTCCGGCGTAGCATCTAGACCTTCATCTTCACCGCCTTGTCGACCGCGATTTCTTCAGGGGTGACACGGCAGCGATAGGCAATGGCCTCGACGCCGGCGGCGCGGGCTTTTTCGAAGGCTTGCGCGTAGGTCGGATCGATGTCGCGGGCGAGTTCGAACGAGGTCGGGCTCGACATCTGGATCAGATACAACATGACGGCGCGGTGGCCGGCCGCCACCATATCTGACATCTCGGCCAGATGCTTGGCGCCACGCTCGGTGACGCTGTCGGGGAACTCGGCGCGACCGAGGGTGCGCATCATGTGCACGTTCTTGATCTCGACGTAGCAGGGCGCCTTGGTCTCGTCCTCGAGCAGGATGTCGATGCGGCTGTTGCGGCCGTATTTCACCTCGCGGCGCAGGTTGTCATAGCCCTTCAGTTCCTTGATGCGGCCGGCCTCGATGGCTTCGGTGACGAGCTTGTTGGGATGGTTGGTATTGATGCCGACGACTTCCCGATGCTCACCGAACTGGGCTTCGACCAGCTCCCAGGTATGCTTGTACTTGCGGGTCGGGCTGTCGCTCTCCGATAGCCAGACCACGGCGCCGGGCGTCAGCAGCCCGATCATCGAGCCGGTATTGGGGCACGTCGTCGTAACCGTCTCGCCGCTGTCGAGGACGACGTCGGCGAGGAACCGCTTGTAGCGCTTGACGAGACGGCCGCGCAGCAAGGGGGCGGTGAATTTCATGGGCTGGCCTCGCAGGTTTGGCTGGCGGTCGGCGGGACGGCGAGATTGTGTTCCCGGCCGGCGCGCGGCAATGTAGCGGATACCCGACTTCTCTCCCCGATCCCGGACCCGCGCAACCTTCGTGAGCATTGTAATGGCCGAACCCCACAACAAAGACATCGTCACCGCAGCCATCCTGGTGATCGGCGACGAGATCCTGTCCGGGCGCACCAAGGACAAGAACATCGGCTACATCGCCGAGCACTGCACCAATATTGGCATCCAACTCAAGGAAGTGCGCGTGGTGCCCGACGAGGAGGACGAGGTCGTCGCCGCTGTCAATGGTTTGCGTGCCAAGTATACCTACGTCTTCACCACCGGCGGGATCGGCCCGACGCACGACGACATCACCGCCGACTGCATCGCCAAGGCGTTTGGCGTTGGCATCGACGTCGATCCGCGCGCCCTGGCGTTGCTCAAGCCCTACTACGAGAAGCGCAATCTGGAACTGACCCCCGGTCGGTTGCGCATGGCCCGCATTCCAGACGGCGCCAGTCTGATCGACAATTCGATTTCGATCGCGCCGGGTTTCATGGTCGAGAACGTGATCACCATGGCCGGCGTGCCCAACATCATGCAGGTAATGCTTGATGCAGTAACGCCGCGCCTCAAGACGGGCAGGAAGATGCATACCCGATCGATCGATCTGAACTTCCCGGAAGGGGCGATCGCGGAAATGTTTGGCGCCCATCAGAAGGATTTCCCCGAAGTGCCGATGGGCAGCTACCCGACCATTCGCGACAACAAGCCGTGCACCCAACTTGTCTTGCGTTCGACTGACGAGGCCAAGTTGGTCGCCGCCGAAGCGGGCTTGCGCGGCAAACTCGGCGCCATGGGCTTGCTCTGAGCATATTGGGGCGACCTGACTGGGCCGCCGCCGTTAACCATGTTTGACCAATTAGGGTTACGCTGACGACCGAAAGGCTGTTTCTCTCCCGCCCGCGCGGACTGGTTGATGTTGCAACCATGCCGGGCGGGTACGCGTTGAACCTGACGCGTCGAAATGGGGAAGAAAAAAATGTCGATCCAACTCAAGGCGAACGCAAGGCGTTCGCTGCAAGCTGCGGGCTTTGCCGTGGCGACCGCGATTGCCGCGCTGACATTTGCCGGCGCTGATGCGGAAGCGAAGCTGCCGGGCAAGACCCATTGCTACTTCGGTATCTGCCACCGGGTGAAGACGCTGCCGGAAACCGAACGTCTGGTCGGCTCCAAAACCGTCGTTACCGCGTCATTCTACGACGACTGCAAGGTGGATCGCTTCAATCCCTGCACGCTGACTTCGTCCGGCGAGGTGTTCAAGCCGCACCGGCCGGACAATGCCGCCAGCCCGATCTATCCCGACGGCACCCAGCTGCTGCTGTGGAACCCGAAGACGAAGTCGGCCGCAATCGTTCGTGTCAACAGCGCCGGTCCCTACCACGGCAAGCGGACGCTCGACGTCTCGCGGGCAACCGCCGAGAAGCTCGGCTTCAAGCGATCGGGCGTTGCGCAACTGCACGTTCAGATCCTGAAGGCACCGACAGCTGCCGAGTCGCGCTACAAAAAGCATCGCACGTACGCGGCCGTTGCCGGCCCAATCGGCAATTTCGGCAGCTTCGAGATGGCCTCCGCCGACGGCCTGCGGCGTGTTCCAGGTGTCCCGGCCACCAACTTGATCGCGTCGGCAATGGTGCCGACGACGCTGAAGCTGACGTCGCTGCCACTCAGTAGTGCGAAGGCGGTCAATGCCGCCAGCCGCAACGCGACGATGGCGGTGATGGCCTCTGCCGCTGGCGTGCCGGGGCCGACGACGACCTTGTCGGCGAGCGCGGTGTTGATGAACTCGGTGCCGCACAGCCTACTACCGCCCGGTGTTCTGACCGACGGACGCGGGCCTGGCCGGAAGGCTCCCGCGCCGACCAAGAGGGCTGTTCTGGCCGCCGTGCGTAGCTAGTACTTTTCCATTTAAATCGGTGCAGCGCTGTTTGCACTTGCTGGTCGGCTAGTATGCTGGGTTGCGCGAGATCGCTCAAACCAACACTCCAAATCCATCTGGCTCCGAGGGACCTTGATGCACACGAACGATGCTCAGCGGTTGCGGCGCCACACCATGGCGAGGTTCGGCATTACGTAGCGTGAAGCTGGGCCCAGGCGGGCGGCGAGCTTGTAGTAGGCAAGCTTGGCGCGACCGACCTGCGTTTGGTAGCCGCCGCCGACATAGGGCAGGTGGAACGGGTAGCTCGCAACGTAGTCGTCGAGTTTCGGGTAATGCAGGAAGCCCGCGACCGGCGTCCAGCCGCGCAGATGGCGTTCGAGCCTTGGCGCCGACCAGAAGAGATTATCGTTCTCGGCGTTTTCCCGGCCGAACGCCTTGGCGTAGACGCGGCGCAGCGGCAGCGGCAGCCAGTGGCAGAACGGCAGCCGGGTGTCGTGCGCGATCACTGGAAACCACAAGTTCGGCGTCGTCACGATCAGCAGATCGCGCGGCAGGCGCTCAAGGTCTGCGACCGTTTCCGGGGCGCGGCGCACATGCTCCAGCACCTCGATGCAATAGGCGACATCGACGCTACGATCGGCCAGCGTGATCGCGCCGAGCCCTTGCGACACCCAGGTGATGCGATCGGCGAGGCCAAGGATTTCAGCGATCTGACGGCCGGCGACGAGCCGCTCGGCATCCATCTCGATCGCGACCACCTGGGCCGGCGAAAATGCCGCGAACGCCATCGCCAGCCAGCCATAGCCGGTGCCGATGTCGGCGATCACGGTGTCGGCGGTGACGGTGCGGAATTTGGGTAGCTGGTCGACATAGCGTTTCTTGTAGAATTCGAGCGTCTGGGCGATCGGCAAGGTCGCATAGGCGCCGCCCGCGAAGTGCGGGACGCGGCTGATCGCGTCGAGTTGGGCAGGGTTAATCGTGAAGGTCGCGCGGCGGGGTTCGGCCGAGGCAGCGACCTCGGTGTGGTGCGGTGTTTGGGTCATGCGATCAGGCCGCCGAAGTTTCGATGATGGCAGGAGGCGATGAGCGGGTCGGGAAGCGCTGGGCGGTTTCCATCGCCCGCAGCAGGTTAAGTCCGGTCCCAGTCGAAGATTTCGCGGTGACGATCAGAACCTTGTCGACCATCGTCGTCAGGAAGCCCATGCCCTGGTTGTCGGCGGCGATACCGGCATCCATGATCACAAGATCGAACCGGCGGCCGAGCTGGCGCAGGCCGTTGACGAGGCGGCGCTGCTGGTCTGGATCAAGGCGGGCGAGGTCGGCGAGCGCCATCGGTAAGATCGACAGTCCGGTACGGGCATCGTGCAGCGTGATCTCGGCGAGATGGGCTTCGCTGTCGAGCACGCAGGCGCGGCGCTGCCGGAGGTTGGCGGCGAATACCTGGCTGAGGCGCGGATCGGCGGCCGCGACATCGATCAGTAGCGTGCGGCGACCAGTGACGGCCGCGCGATAGGCCAGCGCTAATGCCGTGCTGGAGCTGTCGGCGGCGGCTTCGGTGCCGACCAGCAGGGCAACGATGGGCTTGCTCTTGGCGGCCGAAGGCTGCAGGCCAGCCAAGATCTGGTCGATCGCCTCGCGGTAGCCAGGATAGGCGGTGGCCGACGCGTCGTCGACGGCAGCAATATGGTCCGAGAAACTTGGTGCCCCGGTCGCGCCATCGGTATTGCCAGGGCCGGCAGGTGCGCCGGTATGGAAGCTGGCGAGTGCCGGCAGACGGGCGAGGGTTTCAAGGCCCGCGGTGCCGCCGACCACGCGCGGCTGGGTAGCGACGGTGGCAAGCGTCGAGGCGAGATCGGCGCCCTTCGTTGCTGGCTTTGCGGGCCGTGCCATCGGCGCCAGCATCTTGCGCAGGCGCGGGCGAACGGAAGCCTGTGCCATCGTTGAAGGGTGCGACGCAGGTGGGCGCGTCCTTGATAGATCCGGGGGGGCTGGCCCGCTGACCACGGGCGCGATGCGCGCCATGTTGGCGCCGCTGTCCGGAGTAGTGGAAAACATGTGTGCGAGCCAGGCGGTGCCAGCTCCTGCCATCAGGCCAGCGAGCAGCGCGCCGCACAGCACCAGAAACGTCGGTGGGAAGGTGGGATAGGGCGGAACCGTCGCTTCACTGATAATTCGGCTGTTCTCGCGGCCGAGGCTTTCCTGTTCACTGGTTTCCTTGGCGCGGTTGAGGAACTGCTCGAAGATCGCCTTCGCCGCCTGCGCCTCGCGCTGCAGTTCGCGCAGACGCACCTGCGACTGGTTGCCGGTGGCGGTTTGCGTTTCGAGGCTCTTGAGTTCGGCTGTCAGCGATTTCTCGTTGCTCTGGGCGAGCTCGAATTCACCGCGAGCGTTGGCCTTGATGCGGTTCAGCTCTTCCTCGATCTGGGTCATCACGGCGCGCTTCTCGACCTGGACACCGCCGTATTCGGGGTGCCCGGGCCGCAACGTCTGCTGCACGATCGCCTCGCGACGTTCGACCCGGCTGAGAGCTGCGCGCAGATTGGCGATCACCGCCGACTTCAAGGCGTCCGACTGAGCGGCGAGCAGAGCCGAGCCACCGCGCGCAGATAGATCCTTGACCTGGTCGAAACGGGCCTTGGCAACCGCTGTCTGCGAGCGGGCGAGGATCAACTTGTCGTTGGTCTGCTGCAGCTGCTGTTCGGTGAGCAGCAGGTTCGGACTGCCGAGCAGGCCGGCCTTGGTGCGGAACGTCTCGACAGCGTTTTCGGCGGTTTCGACTTGCTTGCGCAGATCGACCATGCGCGACTGCAGTGCCACCGTCGCCTCGCGGGTGGTGTCGCCGGTAGCGCGGACCTGATCGGTGATGTAGGCGTTGGCGATCGCGTTGGCGAGTTTGGCCGACTTGACTGGGTCGCGCGTCATTACGCTGACATTGATGACATAGGTATTGCCGAGGCGGCGGACGCGCAGGTGACGGTCGGCGAAGCGCCAGACCGCGGTGTCGATGTCGTCGGTCGCCGGCGCCACTTCCCGGTCGTTGCCGAACAGGGTACGGCCGATGGTGTTGCGCAGCAGCATGCGCAGGCCACCAGAACTGCGCGGCACCGCGAACTCGCTGTCCTTGTGCAGTTGTTCTGCCTCGACGATCTTCTTGAGC
The DNA here is from genome assembly GCA_963732635.1 of uncultured Alphaproteobacteria bacterium. Taxonomy (GTDB): domain Bacteria; phylum Pseudomonadota; class Alphaproteobacteria; order Rhizobiales; family Hyphomicrobiaceae; genus JAKFWF01. The sequence continues at coordinate 249,998 of CAVTAL010000019.1, forward strand.
ACGGCGGTCGACTGGATCAGTTCGACCTGACTATCGACCAGAAGCGTGTCGGCGCCGGCAGCTGACGAGCCATAACCGCCCGGTACCACCGCGCCTTCGACGATACGCTTGGCGCGGGGATCAATCAGGATCTGGGCGGTGGCGACGTAGCGCGGCGTCGTCAGCATCAGGAACAGAAGGGCTGCCGCCAGTGCGACGGCGGTGGCGATGACGACCCACCACCAGCGCTTGGCGATAGCTTTGAAGGCGGTGCGGATCTCGGCCACCAGGCTTGGGGCTTCGACGTTCGTCGTCGGTGGGCGGGTCGAGATCGGCACCTTACTTGGCTCCTGCGGCGCGGGCCCGGCGGGCCTGCGTATCATGGGTCGGTTCTGGCGATGCAGGAACCACGCCATCGTTATGATGTCCGGCCAGGGCGGCGGCGACGTCAGCCATATACAGCGCCACCTGGCGGTCTGGGTCGAAGCGGGCGAACAGCTCGGGCGCGGCAGCGGCGATGGCTAAGCGGAATTGATCGTTGCGGCGGTACAACTCGATCAGGCCGTCGGCGATGGCGTCGGTGTCGTCGGGGTTGACCGCGATGCCGACGTCGAGCCCAGTGAGATGACCATCAATACCAGTGCCTCTGCTATATAGAATGGGCACTCCGGCGAACAGTGCCTCGGTATAGACCAAGCCGAAGGTCTCGTTGTGACTAGGCAGTGCCAAGGCCAGCGCGGCGGGCAGTTCGGCGAGGAACGCGGCATTTGGCAGGGGACCGCGCAGTCGGATACGATCCTTGTACCCGGTGGTATCGATCAGGGCCTGCAACCTGGCGACGTTTTCGGGCTTGCCAGCGCCGATGATGTCGAGGCGCGCTTGGGGGATCGACGGCGCTGCCTGGGCGAAGGCCGCGATCAGGCGGTCGAGGCCCTTCTTTTCGTAGATGTCGAGGTTGGCGGCGGCGACGAACGTATCGCCGGCAGTGCCGGGCTCGATGTTCGGTCGGGTGTTAGCGACGATGTTCGGCAGGTCGCGCGATTTGGCCGAGATGTTTGGCGCCAGCCGCTCAAGTTCGGGGCGGATCCAGGCCGACACATAGTAAATCCGATGAGCGTCGGCGAGGATGCGCCGGATCAGCGGGCGATAGGTAGGCTTGTGTCGCAATACCTTGCTTTCGACCTCGCCACGCACCGAGACCACATGGTCGATGCCGCGCCAGCGCGCGATCAGCCATCCGGCCAGACCATCGAAAGTAAGACGATGGGAATGCACCATATTGGGACGCAGGCCATAGGTGTCGAGCAGGCGCTCGATCTGGCGGGCGACGCCGAAGAATGACGGTAGCAACCCAACTCCGAACGGCAGGCCGAAATAGTGGATGGCAAACAGTCGTTGGCCGGCGGGGGCGGGAAACTCGACGACTTTCAAACGGCGGGGATCGGGTGTCCGGGACAGGGACACGACGACATGGTCGCAGCCCGTCAGGCTGTCGATCAAGCCTTTGATGGCAACCGTTGTCGGTGCCCGCGAGGGATCAGGGTAGTCGCCGGTGATATGCAGAACGATGGGTCGAGACGGCACTTGGCAGGGTCCTTCATTTGGCTGGACCGCAAGGGGAGTTGGCAGAACAGCCCATTGGGGCAACCGATCGGTGCGGAACCATGGATGCAATCGATGTGCCGTGTGGCATAGTTCATGCGTTGTGAGGCACTATGTTGGGCCGGTTCATGGAACTGGAATAATTGTCGCAGGGTTAAGCTTTGCCGGTAATACTTCCGCCCCTTCTTCGCAAACAGGCAATATCAAGCGGGCCGATGCTACCTCGTCGCCTCCATCTTACGTGTCATGGGCTCGGGACGCCGCCGGCAAGTCTCTCGGCCGGATCGCGTCGATTTTGGCTGCCGACCGAGGTGTTCGAGCGATGTCTCGTGGTTGCGACAGAAATTGAGCGTCTCTCCGACATCGAGGTCAACATCACGTTCGACGACGGCAACGACACCGATCTTAAAGTGGCATTACCGAGGCTGCTGGCGAATGGCCGCCGAGCGAAGTTTTTCGTCTGTGCCGGCCGGATGGACCGGCCCGGATATCTTGAACGGGCGCAGCTTCGCGAACTTGCGGCAGCAGGCATGACCATCGGCTGCCATGGCTATGATCATTTGAGCTGGCCGAATGCCGACGACGACCAATTGCAGCATGAACTGCAGGACGCGAAACGGTCGATCGAGGACATTGTCGGCCGTTCGGTAAACGTCGCATCGGCGCCGTTCGGAGCGCTTGACCGGCGTGCGGTTCGAGCAGTGGCTCAAGCGGGCTTCACGTGCCTGTATTCGAGTTCCGGCGGCTTCGCCACCGGCACGACAGGGCTCATTCCGCGCAATACCTTGACGGCCGGCTTCACCCCGGAAATCGATTTGGCGCGGATGGCAGCAGCCTCGAACCAAGCCTGGGCCGCCGTCTACGACACGGCGCGGCGCGTAAAGTACGGCTTCTTTTGAGTTTGCTTGGCGGGTTGAAGCGGCAAAGATCAGCCCTCCGGTGCGCGCTCTTCGTCGTCATCGCGCAGCTTTTGCCTGAGCTGGCGCCTGCGTTCACTACACCGTTCGCCCGCTGCCCACAGCAGTGACGTCGCAACAATAATGACGATTGCAATCGCCAAGGTCGCCCACTGATTTCCCCGCGCCACGTCAGCAAATTCGACGAGCGTTTCGAGCATTTCACCCTCGAGATCCTGAGGATTTGGCCAGCCCGGCACCGCTTTCGGGTGTGGGCCGCTACTCGCGGCGAGCCGGGCTGGCACGCGACCGGCTATTGGACGATAGGCGTCGAACAGCTGACCGCAACTGATTGTTGGATGATAAACGAGGCAACCTTACAGCAAGGTGACGGACGGACGTGGTGGTTCAGCGCGCCCATCGGCGCACCAACGATCCGTATTCATGACATATGCGAGGGCTCGAGCCGCAGCAGCTCGCGCAATTTGCCGACGTTCATCCAGCCGCGCATGGCGAATCGCAGCCACAATGCCTTGTCAAATGGATAGGCAAGGGCGCCGATGGTAAGCGCCACGCAGGCCTTGAGCGCGGCGCCGGCATAGAATTTGGCACGGGCGAGCAGGCTGTCGCCGATGCCACCGACAATGAAGCGCGCATAGATCTGGCCGGTGCGCAGCGCACGATGGCGGAAGTAGGCGACATTTACTCGGGCAGGGGGCGCATCCTCGTGCACCATGGCATCGTCGGTGACAACCATCACGGCGCCGTGCTGTCCCAACGCATGGAAGAAGCTCGTATCCTCGCCGCCGGTGCGCCCGAGCGCAGGATCGAAACGCAGGCCGGCAGCGCTCACCAAGGACCGTTTCATCAAGGTGTTGCCACCACGTCCGAGCGTGACTTTGCGGCCCCGTCTCCCCCAGTCGACGTGCAGTGGATTGGCGCGCACGATCCAGTCGGCGGTGTCGGCGGGATAGACGGGGTGGACCGGGCCGAACACGCAGTCGGCGGCAAATTCGCGCATCGTCGCCAGCATGCGGATGAGCCAGTCGGGTTCGACCCACTCGTCGTCATCGACGAAGGCGATCAATTCGCCGGTCGCGGCATCGAGGCAGGCATTGCGGGCGACCGAGACGTTGCGCGCGGCGGAGGGAATGATGCGGATCGGGTAGGGCAGGGGCTGCGCTTCGGCAACCAGTCCGGCGGCGAGGCCCTGCAGGCTGTCGTCGGCGATCACAATATCGACGATGGTGTCAGCCGGCAACTCGAGTGCCGCCAGTGATGCGAGACAACGCACCAGCATGCGCCGGCCGGAACTGGCGATGGCGATCGTGATTGTTGTCACGGCTGTTGCTCTTGGCGCTGTGAGACCAGAACGACCGCTAGAACGAACGTCATGGCATCGAGGCTGAACGAACGGAACCAGGCGGATTCCAAGGTATTGTAGAGCAGGCCGAAGACCAGCAGCGACAATGCGAACCCAGCCAGGCCCGGCCGGGTACGTGCGACCCGCCCGGTGGCGTGCAGCGCCGAAATCATCAACGTGGCAAAGATGGCGAGGCCGATGAAGCCGGTCTGCAGCGTGATGTCGATGTAGCCGTTGTGGGCGTGCGGCATCTGAGCGACGAAGCCTGGACCTTCGCGCACGCTTGGACTGTTCGGTCCAGCCCCCCAGAACACCTCATAGCCATAGCCGAGCCATGGACGCTCAGCGATCTTGCGCATGGCAAAATTCCATATGTCGGTTCGCTGGGTGAGAGTGGGATCGCCGAACAAGGCCTGGGCCGCGGCGTGAAAATCCCAGAAGCCCGATTGCGCTCCGAACTGGTAGATGCCGTATAGGGTGAGTGCGAAGGCGCCGAGGATGATTGCCGGCGAAATTCGGGTGAGTCTGGTGAGCAGGATCGTTGAATAAGCAACCAGTGGAGCCAGGACGAAGAGCGCGAGGTTTGTCTTCGAGCGGGCTTCGACGAGGAACCATGCCGCCGCCAGCAGCATTGAGACAGCGACGGGGCGGGTCAGCCGCGTACCGCTGCCGAGCTGGTGGAGTGCAAACAGCGACATGATCGCGGTGATCAGCGCGAAGAAATTCTTGTGCGGATAGAACGCCGCATGACCGAGCGCGGTCGGCTTGGTGGTGAGCACGCTCACGATACTGAGCGCGACCATGATCGCGAACATCCAGAACGCGATCCGCAGCAAGCGCTCGATATCGGCGGTTGCGAGCGTCGCGGCGACGATGGCACCGTTGATGAATACGGCGAGCAGGAAGCGGCGGCTGCTGATTTCCGGCTCGACCGCCCAGAAACCGGTGACGCCGGCCCAGGCGATGTACGCGGCGAGCGCCAACAGCAGAGGGCGTGCAAGGCCGAGTGGACGCCGGCCGAGCTGGACGCCGAGAGCGGTGATGGCGAGTACCAGGAGTGTCGAAAAATAGACACGCAGCAGGGCGCTCGGCGGGCCATCGACGGCGGGTTGGCCATAGACCGGGTCCAGCGAAACGACTTGCGCTTCGAGCAGTGGCCAAACGAGTACCGGATAGGCCAGTGCCGCCACCGTGATGAACGGCGCCAGCCCCTGCAGGAAGCTCGCCGTCGCCGACATTGGCGCGGCAGTCACCGTGTTGGCGGGCGGTTGGGTGGCGGGTTGTGAACGGATCATGCGGCGGGCACTACCGGTTGCGCGGTGACGATGTCGGGTGCACGCGCGAGGCGGACGACGAGAACGTAGATCCAGGCCAGGGCGACAACTTCCGCCGCAGCCAGCGCCAGAACCGAATAGATCGACGGCACGTGAGTTGCGAGACCGACCAACAGCAGACAGGTCAGCACCGCCGTCGCCATCGTCACTTGGGCCAATTCCTTCAGTCGCATCGCCGCTTGCAACGGCACCGAAAGCACCATGTGGGCGATGACGACGATCATGTAGCCGCCCCAGGCTAGCGTCATCAGGCCGACTTCAGGGTATCGGCCCTGGAACACCTTCTCCGCGGCGAAAGGCCAGATTGCATAGAGTGCGGCGCAATAGATCGCGGCCACGGTCAGCACGTAGATCAAGCCCTGGGTGGTGAGCCTGATCATGCCGGCGGTGTTGCCGACGGCTAGATGGCGAGCCATGGCCGGACGAGCGACGCGGCCCCAGGCGCCGACGACCAGTGGCAGCGGTCCGAGCAGCAATCGACCGGCCTGCACCGCCGCGAGTTGGGCTGCGTCGCGGAACAGTTCGAGCGCGAATACATAAGAGCGATACTGCAGTTCGGTGGTGCCGGCGCCGATCAGGCTCCATTGGGTATCGGGCCAGAACTTGCTCCGATAGGTGCGCAGGGCGGCTGGCATCGGCATTCGTGGCGCCGATACGGCTGCCGATTGGGTGGCGACGGCGATGGCATTGCCGATAGCGATGCCGCCGAGGCTGGCGACGGCAGGCGGGAAAACCGACCAAAGCGCGGCGACAGCGGCGACGGTGGCTGCGATTGCCACGAGGTCGATGCGCAGGCACTCGATCGTACGTTCATGCGCGAGGACCAGTGAACGGGCGGTCTCGCGGCCGAGCGTGGTGAAGGTCGCGAGCGCAGTCGCGATCAGGAAGTCGGGGCTGTGACTGGTGAGCAGGCACAGCAGGGGCGCCGCGATCGCTGCCACCAGCCGGAATGCCAGATCGGCCGACTTGATTGCTGAGGCCGTCGCCTTCTGCTCGGCCGGCGGGCGACCCGGGATCAGCACCGATAGTGGAGTTGAAACGAGGGCGTTCTGCAGCGATGTCAGAACCAGCACAACAGCAGCCGCGAAGATGAAGCGGCCGAACTCCGTCGGCAGGGCAAAGCGGATCATTGCCAGGTTGAGCCCCAGATTGAAGAGACTCAACACGGCCTGATCAATCAGGGCAATTCCGACGGACTTGCGCAACGCCGGTAGGTCCTCGCGGTTGGTGATTCAATCGACGTACATTAGTGCGGCTGAACGCTTGGCAGGTATAGTGTGAAGGGCGTGCAAAACCTCAATTACACGCAGATGGTTGGTCTTGCTGATCGCGCTGCTCATTGAACGTCGATCAAATTCGATACTCGGCCGCGAACTTCCGTACAGAGGTATTCCAAGCCCACATCGGATACGCCATCGGCCGCGCCAAAGCGAAAGACTTCGTTTCTGTGGTTAAATCAGACCAAAGCCTTTTGTAGGGCTCGGTGCCCTGCAGGAAGTCGAAATGGCACCATCCGCTCGTCGATCGAGCGCTGGGCCGCAAGTGCGATGTGAGCCTTGCCGGGGGCGTAGTTGGCCCAGCCGACGTCGAAAGTCGGCTTGTACCAAAGTAGCCGGCCAGGTTCGCGGAAACCGAAGTGGCAACTGATCGGCGCGCCGTCCAGATGAACTTCGGATGCTTCGATTAAGTCCAACGGCAGGGTTGCCGCGAGGTTGGCCACGAAATTCGTCATCGGACCGCTTTCCAGGTCGGCACTGCCGGAGCGGGCCCGCCAGTTGGCGGTGTGCATGGCATAGAGGCGGGGCAGCAGCGCGACGATATCCACCCGCTCGCGGGCGGTTACGAGTTCGAGCCGGCCGGCAACGCTAAGCCGCCTTAGTTGGCGGCGGACGTCGCCGCGATGGCTCTTGCTCCACGATTTTTCGAGCGCGGCATAGTCAGCCGGCAGGGACATTGCCGGGCAGGGATGGTCACGCGAGACGCACAAGAGGCCTTGAGCCTCGGCAAAAGCAGTAACTGCCCGCTCGATCCCCGCTGCGACCGGCAGCTTAGGCCATAGCAGGATGGTCTGGGCGTCGAGGCAGTTCACCACCTCGCGCATCAAGAGTTCGGTGAGGTGGGCAGGCGCATGGCCGTGGCGCAACAGCGGCAGGCAATAATCAGTCACGCGGGCACCGACAGGCTCCAATACCCGGGCGAATAGTTCCTTCGGCCCAAGCCGCTTCAACCAAAGCGGCCAAATGGCGACCGTGGTGTCACCTTGCCGAATACGGATCACGCGCAGGCGGCGACCTTCACCGAAGGCCGCGATCGCGGCCAACCACCAGGTCGGATGATTGAACACACGCGCTGTGTCGGCATGCTGCCACAACTCGATTGCGGCGGCGTTGTCGATGACGTGCTCCACCGACACCACATACCCGCCCTCGCTGGACGCCATGGGGGCGGTTGGTAGTCTCCTGATATGAGCGGCGGTTGCCATGGTGCGTACTTGGTACCGTATTGAAGAGGCGTCGAACGGAAATGTGGGCCTTGCAAGCTCAAGGCCGCGGCGGGGGATTGGTTGTGGCCGGCCAATGTTGATTGCGGCGGCGTTAACGACAAACCGCCGCAGTGGTCATGCGACATGAATAGCGGGTGGGTCCAGCGTTCAGAGCGGGTTCATCGGTGTGGTCGTAGGGTTGCGACATCAGGGTGCTCGACGGTACTTGCAAACCAACGTCGCGAAGCTAAATCTCAACGGACGACCCTGTGCAATCGGCATCATCGCCGTTGCCCCGCAGAATGGTGGACCAAGATGTCGCCCCTCGCCAAGATCACGCTCAGCTTGCTGGCCGCCGGTATGACGGCAACCGTGGTGGTGCCCGCCGCCAATGCCCAGGCCAATTGCGAGATGTACGGCAAACTAGCCCTCAAGCAGATGCAGGAAAACGAGCAGAAGAAGTGCGGCCTCAAGGGCGCGGAATGGAACAGCGACCTCAAGGCACATGTCACATGGTGCGCCACGGTGCCACCCGACCAGTGGAAAATCCAGCTGCAGAAGCGCGAGCAGGCGCTCGGCGCCTGCGCCAAAAAGCCCTGAGTGATTGCAACAAGCTCCCTCGGTCGGACCAGCATTTACCCCGGTGCTGTCGGCCCTGTCCCGGAGAAAGCCGCTGCGCGCCCCTCGCAGCGGCTTTTCCCAGTGGGATGGCGTCGTCCGCGCACAAAGTGTTAATGACCGGTTTCGAGACGGATTCGGGGGGACCGGTCGTGAAACGCATCATCGGGTTGTTGGTCTTGGCGCTGCTGGCCTTCTACGTGGCCTGGCCAGCGTGGTCTGGTTACAGCATCAAAAGCGCATTGCAGGCTCAAGACCCGGTCGGACTTGCCGCCAAGATCGACTTCGATCGGGTTCGCCAGTCGCTGCGACCGGCGATCACGCGTAAGGTCGACGAAGGTGTCGATCGGTATCAGGCACAACTCGGCGGCGCCGCCGGCATGATTATCGGGCAACTGCGCAAGGAACTGGTGCCAAAGATTGTCGATGCATCGATCAATCGGCTGCTGACGCCGGAAGCTGTGATCCGAATCGCGGCGGAGGGCGGCTCCATCAAGGAGAGCCTGGACCGGATCATGCGCGAGCAGATCGGGCGCGGCGTGCCGGGCGGCGGAGCGCCAGCGGAAGGCGCAGCGGACCCTCGGCCGCAATCGAAAGGCTTGGGTGGATTGCTTGGCAAGGTGCTGAAGGATGGCGCCGGGCCAATGACGAATGACCAGCGATCGCCGGATGCATTGCCGTCGCCTACTCCGACGGCACCGGCCACGGAGCGCAAATATTCGCTTTCCAACATCAAGAGCTTCACGATTGATGGACCGCTGTCGTTCCGGGTTGGGGTGGCCAAGGACCCTGCCGCGACGGTGCCTGACGTGACCGCCGAAATGGCCTTCACCGGAGGCGATTGGAAAGTCGTTGGCCTCGTGCCGCGACTTTGAAACATGTCTTACGTCGCTGATAAATAAGTGTAATTTCCAGAATGCGTGAGCATTGTGACATTCTCAGACACATGGCGCGATGACCACACTTCCACCGACAAATGTTCACGCCTCTTTAAGCGTTGTGGATCAAGGATGACGAAGCAGTTACGAGAAACCCAACAGGTGTCCTCAAAGGGCACGGAGCCTTAGGGCCGCAGAGGTTGAAGATGGTACGTTTGAAACTCACGGGTTTGGTGGCCGTGTTGGTGTTGGCCAGCAGCGCTGCCTTCGCTTTCCAGGAGACGCAGCCGGCGTCTGGCGCAACAACTGGCGCTGCCCAACAGTCGGTGACTGCACCGCTCGCGCCCGATGCTGCTCCCGCCAGCAAAGGTACGGCTGTTCGCATTCCAGGTCTTGGTACACTTGGCGTAATTCCGAAAATGGATTTCGGGCTGGAGTTGCTTTATGGCGCCGCCGATCAGGCGATCAAGCGACCGGACCCGAGTAAGACCGAGCAGGACGATGTGCTCGTCGGCGGGCGCATCAAGCACAAATTCTGATTTTGCGCGGCGGCTTCGTTTGTGCGCGGCGCCGCGGCAGTGCTATAGCTCTAATCGGGGAGCGCGCAGGCGCTCCCCGAATGCGTTTGGTGCCAATTGACTTGGGCCTCTGCAGGGACACGAACAGCGCAACGGCATGAGCCTAGATTCCCATCCACTACACTACCGGCTGGCCGCCGCCGCCGTACACGTCTTCACGGCCTCGGGTGCCGTGTGCGCGCTCTATGCGACGCTCGCTGTCATCGATCATCGCTGGGAGGCGATGTTCGCGTGGCTTGGTCTCGCGTTTCTGATCGACGGAATTGACGGCACGTTCGCGCGGATGGTCGACATCGAGCGCCGCCTACCGAATTTCAGTGGTGAGCGCCTCGATCTGGTCGTCGATTATGTGACTTATGTTTTCGTACCGACGCTGGCACTGCTGCAACGCGGCTATCTGGTCGGCCCGATCGGACAAGCTCTGGCGGCCGCGATCCTGCTGTCATCGCTCTACCACTTCTGCGACAACGGCAATAAATCCGACGACCATTGCTTTGTCGGCTTCCCGGCGATCTGGAACATCGTTGCCTTCCATATTTTTGCATTCGATCTGTCGCAGCCGGTGACCGGTCTGATTGTGATTGTCTGTTCGGTGCTGACCTTCGTGCGCTGGCGCTGGGTGCATCCCATGCGTGTGCAGTCGCTGTGGCCGGTAACACTCGGTCTGACCGGCCTCTGGATGATCGCGGCGTTGTGGACGGTGATGCAAGGCCTGCCTGCAGCGGGCTGGGCGACCGTGGTGTTCGCGTTGACGCTTGTGTGGGGCGTGGGGCTGTCGCTCGCATGGCGGTGGGTGCCGGAGAATACATGAGCCGCTGGGGTGCCGCGTTTGCGCTGCTTGCGGTCGCCACTGGCGTCGTCCACGGCGATGTCGTGCGCGCCGAGCCGGTGTCGCAGGAATACCTTGGTCTCGAAGTCGGCGGCAATCTGGAGTTGGCGCAGGGCAAGTCGCTGGCCAACGGCAGCACCGTACTAATTATCCATGGATCGGCAGCCCATCACCGCCTTGAAACGATTGTCGCGCTGCAGGAGAACCTTAAGAAGCAGGGCCTCAACTCGCTGGCAATCACGCTCAGTCTCGGACTGCAGAAGCGATCCGGGATGTTCGACTGCAAGCTTGAGCACGATCACCGCCATGCCGATGCCTCGGACGAAATCGTTGCCTGGGTCGAATGGTTGCAGAAGAAGATGGCGAACAAGGTTTATCTGCTCGGCCACTCGCGCGGTGGGGCGCAGGCGGCGCTCGCGGTGGTCGAGCGGGCCGACATCGGCGTGCGCGGGCTGATCGCCGCCGCGCCACTTTATCAAAGCGACGCCGAGATCGCCGACCGGTATGCGGCGACATTCGGCGCACCGCTTCAACCGCTACTGAGCAAGGCGCGCAAGCTGGTCGAGGCCGGCGAGGGCGACACGCTGTTCGAGGTCCCGGGCTTTCTTCATTGCAAGTCGGCCAAAGTCACCGCGGCGGCGTTCCATGACTACTACGCCCCGGACCCACAGCACGACGTTCTCAGGCTGTTGGGAGAGATCACCATTGCGACCCTGACGGTTGTCGCCGGTGCTGATCGGGTGGTGCCAGGCCTGGGTTCGGCCATTGCGGACGCAAAGGGCTCGCGGCGCTCTGCCCGAGAGTGCAGCGATTGCCAACATCGAGGGTGCCGACCATATGTTCCGTGACCTTTTCGGCGATGAGTTGGCCGATCAGGTGGTTGCGTTCGTGCGTCGGCATTGAGTGTGGCAAGTTCTTGGCTTGACCGGAACAACGGCATACGATCTCCGACGGGGTAGCGCGAAGACTACAGCCGGAGGATCGCCGCTTGAGCAGTTCGACAACCAGTCTGAAGGGCAAGACGCTGTTCATCACCGGCGGCAGCCGGGGTATCGGCTTGGCAATCGCGCTGCGGGCGGCCCGCGACGGCGCCAACGTAGCAATCGCCGCCAAGACCGCCGAACCCAATCCGAAGTTGCCAGGCACCATTCATTCCGCCGCCGCCGAGATCGAGAAGGCCGGTGGCAAGGCACTGCCGCTGCTGTGCGATATCCGCTTCGAGGATCAGGTGCGCGATGCGGTGGCGCAGACAGCGGCGAAATTCGGCGGCATCGACATATGCGTGAACAACGCCAGCGCGATCTCACTGACGCCAACCGAGAAGACTGATCCGAAGCGATTCGATCTGATGTTTGGCATCAATACGCGCGGCAGCTTCGTTACCACGCAGGCCTGCCTGCCGTTCCTGCGCAAGGCCGACAATCCGCATGTGCTGATGCTGTCGCCGCCGCTCGACATGAACCCGAAGTGGTTCCGGGGGCACGTTGCGTATTCGATCGCCAAGTACGGCATGAGCCTGTGCGTGCTAGGCATGGCGGCTGAGTTCAAGCGTGACGGCATCGCCGTCAATGCGCTGTGGCCGCGCACCACAATTGCGACCGCTGCGGTCAACAACCTGCTCGGCGGCGATCAGTTGATGCGCATGAGCCGGACGCCGGAAATCCTGGCCGACGCCGCGCACCTCATCTTCTGCCAGCCGGCAAAGACTTTCTCCGGCAATTTCCTGATCGACGACACCTTCCTGCATGAAGTTGGCGGCGTCAGTGATTTCGAGGGTTATCGCGCCGACAAGTCGATGCCGCTCGCCTGCGACTTCTTCGTACCCGATGCAAGCGTGCCACCGCCCGGCGTTCAGGTCGTGGCGCTGCCGATGAAGCCATGAGGGGCTGCGCACGATGACGACGCTATTGGTAACGCATCCCTGCTACGTGCTGCACGACACCGGGCCAGGCCACCCCGAACGGCCCGATCGCATGCGCGCAATCGACAAGGTGATGAGCCACGACCTGTTCAAATCCCTCATCCGGCAGGATGCGCCTTGGCGCGACGACGTCGAAGCCGCGATTGTCAGGGTGCACCCGCAGGACTATTTCGATCACATCCAGGCGTCGCGGCCGGCGGCGGGATCGGACGGCGTCCATCTCGATGCCGACACCGTGCTGTCGCCGGGTTCCTGGGAGCCGGCGATGCGCGCAGTCGGTGCCGGGCTGATGGCGGTCGACGATGTCATCACGGGCAAGGTCAAGAACGCCTTCTGTCAGGTTCGCCCTTGTGGCCACCACGCCGAAACGGCAACCGCGATGGGTTTTTGTTTCTTCAACAATGTGGCCGTCGCGGCGCGCCACGCGCAGGCCGCCCACGGCGCCGAGCGCGTGGCGATCATCGACTGGGACGTGCACCACGGCAATGGCACGCAGGACATCTTCTGGTCGGACAAGTCGGTGTTCTTCGCTTCGACGCATCAGATGCCGCTCTATCCCGGCACCGGTGCCCTCGGCGAGACCGGCGTCGGCAACATCTGCAACGCGCCGCTGCGGCCAAACGACGGCGGCGAGCAGTTCCGCGACGCGATGATGTCGCGCATCCTGCCGGCGCTGCGCAACTTCGGGCCCGATATAATCTTGATCTCGGCCGGCTTCGACGCGCACCAGAACGACCCGCTGGCCAATTTGAGGCTGGTTGAGGACGATTTCGGCTGGGCGACCGAGCAATTGGTCGAGGTCGCCGAAAAGCATGCGGGCGGCCGGATCGTGTCGATGCTGGAAGGCGGCTATGATCTGGCGGCATTGGCCCGCTCGACCGCCGTCCATGTCAAACGGCTGATGGACGCGTAACGCGGCGCCGGCGAATCGAGCTACGGCGACGGGCTGCTCAACCCGCGCATTTGAAAAGGTTTGGATCATGACCACCGGCAAGACGGCCGCAAAGTTCGCGGATATCAAGGAGATGCCCTTCGAACGGGCGTTGAAGGAACTGGAGCAGATCGTTGGCCGTCTCGAGCGCGGCGACGTCGAGCTTGAGGAAAGCATCACGATCTATGAGCGCGGCGAAGCTCTCAAGGATCACTGCGACCGGCTGCTGAAAGCCGCCGAAGCCAAGGTCGAGCGCTTGACATTCGGCCAGGACGGCCAGCCGAAAGGCACCCAACCCCTTGATCCGGAAATCTGATCGGCCTAAGTGCCGGTGAGGCCGGGCTCTCACCCACAGGTCGCAGGGACGGACTGACACAGATCAGCTAAGCTGATGCCTCATAGATCCGGCTCCCGACGGAGTACACGTGACGACTTCATCAAAGACCCCGCTGCTCGACCGCGTTTCGACGCCCGAGGATCTGCGCCAGTTGAGCGAAGGCGAATTGCGCCAGTTCGCCGACGAGTTGCGCCGTGAGACCATCGAGGCAGTCTCGGTGACCGGTGGGCATCTGGGCGCTGGACTCGGCGTCGTCGAGCTGACGGTGGCGCTGCACTGGGTGTTCGACACCCCGCGCGACCGGCTGATCTGGGATGTTGGCCATCAGGCCTATCCGCACAAGATCATCACGGGGCGCAGGAATCGCATTCGTACGCTGCGCCAGAGCGGCGGACTGTCCGGCTTCACCAAGCGCGCCGAAAGTCCCTACGATCCGTTTGGCGCGGCGCACTCCTCGACCTCGATCTCGGCCGGGCTTGGCATGGCGGTCGCGCGCGACCTGTCAGGCGGCAACAATGCCGTGATCGCAGTGATCGGCGACGGCTCGATGAGCGCCGGCATGGCCTACGAAGCGATCAACAATGCCGGCGCCCGCAACGAGCGGCTGATCGTCATCCTCAACGACAACGACATGTCGATCGCGCCGCCGACCGGCGCGCTGTCGAACTATCTCGCCCGCACCACCTCGAGCGGCACCTATCTCTACGTTCGCGACATCGCCAAGCAGCTCGCCAAACGGCTGCCGAAGAGCTGGGAGCGCCGCGCCGCCCGGATGGAGGAATACACCCGGCACCTGTGGCAAGGCGGCGCCTGGTTCGAGGAGTTGGGGTTCTATTACGTTGGCCCGATCGACGGCCACGATCTCAACCAGCTGCTGCCGGTGTTGAAGAACGTGCGCGACGCCAAGCAGGGCCCGATCCTGGTGCACGTCGTCACCAAGAAGGGCAAGGGATACGCGCCGGCCGAAAACTCCGCCGACAAGTATCACGGCGTCAACCGGTTCAACGTCATCACCGGCGATCAGGTGAAGCCGAAGCCGAATGCACCGGCCTACACGCGCGTGTTCGCCGATAGCCTCGTCGCCGAGGCCCGCCTGGACGACAAGATCGTGGCAATCACGGCTGCCATGCCGTCCGGCACCGGTCTCGACGTGTTCGGCCGCGAATTCCCGACGCGAACCTTCGATGTCGGTATCGCCGAACAGCACGCGGTGACGTTTGCTGCCGGTCTCGCCACCGAGGGCTACAAGCCGTTCTGCGCCATCTACTCGACGTTCCTGCAGCGCGGCTATGATCAGGTCGTGCACGATGTCGCGATCCAGAGCTTGCCAGTGCGCTTTGCCATCGACCGAGCAGGCCTCGTCGGCGCCGACGGTCCGACGCACGCCGGTTCGTTCGATCTGGCCTATCTCGGTTGCCTGCCGAACTTCGTCATCATGGCGGCGGCTGACGAGGCCGAGCTCGTGCACATGGTGGCGACCGCCGCATCGATCAACGACCGGCCAAGCGCATTCCGCTATCCGCGCGGCGAGGGCAACGGCGTCGAGATGCCGGAGCGCGGCATTCCGCTTGAGATCGGCCGTGGCCGGGTGATGCGCGAAGGTACGACGGTGGCGATCCTGTCACTCGGCACCCGGCTTGCCGAGGCGATGCGGGCGGCCGACCTGCTGGGCGCGATGGGGCTGTCGACCACGGTTGCCGACGCCCGTTTTGCCAAGCCCCTCGATGCCGATTTGATCGACCGGCTGGCGCGCAATCACGAGGTGCTGGTCACCATCGAGGAAGGCTCGATCGGCGGCTTCGGCGCGTTCGTGCTGCATCATCTGGCCGATGCCGGCCTGCTCGATCGCGGCCTCAAGGTGCGCACCATGGTGCTGCCGGATGTGTTCATCGATCAGGATAAGCCGGAAAAAATGTACGCCGACGCCGGCCTCGACGCGGCGGCGATCGTCGCCAAGGTGCTGGCGGCACTCGGCCGTGATGCGGTGGTGAGCGGCAGCGGCGCGCGGGCGTGAACTGACGTCGCGGTCACTGCCAGCGGTCAGACTAGTGGTCCGTGGAACATGAAATCGTCGGCGGTGAGCGTCGCCGCGTCGTTCGCAACCAGGGTGATGGTCTGGCCGGCGAAGGCGATCAGGGCGTCGGCGCCGACCTGGCTGATGGCGAGATCGCCGATGCCATTCACTTCGTACACCGCTCGCATGTCGAGATGGTCGCGGCCATGCAGGAAGTCCATCACCTTGTCTGCGCCCCAGGCGGCTTCGAACTGGAACAGGTCGTAGCCGGCGCCGCCTGACAGTATGTCGTTGCCAGTGCCGCCGCTCAGGCGATCGTTGCCGGCGCCACCGATGAGCGTGTCGTTGCCGGCACCAGCGACGATCTTGTCGTTGCCAGCGCGGCCATCGAAGGTGTTGTCCCGCAGGTCGCCGAGGAAGGTGTCGGCGAATGCGGTGCCGGTGGCCGCCTCGATCAGCGCGAGTGTGCCAGCGGTTTCGAGCGTTGTGCCGTGATCGGTAAAGCTCGTGCCTTGGGTCCAGGCACCCTGGGTAAGGCTTGCCAGATTGACGAAGACAGCCGCCGAGAATTGCGAATAGTCGGCAGTGTCGAAGCCGGCGCCACCATTCAGTGTGTCGAGGCCGTCGGCTGTGACGAGGCAATCGTCACCTAATCCACCAAGCAATTGATCGTGGCCGGCACCGCCTGCGAGCACATCGTTGCCGTCATTGCCGTAGAGGGTGTCATCACCGCCGTAGCCGAACACGACGTCATCGCCACTGTCGGCGGCGATCGCATCGGCGACCTCGCTGCCGATGATTGTCTGCGGGCCGTCGCTGACCCAGTAATTCCAGAGCAGGGCGCCAAACGAGATGTCGGGCGGCGTCTGCAGGACACCATTGATGTAGACGTTGGTCGAGGTGATGTAGCGGTCGTTGGCCGGATCGGCATCGCCGAAGGTCTGGACGTAACCGGCGGCTTTCTCAGCGTCGAAGCCGAACGGCACATTGGTGACGGCGTTGCCGGACATGGCGCCGCCGCTCACGCCCCACATCGAGATGCCATTTCCACCATTGGCATCGGCTGCCACACCGGTGACGGTGGCGTTCTCGGTCTGGCGGATGGAAATGCCATCGAGGGCGTTGTGATGGACGTTGCCGCCGGTGATCGACACGGTGTGGGTCCAGGCGCGGATCTCGTTGTCGCCGGTCTGCACCGTGATGCCGGTGCCGCCGTTGCCGTAGGCGTCGTTGCCGTTGAGCGTCAGATGCGAGGAACTGGTGACGATATTGAAGCCGTGCCGACCATTGTTGTAGGCGGCGTTATTGATCAGATTGACATACGAACAAAAGTCGAGCGTGAAGCCGTCGACGCCGTTGTCGTGCGCCAGCGAGTTGGAGATCGTCAGGTTGGTGGTCTGTTCGTGCGGATCGAACCCGTAGCGGGTGACATTCCGGATTTCGACGTGATCGAGGGTGATGTTGTTGTCGGCTTGCGCCGATCCGGGGCGCGGGCCGCAGTAAAATCCGTCGGTAGAGCCCGTGTTTCCTGCCTTGTTGCCGTCGATGGTGAGGTCGTGAATATAGACGTTCTGGGTGGTGGTGACGGTGCCGTCGGCGACCGCTCGGCCCGACGTCGTACGCACGATGCCGGTAACCGACGCGGTGCCATCGGCCAGCATGAGGACGGTGCTGCCCATGCCGGCCCCATACAACTGGGTATCGCTGCCGACCCTCAGGGCGCCATCCTGCGGGCGCGGACCGGGGGCGATGGTGAAGGTGCCGGCAGACAGCGCCACCGTGCCGCCGGCGCGACCGGCAACGGCATCGAGCGCGGTCTGGATCGCGGCCGTCTGTTCGGTGGCGGTGGCGCTGTCGGCAACGGTGATCGTCTGGCTGGCGATGCCGGCATACGAGTAGGTGATCGTGCGCACGCGGCAATCCCTCCTCGTTTGGTGGCGGCGATGGCTATTGAATGACGATCAAATACCATCGTTGCGTTAACACCGGAGGCGACATTTTAGGCGACCGGCTGATTGGCAATGCCGACATGGTGAATTTTGTCTTGCGCCGATCACGCCTTGCCGTCGCGACCGCCCTTGCGGCCGACGGTGACGCCCGCGGCCGCTTCCATGATCTGGATGACCTGGGTGAAGTCGGCGGCCGGACCTTCCTTGTTGATCGCCTGCAGCCATGTCTGCTTGACCGCATTGCCGATCCACATCGGCGTTTTATGATGGTCGGCCTCGGCCAGGGCCAGCACCACGTCCTTGGTCATCAGGCCCATGGTGAAGCCATAGTCAAAGGTACGCGGCAGGATCGCTCTCGGGAACTTGTCGCGGCTTGCCGTACTCATGCCCGAGCCGGCGTTGATCACGTCGCACATGATGAAGGGATCGAGGCCGGCCTTGACGCCGAGCACCATCGCCTCTGAGGTCGCCGCGGTAGCAGTTGCCGACAGCAGGTTATTGATCAGCTTCATCATCTGCGCCTGACCGGCTTTCTCACCGATCCAGAAATACTTGCCGAACACGTCGAAGATCGGTTGGAGCCGGTCGCATTCCGCCTTTGGGCCAGACACCATTACCGCGAGCGTGCCCTTCTCGGCGCCACCGACACCGCCCGAAACCGGCGCATCGATCGTCACGACGCCGTGATTGGCGAACTCGGCTGAGACGCTTTCCGCGACCCGCGGCCCGGTGGTCGATAAGTCGACGAATACCCGGCGACGGTTACCGGAGGCGACGCCGTTCTTGCCGAACGCTACTTCGCGGACGATATCGGGCATCGGCATCGACACCAATACCGTTTCGCAGCGCGAGGCGACGTCGGCCGGTGAGGTTGCCGCTTGCGCGCCCTTGGCGGCGATGCGGTCGACCGCTTCCTTGCGGATGTCGTAGGCGACCACTTCGTAGCCGGCTTCCAGCAGTCGGCTCGACATGGGAAATCCCATCATGCCGATGCCGATGAAGCCGATCGTGCCCTTGCTCATGTCGTGTCTCCTCGCTCAATTTTGGTTGGGCGAAGCCTGACACGGCGCGGCGGCTGCGAACAACCGCCGCGCGGTCGACGCCAGCCCAGCGTCAATCGCACGGCGAAGGGCTAAACAAGGGTGGCCGGAACGCGGTTGGCCAGCCGCTGGCGGACGAGATCGATTGCCGCCCTGAGCGAGTAGAACTGGTCGGAGTAAGTCAGCGGCACGGGGATCGTGCCGACTGCTTCCTCGATTTGATGAATCTCGGCCGTGTGCTGTGCAATGTCCGCGCCCGAGGCATCCATTCGCACGCGATCCTCGAGTTTCTTCAGGCGGTCGTACCAGAAGAAGATGCGCCGTTTGATACTCCAACGGTAGACGATCGGGCCGAGCTTCAACAATGGCAACAGCAATGTAGCGAACGGCAGGATCAGCACGCTCATTCGTTCGAGGAACGACGCCAGCCAGAATGGCAGATAGCGTTTGAGGAACGACGGGCCGTTCTTGTAGGCGCGCAGTGCGTCGTCCGACATTTCGAATTCGGGATCAACAGACTTGGGGAAGTCGCCGATCCGTTGGAACAGGGCGCCACCACCGTGGATTTCTTTCGCAGCCTCCACCAGCAGGCCAACCAGGGCCGGGTGCAGCACTTCGCTTGCAACCAGCGCGGTGGAGGGCGCCAGCATGGCGACGTCGCGCGATGGGATATTCCGCGCCATGTCAATGGCGCCCTCTGGCAGAACGATACGATTGAGGAAGGGCAGAAGGCGCGTATAGGCCTCCGCCTGGGCGAAGCTCATCAGCTTGATCGTCGGGTTGCGAAGCAGACCTTGCACCACCGGCGCCTCGGGCGCGACAACGAAGAACGCAGCATCGATGTCGCCGGCTTCAAGTGCCTTCACAGCGGCATCACCTGCCAATGGTGATAATGTCGCAACCGTCTCGTCGATTTCGTTGAGCTTCAGCATCGACAGCGCCAAAGGCCGGGTGCCGCTGCCTTCAGGACCAACGGCGATGCGGTGACCCTTGAACTGCGACAAGCGATCAACAGTGTCATTGCCGCGATAGAATACCCATAGCGGTTCGAGATAAAGCCGCCCGAGAGATACGAGGTTGGGATGGCCGCCGGACTTGGCGATGCCTCCCTGCAACAACGTCACCTGTACTTCGGAGGCAGGGTCGTTCAGGCGAGCCAGATTTTCTATGGAACCTGCGGATGGCTTGAGCTCAAGCTTGACGCCGGATTTTGCTATCAGTGCCGCATACTGCTTGCCGAATGCGTGATAGCCGCCACTTGTCGAACCGGTCGACATCGTGAAGTTGCGTGGTGGCGCCGGTTGGACGAATTGAAATGCCAGCCAGAACGCACCCGCGACCAGCATCGCCAGCGGTGCAATGATCAGAAAGTACTCGCGCATAACCGCGCGACGCTTAAAATCCATGGATTCCCCTCCGCTCACTCGTCGTCTCTGCCCCCGCAGAGGGTCGACGAGGTTCCCATCCAACGTATATGCAGCAGGCTCATACATCTTCGGACGCCGCAGGAAAAGCTGTTAGCTGTCAGTGGTATGAGGCGCAGTTGCAATAGTCGGGGGACTCAAATTGGACTAATACGCAGCAGCGCTGATGTTCAGCACAACCGGGGGATGTCATGGCCAAGTTGAGCTGCAGTAGGGTGACCTGGGTCACGGCGATTGTCTTGGCAGGATTGTCGGCCGCGTTGTCGGGCTGCGGCGGTGGCGGTGACTTGGCGACCGCGAGCCTGCAGGCCGGGCCACTGGCGGCAGGCAAGGCGCGTGTCGCCATCACCCGACCCAGTTCGATTGTCTATGCTGCCGCACCGGCGACGATCACGCTGAATGGCCAGAAGGTAGCCGATATCGCAGCCGGCAGCTCGGCGGTAATCGATGTACCGGCTGGAGCCAATGTCATTGCCGCTTCGGCTTGGTCTTATCCCGGCAGCTTCTCAGTCAAGCTGAATGCCAAGGCAGGTGCGACATATAATCTGTTGGTGGAGCCGCGTGGCGACAGCTTTCTGCCGGGCGCGCTGCTGGGGCCGATCGGCGGTGCGATAGATGCGAGTGTCAATGAAAACGCAGGGGCGTTTCAATTGACCTCGGCGGCGACAAGCGCGACGCCGGCCAAGACGACGGCGGACCCTGCTATGAAGGCGCCTGCTGCGGTGCCCAAGAAAGCGTCGTGACGGTCACTGATCAGGCGGCGACCCGGTCAATTAGTGTCTGCAATGTGGGATGGATTTGCCGGCTCTCGCGCTTGAGGAAGGACAGTACCATGCGTTCATTGGGGGTCATTGCGCCGTCTCGAGCGATGCGCTCGGCGAGCCAGGTGGCCTCACTCTCGGATACTTCTTCGTTGGTGATGATTTCGATGCGCTGGCGTTCCAAACGGGCGAGGGCGCGTTCCTCGGCACTCTGTTGATCGTAGCTGGCGAACACGCGACCGAGGAAGTCGCTGATCGACAACTCGCCGCGCGCGGCTAGCCAGTTTTCCTGCCGGAGCGCTTCCTCACGAGAAGGGACTTTGTATCCGGAGGCGGCCATGACCACGCTGGCGATCCCCTTCACGAACAGATCCTGCCACTCAGGCGCTTGCTGCGACCCGGCGGTGGCGTCCTCGATGTCGAACAGGACCTCGGCTTCAATACGCGTGATGGCGGCGTTGCCGTCGCCGCCGAAGGCATAGAGGATGCGACGCAGCAATGCGACTTCATCGGCGGCTATCCGGCCGGCTTTCAGGTGCTTGCCGGCACGGAGAGGGCCGTCGCCGTGGATGACGGCGAATTTCACCTGGTCGAGCGCGAAGCGGACGAGGCTCTCGGGCACCCAGCGGGCCTGGTCGAGGACATTGAGCAGGAGTTCCAGTTCGGTGGCGCTATCGATGCGGCCATCGTGTCCGATGCGGTTGATCAGCCAACTGGCATTGTTGGCCGTGACATAGCCTTGCGGCGGTAATTCATTGATCAGGAAATCCGTTACGGCCTCGATGAAAAAGGCTGGCCAGCCGGCGTCTTGAATGCGTGCCATGTCGTTGATGCGGAACAGGGCCTCGATATCGCCGGCGGCGATACCGTCCCGGGCGTAGACAATGCGGCGCAGCATCAGGACATCGCTGTCGCGAACCGTGCCGCGATTGCAGATGTCATCGATCGGGTCGGTCGCAATATTAGACATGGGGTGCTGTGCCGGGCTGAGTGCAATCTGGTTAGGCGAAACTAGGCGCAGGCCGTTAATCAGCTCCTAACGGGCGTGTCATAATCGCTCATGTGTGATGAATCTGTATCACCCGAAAGCTAATAGGCCGCGATCGCCACACGCCTTGAAGGTAGCGCGCTGTTCGGGTTAAGGGTCAGTCGCGGCTGGGGTCCGGGATCGCGCAATGGTTGAAGTTCACTGGCAAGATGACTTTGCGCGCGCGCAAGCGACCAAACAAGTCAACGTCGTGTGCATGAAATGGGGGACACGCTATGGCCCCGAGTGGGTCAACCGCCTATTTGGCATGGTGAAGCGGAACACTACCTGGGACGTGCGCTTCGTCTGCCTCACCGACGATGCGACGGGTATTCGACCTGAGGTCGAGGTCAAGCCGCTGCCAGAGGTGAAGTTCGACCCGGCTCTCGGCAAGTACTGGCCGAAGCTTGGGCTGATGCAGGCGAACCTCGGTGGGCCAGAAAGCCCATTGCGGGGTATGAGCCTGTTTCTCGATCTCGACCTCGTCATTATCGACAGTCTCGATCCATTCTTCACCTATCCCGGCCGATTCCTGATTATCCGCGAGTGGAAGGATCCGCACCTGGGTTATGGCAACTCGTCCGTTGTGCGCTGGTCGATTGGCCAGGAAGCCGCCGTCCTCGATCGATTCTACGCGACGTCGCCGGATGTGATCCGCGACACGTATTCATATAAAGAACAAAACTTCCTGACCAAGGCGGTCGACGAGGCGACGTTCTGGCCGGCGGAGTGGTGCGTGCCGTTCTCGCATGCCTGTTTGCCGCGCAACCGCGTCCGACGGTTTTTTGCCATGCCCAGCAAGCCGAAGGGCGGTAAGATCCTGGTGTTTTTCGGCTCTATCACGCCGGAAAGTGCGATGCGCGGCGAGCACGAGATCAAGAAGCGGGTGGGGCAAGGGTTTCGCATCGATTTGACCCGACGGCGTTTCAAGCCGGCGCGCTGGATCGCCGACTACTGGCGCGAATAAGGGACTGGGACCACGTGGACGCGATGCCTGAAGCGCAGTTGCCCGAGGAATACGTCTGGCTCAACGGTGGCCAATCATACTGCGTGTGCGCGTTCTATACCGCCAATTATTTGCCGCAGATCTTGTCGTTGAAGGCCTCGGTGGAGGCGCTGGGGCTCAACCATTACTTCAAGCGCTACGAACCGCGCGGCGGCTGGGAAGCCAACACCCGTATCAAGGCCGCGTTCGTCGATCACGCACTGACGCGATTGCCAAGGCACGATGTCGTCTATCTCGATGCCGATGCCATTGTGCGCCAGCCGCTGACGCTATTCGAACAGCCGGCGGCCGACGTAATTATGCTGTTTGATCATCGTCGGGTGAAGAATCTCAATGTGTTGCGGATCGCCGCCGGCACGCTGCTGGTTCGGAATTCAGAAGGCGGCCGTACCTTCGCTCGTCGCTGGGCCGAGGAAGCAGCTAAGGCCGGTCCGCTCGATCTCGATGAGGATCTGATCTACCGGATGTTCCCGGCCATGCAGGGCGTCACATTTTCCGTGCTGCCGAAGCCCTATTCGAAGATCTTCGATGCGCCCGGCACCGATGCCGTGGTCGAGCATTTTCAGGCCAGTCGCGGCCAGTTCAAAGTACGCAAGGCGCTTCGTCGGGCGCGCCAGATTGCAACCATCGTCGGCGGTATCGCAGCGGCGCTGTTGCTGTGGTGGCTCTCGCGCAAGATCTCGATCAGCTGGAAGTGACGCGCCCGACCTTCGGCGTTTCAGTCTGCTGCAAGGCCTTCGCGGTGCGCTCGACGGCGCGGAATACGCGCAGAAAGTTGCGGCCGGCAATCTTGGCGACATGGCCGTCGCTCCAACCGCGCCGGACGAGTTCGGCGAGCAAGTCGGGGAACTTCGACACGTCTTCGAGGCCATCCGGCACCTGACCACCGAAGAAGTCCGAGCCGATGCCGATGTGGTCGATGCCGGCGCGGGCCACCATGTAGTCGATGTGATCGCACAGTTGTTCCAAGGTGGCGCGCGGTGCCGGCCCGGTTTTGCGGGCCTGCTTCTCGACCCAGTCGGCGCGATCGGCATCGGGCGGCGCCTTGCCGAACGGGTCGGTCAATGGCCGCTGCCAGTCGCGCAGTTCCTGGCTGATGAACGACGGCACGAATGTCACCATCGCCATGCCGCCATTGGTCTTCAGTCGGCCGAGGATGTCGTCGGCGACGTTGCGCGGATGATTGCACAGACTGAATGCGTTCATGTGGCTGAACACCACCGGCGCCCGCGACACATCGAGCACGTTGTGCTGGGCGGCGTTCGAGGTATGCGCGCAGTCGACGATCATGCCGAGGCGGTTCATCTCGCGCACCACAAGGCGGCCGAAGTCGGCGAGGCCGCCATGGCGGGGCGCATCGGTGGAGCTGTCGACCCAATCGAGGGTTTCGTTGTGGCACAGCGTCATCAGGCGCACGCCGGCGGCGTACCAGACCCGCAGCGGCGCGAGCGAGTTGTCGAGCCCGACGCCACTTTCAACCGTGACGAACGAGGCGAGTTTGCCCTCGCGCTTGGCTCGCGCGATGTCGCTCGATTTGGTCGCGGCCAGGAACACGTCCGGATGGGCGGCGGCGATTTGCAGTGCGACGTCGATCTGCTCCATCGTCACGAGGCCTGGATTGGTGACGCGGGTCGGCACGAATGCTGCCCACCACTGGGCATCGAGCCGCCCCTTCTTCAGGCGCGGAATATCGGTGTCGTAACCCTGGTGCGATTTCGCCAGATCAAAGGCGCGGACGTCGCAATTGGCGCGGCTGCGGATGATGATCGGAAGGTCGTTGTGGGCGTCGATCAACGGCACCTTGTCGAGGATGCGGTGGACGCGGGCCAGTGCCTCGCTCTTCGAAATTGGCGGCATTTCGCGTGTGTGCTCCATGTTCTAACCGAACTGCCGGAGCATGTCGGGGTTCGCAAAATGTGTCCAGGACAGCGACGGATTTCGCCGCCTTGACGGTGGGTGCGGGCGGATTGACTGCATGAACGGGCGATAAACCGCACGTTCAGTGTGGGTTCAAGGCAAGAGGCGCATTCTGAAATCACTTTCAACGGTGATCATGGAAATCAACTCCAGCCCCCAACTCCAGCCCACAGGAAGTGTATCATGTCCGTCACGACCTCGAACCTGAAGACCATCCTCGGCGCCGCCATCGTCGGTCTCGCTATCTCGGCCACTGGCGCGTCGGCCTACGGCGACAAGCAGATCAACGGCGTACAGGCGCGCGAAGCCGCGGCCATCGAGCAGGGCCGCTACAGTGGCGATCTGACCCGACGCGAATACCGCGATCTCAAGGCCGAGCAGCGCGCCATCCAGGACATGGAGAACCGCGCCAAGGCTGACGGCCACATCTCGAAGCGCGAATACCGCAACATCCGTGAGGCGCAAGTCAACGCCGCCCGCCATATCTCGCAGGAAAGTCACGACGGCCAGAAGAGCTGGTACCGCCGGTGGCTGTATAATCACCGGTAATCGGATTGGGCTCAGGCCCAATCGGAAGGGGCGCACCTCGCGGGGAGTGCGCCCCTTTTCGGTTGTCGGGGTTAGTCGATGGCTGTCTCGCCCACGTCCACCGTCACGTTGCGCTGTTTGCGCACCACCGTCACGGTGCAAGGTGCATTCTGTACGATCTCGATCGAGACGGAGCCTAGGATGTTGCGGAAACGGGCGTCGGTGCGGGCGCCGAGCACGACGTGGTCGACGCGGTTGGCGTTGACGTAGTCGAGGATCGCGGCACCGGCGTCGACGGCTTCCAGCACGTGATAGCTGATGCGATCGGGCGCAACCTTCATGTCGCGCGACCAATCCTTGAGCTGCACAAGCCGGTGAACGTGGATGCTGTGGCCGCTGTCATCGACGGTCTGGTCAGGTGTCAGCAGATTGGTTTTCAACACGTTGAGGCAGGCGAGGCGCGCGTCGGGCACGGTCGACAGGATGCGCTCGACGGTGTTGCGCAGCGCGGCTGTCAACTCTTGGTGGCTTTCGGCGAGGTCGATGGCGACGGCGATGATCGGTGCCGTATTGATTTTGGCTGCCAGCAGCTCACCGCGCTGCACCACCGGACGGAACGCCTCCGGGTGGAAGCGGCGCTTGAGGCGCAAGCTCATGGGGTCGCGGGCGTTCTTGGTCGCGCGCGGCGTCAGGTGGACCTGTTCGGGGTGGGTCAGATCGAAGGCGAGTTGGGCGGCGGTCGGGTGGCGCGCTTCCGGGTCAACCGACAGGCAGCGCAGGATGATCTCCTGCAGCCAAGTCGGGATCTTCGGATTGAGCTTGCGCGGCGGCGTCGGATCCCACCAGATGCGGCGCTTGAGCCCCTTCAACGTCTGTGGATCGCCGAACGGCCGGATGCCGGTGGTGAAGAAGTACATCAATACGCCGAGCGCGAACAGGTCACTGCGCGGCTCCGAGCGGATGCCGAACACCTGTTCGGGCGCCATGTAAGGTGCGGTGCCGTAGGGCACGCGGAATTCTTCCGCCATCAGGTCGGGTAGTTGCAGGTGATGCGAAAGGCCGTAGTCGATCAACACCACCTCGCCGTCGCCCTCACGCAGGATGATGTTCGATGGCTTGATGTCGAGGTGAACCACGTGCTGGCTGTGCAGGTCGTGCAGCGCAGTGGCGGTCCGGGCGGCGATCTGGGCGACGTAGTCCGGCGGCAGTGGCAGCTTTTGCATCAGCGGCTTTAGGGTTTCGCCAAGGATGCGCTCATAGACGAGGTAGGGCTGCGCCGAGAAGTCGCCGTTGGCGATGAAGTGCGGCACGTGTGCGCCCGACAGCCGGGGCAGGATCATCTGCTCCATCTCGAAGCCGACGATGGCGGCCGGGTCCTCGCCCTCGGCCATGATCGGCACCTTCATCAGTAGCGCAATGTCGTGGTCGGCGTGGGTGACCTCGTAGAACACCGCCATGCCGCCCTGATGGACCTTCGGGCCAATGGTAAAGCCGTCGACGATCTGTCCCGGCTCAAGTTTGTAAGTCGCCATGCCTCAACGTCCCACGCTCAATCGCTTCCATAGGGTGTCCGGCAGCCCGGCTGCGCGGATCTTGGCTGCCGCGCCATCGATGTCGTAGGGTACGCGCACGTAAGTGATCTCCGCCGTCCGGGTATCGAGAATGCCGTAGGCGGCGGCTGGATTGCCATCGCGCGGCTGGCCGACGGAACCCATCACGGCGAGCCAGCGTCGCTGCGACGACAGTGGGATCGGCGTCCCCGCAATCGGAATGAAGCCCATCACCTTGCCGGTAACGGCGATGTGATAAAGCGCTGGATCGTGGACGTGGCCGCAAACCGTCAATTTAGCCGGTGTCGCGATCAGGCTGTCGCTCGCCTCCCGCAGGCTGTGGATATAAGGAAAGGCTGCCGGCGATTGCGCCGAGGCGTGCACGAACAGCCGTTCGCCGTCGGTGATCGTCAGCGGCAGGCCGGCGAGGAACGTTTTCTGCGCCGCATCGAGCTTTGATTGCGTCCAGGTGATGGCGATCTGGGCGGCATCGTTCAGCTTGAATTCGGACTTGATGACGGCCTGATCGTGGTTGCCCAGCAGTGCTGAGGCGCCATGCTCGCAGGCTTCGGCGACGATGTCGACGCAGGCGCCGGGATCGGCGCCATAGCCGACGATGTCGCCAAGGTAGACATAGCGGTCAATGGCGCGCGCTTGAGCATCCACCAGGCAGGCCCGCAGGGCTTCGAGATTGGCGTGAATGTCGGCGAGGAATGCGATCCTCATTTGTCCTCCCATGGAGCAGGCTTTGGGGATGATTTTATCGCGGTGGCGTGGCGGTCCAGTTTGCGTTCTATCAATCGACTTTGCGGTCAGAGCTCGGACTTTCGTAGGGTGCGCGGACCAATAGCATGACGATATTGGCCGTCGTCGCCAGATGAACGGTAGATGACGCAGAGGTTCAGAATGGGTTCAGCGGCCGGATACTAGTGTCCTCGATATCAACGGCGCGATGGTCGCGCCCAGAACGCCTGGAGCCTCCGTCATGAAGCGCACTGTTCTTGCCCTCGTTATGATCGCCGCCGGCGCCGGCGCAGCCAATGCCTACGGCACCTCAACCCGGGATATCGACGCCGCTCAGGCGCGCGAAGCCGCCCGTATTCATCAGGGTGTCCGCGACGGCTCGCTGACCCGCCGCGAAGCCGCCGGTCTGCAGGCCGAGCAGCGCCGCATCGAGCATTTGGAAAGCCGCGCCAAGGCCGATGGTCACGTCAGCCGCTCGGAGCACGACCAGATCCGCCGTGCGCAGGAGAGCGCCAGCCGCCACATCTACCAGGAGCGCCACGACAGCGAGACCCGCCGCAACCGTCGTTGGGGCTGGTAAGCCTCGACGTTCAGAGATGAAGTCCCCTGTCCCTGTCTTGCCTTCGGGCCGCCTTTCAAGGCGGCCCTTTTTTCGTGGTGCGACAGCTGTTTGGGAAGGGTAATATGCCGCCAGTCCAGGGACGGTGACGCCGCTCTCGGCAAACATGCGAGGTTCAAGTTGCGGCTCAAGGAAAAAATCGCGTTGGTGACGGGGGCGGGGGCCGGCATCGGTAGTGCCATGGCAATGCGGTTCGCGGCCGAGGGTGCGACTGTATTCGTCAGCGATGTCGATGGTACGGCGGCCACTTCCGTCGCCGAGCGCATCACGGCGGCGGGCTATTCGGCCGCCGCACTTAACCTCGACGTGTCACGCGGGCAGGACGTGCAGTCGGCGTTCCGCATGATTGCCGCAGCGCATGGGCGGCTCGACGTTGTGATCAACAACGCCGGCCTCAACGTGCGCGGCGATTTCCGCCACATGTCGGATGCGGATTGGACCAAGATCCGAGAGGTCAATCTCGACGGGGTGATGAGGATAGCACGCGATGGCTTCGAATTGCTCAAGGCGTCGGGTCGTGGCTCACTCGTCAACGTCGCCTCTATCATGGGGCATCGCGGCATGCGGCAGTTGGCCGGCTATTCCGCCACCAAGGGCGCGGTTTCGGCGTTGACGCGCGCATTGGCGGTCGAATACGCACCGTTCGGCATCCGCGTAAACGCTCTGGCCCCAGGTTTCATCGATACCGCGCTGACCGATCGCTATCTTCGCAATCCGCCGATTGCCAAGGCGCTGATTGACAAGACGCCGCTGCGACGGTTCGGCACGCCCGATGACGTGGCGTCGGCGGCGCTGTTTTTCGCTTCCGATGAGAGCGCATTTGTCACAGGCGCCGAGCTAGCAGTCGACGGCGGGATGGCAGCCGGCCTATAACGCCTCGCATGAGACACACCGCAATTCGTAATTTCGCACTCGCCGCCTTGGCAAGTTGCCTCGCGCTCGTCGACGTCGTGCCGGCCGTCGCCGACACCTGGGTGTTCGACAAGCAGAGCACCGAGATCCGCTTCAGCTGGGACTATCTCGGATTGTCGCGGCGATCCGGCCGGTTCACGGAAATGGACGGTGCGCTCGAATTTTCGCCGACCGAACCAGAGGCCGGCAAGATCGAGCTGTGGATTCGAGCCAACAGTGTGTCGACCGGCGCACGGGAATTCGACGACCTGTTGAAGTCGCCCGATTTCTTTGCAGCCACCGGCAATCCGCGCATCACGTTCCGCAGCACTGGCATCACCAAAACCGGTGAACGCACCGGCGACGTTGCTGGCGAACTGACACTGATGGGGATCACGAAGCCGGTAATCCTGAGCACCACCTGGAACTTTACCGGCGAGCATCCCTTGGCGGCGTCAAACCCGACCTATCAGGGCAAGTGGGTGTCTGGTTTCTCCGCCACCACCAAAGTATTGCGCAGCGAATTCGGCATGAAGCGCGGCATTCCAATGGTGTCCGACGAAGTCCGCATCGACATTGACGCCGTGCTTTTGCGCAGGGATTAGCTGCGACTGGGCGAAATCGTTCGTTGCCATTGAACCGTTCCGTGGGGCGCGGCGACACACTGGACATTGGTATGTCCTAGGTGAGAGAGCGAACATGACCAGAACCAGCAAACGAGACCACACTCAAGCAGTGGCGGCGGGCCAGGGATGGGCGAGGTTCAGGATGCCACAAGCGGCTGTCAAGCAGTGGGCTGGTCCATCGGTATTCGGAGATCGCCGCATGAGCAGAGAAGCGACATGGTCGCGCGGCATGCGCCTCGCGCTCCCAGCGGCACTGGCCCTGGCTGTCGCCATGACTGCAATTGTGCCTGCAACACAGGCACAATTGGCTCCGCCAACGGTATCGAAGGCACAGGCCGCTTCGCCGGTCACCGAATTCAGGCTCGACAACGGCATTCGTGTCGTCGTCATTCCTGACCACCGCGTGCCGGTGGTGACGCACATGGTCTGGTATGCCGTCGGGGCGGCGGACGAGGGGCCGGACGAGCATGGCGTCGCCCACTATCTGGAACACATGATGTTTAAGGGCACCGCCGCCTATCCCAAGGGTCAATTCGACCACTTCGTGATGCGTCGCGGTGGCGCGCATAATGCCACCACATCGATGGACGTTACCAAGTACTTCCAGCGGTTGCCGAAGTCGGCGCTGGCTGAGATCATGGCGATGGAAGCCGACCGGATGGCCAACTTACGCATCGACGATGCCGATGTCGCCAGCGAGCGCGCGGTGGTGCTGGAGGAATTCCGGCGCAAGGAAGTTGGGATTTCGATTGCGCTCGACAAAGAGGTGCGGGCGGCACTTTACGGGCAAGATCCGCGCGCGCGCACCACGATCGGAACGGAAGCCGAGATCAAGGCGTTGTCCGGTGCCACGGCACAGCGCTTCTACGAGCGGTTCTATGATCCGCGCCGGGCGACCGTGGTGATCGCCGGTGATGTAAGTGATGCGGAGGCGCGGACGTTGACGGCCTCGATTTATGGCCGCATTCCGCAGCGCGCCGTGCTGGCTGACCGCGTGGCGGGGCGTTTGCAGATCGACGGCCCCAATCAACGGTATGAAGCATCTCACGAGCGGGCGACCACGGTACGTGTCGGTCGTTCGTATGTGGTGCCGGGCGTGCAGCCGATGCCGCGACGCGAGGCCAATGCCGCGATCTTGTTCGGCTATATTGCCGGTGGTGGCATCACCAGCCGCATGCACCGCCGGCTAGTCAACGAGCAGACCAAGGCGACCGGCGTCAGCTGCGGTTTCAACTTCGATCCGCAGGCGAGCATGTTCGAATGCGCGGCGTCGGGCCATGTCGGTGTCACGGCATCCGATCTTGAACCGGCCTTCGATAAGGTACTTTCCGATCTCGCCAGCGACGGCGTCACTCAGGATGAATTCGACGAGATCAGAGACCGGTTCCTGGCCACCAGCGCCTACCGGCGCGACAACGTCTACGACCGCGCACAGACTTATGGCTCATTGCTGATGGATGGTCGCTCGATCGCCGATGTCGAAGCATTGGAAGCGGACGTCGCGAGCCTCACCCGCGCCGACGTCGAACGCATCGGCAAGCGCATCCTCACCCAGAGCCGCCACGTCACCGGCGTCCTGACGCCCAAGCCCGCCGATATCGCAACCAAGACTTCATCGGCCAATTGAAACCCAGCCAAGGCAACTCAAACCATCAGATCGGAGCATCGTGACATGTCAACTTTCGCGTCCCTTTCGAATGCCGTCCGCTGGGTCGGCGGGGCACTGCTCGGCGCCGGCCTATTGGTCGCCACTTTGGTGCCGGCGAACGCCGCCACGCCGGTCAGCAAGGTGACCAGTCCGGGCGGCTTGGAAGCCTGGCTGATCGAGAGCCACGAGGTCGGCCTGATCTCGATGCAATTCAGCTTCGCGGGTGGATTGCTCGCGGAGCCGAAAGACAAATATGGCGTCGCTCACTTTGCTGCCTGGCTGTTCAACGAAGGTGCCGGCGACATGAACAGCGACACGTTCTCCAGCGTGCGCCAGCGGATCGGGGTAAACATTGTGGCGGGCGCCGACTTTACCGGCATCAACGTGACGTTCACGACGCCATCGGCGCACCGTGCGGAAGCCTTCGCCCTGTTGCGCAAGGCGATGCACCAGCCGCGCTACGACCAAGATGCGTTCGACCGCGGTCGTCGCCATTACGAAGCATCGCTGACCGCCGAATTGCAGTCGCCGGGCTCGATTGCGTCGAACCACCTGAGTGCGCGCTACTTCGGCGACACTCGGCTAGCAACTCCGGTCTACGGCACCCTTGAGAGCCTGAAGCGGCTTACTCCTGCCGACGCCAAGGCGTTCCGTGATCGCACGTTCGCCCGCAACAATCTCAAGATCGCGGTTGCCGGCGACATTACCGCTGGGGAACTGGCGCCGCTACTGGACGAGCTGTTCGCCGACCTGCCGGCCAAGACCGACGTGGCACCCTATCCGGCACTACCGGCGCAGGCGGCGGGCGAGAAGCTCGTCCGCATGGAGATCCCGCAGACCGTCGTGATGCTGGGCAATGTCGCGCAGCGTCTCGACTGGCGCCAGTCGCTGGCGTTCGATATCGGTAGCCAGATCCTGAGCGGCGGGTTCACCAGCCGGCTGTTTCGTGAGGTGCGTGAGAAGCGCGGACTCGTCTACGCCATCCAGTCGCAGCGTTACGATGTGGCGGCGGCGAGTGTGTTCACTGCGGCATTCGGCGCCGGCTCGGACAATGTGCAAAGTGCGCTCGACGAGACCCGGCGCGAGATTGGCCGCTTCCTCGCCGACGGACCGACTGAAGAGGAAGTGCAGGCCGCAAAGTCTTCGTTCCTGGGCAGCTTCTTCCTCGGCCTCGACACCAACGACAAGCTGGTCGGGCAGGTGCTGTGGATGGTGCGCAACGATCTGCCGATCACCTTTCTCGACGACTATGCGGGTGAACTCGCCAAGATCACGGCCGCCGATATCATGGCCGCGACCAGGCTCGCCATTCGCCCGGAACTGTTCAATACTGCGGTCGTCGGTACTACCCCGGCTGATTTTCGCCTCGCCAACCAGACTGAGGTCAAGATAGCGAACTAACGGATCGTGGGGGCGCCGACCCCGGTCTTTCGAAAGCATGGCTCCCATACGCTGGCGAGCCGTGGTGTTTGCGTCACCCATCCCTGTACTATCGTCGACATGCGCGCGCGATAGCCGCCCGCATGTCGAATTCGTTTAGGGAGCACGGGTGAGCCAATGACGACATCGCGCAAGACAGCCCTGATCGCAGGTGCCACGGGGGCGGTATCGAAGCGCCTGGTCGAACATCTTGCCGCTTCCGGCTGGGACGTGATCGGCTTGTGCCGCACCTTGCCGGCGCCCTCGAAATTGGCCCGCTACATTTCGGTCGACCTGTTCGACGGGGCTGGTGTCGGCAAGGCGCTGGCCAAGGAGAGCACCATCACGCACGCGTTCTACTGCTCACGAGCCAGGCATGGTGAGGGCGGCGTCGAGAGCGTCGAAGAGAACGAAGCGATGCTGCGCCACATGGTCGACGGGTTGGAGGCGTCGTGTCCGAAGCTTGAGCACATTCATCTGGTCGAAGGCGCCAAGTGGTACGGCATTCACTTGGGGCCATTTCCCACTCCCGCCGAGGAAGACGACGCGCGCCACATGCCGCCGAACTTCTACTACGATCAGGAAGACCTGCTGCGGAGCCGGCAGCGGGGCAAAAAGTGGACGTGGTCGGCGTCGCGTCCGAACGTGGTGTGCGACTTCGCGCCAGAGCGGCCGCGCAATCTGGTATCGATCATCGGCGCCTATGCCGCGATCTGCCGGGAACTGGGCGTGGCATTCGATTTCCCCGGCCAGCCGGGACACTACCATGCGCTGACCGAGGTGACCGACGCTTCACTGCTGGCACGCTCGATGGCATTCATGGCGACATCGCCCAACTGTCACAATCAGGCGTTCAACATCACCAACGGCGATGTTTACCGTTGGGATCGGTTGTGGCCGCAGATTGCCGAATACTTCGGCTTGAAGGCGGGTTCGGTGCGTCCGCTTATCCTGGCGGACTGGATGAAGGACAAGGGGCCGGTATGGGATCGCATTGTCGCCCGTCACGGCCTGAAGCCGACCAGGCTCGACGACGTGGCGCTGTGGGGCTTCGCCGATTTTGTGTTTCGGCAGGGCTATGATGTGATGTCGAGCAATAGCCGACTGCGGTTGGCTGGCTTTCACGAAATGCGGGACTCGCGTGAAATGTACTTCACCCAGTTCACGCAGTATCGCGAGGCGCGGATCATACCGTGACAGGGAGCATGCCAATGCGCTTCAAGAACGTGCTGGTGACCGGTGCCGGCGGCCTGCTCGGCGGCTATGTGGTGCGCGAACTGCAGGACCGCGCGCAAGTGTCCGGGCTCGACCTCGCTCCCGATCCGGGCACCATCCCCTACACGCGCGGTGCGATCGAGGATCCGGCGGTGGTGGCCGCTGCGATGGTTGGCCAGGATGCCGTGATCCACATCGCCGCGCGCCCCAATATCTGGAGCGGCGCCGGTCATGAGATCATCCACACCAACGTCACCGGCACCTGGAATGTGCTTGAGGCAGCCGAGCGCGCTGGCGTACGCCGTGTGATCCTGACGTCGAGCGACTCGGTCGTCGGCTACACCGTGCGCGAGGGCGCAATGATCCCGCCTTCCTACCTGCCGGTCGATGTCGAGCATCCGTTGCGGCCGACCGACGCCTATGCGCTCAGTAAGAAGCTGTGCGAGGAGATGGGCCGCAGTTTCGCTGACCGTGGCAAACTTGAGGTGGTGGTGCTGCGGCCGGTGTACGTGCTCTATCCTGAATTCGAATGCGAAGTGAAGGCGCGCGCCGCCGACCCCAAGGGCTACAAGGGACCGGCGGCCGGTGGCCGTCAGCCGGCGGGCGGCGGGCCCATGTGGCATTATGTCGATCCGCGTGATCTGGCCCGCGCTTATCGGCTGGCGTTGCAAGCGACGAGTCCCGGCTTTGGGCCTTATTTCATTTGTGGCCACACTACGCTTGCACCGGAACCGACACTCGAACGCAT
Organism: uncultured Alphaproteobacteria bacterium; assembly: GCA_963732635.1. Classification (GTDB taxonomy): domain Bacteria; phylum Pseudomonadota; class Alphaproteobacteria; order Rhizobiales; family Hyphomicrobiaceae; genus JAKFWF01. The sequence continues at coordinate 284,872 of CAVTAL010000019.1, forward strand.
TGCCGACCAGACCGGCTGCCGCCCCGACGTGAAACACCGGCAGGTCTATGCCGAGAACCCGTTCGCACCGCTTTATGATCTCACCGCAGCCGAGGCAAATCTCGGCTTCACCGCCGAGCATGACATGCGCCGGCTGCTCTATCCGGCTAAGCCATGAGGCGAATTTCGGTATCGCGCGCCAGAACGCGGTCGATCAGGAAATCCACCTCAAGCCGGGTCGCCTCGGACATGGGGCTCGCCGGTTTGCGCTGAGCTGCCGAAGCGATCAGCCCGCGCTTTTGCAGAACATACTTGCGCACCGCAAGGCCAGCGCCTGGCTGCTGTTCGTATCGGATCAGCGGCAGATGGGCGTCGAACAGGTCGTGTAGGCGTTTGAGGTCGCCGCTCGTTCTGGCTGAGCACATCCGTACCAGCAACTCGGGAAAGGCGTAGCCGGTCATTGCACCGTCGGCGCCACGGGTAAGCTCGAAATCGAGAAACAGCGCGCCGTTGCCGCACAGGATCGGTACGCGGCGCAGGCCTCGTTCGGCTTCGGCGCGGCGGATGCCTGCGAGCTTGTCGAGACCCGGCCAGTCCTCGTGCTTCAGCATCGCGCACGATGGATTGCCGGTGATGATACGCTCGATCACGCCGACGCTCATAACAACGCCGGACGCCAGCGGATAGTCCTGGATAACAAACGGCACGTCGGCGCCGATGGCGTCGGCGGACTGGGCGAAATAGCCGACGATCTGGTCGTCGGTCCTGGCGGTTGCCGGTGGCGCGATCATCACTCCTGCGGCGCCTGCATCCATCGCCCCGCGCGCGAGACTGCGCATTGCAGCAAAGCCCGGTGCCGATACGCCGACGATGACCGGCAGGTTGCCTGCCCGCCGCACCACTTCGGTGGTGAATTGCAGCGCTTCCGGTCCATCGAGTTTCGGCGCCTCGCCCATCATGCCGAGGATGGTAATGCCATCGACCCCAATCTCGCGATAGTAGTCCACGAGCCGGTTCGTGCTCTTGAAATCGATCGCCCCGTCGTCGGTGAACGGCGTCGCGGAGATGATGTAGACGCCTTTTGCATCGGGGCCGAGCTGGGTCATGGATATCGGTCTCAGGGATCGAGGGGCGGGGACAGCGAAGTGTGCCTTGGTTTCGGGCACGATGCCATAGACTTCCGCTGCGCAAGCTATTCCCTACGGCGCGCAATCCGTGCCAACCTTACGGTGGAATTCGTCGATACCTGAAGGGGGATCTCATGAAGCGGTGGTTTGCAGCGATTTCATTCCTGATGCTGGCGCCTGTTCCGGCCATGGCGCAGCAGCCGCTGAAGACCGCGGTGGACGGTACCTTCGCGCCGCATGCCTTCCCCGACATGGCGGGCGGCGTGCAAGGCTTCAACGTCGACCTCGCCAAGGAGATCGGTAAGCGGCTGAAGCGGCCGGTTGAGATTCAGGCGACCCAGTTCTCCGGCATCCTGCCGGCACTTGCCGCCGGCACGCTCGATTTTGTGGCTGCTCCGGTGACAGTCACCAAGGAACGCGCCGATAGCCTGTTATTCACCGAGGGCTATCTCAACACCGACTTCCAGTTCCTGGTGAAGAAAGGGGCCGAGAAGATCGGCAAACTTGAACAGCTCAAGGGCAAGGTCGTCACAGTCAACAAGGGTTCGGCCTACGATAGCTGGGCGCGTGGTCTCGAAGCGCAGATCGGTTGGACCGTGGAGAGTTTCGGCACCCAATCGGATGCAGTGCAGGCGGTATTATCTGGACGGGCGGCGGCCAACATCACCGGCAATACGGTCGGCGCCTATGCCGCCAAGATCAACCCGCAGCTCGAACTGTCCTACCTGCATTCGACCGGCCTCGTCTGGGCTGCGCCGCTGCGCAAGGACCAGACTCAGCTGCGCGACGAAATTGATGGCGCCATCGAATGCATCAAAAAGGATGGCACGATGTCGACGCTGCATGAGAAGTGGTTCGGCATCAAGCCAGCGGCGGGCTCGGCAGCGGTGACGCCGTTCCCGGGCGCTGGCGTTCCCGGTATGCCGGGCCATGATGCGACGCCGCGCGAGCCGAAATGCTCGTGATGGAAGACGAGGGCAGCGCGCCGTCATGACGAATAAGGCCCCGCTGCTCGACGTTCGCGGATTGCGCAAGAGCTTCGGTAAACAGGAGGTGCTGAAGGGCATCGATCTTGTGGTCGCGCCGCAGGAATTGGTGTTTCTGATCGGACCCTCCGGCTCGGGCAAGTCGACGCTACTGCGCTGCTGCAATCGGTTGGAGGAGCCGGACGGCGGCCAGATCTTTTTCGACGGCCAGGAAGTGACGTCGCGCACCGCCGATCTCAATGCGCTGCGTCAGCGACTGGGTATGGTGTTCCAGGCTTTCAACCTCTATCCGCACATGACGGCGCTGGGCAACGTCACGCTCGCCTTGCGCAAAGTCCTCAAGAAATCCCGCGCCGAGGCCGAGGCCATTGGTCTCGATGCCCTGTCGCGGGTGGGCTTAGCCGACAAGGCCACAAGCTATCCGAACGAATTGTCCGGCGGCCAGCAGCAGCGTGTCGGCATCGCCCGCGCACTAGCGCTCGAACCGAAGATCGTACTGTTCGACGAGCCGACCTCGGCGCTCGATCCCGAACTCGTAGGCTCGGTCTTGGAGGCGATGCGGGCCCTGAAAGCGGGCGGCATGACCATGGTGGTGGTGAGCCACGAGATGCGGTTCGCGCGCGAGGCTGCCGACCGCATCGTGTTCATGGAGGACGGCCAGATTATCGAACAGGGCACGCCGGCCGAACTGTTCGAAAGCCCGAAGACTGCCCGCACACGTGCATTTCTCGCCCGCATGGGGGGCTAGTGGGATGGCGATCGCGGCCGGTTTCATCGACACGTTCTTCAAGCCGGAGCTGGTCGTCCGCTTCATTCCCGACATCCTGAGCGGCATGGTGAAGACCATGGAAGTCGCGGTCGCGGTGGTCGTGTGCGGACTTGGGCTTGGACTTCTGCTGGCGGTGCTGCGCAGTTTCAAGCTGCGCATCCTGACGTGGCCGATCGTGGTGTTCGCCGATGTGTTTCGGGCGCTGCCACCGCTGGTACTGGTGTTGCTGTGCTATTTTGGCTTGCCCAATGTCGGGTTGACGTTGTCGGCTTTTGTCGTTCTGTGGCTGGTGCTGACACTGGTGCTCGCTGCCTTCGCCGAGGAAATATTCTGGGCCGGCATTACTTCGGTTCCAACCGGGCAATGGCAGGCGGCGCGCTCGACCGGTCTGAGTTTCCTCGATGCGTTGCTGTTTGTGATCCTGCCGCAGGCGATAAGGCTAACCATTCCACCGCTGACCAACCGCACGATTGCAATCATAAAGAACACCGCGCTCGGCACCGTCATCGGTGTGCCGGAGATTCTCAATCAGGCAACGACCGCTGTGTCGTTTTCCGGCAACGCGACGCCGCTGACACTGGCCGCCATCGGGTATCTGATCCTGTTCATGCCGATCGTCATGGCGGGCCGCTGGATCGAGACCCGCTTTGCCTGGAAGCGAGCCTGACATGGACGCGCTGATCCAGCAGTTCTTCAACATCGAGATCATGGGCCAAGCCTTTCCGCTGATGATGCGCGGGCTCGGATACACGTTGCTGCTGTGCGCGGTGGTGATCCCATTGGGCTTTGTCGGTGGCCTCGGCGTCGCCATGCTCGGCACCTCGAACTCGCGTATCGCGCGCATCCTGGTTGCGCTTTACGTCGACCTGTTTCGCGCCGTGCCGCCGCTAGTGGTATTGGTGATGATCTATTCGGCACTGCCGTTCGCTGGCATCCGCCTGTCGCCGTTCACGGCGGTGGCAATCGCGTTCTTTCTCAACACGTCGAGTTTCTATGGCGAGATCCTGCGCGCCGGCATTGAGAGCGTGGGGCAGGGACAATGGCATGCGGCGCGCTCGACGGGTTTGTCGGTTGGGCAAGCCTTCGCGCATGTCGTACTGCCGCAAGCGGTGCGCAATGTGCTACCCGACCTCGCTTCGAACACGCTCGAAGTCGTGAAGCTCACGGCATTGGCGTCGGTGGTGTCGTTCCAGGAGTTGCTGTACTCGGCCGAGATGGCGCGATCGGTAACCTACAACGCCTCACCGATCATGCTGGCGGCGATCATCTACCTCATCCTGCTGTGGCCGGCGGTGCGTTTGGTAAGCCGATTGGAAAACAGGATGAGCGGCTAAACCATGATCGCGCCGATCGCCATGGCGACGGCGGCTTGGGTTGGGTCGATTACCGGGATGCCGAGTTCGGCTTCGAGATGGGCGCGATGACGCGCCATACCGGCGCAGCCCATCACGATGACGCTAGCGCCGTCGAGATCCTTCAACTGCCGCCCGACTTCGATCATCTTGGCGAGCGTCTTTTCCCCCGCCTGCGTCTCGGCGACGCTCATCTCCAGCGGCCGTTCGCCGGCGAGGCGGTCCATCAGCCCCATTTGTCGCAGGTAGCGGATGTGACGGCGGATCGAGCGCTGCTTGATGGCGATGACGCCGAAGCGGTCTCCACGCGCCAGCGCCGTCAGCACGCCCGACTCGGCGATGCCGAATACGGGCCGTGTCGTGCCCTCGCGGCAGACATGGATGCCGGGATCTGAATAGCAGGCGATGATGAAGGCGTCGGCGTCGTTGCGGGCCTCGACAATGCGGCGCAGTGGCATGGCGACGCTGTCGCTGTCGGCTTGGGTTTCGACGCCGAACGGGCCTTCAGTCAGTGTTATGCAGGAAATCTCTGGACCTTCGGCGAATGCGAGTGGCCGCAGCGCCTCATCGAGCCCTCGGGTTACAGCGTCGTTCGAGTTTGGATTGATGACGAGGATCTTGCGGCGGCGGGACATCTGTGCACCTCTTCTGATCAAGCAATCAGAGCCTGATCGGCGGGCGATGTCCAGTCGTCTCAAGCGAAGCGAGAACCAGATGGCAAACCCGGTCTATGACATTGTCGTGCGCGGTGGCACGGTTGCGACGTCCACAGGCACCATGCGCGCCGACGTCGGTATCATCGGCGAGACGATCGCGGCACTGGGGCTGACGTTGCCGCCCGGTCGCCGGGAAATCGACGCCAAGGGCAAGCTTGTATTGCCGGGTGGCATCGACAGTCATGCCCACATCGAGCAGCTATCGGCGGCCGGCATAATGAATGCCGACACCTGGGAGAGCGCCACTGCCTCGGCGGCTTACGGTGGCACGACGTCGGTGATCTCGTTCGCGGCCCAGCACGTCGGCATGCAGTTGCCGAAGGTCGTCGAGGACTATGCGGCGCTCGCACGCAAGGGCGCGATCATCGACTACGCCTTCCACCTGATCATCTCCGACCCGACGCCGGAACTGGTCTCGGAGCATCTGCCGGCACTGCTGAAGGCGGGCCACGCCTCGGTGAAAGTGTTCATGACCTACGACCGCCTCAAGGTTGAGGACGAAGGGTTGATGGACCTGCTGCTGACCGCGCGAGAGAACAATGCGCTGCTGTGCTTGCACGCCGAAAACCACGGCATGATCGCCTGGATGGTGAAGCGGTTGCTGGCCAAAGGGTACACGGCGCCGAAGTATCACGCGATCTCGCATCCGCGTCTCGCCGAGTGCGAGGCGTTCGAGCGCGTGATCGCGATGGCCGCGCTGATCGATCAGCCGATCATGATTTTCCATGTATCCACCGCCGAGGGAGCGGCGATCATCCGGCGCGCGCGGGGCGAGGGCCTCAAGGTGTTCGCCGAGACCTGCCCGCAATATCTTTTCCTGACGCGTCACGATCTCGACAAGCCGGGTGCGGAGGGCGCGAAGTGGATGTGCTCGCCGCCGCCGCGCGAGGCGACCGATCAGGAAGCGCTGTGGCGGGCACTCGAACTCGGCGATCTGCAGACGATTACGTCCGATCACGCGCCTTATGCTTACGACGAGACCGGCAAGCTGCGCGCCGGACCCAATCCCAACTTCAAACAGGTAGCGAACGGTTTGCCGGGTTTGGAATTGCGGTTGCCGCTGCTGTTCGACGCGATGGTCTCGAAGGGCCGCATGGGGCTCGAGAAGTTCGTCGAGCTGACCTCGACGGCACCGGCTCGGATCTACAACCTGGCGCCCCGCAAAGGGCAGATTGCGATTGGCGCCGATGCCGACGTGGTGCTGTGGAATCCGGATCGCGAAGTCACGCTAGCCGACGATCTCATTCACGACCGCACCAGGTACACGCCCTATGCCGGCCGCCGCATAAAGGGGTGGCCGGAAACGGTGCTACGGCGCGGCGCGGTGATCGTCGATGATGGCAAGCTCAATGCCAGCGCCGGTAGCGGAAAGTTTCTCGCTCGCACCGGTGGCGATGCCGCCAAGCCGTCAGGTCGCCTTCGCCCGGAAATGGACACGGAGCGCAATTTCGGTGCTCGGCTGCTTTAGGCGATTTCAGCCTGCAGGATCGCCTCGACGACGCGCTGCACGTCGAGGGCTTCGTCGAGGGTGGCGAGGGTGGTGGCCTCGCCGCGCGTCAGGGCCGCGACCTTGTCGAGTTGGCGGGCGAGTACCAGCGGGCGGATCTTCTCGTTCGGCAACGCATCGGCCGGGGTCTGCCACTCGCCATCGACCTCGCGTTCGGCGATCGACCAGTCACGCAGGCGGATGCGGCCTTCAGTGCCGGAGAGGGTCCAGGTGTTGTGGTCGTCCTTCGAAGTGGCACCGACGTTGCCGGCAAGGTGCACCGGCAGTTCGCCTGCCGTCAGTCCTGCATCGATGGCGCGTTCACTGCGGCCGGTTTCGGGATAGCGGCAGATGGCATTGGCAAGTAGCAACGGCCCAAACAGCCGCCGCGACAGGAACAGGAAATGCGAGCCGACCTCGCGGGTAAATCCACCTTCGGGCCGTGCATCGAGCCAGCTCACGGCATCCATCTGCCAACTGCGCGGCCAGTTGGCGAAGGCGAGTTCGATGTCGATGCGCTGTGGTGTGCCGACGACGCCATCGCGCATCCAGGTTTTGATCTGGTCGACGGCGAACGACGATGCGAACGGAAAGTTGACGCCGACGCGGGCGCCGCGTGCTTTCAGGCTCGCCACCGCCGCCGTGGCAGCGTCGACGTCGGTCGCGAGCGGCTTCTCGCACAACGCGGCTTTGCCGGCGTTTGCGCATTCGTCGAGGTAGGCGAGGTGGCTCCGTGGTGGCGAGGCGATGTGCAGGACATCTGAGGCGGCGATCACGGCGGCGGCGGTTGGGTAACAAACGAGGCCCGGGTCAATAGCGCGAAGACGTTCCGTGGCCGCCGGGCTAGGATCATAGATGCCGGTGATCGCGATCGCGGCCTTGTCGTGGTTGAGCGCTGCCCGCAGCAGCCGTTCGCCCATGATGCCGAAGCCGACGAAGCCGAGTTTGACGGGCATGGAGAGCGCTCCTAAAGGTCGGCGGATTGTTGATCGCGATCATCGATGGGTGGCGACGATCATGCAAGGCTCGGATCTATAGGAAGCTCGCGAGGATAACCATCGCCATGTCGCTCATCCCCATCGGCATTCTCGTCAGTTCGGACCGGGCGGCAGCCGGAATTTACGAGGACAAGGGCGGGCCGGGGATCGAAGTCCTATCTGGCCGAGGTGCTGACGACGCCATGGCGGGGCGTGAAACGCATTGTACCCGACGACCGGGCGATCCTCGAAGCCTGCTTGATCGACCTCGCCGATGTCGAGAATTGTCCGCTGATCCTGACCACCGGCGGCACCGGTCCGGCACCGCGCGACGTAATCCCGGAAGCGACCATGGCGGTGTGCCACCGGTTGCTGCCAGGTTTCGGCGAGGCGATGCGAATGGCGAGCTTGAAAGAAGTGCCGACCGCAATCCTGTCGCGTCAACTCGCCGGTACCCGCGGTAGTTCGCTGATCATCAACCTGCCCGGCAAGCCGTCGGCGATCCGCACCTGCCTCGATGCGGTGTTCGCGGCCGTCCCCTATTGCATCGATCTGATCGGCGGCGCGCGTCTTGATACCGATCCGGCCCGATGCAAGGCATTCCGGCCGAAGGCGTAATTATGCCGCGGTGGCTGACGTCGCCTATGCGATGAAGAAGTTGCCGCCACTCCTGCGGCCGGCAAATGCGGGAGATGAAAGGGTCGCCATCGACAACTCGCGCGCGGCGTCGACCAGCAGCGGCGCCAGTTCAAGCATGCGGGGTTCGGTCAGTCGCATGTGCGGGCCGGCGACATTCACCGTGCCGGTTACTTCGCCGGTCGATGGGCTGCGGATCGGGGCGGCGATCGTGTTCATCCAGGGTGAGTAGGTCTGCACCACCAGCGAAAAGCCGCGCTTCTTCGCGAGGCGGGTGTATTTCAACAATGCGCGCGGTGTTTGCGGCGCCTTGGGTCCATACTCCGATCGCGAGCCGTAGCCCTGCTTGTCAACCAGCGCCAACGCCTCGTCTCTCGGGCAGGCAGGAGAGCCAAGCGATACCGCTCGCCGAACAGGACAGACGTGCCTCCTGGCCCATGTCGGGATCGTAGCGCAGGCCGAATTGGGCGCCTTGCGACTTTGCCACCCAGATCAGCTTGCGGCCGTCGACCATGGCCAGCCTGACGAGTTCGCCGCTATCGGCGGCCAGACGGTCGAGGATCGGTTGGGCGAGATCGGTGATGCCGCTGCCGGCGAGGAAACGTGAAGGCGAGCGAGGCGATCTTGGCGGTGAGCATGTATGCGCCCTGGTGACGTTCCTGGCGCACGTAGCCGTGCTCGACAAGGCTCGTCAATACCCGGTGCGTGGCGCTGCGCGGAATGCGCAGTCGCTCGGCGATCTCGTAAAGGGGTAGGCCGCGGGCGTTGAGCGACAACAGTTCGAGGATGCCGAGCGTGCGTTCGAGCAGTCCGCTCGGGCTGCCATCGGCGTCGGGGGTCTCGTCGAGTGGCTTGGTATTGGGCATCGCTGTCATCCGTTGATAGATGGCAACTTCAAGCACGGCGGGCTCGATCGTGCGAGAGGCAATATCTGATATATCGGAATTGAATTCCAGTTTCAAAAATTTCGAATTGGAACCCAATTCCAGATATGCTAGCGACGATCTTGTCGCTTGGCCAATGGCGGGGTGACCGCAGAATATATGCAAGACGCCGGCAGCGGCGCGCGCCAGGGATTGAACCTCGAGGAGAGAGCGATGAGTGGGAATAGGATTATTGGTTCGAAGCGCGCTGGCGTCGGCCGGCGCGGCTTGATCATCGGTGCTGGCGCTGCGGTCGCAGCTTCGCGTCTTGGCATGCCTTATATCGGTAATGCGGCTGCAGCCGACCCATTGAAGATCGGCATGATCTGGGCCAAGACCGGCTCGATCGTCGATCAGGCCGAGTATCTTGCGCAGGGTGGCATGATCGCACTCGAACAGCGCGCCAACACGCTGCTCGGCCGCCCCGCCGAGATCGTCTGGCTCGACGAGCCCAATCCGCAAGGCGCGCAGCAGAACGCCGAACGTCTCGTTGGCGAGCATAAGGTGGTCGGTATGGTCGGCGGCGCGCTGTCGTCGTTCGCACTCGCCATCTCGGCCGTCGCCAAGAAGGCGAAGGTTCCCTACGTCGCGGCCAACGCCGCCACTGGCGCGCTCACCGGTACGTCATGCAACAAGTACACCTTCCGCCTGCAGCCGCCGGTCGACGTGCACACTAATGTGCTGGCGCCCTATTGCATGGGGATCGGCAAGAAGTGGTACACGCTGACCGCCGCCTACGCCTTCGGCCAGGACATCAAGAAGGCATTCACCGACTATAACAAGGCCAACGGCGGCAGCATCGTCGGGGCCGACGAAGTGCCGGTCGGAACGCCCGACTACTCGTCGCTGATCTTGAAGATCCGCGCCGCCAAGCCCGACGTCGTCATCGGCGGCATTGCGGCGAGCGACCTGACGACGTTCCTCAAGCAGTGGAACGAACTCGGCATGCGCGGCAAGATTCCGTTCGCCGAGATCGCGGTCGGCAATACTGATCTGTGGGGCGTCGGACCGGAAGCCGCCGATGGGCTGTTCACGTTGACCTGGTATTACCAGAACCCGAACAATACGCCGGACGAGAAGGCGTTTGCCGAAGCCTACATGAAGAAGCACAACCGACCGCCGGCCGACAAGGCGTGGATGGGTTGGATGGGCATGAAGGCGCTGCTCGACTCGATCGAGGCCGCGAAGTCGACCGAGGCCGGCGCCATCGTCAACGCGCTTGAGAACTGGAGCGTCAAGCGTGGCCCGATCACCGCTGGCTATCGCAAGTTCGATCACCAGATGACCAACAGCCTGCTGGTCGCCGGCATCAAGCCGAAGATCACCGACAAGTGGGACTACTTCGACGTCAAGGCGGAGTTGCCCAACGACGCCGCCGGCATCGACAAGGCGTACGGCACCGCCGCTGAAAGCGCCTGCAAGATGGATGGCCTGTGAGCTGATCCATATTGCCGGTGAGGGTGTCGAAGCACGGCTCCGGGAGCATCTCCTGGAGCCGGCGCTGCTAGCCGAGGGTTCGTCATGTTGGACGCGATACTGTCCCAGGCCGTGAACGGTCTCGTGCTGGGCTTTCTCTACGTGCTGATTGCGATCGGGCTGTCGATCATTTTCGGCATGCTCGGCATCGTCAACTTCGCCCATGGTGCGTTCTTTGCGCTTGGTGCCTATCTGGCCCTGGTGCTCAACCGTCAGTTTGGCTGGGGCGCGGCACTGCTGGCGCCGATCGGCACCGGTCTACTTGGCGTTTTCGTCGAGATGGTTCTGATCCGAAGGCTATACGGCAAGGAACCGCTGCTCGGCTTGATCCTGACCTTCGCGCTGGCGCTGTTGTTCGAAGCGATCCTGCGCCTCATCTTCGGCGGTGCGCCGGTGCCGTTCAGCGCGCCGAAATTCTTAAGCGGCGTCGTCGAGTACGGTCCGATCCTGATCACCAAGTACCGCATGGTGGTGCTGGCGGTGACGGTGGTGGCGTTGATCGCCTTCTGGGCGTTCCTTGAATACACCGCCTTCGGCCGCATCATCCGGGCCGGCTCGCGCGATGCCGAGATGGTCGGACTGCTGGGTATCAATCTGCCGATCGTGTTGTCCGGCGTGTTTGGCGTCGGCTGCCTGCTCGCCGGTCTCGCCGGCATGCTCGCCGGACCGCTGTGGACGGTAAATCCCTCGATGGCGGCCGGCGCGATCATGCCCGCATTCGTGATCGTGACCATCGGCGGCCTTGGCTCGTATGCAGGCGCCATCATTGCCGGTCTGACGGTCGGTCTGGTGACGGCAATGACCCAGCAGTTCTACCCCGATTGGTCGGGTGCGGCGATGTACATCCTGATGGCGATCATCCTGCTGGTGCGGCCGCGCGGTCTGTTCGGCGAGAAGTGGGAGAGGTTCGAATGACTACCCGCTCTATCGCCGGCCATCCGGTTGTTTGGATTGCAGTGGTGCTCATCGCGCTGACGGCGCTGTGGGTTGCGCTCGGTGCACCGGTATCGCTGATCACCCAGATCGCGATTTATACGCTGTACGGAGCGGGCGTGAACCTGCTCGTCGGCTACACCGGCCTGGTGCCGTTCGGCGCGTCGGTATTCTTCGGCACCGCGAGCTATGCCGCGGCCTTCTTCCTGATGGGCAAATTCGGCAACGAATTCGTGGCGCTGGCGCTGTCGGTATTGTTTTCGGCGGTGCTCGGTTTCGTCATTGGAGCCATCATCCTGCGGCGCAAGGGTCTCTATTTTTCGCTGCTGACGCTCGCATTTTCGCAGATTGCCTTCGAAGTCGCCTACAAGTGGACCGAGGTCACCGGCGGCGAGAACGGCATGCAGGGCATTCCGCGCCCGACGTTTGGCAGCGCCATGTCGTTCCATATCTTCGTCGTGGTAACCGTGGTGCTCGCCATGGCCTTGCTGTGGCGGCTGGCGCATTCGCCGTTCGGTCGCGCGGTGCAAGCCGTCCGCGACAACGAGCAGCGGGCGTCGAGCCTGGGCTACAACGTCTATCTGATCCGACTGACTTCACTCACGCTGATGGCCGCGATCGTCGGCTATGCCGGCGCGCTGCTGACGTTGATGCTGCAGGGCGTCTATGCCGACAATCTGTCCTGGCAGCATGCCGGCGATAGCCTGCTGATGACGGTGCTCGGCGGCGTCCACCACTTCCTTGGGCCGTTGTGGGGCGCGATCGCCTTCATCGTGCTCGAAAACCGCCTGTCGGCGATCACCGAGAACTGGTGGCTGATCTTCGCCCCGATCCTGATCCTGTTCGCGCTGTTGTCGCCGGAAGGCATTCATGGCCTCGCGCAGCGCATTCGCGGCCGGCAGATCTGGACGCTGACGCGGAACTCCATTCCTGAGCGCCCCGCCGTCATCAAGCCCTACGAGAGCGTGGCCGCCAAGCTCGATGCTGAGAAGCCGATCCTGCAAACCAAGCAGTTGAGCAAGAACTTCGGCAGTCTCATCACCGCCCGCGAGATCGATCTCGAAGTGCGGCCCTACGTGCTGCATTCGATCATCGGTCCGAACGGTGCCGGCAAGACCACGTTCTACAACATGCTGACCGGCGTGCTGCCGCCGAGCGGTGGGCAGATCTTTTTCGAGGGCCAGGACATTACCCGGCTACCGACGTATGCCCGCGCCCGCCTTGGCATCAGCCGGTCGTTCCAGATCCTGTCGATCTTCCCGAACCTGTCGGTGTTCGAGAACGTGCGCGTGGCGGTGCAATCGTTGCGGCATGGCGCCAAGGGTTTCTTCGCCGACGCGCACGCCATGGACGCGCTCAACGAGCGCACCTGGTCGATCCTCGATGCCGTCGGTCTCGCCGATCGTGCGGCGGAGCCTTGCGTCAATCTTCCGCATGGAGCCAAGCGTCTGCTCGAAATCGCCGTGACGCTGGCGATCGACTCGAAGCTGCTGCTGCTCGACGAACCGCTCGCCGGCCTCGCCGAGGCCGATCGGCAGGTGGTTGCGGCGCTGATCCAGAAGCTGGCGAAGAACCACGCCGTGCTGCTGATCGAGCATGACATCGACCGGGTGCTGGCGATCTCGGACCGCATTTCGGTGCTGCACCAGGGCCGCATGATCGCCGACGGCACGCCGAACGAAGTCGCCCGCAATCCGGAGGTGATTGCCGCCTATCTCGGTGCCGCCAAGGATGGTGAGCGCGCCGCGCCGCCGACCGCCGAACGGACGGCGCATGCGAGCGCCAAGCCGCTGCTCGAAGTGCGCGGTCTTGCCACCGGATACGGCGGCAGCACGGTGCTGACCGGTCTTGATATCACCGTGCATGAAGGCGAGTGCGTGGCGCTGCTCGGTCGCAACGGCGTCGGCAAGTCGACGACACTGAAGGCGCTCACCGGCAGTCTGCCGCTCAGCGCTGGGACGATGACGTTTGCGGGCAAGTCGCTGGGTGAGCTCAAGCCCTACGAGATCAATCGTCTGGGTATCTCGCTGGTGCCGGAGGGACGTCGTCTGTTCCCGAACCTGACCGTCACCGAGAACCTGCTGCTGGCACAGCGTGCCGGCGGCATCTCGATCGAGCAGGTGTTCGAATTGTTCCCGCGCCTCAAGACCCGGCAGAAGGCGAAGGCCGAGAACCTGTCTGGCGGCGAGCGCCAGATGGTCGCCATCGCGCGGGCGCTGGTGGTGCCGAGCAAGCTGATCCTGCTCGATGAGCCGTTCGAAGGGCTGGCGCCGGCCGTCGTCAACGAGGTCATGGAAGCGCTGGTCAAGCTGCGCGGCAAGGTCGCCATGGTGATCGTCGAGCATCATGCTGAGACGGTCCTGCCGATCGCCGACCGCGCCTATGTTCTGGTCAATGGCGCCGTCGCTTTCCAAGGCGATGCCGGGGTGCTGGAGGCCGACCATGCGCTGCAGGCTCGCCTGCTGGGTGTCGTTCACGCCGAAGACATGCCGACGGCCAAAAATTAAGACGGCGCAATTGCGGAGGATCGATCTTGGAAGTCGTCATCACCGGCGCGACGCGCCTCAACGTCATCGTCGGCGACCCGATCGCCCAGGTAAAGTCGCCCGGCGGCATGACCCGTGCCTTCGCCGCGCGCGGCCACGATGGCCTCGTCGTGCCGGCGCAGGTGGCGGTGGAAGATCTGAAGGATTTCCTGTCCGTCTGCGACCGCATGAAGAACCTCGACGGCATCATCGTCACCGTGCCGCACAAGTTTGCCTGCTTCCAGCACTGCACGGACGCGACGCCGCGCGGCAAATTCCTCGGCGCCGTGAATATCATGCGGCGGCGCCCCGATGGGGGCTGGTATGGCGAGATGGTCGACGGCCAGGGCTTCGTCGGCGCGGTGCAGCAACAAGGGCTATGAACCATCAGGCAAACGCGCGCTGCAGATCGGCGCCGGTGGCGCGGGGTCTGCGATCGCCCTCGCGCTGATCGATGCCGGCGTGCGTGAACTTGCCCTGCACGATGAAGATCAGAACCGTCGCGACAACCTGATCGGCCGTCTCAACAGCCTCGGCAAGGGCCGCGTGATCGTCGGCTCGCCCGATCCAACCGGCTTCGATCTGATCGCCAACGCCACGCCGGCCGGCATGAAGCCGACCGATCCCTATCCGGTCGACGTGACGAAGTTCACCCCCGCCATGTTCGTCGGCTGCGTGATCACTCAGCCGGCCGCCTCGCCGATGGTCGAAGCTGCGCGCAAGGTCGGCTGCAATACTTCGACCGGCACCGACATGTATCAGGCGCTGCAGAGCGCGATGGTCGACTTCCTGCTGTTCGCCGACACCGGAGGCGAAGCGGTGATCCGCGAACTTGCGAGCTTGGCCGATGGCGCCGCCTACGACCTGATCGTCGTCGGTGCTGGCGGTGCCGGCATGGCCGCCGCGCTGTTCGGCGCGATCGCGGGCAAAAAGGTCCTGCTGATCGAGCGCACCGAATATCTCGGTGGCACCACGGCGTTGTCGGCTGCCACCACCTGGATTCCCGAATTCGCAGCACAGCCGCACCGTCTCGCCCGACGACAGTTTCGAGAAGGCGGCCGGCTTCCTCGATCGCATCGTCGGCAATCACGGCCGGCGTGAGCAGCGCCTCGCGTTCCTGGAAAGCGGTCCGAGGGCGGTTGAGACGCTCGAACAGTATTCGGACGTTCACTTTCGGCCTTATGCAACGCATCCAGATTACGAGCAGCAGATCGAGGGCGCGAGCCTGCGCGGCCGGGCGCTGGAGCCGTTGCCGTTCGATGGCCGGCAGCTCGGCAAGGCGCTCGATCTGATCCGGCCGCCGATCCCGGAGTTCACCATTCTCGGCGGCATGATGGTCGACCGCACCGACATCGGTCATCTGCTCGGCCTGAAGAACAGTTGGGCGTCGTTCAGTCACGCGACCAAGATCCTGGCGCGGCATGGCGTTGACCGGCTGAAGGGCAAGCGCGGTACGCGGCTCGTGATGGGCAATGCCCTGATCGGCCGACTGCTGGCCTCGCTGATGAAGCGGGACGTCGATATCGTGACCGAGACCTCCGTCATGGAACTGCAGCGCGACGCAGGCGGCGTATCGGGCGTCGTGCTGGAGGGCAAGGGCGCGCGACGCCAGATCGCGGCCAAGCTCGGCGTGATCTCGGCGGCCGGCGGTTTCAACCGCCATGCGACACGGCGCGGTGAAATGCTGCACCAGCCGGTTTCTGATTACAGCCCATCCGCACCCGGTCACACCGGCGCGATGCAGGATCTGGCGATTGGGCTCGGCGCGCGGTTTGGCGAGGGTAGCGCCGACAACGCCTTCTGGGCGCCGGTTTCGATCCGCAAGCGCAGCGACGGTTCGACCGCCGTGTTCCCGCATTTCGTGCTCGATCGCGGCAAGCCCGGCACCGTTTGCGTCAACAGCCTCGGCCGCCGCTTCGTCAACGAGTTGACGTCCTATCATCGCTTCGTGCGGGCGATGTACGACACCAACGCCACCGCGCCGTGCATCCCGACGTTCATCATCGCCGATGCCGAGACACTGAAGAAATACGGTCTCGGCATGGTGCGCATGGGCACTCGCAACCTGCAGGCGTTCATCGCCGACGGCTATCTGGTCGAAGGCCGCAGCATCGCGGATCTCGCTGCCAAGCTCAGCATTGATGCCGCCGCGCTGGAACAGACCGTCGCCGACATGAACCACTACGCAGAGACTGGCATCGACACCGAATTCGGTCGCGGTAGCACTGACTATCATCGCGTCAACGGCGATGCGACGCCACAAGCCCAATCCGAACCTCGGTCCTATCCGCACGGCACCGTTCTACGCCGTCCGCCTGGTGCCGGGCGACATCGGGGCTGCGACGGGTCTTGCCACCGACGAGTGGGCACAGGTGCTGGGCGAGGGCAATCAACCGATCGGCCGGCTCTATGCCTGCGGCAATGAGATGCAGTCGATCATGGGCGGTGTTTATCCGGCACCCGGCATCACCATCGGCCCAGGCATCACCTTCGCGTGGCGCGCGGTGCAGCACGCCATCGGCGCGGCGGAGACCGCCGCGAAGCAGTCATGAACACGCGCGACGATCTCGATTGCGATCTGCTCGTCGTCGGCTCAGGGGCGGCGGGACTCGCGACGGCCGTCACCGCCGCATACCTCGGTCTCGACGTGATCGTGATCGAGAAAGAGTCACAGATCGGCGGCACCACCGCTTGGTCGGGCGGCTGGATGTGGGTGCCGCGCAACCCACTGGCGGTCGCCGCTGGCCTCGTCGAGGACATTGCCGCTCCACGCGAATATCTACGCAATGAACTAGGTGATCGCTATCAATCTGATCTGGTGGAAATGTTCCTCGGCCAAGCGCCGCGCATGGTGTCGTTCTTCAGCAAAAACACCGCGCTGCAGTTCATCGACGGCAATGTCATTCCTGATTTCCACAGCGAGAACATCGGCGGCGCCAAGGGTGGCCGGTCGGTTTGCGCCGCCCCGTTTGATGGTCGAAGGCTGGGTCAGCGGATCAAGGACCTGAAGCCGCCGCTGCCGGAGTTCGCGCCGTTCGGCATGGGGATCGCGGCGGGCGCCGAACTGCGACACTTCCTCAATGTGACCCGCAAGGTGGGTTCGTTCGCGTACGTGGCAAAGCGATTGGCCCGGCATTGGCGCGACGTCTCTCGCCATGGTCGGGGGATGCATCTGGTCGCTGGCAACGCACTGGTCGCGAGCCTCTACAAGTCGGCGCTCGATCTCGGTGTGCGCGTACTGCTGGCGAACTCCGGCTCTGGAATTGATGACAGAACAGGGGCACGTCAATGGTGCCCACGTGGGCGGTGCGCGCAAGGCGCGAGCGATCCGCAGCTGGCGCGGCGTGGTACTGGCCTGCGGGGGATTTCCGCACAGCACGGCGCGCATAGGCGGCGCTGTTTCCCGCATGCGCCAACAGGAAGTGAGCATCATTCGGCGGCTCCGAAAGGCAATACCGGTGATGGACTGTGCCTCGGCGAGATGGTTGGCGGCGAAGTACGGCATGATCTTACCGATGCCGGAGCATGGGCACCGGTTTCGCTGGTGCCGCGCGCAGATGGCACCACTGGTCGCTTCCCGCATCTCATCGAGCGGGCCAAGCCCGGACTGATCGCGGTGCGCCGCAACGGTCGGCGCTTTTCCAACGAGGCAAATTCGTATCACGACATGATGGGCGATCTGTTCCGGGCCTTGGAGCCAGGCGAACCGGCCGAAGCTTGGCTGATTTGCGATCATAAGTTCCAACGTCGCTATGGTCTGGGAGCGGCGCGGCCGCGTCCGTTCCCGCTGCGCGACATGCTCGCCAATGGATATCTGAAGTGCGGACGGACGATCGCCGAATTGGCATTGGCCTGCGGCATTGATCCGTCAGCGCTGGTTGCCACCGTCGACGCCTACAACGGTCCGGCACGCAATGGGCACGATCCCGAATTCGGTCGCGGATCAACCGCCTACAACAGGATGCAGGGTGATGCCGAGCGGCAGCCGAACCCATGCGTGGCACCGATTGAGGCCGGCCCGTTCTATGCGGTGAAGATCGTCGCCGGCAGCCTCGGCACCTTCGCTGGCCTGCGCACCGACGCGCACGCGCGCGTGCTGGACAGCCGACACCAGCCAATCGGCGGCCTCTATGCCGTCGGCAACGACATGTCGAGCATGATGGGCGGGCGCTATCCGGCTGGTGGCATCACGCTCGGCCCGGCGATGACGTTCGGCTATGTCGCCGCCCACCACGCGTGCGGCATCCCACTCGACAACAACCGCACGACCACTGAGGAGACAGTGCCATGAACTTCGCCCTCGACGACCAGCAGAAGATGCTGGTGGAAACTGTCCGTTCCTTCATCGCCAAGGAGTTGGCGCCGCTTGAGGACGAGGTTGAGCAAACTGGTGTCCTGCGGCCCGAAATCGCCAAATCCATTCACGATAAGGCGAAGGCGCTCGGTCTCTACGCCATGAACATTCCCGAGGCATTTGGCGGCGGCGGCCTGTCGGCGGTCGACCACATGCTGGTCGAGGAAGAGTTTGGCCACACCACCGACATTCTCATTCGCCGCGCCTTCGGCAACGTTTACGAGATGCTGCTCGAATGCAAAGGCGAGCAGGTTGAGCGCTGGCTGAAGCCCTGCGTCACGGGCGAGCGCATTTCCTCGATCGCGATCACCGAACCTGGTGCCGGTTCGGACGCCGCCGGCATCAAGACACGTGCGGTGCGCGACGGCAGCGGATGGCGGCTAACCGGCTCGAAGCACTTCATCAGCGACGGCCTTGTCTCCGACATTTTCCTCGTCACCGCCGTGACCGATCCGGCGGCCGGCGCCAGGGGCATCTCGATGTTTCTGGTCGACAAGGGCCTGCCCGGCTTCACCATTGGCCGCGATCAACCGATGATGGGCGTGCGCGGCACCAGCCACGTCGAGTTGGTGTTCGACCATACGCCGGTCGATGGCATCGCGCTATTGGGGCAGGAAGGCCAGGGCCTACGCCTCGCGCTGTCGACGCTCGGTCGCGTCCGCCTGGCTCAGGTTGGTGCACGCGCCATTGGCAAGGCAACGCACGTGCTCAACATGACGGTCGAGTATGCTCGCGACCGCAAACAGTTCGGCCAGTCGCTCGGCGAGTTCCAGATGGTGCAGCAGATGATTGCCGACAGTGTGATCGAAGTGAATTGCGCGCGGCTGCTGCTGCATCGCGCGGCATTCGAGCTGGATCAGGGGCGCGACGGCCGCGACTTCATCGCCATGGTCAAGGTCAATGCCGCCGAAACGCTTGGCCGCGTCGTCGATCGAGCGGTGCAGATCTTCGGCGGGATGGGCTTTTGTAAGGATCTACCGATCGAGCGCTACTATCGCGATGCACGCATCTACCGCATCTTCGATGGTGCGTCGGAAATCCACCGCCACACCATTGCCCGCAACACACTGAAGCATGGCGCCGGCCTGTTCGGCATCGGCGTGTGAGGCCGGTTAGAACTCGGCGTCGACTTCGTCGAGTTCTTCCGGCTCAAGCTTCGCCGCTTCCGTCCACGCGACCATATCCGGCAGTGCCGTGATCGTCCGGCAGTAGTCGGCACAGACGGCGTCGAGTTTGACGTCGTAGGTAAGGAAGCGCGTGCACACCGGTGCGAACATGGCGTCAGCGACGGTCATCTTGGGCCCGAGCAGGAATGGTCCCTTCGATTGGGCGAGACAGTCGCTCCAAATGCTCATCACGCGGTCGATATCGGCCTGCACGCCGGTCCAGATCGTGAAATTCGGATAGTGCGCCTTGAGGTTCATCGGCAGTGCCGAACGCATATTGAAGAACCCTTGGTGCATCTCGCCGCTGATCGAGCGGCAGCGAGCGCGCAACGCCCGGTCGGTCGGTAGCAGGCCGGCCTCGGGCGCGACCTCGTTGAGGTATTCGGCGATCGCCAGGGTGTCCCAGATCTTGATGCCTTCGTGCGTCAGGCACGGCACCAGGAACGACGGCGACAGATGCAGCAGTTCCGCGCGCGTCGCCGGATCGTCGATCGAAAGCGCTGTTTCCTCGAAGTCGATCCCGGCCATGCGGCACAGCAGCCAGCCCCGGAGTGACCACGACGAGTAGTTCTTGCTTGAGATCGTCAGTGTCGCCTTGGCCATGACGTTCAGTCCTCCTTGGGGCCGCCGATGCATGCGCGCCGCACAGCCGCGCTATTCACAGTATTGCGAGAAAGGAGTTTGCACTGCAATATGCTGCAGTGCAATATGGGAAACGAGCGAGGCAGTCAGCAATTCAGGGCCGCGCAGGTTCGGAATGGCTGGCCGGAACGGAGCGGCGGACAATCGATGCTATACCAAGCCTACGATGCGCAATCCGATATGTTCAGTCCGGTGCGGCAGATGGCGCGGCTCGCCCTGTCGAGCTTCGGCCAGCAGTCGCCGGCAAAGAGCTGGTTCGGTGCCAACCATGCGGTCGCAGCCTATGAGTTGATCGACCGGGCCGGGCTAACCCACGCGCGCCCTTCCTTCAATATCAGTCAAGTCAGGGTCGGCAATCGCGAGGTCGCGGTTACCGAGGAAGTGGCGCTGAAGCTGCCGTTCGGCACGCTGCTGCATTTCAAGAAGGACACCGATGTCGTTCAGCCGAGCGTGCTCGTTGGTGGCGCCGTTGTCGGGGCATTTCGCGACGCTGCTGCGCAACACCACGCTGACACTGCTGGCCGACCATGACGTATATATCACCGACTGGCACAATGCCCGCGACGTGCCGCTCGAGCGCGGCCCTTTCGGCTTCGACGATTATGTCACCTACCTGATCCGTTTCATGGAGCAGATCGGCACCGACTGCCATGTCGTCGCCGTTTGCCAGCCATGCGTGCAGACGCTGGCCGCGGTGGCGGTGATGGCCGAAGGGCGCAACGCCTGCCAGCCGCGCAGCATGACGCTGATGGCCGGGCCGGTCGATACCCGCATCAACCCGACCGAGGTCAACAAGCTCGCCTCCGGCAAGCCGATTAGCTGGTTCAAGAGCAACCTGATCGCGCAGGTGCCGCGCCGCTATCCGGGCGCCGGCCGCAAGGTCTATCCAGGGTTCATCCAGCTCAGTGCCTTCATGTCGATGAACATGCAGCGCCACGTAAAGGCGCACAAGGATCTCTACGATCACATCGTCAAGGGCGAGATCGACAAGGCAACGGCAATCAAGACCTTCTATGACGAGTATTTCGCCGTGCTCGACCTGCCAGCGGAGTTCTATCTGGAGACGGTGGAGTGGATCTTCCAGGAGGCGCGGCTCGCCCAGAGGACGTTGACCTACCACGGCCGCAAAGTCGATTGCGGTGCCATCCGTCGTACCGCGCTATTGACCGTCGAGGGTGAGCGCGACGACATCTGCGCGCTCGGTCAGACTTCGGCGGCGCACGAGTTGTGCAGTGGCCTCAAGCCCTACATGAAGCGTCACCATATGCAGACCGGCGTCGGCCACTACGGCGTGTTCAGCGGCAAGCGTTGGGAAAGCCAGATCTATCCGATCGTCCGCAACACTATATTGTCGGCGAGCTGAGGCGAGGCTGCGTTAGTTGGCGACCTCGTCGGTCCACACTCGGAAGCTATCGAGCGTGTTCGGCCCGAAGGTGGTCGTGATGGCGACGTCGGCGGCATCACGGCCGCGCGCGATCAGTACTCGGCCAATGCGCGGCACGTTGTTGCGAGGGTCGAAGGTGTGCCAGCGGCCGCCGAGATAGACCTCGAACCAGGCGGCGAAGTCGCCCGGTGCATAAGGTGGCGGCATGCCGACGTCGCCGAGATAGCCGGTGCAGTAGCGGGCTGGAATATTCAATGCGCGGCAGAACGCGATTGCCAGATGGGCATAATCGCGGCATACCCCGCGGCCTTCCCGATAAGCTTCAGAGGCGGTCCGGGTGGCGCGCGCGTGTTCGTAGCCGAATGTGATTCGCTGGTGCACGAAATCGCAGATCTGCTGGACGCGATGCCAGCCGGTCGCCTGATTGCCGAACTGCTTCCAGGCGAGATCAAGCAACTGGTCGCTGTCGCAGAACCGGCTGGCGAGCAGGAACATCAGCGCTTCCTCAGGTAACTGTTCGACGGGCACCTGCTGGGCGTGCCAATCCTGTGGATCAGGAGCGCCGCTATCGCGCACGATCGTATCGCCGGTGATACGAACCTGCCCGGCCGGCGCGACGATCCGGGTGCACCAGTTGCCGAAGGTGTCGCGATAGCCCGACAACGGCACGGTTGGACTAACGATAATGTGGTCAGGTGCCGACAAATCGCTGGCGCGCGTAAAATGCACGTTCAGCATCAAGATTGCCGGCGTTGGCTGCTGGAATGTATATTGTAGCTCGTAGCCGACGCGCAATTTCATGTGACCTCATCCCGGTGGCGGCGTCGGAGAAGTTTCCAACGCCTAGTGGAGTCAGTCGCAATCGTCGCGTTAGACGACTACCCGGCGGATTGCCGGTTTCGCCAGCGGATTAGTCATAACGCGCCGCGCCGGTTTACGTTCCACCACTACGGCAGTCGGTGTGCGGCGCCCGGTAATCATCTGGATCTGGCTGATACGGCCGCCGCGCGCGCGCAGAATACGCTCTGCCTCGGAGCGCACTGCTTCAACCGGCAATTGCATGAGTTCTGCGGCCAGCGCAATTTGCTGCGCCGGTTCGTCGCTGAGGCCCTCGGCAGCCGAAAGCGCCTCTTCGAGCGTGGGCGGTTCGTGGCGGACGCGGCGCTTTCCGTACTTCGTCATCCAAGATGCAGTCGTCATCGTCGCCTCCTGTGGTGGCGACGTATGCTACATGAAATGGTGCGATGCACAATCAAATTTGTGCGCCGCGGGCTTGATGTCGCGGGGCTTGAAAAGAGCTCGTGCATCACATGGTATTGGTTCGTCAGCACTGGCACTTTCGAAAATGCAGGATATGCTGAACACGGTTTTGCAGCGACGCAAGATCAAAGTCATTAATCACGTTAAGGTCATGCGTTCATTGTTCGAGGGTCAAACGATGGCATTATGGTCGAGAAATCCACCTGCTACTCCCGTTCCTCCTGCTCCTGACACGATTGCTCCAGCCGCCGGTCTTGCCAAGCCACCGGTCACCGACGCCATCCCCCAGGCGGAAACAGCCGTTTCGGCAGAGGCCAGCGGTCTCTCATCGGAAGAACTCAATCGTCGGCGCATGATTTCAAAGCACATCGCGGCGAAGTTTGGCGAAATTGTCGGCATGCTCATGAAAAACCCCAGCACCAAGCATCAAACGCTCGCCGATCTGGAGTGGATGGTCTTGCCGCCATTGATGGCAAACCAGTTTTCGGTCGCTGAGTCGCAGTCGAAGGCGCAAGGATTCACGTCGCCAGTGGCCGTGGTGTTGTGGGCGAGGGTGACGCCCGAGGTTGATCAACGACTGGCCTCTACACTGGATCGGCCGATCAGGCTCGCGCCGGCCGAATGGACTAGCGGCGAAATCGTTTGGTTGATCGAAGCCAGCGGGGAGCAACGCGCACTTCAGGCACTGCTGCAACGCCTTGGCAAGAGCAAGTGGCAGGGCCGCAACGTCAAGTTCCGCGCTCGTGACAAAGAAGGCCGTACGATCGTCAGCAATATCGCGCCAGCCGCCGCGCCGCCACCCGCCGGGTGAGCGCGGGAGATCGGCCATTTTGCAGATCACGCATGCGCGCCAGCAAGGTTCGCGGCTGGTTGCCGAGTGTGCAATGATGTGTGTCCGGGTCTGGCAGCGGCTGCCGGGCGATGATTGGACACACGTCGGCGACATGACGCATCACCACCTCGAGGCCAGTGGCCGGACCTGCCACTGGGGCTTTTTCGACGCCAGCCGCAAGCCGGTGTTGACTATTGCCAGCGGCGACACGGTGACGGTCGATACCGTGACCGGTGGTCCGGAAATGCATCCGAAGACGGAGGCAGGGTTCTCGACGCCGCCCGAAATTGTCGACGTGCACGCCAATGCGGAGAAGACGCTGCCGGGACACATCCTCACCGGCCCAATCGCGATCGCAGGGGCCAAACCCGGTAACGTTCTTGAGGTCCGGATCAAGGACGTCCAGTTGCGCCAGGATTGGGGCTATAATTTCATTCGCCCGCTGGCTGGCACGTTGCAGGATGACTATCACGAGTTCCGGCTGCTGCACATTCCGCTCGATCGCGCGGCGATGGTGGCGCGGCTGCCGTGGGGCAAAACACTGGCGCTGAAGCCGTTCTTCGGGGTAATGGGCACGGCGCCGCCGCCGGCTTGGGGGCGGGTAACGTCGCTGATCCCGCGTGCCTTCGGCGGCAACCTCGACAACAAGGAGCTGGTGCCCGGCGCGACACTGTTTCTGCCGGTATTCAACGACGGCGGATTGTTCTCCTGTGGCGACGGCCACGGCGTGCAGGGCGACGGCGAGGTTTGCGTCACCGCGATCGAGACGGCGCTGCAGGGGACGTTTGAATTCATCCTGCGCACCGACATGTCGCTGCCGCTGCCGCGCGCCGAAACTCCAACGCACTACATCACGATGGCAATGGACCCGGACCTGGATCGTTGCGCCGAGGTCGCCTTGCGCGACATGATCCGGCTGATCTGCGAGAAGTCCACTCTGAGCCGTGAGGACGCCTACCAGCTTTGTTCGCTCGCCGCCGATCTGCGCGTGACGCAGACTGTCAACGGTAACAAGGGTATTCATTGCATGCTGGCGAAAGAGCACGTCTGAGCGAACGCTAGCCGGCTGGGTGAGGTACATTCGAGGAAGGAACGAGCGTGGCTGGCAACGATCTCTATTGGCCGCAACCGGACAAGGATTTCTGGCAACAGGTTGAGGCATCTGCGGCCGGCCTGGATGCGGACCGGATGAAGGCTGCGCTCGCCTTTGTCGAGGCCAAGGAAGCGCCGTGGCCGCGCAGCTTCTACTATCCCGATGGCCGCTACGTCGGCATCGTCGAGTGGAACGAGATCGGGCCATGGAGTGAGATCGTCGGACCAGTGGTACCGCGCGGTGGACCGGCGGGGCTGATCCTCAAGGCGGGCCGTATCGTCGGCGAATGGGGTGACACGCGCCGCTGCGACATGACTTTCAGCGTCGCCAAGAGCTATCTCGCCATCCTGGCCGGTCTTGCTGTCGCCGATGGTTTGATCGGCGACATTGACGAACCGGTCGGCGCAACCGTGCATGGGCGGTGGTTCGAGAACGCGCACAACGCGCCGATCACCTGGCGCCATCTGTTGCAGCAGTCGAGCGAATGGCAGGGCGAGATATGGGAGAAATCCGATCAGGTCGATCACAACCGGCAGATTGGCATCGGCGCCGATAACAGTCGCAAGGGCCATCTGCGCGATCTGCGTAAGCCCGGCACGTTCTACGAATACAACGATGTGCGCGTGAACCTCTTGGCCTATTGCCTGATGCAGCGCTTCGGCCGTCCGTTGCCAGAAATTTTGCGCGAGAGGATCATGGATCCGATCGGCGCCTCGACCGAATGGCGGTGGGAAGGATATCGCAACTCCTGGGTAGAGGTGAATGGCCGGCGGATGCAGTCGGTGTCGGGCGGCGCGCACTGGGGCGGTGGCATGTTCATCTCGGCCCGCGATCACGCCCGGCTGGGTCTGCTGGTCGCGCGGCATGGCCACTGGAATGGACGGCAATTGTTGGCTGAGAGCTGGATCGACCAAATGTTGGCGCCATCGCCGACAAACGACACATACGGATTCCTCTGGTGGCTCAATCGCGGTGGCGCGAAGTACAAGAGCGCACCGTCGACCGCCGTGTTCGCGCTCGGTGCCGGTGGCAATATAATTTATGTCGACCGCGAAAATGATCTCGTGGTGGTGATGCGCTGGATCGACGGCACCGCTGTCGATGGGTTCCTCGGCCGGCTCATCGAGGCAGTCGCATGACCACGGCGGCGCTGATCTCGGCCGACTGGGGCACGACCGCGCTGCGGCTTTATCTGTTGGCGGCCGATGGTCGGATACTAGACAAGCGCGCCTCGACGCAAGGCATGACGAGTGTCGCCAAGGGAGCCTTCGCCGATCGTGCTGCGCGAGCATTGTGCCGACTGGCGCGCAGGTCCACGGTCAGCTGCCGGCGTTGCTGTCTGGCATGGTCGGCAGCCGCCAGGGTTGGGTTGAGGCGCCGTACGTTTCTTGCCCGGCCGGCCTTTCGGAGTTGGCCGGGCGCATGGCTAGGCTCGATGTCGCGGGCTTTTCGACGGTCGATATCGTCGCCGGCCTCGACACGACGGATGCCATGAGCATCCCGGACGTGATGCGCGGCGAGGAGTGCCAGATCATGGGCGCGCTCGCGCTGATGGGATTGCGTGACGGCACGTTCGTGTTGCCGGGCACCCACTCGAAATGGGTAACCGTCGAGGCCGGCCGCATTACCGGTTTCCGCACCTTCATGACCGGCGAAGTATTCGCGGCACTCAAGGACCACACCATTCTCGGTCGCATGATGACGCCACACATGTCGGTTCAGGGCAACGCCGATAGCGCGGCGTTCACGCGCGGCGTCGAAATCTCGGCGAAGTCGGTTGCGCCCGGCGAATGGTTGCACCGGCTGTTCTCGGTGCGCACGCTCGGGCTCATGGGCAAGCTAGCCGAAGCCGAGTCTGCGGACTATCTTTCTGGTCTGATGATCGGCTGGGAGCTGGCAAGCTTTTCGGGGAAGCCGAACGGCCCGCTGGTTTTGGTCGGCAGCCGTGAGTTGTCCCGACGCTATGGTCGCGCTGCAGAGCTGCGCGGGCTCGAGACAGTGGAGGCGCCGGAAGATTGCGTTTGCGCCGGCCACATCGAGATCGCCAGATCGGCAAGGCTTCTCGAAAGGCGCACGTCATGATCGATTTCGATAGCGCGATGGCACGTTGCCCGCTGGTTGCCATTCTGCGCGGCATCACGCCGGGCGAGGCGGCAGTTGTTGGTCGGGTACTGGTCGAGTCCGGCTTCAAGTTGATCGAGGTGCCGCTCAATTCCCCGGAGCCGCTACGGTCGATCGCGACGCTTTCGCGGTTGTTTGGTGATAGGGCATTGATTGGTGCGGGCACCGTCATGACGACCGGCGAGGTGGCGGCGGTAAAGGACGCGGGTGGTCGCCTGATCGTGTCGCCACATTGCGATCCCGAGTTGATCGAGGCTGCGAAGATGGCCGGTCTTGCCAGCGTCCCAGGTGTCGCGACGCCAAGCGAAGCGTTCGCGGCCCTGAAGGCCGGTGCCGATGCCCTGAAGGCCTTTCCGGCCGAGGCAATCTCTCCGGCGGTGGTCAAGGCGTGGCTTGCGGTGTTGCCGAACGGCACGCGGATTTTGCCCGTCGGTGGCATCGATGCCGGCAATATGGCGGCCTATTGGTCCGCCGGGGCACTCGGTTTCGGCCTCGGCTCCAGTCTCTACAAGCCGGGTGATCCGCTCGACCAGACAGGCGCCAAGGCCGCGACGGCGCTGGCCGCACTGGCGGCGATCAAGCGGTGAGCCATTTCATTGCCGTCGCTCAAGCCGATATATGATTAATCATCCGCGAATTTTACTCCTTTTTAACCATACTTACCGCATCCTGAATTCACGTTGGCGGCTCCGATGCTGCACGGATCGGGGCGGCAAGTCAGCGGTTGGTGTAAGGAGTAAGTCGGTGATGAATGAAGTCATGCGCCTCGCGACCTTCTTTTCGACCCTCGCAGTCACGAGCCTGTTCGCAACTTCCGTCGCGATCGCCGCGGCTGGGCTCTCGAATACCAGCGGCAAGCCGCTGATGTGCCGCGACTGTGTCGCCGCCACACCGAAACCGCCCAACATCACGATCCACTCGCGGCGGGCGCCAGGAGCGAGTTTTCGACCGGCTTGAAGCGGAGAACAACGCGGCCGAAGGGAGACTAAATCAGGGGCGTCAGTTCGCGCGCACCGCGGCCAGCCCCTTCACCACCTTATCGATGGCCATCAGTTCGGCCATCAGACCCTCGAACTTGCCGAGTGGCACCATATTGGGACCGTCGGAAGGAGCCCGGTCGGGATTGTCGTGGGTCTCGATGAAGAGACCCGCGACGCCGACCGCCACCGCTGCCCGTGCCAACACCGGCACGAACCGGCGATCACCGCCCGAGGACGTGCCTTGGCCACCCGGCTGCTGCACCGAGTGGGTGGCGTCGAAGATCACCGGGCAGCCGATCTCGGCCATGATCGGCAATGCTCGCATGTCGGTGACGAGGGTGTTGTAGCCGAAGCTGACGCCACGCTCTGTCACCAGAACGCGGGAATTGCCGCTCTCCACCACCTTGGCAACTACGTTCTTCATGTCCCAAGGGGCGAGGAATTGCCCCTTCTTGATCTTGACCGCGCGGCCAGTCTTGGCGGCGGCAATCAGCAAATCGGTCTGGCGGCACAGGAAGGCCGGGATCTGCAACACATCGACCACCGGCGCGAGAACGGCGCACTGGTCGATTTCGTGCACGTCGGTGACGACCGGCAGGCCGAGCTTGCCGCGGATCTCCTCGAAGACCGCAAGCGCGGCGTCGAGGCCGATGCCGCGCTTGCCGCTCAGCGATGTCCGGTTAGCCTTGTCGAACGATGATTTGTAGACCAGCCCCAAGCCGAGCCGCGCCGTGATTTCCTTTAAGGCGGCGGCCATTTCGAGCGCGTGGGCGCGGCTCTCCATCTGGCAGGGGCCGGCGAAAACGGCGATCGGCCGGTCGTTCCCGAACGTCACGTTGCCGATGGTGACGGCGGTGTCGGGCTTGGGTGTCGCGTTTGTCATGGCGCCTATATAGCGGCCTCTGAGACCCTTAACGAGAGGCAGGAGGCCGCACCACACAGGTTTTCCGCAAGCACGGCCGCCTCGTTCAGCCGATGCTGATCACCCACATTTCACCTCGTCCACCGTTGCCACCGGCACCGGATGGCATACCGTTGACCGCTGCGCCACCACCACCACCGCCCCCGCCGGGGATGCCGCCTGTCCCGCCCGTACCGCCGGCAACAGTTGCTGCCGCATTGCCCGCGCCGCCGCCGCCGCCGCCAGAGCCCGACCCACGTTGCCAACCTTTGGCATTGCCGGTGCCACCCATGCCGCCGTTGGCCGTTCCGCCACCGACGGCCGGGGCCATCCGGTCGGCGCCGCCGATGACATGACCTTGCGCGCCAGCGCCACCGGCCGAAGATACATTGGCGGTCGAAAGCGAACCGCCCGCGCCGCCACCGCCAGGGCCACGCCCGCATTGCCAATAGGAACCCTGGGCGCCGGCACCTGACGATGCGGAACCACCGCTGTTGCCGGTGCCCAGACTGGCGACCCATCCCGAGCCGGCAACACCACCGCTGGCACTGCCGCCACCAGACCCGGCCAATCCACCAGCAATCGACAAGATTGTCGTGGCGCCGTCGGTGACCGTGGTTGCGCCGCCGTTACCGGCGTTGCTGCCGTTGCTGTCGTTGACCGCGATTGGCGCGCCGCCCGTGCCGCCGGTACCGATCGTGATCGTCAACGTGGCTGGCAACTCAGCCGCCGGGTATTCCTCGTCGGCAATGCCGGCCGCGCCACCGCCGCCGCCGCCACGTCGTTCGGTGCCAGCGGCCCCCCGCCGCCCGGAGCTGCCGCCCGCGCCGCCGCCCATACCGACGAAGCGGACGCGACGGGCCCACGCTGGCTTGGTCCAGGTGCCACTCGCAGTGAACACGTCGGTCTGGGACTGACCGCTGCCGAACGGGAACGTCGCCTCGCCCGTCGAGCGGTCGACGACGAGTGCCTCCTTCCAGGCGCTGCCGTCGGCGCTTACCTTCAGATGCAGGTCGTCGTCGCCGGTGGTGCCGAGTTCTGCGCGGCCCGAGAATGCGGTCTGGAACAGCATGGAGGCGGTATCGCTGGCGGCATTCTTGTTGAATTTTTCCTGGATGCCGGCGCCCGCGTGATTGAACAGGATGGCCGAACTGGAGACGGTTAGCTTGTTCGTCGCGTCGGCAGTGGCATTGATGCCGAGTTGGGCGACGTTCTCAAAGTTTACAGCGGCGACCCAGGCGCTGCCGCTGAAGGTCGCGAGGACATCCTCGTCCGCGATCCAGGCGAGCCAGCCCTCGCGGGGGGCATGGTAAGCCCACGCGCCATCCTGGAATGCCGCAATGTTGCCAGCTTGCCCGCTCCAGCTCGCCGGTCGGCGTTGCGGCGACGATATAGCGGTCACCGTCGGCAGGCGTCGCGGGCGGTGCGGTCAAGTCGCGGTCGAGAACGCTCAATTGGACGATAGCGTCGAGTGCGCGCACTGCATCATTGTGGGTGACGTGCTTCTGGGCTTGCGCCGCCAGGATATAGGGCAGGTTGAGGTTCGGGCTATCGGTCGTGGACATGGTGTTGCTACTCCGTGATCGGCGGCATCACGGCTGTGAATGCCTGCTACCAGGGATGATGCGGCCATTGTCCCGGCCGTGGATAACTCGGTCGGTTGCGGGACGCCGATGGGCATTGAGGTCGCCAGATTTAAGGCTGGCGGTGGGACCAATCGCGTGCCAGATTTCAGCGCATGACAGCCAGAGCCCCCGCGTTCACTTTTGGCATCGAGGAGGAATACCACCTCGTCGATCTCAATTCTCGCGATCTACGCGCTGCCCCGCCAGGCTTCATGGAGGCCTGCCAGAAGCGCTTGGGCGAGCGCGTTTCACCGGAATTTCTCGCCACCCAGATCGAGATCGGCACTCCGGTGTGCAGTTCGTTTGCTGACGCCCGGGCCGAAGTCGCCCGGCTTCGATCGGCCATCGGAGAGATCGCCGGCGGGCACGGCATGGCGCCGATCGCGGCCGCGACGCATCCGTTTGCCGAGACCGGCGACCTGCCGACCACCGACAAGGAGCGCTATCGGGTACTCGCCCGCGATCTCGCCGGCATCGGCCAGCGCATGGCGATCTCCGGCATGCACGTCCATGTCGGTATCGAAGATCGGGAGACGCGCATCGACCTGATGAATCAGGTCCGATATTTCCTGCCTCATCTGCTGGTGTTGTCGACCTCGTCACCGTTCTGGAAGGGCGCCGATACCGGCCTCAAGAGCTATCGCCTCGCCATCGTCGACGAGAGCCCGCGCACCGGTATGCCCGGTCGGCTGACAGGATGGGACGAATATCAGCAGACGGTCGACGTGCTGGTGAAGGCTGGCATCATTGATGATGCCTCAAAGATCTGGTGGGATTTGCGACCGTCAGCCAAATTCCCGACGCTCGAAATGCGCATCACCGATGTTTGCACTCGGCTTGACGATACGATGGCGGTGGCGGCGCTCTATATCTGCATCACCCGAATGCTGTGGCGCTTGCGGCGCGCCAATCTCAGCTGGCGCACTTATCCCGTCTTCCTGCTGGAAGAGAACCGCTGGCGCGCGCAACGCTACGGCGTCAAGGGTGAGTTGTTCGACTTCGGAAAAGGCACGCTGGTGCCGTTCTGCGAACTGATCGCCGAGTTGACGGCACTCGTTGCCGAAGATGCTGCTGCATTGGGTTGCGAGGCTGAGATTGCCCATTGCCGGCGCATCGCAGCCGTTGGTACCAGCGCCGATCGTCAGGTCGTGACATTCGAGCGGGAAATTGCGGCTGGGAGATCGCGCGATGAAGCCTTGCGCGCGGTGGTTGATCAACTCGTGGCGGAGACGCTGGCTGTGTGATCGCGCCCAATCGCGCAGCGAGATTGCTATCGCCTTACTGCGGGTAGCCGGCTAGCCTCGGCATGCCACGATGGAGGACACTTATGCCAGCAACATCCCACGCCAATCCGCATTGGCGATGTCACCATTCATCGCATCGTCGAGCAGGAAGGTCCGCTGTTCGACATCGCGCAATTCTTTCCCGGTCTGACGGAAGAGATGCTGGCGCCGCACCGCTCGTGGATGGAGCCGCGCTACTTCGCGGGCGGCAAGGTGAACCTGTGCATTCAGAGTTATCTCGTCCAGACGCCGCATCACACCATCATGGTTGATACCTGCGTCGGCAATCACAAGGAGCGGCCGAATCGGCCGTTCTGGCACCGCATGACGAGCGAGCGCTACGAGCGCAACCTAGCCGCCGCCGGCTTCAAGGTTTCAGACATCGACTACGTCATGTGCACGCACTTGCACGGCGATCATGTTGGCTGGAACACCAAGCTGGAAAATGGCCGCTGGGTGCCGACGTTCCCGAAGGCGAAGTATTTGTTCTCGGGCATCGAACTTGCTCACTGGACCGACAAACACGCCATCGATGCGGCGGGCGTGCCGTGGATTACCGACTCGGTGCTGCCGATCGTTGCCGCCAACCGCGTCGAACTCGTGGAGAGTGATCACCGCCTCGGCGACATGGTGCGATTAATGCCGACGCCAGGCCACACCTTCGATCATTTCTCGGTCGAAGTCGGCCGCCCCGGCGCCGATGCGGTAATCACCGGCGACGCCATTCACTCGCCGATCCAGACGCATTATCCCGAACTCGGCATGTTCTCCGATTATAACCAGAAGCAGGGCGGCATCAGCCGGCGCAAGCTGCTGGAGCGCTGCTGCGATAGTGCGACCGTATTTTGCCCCGCCCACTTCGCCTCGCCCTCGATCGGCCGCATCAAGCGTGATGGCGAAGCGTTCGCGTTCGTGGAGGGGGTGTGATGCGGGTTGCGCCCAAATTGGGAACATGTTAATGTGTGCCGATGCGGATCATTGCGCGGCGCACGCTTTTGGAATTTGCGGCAATGCGTGCCGGTTATCGAGATCGTCCGGCGCTCGAAGTGGCGTTGGCTGCGTGGTTTAATGAGGTGCGGAAGGCGCAGTGGCGGTCGTCGGCGGATGTGAAACGGTTGTATGCATCCGCCAGTATCATCAATGCTGAGCGGGTCGTTTTCAATATCAAGGGTAACGCATACCGTCTGGTCGTAGCGGTGGACTATGAGAAGAGCATCGTGTGGATCAAATGGATCGGCACGCACCGGGATTACGACAGAATTGACGTCGAAAGGATCGAACATGGTGCATGACATCAAGCCGATCAGGACCGAAGCCGACCATGCGGCGGCGATGAAGGAAATCGAGCGGTTGTGGGGCGCCAAGTCGGGCACGCGGGCCGGTGACCGTCTCGATGTTCTTGCAACGCTGGTTGATGCCTATGAAGCGCAGCATCTTCCGATCGCTCCGCCCGACCCGATCGACGCTATCCGCTTCCGCATGGAGCAGCAGGGCCTGACCCGCAAGGATCTCGAACCCATGATCGGGTCGCGCACCCGCGTCTCGGAGGTGCTGAACCGCAAGCGCGGTCTGTCGATCGAGATGATCCGCCGGTTGCGCGCCGGGCTCGGTATTCCGGCGGACGTGCTCGTCGGCCCTAGTGAACTGGCGGCGAAGTAATCGGTAACCTCAGCACTGTCCGCTAGATGAGACGCGCTTTCTTAATACCGACACGGAATATCTCGCGCCAATTGCGACCCATCCTCAAACGGTTCAAGCGCATGGCCGATGGTGGGCTTGTCGATGACATCGAGGCTGTCGCCCGGCATTTCGACATTTCACCGCGCTAGCAGACGGGCCGCGGCCGCGATTTTGTGATGTGGAGGCCGTGCAGGCTCGGCAGCATCGCTGGCGCATTCGATGTCGTATTGAATATGGAGCGGAATGGCGATGTTCATGCCATGTTGATCGTCTTACCGAAATTTCGCGTGGCAGCGCCACCTGAGGCGATGTTGGGGCAATTGTCGAAGGTGTTCGGCGGCGTCGATCCGCACTACTCGAAAACCGGCAAGGGAGGCTGGATCGAGTACCGTCCAACAGCAGTACCGAACTGCGAACTCATCGTAACTTTCAAGAGACCAACGAAGCGGGAGGCACACGCGACATTTTCGGCCGCAATTTTCACCTGGCGTCCAAGTCTGCTGCATGATCCCGTGAGGCCACCGACGTGACGCAACAAAAAAACCGCCGCGGATTGCTCCGCGGCGGTTTGTATTTGGCAGTCTCGGCGCTTCCGACGTCCCCGGCTCCGCGGGGGAGCCGGCCGGAAGCGCCGGAAAGAGCATTACATATCCATGCCGCCCATGCCGCCCATGCCACCCGGCATGCCGCCGCCGCCCGAGCCACCCTTCTTCGGGGCCTCGGCGATGCCAGCTTCCGTGGTGATCATCAGGCCGGCGATCGAGGCGGCGTCCTGCAGGGCGGTGCGAACCACCTTGGCCGGATCGATGATGCCCTTCTCGATCATGTCGCCGTACTCGTCCTTCTGGGCGTCGTAGCCGAAGGTGGCCGAGCGCGACTCGAGCACCTTGCCGACGACGATCGAGCCTTCGACGCCTGCGTTCTCGGCGATCTGACGGATCGGCGACTGCAGCGCCATCCGGATGATCTGGATGCCGGCTTCCTGGTCGTCGTTGTCACCCTTGACGGTGATCGAGGCGGAGGCCTTCAGCAGCATGACGCCGCCGCCGGCAACCACGCCTTCTTCAACCGCTGCGCGAGTGGCATTGAGTGCGTCATCGACGCGGTCCTTGCGCTCCTTCACTTCGATCTCGGTGGCGCCGCCGACCTTGATCACGGCCACGCCGCCAGCGAGCTTCGCAAGACGCTCCTGCAGCTTTTCACGGTCGTAGTCCGAAGTGGTTTCCTCGATCTGCGCCTTGATCTGGGCGACGCGGGCTTCGATGTCCTTCTTCTTGCCGGCGCCGTCGACGATCGTGGTGTTGTCCTTGTCGATCGAGACGCGCTTGGCGCGGCCGAGCATCTCCATCGTCACATTCTCGAGCTTGATGCCGAGATCTTCCGAAACGGTCTGGCCGTTCGTCAGGGTGGCGATATCTTCCAGCATTGCCTTGCGACGATCGCCGAAGCCTGGCGCCTTGACGGCGCAGACCTTGAGGCCGCCACGCAGCTTGTTGACCACGAGCGTGGCAAGAGCCTCACCCTCAACGTCTTCCGAGATGATCAGCAACGGCTTGCCGGTCTGGACGACGGCTTCGAGGATCGGCAGCATGGCCTGCAGGCCAGTCAGCTTCTTCTCGTGGATGAGGATGTAGGGGTCATCCAACTCAACGGTCATCTTGTCGGCGTTGGTGATGAAGTAGGGCGACAGGTAACCGCGGTCGAACTGCATGCCTTCGACGACATCGAGCTCGGTTTCGGCGGTCTTGGCTTCCTCGACGGTGATGACACCCTCGTTGCCGACCTTCTGCATCGCCTTGGCGATCATGTTGCCGATTTCGCTCTCGCCGTTGGCCGAGATAGTGCCGACCTGGGCGATCTCGCCCGAGTTCTTGACCTTCTTGGCCTTCTTGCCGATCTCTTCAACGACCTGGGCGACGGCCTTGTCGATGCCGCGCTTCAAATCCATCGGGTTCATGCCGGCGGCAACGCGCTTCAGGCCTTCACGCACGATCGCCTGGGCGAGCACGGTGGCGGTGGTGGTGCCGTCGCCGGCGACGTCGTTGGTCTTCGAGGCCACTTCACGCACCATCTGGGCGCCCATGTTCTCGAACTTGTCTTCGAGCTCGATCTCCTTCGCGACGGTCACGCCGTCCTTGGTGGTGCGCGGAGCGCCGAAGCTCTTCTCGATGATGACGTTGCGGCCCTTGGGGCCGAGCGTCACCTTGACGGCGTTGGCGAGGATATCGACGCCGCGCAGCATGCGCTCGCGGGCATCGGCGGCAAATTTGACGTCTTTAGCAGCCATGTGGATTTTCCTTCGGAAAATTGGGAGTGGGGAGTGGGCAATAGGGAGTGGGAAAACAGCGGAGCGGAGCAGGGAAGCTTTTCCCTATTCCCAACTCCCTATTCCCAACTCCCTTCGCGTCATCACTTCGTGATGACGCCCATGATATCGCTCTCCTTCATGATGAGGAGATCCTTGCCGTCGATCTTGACTTCGGTGCCCGACCACTTGCCGAACAGCACCTTGTCGCCGGCCTTGACGTCGAGCGGCACGAGCTTGCCGGCTTCGTCGCGGGCGCCGGGGCCAGCGGCGACGATTTCACCCTGCATCGGCTTCTCGCCGGCAGTGTCGGGAATGATGATGCCGCCAGCGGACTTGGTCTCGGCATCGGCGCGCTTGACGACCACGCGGTCGTGGAGAGGACGGAATTTCATGGGCAACTCATAAGCCTTGATTGATGTTGCGGGGCGCGAGGCGAACTCGCTGCGTAGCACTCGACATTGTTGAGTGCTAACAAGCCTGAAATATGCTTCCCAATTAGCACTGTCAAGCGGTGAGTGCCGAAAAATTCGACGAACGACCAACAAACCGGGCCGGCAGGCTCACCGGCCAGCGGGCGGAATACTTATAAAGCTGCAGGGTGATGCGATTGTGACGCTGTCTGACCGCGGCTCGGCAGCGATCAAAGCGCCAGCTTCATGCCTTCATGACTGGCGACGAACCCGAGCCGAACATAGAACCTATGGGCGTCGGCGCGCGTCTTGTCGGTGGTCAGTTGCACGAGTTTGCAGTCCCGCGCGCGGCAAGCGTCGATCGCGAACCGCATCAGCGCTTCGCCGAGTTTTTGACCGCGCATGTGCTTGTCGATGCGGACGGATTCGATAAGGCCGCGCCACATGCCCTGGCGCGACAGTCCGGGGATGAAAGTGATCTGCAGGTAGCCGGCTACGACACCATCGACCAGCAGAACCAACGGCAATTGGTTGGCATCACGCTCAAGGTTGGCGAATGCGGCCTGGTAGCGAGGCAGGGCCTCGAGTGAGGCATCCTCGCGGCCACGACCAAGGTCGTCGTCGGCCAGCAGCGTGACGATGCCGGCCAAGTCGGCAACGGTGGCCCGGCGGATTTCAATCGCGCTCATTGCTCGATCACGCTCAGGATGCCGGGCAGTGTCGACAATTCGCCGATTTGGATCGGCGTCATGCTGAACTTCATGCGCGGGAAGGCGAGTTCGACCTCGGTGTCGCTGTTGGGGAGCCGCATGATGAATTGCACCTCGGCGCCGCGACCTGTGCCGGCCGCAGTTGTCTTCAGGTGGGTACGCAGTTCACCGAGTTTTTCCGGAGCGGCGGTAATGATTTCGGCATCGAGTACAATGCGTAACCCCTTCATGGCGGCGGCGGCGGCAGCGTCGAGCGGTTCGAGCCCCTGGACGCGCATTTTGACGGTGTCGCCGTCGCGCTCGGCCTCGACCGCGATGACAACAGCAGTGCCAGCTTCCAGCAGATGGCCGCAGGCGTTGAGTGTATCGGAAAAGATCACCGCCTCGAACGAGCCGGTCTGGTCGGAGAACATGGCGAAGGCGAACTTGTTGCCCTTCTGACTGCGCCGCTCGCGCGCTGACACCACGATGCCCGCGAGGCGGCCGGCGGCGGCGCCGCGTTCAGTCGCGTCGAGGAATTCGACATATGACTGCACGCCGATGGTTTTCAGTGCAGTTTCGTAGGCATCGAGCGGATGTCCAGATAGGAAAAAACCTATCGCCTTGAACTCTTCGTCGAGGCGTTCCATCGGCGTCCAGACTTTCGCCGGGCGCAGATCGAGGGTTGCGGCAGGGGCATTGCCGGCACCGCCGCCGCCGAACAGGTCGGACATGCCGACGGCGGCGTCCGAACTGATACGAGAGGCCAGCGCCATGATCTGCTCGACGTTGGCGTACACACGTGAGCGGCTCGCTTCGAACGCATCGAAGGCGCCGGCGGCGGCAAGCATTTCGAGGCCGCGCTTGTTGAGCGTCTTCGGGTTGAGGCGTCGGGCAAATTCCGATAGATCTTTGAACGCTCCGTTCGCCTCGCGCTCGTCGATCACGGTCTGCACAGCTGCCGGCCCAATGTTCTTCAAGGCAGCCAGCGAATAACGGATAGCGCCGGGTTTGCCGTCGGCGCCCGGTATCGCATCGAAGTCGACGAAACTTTCGTTGACGCAAGGCGGCAGCACCTCGATGCCGGCGCGACGGGCTTCGCCGGCAAACATCGACAGCTTATCGGTGTTGGCCATGTCGAGCGTCATCGAGGCGGCGAGGAATTCCTCGCGGTAGTTCGCCTTGAGGTAGGCGGTGTGGTAGCTGACGAGTGCGTAGGCCGCCGCATGGCTCTTGTTGAAGCCGTAGCCGGCGAACTTATCGACCAATTCGAAGATGTAGACCGCGTCTTGCTTCTTGACGCCCTTCTCCTGCGCGCCCTCGACGAAGCGGGCCTGCTGCTTGGCCATTTCGGCCTTGTCCTTCTTACCCATTGCGCGGCGCAGAAGGTCGGCTTGGCCGAGCGTATAGCCACCCATTACCTGCGCGATCTGAATGACCTGCTCCTGATAGATGATGACGCCGTAGGTCTCTTTCAGGATGC
Source organism: uncultured Alphaproteobacteria bacterium (assembly GCA_963732635.1). GTDB lineage: Bacteria > Pseudomonadota > Alphaproteobacteria > Rhizobiales > Hyphomicrobiaceae > JAKFWF01. Next base: position 322,968 of record CAVTAL010000019.1, read on the forward strand.
CTTCGAGCAGCGGATGCAGGCAGTCGACCGGTTCCTCGCCGTGCTTGCGATGAATGTAGGTCGGGATGTTGTCCATGGGGCCAGGCCGGTACAGCGAGACCATGGCAATGATATCGTCGAACATGTCGGGCTTGAGCTTCTTCAAGCTCTCGCGCATGCCGGTCGACTCCAACTGGAAAACGCCGACAGTGTCGGCCTTGGCCAGGAGGTCGTAGGCTGCAAGTACCTTGGGGTCATCTCCGTCAATGGCGACCTTTGACAGGTCGACGTCGATGCCGCGCCGACGCTTGATCAACTCCACCGATTTTTGCAGCACCGTGAGCGTTTTGAGGCCGAGGAAGTCGAATTTCACGAGGCCAGCGGCTTCGACCAGCTTCCAATTGAACTGGGTGACCGGGAAGTTCGACTTCGGATCGCGGTACATCGGCACCAGCTGATCGAGCGGACGATCGCCGATCACCATGCCTGCGGCGTGGGTCGAAGCGTGACGGTAGAGGCCTTCGAGTTTTTGGCTGATTTCGAGGAGTTTCGCGACCATCGGGTCGTTGTCGCGCTCCTCCTGCAGCTTCGGCTCGCCCTCGATCGCCTCGGGCAGCGTAACCGGATGGGCCGGATTGTTGGGCACCAGCTTGCACAGCCGGTCGACCTGACCGTAGGGCATCTGCAGCACACGGCCGACGTCGCGCAGCACCGCGCGGGCCTGCAGCTTGCCGTGCGTGATGATCTGGGCGACGCGATCCGTGCCGTACTTCTGCTGCACGTAGAGGATCGTTTTCTCGCGGTTCTCCTGGCAGAAATCGATGTCGAAGTCGGGCATCGAGACGCGTTCGGGGTTTAGGAACCGCTCGAACAGCAAGCCGAAGCGCAAGGGATCGAGATCGGTGATCGTCAGCGAATAGGCGACGAGCGAGCCCGCGCCCGAGCCGCGGCCCGGCCCCACCGGCACGCCGTTCGCCTTCGACCACTTGATGAAGTCGGCCACGATCAGGAAGTAGCCGGGGAACTTCATCTTGGTGATGACGTCGACTTCGAACGCGAGACGCTTCTGGTAGTCCTCTACCGTGAAGCCGGGTGCGAGCTTGATCTCGGTGAGGCGCTTGGCGAGGCCCTCCTCGGCCTGCCGCTTCATTTCGGCAGCTTCGGCGGCGAGTTGATCCTCCTCGGATGCGCCTTCGACGGTGGCGACGAAGCGCGGCAGGATCGGCTTGCGGCCGCGCGGGCGGAAGGCGCAGCGCTTGGCGATTTCCAGGGTGTTGGCGAGGGCTTCAGGCAAGTCAGCGAACAGCGCCGCCATCTCGGCCGGCGACTTGAAGCCGTGCTCGGGCGAAAGCCGCCGCCGGTTGTCCTCGACGATGTAGCTGCCTTCGGCGATGCAGATCAGCGCGTCGTGCGCCTCGTAGTCGTCGGAGGCCGCGAAGTAGGCCTCGTTGGTGGCGACGATCGGCAGGTCGAGCTTGTAGGCGAGTTCGAGCAACTGCGGCTCGACCTGGGCTTCGTGCGGCTAAGCCGTGGCGCTGGATCTCGACATAGAGGCGATCGCCGAAGATCTTCGACAGCGTCTTGAGGCGGGCCTCGGCGAGGTCCATCTGGCCATCGCGAATGGCGCGGTCGATTGGTCCATCCGGGCCGCCGGTCAGCGCGATCAGGCCGCCGCCTTGTGCTTCGAGCGCGTCGATCTTGATGTGCGTCGGCTCGGCGTCGGGGCATTGCAGATACGCCTTGCTCGCCAGCACCATCAGATTGGCGTAGCCGCTGTCGTTGCTGGCGAGCAGCGCCAGCTGACCGGCCGGCTTCGACTGCGGTTCGTTGCGCATGCCGCGTGGCAGGCCATCCGACTGCTTGGCGTCGAGGAAGTCGAGTGCGAGCGTCACGCCGACGATCGGCTGGATGCCAGCGCCAGCGATCTTGTCGGAGAATTCGAGCGCGCCGAACATATTGTTGGTGTCGGTCAGGCCGACGGCCGGATAGCCGAGCTTATCGGCAAGCTTGGCGATCTTGCCGATCGGCAACGCGCCTTCGAGCAGCGAATAGGCCGAATGCACCTTGAGGTGGATGTACGGGATCTTGGCTGTCGCTGTCGCTGTCGCGGCGGGTGCGGTCCCTCCGGCAGGCGCCGATCTGGCGTCCTCGCGCTGTTGGGCCTTGGCGTTGAGCTTCTGGATGGCGGCTGTCATGCGACCACATTAGCGCGCGGCGCTGATTCTGCACCATTCGTGCGCGACGACCTGTGGATCGCCTGGGATAAATCGAAATCCAGCGTGCCGTGGTGCTGATCGACGAAGCCGGTGGCTGGGGGCGGTTCCGCCAGCTTGCTGGTATTGGCGCCACGATCAGGTTCTGGGCCATCGACAAGGCTGTCGACAGTATCGCCTATCCGAAGAAGCCCTGAGTTATGCTCAGTCGGCCGACGCGGTCGTCGTCACCTTTTTGAAGTAGGCCCGTGCCGGTGCCGGTAGCCGCATGGATGCCGACTTCTGGTCGGGTTCGGGGTCGCGCGCCTCGGGCGTGGTGTCGCTGACCCTAACCGTCGGGCGATTTCGCGCGCCGCCGTAGTTCGGGCTGAATGGTTCGTTCGGGTCGTCGGCCTGGACGCCCGGCGCGCGACGCGGCTCGATTGGCGCGTCCTTTATTGGATCGCCGGGCGCGGCTTCGTAAGTCGCTTGTTTCTGAGGGGCTGGAACCGGCGGCTGGGCACCGGCCCATGCAGGATTTTGATATTGGGCCTGATTGGCGCTGCTGCAGGCGGCAACGGAGATCGCGAGGCTCGCGACGAGGGCGGCAACGACCAAAGTGCGCGCGGCACGTGGCAGCGACGGGTTGGCAAACACGAGACGCATGGGAACTGGAACTCCGGCAAACGCGACAGGAACTGGAGTTGAGACTGCCATCGCCGGGTAAACATCGGATTAAGCGCTGTGCCGGGGTGATATTGAGCGGGCAACGATGCCTGAATGGGCGCTGAACACAGCATTCAGGTTCGGTTCAAAGCGCGCGGAGCATCTTCGCTAAACCCTGTATCAACTTCCCCGGCGTGATCCAGGGGCCAGACCCGCAGGGTGGTCTGGCCCTATTTTGGGGCCCCTGCAGCATTGCGGGTGTCGAATTTGACCTCGCTACCGCGCGCCCAATTCAGGCAACTTGAACCGCGCTCCTAGAACCGCCGATCCGGTTGCGTTGAGATGTCCTCTGTCGAAATATAGAAACGTTGCATCCATAACAGTGGCGCACTGTCGCTCGGTGCACATCGCGTCGGTCGGCAATATGGCAGACACATGCGCGTTCTCCAGAGCCAACCTCTTAAGCAGCGCATTTGACCATTCCAATTGTGCTAGAATCGGTTGTGCAGGTGTCTCGCAATTGGACCCAGGCAGGTTCGCTCGCAGCGCCTTAACGGCGCACCGCAATGGCAAATCCCCGGCAAGCTGTGGCAGCCCACCAACTAACAAAACTCGTATTCCGCGCTGGTCGAGGAAAGTTATCATGTCCCTCAAATACTGCTCGAAAAGTTCCCGCGCATTTTGGTTGCCATTCGCGTGCGCTACCTTGAATGGCAGCTCGATCCCATTTATGCGAGGCATGTACTCGTAGTGCGGCCAGTACGTAGATAGGATGGCTAGCCGCAGTCCCGGATTGGCATCAATGAAGCGCATAATGGTGTGCTGAAATACTGGGACACGGCTTATATTTTACTTCCGAGGTTTCCACCGCTCGTGCAAGTCCAATTACAAGGCCGCAGCCGTTTTGGGTAATCTGGCGAGCACTCAACCCGGCTCGAACCATCAGTGGCGCAAATGCTGGAACGAAGTGATCAGCCTGCGAATCGCCAATGATCACCGCATCGTAAGAAGCGCTTTCAGGCTTGGGCCGACCAACATTGCAGAAAGCCTCATTGCGAAAGGCGTTCTCGACGTTTTCGCAAGCAAGGCGTTTGGAATTCTGCCCAATCTTTTGCAGATAAACGGCACCCGCAGCTTCATCGAGGCGGCTCGGCAGGCCATCCGTAACAACCAATACCCGGCCAACAGCCGCGAATATGGCAATTGTGATCGCTCCGGCCACGAGTGCCGTTCTTTCTGGGAACCACAGCACGCCGCCGTGCGAGCGAAACGGGCGTTCAACCAATTTCCAGCTAAGCGTAGCTAGAACGACTGAAGCGATCAGCAAAAAGAGCAGTTCCAAACCTTGCGGTGCCCGCTCATTTGAATAGTGAGCGAGCGACAAAATCGGCCAATGCCAAAGGTAGAGCGAGTAGGATATGAGTCCGACGAATGCCATCGGCCGAATTGCCAACAAGCGGCAAGCGGATGGCAAATGCTGTTGACTACTGGCGAGCAGAATGACCGTGCCGACACAGGCCGGGACCGCAAGCACGCCGGGGAATGGCGAACGCGAATTCAATAACAAGATGCTGCCACCGATCAGCAAAAGACCGACCCAGGCCAGCACCTCGGAGGAGGCCGTGCCCAATCGAACTATCGAGGTCGCCAACGTCAGCGCCAGGACTGCGCCCGTAAGCAACTCCCACGCCCGCGCTTGCAATAAATAGAACGCAAATCTCTGATCGTGCCCCAGCATGTATTGGGCAATTGCCAACGATACAAGTAGTGCAACCACAGACAAGGCGAGTACGGCGCGACGGGGGAGAAACTGTAGAAGTAGCATCAGCAAGAGTGGCCAGATGAGATAGAACTGCTCCTCGATCGATAGGGACCAAGTGTGAAGCAGCGGCTTCTCGTGCGCTGGTGAATTAAAGTAGCCTGCCAGTTTATAAAAAACCAAGTTGGCATAGACTAGGCTTGCGCCTCCGAGGCTAACTCCAAGTTCACGAAAGGCGTCCGGAAGAAGGATATACCATCCGCCAGCCACCGTCGCAGCGTAGACCACCGCTGCCGCGGGCAGGAGCCGGCGTACCCGTCGCGCGAAGAAGCTAACCAATGAGAACGTGCCCGTGTCGAGTTCCCGAACGATCAGCCGTGTGATCAAGAACCCCGAGATTACGAAGAAAATGTCAACGCCAACGAAGCCACCGGAGACAATGTCCGGGAAGGCGTGAAACCCAACAACGGATAAGATCGCGACAGCTCTCAGGCCGTCAATTTCGGGTCTGTAGCGACCTGAATCCAAACTGTCCCAAGCGACACCGGCGCGCCGCTCCGCTGGGACGACAAATGATTGCATAGAAAGTTCCCCCTGGCGTCCGAGCCTTAGGCAATGGGGCGAGGCGCGACAAGCGCCCATTCGGCGACTTCGAAGTCAGCCGCCTGTGCTGACCGGATGGTTCCTCATCGGCCGCTCCGTCTCCCGAATTCCCCCTCCCGCACGTCGGATTTGCCTTGCGTGCGTTCACTCGATAGGGTCGGGCTTCCCTTTTTCCCAACCCCTCGATGGAGTTCCTCTCATGGCTTTTGAGCTTCCCAAGCTGCCTTACGCCTATGATGCGCTGGTGCCGTTCATGTCAAAAGAGACGCTCGAATTCCACCACGACAAGCATCACAACGCCTACGTGACGGCCGGCAATACGCTGGCCGGCGACGGCACCAAATATGCCGGCAAGGCAATCGAGGCGATCTGCGTCGAGGCCTTCTCGGCCAAGGATCAGCCGGTCATCAATCAGATCGGCCAGCACTACAACCACATCCACTTCTGGAACTGGATGAAGGCGGGCGGCGGCGGCAAGAAGTTGCCAGCCAAGGTCGAAGCACTGGTCACTGCTTACGGTGGCTACGACAAGATGCGCACCGACTTCATCCAGGCGGGTGTCACCCAGTTTGGTGCTGGCTGGTGCTGGCTCGCAGTAAAAAATGGCAAACTCGAAGTCATGAAGACACCGAACGGCGAGAACCCGCTGATGCACGGCGCCAGCCCGATCCTGGGTTGTGATGTCTGGGAGCACAGCTACTACATCGACTATCGCAACCTGCGCCCGAAGTACCTTGAAGCGTTCGTCGACAGCCTCGTCAACTGGGACTACGTCGAGGAAATGCTCGGCAAGGTAAAGTAAGGCGGTTCAGAGCCTTAACTTGGGTCGGTCATGACTGTGGCGCCGGGGTGACGCGAAGTTCGCGTGGCTCGCTCCGGCGCCGCTTGCGTCTTGCGGCTGTTCCTGCTGCCCGGCTAGGGTGACGGGGTAACATTGAACGATATTCACGGCGTCCCAGTAGCTTATGAGCATCTTCTTTCGTCACGTCTGGTCGACTGTACTCGTCATGGTGGTGGCCGTGGTCTCGGCCGGCTGTGCGTCGATGCAGCGGATGGATCCGCCAAATCTCGCTCAGGCCGAGACTGCCATGGTGCCTGGTTTCACCGGCATTCGCTCGTGGGGTGACTACAACCCGGCCAATCCGATCGCCGAGTTTGACCGCCTCTTTCCCGGCATCCCCAGGGCGGCCGACACCACATCTCGTCCGGATGGCCGTCCGATCGTGCGGGTGTTGGCGCTGTCCGGCGGCGGTCCAGATGGCGCATTCGGAGCAGGACTTTTGAATGGCTGGACCGCAAGTGGCAGGCGGCCGCAGTTCCATGTCGTCACCGGCATCAGCGCCGGTGCGCTGATCGCGCCCTTCGCCTATCTCGGCCCGGCTTACGACCAGAAAATGCGCGAAGTCTGGACCGAGTACGAGACCAATGAGTTGGTGACCGCTCAGCTGCTTCCTGGGTTGCTAGGTGGAGCGTCACTTGCCGACACCAGCAAGCTTGCAGCCGTCATCGCCAAGTATGTTGATCGTGCCATGTTGCGCCGTGTGGCCAGCGAATATGCCAAAGGCCGCATCCTGCTGATCGGGACAACTAATCTCGATGTTCAGCGACCGGTGGTATGGAACATGGGCGCCATCGCCAAGCATGGCACGCCCGAGGCGATCGAACTTTTCCGTAATATTCTGCTCGCCTCTGCTGCCATTCCCGGCGCCTTCCCGCCGGTTCAAATCCGTGTCGCGGCCGAAGGCCAGCATTACGACGAGATGCATGTTGACGGCGGCACCACGCGGGAAGTGTTCGTTGGCCCGGTCGTCACCACTTTGAAAAAACTGGAGTCGATGTACTCGAAGCCGCCGGTATGGGAATTCTATCTCGTCAAGAATGGCAAGCTCGGTACCAGCTACAAGCACGTGAAGCCAACGACGATTTCAATTTCACTGCGGGCGATCGAGACGCTGCTCAACCGCCAAAACTCCGCCGACATCTATCGCATCTTCCGCGCGGCTAAGGACGGCGGCGCGGACTTCAACTTGATGGCTGTGCCCGAGACCTTCAACGTTATACCGAAGCAGGCCTTCGACCCGGATTATCAGGCAGCGCTCTACCAGACGGGCTTTGACCTGGCCCGCTCGGGCATCATTTGGATGAAAGTGCCGCCAGAACTGTTGCCGACGTCCAGCCCATCGCGCTCGCCCTTCATCAAGGACGGGGCAGCTCGCAAGCCGGCGGCTATTCGTGCTGCTGCCGAGTGATGGTCGCCAAGCCGATTATTGAGTCTGCGCCGGGCTGGTAGTGGCTTTCGAAGATTTGAGCGCAGCTTTCGGCGGGCTCGCCGCGGTGGGCTTTAGCTCAGTGACGGCCTTTGCGACGGCGCTCGCCTTGTCCTTTGTAATCGCAGTGGTCCGGGGCAGTGTTTTCGCCTTCGGCGTTGCCGTCTTCAAAGGTGCCGCCAGTTGTGGCTTCCCCTTGACGGCAGACCTTACCGTCAACCGCGAGTCCAGTTTCGGCGGTGGCGGCAGGATGCGTTGGATCGGCGGCACGATGGGTTCAATTGGCTTCGCGTTGGCTGGCGCGTTGCTAGCGATCCCTGATGAAGGCTCGGGCGCCGTCTGCTGGGCGACACCGGGGACAACAGACATATAAAGGAGGAGCGCAAACGCAGCGCCAGATCGGATTATCGAACGTCCCGTCATGGAGTGGCCTCTCGCGCGGCGGTCTGTGCCGCAGTAATTCAACGCTTCTGGCAGGATTTGGTTCTGCTGTCGTATTTAGTGAACATGCCGCACTTTGCTGATGCCGCTGCCTTTGCTTTGCGGTCGGTCGCAATGACTGGCGCCGCGATCGTGACCGCCAGCGCAATGGCTGCCAACAAGGCTATGATGTGCTTGTTCATAACAACGTGGGTCCGGACAAGGGAGACACGTGCTCTAACTCGGCTGGTGCCTGATGTCATCATGCCGCCATGGGCTGGCCTGCCGAAAACAGAAAAGCCGAGGCAGCGGCGCCTCGGCTTTTCCGGTTAGAATTGAGAGAACCAGCAAATCGGGGGCTCAGCCCGAACTGCAGCCTCTTACAGAAGGTAAGTACTCACTGGGTAATGACGCGCACGCACCGATAGGGTTAGGCAGGCTTCTTGGCCTTCACCTTGGCGGCCACCGGCTTCTTCACCGGCTTCTCGCATTTGCCTTCGACCGCATTCCACTTCTCGGGCTTTTTGCATTTCGAGACGTAGGCAGCGTCGGCCGTACCCGCGAGGGACATACCGGCAACGGCAATCATGCCGAGAGCGATCGTCAATTTGCGCATTCGTGAGCTCCATCTGTTTATCAACGATTGTCGAATCACGCGGTACCAGACCAATGAGTAGGCAGGCGACGGCTGAATTGTCACCGGGGTATGAAGGCGTTCCGGTCTTGCGGGCCCCCGGTGTGACACCTAAGAGTGACACTTGTCCCCGACTCGTTTTCCACAGGATATGAACAGCGGCCGGGGATTTCGGTCTGCTACTGGTGGTTGAGCGCAATGTCACACAACACTTTTGGTCATTTGTTTCGTGTCACCACCTGGGGCGAGAGTCACGGGCCGGCGATCGGCTGCGTCGTCGATGGCTGCCCACCCGGCATCGCGTTGACCGAGGCGGACATCCAGGGGTTTCTCGACAAGCGCCGACCGGGACAATCGCGCTATACAACACAGCGGCAGGAGCCGGACGCAGTGAAGATCCTATCGGGAGTTTTCGCCGATGATATGGGCAGACAGGTCACAACCGGCACGCCGATTGCCCTCGAAATTCAGAATGTCGATCAGAAATCCAAGGACTACGGCGACATCAAGGACAAGTTTCGTCCCGGTCATGCCGACATAACCTATTGGGATAAGTACGGCATTCGCGACTATCGCGGGGGCGGTCGCTCGTCGGCGCGTGAGACTGCGAGCCGGGTGGCGGCCGGCGCGGTGGCGCGCAAGGTGCTTGGTAGCATCAACATTCGCGGCGCGTTGGTGCAGATGGGTCCACACAAAATCGATCGGAGCCAGTGGGATTGGTCGGTGGTCGATGCCAACCCGTTCTTTTGTCCGGACGCCGCCGCTGCGGCGGCCTGGGCAACCTACCTCGACGGTATCCGCAAGTCGGGTTCATCGTGCGGTGCGGTGATCGAGGTTGTGGCCGAGGGCGTACCGGCGGGTCTTGGCGCGCCAATTTACGGCAAGCTCGACCAGGACCTCGCCTCTGCGATGATGAGCATCAACGCCGTCAAGGGTGTCGAAATCGGCGATGGCTTCGACGCCGCGTCGCTGTCCGGCGAAGACAATGCCGACGAAATCCGCATCGGCAACGACGGGCTGCCGCTCTATCTGTCGAACCACGCCGGTGGCATCCTCGGTGGCATCTCGACCGGCCAGCCGGTGGTGTGCCGGTTCGCGGTCAAGCCGACGTCGTCGATCCTTACTCCCAGGCGGACAATCGATCGCCACGGCCAAGAGACCGAGATCATGACCAAGGGGCGGCATGACCCCTGTGTCGGCATTCGTGCGGTACCGGTCGGCGAAGCGATGATGGCGATCGTGCTCGCCGATCATCTGCTGCGTCATCGCGGCCAGGTCGGGTTGCGCGGCTGATGGCGGCTGCGCCCGAGCGATGCGCGGCGCGTCTCGCCCGGCGGCAAGCGTATTCGTATAGCGGCGACCGCCAAGTGCCGGCGTTCCCCGACGACAAGCCGGTGATCGTTTATGATGGGGTCTGTGTGTTGTGCTCGGGCGCGATGCGGGCGATCGCCCGGCGGGATCGGCATTTGCGATATCGCTTCGTCAGCGGCCAGTCGATGCTGGGCACGGCATTGTTCCGGCATTACGGCCTCGACCCGGCCGATTTCGAAACGGTGCTGCTGATCGAGGACGGTCGCGCCTATGGCAAACTCGACATGACGCGGCGGGTCGCGGCCGAGATCGGCGGCCCATGGCGGCTGTTTGAGATGTTCGCAATTTTGCCGGCCGCCATGCAGGACTGGTGCTACGATTTGATTGCGAAGAACCGCTATCGTCTGTTCGGACGCAGCGACGTCTGCATAGCGCCGGACGCCAGTTGGCGCGCACGCATCATCGAATAGGGGGCGGAAGCCATGGATGCCAAATCGAAGGTAAAGGCGATCGTGTTCGATGTGTTCGGCACGGTGGTCGACTGGCGCGGCTCGACCATCGCGGAATTGAAGAGCTTCGCGAGCGGCCGCGGACTTTCAATTGAGCCTGAGAAATTCGCCGACGAATGGCGCGGGCTCTATCAACCGGGTATGGAGGCGGTGCGCGCCGGACGCCGGCCGTTCGCGATCCTCGATGACCTGCATCGCGAGAGCCTGTTACAGTTGCTCGACCAGAACGGCGTCAAGGGACTGGCCGCGCACGAGATCGAGCATCTGGTCAGAATCTGGCATCGGCTGCATCCATGGCCCGACATGCCGTCAGGTCTCGCGCGGCTTGGCACGCGGGTGATTACCGGCACGCTGTCGAACGGCAACGTCGGACTGCTGACCCGGCTCGCCAAGTTCGGTCATCTGCCCTTCGACGTGATCCTCGGCGCCGAGACCGCACAGGCCTATAAGCCGCAGCCGGAAGCCTATCTGCGTACCGCGAAACTACTCAATCTGGCGCCGGAAGAAATGATGCTCGCCGCTGCCCACAATGGCGATCTGGCAGCCGCCAAAGCCGTTGGCTACCGCACTGCATTCATCCTGCGTCCGCTTGAAAAAGGCCCAAAGCAAGACATCGATTTAACGGCCGAGCAGGCCTGGGACGTGATCACTGACAACTGCCACGGACTCGCCGACGCCATGGGGTGCGCGAAATGAACACCAACAACTCTATCGCCGATTTCGTCGTGCGTGCGCATCACACGGCCTTCAGCTGTTTGGACTACCCGGCGACGCGGCGGTTTTTCGTCGATATTCTCGGTTTCAAGGTGGTCGGCGAAATGCTCGATCGCAGTGGCGATGGCCTCGATGTCGTTGTCGGCATGCCGGGCGCGCGCTGTAGTTGGGCGATGCTGGAAATGGGCGGCTATCACATCGAGCTATTTAAGTGGCTGACGCCTGATGATGGAAAAGCAGTGCCGATTCGCCAGAACGACTTCGGCTATACCCACATCTGCATGCAGGTGCGCGACATCGATGAGGTGCACCGCAGGTTGACGGCGGCCGGTTATCAGCCGCTGTCGAAGCCAGGAAATATGCGGGGTGGGCGGGCGAAACCGTTCTACGCCAAGGGCCCGGAGGGCTGCATCGTCGAGTTCTGTGAATACCCTCAGGGCAGCTGAAGGCGCGTTGGCGCTCATCCATTGAACATTGTGTTGCCATGGACCAAAGCCGGTAGCGCTGGGTCGCCTGTCTGAACTATGGAGGTTGTGGTCGCGCCGTTGCGTCCAATCTTGACGATCACCGGAGACGACACATGGACTTCCTCGCGCCCTACCGTTCGCAAATCCTCAGCCTTTTCCGCATCATGTCCGGCTTGCTGTTGCTGCAGCACGGCACCACTAAATATCTGAGCCTGCCCGCGACCAAGATGAGCGGCATTTCGCCGATGACGTTGGGTGGCGCCGCTGGTGTCATCGAACTGGTCGGTGGCATTCTGCTGGTCCTTGGCCTGTTCACTCGGCCGGTGGCCTTCATCCTCTCCGGCACAATGGCTGCTGCCTACTTCATCGCCCACGCGCCACAGGCTTTCTTCCCAATCCTCAATGGCGGTGAATTGGCCGCGCTTTATTGCTTCGGTTTCCTCTATCTCGCCGCCGCTGGTGGTGGCTCGCTCAGCGTCGACCACATGATGGCGGGCAAGAAGTAAGGGCCTGGGCCGCGGGCTGGCGCCGGCGTCGTCGGTTCGGTTCGTACCCCGATATGAATTAGCCAGCTCTCGGGCGCACTAATCCAAGATACGGAGCCGGTGTTCAAGTGCCGGCTTCAAACCTTCCGTCGCACCATACGCTTCGACAAAAACACTGGCTGCGATGACACAGCTTCGAGGCCTGCGTCGGCAAACAGGCCGTCGAGATCGTCGGTGGTGTACTGGGCGTAATAGGGTTCGTGGAAGCGGTGTGGGAAGGCTTCGAGCAGGCCGTCCCAGCCTGGCCGGTCGCCGATTTGCAGACTGTCGATGAACAGCAGGATGCCGCCGGGCTTCAGTACCCGAGCCATCTCAGTGGTGACGTGGCGGCGAACGAGAGCCGGCAGTTCGTGGAACAGGAAGATCGAGGTGACGATGTCCTGGCTGGCATCGGCGAACGGCAGCGCCTCGCCATTGCCCTGGACCAGCGCCGCCGGCCTGAGATCCCCCATGTGCCGCCTGGCCTCGTCGAGATAGGGTTGCGAGAGATCGACGCCGGTCAGCTTCAGCGCCGGGAAGGCGAGCCGGATCTGGCGCAAGAAGCGCCCTGTGCCGCAGGCGACATCGAGCAGCGACAATCGGCGCTGGTCCTTACCCCGAATGAATTCGGCGACTGGTCGCAGCCCCGACCGGCGCATGGCATTGGCCGAACCGTAGAACAGCGTCTCGACCTGCACGTCGTAGAGCTTGGCGGAGTCTGCCGATAGGTAGCCACCGGTCTGGAAATGAAAGTCCTGGGTGAAGTAGTCGGGCAGGCCTTCGGCGTCCGGCATTTGGCGCGCGGTGCTGGCGTCCGCCGTTTGCCGTCGCTCGAGGGCGCCGGGTAGATCGGCCATCATCAGTCGCAGGCGGGCGAGGTGATCGGCAATTGGTCCCTCCTCGTCCCGCATGGCCGGGTAAAGCCCGGCGCGTACCGCGTTGCCGTCGGCCAGGAACACCGAGGCGAGATCAGTCAGCAATTCCTGTCGCGACGGCACCGGCTGTGTCGGCTTGAACGCCGGCTTGGCCCCCAGTCGGGCGGCTTCTCTGTCGAGCAGCCAGTTGATGCCATAGTACCATCCGAACCGAGCGGTATTGCCGGCAATCTGGGCGGCCTGCTGGAAAGGGCTCGTCATGGCGGGACCTCGCTTTGTGTCTCGACAGAATGTGGCGGGTTCGACGGCGATCTGCAACTTGACGGGAGCGCGCAGGCCGGCGAACGGTGGACAGCCAACAATAAGAGCGCGCCATGACGACCTACAGGAATATGCTCATTCTCACCGGCGCCGGATTGTCCGCCGAGTCGGGCCTCGCCACATTTCGCGACAAGGACGGCATCTGGTCTAAGTACCGCATCGAGGACGTGGCGACACCGGAAGCCTTCGAGCGCGACCCCGAGCGCGTTCAGGCATTCTACAACACGCGCCGGCGCGACCATGCCAAAGCGCGGCCGAATGCAGCTCACATCGCGCTGGCCAGGCTCGAGGCCGAGCATCAGGGCAATGTGCTCGTCGTCACTCAGAATATCGACGCGCTGCACGAGGCCGCTGGCCAGCGACATCTGATCCACATGCACGGCGAATTGTTGAAGGCGTGGTGCCTCGCCTGCGACGCGCGTTCGGATTGGAATACGGACATAGTCGCAAAGTCCGCCTGTCCGAACTGTGGCGCGGTCGGCCGGTTGCGGCCGGACGTCGTGTGGTTCGGCGAAATGCCCTACCACATGGACATCATCCAGAAGGCGATCGCGGCAGCCGACCTCTTCATATCGATCGGCACCAGCGGCAACGTCTATCCGGCTGCGGGATTCGTCGCCGGAGCGCGCCGAGCCGGCGCTCAAACGGTCGAATTGAACCTCGAACCTTCGGAGGGCGTGAGCCTGTTCCACAAGGCGATCCACGGGCCCGCGACCGAGGTTGTGCCGCAGTTCGTCGAACGCCTTCTCGGCAGCCGGACCGTGTGATGAACCTGACGCTTGTGCTTGCCTTCCACAAGGTTGCCACGGCAGGAAGCTTCACACATGCCGCGCGCATGTCGGGCGTCAGTCAGCCGACACTGTCGGGACAAGTCAGGCAGCTCGAGAAATCGATTGGCAAGCGGTTGTTCGAGCGCACCGGCAGGCGGGTGCGGTTGACGCCAGCGGGCGAAGCTTTGTTCGTTGCTACCGGTCGGCTTGCCGAAGCGATCGGAACGATCGAGCGTGTACTCGAGGGGAACTACGGCGAACGGTCGGGCGTACTGCGGGTGAGCGCCGACAGCGCCGTGCACGTGCTCCCGGTTCTCGGGCACATGAAGAAGGCGGCCGGTGAGTTGAGTTTTTCCTTGCGCATCGACAACTCGTCCGAAGTAACAGCGCAAGTGCTGAACGAAGAGGTCGACGTCGGCGTGATGGCGCGGGCGACCGCCGATGCCCGGTTGTCTTCGGCGAAGATCAGACAGGATCGGTTGGTGTTGTTGGTTTCGAGGCGCGATCCGCTCGCCGCCCGCAAGCGGCTGAAGCTCGCTGATTTCGCCGGCCGTGATCTGGTTGTGCGTGAACGTGGGTCGATCACGCGCGAGGTGATGGAGCAGCAACTCGAAGCCGCCGGCATCCGCACGGGCCAAGTGTTCGATGTGGCGACGCGGGAGGCGGTGCGCGAGGCGGTGGCGGCGGGATTCGGTGCCGGCGTGGTGTTTGCGAGTGAAGCCGGCAACGACCCTCGCTTGACCACGCTCGCGATCCAAGGCGCCGACCTTACCGTCGCCGAATATGCGATTTGCCGGGCCGAGCGCCGCCGTGTGCCGCTGATCGCCCAGTTTTTCGATGCTGCCGCGCGCATGGCCGCGATGCACCGTTGGTTGTGAGGCATGTCGCCTCGGCATCTTTGGGCGTCGCGCCATCTGCTTTCGGTGGCTAATGCCGCGTGCTAGGCTGTAAAAATCAATTCAGTTCAGTCCACGCGGCGGACCTAGACCCATCGCCGCCAACCCCTGGAGGACCCATGGCCCCGCTCGACATGAAACCCAATGAGCTCGAACCCTATTGGATGCCGTTCACGCCGAACCGGGCGTTCAAGAAGAAGCCGCGGCTGTTCTCGGGCGCCAAGGACATGCACTTCTTCACCCCCGACGGGCGCAAGGTGATCGAACTCATCGTCGGGCCTGTTCTGCGTCAACGCCGGCCATTGCCGCCAGCCGATCGTGGAAGCGATCCAGCATGCCGCCGCCAAGCTCGATTTCGCGCCGCCCTTCCAGTACGGCCATCCGCAGGTGTTCGAGTTGTCGTCGCGGCTCGCGCTGATGGCGCCGGGCGATCTCGACTACGCGCTGTTCGCGAACTCGGGCAGCGAGGCCGTCGACACGGCTTTGAAGGTGGCGCTGGCCTATCACAAGGCGCGCGGTGAGGGCGCCCGCACCCGCTTCATCGGCCGCGAGCGCGGCTATCACGGCGTCAACTTCGGCGGCCTGTCGGTCGGCGGCATGGTGGCGAACCGCAAGGCCTTCGGCAACATGCTGCAGGGCGTTGACCATCTGCCGAGCACTTATGACCGCGCCAAACAGGCGTTTTCGGTCGGGCAGCCGGAATACGGCGAGCACCTCGCCGACGAACTGCAGCGCATGATCAACCTGCACGACGCGTCCACCATCGCCGCCGTCATCGTCGAGCCGGTGGCCGGTTCAACCGGCTGCCTCGCGCCGCCCAAGGGCTACCTCGAAAAGCTGCGCAAGCTCACCTCTGACAACGGCATCCTGCTGATCTTCGACGAAGTAATTACCGCCTTTGGTCGCCTCGGCCATGCCTTCGCTTCCGAGCGCTTCGGCGTCACGCCGGACATGATCACCTTCGCCAAGGGCGTCAACAACGGCTCGGTGCCGATGTCGGGCGTAATGGTGCGCAAGGGGATCTATGAAACGCACATGACCGGCCCGGATTATCTGGTCGAGCTGTTCCATGGCTACACGTATTCAGGCCATCCGCTGGCGGTCGCAGCCGGCATCGCGACCTTGAACCTTTATCGTGACGAAGGCCTGTTCGAGAAGGCGCTGAAGCACGAGAAGCTGTTCGGCGAACTGATGATGAGCCTGAAGAGCGAGCCCAACGTCGTCGACATCCGACCGATTGGTCTGATGTGCGGCATCGACCTCAATGCGGCCAATGGCAAACCCGGCTCTCGCGGGTATGAGGCGATCGAGCGCATGTATCACGAGCACGATCTCTACTGCCGCGTCACTGCGGACACGCTGATTGTGGCGCCGCCGCTGATCGCCACGGAAAGCGACCTGACCCAGATCCGCGACAAGATCGCGACAGTGCTGCGCGCGGTCGCCTGAGGGTTGCGCAATTGCAACGACTGGACGGGGGCTCGCGAGGGCTCCCGTTTTGTTGTGTGGTAGTAGTAGAATTCTGGTGATTGTTGTTTGGCAGTCGTTGCAACTACCCCGTGCCATCGTGAAGCATCGTAGTTACCGAATCGGAGTGGCTTCAATGCCCGCTCTGGTAGTGCTTCACCTGAAGGCAGAACCCATTGACGGACCCGAAGCCGAACCGCCCCGCCAAACCGAAACGGACGAACGATCCCGTGCGCAATGGGCTAGTCATCGTATCGATGACGGTGGTTGCGCTGGCGCTCGGCATTGGTCTGCATCTCCAGTTCGCGCTGGCGTTTTGGCTGGCGGTGGTCGCGGCGCTGTCGGTCTACGTGGCGTTGCTATCGACTCATATCCTGGTGCGGCGCAGTGAGCGGATCGACAGTCTGCAGCGCGAAGTGGCGCGCCTGGAAGCTAGAGCCGGCAAGCCGGGCACGACCCCCGATGGTTACATCGTGCCGAGTGGTCCCGGTGCCTACCAGCCGCCGCGGGCGGCTGCGGTGTCACCAGCAAATGATGCTGTTCCGAACTCTCAGGCGCCAACCACGGACTATTGGAATTTCGCGCCTTCGAAGACAGCGGCCGCCGAGCAACGCTCAAGTGTGGAGGCGCAAGCGCTGGGGACACGGCGGCTGCCGAAGTTGCCACGCGGCAGCGCGACGAGGATGCCGAGAAAATTAATGCCGTGATTAAGAAGCTCGCTGCCGATCTTACCCAGGGCCAGGCAGCGCTTGAGCGCACGCATGAGTTGGAGCGCGCAAGCGCATCGGGCGCTTCGATCGCGAAGACCGAACTGGTGCCGGCTGCGGTGCTGGTGCCACGACCGGAAATCGACCGGGTGGCGGCTGCGGAGCTCGACGATTCGGTTGCTGCGTTGCACGCCGCCGCCGATGCCATGCGCGAGGCTGGCCGGTCGATGGAGCGTCCAACTCTGGAAAAGAGTGTCCCCTCGCGCCACACAATCGCGCCACCTCCGCTGCCGAAAATCGTACGGCAGAATGATCCAGCGCGCAGTCGCCTTGCCGCGGTTGCCGACGCGCTCGATCGCGAGCGCTTCGACATCATGCTGGAACCGATCCTTGGTCTCGGCGACCGCCGCGCCCAGCATTACGTGGTGTCGGTGCGTCTGTGTGATGGTCTCGGGGACAGCAGCTCGGGCTTCGGCATCGAGCGCACGGCGCCGGGCTCGGGTCTGCTGCCGCTGCTCGATGCAGTCAAGGTCGAGGGGGCGGCTCGAGTTGCGTGGCGCATGGAAGACCGCGCAAAGTCAGGCGCTCTGTTCTCGCAGTTGGCGGGGGAGTCGCTGGTCAGCGACAGATTCTTGAACCGTTTCGCGGATACCTACCGCCAGGGTGAAACACTGAGCGGGCGACTTGTGTTGTCGTTCCGGCAGGTGGAATTGCGCACGTTCTCCGAACTCCAGTGGTCGACGCTGCGCGACATGGCCGATCTCGGCTTTCGGTTCTGCCTCGACGACATCACCACGCTCGATCTCGATTTCGCCGCCCTCGCCACTGCCGGCTTCACGTTCGCAAGACTTGATGCCGATACCTTCATCGAGGGACTGCCGATCGATGCCGGCATCATTCCGGCAGCCGACATCTGCCGCCACTTTGCCGGAGTCGGGCTCGCGGTCATCGTTGCCGGCATCGCCGATGAGGCGGTCGCACGCCAGTTGCAGAACTACGGCGTAGAGCTGGGGCATGGTGGACTGTTCGGGGGCGCGCGGCCCGTCAAGGCCGACGTTTTACGGAACCCGCACGCGGCGGTGGCTTGAACAGACGCCACCGTGCGTTTATGGCATGCCGCATGAACACAAACGCCCCCCCCGCCGTCCCGCTGCTCACCTCCGTCAAGGCCCTCGCCGCCACCAGCGATGCCTGGATCTGCGACATTTGGGGTGTGATGCACAACGGCGTCGCACCCTTCCTGGCTGCTGCCGAGGCGGCGCAGGCGTTCCGGGCCCAGGGTGGCACCATTTGCCTGTTGACCAACGCGCCCAGACCGCACGGTTCGGTAATCGCGCAGATGGATGGCATCGGCGTGCCTGAGGGCATCTATGACGCGGTGGTAACGTCGGGTGATCTGACCCGACAGTTGATCACGCAGCGGCCGAACAAGCAGCTGTTCCATCTTGGTCCGCCCCGCGACGAGGCGATCTTCGAGGGGCTCGACGTCGAAATGATCGGTCCCGACAAGGCCGATTTCGTGATCTGCTCGGGCTACTACAACGACGAAGTCGAGACGCCGGACGACTATGCCGAGATGCTGGCAATGTTCCAGCGCAACGACGCGCTGATGGTCTGCGCCAACCCGGATATCGTGGTCGAGCGCGGCCACCGGCTGGTCTATTGCGCTGGCGCGCTGGCCGAAGCCTACGAAAAAATTGGCGGGCGGGTGATCTATGCCGGCAAGCCGCACGGCCCCGCCTACGAAATGGCGTTGGCCGCGATCGAGAAGGCGCGCGGGGGCAAGGTTTCGAAAGATCGCATCCTAGGCATCGGCGATGCGTTGCGCACCGACATGGCGGGGGCCGCCAACTTCGGCATCCGCTCGCTGTTCATCGGCAGTGCGCTGCACGTGAAGGGTGCACTCGACGCGCCGACGTTGGCCGGCCTGTTCGAGGGCAGCGCCGTCAAGCCAGTGGGCGCCATGGACGGGTTGCGGTGGTGAGCGCGGAGCAACGTGCTGATTTGGCAGCATAAAGATCTGTACGAAACTTTTATCCGCAGAAGCCCATCCTGCAGCCGAGACTCGATGCATCAACAGTGCGTGCATGAATTATTGGCACACGGCGTGACTTGCGGCCACGCTGTGCTATGCTGCCCGCCACGCCTACCCTGTCCAGATATGTTGGCTCTGCGTGATGACACCCGCTCCCAAATGCGCACTGATCGTGGATGATGATCCGATATTGCTTGAGCTGTTGGACACCATGCTCCGCGCACGGGGCGTCAACACGGTCCTGAGGGCCAGTGATGGCAAGTCGGCCAAGGCGCTGCTGGAGCAGCATCGCTCTGTCATAGATCTGATTACAACCGACCTCAACATGCCGGAATTCGATGGCGTCGAGTTTTTGATGTATCTCAGTGAAGTGAAGTTTACCGGCAAACTTGCCATTATCAGCGGGGCGGAGCGAACTGTCGTCGCTGCCGCAGCCAAGTTGGCGTCGATCTATCGGATTGACTACATTGGTCTCCTGAAGAAGCCGGTGACAGCCACAGCGTTGGACGATCTGCTGAGCGGTGCGCGATAACTAGCGGACGACAAGGTCTCGCCGCCCATGCCTTACACCACCAGCACGATCTTACCGATGTGCTGTCCGCCGTCCATGCGGGCGTGGGCATCGCAGGCCTTGGCCAGCGGGTAGGTTGAATCCATCACGATCTTGATGCGGCCGTCGGCCAGCATCGGCAGGATGTAGGTCTCTAGTCCGCGCGCGAACGAGGCCTTGATCTCGTTGGTGCGGACCCGCAGCGTCGAGCCGGTGATGGTCACCCGCTTCATCATCATGCGCTGCAGGTCGGCGGTGACCTGGGCGCCCTTCTGGAAGGCGATGCAGACGATGCGGCCATCTTCGGCCGCGCAAATGATATCGCGGTCGATGTAGTCGGCACCGACCATATCGAGGATCAAATCGGCACCGTGGCCCCCCGTGATCTCCTTCACCGCTTCGACGAAATCCGTGGTGCTGTAGTCGATCGCCGCATCGGCGCCGAGTTTCAGGCAAGCTGTACACTTCTCGGCCGACCCGGCGGTGACGATCACTTTGGCACCGAAGGCCTTGGCCATCTGGATCGCGGCAACGCCGATGCCGCTCGAGCCGCCGTGGATCAGCAGCCATTCGCCGCGCTTCAGTCGGCCGCGCTCAAACACGTTGTTCCAGACGGTGAAGAAGGTTTCCGGCATGCCGGCGGCGTGCACCATGTCAAGGCCGACTGGTACCGGCAGGCATGAACCTTCCTCCGCGATCGTATGGGTGGCATAGCCGCCACCATTGACGAGGGCCATCACCGCGTCGCCGACCTTGAAGCGGGTGACGCCGGCGCCCACGGCTGCGACGTGGCCGGCGATTTCAAGGCCCGGGATTGGCGAATGGCCCTTGGGCGCGGGATAGAGCCCCTTGCGCTGTTGTACGTCGGGGCGGTTGACGCCGCAGGCTACGTTACGCACCAGCAGCTGGCCGCGGCCGGGCTCCGGCATTGCAACCTCACGCGGGATGAGCACTTCCGGCCCACCCTTGCCTTCGATGACGATGGCGGTCATGGTTTTCGAGCTGCTCGTCATGGGGTGTCTCCACAGGATCAATTGTCCTAAGACATGCCCGATGATGGGCAAAGGAGCAACCGTCGCGGGAGGCTTTCATGGACTGGGACGACGTGCGGCCGAAGCCGCAGGCAAAGGCAGTGATCGGTGAAGACTTGAAGCGGCACTCGATTGCCGACTTGCGGCAGCGGATTGCCGATTGCGAGGCTGAGATCACCCGCGTGCGCTCCGAACTAGCCGGCCGCGAGGCGCACGAAATCCGCCGCCAGCCGCCTGTTCAAGAAGTAAACGACACTGCCGCGCGAAGGGGCGTCGGCTGGAACACTTTGTTTGCCATTTACGATTTGTTATGCGTGTGAGGCTATATTGAACGCCATCCAGTGATCTGGATCTCCCGTGGCGATACCCTGCCACCGGTGTTTGACGCCTCCTGTTGACCTTCGAGCCGCTCCACACGAGCGGCTCTTTTTTTGCGGCGTGCTCTTTGCATGCGCCCTCAAATGTTCCTATTCTGGGACGACTTGTTAACTGTCGAATGCGAATATGCACGTCGATCGCTATCGTTCCCTGTGGTGTTCCGAGTTGGTCCAGTCATGAGCACAAAGTCCGGTTTCTTCGAGATGCGTGGCAGCGGTTCCACGACCATCTCGTTCGGTGAGCGCTTCGCCTCATCGGAGCAATTCGATGCAGTGTTCAAGGAGGGCATGGCCCTCGTCGAGCGCACCGCCGCATATCTCGACGGCGATGGCCGTCGCGATGCCAAGGGCCTCAAGGCGCCCGTAACCGTTATCTACGCTTCGGAGAGCATGCGGCTGACGACGCGGCTGCTCGAACTCGCCTCGTGGCTGCTGGTGCGGCGCGGCCTCAAGGAGGGCGAGTTGACGCAAGCCGAAGCCGCCAAGAAGCGTGAGCGCATTAAACTCAGGCCGTTCGGTCGTCCATCGCACATCCAGCAGTTTGCCGAGTTGCCGGTCGGCCTGCGCGTGCTGATCGAAGAAAGCTTCGCGCTCAATGATCGCATTATGCAGCTTGATCGCGCCATCGAGAAGCCGGCTGACCTGTCGGTGCCCAATCCGGTCGCCAACCAGATGGCCGCGCTCAATCGCGCTTTTGGCCTTGCCGCGCGGCGGTGAGCGAGCCGCAACGCAAAATGGCCGGCCACTCAAACGAGTGCCGGCCCGTGAGGCGCGATAAAGTCTTGGTCTAGAACAGACCTTCGAACTTCTTTTTAAACTTCGAAAGACGGCCGCCGCGATCCATCAGACGCTGATCGCCACCGGTCCAGGCCGGGTGGGTGCTCGGGTCGATGTCGAGCGTTAGCTGATCGCCTTCGGCGCCGTAGGTCGAATAGGTCATGAATGACGTGCCATCGGTCATAACCACCTTGATCTGGTGGTAATCGGGATGCAGATCGGCGTCTTTTTTCATTGTCTCGTCTCTCGTGCCTGAATGCCCGCCGACGGTCACGCGTGGCGTGATCCGCGAACAGGCCGCAAATGTCGGTAAAACCGGCTCAGGCGCGGTCATTACTGGAAACGGCCCCTCGGCACAAGAGGCGATATCGGGGGCAGGTGCCTTGCGGTAGCCGATTAACCGGGCTTCAGCCCAATTGGGTTAGTGTCGCGGCTAAACTCGGTCCGGGATCTAACGCGCGTGGCGTGGCAAGACAAACCTCTGGCGGTGACGGCGAAGCGCGTCGGCGTGGCGGCGCTCGTCGGACTGCGAACGACCGGACATGTGGTTGCAACTATCGTTGCGCCGGGCGGGGCGATCCTGCGGCTGGTCTTGCGCCGTATCTTCGAAGTTCTGTTCGCGCTCGTCTTGTTGTTCGAAGAATGGGGTTGGCGCCCGCTGGCCGCATTGCTGGCGCGGCTGGCAAAGTTTCCATTTTTCGCCCGGTTGGAGGCAATGATTGTCAAACTGCCGCCCTATGGCGCATTGGCCGCGTTCGTGACGCCTAGTCTGCTGATCTTGCCACTCAAATTAATAGCGCTTTACCTGATCACCGCTGGCCATGCAGTGATGGCGGCGCTGCTGTTTATCGGCGCCAAAATCGCCGGTACTGCGATCCTGGCGCGGCTGTTCATGCTGACACAACCGAAGCTGATGCAGATCAGCTGGTTCGCCAGTGCCTACAATTTCCTGATGCCTTGGAAGGACCGGATGTTTGCCGCGATCCGTGCATCCTGGGCATGGCGCTATGGGCGGATCCTCAAGTATCGGGTGGGGCAGGCAATCAAGGCGCGTTGGGTTGAGGTGCGTCCACGCCTCATGGAACTGCGCGACCGACTGATCGCGCAGGGAAGAGCCACGATTACCCAGATTCGGGCGTGGTGGGGCTGAGGCTTCGTCCGGCCGGCACCTATAGGCGATAGACGCGCGCGGCGGTGTCGTGGAACAGGGCCGCGCGCTCAGGTGCCGAATAGCCCTTGGTCAGCCGCTTGAAGGCATTCCAAAGCACGGTGTAGCTCGAACTGACCTTGTCGACCGGAAAGTTCGACTCGAACATGCAGCGGCCAACTCCGAACTTCTCGATGGAGTGCTCGAAATAGCGCCGGCTGGGTTCGAGCAATTCCACGCTCGACGGCGGCTTGGCCCGCTCGTGCCAGCCGAAGCCGTTGATCTCCATGTTGATGCCGCCGAGCTTGGCAATGACGTTGGGGCAGGCCGCCAACTCGTCGATGTCGACTTTCCAGGCGGCAAACACGTCGTCTTGGCGGCCGGCGTAGGGGCCGATGCCGACCGGGCCGCCGAAATGATCGAGAATAATGACTGTGTCGGGGAAGGCACGGGCGAGGCTTGTCGCATCCTTGATTTGCGTGTGCGCGCACCACACTTCGAAGCTCAATTTACGCGGGGCCAAATGTTTGAACCCGGCACGAAAGTCGTCGCGCAACAGGAGCCCTTCGGGTGGGTCCGTACGATGGTTGGGTACGTCCGGGCTCGCATGCCAGAACGCGCCGCGTCGGATGCCACGAAACCGTCCACCGCCGGCGGCAATGTGGGCATCCAGCACTTCGGCCGATCGATCGCCAATGCGCAGGTCGCAGGTGCCGACGATGCCAGCGGCAATTCGCGATTTGCCATAACGGCCGGACGCGCTCATGGCGGCAATGCCGTTTACGAACTCGGTTTCCCCGACCGGACGCAGATGTTCCGGTCCGTGCGCCTTGAACATCTGGCCGCATTCAATGAACACGGTCGACACGATGTTATGTCCGCCGCCAACCACATCGTTGGTGATCTCGTCGATCAGGTAGCGGCTCTGGACGCCGCCGGCCCAGTGGTCCCACAGGTGATGATGCGGGTCGCAGATCGGCAGTTCTGGTTCGAGGGCGGTCTCCTGCACGCAATCGAGCCACGCCTGATTGGTTGGTTGTTGGGCCAGGGGTTTCCTCCATCGTTTGCTGGGGTGAGACTATGCGGCCCTACAACCGCTTGCCAAGTGGCGGCGGGGGAGGGATGTTGCGCCCTGAACCCATTCAATTCAGATCCTGGCGGAGCCTGACCCATGAAGCCACGTCCTGATCTATCGCGCCCCGTTTATGGCGACACCGACCGCGCTCCGGCGGCAGGCCAATACCCGGCTGTCAGACCGCGTCGCGTACGACAGTCGACATGGTCGCGCCGACTGGTGGCCGAGCACACTCTGACGGCGGCTGATCTGATCTGGCCGCTGTTCGTGATGGATGGGCACAGCAAGCGCAGCCAGATCACGTCGATGCCGGGCGTGGAGCGGTTGTCCGTCGATCTAGTGGTGGCTGCGGCCGAAGAAGCGATGGCGCTGGGCATCCCAGTTATCGCACTGTTTCCGTTCACCGACCCCGCCAAGCGCACAGACGACGGCCGCGAGGCGCTTAATCCGGACAACTTGGTTTGTCAGGCGACACGTGCCGTGCGCAAGGCCGGCTTGGATATCGGCATTCTGCTCGACGTTGCGCTCGATCCCTATACAACGCACGCGCACGATGGGCTTCTGCGCGGCGACGTCATCTTGAACGACGAGTCGGTCGAGGTGCTGGCGCAGCAGTCGCTGATCCAAGTCGAGGCCGGTTGTGATATCATCGCGCCGTCCGACATGATGGACGGCCGCATCGGCGCCATTCGCAATATTCTGGAATCGAACGGCCACACCAACGCGCTGATCATGGCGTATGCGGCGAAATACTCGTCGGCTTTTTACGGGCCGTTCCGAGAGGCGCTGGGCTCAAACCTGAAGGGCGACAAGCGTACCTACCAGATGGACCCGGCCAACTCCGACGAAGCGATGCGCGAAGTGGCGCTCGATCTAGCCGAGGGCGCCGACATGGTGATGGTGAAGCCCGGCATGCCTTATCTCGACATCGTGCAGCGGGTGTCGTCGACCTTCAAGGTGCCGACCTTCGCCTATCAGGTGTCTGGCGAGTACGCGATGCTGAAGGCCGCCGCCGAGCGCGGCTGGCTCGACGGCGACAAGGTGATGATCGAGAGCCTGATGGCATTCAAACGGGCCGGCGCGTCAGGCGTGCTGACCTACTTCGCGCCGGCCGCAGCGAGGTGGTTGGCGGCGGGGAGGTAAGCGGGCCGCCGTTGCTCATGTGCGCCTTTCGAACTTTAGCGACAGGTAAGATCATTATCGAGATGCCGGTTTCGGTCTGATCCGGTTTGTTGCTATAATCGCCCAACGGACTAATATTGGTGGCGCTGCCGCTTGGGAGGTTCAGATGAGGCGAACATTTGCGGCGTTCTTTGCTTGCCTTTGGCTGACTGTTGGTATGCCTCTTTTGCAAATTCGCGGAGTGGCAATCGCCCAGGATGATACAAGCTCAAAAATGCGACGCGGGGATGGTAGTTCAACGCCTACTGAGCTTGCCACGGTCAGCGACTGTGATCGTCTAGCCGGTCATCCGAACCACCCAAAGGCCGTCGGCCGCGGTGCGTATCTTGGCGAGATCCAACCTGAACTTGCAATCGCTGCATGTCGCGCTGCAATTTCCGATGATGCCGCAGAACCTCGGTACGTGTTCAATCTTGCGCGCTCTTACCACGCGGCTAAACAATTTGAGCCTGCGAGGCGCATTTATTCCGAATCAGCGGAACGCGGAGACGGCATGGCCATGCTGTCACTCGCTACAATCCTAGTGCGCGGCCAAGGGGGACCGCACAATCACATTGAAGCGTTTGCTCTGGTTCAGCGGGCAGCCAAGGCAGGCCTTCCAGGGGCCTATTCGCGTCTCAGCGGATATTATCGAAGCGGCATTGGCACAGACTACGATCCTAGCCTGGCATTTGAGTTCGCCAAAAAAGCCGCCGAATTGAATTGGCCCTTCGGAATGGTACAACTCGCCTTGGCTTACCGTGACGGATTTGGCGTCGACAAGGATCAATCAGCGGCCGATCACTGGTACGGAGTTGCATTCGAAGCGTTTCGGCGACTTGCCGATAAAGGCAATCCCAGCGCTATGGAGAGTTTGGGCCGCGCATACCAAGACGGTCATGGTGTAAGCCGGGACTATGGGGAGGCGATGAAGTGGTTCCAGCGCGCTGATATCGCAGGCGACGATGATGCATCTCTCAGTATCGGATGGATGTACGAGCAAGCCCTTGGCGTTACCAAAGACATGAAGGTAGCTTGCGATTGGTACGAGAAGGCTGCGCTTAGTGGAACTTCGGGCTCAATCAACAATCTGGGTTGGTGCTTCGAGCGTGGCGAAGGGCGAGAGCGGGACTTGGCGCGCGCGAGAGCGCTCTATGAGCGGTCAAGCCTCGCAGGCAATGGATATGCCCCCCGTAATCTTGGACGGATGTATGAGAACGGTAACGGGGTTGAGCGTGATTTGACGAAGGCGGCCGTTCTTTATGAGCAGTCGGCGAAACGCGGGCATCCGGCAGGAATGCTGGAGTTCGGTTGGGCATTGACGAAGGGAGAAGGGGTTTCGCTCGATCTAAAAATGGGGTGTGACTGGTTCGAGCGGGCCGCACAGCGTGGCCATGCGCGGGCCATGAACAATCTGGCCGTTTGTTTCCAGGCAGGAGAAGGACGCTCAAAAGATGCCGCCATTGCGCGACAGTGGTACGATCGAGCGGCCGCGCTCGGTGACGGACTGGCGACTTCGAATTTAGGGGATCTGTATTATTACGGACGCGGGACTCCAGTCGATTTCAATATTGCCGCAAGTTATTACAAGCGCTCGGCTGAAGCCGGTGAGGCGCGGGGGATGGTGGCGTATGGCATCATGCTCGATCGGGGCGAAGGGCTCCCGATCAACCAGCGGGAGGCCTGTGATTGGTTCGAAAAAGCATCGGCGCTCAAGTATTCCACGGCGACCAACAATATCGGGGCCTGCTATATCAATGGTGACGGCAGGGCACGTGATCTCCAGAAGGGCTTGAAGCTATACGAGCAAGCGGCCGCCCAGGGTAACTTACTCGCTTTGAGAAACCTCGCTGGGTTGCACCATGAGGGCGTGGGGGTCGAGCGAAATCTCGTCAAAGCCGCTGCGCTCTACCGCAAGGGCGCGGAGGCTGGTGACGAGATGGCCATGCAAGAATTCGCGCTTAACCTATTTCGCGGACTTGGTGTGACCAAGGATTCCAAGGCGGGTTGCGAATGGTTTGAGAAGGCCGCGAAGCTCAATCTCGCGTCGGCAATCAATGCCGTGGGGTTCTGTTATGAGCGCGGGATTGGCCGGAAGCGCGATATCAAGGCGGCCACTGATTGGTACCAGCGCGCTGTCGATGTCGGCAGTGCGGTGGCTATGCGCAATCTCGCAATTCTGCACGACAAAGGTACAGGCGCGCAACGCAATCCCTCAAGGGCTGCAGAATGGTTACGCAAATCCCTGAAGACAGGCAATGAAGTGTTACTTAGCGACCTCATAGCGTCCCCAAGCATCATCAGCCAGGAGACGTACCGTGAGTTGCAGAAAATTCTGATGCGCGAAGGACACTTCGATGGTCCAGCCGATGGGAAGGCTAGCGCAGCATTTGACGACGTGCTTTGGACCAAAGCCACGCAATCCGTAAGCAATGATGCGGGTAGGCTAAAGCAGGAATTTGTTCGAGTTTCGGCTGTGGGATCGAAGCGTGGAATACTTGTCCGAATATGTCGGAAGGAAACAGCCGAACCGCGTCACTTAGTCGTAATAAACCACGGGCTGACCACGAAAGTTGCTGACCGGGAGCTCACACGTCCAGGCTCTTGCGGCGCAATGGCGGATTTCTTTGCTGGTCTCGGATACGTCGTCGCTTTCCCCTTGCGGCGGGGGTATGGAGAAACCGGAGGCACGTTCAGTGAGGGTGGTCCTAGATTTTGTGAGGGGAATCCCGATTTTGTGCCAGCGGGCCGGGCCATCGCAGACGATATCCAAGCTGTTTTGGATTATCTTGAGCGACGTCCTGGTATTATCCCCGGAGGCTCGGTGGTAGTTGGGCATTCCGGCGGGGGTTGGGGCGCGATGGCTCTCGCAGGCAGAAATCCTGGAGGGGTGCGTGCGTTAATCAATTTTTCGGGCGGCCATGGTTCCCAGAGGGGATCCCCCAACGGCAACTGCGGGCCCGCGCCGATCGTTAAAGGCGCTGGCACTTTGGGCAAGACGGCGCGCAAGCCCATGCTTTGGCTCTACGTCCAAAACGACTTTTACATAGGACCGCAGCTCGCAAGACAAATGCATCAAGCATTCGAGAAGTCCGGTGGCAGGGCGAGGCTCGACATTCTGCCAGCCTATGAAAATGAAGGACACTACCTATTTGAAGATGATGGCGTGCCGATCTGGGGCCCCATCATCGCGAAGTGGTTAGAGAGTAGCGCGTCGCGGTGAACATACTGATATCGAGACACCGGCTCGCGCGGTAGGTGCCATCGCTTTGGCTGCCCGACAATCATCCAAGCGGTGATCCAGACCTACTGCTGGTTCCGTCTCTGACTACTAGGTCGTGATGATGGCAAACGTTCTCCGTCCCACGGCTGAAATTTGGAAAACGACACCTGGAACTCCAACCCACTTGCCGCCGCCGCTGCGGGTCACCTATCATTGCATTGACGCGGCGTTGGTACGCGCCTGAGGGCGAGGACGTAGTGGCGGTTGCGGTGTTCGAGCGCGTACGTCACCAGCATGGCAGCGACGGCGAACAGGCCGAACCAGGTCAGGCCGTCGAACATCTTGATCTCCCGTTGGCGGTCGCCATTCATATGACGCGGTGCTTGCGTAGCCGATAGCGGGTCACTTATCATCGCGGCGACGCAACAGCGCGAGCTGCCGTGTCGAGCGAAGGCGCGGCATGAGCGAGCATCAAAAGCACTTTCCCGAATTTTACGTTACGTCGCCACAACGCTGTCCCTATCTGCCAGGGCGGCTTGAGCGAAAACTGTTCACTCACCTGACGCCAGAGAAGGCGCCGGTATTGATCGACAACTTGCTGAAGGGCGGGTTTCGCCGCAGCCAGAACATCGCCTACATGCCTTATTGCGAGGGTTGTCAGGCCTGCATCTCGGTCAGGGTGCCGGTCGACGCTTTCGAGATGACGCGTTCGTTCCGCCGGGTGCTGGCGCGGAATCGCGATCTTTCAGTGCGCCGCGTCAGGCCGCAGCCAACCTCCGAGCAGTACGCATTGTTCCGCGATTACATCGATGCCCGCCACAACGATGGCGGCATGGCCGATATGTCGGTGCTCGACTTCGCGCTGATGGTCGAGGACTCGATGGTCGAGACCTTCGTATCTGAATACCGGGTGCGGCCACCCGAGGCGTTGTCAACCGATATGCGGTCGTGGCCGCTCGCCGGGGTGACGCTATGTGATCGCCTGTCGGACGGTATTTCTTTGGTCTACAGCTTCTATGACGTAGATGCCGCGGACCGTTCACTTGGCACCCATATGATCCTAGATCATGTCGCCTACGCGCGCTCGCTGGGCCTGCCGTATCTCTACCTCGGCTACTGGATTAAAGGTTCGTCGAAGATGCAATACAAGGAGCGGTTTCAGCCGCAGGAGCGGCTTGGGCCCAATGGTTGGGTCCGGGCTTGAGGCGGGCTCAGTTGTTGAAGATCTTTTTGCGCCAATCGACTTCATCGGTCGTGCGCCGTGGCGCTGGCATCGGCGCCGAAATTGGCGGAAAACCGGCCACCTGAGGTGGCGGCACAGCAGCCGGCGTCGCAAGCGGTTGGGGTTGCTGCGGGGGCGCGTTCGCCCACGGCAGTGGCGCCTGCGATCCGCCCGCTGTCGTTGGCTGGACAGTCGGCATCGGCCAGGTCACGGCGCGCTTGGCGAGCGGGCTCGCGGCCACCGCCGCCATGCGTCTGCCAGCGTCGCGGTTCGCCATTACGTCGTAGGCGGGCAGCGTCGTGCCGCTGGTCTTGGCCGCCATGTGGACGACCTTGAAGCCACGCGCCTTGAGATCGGCAAGCAACCCCGACAGCGCGCCAGCGGTTGCCGGCTGGATGTCGTGGAACAGGATGATGCCCTTACGCTTGGCGGTGATCTGCGAAATGATCGCTTTGTGCACTTCAGCTGGGTTGAGGGTTTTGTAGTCGTAGGCGTCGGCGTCGATCGAGAACATGCCGACGTCGCGGGCCTTCAGATGCTCTTGCATGGCGCGACTGTCGGCAAGATACGGAAAGCGAAAAAATGGCGCGATCGGTTGGCCGGCGGCACGCTGCACCGCGCTGATGCCCATCTCGATCTCGTCCTTGGCCCGAACAGCGCCGATCGCGCGCATGTTGGCGTGGCTCCAAGTATGAGTGCCGATGGTGTGCCCGCGCCGAGCGATGTCCTTGACGATGCGGTGCTCGGCCAGCGCCCGGCTGCCGACCATGAAGAAAGTCGCCTTGGTGCAGTGCTCCTCCAGAGCCTTTAGGACCCGTGGCGTGTGGATGCTTGAGGGGCCGTCGTCGAAAGTCAGCACCACTTCGCCGTCGGCGAGGAAATCGAGTTCCTTGTACTGTTGGTGGCCGAACCGCGGTCCGGCGGCGGTATCGATCTGAACCGTGCGCGATAGCCCGATTGACCTCGGTCCGCATGCGGCGACCTGATGCTGGGTCTGCGCCTGGGTCAACGCCGGCACGGCCAGCAATCCCACCACCGTGATGGCCGACAGCCCACCCGCGACGCGGCGAACGATCGGTCTGGCAAGCGCAAGCGCTGGCGACTTCAATCGCAGTCCCAAGGTCAAGGCTGGCGCTCCCACTTCGTCAGGCAAATCATATCGGGTCGCACCATAGCGATCCCGATGGCAAAGGCGAGGCAAGGAGCGGATTTTACAGGTGGTGTGGATTGTCGCAGCCTTTGGGAGTTGCCGTCGTGCAACGCATGTTGCCATGTTGCTCCAACAATCGGACGTGCCTTTGCAAGAATCCGGCATTAGTCTGCGGTTGAGCTTGGGCGATTTATGGCTCTTTTCCCCAATTGCCTAGAGGGCACCGCATCCGGCGCGACGCGCCGTCAGGATGGATTCTTCGATGCGTGAAGCGGTGACCAGTGAGGCAGGCGTCGACAGCGACGCCATTCAGGAGCGGGCGCGCGATGTCGCCGACGCCCTGGAAAACGGCGAGCTGCAGCGGGCGATCGAGATCGTCACTGGCATGCCGGCGCCGGACCTCGCCGATATCATCGAGTTGCTGCCGGCCGAGGAGCGGGTGCAACTCATAGAGGGATTGGGCAGCAACTTCGATTTCGAGGTGCTTTCAGAACTTGATCCCAGCGTACGCGACCAGCTGACCGAAGCACTACCGAACGAACTGTTGGCGCGGGCCGTCAACGCGCTCGAAACCGACGACGCCGCCTATGTCATCGAGCATCTCGACGCCGCCGATCGGCAGGAAATTCTGGCGCAATTGCCTACCAGCGACCGCGCCGCACTGGAACGCAATCTAGACTATCCGGAAGAAACCGCCGGCCGCCTGATGCAGGCCGATTTCGTTGCCGTCGCGCCATACTGGACGGTTGGTTACGTGATCGACACCATGCGCGATGCCGGCCCCGACGAGTTGCCGGAAACGTTCACCGAATTTTTCGTGGTCGACCCGACCTTCAAGGTGCTGGGCGCAGTTGAGATCTCGAAGCTGCTGCGCACCAAGCGGCACGTCAAGATCGAAGACATTATGAATGCCGAGCGGGCGGTGGTGCTTGCGACCACCGATCAGGCCGAGGTCGCCCGCCAGTTCCGCCGCTACGATCTGATGTCGGCGCCGGTCGTCGACGAAAATCAGCGGCTGGTCGGCGTGGTCACCGTCGACGACGTCGTAGAAGTGATCGATGAGGAGGCCGACGAGGACATGAAGGCGCTGGGTGGCGTCGGCGACGAGCGGTTGTCGGATAGCGTGCGCCAGATCACGACTGCGCGGTTTTCTTGGTTGTTCATCAACCTGCTGACCGCGATCCTGGCATCGTCGGTGATCAAAGTGTTCGACGCGACGATCGAAAACATGGTGGCGCTGGCCGTGCTGATGCCAATCGTCGCCTCGATGGGCGGCAATGCCGGCACCCAGACCATGACGGTCGCCGTGCGGGCGCTGGCGACCGGCGAGTTGGGGGCCGCCAACGTTGTTCGAGTGGTGCTGCGCGAGACCGCCGTGGGGCTGCTCAACGGCCTCGCGTTCGCCCTGATCATGGGACTTGTGGTGTTTTTCTGGTATGGCTCCAACAAGCTCGGCGCGGTGATTGGTGGCGCAATGATCATCAATCTGCTGGCGGCGGCGCTGGCCGGCATCTTCGTGCCGCTGACGCTTGAGCGCTGGGGCTTCGACCCGGCGGTGTCGTCCACTGTGTTCGTGACGACCGTCACCGACGTAGTCGGCTTTTTCGCTTTCCTTGGATTGGCGTCGATCTGGCTGATGTAGTCTGTGGCAACCTGAACCGCGAGAGTCATCGAAATGCGTCGTCTTGGATTTGCAATATGCTGGTTCGCGATTTTGGCCACCTGCGCTGACGCAAAGGTCGCTGCACCTGGGTTGTCAGGTGGCGGCAGTGTGCCGCTGGCCGAGGTGTTGGATCTCGCCAAACCCTACCCGAACCTCGTGATGCAGGTGCGCCTCCAACTGGTGCGCGCCAATCTCAAGCGCGAGCAGGTGGTGTGCAGCGGCGGTCGTTTCGGTAGCCAATGGTCGAACCTCGGCGGCGCACGGCTTGCGCCCTATGCGTGCGCGATCGGCAAGCGGACGGTCATAATTGATGGCAACCAGAGTTATTTCGACAGGAACGGCCGCAAAGTGAAGGCGGACGATCCGGATCTGCTGCGCAAGGCGGTTAAATTAAAGGAGACGGGCCTGACATGGCGATGGAAGTAGGCCGGTCTCAGCGCATTACACACTCGGAGTTCAAGTCGTGACGCAAAACTACCGTGTCCGCGCTGCTGCCCCCAAGGACAAGGCTGCTTGGCTGCGGTTGTTCAAGGGCTACATCGAGTTCTACAAGTCGAGCGTCGCTGACGAGGTGATCGAGACGACATGGCAGCGGCTGATGTCGGGACAAGAAGGGTTCCACATTGGTCTCGTGGTGGTTGACGGGGATGACACGCCGTTCGGGCTCGCGCATGTGCTGTTCCACCGTTCGACGTGGTCGCCGACCTGGTACTGCTATCTGGAAGACCTGTTCGTCGATCCCGCCCGCCGGGCGAAAGGCGCCGGCAAGGCACTGATCGATGCGGTCTATGTTGAATCCGACAAACGCCAATGCACACGCACCTACTGGGCGACGCAGGAGTTCAACTACCGCGCCCGTGGCCTCTACGATCAGGTGGCGACCAAGAGTCCGTTCCTGCAATACCGGCGGTAGTTCAAAAATCCAGCGGAAGCACGTCGACCGGTTCGCCGGCCGTTACCGCTGGCGCGCCGACGGGGCGGACGAGCAAGCAGTCGGCGGCGGCGAGCGGCGAAAGCAGGGAGCTGTCTTGCGAGCGCACAGGGCGCGCGGCGAGACGGCCATCCGCGCCACGTTCCAGGGTCGCGCGCATGTAATGGGTGCGTGGGCCGTTGGCTTCGAGATCGATCGCGGCGACCGCCGAACTGAATTGCGTGGGACTGGCCTCGCGGCCGGTCAGCCGTTCGATCAGCGGCATCATGAAAACGCGGGCGCAAATCAGCGACGACACCGGATTGCCGGGTAGCCCCAGCACGTGCATGGCACCGAGGCGGCCATAGAGCATCGGCTTGCCGGGCCGCATCGCGATCTTCCAGAAGTCGAGCTTCAGGCCGCGCGCCTCCAGCACTGGACCGATCAGGTCGTGATCGCCGACGCTGGCGCCGCCGATGGTGATCAGCAGGTCGCAGCCGGCCGCCATGTCGATGTGGGCGTTGAGCGAAGCGCGAGTGTCACCAGCGATGCCGAGGAAGCGCGCCTCGCCACCGGCCGCGGCGACCATGGCGGCAACGCCATAGGGGTTCGAGCAGACGATCTGGTCGGCGGCCGGCGTGGCACCGGGCAACACCAGTTCGTCGCCGGAAGCGAGGATCGCGACGATCGGCTTGCGATGGACCTGAAGCACATCGTGACCCATGGCGGCGGCGAGCGTGATCTGTCGTGCACCGAGCCGGATGCCGGGTTTCAGCAAGTCCGCGCCGGCCTGAAAGTCACCGCCGCGTGGCCGCAGATTGCCACCGTCGGGTGTCCCCTCGCGCACGATCACGACATTGCCTTCCCTGGTGCAGTTCTCCTGGATGACGATGGTGTCGGCGCTAGCTGGAACGGGCGCGCCGGTGAAGATGCGGACGGCTTCGCCATGACCGAGTGAACCCGCGAAACCGCGTCCGGCCGCAGCTTCGCCGATGATCTTCAAGCGCGCCGGCAAATGCGCGACATCGGAGGCGTGGACCGCGTAGCCGTCCATGGCGCTGGCATCAAACGGCGGTTGGGTGAACTTGGCCTTCAGCGGTGCCGCCAGGATACGTCCCGACGCCACCATCAGGTCGACGGTCTCTGCTGGCAAGGGTGCCGCATCGGCGAGCAACCGCGCCAACGCATCTTCGACTGGGAGCATGCCCATGGTGGCGTCAACCCTTGGCTGAAGTTGCGCGGTACGTGCCAGAGCGGCCGCCGGTCTTTTCAAGCAAGCGGATATCGCTGATCACCATGCCTTTATCGGCGGCCTTTAGCATGTCGTAGATCGTCAGGCAGGCGACCGATACGGCGGTCAGCGCTTCCATCTCGACGCCGGTTTGGCCCGACACGCGCACCTCGGCTGTAACGTGGATGCCGGAGCCTTCAGTTTGCAGCGCAAAATCGACCGTCGCTTTTGTGATCATCAATGGATGGCACAGCGGGATCAGTTCATGCGTCCTCTTCGCGGCCATGATGCCGGCGATGCGGGCGGTGGCGAGTACGTCGCCCTTCTTGGCGGTGCCGCCCTCGACCAGTGCCAGGGTTTCGGCCGACATCGACACGAAGCCCTCGGCAATGGCAGTGCGCGAGGTGACGGCCTTATCCGATACGTCGACCATGCGGGCTTCGCCGCGCTCGTTGAGGTGCGATAGCTTGCTCATGCGACGAGGCCTAACAGTGCGCGCGTTGCGGCGGCAACGTCTGGTTGCCGCATCAGACTTTCGCCGACCAGGAAGGTCCCGACGCCGACCTTGCCCAGGCGCGCGATGTCGGCTGGCGTGAAGATGCCGCTCTCGCCGATGACGATGCGATCCTGCGGCACCTTCGGCGCCAATGCCTCGGTGGTCGCGAGGGAAACCTCGAAGGTCTTGAGATTGCGGTTATTGATGCCGATCATGCGACAGTCGAGCTTCAGCGCCCGGTCGAGTTCGGCTGCATCGTGGACCTCGGTGATCGCGTCCATGCCCCAGTCGCGGGCGGCCGACGCGAGATCCCGCGCCACTGCGTCTTCGATCTGCGCCAGGATGATCAGGATGCAGTCAGCTCCCCAGGCGCGGGCTTCGGCCACTTGATAGGTGTCGAGCATGAAGTCCTTGCGCAGGACCGGCAGGGTGCAGGCGGCACGTGCGTTCGTCAGGTATTCTGGCGCGCCTTGGAATGACGGCGTGTCGGTCAGGATCGAAAGGCATGCAGCTCCCCCCGCCTCGTATGCGCGGGCGAGGGCTGGCGGGTCGAAGTCTTCACGGATCAGGCCCTTCGAGGGTGACGCCTTCTTGATCTCTGCGATCAATGCGCTCTTTCCAATCGGCGAGTTTCGCCTCGATGGCTCCCGCAAATGGCCTTACCGGTGGCGCGGCGCGGGCGCGCTTGGTCAGCGCCGACAGGGGGCAAGCCTCTTTTGCGGCCGCGATTTCGACGAGCTTGTAGGCGGTGATCTTCTGCAGGATGTCGGTCATGGTGACGATATACGCGCGAGGGGCGTCGGCGGGAAGCCGGGACGACATTGGATTTGAAGTCAGGGACGAATATTTGCATTGACACGTGAACTATGATCACGTAATGTGAACGAAGTTCATGTGCTGTTCGTAGTATGTCAACCTGCGATGGAGCGCCCATGTCGCTACCCTGGTCCTACACCAACCGCCTCGGCCGCGATGTCGACCGCTGGCACAAGGCTGGCTACCTCGATGGCGACGGGCGAACGAAGATCCTTGCCGATGTCGCCGCGCGCCGCAGCCTGATCAGTCTGCCGCAAGCGTTGGCGATCCTCGGCGCGACGCTGATTTGTTTCTCTGCCATGACCTTCGTCGCCGCCAATTGGCAAGAGATGTCTAAGCTCGCCAAGCTGCTGCTGCTCGGGTTCGGCATGTGGAGTGCATACGGCGCGGCGGCGGTGCTGTTCAGTCGCAAGCAGCCCATTTTTGGACATGCCGCCGTGCTGGTCGGAACCGGTGTGTTCGGGGCCGGTATTATGCTGATCGCCCAGATGTACCACATGGAAGGCAACCCGCCGGACGCAGTCCTGATGTGGGCGCTGGGCGCGCTGCTCGCCGGCGCGGTATTCCAATCGGGCCCGGCGCTGGCCTTGTCCATGCTGCTCATGGGCCTGTGGAGTGGTTGGGAAATGTCGCTGACCTCGGGCGTACACTGGCCGTTCCTGATCGGCTGGGCTGCGGTCGCCTCCTGTTTCCTGTGGCTGCGGTGGCGTCCCGGACTCCATTTGTCGGCATTCACCCTTTCGGGTTGGATCATCTCGCTCGGCGAAAAGCTGCCGCACGGGCCGCATTTCTGGCTGATCGCGTTGATCGGTTTCGCCATTGCGGCGATGGCAATACTCGCCAACCGGCAGATACCTGAGGCCTTCGAGGGGCGAGTGGCGGCAGTGGCACCGACAGCCGCCAACTACGGCCTGTCACTCGGCTTCATCGGGTTGATGCTGCTGCAATTCTCCCGCACCATTCCGCTCGGCCGACTGTCGATCCTGGCCATCGCGACCCTAATTATCGTCATCGCGGTGATTGCCTGGGCCATGCACACGCGCAACCAGCCGGCACTTTGGATTTCGTATGCTGCATTTTCGGCCGAGATCCTGGCGCTGTACTTCAAGACGCTGGGCACGCTGATCGATACGTCCCTGTTCTTTGGCCTCGCCGGGCTCCTCGTGATCGCGCTTTCGACGGCGGCGGTGCGGTTGATGAAGCACAATCCCACCCTGGCCGAAGGAGGCCGCTGATGAAATTCGCCCTTCCAGAACGCAAATGGCTGATCGCCGGGCTCGTCGTTGCCGGCCTGCAGACCGCCGCCCTCGGCTCGATGGTGTGGGATCGGATACAACTCATCAAAAACGGCCGCGAAATCGTACTGCCCATCGTGCCGGTCGACCCTCGATCCTTGTTTCGCGGCGACTACGTGATCCTGAGCTACGAGGCGCAGCAGGTGCCCGCATCGCTGATCACTCCCGAACTCGATGCCAAGCGACCGCGCGAATTCTATGTGCGATTGGGCAAGACAGGCGATAATTGGGCGCCGGTCGGGCTGGCGGAGCAGGCGATGCCAGCCACTGCCGACCAAATCTCGGTCAAGGCGCGCACGCGGTTTGGCTATTGGCAGCCTCGCGTGGTGCGACCGGCGGGGACGACCAACAATCCGCAACGCGAGCCAACGCTGCAGGTCCGCTATGGCATCGAGAGCTACTTTGTTGCGGAAGGTAAAGGGTTGGCACTTGAGCAGATGGCACGGGAGAAGAAACTCGCAGCCGTGATTGCGGTCGATGCCCGGGGCAACGCCGCCATCAAAGGCCTGATGATCGACGGCAAGCTCCAGTACGAGGAGCCGCTGCTGTGATCCGCGAAAAAAGTGGGTGGCGGCGGGCGACCCGGATCGACTAGGTTGCCTCCGCCTATTCGCACAGTCCCCAAGGAGAGCTGCCATGTCGATCACCCGCCACGAGCCGTCGAAGATCTATTCCAAGGTCGTCGAGGCCAACAACTTCGTCTACACCTCTGGCATCGTCGCCGACGACGTCACACAGGATGCCAAGGGCCAAACCACCCAAATCCTCAAGGAACTTGACCGGTTGTTGAAGCTCGCCGGCACCGACAAGACCAAGGTCGTATCCGCCACGATCTGGCTGACAGACATCCGCCTGCGCGACAGCATGAACGAAGCCTGGAACGCCTGGACGGGCGGCAATAATCTGCCCGGCCGCGCCTGCGTCGAAGCCAAGCTCGCCGACCCGCGCATGCTGGTCGAGATCGCCCTGATCGCGACGAAGTAGATTCGCGATCATGTCGCATCCGGCTGGCTCCACGGAGCCAGGAGCTGCCGGATGCGACCACCATGATGAGTTCTGCCGATGAGCGACCAGCGTTCGCCGCCAAGCCTGCGCGCCCACTATCCGCATTTCCTCACCGTCCAGACCCGCTGGATGGACAACGACCTCTACGGTCACGTCAACAACGTGACGTACTATTCGTATTTCGACTCGGTGGTGAACCGTTACCTGATCGATCCCGGTGGATTAGACATCCATGCCGGCAGCACGATTGGCTTCGTCGTCGAAAGCCATTGCCGCTTCCACAAGCCGTTCGCCTACCCAGAAGATATCGACGCCGGGCTGAGAGTGAGCAAACTCGGCGCGTCATCGGTGCGCTACGAGTTGGCACTGTTCGGCCGCAACGAGGACAAGGCTCGCGCCGATGGCCATTTCGTGCATGTGTTCGTCGACCGGGCGACGCAGCGACCGGCGCCCATGCCGGCAAAGCTACGTGAGGCCCTGGCGCGGCTCATGCGTTAACGAAACGTATACGGGACCAGCGGTTTAGGTAGGGTTCTGTTCACTCCTTCTCAATCTTCATTCAATCAATACCGCCTACAGTGCCGTGATCGAGTAACAGGCCTGTCGGAGTATCGGCTGATGAGTACGGTTGCCTTGCGCGCGACTTTCGTGCGCGGACTTTCGCTGGCGCGCGACAACGCCTCTATCCTTGCGATGTTCGCCACCGCCCTGTTCCTGTCGGCCCTGCTGCTGTTCTCGGTCCAACCGATCTTTGCCAAGATGGTGTTGCCAAAGCTCGGCGGTTCGCCGGCGGTATGGGCCGTGTCGATGGTGTTCTTCCAGGCGGTACTGCTTGCCGGCTACGGTTACGCCCATCTGCTCAATCGCCATTGCCCGCAGCGCCAGGTGCCGCTGGTGCATCTAAGCTTGATGGGCGTGGCGTCGCTCGCTCTGCCGTTCGGTCTGCCGAGCTTCGCCAATGATCCGCCAGCGGGCGATGCATATTTCTGGCTGATGGGCGTGCTGACGGTCGGCGTCGGGCTGCCATTCTTCGCTGTGTCCGCCAATGCGCCACTGCTGCAGTCCTGGTTCGCCCGTTCCGGTCATCCGCAGGCCAACGATCCCTATTTCCTCTATGGCGCCTCGAACTTTGGTTCACTGATCGCGCTGCTGGCTTATCCGATAGCGATCGAGCCCGTGCTCGGTCTGTCGCGCCAGGCTGGCATCTGGACCACCGGATTTCTAACACTTGGGATGCTGATCGCGATCTGCGGATTGCTGGTGCTGCCGGCCAAGAATGCCGAGGCGGCGCAGGCAGTCTCGAATGATACGGCCGCCACGCCCATCTCCTGGACCAAATGCCTGACCTGGGTCTGGCTCGCCGCCATCCCGTCTGGGCTGCTGGTGTCGTTCACGAGTTACATGACGACCGACATTGCCTCGGCGCCTTTCCTGTGGGTGATCCCGCTGGCGCTGTTCCTTGCCACCTTCATCATGGTGTTCCGTGACAAGCCGATGGTGCCGCATCACCTGCTGGTGCGGGCGCAGCCGGTGCTGGTAGCGATGACTGTACTTGGTCTTTCGACCTCCACCAGCCATAGCTGGCTGCTGGTCATCTGCGCGGGCTTCGCCGCCTTCTTCGTGACGACGCTTGTTTGCCATCGCGAACTCTATGACCAGCGCCCGGCAAGCAGCGATCTCACCGCCTTCTACATGTGGATGTCGCTCGGCGGCGTGCTAGGCGGCGTGTTCGCGGCGCTGATCGCACCGCAGATCTTCAACGCCATCTACGAATTCCCGCTGCTGTTGTTGGCCGGTCTGGCCTCGCGCGCCGGCCTCGCCAAGGCATGGGACGATCTGCAGGAGCGTCGTCAGGCGCTGCAGCTTGCCGGCGGCGCGGTGGCGTTCGTGCTCGCTCTGGCGGCGGCGATTAGCGTCGGCCTGATTGGCGCGGCATTGGCGGCCAAGCTGTCGTCGATGGTGGCGGCGGCCTGCGCCGTCTACGTCCTGCTGTTCATCGAAAAGCCGCTGCGTCAGACGGCAATCGCGCTGGTACTGGCGGTGTCGCTGCTATCGCTGCCGTCGAACATGAATTTCGGCTTTGCCGAGCGCTCGTTCTTTGGTGTCCATCGTGTGAGCATGAGCGCCGACCAGTCGATGCGCATGCTGTTCCACGGCACCACGCTGCACGGCGCCATGCAGTTGAAGGACGAGGCTGGCCGCCCGGTCGAAGCTCCCTTGCCGGCCACTTATTATCATCCGGCGAGCCCGATGGCGCGTGGCGTCGACGTCGCCCGCAAGGCAACCGGCAAGAACGACGGCGGCCTCGTCGTCGGCTCGGTCGGCGTCGGCGCCGGCTCGATGGCCTGTTATGCTCGCGCCAATGAAGACTGGCGCTTCTACGAAATCGATCCGGTGGTGGTGAAACTCGCCCGCGATCCGAAGCTATTCACGTTCTTCTCGCGTTGCCGGCCCGATGCCGCGTTCGTGTTGGGTGATGCCCGGCTGACGCTGGCCAAGGAACCCGCCACGCTCTTCGACTACCTCCTGATCGATGCGTTCTCGTCCGACAGCATCCCGGTACATCTGCTGACCCGGGAAGCGCTGGAACTCTATCTGTCGCGTCTGTCGCCGAATGGCCTGCTCGCCTTGCACGTCTCAAATCGGCACATGGATCTCGATGAGGTCGCCTCGACCCTGGTGCGGTCGATCCCCGGCATCAGCGGCATGGTGGTGCGCGACGTTGTCGAAAAGCTGAGCTTCGCCAGCACCAACTCGAACGTGGTGCTGATCGCCAAGTCACCGGCCGTGCTGGCCGATGTCGCCGGCTGGAAGGGGGCAACGCCCATCGGCCCGGTCAAGGCTGGCGCCAAAGCGGACAAGCCCTGGACCGACGACTATTCGAACGTGTTGGGCGCGATTTTGCGCAAGAACGGATATTGAGCGCGGCAATCGACACGACGGCGAACGTCAAAGGGCGGATCGGCGATGGCCGGTCCGCCTTTCTGCTTTTTGGAATTGTCGAACGCTTACAACGGAATATTATCGTGCTTCTTCCAGGGGTTCTGGACGTCCTTCCCGCGCAGCATGTTCAGCGCCCGCGCCAACCTGCGCCGCGTATTCCGAGGCAAGATCACTTCGTCGATATAACCGCGCTCTGCTGCAATAAAGGGGTTTGCGAACCGCTCTTTATATTCGGCAATACGCTTCTCGAGTTTTTCCGGGTCGCCCAACTCGCTGCGATAGAGGATCTCGGCCGCGCCCTTGGCACCCATCACGGCGATCTCGGCTGACGGCCAGGCATAGTTGACGTCGCCGCGGATGTGCTTGGAGCTCATCACGTCGTAGGCGCCACCGTAGGCCTTGCGGGTGATCAGCGTCACCTTCGGCACGGTGGCCTCGGCGTAGGCGAACAGCAGTTTCGCGCCGTGCTTGATCAGGCCGCCGTATTCCTGCGCCGTTCCGGGCAGGAAGCCCGGCACGTCGACCAGCGTCACTACGGGCACCTCGAAGCAGTCGCAGAAGCGCACGAAGCGGGCGGCCTTGCGCGATGCGTCGCTGTCGAGCACACCAGCCAGGATCATCGGCTGGTTGGCGACAATACCGACGGTGCGGCCTTCGATGCGGGCGAAACCGGTGATGATGTTCTTTGCGAACTGGTCCTGGATCTCGAAGAAGTCGCCCTCGTCGACGACCTTCACGATCAACTCGTGCATGTCGTAGGGCTTGTTTGGATTGTCCGGAATAAGTGTGTCGAGCGACAGCTCAACGCGGTCGGCCGGATCGCGGGTCGGCAGTTCGGGCACGCCGGCCTTGTTGTTGGCGGGCAAGAAATCCATCAACCGGCGCATCTGCAGCAGCGCCTCGAGGTCGTTCTCGTAGGCGCGGTCGGCGATCGACGACTTGGTGGTGTGCACCTTGGCGCCGCCCAACTCTTCCGCCGTCACCGTCTCGTTGGTGACCGTCTTCACCACATCGGGACCGGTCACGAACATGTAGCTCGTGTCCTTGACCATGAAGATGAAGTCGGTCATCGCCGGCGAGTAGACGTCGCCGCCCGCGCACGGGCCCATGATCATGCTGATCTGCGGGATCACGCCCGACGACAGCGTGTTGCGCAGGAACACTTCGCCGTAGCCGCCGAGCGCTGCCACGCCCTCCTGGATGCGGGCGCCGCCGGCATCGAACAGGCCGATGATCGGGGAGCGGTTCTGCAGCGCCATGTCCTGGATCTTGGTGATCTTCTTCGCGTGCGCTTCCGACAGCGAGCCGCCGAATACCGTGAAGTCCTTGGCGAACACGTAGACCACGCGGCCGTTGATGGTGCCCCAGCCAGTGACGACGCCGTCGCCGGGAATCTTGGTCTTTTCCATGCCGAAATCGGTCGAGCGGTGTTCGACGAACATATCGAACTCCTCGAACGAGTTCTCGTCCATCAGCATTTCGATGCGTTCGCGGGCGGTGAGCTTGCCCTTCTTGTGCTGCGCGTCGATGCGCGGCTGGCCGCCACCGAGGCGGGCCACGTCACGGCGCCGCTCGAGTTCCGCGATGATGTCTTTCATGTAAAGTGCCTGTCGCTCTGGTCGATTTGCCGGCATGGCCCGGCCCACCCTTGAGCCCTTAGCATGGGCTCGCGGGGAGGCAAATCAGCCTATGGGAGAAGGCTATGCGGACTTTGTCGGATGAGGTGGGGCCCTAGCGGCTCCAGGATGTGCGAGCTACTTGGCGTAGCGTCTGGCTGCCGCGACGCAGAGCACGACCGCCGCCGTGACCGCGACCATCGACAGGGTGACGGCTTCACTGAGCAGGAGGGCCGCCAGACACAATCCAAAGAATGGCTGCAGCAGTTGCAACTGGCCGATCGCAGCGGTGCCGCCCTGGGCCAGGCCGCGATACCAGAAAACGAAGCCGATCAACATGCTGAACAGCGAAACATATCCAAGGCCCGAGCCAGGCGGGCAGGGCGATGCCGGCGAAGCTCTTGCGGCATTGTAATCGACGTGCCAGCGGCAGCATCACCGGCAGCGACAGGACCAGCGCCCATGAGATCACTTGCCAGCCGCCGAGTTTGCGCGACAACTTGGCGCCCTCCGCATAACCGAGGCCACACAGAATGATCGCCGCCAGCATCAGCAGGTCGCCGGTGGTTGAAGCGGCACGGCTGTCGGCCGAAGGCAAAGCCTGCCACCAGCGCGCTGCCAAGGCACGAGAACAGCCAGAACGCGGGCCGAGGGCGCTCACCGTCCACGCAGGACCGCGAACAGTGCGGTCGCCAGCGGCAGCAGACCGATGAAGACGATCGAGTCGCGCCGAATTGATATGCTGCAACGCGAGTGCGGTTAGCAGCGGGAAGCCGATAACGACGCCGACCGCGACGATCGCAAGCGAGCTTGAGATCACCGCGTTCTGGTTTGCGGCTGACGCGCAAAGCAGCAGCATGGCGCCGCCGAGCACGCCGGCGATGGTCGCGCGGGCTGTGCTCAGGAATGACCGGATCGAAAGCCATCACCGCGACGCGCGTCGCCGGCAGCGAACCGCTGAAGATCAAGACACCGATGCAGCCCGTTTACCCATCCAGCCGTTTGTCTTGCTCA
Organism: uncultured Alphaproteobacteria bacterium; assembly: GCA_963732635.1. Lineage (GTDB taxonomy): Bacteria > Pseudomonadota > Alphaproteobacteria > Rhizobiales > Hyphomicrobiaceae > JAKFWF01. Next base: position 366,786 of record CAVTAL010000019.1, read on the forward strand.
TCGAAGCCCTCCGTCTCGATCGGCTGTAACAGTCGGCACGGCGTATCCGATTTCAGGCTGGCAGTTGGTCCAGATGACAGACCAGTACAATTACTAGCCAGACAGTTATGGCAGGTGACAGCAGCTACAGATGCGCGCGGCAGACGGCGAAGTGCGAACATTGGTTGGTGGTGTCATGGCAGGCGATCAATGCCCGGATCGCCGCGCGCAGTCTGTCGCAGGGCGAGAAATTGCCGTCGATCCGGGCGCTTCGCCGAAGTCCATGCGGGTCTCGAAATCGACGGTGGTCGAGGCTACGAGAGGCTGGTGGCGGAAGGGGCGATACGGTCACGGCCGGGCTCGGGCTTCTACGTCGCGGGCCATTTGCCGCCGCTGTCGCTGGCCGCAGATCGGCCCGAGACGGGATCGGGAGATCGATCCGCTGTGGGTGTCGCGGCAATCGCTCGAGGCGGACGAGGGAATGTTGAAACCGGGCTGCGGCTGGCTGCCGGCAGTCATGGGCGCCTGAAGCGCGGCATGCGACAGCGCGCTGCGCCGCTTGCCCGCGCTCGACAGCGCCGCGCTCGACCGACTACGGCCGCGCCGCTGGGGCTGCTGGCGCTGCGCCAGTTGCTCGCCCGGCGGCATGGGCGAGCGCGGCATCGACGGCTGCCAGCCGAGCAGATCATGCTGACCGAATCTGGGAACGCAGGCGATCGACCTGCTGTGCCGCTACCTGATCGAGCCGGGCGATGCGGTTCTGGTCGACGATCCGTGCTACTTCAATTTCCATGGCGCTGCTGCGGGCTCATCGCGCCAAGCATCATCAGCGTCCCCTACACGCCGGAGCGGACCGGACGATCGAGCTGTTCGAGCAGGCGCTCGCCGAGCATCGGCCGCGCCTCTACATCACCAACTCGGCGCTGCACAACCCGACCGGGGCAACGCTTTCGCCGGTGGTCGCCCACCGCGTGCTGAAGCTCGCCGAGCAGGCGGCGGCTCAGGTGGACTTCTTGTCCGCCTCGGGGGTGGTTGGCAGGGCGGTGCCGGTGAGGTCGTCCGGGCCGATGCGGTCCTTGGCGTATTGACCAAGGAAGACGGCGGCGGCCATGGCGATAGCGATCAGCAGCACCAGGAACCACATCAAGCCCTTTGGAATTAGCTTTTCGGCCGCCATCGCGCTCAGGGTCAGCGCCAGGGTGAAGAAGCTCACTGTTTGAATGAAGTCGAGGACGAACAGCAATCCGTGCCGAGTCGGTGATGGCTTGCCGCGTTTGACCGCAGTCCAGCGATGCCAAAGGGAGATCAGCGCCACCAGTAGCCCGGCGATCACGCCGGCCATCAGGCTTTCACGGCCGAAGTTGGTCCACCAGTCGATCATGCGTCACTCCCAACTGCGCGACTTAATAACGCGCGACTTCGTTCAATTCCACCAGCCATAGGACGAGCGATAGCGCGGCGCATACATCCGTCGGCGCGGGCGGGGCTCGTCTTCGTCGTCGTCCAATGCGTAGCGACCTGCCTGTGTCCGATCGCGTCGCTCCTGGCTCGCTTCCTCTTCTTCCGCCTTGGCATCGAGGCGGGCGGCCGGATTGACATAGACGAGGTCGGCGACCTTGGCATCCTTGAATGCGCCGGCCTGCTGGCGCGAATTGATCGCGAATACCGGCGCACCGACGTGGACGCGCTCGAACAGGTCAATCACGTCCTCGTTGAGCATGCGGATGCAGCCGTTCGATACGGCGCTGCCGATCGACCCGCGCGAGGGGGTGCCGTGGATGCGCAGCAGCGACCAGTCGAGGTAGAGTGCACGCTTGCCGAGTGGGTTGCTGGGATCGCCGCCCTCGACCGGGTCACTGCCATCGACCGGGATCCAGCGGGGATCTTCCTTCTTTTCGGAGACGAAGGTGCGGCCGGTCCAGCGTTCGCTCTCCTTGCCGACGGCGACGCCGTAGCGGATCGCCTGGCCAGCACCGGTAACGTAGTAGACCTTGCGCTCCGAATTGACGATCACCACCGTGCCGGGCGCATAGCCGAGGTCGACAGCGACGGCCTCGGGCCGCGCCGCCGCCGGGGCAACGCAAATCACCTGGAGAACGGCCGCCGCGCACGCGCTGGCTGCCGTGATCCGGCGTATCTTCATCGACATCGTCAATCCCTCTGATCGAAACCGCGTCTCGAACGCCCAGCGTCCGTTTGACTAAATGCTAATACCGTGACGCCGTTGAAACAATCACCCTTGACGCGAAATTATCTGTTGGTTGCCGACGTTGACGCCGCCTGATAGGGGGGCGAAGCTGCGAGGCCAGCGAATTCCCGACCTTCACGAGCCCTGTTCCATGACCAAGCCTGCCAACTTGCCTGCGCTCAATGACGGCTTTCCGACGGCCGACCGTGACACGTGGCTGGGGCTTGTGACCAAGGCTCTCAAAGGGGCTGATTACAACCGCAGGGTGCTGTCAAAGTCGGCGGATGGACTGACCATCGAGCCGATTTATGCGCGACGGATGGATGGTGCGGTCACGGCGCGGATCGAAGCCGGCACGCCTTGGGAAATCATCGCCCGCGTCGACCATCCGGACGGTGCCGCTGCCGCCGGGCTGGCGGTGGCCGACCTCGAGGGCGGCGCTACCGGCCTGGCGCTCACATTTGCCGATGCAGTTAGCGCGCGCGGGTTTGGTGTCAGCGCGCAATGCGTTGCCGAACTCGACGCGGCACTTGCCGGCGTCATGCTGGATCTCATTTCGCTCAAGATCGAGCCCGGAGCCGCCGGACGGGTGAATGCGGCGCTGGTCGTGGCGCTGGTCGTCCGACGCGGCCACCAGCCGGCTAGCGTGAGGGTGAATTTCGGTCTCGACCCCATCGGCGTGCTGGCAACCACCGGTACGTTCCCCGCCCCCTGGGCCGAGGTCGCAAGGCGGCTGACTGAGACCGTCGTCAGCCTGAAAGCGCGCGGCTTTGCTGGTCCGTTCGTCACTTGCGACTTGCGCCCATTCAGCGAGGCCGGCGCTTCGGAGGCGCAGGAATTGGGAGCGGCGCTCGCTGCGGGCGTGGCCTACGCGCGGGCGCTTGAGACCAACAGGCTATCAGTCGCCGACGCGTTCAATGCGCTATCGTGGACGCTGGCAATCGACGCCGACCAGATGATGGGCCTCGCCAAGATCCGGGCGCTGCGGCGGCTGTGGTCGAAAGTGGCTGCGGCATCTGGGGTCGCATCAGTACCAATGGCCATTCATGCCGAGACTGCTTGGCGAATGCTCACGAAGCGAGATCCGGCGGTCAACATGCTGCGCGCGACCGCGGCGGCGTTCGCGGCCGGGACAGGCGGCGCCGATAGTATCTCAGTGCTGCCGCACGTCAGCGCGCTTGGGCTGCCCGATGGTTTGAGCCGTCGCATCGCCCGCAACACGCAGCTGGTCCTGCAGGAAGAAAGCAACCTGTGGCGCGTGGCTGATCCGGCCGCAGGGGCCGGTGCGATCGAAGGTCTGACCGAGCAACTATGCGCGGCGGGTTGGTCCGAGTTCCAACAGATCGAGCGCGAAGGCGGTCTCACAGCGAGCCTGCTTGCCGGCAATTTCCAGGGTCGAATTGCCGGCGTCGCCACCGCTCGCAACAAGGATATCGCCAACCGCAAGGCACCGATTACCGGCACGTCCGAATTCCCTAATCTGACGGAAGCGCCGGCTGGCATTCTCGATGTGAAGCCGGTGCAGCAGGCAGCCGCCCAGCCGCTGCGTGCAGGGGCGGCGCTGTTGTCCTTCGACGCCCTGGTGGCGGCATTGGCAAAGGGCGGTTCCCGTTCCGATGTCGCGCAGCCTCCCATGTCCGCACTGACCGCCACGCGTCTGCCGTCGACAAGGCTGGCGGAGCCGTTCGAAGCGTTGCGGGCGGCAGCCGATTCGGCACCGACGCGACCGACCGTGTTCCTCGCTAACCTTGGGCCGCTTGCGGAGCACGGTGGACGTGCGACCTGGATCTCCAACTTGCTGGCGGCTGGGGGCATCGCGGTTACTTCAAACGACGGCTTTACATCGTCGGGTGATGTCGGCGCGGCATTCGCGGCCAGTGGGGCAACGGCTGCCTGCATCTGCGGCACCGAACAGACCTACGACGTGCTCGCCGAGGCGACGGCGATGGCACTGAAGGCGGCCGGAGCCCGCCATGTCATGTTGGCGGGCAAACCCAGTGCCAGCGAATCGGTGTTGCAGTCAGCTGGCGTCGACCAGTTCCTGTTCGCCGGCCAGGACATTCTCGAAGCATTAGGCATGGTGCACAAGGCGATGGCGGTTGGTGCCGCCTGACCACCGACCTATTGCACCAGCACTTCGACCTGCAGCGAATCGTTGTGCTGTAGGGTGAAATCACGACGGAAGCTGCGGGACTGCGAGCGTGCGATCACTGAATAGTTGCCGGGCGCCAGCATGTGTGTCGGCAATGCGCCAGCGCTTTCCTTGATGACATCTCCTTGCGGCGTGGTGATGGTCCACTGGGTATCCGCCAGCGCTTCGCCACCAACGCGCGTAACGAGTTTAAAGGTCGCCTTGCCGACGGCATGAGCGACCGTTGCCTCGGTCAATTTGCCAGCTTCAACAGTGACATCGGTGCGGACCTGGGCGTTGGCGTCGCCGTAGGTGGAGACGACATGGTAGATGCCGGAATTGAGCCGCAGTATGATGCCCGGGCGGACGCCGCCGACGATACGCGTGCGGTTGCCGAACTGGTCGCGCTCGTCAGACATGATCTCGAAGGCAACCGCGTTTGGTGGCGCGGCGACACCGTTCTCCACGATTGCTGCCAGCCGCAATCCGCCGGCATTGAGTACCAATCGTTCCGCTGGCATGTCGCCTTGTTTGACCGTGATCCGCCGTGTCATTGTCGCTCGGCCGAATGCGGCATTGATCAGATAGTCGCCGACCGGGAGCCGCAAAACGGCAACCGGGAGTTTGCTTTCGCCAACGAGTTTAGGGCCGCCGCCGGGGCCGGTACGCTCCTGGAACACCCGCCAAATGAGGCCGCTATCGATGCGCTGACCGTCTTCTGTGAGCAAGGCGGAGAGGGTGATCTGGCCGATGCCGGCCGGGATGAGGGCGGTGGCAAGCGGTGCCGGCTGGGCGGCGGGGGCTGCCTTGGGAACGACAGTGGTGTTGGACTTGGCGGACGGTTGATCGGGGATCGTTGATCGCAGGGGCGTGCTGGTGTTCCACGAACTGCCAGCGGAAGGGGCTGGCGGTTGCTGCGCGCTGGCTGAGATGCAGTTCAGCACCACGACAATTGCAGTCATGGCGACTGCCGATGGCAATTTCAACCTTGCGGGTCTCACGCGCCAGTCGTCCTCATTCGAGTTGCACCTCGACCACGCGGACCTCGCCACCCTTCAATTCGATGTCGGCATGGCCACGACGGTCGCGCGATTCTGCGATGATCTTATACCTTCCGGCGGCCAGATAGGCACGCGGAGTGGGTTGCAGCGATTGCCATACACTGCGATCCTGGGCGTCGCGAATGTTCCACAGCAAGTCGCTGGCGGCGAGGCCGAGGGCGGTCGAGGCTTTCAGCTGGATACTGGCTGCGAGGTGCTCGAATGCCAAGTTGGCGCCACCGCCAGTCTTTAGTTCGACCTCGCGCGTGATCCGTGCATTCTGGGTGCCGAGCAGGCTCTCAATACGATAACGGCCGGCTGGGAGTTCCAGTTTGGCTGCGGCGCTGCTGACGCGAATGGTGTCCTGCTTCGCATCGAGCCGGTCGACGCGATAGGCGATTGCGGTATCCAGCACTGCGGCGCTGCCGGCAAGTTTGCTCTGCAGGTTCAGCCGGGCGAGTGCGAGTGTGAGTGTCCGGGATACGTCATCGCCAGCGTTGACCAGGACTCGCTCGCGCACTTCCGCCTGACCATGGCGGGCGCTCAGGTAATAGGTGCCGGCGCCAAGTGTGAACTCAGGTTCAGTGGCGGTCGAGCGAGCCACTTCGCGGCGACCGTCTGGACTATCGGCGTCATCCTCTGTGATCCGGAACGTAACGTGCTCAAGCGCTGGACCGCCATCGCGTTCGCTGGCTCTTACCCTAAGGCGGCCGGCGCCGAATGCCAGGGTGGCGTCGATCATGGCGCCGGGGATTACCATCACCTGCCGCTCAGACTTTGCGCGGTCGAGTTCGGCACTGACCCGCCACGTGCCGACGGGCAGGAATACCGGTGGGGCGTCGGCGCCGCCGGTCCACACCGTCCGGGCGGGGGTCGAACCAGTCGGCACGTCGCTGATCGTGAACACGGCTTGGTCGAGCGGCGGGGTTCCCTTGTGCAGGGTCGCCGAGACACGGACCGCACCGGCTTGAAAGGGTATGGCGATACGGGTCATGCCCTTCGGCCTTGACGGTGACGGTCTCCTTGGCCTTGACGAGACCGTGTTGGACCTCGACCTCGTACGATCCTGGCGGAACCGCGAATTCTAGCGTCGCGCCGCGAACGGCGGCGATGGGAGGCGTGTCGATAGCGCTGCCGGCTTTCATCACACGCCACGCGAGCGGCACGATCACCGCTGGGCCGTCCTTGCCGAGTGTTGCGCTAAGCACCAATCCCGGCGGGCCGTTGTCCTCAACAACCAAAGGCGGTGCTGGAGGTGCAGGTTTGGATGCCGTCGGCGGCGGCGTTGCGACCGCAGGCGACCCTTCGTCGAGACCGGCCAACTTGAACGCCTCTTCGATGGCCGTGCCGAGCGAGGCTGCATCGTGGGTATCGAAATGCCGCCCGCCCGTTAGCTTCGGCACGCACGCCATGCGCTGTGCGTCCGCACTTTCGAGCGCGATGCTGACGACATGCACGGCAAGCTTAGGGTTCGCCTTGGCGAGGTCGGCCGCAGCCGCGCAAGGATCTTGCGAGCAATTGTCCGGGTCGTCGTGAATGAGGATCAGCGATGCGGGGCCCGGTAACCTTGGCGAGGCTTGCGCCGGCTTCCCTCATTGCCGCGACCAAGGGACCCTTGCCCTTCGGGTTGAACTTTTCCAACGGCGCCAGAATGCGGGCTGCATCGACCGGTTCTGGCGCCAGCATGACTTCGGTATCGCTACAGTCGCCCTTGCGACGGTGTCCGAAGGCTGCGAGCCCTACACGGGTTTGTGATCCTACCTTGGGCAAGGCGCGACGTAAGGCCTCGCGCGCACCCGCGAATTTCGTTTCCTTATCGCCGCCGAGTTTGCCCCACATCGATCCCGAGCCGTCGAAGATCACCAGGATGGTGGGCGGCTCGGCGGCGTGGCTCGCGACCGCCGGAAGTCCGAGGCAGCAGAGCAAGCACCAAAGCAGCCTTCGGCCACAGTTCGCGATCACATCGACCATCCGCTTTTCGACACCCTCGAGATTGTAATGCGACTGATTGTATACCACTCCGTTTTGGGTTAGCGAGACCGCTACAACCGATCATTTTGATGGCGGATGCAGCTAATGACGACGTTATCGCCGGTTTCCCAAGCCACGCTCGACCTGTTGTTGTCTCGCCGCTCGGTGAAGCCGTTGGCAATGGCGGCACCGGGACCAGATGGCGAGCAATTGCGGCTTATCCTGACGGCTGCCTCGCGGGTACCAGATCACAAGAAGCTCGTGCCTTGGCGGTTCGTGGTGTTTGAGGGCGATGCACGCGCCGCGTTTGGCGAAATCCTGGCCGAAGCCTGCAAGACGGAGGAGGCCGTCGCTCCCTCGCCAGTGCGGCTCGAGACCGAGCGTACAAGGCTGCTGCGAGCGCCGCTGGTGATCGGTGTCATCAGCCGTGTTGTCGAGACCCCTGGCGCGCCGCGTTGGGAGCAGGAGCTCTCGTGCGGCGCCACCGTCATGAATTTGTGCATCGCCGCCAACGCGCTGGGCTTTGGGACCTGTTGGCTCACCGAGTGGTACTCCTACAGTCCGCGCGTGGCGACCGGCCTCGGCCTTGCCGCCAATGAACGCATGGCGGGCTTTGTCTATATCGGTACCGCGACCGAGCGACAGGCCGACCGCGATCGGCCGGACTTGGCCGCGATTGTCAGTCGCTGGACTGCCTGATGGCGCGTTCATTCGATCGATCCGAGCACGTCGGCCTAGCCTGATGCTGGCGTTCAAGGAGGCCTATTAATTCAGCTGCTCGGGATCGCCCCGGCAACACCACACCCAAGTCACTTTACCGTCACGTTCGCGGGTCATGGCTGCCGCAACGAAATCGTCGCGGGGCACCGATGCCGGAACTTATATCCGAAAACGCCATGCAACGCCCGCCATCGAGGCACTCGATCGGTCGGCGGGCATTGCTCGGCTTCGGCATCTTGACGGTCGTAACCGGCAGCGCCGCAACCTTGCTGCACGGTTCGATCGAACCTGGCTTCGAGGTTCCGGCCGACCCCGACACCGCACAACGGCGGATTGTGTTGGCTGGCGTCTCGTCATGGGCCCGCCACTCCGATTTTGGCGCTGCAATGGCTGATGCATCGACGCTGCTGGTCATGAGCGGTTCATCGATTACCGGTCTCAGGCAGTCGAGTGGGCAGAAGGCGGTGGCCGGATTGCAGGAGCCTATCGATGGCGCGCGACGGCCCGTGCTGGCGGCGGTTTCCATCGCGGTTGGCGCCGAGGACGGCGGTACGCATGATGTCACGACGCTGCTTGACGAGGCATTGGCGCGGAATTTCGACGGCGCGTTCCTGGAGTGCGGTGCCGCGTTCACCGCCGCCCTCAAGCGCGGACCGGCGGCCCAGGTGAAGTTGGCGGCAATTGTCGCGAACCTTGGTGATCGCGTTCGGCAGGTCAACCCGCAATTCATCATCATCCTGGAGAACGCCGCCGAATTGACGGTCGATCCTCGCGTTCATCGCCTGATCGATGGCGTGTCAAAGGACAATCTGCTGTTCGGCCTGGATGCTGCCGGCACATCCAATAGTCGGACTGATATAATTGCTGCCTTGCACGATCTCAATCGTGTCAAACGATCCGGCCGCCTCGTGTTCGTCACCGAGTATCTGCCGATGGGTGCCACCGAGATACAATCTGATGCCTTGCGGACCCTGAGGGCCCTCGGATTCGTCGGACGCACAGCGGCGACGAATGCATGATCCCGGCAGGTCACTCGACGACCGCGCCACAATCTCGGCCGGTGTGGTCGTTATGCTAATTGGGTGACGAGGGTTAAGGCGCTGTTAATCGCGCCGCGCTAATCGTTCAAATCGGTCTGCGAGGGTTCGGTCGTTTCATGCGTCGCGTGGTGTGGTCAGCATTGTTGGCGTCGATAAGCGTCGGTGTGATGTCGATGCTGACTGTCGAGTTCGCCATCGCCAAACCCATTCCGCAGACAACCGTGGATACGCCACAGCCCCCCGCGCCAATACCGGCACGTCGTCCACAGAAGACCACGGCAACATCGGGTATTCAGGCCCAGGCCGAGCGCTTGGCTCGGATCACTGGCGCGAAGAGCTGGGGATATCAACTTAATGGCATGTCGGTCGAGACGGCAGCCGCATCCCCCTATGACCTCCTAGTCGTCGATGCCACCACCGGCCTTGCCTCGGGAAAGCCTTTCACTCGGGCCGAGGTCGAACGGCTGAAGCGCAAGGCCGATGGCAGTCGCCGCATCGTCGTGTCGTACATGTCGGTGGGCGAGGCCGAGGATTACCGGCCGGACTATTTCACCTCTGAATACATGACCGAGGACGCGCCCGATTGGTTGCTGCAGGAGAACAAGGACTGGAAGGGAAACCGCCTGATCAGGTTCTGCAACCAGGGTTGGCAACTCACCATTCTGGGCGACGAGGATGGGCGCAATGTTTACAATAGCATTGATCCGTCGCCGCTCTATCGCTTGATCGAGCTCGGGTTCGACGGGATTTATCTCGACCGCGTCGACGTCTATAGCGAGATCACGAAGGAGTGTCCGGATGGCGCGCGCAAAATGGTGGAGTTCATAGCCAGGCTCGGCACTCACGCCCGTAAGCGGGACCCGTATTTCATGGTCATCCTGCAGAACGCCGAGGAACTGCTCGACCACAAGGCGATGATGCAGACGATCGATGGCGTAGCCAAGGAAGGGTTGTTTCACAGTTGGGCTGGTGATGAAGGGGGCAACAAGGAAACCGTGCGGCTGCTGCAGTCGGCCAAAACTGCTGGCCGCGGTGTGTTCGTCGTCGATTATCCCGGTAACCGCGCCAAGGTGGAGTTGTCGGTGCGCAAGATCCAGGCGCTGGGCTTCGTGCCCTACATCGGCCCCAAGGCCCTTAATCAACTTTGGCTGCCGGGCAAGAATTTCTGATGGTTGACGCAAGTTCCGTGCGTTCAGCGGCGATGGCCTTCGTCATCGCTGCACTCTTCATTCTGGGATCAGCACCGGCTTGCGTGGCGCAGCCTGTCAATGGCGCTGCCGAGCGTCGCGCGATTGCTCGCGGCATCCAAAGTTGGGCCATCCAGTACCGGCGCATCAACGTTTTCGAGGTCGCTGCATCGCCATTCGACCTGACCGTGATCGATTTCAGACCCGACGTGCTGTTTGGCACGGAGTGGCCATTTCAGAAATCGGACGTCCGGCTTATGCAGCGCAAATCCGACGGTAGCCGCAGGCTTTTGTTCGGCTACCTGTCGGTTGGGGAAGCCGAGGATTATCGTTGGTATTGGCCGCGCGCCTGGACCAACTCGCCGAACCAGCGTCCACCGTGGATCGGCACCGAGAATGAGCGCTGGCGTGGCAATTATCCCGTGCGCTTCTGGAACAGCGCCTGGCAGGACATCCTGTTCGGCCGGACCGAGGCCTACCTTGATCGGCTTATTGATGCTGGCTTTGACGGCGTCTATCTCGACAGGGTCGACGTCTATCAGGAGTTCGTCAACGAGCGGCCCTCTGCCGAGGCCGACATGGTCGATCTCGTGTCGCGATTGTCAGCTCATGCACACAGGCGCAATCCGCGTTTTCTGGTCACGCTGCAGAACGCGGAGGAACTCACGGTGAAACCGGAGATCCGCGCCGCCATTGACGTCTTCGCCAAGGAAGATCTGTTCTTCGGTGTCGATCATGACGGGCGTCGCAATAGCCGTGAAGCGGTCGAGTATTCCGTTAGGCCGATGCGGGCGTTGCGTCGTGCTGGCGTCAAAGTGCTGCTGATCGAGTATCCCAGGGACGAGGCGTCAGCGGCCGAAATACGCGGGCGGGCGGCGGCGGAAGGATTCACGCTCCTGCTGGCCGATCGTGGTCTGGGGGCTCTCGCACCGGTCTATCCCGCCGTCGCTGCCAGGGCCAAAAAATAATCGCGCGTCGACGCGCTGCCCTGGGTTATCCACGGTGCATCGCGCGCGTATATGATGCTCCCAGGTCATGATGGTGAAGGAGCCCAGATGTTAGAGCAGCCTCTGTTTTGGGGTGTGTTGGTTTTTGTCGCGGTACTCGCCTATTTGATCGGGGCGCGGCGCAGGGAAGTGGTTGGTCAGACCGGTGGACAACCCCCACGGCCACGGTCTGACGGTGCTGTCGTCAAGTCGCAGGTGCCGGGTCAAATGGGCGCAACACCCAAATCTTCGGGGGCGATGCAACTCGCCGACGTTCGCAGTTGGGGCTATCAACTCCAAGACCTCGATATTGCGCGGGCGGCGGCCTCGCCATTCGATCTTCTGGTGATCGATTACACCAAGGACGGATCGGAAGAGACCCGACTTAAACCGGCCGAGATCGAACGCCTAAAGCGCAAGCCGGATGGCAGCCGGCGCATCGTACTGGCCTATGTGTCGATCGGCGAGGCGGAAAGCTATCGTCCCTACTGGAACGCCGCGTGGAAGCGCGCCAAGCCCGACTGGTTGTTGCGCGAGAGCCGCGATTGGCCGGAGAACTACTCCGTTTGTTTTTGGGACCCACAGTGGCAGCGCCTGATGTGCGGCGCGCCAGATGCCTATCTGGACCGCGTTCAAGCTCAGGGCTTCGACGGTGTCTATCTCGACAAGTGCGACGTGTTCGAGGATCTGCAGGCGCATGAGAAGAAGATCGCGGCCACGCGACCGGCGATCGAACGCGATATGGTGGCGTTCGTGCAGTCGATTTCACGCAATTTGAAAGCGCGCGATCCGAAGTTCCTCGTTGTCATGCAGAACGCAGAGGTTCTGCTCAATCATGCCGATCTGCTGGCAGCGATTGATGGCATGGCCAAGGAGGAACTGGTCTACGGCGTTGACGCGCCCGAAAAGAAGAACGGTGATGACGAGATCGCCTGGTCGAAGCGGTGCCTCGACCAGGCTCGGGCGGCTGGCAAGCCGGTGTTCGTCGTCGAATATCTCAACGCGCGCGACAAGATCGCGAAGGCGGCCACGATGGTCGAGGAGTTCGGCTACGTGCTCTATATCGCGCCGAAGGACCGGCAGCTCAAACGACTTAATTACGACGTGCTAGAAGCCTGAGGATCAGCCAACGTCGGTCGATCTTGTGCGCGGTCGATTGGCGGATGGTTGGGTTGTTGCCGATGAAGGTCAGGAAGTTCAGCTTGGCGAAGGTTCGGTCGGCGAGCACCAGCGCGACGAGGCTCGATATCAGGCAAGCGAGAAAGTAGCCGACACCATAGTAGTCCTCGCTGATAGCGAGTGTAATCGCCGTCAGCACCAAATTGAGTACAAAGAACAGCAACTGCATCGCCAGGTAGAGCCTGCGCCTATCGAAAAACAGCAGGATCGACGTCGAGGCGATGAAGATGAACTGGAACACCGCGCCCAATGCGCCAAATCGCAGGATGGCGATCTGGCGGAATTGTAGGTTCAAGGCTTCCACGATTGCTGGCGCGCTCAGTATGAGCACGGCGCATATGCCGACCTGGGCAACCGTGATCAGTGTCAGGTTGTCGAGCGTATAGCTTGCCAACCGAGCGCGTGATGCCTCGATCTGCTTGATCGTGCCGTGTGACTTGATCGTCGCATAGTAGTGCTGGTAGCGATCGAAGAAATCGGTCTCAAGCTTCATCACAAAGGCCGCGAGCGAAGGGATGATTACCAGCGAAGAGATGAACATGGCGCTGTCATAGAGCGGTGCGTGGATCAATCCACCCTCGACGCGCTCGCCCACCGAGGAGAGCCAGAACACCCACTTATCAACCCAGACACCGGCGGTGCCGAACAAGGCGCCGACCGCAAGATGCCAATAGAGGCCAGCACCCTTCCATAGTTCGTGGACACCATGAACGACGGACGTCACCGGTTGCGGGAACGTGCGCAGAATGCGCACCGTCAGGCCCAGGAATGTCATCGTCAATCCAACGAGAAAGCCTGCTGCCATGCCGGCTGGACCAAGTTCCAGCGTGGCGGCCGCGACCGAGCCAACCAGAGCCACGACGAGGCCGACGAGAAACGACAGAGTAACGCCGGTGTAGTCGCGGACGGCGCCGCAAAAACAAAGCGCCACCCAGATGAGTGCGACAAGCAGCGACAGCGCCGCCAACGAAAAAGCCACCGGTGCGGGCAAGTTGAACACCAGGCACAAAATAGCAACGCCAATGCCGGAAGCCAGCAGTGACCAGATGAATGCGCCGAACAGCAACGCCGGTACGTCTTGCGGTCGCTTCATCCACAAGGCGTCGGCCACGCGGCGGGTGGCGACGATCGTTACTGGCGCCGTCAATACCAACGAGCCGCCGAAGGCATAGATCACGACGACGCGGAACGTCGCCACGGTGGCCCGGCCGGCGATCTCCTCGGTCAGCATTGTGATTGCGGCGAGTGCGAAGATCGTGAAAAGCCACGGCCCGGCGGCGATCACCGCCGCATGTCCGGCGGCGGCGACGACAGAGGAAATGGATTCCTGACGGCCTAGTTTACGGAGTTGGAAGCCAATGCCGGCCATGCGCGTCAGGCCTCCTGGACGTCGGATAGTGGCACTTGCTGGGCGGTCGGCATGGCGACCAGCCTGGCGTAGAGCGTGGTGTAGGCTTCGACCGCCTGCCTCGATGTATAGGTGTTGGCGACGCGCGCCAGCAACGCCTCGCCGCATCGACGACGTCGTTGTGGATCGAGTAGCAGTGCGCCGACGGCATTGGCGATCTGGTTGGGCGCGACGAGATCACAGACGATTCCGCCAGGGCCGAGGGCCGGAACCTCGTCGGGCCGTCCTTCGATGATTTCACGGCAGGAACCAACGTTGGTGGCGACGAACGGGATGCGCGCGGCGCCGGCTTCTAGGATGACCAGCGGCTGGCTCTCGCTGAGGCTGGTCAGAACGCAGACATGGATGCGCGGCATGTAATCGACGATATTGACCGTGCCGGTGAATTCAACTGTTCCGGCCACGTCGAGGTCACGTACGAGGCGCTCGCACTCGGCGAAATACTCGGGGTCTTCGTCGGTCGGGCCAAGGATCAAGGCGTGCAGATTGGGAATATGCGCGCGCAGCAGGTGCGCGGCGGCAATGAACGATTTTACATCCTTGATCGGCACCACGCGGCCGATCAGTGCCATGGTCGGTCGCGCATCATCGGCGGCGGTGGCGAGCTTGGCAAACCGGGCGAGGTCGATGCCGTTGGCAATCACCGACAGTTGCTGTTCGGTGGCGCCCAGCACGCGTTGGGCGCGTTGGTTATCCTCATAGAGGGTGACGACGTCGCTGCAGGCCTCGTAACAGGTTCGTGCGTAACCTTCGAACGCCTGGATCCACATGTCACGCAGGTCGACACGCGGGTCATCGAGGGCATGGCCCTTGTCGACGGTGTCGGCGACCCAGTCGGCCATCAATAATTCAATGCGGCGCTCGTTGGTATAGATCCCGTGCTCCGTCAGTACCGCTGGGCGGCCGGTTTCCAATGCCGCCCGGGCCGCCAGCACGCCGGCATAGCCGGTTGAAATCGTATGATATGCGCGGGCCTTCGGCAGCGGGAATTCGAGCGTCGCGAACAGACCGCCGAGCAACGCGCGCCAAGCCCAGAAGAAGTCAAGGAACGAACTGTAGGGCATGGTGCGGTCGTACATTCGCCGCACGATTTGCCAGGCCATCGGTGAGTTGAACATCACCTGGGGCGGCACGATGCCGCGCAACCGCTCGAATTCGGACATCACCGTACGAAGGGCCGTGGCACCACCATGCCCGATCAGATCGGTCAAGGCATCGGCGAGCCGATCCGCGCGCGGGTACTCCTTCTGCATAATGACCGGTCGGGCGCCGAAGTCCTGCAAATAGAGATGCTGAAACGATACCACGTTGGGCGGCAACTGATAGCGTGGGGCGAGATCGGTCGGTCGTGGCCACAGAGTCACAATAGCAAAACGCGTTTGCGGCTGGGTTCTGATCAACCAGTCGATCCAGCCCGAAACACCGCCCGCGATATAGGGATAGCAGCCCTCAACGATGATGCAGACGTCGACCTCAGGGTGGACGGCCGATGTGATCCCAGCCAAGGAGGCCGGATCGGGGACGGCGCGCTGCATCAGCGTGCCTCCAAGGCTGTCAGTCGTCTTGCCCGTCGCACCCTGTAGCGGCCAGCGTCGGCCAATGCCGCGATCCGTCGACCGACCCGCAATTCCACGAACCGTCCCTCGCGCAACAATTCCGTCTCGGCGGCGGCGCGCTGGAGAACCGGCAGTGGCTGTAGCCGCATGGGGACGCTATTGCCAGTAGGTATCGAGCGCAGTCGCTGCGCAATGGCACCGGCTCGAATCCGATCACCTTCGTCGAGCAACCCGCTGGCCACGGCGGCATCGAGCTGATCCGCGGCAGCCAGAGCCCCGATACCATCAACATCGGAGAGTGCGTCGCTGAGAGCGTGGCGATCGACCAAAGCGCGCAGGTCGCCGCGCACGCGCGTCGCGACGGCGGCTGCTTGTACCCGTATCACCGGCTCCGGGCTCTTCAGCGCCATCATGAGCACAGGCAGATAATCGGGATGGAAATTTCGCGCGATGATGCCAAGTGCCGCCTGGCGATCGTTAAGTGATCCGCGTTCCATGATTGCGGCAAACGACGGCGGCGCTCTTTCGGTAAGATCGGAGGTACGGCCCGACATTACCTGCTCGCACAGGCGCGTCACGTCGTCTGTTTCGACGGCCATGGCAATGCGCTGGTACCATTCGTCGAGCAGCTTAGGGTCGTCCTGGCGTCGGCGCGCTAGCATGATTGCGGCAACACCGGCGAGGGCCCCCACCGGGCCGGCGGCGGCTACCGAAACCGTGACCAAAAGGGGCAAGGAACAATCGCCACCCCTATGGCAACTCCAATAGGCCCAACACGCTAGTCCGACTACGAGGCCGAAATGCGAGGCGGCGACAACTTGCCAGCCGATGCGGTCAGTGAGGTAGGCCTGGAGCAAGAATACTTCGATCGCGGCCACCACCAAGCCCGCAAGCGCCAATGACAACACTATGCCCGCTCGACCACCACGACGGGCCGGGGAGTCGGCTTCAGTCGGCTCCATGAGGCTGGGTCGTGCGACGCTCATCTCAGCGGTTCACAGAGGAAATCTGGCGCTGCACTGGTTCGCTTGCGGCATGGGGGGGTAAGGGCTCGCGGCCACGCAGCCATCGAAGATGGCGCCAGATCTTCTGCGATGACGACAGCGGCGGGCCAACGGGTGCAATGATCGCGGGGCCTGGCCTTCCAGTGGCTCGCGCCTCCAGTGCTGGAGCGAATGCCAGCGCCATGCCAGCTAACGCCGGTATAATTGACGGGGTGAGGATGCTTGCAGGCAACTGTTCGATCTTCAGCATGCCAGCGACCTGACGTACCATGCTGGCATGCGCGTTTGTCGAGGCGAAAACGGGCACGGCGGCAATTCCGGTGCCAGCCAGCTGTGCCTCGCCTTCCGGCGTCAGCACACAAGCGGCGCTACCATCGACGACAATTGATCGATAGAGCGGTTCGGTGGGTCCAATCCACGGCAGGGGATGGCCATCCAACGTTCCGTGGGTTGAGGCCACAATTCGCAGGCCGGTGGCGTCGGCGCAATAAAGCGTAGCACTGCCTCCGGGCAAGGCCACGGCGACCAACTTTGTCAGTAGTGGGCTTAATTCCCTTCCTTCGGCGGTGGAACTGGCGGTGTTGGCAAGATGCAGTGCTGCTAGCACGCTCAGCGGATCGGAGTCGTGTCGCATGGCAATCTGTCGTTCGAGGGCGGTGCAGTGGGTCCGGAGATTACGTGCGTAATCGGCGATTGCGGCGCGTTGGCTGGTTAGTTCCGAGACCCTGCTTACCAGTTCGCGCTTGTGCGCGATCTGGCGCATGCGGAATTGACCGACCAACACGGCGGCACCGATCCACAGGATGGGCTCGATCCATACCTTCAGCAGGTAGTTGAAGTACGTCTCCGACGTGCTTTGTTCAGGAAACCCGGTACCAACCGTCAAGGCGATCGCGACACCGGCGGCAACCAGACCGCTTATCGTGCCATACTGCACGCTCAGCAAAAGCACCGGGACCCAGAACGGATGGGGTCGGATTTCGGCAAGTTCGATCCCGGGATGGAACCAATCGCCGAGGACCAGCGCGGAGTACAGCACCGCGATTTCCAAGAACGCCGCGAGCGGCGGCAACACCGGCAGCACCGCTTCGGCGGCGGAACGCGGAGCAAGACGTTCGGTGGCGCTGGTCGGCTGTTTCAAGGGGTGCTCCGTTGGCTCCCGCGTCGCAGGGGCCGCACTGCCATATAATCAGACATATCGAAGAAGGGTGATACCAGACGTGCCGCGCGACTAGCAACTTCCGCGCCCATGCCCCTGGCCAATCCTTCACCTGCCTCGCTAATTGACGGTATTGCCGAACGGATTTGGCGTGCCCTGTTGCAACGGTGCAACATTCTGCTTCTGCTTGCCGATGACGATTGGCGCACGGCGGATTCTGGAGCGTGTGATCCGCCGGGGGCGGCGAATCATGCGCTGCTCGACAGTTACGTTTTTGGCCTGGGTTTCGGCCGGGGCATCCACGCCCATGCGTCGAAGCATTTCGGCGGCGACTTCGGTCCGCCCAGTGCGATCCATCAGTTTCGCCCACAGGGACAGACGCCACTCGTCGAGTTCGTCAACGGCAACAGTCGACAACAGACTTTGGCCAGCCTCGGGTGCGCCCCGTTGCAGCGCCGCGGCGGCGCCCAGCAGGGGGTTCTCGGACCATACCTCCGGCTTTATGTGCGCGCGCACAACTTCGAAGTCGGCCTGTCGTCCGGTGGCAGCAAGTGCCTCGGCAAGGGCAACGAGGTCTGGCTGGGTCAGTTTCGCAAGTCCGTAGCGGCGGCCCGCCACCATGGCGATGTCCGGATCCTCGGCATCGAGCGTGGCAACCATGAACCGCGAAATCATGTCTTCGGAATTGAAGTGCGCTTTTTCGTACCAGCCACGCAGGTAGGATTTGGCCGCCAGAGGCTCACCACGGTCCAGCATCAACTCGGCGACCGCAAGCGAGACCGCATCACCAGGAACTGATATTTCACGCGCAAGTTCAATGCCGAGATCGTGCTTGTTGGCGTTTGCAAGCAAATTGATGAGCGATAGCGCGAGCCGGGTTTCGCGCTGACCGCGCAACCAGCGTAGCGCCCGTCGATAGGCTTCACGGGGCTGGTCAAGTTCGAGTAATGTGGAAATGAGTTGGGTACGCTCGCGCTCGTTTTTCAACCTGCGCACATCGTCGACGCTTCGCAATAGCGCCGATGCCTGGGCGAAGTCCCCATCGACTGAGACAAGGCTCGCAAGCCTGACGAGATCATCCGGCCGACGGTAGCCATGCTGGCGACACGATTGGATTGCGGCTTGCTCTTCAGCAGTGGCGCCCTGGACCCGAAGGATGCCGATCAACTCTCTGCAAGTCTCTTCACTGTGGCGCACCGCCAACTGGTTGCGTAGCGCCGCAAGGTAGGCGGGGCGATCCTGCGTCATCTTGTAGAAGCTTGCCGCACGCTTGAGAATGTTGGGATCGCGTGGTCGGCGCTGCTGGAGTTCGACGAGAATTGTTCGCGCTTTGTCGATCTGGCCTTGTTGCTCATAGAATGCTTCGAGTTGCATCATGCTGCGGATGTCGCGATTGCCGTTGGCAAAGCCCTTTTCAAGTAGGGCCAGGGCCTGTTGTGTTTGGCCGTCGCGCTCAAGCATGGCGACGCGCTGGACCTGACCAGGCAGCAAGGCGTAGCCGATGCCGAGGGCCCCGACGAACAGCACGGCCATAATCAGCCAGTGTGGGGGAATGGCGGGAGCGCGGCCCAATCGTTCAACGAGGGCGCTACTCATGGCATGCAAACCTGAGGGTCAATGGCTCCTGAGCGTTGATTTCAGCGTTGAGCTTGAGGATGCCGTTCGCATCTGCCCAGCGGATCTCCCTGGCCAACTCGCGCCCGGCACGCTCAAAAGTGATGCGGAACGCACGTCCAGATGAGGTCGACCAGGTCATCTCGCTGGAACCGAAGCCTTGGGCCTCGACTTGGAAACCGCATACTCCATCGACACGCCCCGATAGCGACCAGCGGCTCTCATTGACGCTGGCTACCGGGTCGCCCGGCTGCAGAAGACCGGTCTGGCCGCGCGCTCTGAGTGCGACCGTTGCACGTGAGAATGCTGGATCAAGCGATACGTAGAGCGAGCTCTGATGACGGTTGGCGCCGAGTACACCGAGACTGCGGGCGCCATCGATTTCGAGCAAATCGGTATCGTCGAAACGGACGGTGGACAGCGAGCCTCGCCGCAGGATTGTCCAGGCGGAGACGTCAATCTGCTCGATCTCGACGCCAAAGAAGTCGTCGGCGACAGCGGCATAGCGCGAGGCTGGCACCGGGATTACGGGCGATTTGCGAGCGAGGTCGACGAAATGCTTGATTGAGGCCAGCGCTGACGGCTTTTCGCCCGAGTACATGTGATAATAAAGATTGAACGGCTTCAGTCGCCGTGGCGTCTCGGTGTTTTTCAGCGTTTCTTCCAGCATGAAGAAGCCATAGTAGGGCCCGAGCCAGTCGTTGGTGTAGGTGTTTTCGTTGCTATTGACGGCGAAAATCTGCCGCTCGCGGCCGACCGGCCGGGAAATCGGCGGCACGTAGTAAACGGACGGATATTCGTTGTCGAGGCGGCTGTCGCCGCCGTTGATGTTGCGAACTCCGGCGGCCCGGGTCGCGGCGATGGCGGCTTCGTGTGGCGTCGTATCGCCACTCCACAAATAGATCATAGCCTTCTTGCCCGGCGGGGCAAGGCTCTCCGACACGTTGAGCGCGCCCTGCACCTCCCGCGTGAGATCGAAGGGTTCCTTCAGGTAGGTGCGCGGTAGAATATTGGAGCCTGCAATGTATTTGTTGGATTTGTCCGCCGTCATGTTCTTGCCAGCTGTCTTGAACAGCACGCTTCGGATCTTGTCGCCGATCGAAACCAGTGGCTTGGCCGCCTTCTCGATCAGCACTTCCTCGTCGGCGCGGCGATAGGTATCGAAATAGCCCCAATTGAACGGATGCGAATAGGTGTGGCTCGCCACTTCGACTTGCGGCAGGGCGTAGATTTTCCGGGCAATTTCGCGGCCAATCGCGGTGCCACCCAGATCCGGGATGACATCGCCGGCGATGACACCGACCGAGATCGGCAAATCGGGATACGGCGCGATCACTTCGCGTCGGATCACTTCGGCGGAAAAGATCTGTGCGTCGCGGTAGGCTTCGATCTCGGAAACATTGTTCCAGCCATCGCCGTCGATATGGCTGAAGTACATTCTGCGTCCCATCAGCGTCGTGACGTCGGGAACGGGTATGCGGTCCTCGCCGAAAACTCTCTTGAAGAACGAGAAGGGATTGAGGATCCACAGATCACGCTCCGAGTTGGGCTCGTGAAAAAGCGTGAATTCGTCGGACGCGTAGCCACCGGCAGGACTGCTCGTCACCAGCGCCGCCTCGAACACGCCTTCTCGTACCGGCGCACTGACTGCCAGATGAACAACGGCCTTGCCTGGAATCGACGTGAAGACGCGGAAGTCTGGCAGCACCTTGTCGATGCCGTACTCGAAACCGACCATTTCGCGGTCGTGCACTGTGACGCGGGCGCGGTGGGTGACGGCAATAAACTGGTTGGTGCGCTCAAGGCCCAGGCGAGCAAGAACTCGGCTGGCCGTGCGCTCGAGATTTGGTGGTTCGTCCGGCACCATTTCGGATAGGAACGCGTAACGGGTGCCAGCGGCAGTGACGGCATCGAGCCACGGCAAGTAGGTCTCGGCAGCCGCCATAGGTTCGATGAACCAGGTGAGCAGGCCACGATAGCGCCCCATCTCGGCCACCGAAGGCAGGGGGCCATTCACATCGGCATAGGCGATCTTGTAGCCGAGCCAATTGAGCGGCATCTCGGCGAATATGTGGATCCGGGACTTCTGCGGTGTCGCTTCGTGCCGGCTGTCGTATAGCGCCAAAATTTCGCGACGCACGATGCGACCCGAATATTCGATGTCCAAGGCCGCCGCCGGGTGCAACGGCACCATCCCGGCCATGAACGCCAAGACGATGACAGCCAGAGTGGAAAAGTGTTGCCGTAGTCTCATGGGTCTCGCGCCGGTTTGACGCTTCCTCTATGCCCGATTTGCCGCGCGACAGGAACCGGTAGTGGCCGCTTCGGCACGATAAGTCGCAGATGCGCAATACTGTTTGGCGAACTTGGCCGCAACCGCTGAATGAGATAGGCTCGACCCGCGAACGTGGCCCAGCAGCGGACGCCCGGCGACCGGTCCCCGGCAAGCTTGCACGCGACGACAAACGGAGACAGGGATGCGGCTCGCCATGCTGGCGCGAAATCCAGCCCTTTACTCTCATCAGCGGATTGTGGCGGCAGCGCGGGCGCGCGGGCACCAGATTGATGTCATCAACACGCTGCATGTCCACATGAATATCACCTCGAACCGGCCGACCTTGCGGTATGGTGGCGGAACTTTGCCACTGTACGACGCCGTGATTCCGCGTATTGGCGCCTCGATCACGCACTACGGTCTAGCGGTGCTGCGACAGTTCGAGATGCAAGGCGTCTATCCGTTGAACGAGAGCGTCGCCATCGGGCGGTCACGCGATAAGCTGCGCGCGCTGCAGATCCTGGCGCGCGAGGGGATCGGACTGCCGGTGACCGCGTTCGCGCACGATCCGCGCAAGGCGGAGGATGTGATCAAGGAAGTCGGCGGCACGCCGGTGGTGATCAAGCTGCTCGAAGGCACCCAGGGCATGGGCGTGATCTTGGCCGAGACCGAGGCGAGCGCCAAATCGATCATGGAGGCGTTCAGCGCCGCCAACGTCAATATCATGGTGCAGGAGTTCATTCGCGAGGCCGATGGCAACGACATCCGTGCCTTCGTGGTTGGAGGCAATGTCGTGGCGGCAATGAAGCGGCGGGGAGCAAAAGGCGAGTTCCGATCCAATCTGCATCGCGGCGGCAAGGGCGAGGTCATCGATCTCCGCCGGGAAGAGATCGATACCGCCTTGCACTCGGCCCGGGCACTGGGTCTCAATGTCTGTGGCGTCGACATGTTGCGGTCGAGGCGCGGTCCGGTGGTTATGGAAGTGAACTCGTCACCGGGGCTTGAAGGCATTGAAAAAGCAACCGGGTTCGACATCGCCGGCAGCATCATTGCGTTCCTAGAGCGGCACGCAAAGCACGGCGAGACCGAAACCAAGGGGCATGGGGGATAGGGCAGCATGAATTTCACTGAGCACGCCGGCAAGGTGGTGCTGGCGGCGGCGGGCATTCCGGTGCCGGCGGGCATCCTAGTCGAAAGCCCAGAGGCGGCAGCGGTTGCAGCAGGGCGGATCGGTGCGTGCGTAATCAAGGCCCAGGTTCCGGCTGGCAAGCGCGGCAAGGCTGGCGGTATTAAGCTGGCTTCGACACCGGATGAAGCCCGCGCGAAGACCGCCGAAATTCTTCGGCTCGAGATCGGCGGGCATGCGGTTTGCCAGGTGCTGGTCGATCCGCAGATCGAGATCGCGCACGAATACTATGCGGCGGTGTTGAACGACCCGGCAACCAAGGGTCCGCTGTTGCTGTTCTCGTTCGAAGGCGGCATGGACATCGAGGAACTGGCAGCGACGCGGCCTGAGAGCCTGATCCGCATACCGGTCGATATCCGCACCGGGATCGGCGCGACGGCGATTGCTGCTCGGCTCGGACAAGAAGTGCCGCAACGACCGGTAACGGCGATCGCCGACATCCTCGCCATGCTCTACGCGGCCTACGCGTCCAATGATGCCGAGTTGTTGGAAATCAATCCGCTGGTGCTGACCCAATCGGGCGAACTGCTGGCGCTCGACTGCAAGCTGACGCTCGACGACGGTGCGATCCCCCGCCGCGAAGTGCTGGCATCGAGCGGTACGCCCGACAAGCTGACCGATCTCGAAACGCAGGCGCAAGCGCTGCATCTCAAATTCATCGAACTCGACGGCAACGTCGGCGTGCTGGCGAACGGCGCGGGACTCACCATGACAACCATGGACGCGATTAGCCACTTCGGCGGCAAGCCCGCCAACTTCCTCGAGATCGGCGGCGAGAGCTACACCAAGTCGAAGCCGGCGCTGGAACTGGTGCTCGCCAACCCGAACGTGAAAGCGCTGCTCGTCAACTTCTGCGGTGCCTTCGCCCGCACCGACGTTATGGCCGAGGGCGTTATCAACGCCTGGCTGGAGTTGAAACCGAAAATCCCGATCATCTTCACCATCCACGGCACCGGTGAGGACGAAGCGATCGCAATGGTGCGCTTGCGGCTCGGCATCGAGCCCTACGACCTGATGGACGACGCGGTGAAGGCGGCGGTCGCGGCTGCCAAGGCCGGGGAGGCGCGGACATGATCATCCGTGGCAGTGCGAGCGTCCTCGTCATGGGGATTACCGGCAAACAGGGGACGTTCTGGGCCGAAAAGATGGCTGGCTACGGCACCCGCATTGTCGGCGGCACCAATCCGAAGCGGGCTGGCGAGACGCACATGGAGCGCCCCGTTTGGGCAACGGCGGTCGACGCCACCAATGCCGCGCCGATCGATTCGGCTGTGCTGTTCATTCCACCCTTCGGCGTGAAGGAAGCTCTGCTCGACGCCATCAATGCCGGCATCGGCAAAATAGTGTGCCTAACCGAGCACGTGCCGGTGCACGACACCATGTATGCGCTGGCGGCAGCGCGCGAACGTGGTTGCCGGATCGTCGGGCCTAACACGGCGGGTCTCGTCACCACCGGTGAAAGCTTCGTTGGCTTCATGCCAGCATTCAATGCGCGCGTGTTCAAGCCGGGTCGTATTGGCGTCGTCTCGCGCTCGGGTTCGCTAGGGACACTGGTGTGTTTAAACCTGGTGCAAGCCGGACTCGGCATCTCGTCGTTCATCGGCATCGGCGGCGATCCGATCATCGGCACAACCACGCGCGATGCCTTGGAGGAACTCGACCGCGATCCGGGGACCGATGCAATCGCCCTCGTTGGCGAGATCGGCGGCGCCATGGAAGAGGACGCGGCGATCTATGCGTCGACGATGAAGAAGCCGGTTGCGGCCTTCATTGCCGGCGCAGCCTCGCCGCCGGGCAAGAAGATGGGCCACGCCGGCGCAATCGTCATGGGCGATAAGGGCTCTTACGCCGGTAAGAAGGGCGCGCTCGAAGCCGCCGGCATCACCGTGTGCCCGACGCCTAATGGTGTGCCGCTGGTGCTGAAAGAACGGTTGGGGATGAAGGGCTGAGACATGCGGTTCGCAGCATTAGTCGTCGTTTGTTTGATGCTGGTGCCGACTTCGGCGCATGCCGAGACGCTTGTTTTCAAAGCATCGCAGGCCGGCAAGGAAACGCTCGATCAAGGTGAGGGCGGTGGCAATCCGTTCGCCAGTTCGCTGATCGAAATCTTGTCGCGACCGTCAGCGAGGCTCGGCGACTTGCCGGCCGAGTTGCGTCGCTTAACCTTGGCCAAGAGCCGGGACTTCCAGTTGCCCGATGTGCCGCCGCAGGCGCCACCGGAGGATTGGGCGCTGGTGCCAGCCAAGTCTGGGGAACTGCGCAAGGCGCTGGTGCTGGTTGTCTCCGACTACGCGAAGTCGGGGGGCGCGCCGTCCCTTCCGGGTGTGGCGCATGACGCAAGCCGGGTCGCTGCCGCCCTCTCGAAAGCTGGTTTTGCGACCGAAATTGCCATTGATCTCGATCTGTTTGCGATGCGGCGGCGGCTCGATGCGTTTGCGTCCGAGACCAAGAATGCCGATGCCGCAGTGATCTATACCACCGGGCACGGCGTCGAAGTTGGGGCCAAGATCTATCTGGTACCAGGCGGGTATCCGATTGCAGAAGGCAATCGCTCGCTCGCCGACAAGGCATTGCCGTTGCCGGAAATTGCTGCGGCCGTGCGCGCCCGGCGGATCAACCTCGTGTTCTACGGCGGTTGTCGCAACGATCCACTGGCACCGTAGCGCTTTACACGCGGCCCTTGTCGAACTGCGTAACGCCCACCGGCACTTCGACCCAGGGCTGGCACGACGACGTCCATATATGGGTGCAGGGCTTCAGCCAGGACCGGTCGTCAAGGGTGCCAGCCTTGAGCACGGTCGCATTCGGCATGCCCTCTGGCTCGCTGGCGATTGAGGAGCCGCAATTGCCGCAGAACTTGCGGGCGAGTTTGCGACCGCTCTCGGCTGTGTCGGTGTAGGACGCAAGTCGATCACCGCTGTAGGTGACGCCAGCGCGCGGCACAAGCACATTGACCGAGAAAGCCGAGCCCGACACCCGCTGGCAATGCGTGCAGTGGCAAACCGAAGTGCCCTTGACTTCGCCGGTGCTTTCGTAGCGTACAGCACCGCACAGGCAGCCGCCGGAAATCTTGGTCATCGCCGTACTCCTTGCCCGTGCCATCGCCAACAGCCGGCAACAGTACCGCCATGGCCCACCGATGCAACCGAGTTGTCCGCCTGGACGTCGTGACCCTTCCAGGGTCGGTAGCAATGTGCTTCGATCCGGTCCAATGCAGGTAATGAGCGGCCAATGCCGCGCCAATCTCCCGAGAGGAACGCCATGACAGCTTCGAGCCAGCCTTTGCGCATCGGCATCCTGGGCGCGGCGAAGATCGCCCGCGCCTTCACCAAAGCCGTTGCCGGAGCCGAGACGCTGAAGGTCACGGCCGTTGCCAGCCGCGATGCCGCGAACGCCGCCGCCTACGCCAAGGAGGAAGGTATTCCGCGTTCGTTCGGCTCCTACGATGCCTTAATCGCCGATCCGGATATCGACGCGATCTACAACCCGTTGCCGAACAACATGCACGCCGAGTGGTCGATCAAGGCGGTGGCCGCCGGCAAGCACGTGCTCTGCGAGAAGCCGCTGGCGGTTTCCGGCGCCGAGGCGCGTTCGATGTTCGAGGCTGCCAGGAAGCACAATGTGCATCTGGTCGAGGCCTACCCATACATGTCGCAGCCGCAGACGCTCAAGGTGCGCGAGTTGATGCGCAGTGGCGCCATTGGCAAGCCGCAGCTCATACGGTCGTGTTTCGGCATTCCGTTTTCGGACCCGACCAACATCCGGTTGAAGCCAGACCTCGCTGGTGGCTCTCTGATGGATGCCGGCAGCTACGCGGTTAGTTTCGTGCGACTGGCCGCTGGCGAGCGGCCATCCAGGGTGCATGCAGTGGCACGCTGGAGTGAGACCGGGGTCGACCGCACGCTGGCCGGCACACTCGAATTCCCGAGCGGCCTGATTGCCCAGATCTCGTCGAGCTTCGCCACCTGTTATCACCGACATGGCCTGATAGCGGGCGAAACCGGAACCATCGAGACGAATTACCTCAACCATCCGCCGATCGGCGGATCGGCCAACATCACCGTGCGTCGCGGCGCGTTCGCGACTGACCCGGCGGAAATTGTTTCGTTGCCCGATGGTAATGGCTTCCTCGCCGAGGCGCTGTCCTTCGCCCGGCTCGTCAAGGACGGGCCGGCGTTCTGGAACGGTGCCACGGCCGAGGAGTCGATCGATATCGCATTGACGCTCGAAGCACTGCTGCGCGCGGCGAGGTCGGGCAAGCCCGAGGCTGTCGGCTGAGCCTCGCACATCACTTCGTGATGCCCACATCGGGCGGGGTCATCTGCACGGATGGCTGCTGAAGCCGCTGGCGCGTTGGTCTTTCCCAATTGGTGCGCAGACGCGGCTACACCGTTGAGATAATTTCGCCGCTATCGAGCACGAAGATAACCTGCATGGCCAGACGTTTTGCGATGAGCAGGCCAGCCTTGGGGCCCATCACCATATAGGCTGTGGCCCAAGCGTCAGCCGCCATGCAGGTTGGCGCAATCACTGAGACAGAGGCCAAATGGTTCTGCAGCGGTTGGTTGGTTTTGGGGTCGATCGTATGGGATATCAAACGGCCGTCATGCTCGCGCCAATGCCGATAGTTGCCTGAAGTGGCAACGGCCAAATCGGTCAGTTCAATGACTCCCATGGCATCGCGCGCGAACCGGTCCGGACGCTCGTGCGCCACTGCCCACGCGGTGTTGTCGGGCTTGATGCCGCGCCCGCGCATGTCGCCGTCGATGCCAGCCAGCCATACCCTTATACCATGAGTATTCATCACGCGGCCCATCTCGTCGACAGCGAAGCCTTTGGCGATCCCACTGAGATCGAGTGAGATTGGTGTCAATTTCTTGGCGCGCCCGTTGGCTGCGTCGAGGAACAGCGCCTGACGCGCTGGCGTCCGCGCCCGCGACGTCAGCTCATGGATCCTGTCGCGATCAGGATTTGCGCCATACCGGCCAAATCCCCAGGCCCCGACGAGATCGCCAACTCCGATATCAAACGCACCGCTGGTCATTTGCTCGAAGCTCAAGGAGGCTTCCAGTACTGTCATCAACTCAGGCGGGATCGGCACCCACTCGTCAACCGGAGCTGAGTTCAATCGATTGAGATCGGAGTTCGGCTTCCATGTCGACATCTGCCGGTCAACGCGGTCAACAGCAGCATAAATATCCTTTGCGAGGGCCTCAGCGTCGGTACTTTGCGGTGCATAGAACACCACGGAGTAGCGTGTACCCATCGTGGCGCCGTTTAGCGATTGGCGCTCGATGGACCCGTCATAGGCAGGCAAGGGCTCAGTAAGTGTCCTCAACGTAGCGACCCTCGGATTTGAGTTGCTTCAAGTCCATTCCCAACGGCTTGATGGCTGAATTGACGACGTCGGCCACGTCGCTGGCCATCGCCCTCCCGCCACACACCATGACTTGTCCGCCGCGTTGAACCAAGTCGCGGACGATGTTGGCTTCGGCCGCAAGTCGATCCTGGACGTAGAATCCGCCTTCGACACGTGAGAAGGCGGTGCGGCAGCGCTTCAGCCGCTTGTCGGTAAGATAATGACCGAGTTCACGTTTATACAGAAAATCAGTTATGGGATGACGTCCGCCCCAGTACAAATGGATCGGTCGAAGTTTGGAGTTCTGGCGGATGAAGCCAGCCAGAGGTCCGATCCCGGTGCCGGCGCCGATCAGGATCAGCGGAGTTTTGCCGCGCATCGGCCGGAACGCCGGATTTGGCCGGACAAAGGCATCGATGGTGGCGCCGAGCTTCAAATCATACAGATACGTGGAACATACCCCGCCGGGCTGTTTGCGTACGCAGATTTCGAGCACGCCGTCGCTCGTCGACGAAGCCAAGGAATACAAGCGTGCAGAATCGACCCCAGGCGGCAGAATACCGATGAGATCACCAACTTCAAATCGAGGTTGACGCCTTGCCTTGGTATCGATGGCAAACCGCAATACGGCGGTTGGTGCCTGGATTTCGCCGCCATAATCGACCCGCTCGATCAACGTGAACATTTTGGTTTTAGGGACGAATTGGACCATGGCCATGTCGAGCCGTTCGCCCAGTGCCGCGCCGAACTGCTGCGCCCATCTGGCAAATTCCTGGCCGGATTGTCGGTTGATCCGTGCGATCGGTATGATGTTCGGCCATCTCTTCGATTGCAAGGATCGCGCGACGTCGTCGGCAAACCTGCAGAAATGCGGAAATCCCCGGTCACCAAATCCGACCACGGCTACGGGGTAGGCAGAGCGGCTGCGCGCTAGGCGCTGCAGGAACCGGTTGGCAGACGCCGGTGGCGCTCCATCGCCGTACGTCGCGGCTAGGATGACCATGCGTTTGGCACGCCGATAGTTGGCGCTAATTGCATTCATCGGAGCTGCATGGACGCGATGTCCGGACTTGGTGAGCGCGATATGCAAGGCCTGCGCAAAGGCCCATGTGGAGTTACCCTCGCTGCCGACCAGGATGATTGTGTCAGCCGACTGCGCCGAGACGTTTCGGCGGATGCGCGGGCGGCTCCTGATGCGGCGCCACCAGATCAACACGCCTGCACCGGCCAGCAGCGGCACCGTCGTCGCTGCGAGTCCGGACACAACGGCAATCGCCCACAGGCCTTGGCCAGTGTGCAGCAAATATATGAAATCATAGATCCGGTGCGCGGGGGCATGCGGCGAAAATGTCAACATTCTACCAGTGACGGCGTCGATGTGGCCTGCGCCGGTGGACGTGGTGATCGCGTATGTGCTGCGAGGTTCCTTCGCGCGAGGGAATGTCAATTCTCGCAACTGGGAGAGATCGACGGCGGCGAGAGCCGAAACCTTCCCGGCTGGCAACCGGCGCCCCGTCTGGCTGACTGGAGTGGCGGCGGACTGCTCAGTGTTCGTCCCGTCAGCGACGATGTCAAATGTTGCCAATGACATGTAGCAGCCGGTGATTGCCATCAGCAGGAGCGGCAATAGCGCGATTCGTGCGACAGCGCCGTGGGCGCGTTGTGCGCGCGTGCCGCGAACCGGGCGTAGCAACGACGACCAGCCGCCGAGGCTGCGGGCCAACAAGACGGTGCCAGTAAAGGAGAGCAGCACCATGGTCAGGGCACTGCCGCCCGCCAGGGCGCGACCTGGTTCGCCCAGCATGAGTGAGCGGTGAAGCTCCTTTGCGAATTGGGTAAGGCCAGAGACGACGTGCGCCGGAATTTCCTGCCCGTTGTGCGGGTCGACGCGCACCGACAGGGCATCGTTACCCCTGGCATAATGCACGATCAGCGATCCCGAAGCCGTCAAGTTGATGCGCTCGATGGCTGGGTACCTCGCCGCCATTGTCTGGGCAACAGCCGCGACGCTGAGTTGACCGGCTGGTGGCAAGGACGCACTGGCGCGCTCGCGCACGGGTTCCAAGCTCAGAATGACACCGGTCAACGCGAGTATAGTAAGTAGCACTGCCGCCACGAGTCCGGCGAACGAATGAATGTGGCGAAACATCGGCAAACGACCTTCCGGGCCCTGCAAAGGAAGCGTGGAGAGTTGCAGCTGTTCAGTCATCGCCGCAGGACATGTGCGGCGGTACAAGTGCGTGTCACATGTCGAACTTGAACGACTTCACGTAACCTTTGGCGGTCGCCAACTTTCCCGCACTTGCTGGGCCGAGCGGCACGATCACATCGGCGACATTGTCGCGGCCACCTTCAACCGAGCTATCGACGCGGATCTGGTATCCGGCGCTGATTAGCGCATCGGCAATATCGACGCTGACGTTCAGCGTGCCGCCGCTACCGACACTCGCACCAGTCAAACCGTCAATTCGCCGACCGCTGTTACCGCGTGACCAGTCGCGCAAATGTGAGAAGTACTTGGCTTTCCGACCGGCGACATGGAGCGTCGAATGGAACTTGCCGGTGGGATCCGTCAGATAGATGGCGAGATATGCGCCCCTGCCGCCGTAGTTTGTCAGAGATGTCTGGAGCGTTACTTTGCGGGCTTCCGCATGGGTCGGAGCGAGGACGGCAGCCAATATGGCGGCTGCGGCCAGCGACTTTCTCATTATTGCGTTCCTTGTATAGTTGCTTGGCACCAGCATTCGCGCATTCGAGATGACGCGAACATGACAACTCCGCTAACAACTTGTCGGTATTCAAGCATTTGCTGAGCGGAAGCTTGGCATTCTCGGCCGGAACTTGGGCCGCGCTTTCCCTGCGTCAGGTCATTGATACCCGGAGTGCTACGCCAAGCCGCGACCATGGATCGCCAGAGCCTATGTGACTGGGTACTCTGCTGCATTGCCCAAGACGCAAGGGCTTAGCGGCGGCGCAGGCTACTTCGCCGATAGTGCCGACGACCTGATCCGGCTCGAAGGTAAGCGCGCAGCCAAGTTCCCACATCCGCAGCGCTGCATGAACTCATTGACGAGGAGACGCACAATGAGCCGGTCTTTTTGATCAACGATATGGACGGCTATGCCGTCATGATGGCTGGGTTTAATAAGATGTTTGTGCAGATCAAAATGTTCCTCAAGTGGCTCAATATGGATCTCGAATTCAACCGTTTGATGATTTGAAATCCGAATGCCGCGCGCCTGCGGAACAGATCTTCCGCTTTCGTTATCGCGAGCAGGGTCAGGTGGCGAACGTCATTACGTAGTCGAGTGCGGCTCAGACACCCTCGCTGACCGGCATGCGAATCCACACAGCAAATGTCGCGATCGCCACGAGATCCCAATTCGGCTCAAATCTGGTGCGATTTCAAATGGTGGGCGGTATAGGGATTGAACCTATGACCCCACCCGTGTGAAGGGTGGGAGATACGCTTCTTGGGGTATTCGGGAGTATCTGCAACATTCATATGTTATTGAAATTGCACAAGTTTGCTATTCGCCTATTGCGTTGAGAATTCCGCTAGTTGCTAAATCGGTGCTTCCCAGGTGCTTCCCAGCGCCGAACAGAACCGAAACGATGGCGGCGCATAATGAAGGCACAGAGATTGACCAAGAAAATTGGTCGAAGAAGCGACCGTGGGGGACCGGGATTTCTTCTTGTGGGACAGCGAACTTGCAGGCTTCGGTCTGCGGGTCAGGGCAGGGCGGGTCGAAGACATTCGTCGCTCAATACCGAGCGGGCGGCGGTCGAAGCGGCGGCAATCGACGGTTCACCATCGGCCGGTTCGGTGTGCTGACAGTCGATGAAGCGCGGGCCTCTGCTAAGCGGGTTTTGGCTTCAGTCGTTCACGGTTCTGACCCGTCGGCCGAACGACAGGCCAAGCGCCGCGAAATGTCGGTTGCCGATCTGATTGACCTCTACGGCGAAAAGGGAACCGATCACCTCAAGGAGCGCAACCGGCGCTGGATGCTGGCGCGGCTTCGGCATCACGTAGTGCCATTGCTAGGTCGCAAGAAGATTTCCGACGTGCGGGTCGCTGATGTCGAGCAGTTCATGCGCGATGTTCGGACCGGTAAGACGGCGAAGGACGAGAAAACCGGCCAGCGGGCGCGCGTCATTGTCAAAGGCGGAGCGGGCGCGGCGACCAAGGGTGTGCGCGACCTGTCGGCGGTTTTCACCTTCGCGGTCCGGCAAGAACTGGTGATATTCAATCCATGCACGCCGGTTAAGAAGCCGGCAGACGGCAAGCAGACTTCGCTTTTTGACGCTCGATGAAGTGCGGTCGCTGGGTGGGGCCCTTGAGGCGATGGACCGCGAAGGCGCAAATCCGAAAGCTATTGCAATCATGCGGCTTTGGGCGCTGACGGGATGCCGGCGCGATGAAATCGCCAGCCTGGAATGGTCGGCAGTCGACTTCGACCGTGCGTGCCTGATCTTGGCGAGATACGAAAACCGGGCAATCGGTTCGGCCGTTGGCCGGTGCGGCAATTGCCATATTGCAGAACCTGCCTCGTGATGCGGGCTCGCCCTACGTGTTCCCGTCCGAGGAAGGCAATACCTTCTATCAGGGCACCAAGCGCTTTTGGGCGAAAGTCGTCGCTCGCGCTGGGCTTCCCGGTGTTACGCCGCACACGCTGCGGCACACAATCGGATCGGCAGCGGTATCAACGGGTGAGACGTTGGCGATGACTGGCGCGCTGTTAGGTCACGCCGATGCCCGTTCGACGTCAATCTATGCCCACATGCAGCAAGACCCGGCGCGCCGAGCCGCAGATCGCGTGGTCGGGCCGATTGCGACGGCGCTAGGTACCCAGAAGCCGGCAGAGGTGGTCGATTTGCAGAGGAAGAAGGCTTAACTCGGCGGCGACGAATACCTTTTCTCATCGAACATCGTCTGGCAAAAGTGCGGCACCCCCTGCCGCGAGCTGGGCAGGGGGTGTCCTAAGCATTACCCCGTGTCGAGTCCGCTGACGACCAATCGCTGGATAGTAAGAATGGGGCGGTGCTAGCGGCTGGTTTGTGAGGCAGGCTAGTGCTGCTGCGGCAACGGCTGGTCTTGCGACTATCGCTGCCCGGCAATGCGAGCAATGATCGCGTCGCCTAAGCGAGCCCAAAGGCCACGCTTGCGTTCCGCATGCACTGCGTAAGAATACTGTTCGATCAAGTCCGGGTGCGGACGCCAACTTTTGCCGGATTGGCAGGCTTGCGCATCATCTCTCACATCATAGGTGCTGCGCTGAAACGCTTTGCAGCGCCCCCTCGACCAGTCGGTAAACGTGCTGTTTCCCTCATAAAACCAGCAAGTCCCGCAAGCATTCGGGAGTTCGCCCGCGTCGATGATGTTGGGTAATTTTGGGGTAAGAGCGGCGTTTGTTGTTGAACTATACGGCTGCCCTCGGCGACGAGACGCGTGATCTGCTTTGAAAAATCTTTCACTGGCTTTCCGTCCACCGCCGGCAGAGGATCGTGCGGCGCACGCCGTCCTGTGGCGAATTGTTCTGCCATTGGACAGATCGGAATGCCCTCGGCACGATCCTTCATGATCCACTGCCCCACATACGCACGCGCCCAGCGCGCCGACTTCTCCGCAACCTCAAGATCATACCGCGCGAACGCCCGATGTGCATAGGTCTCTGCCTCGTGCTCCTTGACGTGGCTCGGCTTGTTATGTCCGGCCGGGTGACTATGCAGCACGATGTGCGCGCATTCGTGCGCAAGCACGTAAAGTTGCCGCCGCGTGACGCCGGCCGGTGCGAGAATCTTACCTTCGTTCGTCCACGCGAGCCCGGCAATCTTTTTGAATTCGTAGTGACGTCGAATTCCAGCCTCTGCCTTCAACTGCTCGGCAATGTGTGTATATCGTTCGCGCGCGGCAGCTTTGGCGGCGTGGAGGTCAACTACTGTTTTCCTATGTGTTGGCACCGTTCCCCTCTTGAGACCCTCGGTCTGCCTAGCTTCTCCCTCCTATCTGTCACTTCGCAAAGTCACGAAGCCGCTTTAAAGCACCAGATACAAGATCGTCGATGATCACCGAAGGCGCAGTTGTGTGGTCGCCTCGAGCCCCGCCAAACACAGACACCGCTGGGTGAGATCGCTGAACAGCAACTCCTCGTCCCGCACGATTGCATCGATAAAAGCGCGTGTATTTACGCGCGCTCGCAAGAGTAGTGATGACGCAATCAGATCCAATACGCTCGACCGATTTGCCCGTAGGAAGCGGGCGAATACCCAGCGAAAGCCCTGCTTTTCGCGCCGCCATTGGGTGGGCGACGGTCGGAAGCTGTCAAACAACTGCCGCAGCTCATGCTTGTTCCATGGTCCGTTGAACTTGGTCCGATAGCCAGTGCCCAGATGCGTCATGAGGCGTAGATCGAGAAACGGGCTGCGGTTCTCTACGCCGGAGCGCATGGCGTTGCGGTCGTTCTGCCAGAGCCACTCAGGGAGAAGTCCCACTGTGACGTCCGCGTGCAGTGCTCCCGCGAGGTTGAACTTGCGGCGAGCCAGCGGATCGGCGGGCGCGGCCTTTATAACGTCGACAGCACAGAACTGCGCGAGCAACCGCGTGATTTCGGTGGTAGGTGCCGCTCCCCCCGTGCAACTTGGTGGCCAGGTGCCTGCCTGCAGTGCGGCAATCGTCGAACGACCAATCTCGTCTATACGAAAATGGTCGGCATTCGCATCGAGGGCTTGCGAAATCCACACCTCGTCGCCTGCCTCCCATGCCTCGGCGAGAGCGAAGCGGTAGTAGCGCTCCCAGTAGCCGCCAAAGATCTCATCTGCCCCGGTGCCATCGAGCACAACTGGAACGTCGCGGTCGGCGATAAATTCATAGAGTTCAGGCATACCCAGAACATTTCCAATCAAGGGAAACGGTTTCTGCTGGTGCCGGCAGACGCTGAGGAAGCGGTCGATCGAACCACCGGCATATTGGAGTGGGATCGTTTCTGCGGTGACACCCAACGCTTGGGTGACGCGGGCAGCGTAGCGGGCGTCATCGCTTTTTCCCAACTCGCCAATGAAGCAGTGCACCCGATCTTTCAGGCCTTCCTTCGCCAGAACCGATAGGATCAGGGAGCTGTCGATACCACCCGACAACAGCAGTCCGACCTTGCGATCACTGACCAGCCGGTCTAGCACTGCGGCACGCAGCAATTCTGCTGTGTTATTATTTGGTGATTGGCCGGTCGGCAACCATGCGTCCTGGCTGATGTAGCTCCCACTCATAACTTGCCACCCTGCGAGGTCGACGGTCACGTATCCAGCGGGCAGCACCTGTCTGATCCCCGCAATAGGTGTGACCTCGCTGGCACCTGGCAGCGTCCAGCCGTAGGTAAGATAGGTATCGACCACGCTTTGTTCGATACTGGGCTTTGCACCGAGGTAGGCCATGATGGCGCCGATCTCGGAGGCGAAACAGATTGTTTTCGCATCGGCAAAATAGAACAGTGGCTTCTTGCCCAGCGGATCTCGGGCGGCGATCAGTCTGCCCGACAATTCATCGAGATAGCAAAACGACCACATGCCTAGCGCCGCCCCAAGCCCCTCAAGGCCCTGTTGGCGCATAATTTCGAATAGAACCTCGGTGTCACCGTCAGTAGTGAAAGTGGAGGCGAGGCGGGACCGCAGTGAGCGGAAGTTATAGATCGCGCCATTGTAAATAAGTGCCGCACGCGACGCCGAAACGGTTGGCTGGCGCCCTCCGATAGATCGAGAATTGATAGCCGCCGATGGCCAAGCCCCACACTTCGACTACCGAGCGGCTGATTTAGTGTGACATGCGCGATCCCAGCACCGTCCGGTCCACGATGGGCGACGGCATCGAGTGCCGATTGAAATCGCACGGGATCTACGGGGTCGTTGCGCTCGACGACAATCAAAAGTCCGCACATCTTGTTACCAGCCTAACCAAGCTTGACATCGATGGTGGTGCCCATCGTCGTCTGGAGACGGTCGGCATTTTAGGTACTCGCTTCACAGGCCCATCGAGCTGCCCGATATCCGCTGCTAGCAACTTAGTCGGATTGTTCGTCGATTTCACGGCGAATGTCGTCGAGCCGCCTAAACGAAGCCCTGGCGGATGTCACCGTAGGTGTTGCTGTCCGGCTGGATCTTGCCCGACACCTTCTGTTTCTCGGCGCGGCCTTCCTTACTGTCGGCGAGGTGGTAGTAGGGATAGCGCGCGCTCATCAGCCGGGTGCGAGCCAGAGCCAGCGCCACACGTGACGTGTCAATCGTAATCCAGCGACGGCCCCATTGTTCGGCAACGGTTGCTGTGGTGCCGGAACCGCAGGTCGGATCGCACACGCGCGCGTTCGCGTTTTTCGGCGGTGTACAGGGAATGGTCGTCTCCGACAATCTGCGCTCCGGCATCACCAAGGCGTGCTTTTACGAGCCGGCGGTCAACCGCGCCTATGCCGAGATGGCGACGCACTACGATACCGCGATCGTGCCGGCGCGGCCGATGAAGCCGCGCGACAAAGCGAAGGTTGAGGTTGCCGTGGGCGACCGCTTCGGCCAGCTTCTTCGCGTCGGTCGTTGCGGGATAGCGCAGCTCGTGCACAAAGGTCTGGATCGCCTCATCATCCTTGTCGCGCTTCTTGCCAACGTCGCTATCCGAGCACACGGCAAAGCAGTGCAGCGGAATGGCGGCTTCCTGCGTCCATTCGGTCAAGGACTGCGACAGAAGATTGAGGCTCGGGACGAGGAACAGTACGCTACCGCCCTTGCCGGCGAGCGCTTCCGCAATCTTCAAGCTGGTGAACGTCTTGCCCGTGCCGCACGCCATGATCATCTTGCCGCGATCGACGGCCTACGGCAGGCGAGGGCAATTTTGCAAAAGCGAAAGTCCCAGCAACTAGCTGCTACGTACGGCGCAACGCCTACACTGGCGTCTGATGGGCGTAGACAAGGCGATCACTCATGCCAACGGTCACCGGCAGGCCCTGGGAGCTTCAGCGCAGGCATGTCGAAGAAAGCTGCACCGAAGCCAGCACCAACACCGCTGCCGCCGCCCAGCGCTCCGCAGCAACATGCAATCGCCATTGCCAAGCAAAACTTAGCCGACCGCACCCCGCGTCTCACGACTTCGCTCGAAACGGACGATAAAGGCGGCGATTGCCAACATCGGAGCCGAGCATTCGGACCATGACGGCTGGATGGCGCGCATGCAGGATTTGTTCGGCTCGAATGGTCGAGAATTTTCCGATGTCGCAGCTCAACCAGATTTTGCAGGTCGCGCGCACCGCTGACGGCAAATACGACAAGGTGAAGGTGAATGCGCTGCTGGCCGCATCGAGGGCGCGAAGCCGACGAACGAAGTCCAAGCCATGCTTGCCGTGCAAATGGTCGTCACTCATGAGCTTGCAATGCAAGTCGCCCTGCGCTCGATGCGCGTCGATCAGATCCCGCAATTCGATAGCGCCGGCAACATGGCAGTGAAGCTGCTGCGCACGTTCACGATGCAGGTCGAAGCGCTTGCCAAGTTGCAGCGCGGTGGCGAGCAGGTCGTAAAGGTCGTGCACGTCCATCCGGGCGCGCAGGCGATCGTCGGAAATATCACCACTGGCGCCAATGGCGCTACCGGGGGAGGGGGAGCCAATGAAAACCGAACATCGACCCCATGCAAAGGGAGAATTGCCAGCCCCTAGCACTTACGCCAATGCCGCAAGTGTGGAGCGCGGACGCGGAACGGGAGCCCGTGCCGGTCGCCAGCAGTCAGTCGGAAGGCAACGCTGTAGGATGCACGGCGGGGCGCTGGGCAGCGGCGGGCCGAGCGGCAAACTGAACGGCCGCTATCGGCACGGGTGAGCGGACAAGGAGACGCGATTGCAGGCGCAAGCGGAGTTGTCAGCGCTAGTTCGAATGTTGCGAGCAAGTGCACGAGCAACATGAACTTGACGTGCTGACGATCGTGCAGCGCGGTTCGTTCGAACGTTCTCGTGCTTCCCATGTGCTTCCCAGCAGACGGAACGCCGCCCGCGCATTTGAATGCGCGCTGATAAGCATCTGATTTTGTTGAGCTTAAATGGTGGGCGGTATAGGGATTGAACCTATGACCCCACCCGTGTGAAGGGTGTGCTCTACCGCTGAGCTAACCGCCCGGTAAGCGCGCGTTATGACCGCAGGTTGCCGTCGCTGTCAAGTTTGGCAATTGGTCCACAGGTCTCGGGAGCGATGTTGGTGCCAGGCGGCGCCTTTTGTTTGCGCAGCTTGGCGCGCGAGGCTAAAGCTGCCCGCGAGATATGACACGCCGCGATCGGTTGCGGCCAAACTGCGGGCAAAACAAGGGATTTGGCTGTCATGACAGGCACAGCGGCGACCATCGGCGATACTGGGCATGCTGGCATGGCGAACGCCATCCGCTTTCTAGCGGCGGACGCGGTCGAGGCAGCGAAATCAGGCCATCCGGGAATGCCGATGGGCATGGCGGATGTCGCCACCGTGCTGTTCAGTCAGGTGATGCGCTATGATGCCGCCGACCCGGCTTGGCCTAATCGCGATCGCTTCGTGCTTTCCGCCGGACACGGCTCGATGCTGCTGTACGCGCTGCTGCATCTTACCGGCACGCCGGGCATGGACATGGCCCAGATCAAGAAATTCCGCCAGCTCGGCGCCAAGACCGCCGGCCACCCCGAATATGGTCACGCCGCCGGCATCGAGACCACGACCGGGCCGCTCG
The DNA here is from genome assembly GCA_963732635.1 of uncultured Alphaproteobacteria bacterium. Lineage (GTDB taxonomy): Bacteria > Pseudomonadota > Alphaproteobacteria > Rhizobiales > Hyphomicrobiaceae > JAKFWF01. The sequence continues at coordinate 405,485 of CAVTAL010000019.1, forward strand.
GGCAGGGCATCGCAAATGCCGTCGGCATGGCGCTCGCCGAGCGGATCTGGAACGCGCGACTTGGGTCCGACGTCATCGACCACCACACCTATTGCATCGTCGGAGACGGTTGTCTGATGGAAGGCATCAGCCACGAGGCGATCGGTCTTGCCGGCCATCTTGGACTCGGCCGCTTGATCGTGCTGTTCGACGACAACGGCATCTCGATCGATGGCCCAACCAGTCTTTCGACATCCGAGGATCAGATCGGCCGGTTCAAGGCCGCCGGTTGGAACACGGCGTCGGTCGACGGGCATGATCCGGTTGCGATCAAGTCGGCGCTCGACAATGCCAAAGCCAATTCGTCGAAGCCTTGGCTCATTGCAGCTAAGACCATCATAGGGTTTGGCGCGCCGAAGAAACAAGGCACGTCGTCGACTCACGGTTCGCCGCTGGGCGCCGATGAAATTGCCGCCGCGCGAATTGCTCTAGGTTGGCCGCACGAACCGTTCGCCATTCCAGCTGCAGTAGGGAAGGCTTGGAGCGAAGCCGGCGCGCGGGGAGGGAGCGAACACAAGGCCTGGGCGCAGCGCTGGGCAAAAGTAGACGCCGGTATCCGCGCCCGTTTCGCTGATCCCCTGAGCGGTGACGGCAAGGCGGCTCTGACGGCCGCTATCAAGGCGACCAAGACCGGGTTCGCCGCGGATACATCGAAGCGCGCCACTCGCAATTGGTCGGAGCTCACGCTTGAGAAAATCACGCCGGCGATGGCGGGTCTGATCGGTGGCTCTGCTGATCTCACCGGTTCGAACAACACCAAGGCGAAGGCTCAGGGCGTCATCAAGAAGGGCGAATTCGCCGGTTCTTATATTCACTACGGCATCCGCGAGCACGGCATGGCGGCGGCCATGAACGGAATGGCGCTTTACGGCGGTCTGGTGCCTTATGGCGGCACGTTCCTAGTGTTCACGGACTATTGCCGACCGTCGATCCGTCTGTCGGCGCTGATGGGCAAGCGCGTGATTTATGTGATGACGCACGACAGCATAGGTCTTGGCGAAGACGGGCCAACGCATCAACCGGTTGAACACCTGGCGGCACTGCGCTGCATGCCCAACGTGAACGTGTTCCGCCCGGCTGATCCGCAGGAAACCGCCGAGTGCTGGGAGTTGGCAATCCTTGCAAAGGAGACGCCGTCCATCCTGGCGTTGTCGCGACAGGCGGTGCCGAACCTGCGACCGGCAGCCTCGGCCGAGAACATGTCTGCGCACGGCGCTTACGTCATGCGCGAGGCACCGGGAAAGCGCGATGTTACGCTGATCGCCACCGGCTCAGAGGTTGGTCTCGCGGTCGACGCCGCTGACGCCTTGGCCAAGGCCGGCATCCACGCGGCGGTGGTGTCGATGCCGTCGTTTGAATTGTTCCGCCGGCAGTCGGCGGCCTATCGGGAAGACGTTCTGGGCAGCCAACCGCGCATCGGCATCGAAGCGGCCGTCGCGCAAGGTTGGCGCGAGTGGCTGCGTCCCGACGACCGATTTATCGGCATGACCGACTTCGGTGCGTCGGCACCGGCGCCGAAGCTCTATGAGCACTTCGGCATTACGGTTGAGAAGATCGCCGAGGCCGCGAAGGCGATGACGAAGCGCTGACGCGACTTCCGGGACCTCAGCGCACTGGCGCCGGGCGGGCGGCCAGCAGTTTTTCGACCTCAGGCACAACCGCGTCGGCGATCGCCGCATGTCCGAGCGCGTTCGGATGGAAGGCGCCGCTGTAGGCCGCCCAACTGGTCAGTTGCAGCAGGCGCCCGCCTCTGGCGATGGTGGCTTCCTGACCATGGTGGTGGGCTGCGAGGAAGGCATCGTTTGGCGTTCGGAAGTAACGAGCCGTCGGCGCGTAGGGGCGGAACCGATCGGGCGTATATGGACGCCAGCGACCCGGACCCGTGGCGATGTGGTATCGAGGAAAGCGCGGGTTGGCGACGGCTCCGCTATTGGCCTCCTTTTCGACGGCGCAAAGCCCGTGACCATCGAATGCCTTGGCCCGGTGTTCGGCAATAAACGTCCAGCCCTGTTCGGCGGCGGCGGCTTTCATCGCCGGTGTGAATTTTTGCTCCACGAACTGCTCGGTGTGATTGATGATCGGGCCTGAGAACTTCCAGGCGCCGGTAACGTCCATGCCAGCATTGCCATTGCGGCAAGCGTTGGCTTCATCGGCATCGATGAGTTTCGGATAGGCGGTGAGCAGCACGCGGGATGGCTCGATGACCCCGAATGCCGTTTTGAACGCGTGCGCGAGCGCGGTGTAGCGGCCTGGCAGGCGCGCCAGATATTCCGCTGCGCGCGACGGGCTGATGGTCGGATCCTCGTTGAACATGCGCGGTAGTCCGAGATAGGCGGGATCGAGCGCGGCATTGGCGACGAGCCCACTGAAGCCGACATCGTTGCCGCCGACCGACAGCAACAGGACATCGATCGGGCGCAGTCGATCCTTTTCATCGCACCTGAACAGCTTGATCTCGCGTCCCCCCAACTCGAGCAACTCGTCACGACCGTTGAAGGCGTTGTAGTTGGTGCTCTCGTCGATCCGTGCTGTGCCGGGTTTGCACAGCGCATGGCTAAGCGTGCTCAGTTGCGACAGGGCCATCGCGCGCGAAGAATGCGCCGGATCACTTGAAATATGTGGCTCGTCGCGACCCTGGTGGCGATTGAACAGATCGAGGATTGTGGCGCCTGTGCAGGCAAACCCCAGGTACGTCACCGAGCGGTGCAGCGATGCGTCCGAGACCGCGAGATGCAGGGCCGTACGCAATTGCTGTGAATAGAGCGAGCGATGGCAGTTGCGATGGACCCATCCGGCACCTTTGGCGATGAATGCTGGATGATTGTCATCGGCGCCACGGGGCACGCCGTCACGCAAGGGATAGCCGGCGAACTCGTCGCGCGGGAATTGGCTGCCGCCGTAGTCCATGGAACGGCGCTGCTTGAAGCTCACCGGACGATCCGGATTGCCTTCGCCCGATCCGAAGCTGTCGCCGAGACCGATGACGAGAATATCCTCGACGATTATCTGGCGACGCGCTGTTGTCTGTCCGCTGATGCTCAAGGTGACTTCGGCGCCGGTGGGGAAGGGGATCGAAAGTTCGCGCGGCTTGCTGCAATCGTCGGCGGTGACTGTCTGGGTGCCGCTCGTCCATACGCACTTGCCAGTGATTGCCGGAGCGCTGACCAACACGGTGTGTGATGCCGGGCGCACATAGGCGCCGCAATCGGGGTGGCCCGCTTCAGCCTTGTTGGCAGTATTCGAATACCAGCAACTCTCATCGACAACGTTAGGGAAGACGGCGCCCGCCCAACCCCAGCCATCGCTGTCCGTTGCGAGTTTCTGCTCGACATTGAGGATCGGGTTCGCGCGCTGATCAGGTGTGAGCCCGCGGTACGCCTTGATATGGCGTTCGGTGGCCTCGGCGTTCTTGAAATAGCGGAACGGGTTTTTAAGGCGCCAGACGATGGTATCTGGATTGGACGGCTGCGCCTGGGTCGGCGCCGCGAACCACGGCGCAACAAGTACCAAGCAGATGCAACACCAGCGCCATGTCATGACCAAACCTCTCGCAAAACCCGTATCGCGCAAAATTGTATGCCGATTGCTGGCGATCGAGCGTAGGGCGCACATGGATGCGGTTGCAAGGTCGTCGCGAGTGTCATCTAAAGGAGGGAACTGCAGTTCAACAGTCAGGGTCACCCTATGCTCACCATCTACGGCGTCTATCGCTCGCGCGCGACGCGCAATATCTGGCTCGCCGATGAACTCGGCGTTTCATTCAAGCATGTGCCGGTGATCCAGGCCAACCGGGTGAAGGAGCCTTTGGCGGCAGGCGCGCCGATGAACACCGCTTCGCCGGCATTCCTCGCCGTCAATCCCGGTGGCCAGATCCCGTCGATCGACGACGACGGCTTCGTCATGCACCAGTCGCTGGCGATCAACCTCTATCTGGCGAAGAAGCACGGCGGGGCACTTGCGCCAGCCAACGTCGCCGAGGACGGCCTGATGACGATGTGGACGTTGTGGGCTGGCGGCGATGTCGAGCCGCACACCATCCAGGTGCTCTACAACCTTGTCGGCAAGCCGCCGGCCGAGCGTGACGCTAAACTGGCGGCCGCAAGCATCGAAGCGCTGAAGCGGCCGTTCGCGACCCTCGACAAGCATCTGGCGAGCAATGGCGGCTACGTCGTCGGCGATCGCTTCACGGTAGCCGACATCAACGTCGCAGAAGTCATCCGCTACGCCATGCCGGCAAAGGAACTGTTCGAGGCCGCCCCCAACGTCGCCAAGTGGCTCTCAGCCTGCCAGGCCCGCCCGGCATTCAAGGCGATGATGGTGAAGCGGGACGCGGAGCCGGCTTGAGGCGCTGCCCGGCAATACCGATCGAACGAAGACGGACTGATCCAGCAAGGTTTGGCGCAATGCCGTCCACCTAGCTACCCCATCACTCCCGGCAACCAGCCTTCGTGCACCCGGCGCAGGTCGGCGAGCGGCAATGCCGCTTCGCCTTTCAGTGTCAGTGCGTCACCGCCGACCTTGCCGATGATGCGGGCGGGGAGGCCCAGCAGGCGGGCGCGTTCGGCGATCTGTTCGGCAACTTTCGGCGCGGCGGCGAGCACGTATCGGCCCTGATCCTCGCCGAACCAGGCGGCGTGCGCCGGCAGTTTGCCCTCGTAGGGGTACAACTCGACGCCTACATTCCCCGACAAGGCCATCTCGGCGACCGCGACAATCAAGCCGCCGTCGCTGCAATCATGCACGGCTGAGACCTTTTGCTCGCGGATCAGCGCGCGAACTAGATTGCCGGCCTTGATCTCGTCGTCGAGATCGACCGGCGGCGGCGCGCCTTCACTCTTGTTGGCGATCAGCAACTGATAGAGCGACTGGCCGAGATGGCCTTCCTCGCGGCCGATCAGGATCAGCAAGTCGCCGGCGGTCTTCAGCGCGATCGACGCGGTCTTCGACAGATCCGGGATCAAGCCGACGCCGCCGATGGCCGGGGTCGGTGGAATGCCGACGCCCTTGGTTTCGTTGTAAAGCGAGACGTTGCCCGACACTACGGGATAGTCGAGTGCCTTGCAGGCTTCGCCCATGCCCTGCACCGAGCCGACGAATTGCCCCATGATCCTTGGGTTCTCGGGATTGGCGAAGTTCATGTTGTCGGTGATCGCGAGCGGATCGGCGCCGACGCAAATGAGGTTGCGCCACGTTTCGACCACCGCCTGCTTGGTGCCCATGGCGGGATCGGCCAGCACATAGCGCGGGGTACAGTCGCAGGTGGCCGCGATGGCCTTCTGCGTGCCGTGCACCCGCACGACAGCCGCATCGCCACCTGGGCGCTGCAGTGTATCGCCGCGCACCATCGAGTCATACTGTTCCCAGATCCAGCGGCGGGAGCCGAGTTCGGCCGAGCCCATCATGGACTTCAAGGCGCCGAGGTTCGAAGCGGGCGCTGCCACCCACTCCGGCAGGATGCGTGCGGCCGGCGGTGTCGCTTCCCACGGGCGCTGATAGAGCGGCGCGGAATTGGCGAGCTTGTCGACCGGCAGATCGGCTTCGACGTTTCCCTTGTGCTTGACGATCATCCGGCCGGTATCGGTGGTGTGGCCAATGACCGCGAAATCGAGTTCCCACTTCGTGAAGATCGCCTCGGCCTCGGGCTCGGAGCCGGGCTTCAGGATCATCAGCATGCGCTCCTGGCTTTCGGAGAGCATCATCTCGTAGGCGGTCATGTTGGGCTCGCGCTGCGGCACGTGGTCGAGGTTCAACTCGATACCGACGCCGCCCTTGTCGGCCATCTCCGAGGTCGAAGAGGTCAGCCCCGCCGCGCCCATGTCCTGGATGGCGATGATGACATCGCGTTCCATCAACTCAAGGCAGGCTTCGATCAGCAGCTTCTCGGTGAAGGGGTCGCCGACCTGCACGGTCGGGCGCTTCTCCGCGCTCTTTTCGTCGAACTCAGCCGACGCCATGGTGGCGCCGTGGATGCCGTCGCGCCCCGTCTTCGAGCCGACGTAGACCACCGGCAGGCCAACGCCCTTGGCGGCGGAATAGAAGATTTTATCGGTCTTGGCGAGGCCGATGCACATAGCATTGACGAGTATGTTGTTGTTGTAGGCCTTGTCGAAGTTGGTTTCGCCGCCGACGGTCGGCACACCCGTCGCGTTGCCATAGTGGCCGATGCCCGCGACGACGCCTGCAACCAGGTGCTTGGTCTTCGGGTGATCGGCCGCGCCGAAGCGCAGCGCATTCAAGTTCGCGACCGGCCGCGCGCCCATGGTGAACACGTCGCGCATGATGCCGCCGACGCCAGTCGCAGCCCCCTGGTAGGGCTCGATGTAGGACGGGTGGTTATGGCTCTCCATCTTGAAGATGCAAGCATCGCCGTCGCCGATGTCGATCACGCCGGCATTCTCGCCCGGGCCCTGGATCACGCATTTGCCGGTGGTTGGCAGCGTCTTCAGCCAGAAGCGCGAGGATTTGTAGGAACAGTGCTCCGACCACATCACCGAGAAGATGCCGAGTTCGGTTAGGTCGGCTCGCGGCCGAGGATCTCCAGCAGGCGCGGATATTCGTCGCCCTTGAAGCCGTGGGAAGCGATCAGTTCGGGCGTGATCTTCGAAGCGGTCGACATGGCGAAAGCGTTCTTTGGTTGGCGCAGCCGGAGCCGCGGGAAATGAATTTCAAGCCGCGGCAAGTGACGCGACGATGCTCTCGAACATTGCCCGGCCGTCGGTCGAGCCGAGAGCGTCTTCGCAGGCGTTTTCCGGATGCGGCATCATGCCGAGGATGCGGCCCGATTTGTCGATGATGCCGGCGATGTTGCGCTGTGAGCCGTTGAGGTTCGACGCCTCGTTCACTTCGCCCGAAGCGCTGGCATAGCGGAACACCACACGGTTCTCGGTTTCGAGCTGGTCGAGGGTCGCCTTGTCGGCAAAATAATTGCCGTCGCCGTGCGCCACTATGACTTTGGCCACGTCGCCCGTTTTGTAGCGATTGGTATACATGGTCGAGGCGTTGTCGACGCGCAGGTGCACGTCCTTGCAAATGAATTTAAGCGACGCATTGCGCAGCAGGATGCCCGGCAGCAAGCCCGCCTCGCACAACGTCTGGAAGCCGTTGCAGACGCCGAGTACCGGCGTGCCGGCCTTGGCCTTCGCCACGACGTCACGCATGATCGGCGAATGGGCGGCCATGGCGCCGGTGCGCAGGTAATCGCCGTAGGAAAATCCGCCCGGCAGCACGATCAGATCACACTTGGGGACTTCCGAGTCGCCGTGCCAGACCATCAGTGATGGCCGGCCTGAGGCGAGGCTCACCGCCTCGGCGATATCACGCTCGCGGTTGGTTCCGGGAAAGACGATGACGGCTGAGCGCATGAGAGTTCTCGGCTGCAGTTCGGTTGGTGTGAGTGCTACTTCAGCGTGAAATAGACCGCAACGGCCGCCCCGATCGCCGGGACCAAAATGAAGATCGCGGCTTTGATCACCATGAAGCGGACGGCTTGCGCGGCGTCGTCGTTGGCCCGCCGCTGCTGCTCGGCAGGTGTCACCGCACCAGCTCGAAGGCGTAGTTCTCGATCACGAGGTTGGCGAGCAATTCCTTGCACATCTTGTCGACGGTGGCGCGCGCCTTGGCTTCGTCGGTCTCGGCAAGCTCGACCTCGATGAACTTGCCTTGGCGTACGTCGCCCACACCGGCAATGCCGAGATGGCCGAGCGCTCCTTGGATTGCCTTGCCCTGCGGATCGAGGACGCCGTTCTTCAATGTGATCTTGATGTGGGCTTTCATGGCTGTGAAGCGAGTACCGAATGGCGAATAGCGAATAGCCAGCGGGCTACTGTTGCCCAGGCGAATTCAAACTACTCACTACTCGCAACTCGCTATTCGCTCCCTTAATTCGGTTTCGTTCCATTGCTCGTCACTAGTACCGGGCCGGCACCCTTCGGCGGGCGGTTCTCAGTCAGCACGCCGAGACGGCGTGCGACTTCCTGGTAGGCTTCGAGCACGCCGCCGAGATCTCGGCGGAACCGGTCTTTGTCGAGCTTGTCGCCAGAGGTCGCATCCCACAGGCGGCAGCAGTCCGGGCTGATCTCGTCGGCCAAGATGATGCGCATCTGCTCGTTCTCCCAATGGCGGCCGAACTCGACCTTGAAGTCGACCAGCCGGATACCGATGCCGAGGAACAGGCCGACGAGAAAGTCATTGATGCGCAGCGCCAGCGACATGATCTCGTCGATCTCCTGTGGCGACGCCCAGCCGAAGGCGGTGATGTGCTCTTCCGACACCATCGGGTCGTTGAGCTTGTCGGCCTTGTAGTAGAACTCGATGATCGAGCGCGGCAGCGCGGTGCCTTCCTCAAGACCAAGGCGCGTCGACAGCGAGCCGGCCGCGACGTTGCGCACCACGACTTCGAGCGGGATGATCTCGACCTCGCGGATCAACTGTTCGCGCATGTTCATGCGGCGCATGAAATGGGTCGGCACACCAATTTCGCCGAGCTTGACGAAGATATACTCGGAGATGCGATTGTTGAGCACGCCCTTGCCCTCGATCAACGCGTGCTTCTTGGCGTTGAAGGCGGTGGCGTCGTCCTTGAAGTGCTGGATCAGGGTTCCCGGCTCCGGACCCTCGTACAGCACCTTAGCCTTGCCTTCATAGATCCGGCGGCGCTTGTTCATCACGCATATTCCTTTGCGCAAGTCTGGTGGCGTTCTGTTGCTCCGGACCTGTCTGAGTGTGCAACTGCGAAGTGAGATCAGACAGCCGGGTCATTCCGAGGCTGGACCCTAGCCGAACCAGGGTGGCGACACAATGTTAACGCTTGAGCTCGGAACGCATGGCTCGTGCAAAAGCCGGCTGTGAGGACTTTGCGATTGCGGCGCGGACCGACGGCGGGTTATTCGAATAGCGAAATATGCGTCAAGCGGTCTATGCAAGTTAAATAGAGCCGAATGTGTTGGCTTTGGAAGTAGTGGCAAGTAAATCTGGAGAATGAAATGTCGACCTTCAATGAACGTGAAAAAGGCTTCGAGAAGAAATTTGCCCATGACGCTGACCTTAAGTTCAAGTCAGAGTCGCGGCGCAACAAGATGCTGGCCGAGTGGGCCGCTGCGAAAATGGGAATTACTGGCGATGCTGTTGACGACTACGTGAAAGCTGTGCGCAAGTCTGATCTCGCCGAAAAAGGCGACGACGATGTCATGCGTAAAGTCGCTAAGGACTTGGCCGACAAAGGTGTAAAAATCTCGGACGCCGACCTGCGCAATCAAATGGGTGAGTTTCTGGCAGCCGCTGTCGCCCAGGTTGAATCAACCAAGGGCTGAGTTGTTCTCGGCTGGGTGATTAAGGCGTGTTGCCGCTGGCCTCACCCAATGACTTCATGAACAGGCCGAATCGCATGAGCCCCTCAGGCCAGGGGCCATGCCCGGATTCGGCATTGATGTGGCCGGCGTCGCCGGCATCGATCAAGGACGAGCCCCACGCCAACGCATGCATGGCGGCAACTTCGAAATCGCACAAGGGATCGTTGCGGCTCGCCACCAGCACGGATGGAAAGCTAAACCGTGTTTGCGGAATGGGGGCGAAGTCGTGTTTGACGCCGGGCAGCAATTGCGGCCGGTTCCAGTCCGACAGGGCGACTAGGAACGCTCCAGCGATTGGGCGTGGCAATTGCGCTGCTGCATGCGCCACTGCTGCAACTGCAATCGAGTGGGCCACCAACACGACCGGCTTCTTCGCCTGTTCAACAGCGGCAGTAATCGCGCCTGTCCACTGTTCACGATCCGCCCGGTTCCAATCCGATTGCACCACACGGCGAGCGGTCGACAGCTTGCGCTCCCAGCGGGTTTGCCAATGATCCGGCCCGCTGTCACCGAAGCCGGGTAAGATGAGGATTTCGACGTCCGAAGTTTTCATGTCGGGGGCCGCTAGCTTCCGAACACGCGGGCGAAGATCGTGTCGACGTGCTTGGTATGATAGCCGAGGTCGAACAGGCTTTCGAGTTCGACGTTGGAGAGCTTGTCGGTGACGTCCTTGTCGGCCTTGAGCAGAGTAAGGAAGTCGCCTTGGCCGCGCCACACCGGCATCGCGTTGCGCTGAACATAGGCATATGAATCCTCGCGCGATACGCCCTTTTGCGTCAGTGCCAGCATTACCCGCTGCGAGTGTATTAAGCCGCCGAGCCGGTCGAGGTTCTTCTTCATGTTCTCAGGGTACACGACGAGCTTCTCGATCACGCCAGCGAGCCGGTTCAGGGCGAAGTCCAGGGTTATAGTTGCATCCGGACCAATCATGCGCTCGACGCTTGAGTGCGAGATATCGCGCTCGTGCCATAGCGCCACGTTCTCCATGGCTGGCAGCGCGTAGGCGCGCACCATGCGGGCGAGGCCGGTCAGATTCTCCGTTAGCACCGGGTTGCGCTTGTGCGGCATCGCCGACGAACCCTTCTGTCCTTCTGAAAAGAACTCCTCGGCCTCGTAGACCTCGGAGCGCTGCAAGTGGCGGATCTCGATAGCTAGCCGCTCGATAGAGGAAGCAACGACGCCCAAGGTCGCAAAATACATGGCGTGGCGATCACGCGGGATCACCTGCGTCGATACCGGTTCGACTTTGAGGCCGAGCTTGGCCGCGACATGGGCTTCGACGCGCGGATCGATGTTGGCGAAGGTGCCGACGGCACCCGAAATTGCGCAGGTGGCAATTTCCTCGCGTGCGGCCAGCATGCGGGACTTGGCGCGCGAGAATTCGGCGTACGCCTGGGCAAGCTTCAACCCGAATGTAACCGGCTCGGCGTGGATACCGTGGCTCCGGCCAATGGTCGGGGTCATCTTGTGCTCAAGCGCGCGGGTTTTTAATGCAACCAGTAACCGGTCCAGATCGGCAATGATGAGATCACTCGCCCGCACCAACTGCACGTTGAGGCAGGTGTCGAGTACATCCGACGAGGTCATGCCCTGGTGCACAAAGCGGGCATCCTCGCCGACGAACTCGGCCAAGTGGGTCAGGAATGCGATTACGTCGTGCTTGGTGACGCGCTCGATGGCGTCGATCTTGTTGGTGTCGAACTTGGCCGCCGCGCCCTTGGCCCAAATTGTTTCGGCAGCACTCTTGGGGATGATACCGATGTCGGCCATCGCAGTTGCCGCGTGCGCCTCAATCTCGAACCAGATGCGAAAGCGGGTGTCGGGCTCCCAAATCGCGACCATTTCGGGACGGCTGTAGCGGGGGATCATGATGGGGCCTCTAAGCTGAGCGGAAAATTCAGACGTGCCCTAGCATCAGGACGCGTTGCAGCAAAGTCCCGAGCCGCTATGGTGCAACGCGATGATTGCTCCAGATACCTCACACGCGCACGGATCTCCTCCATGAAAGCCGATTGTATCGTCCTTGGCGCCGGCATGGTCGGCATCTCGGCAGCCATTCATCTGGTTAAGCGAGGGCGGTCAGTAGTCTTGGTCGATCGACGCGGGCCCGCAGAGGAAACCTCCTTCGGCAATACTGGAATTATCCAGACCGAAGCGGTGATCCCATATTCATTTCCGCGCGATTTGCAGAAGTTGATCAAATATGCCGTCAACGGCACCTCGGAGGCGAATTGGCATTACAGTGCCGCCGCCCACATCGCGCCAGCGCTATTCAAGTATTGGCGCAACAGCACGCCAGAGCGGATAAAGCAGAGTTCGCGTGCGTGGCAGCCACTGGCAGCGCTTTGTCTGTCGGAGCACGAGACGCTCGCCCGCGAGGCCGGTGTCGAAGGGATGATACGGCGCACTGGCTACATGAAGCTCTATCGCTCGCAAGCAGCAATCGATGCTGGTATCGCGACCGACAGCGCCGCCCGTGATGCCTATGGCATCTCCTTCGAAGTCCTCGATCGTGCTGCCCTCAAGGTTATGGAGCCCCATATCGAGGGGCCGATCATGGGCGCAATCTATATGCCGGAACCGGTCAGCGTCGGCGATCCCGGTCAACTCGGCAAGGCATACGCGGCGCTGTTCACCAAGCTTGGCGGTCGGATGATGACCGGTGATGCCCGCACATTGTCGCGTACCACTGACGGGTGGTCGATCGGTGGCATAGAGGGCCCGATCGAGGCGCGCGACGTGGTGATCGCGCTCGGTCCTTGGGCCGACGACGTGATGGCGGCGCAGGGCATAACGGTTCCGATGTTCGTCAAGCGCGGCTATCACATGCATTTCAAGCCACGCGGCAATGCGACGATTTCCCGGCCGGTGCTCGACGTGGCGGGTGGTTATGTCCTCACGCCGATGACAAAGGGGATCCGTTTGACGACAGGTGCGGAATTCAGTTGGCGTGACGCCGATCCGACGCCGGTGCAACTCAAGAAGGTCGAGCCAATGGCGCGGGAAATGTTTCCGTTGACCGAAAAGGTCGACCCGGAGCCCTGGTTGGGCCGGCGGCCATGTCTGCCGGACATGGTGCCGATGATTGGCCCGGTGGTCGGGAAAAAGGGACTATGGGCTGATTTCGCGCACCAGCATTGGGGCTTCACCATGGGGCCGGTTAGCGGCCGCTTACTGGCCGAGATGTTGACAGGCGAAGCAACCTTCACCGACCCATTTCCCTACCGGACTGACCGTTTCAGTTGAGTCAATGGGGGCGGCGTAATGCGGACCACCTTGGCGTGGCCGCTAAATGAAGCGCTGAAGCCGCGTCAGCCAATGGTTGATCGTCGACTGCAATGGTCCAGGATCATGAGCGATCTGAAGTGGGCTGAATACATCCTCACCATTGAGCCAGCGCCGCTCCGTGTCGGGTTCTCGTAGCACGAGAGCTAGAGCCTGGCTCAGTTCGTAGCTGGTGGTCGGCAACTTGGCAGCGGCGACTGCGGCCAGCATCAGCGCGCGCACGTGTGTGCCTTTCTGCATTGCTTCCTCCACTACCGGGATGCGGCTCGGAACGCCTTCGAAATCTGCCTTGCAGGCTGCCTTGGACAATGACAGCAAACGTCGGCAATTGCCCGGCCGGACTTGGTACGCGGTGCAGGCACCATTCAGGAGCAGGACGCACTCGGGTCGCTGCTGCATGAGGTTGTCGAGCGTCAGTTCCTTGCGGTGGTCGGCGCGTTGAAGGATCATGTCGAGGGTCAAATGGGGTGGGCGGGCCGATGCATTCTGTTGGAGCCATCGTGCCAACCGAAAGATTTCTGGCGCCGTCGTCGAAACCACGCTGTGGCAGCAGAAGCTGCAACCCCGAGTGCACTCAATTACCTGTCGCGTAGTCCGGCGCGCCATCGTCGCTTCAAGTAGATCGAGTGCGATTGTGGCTGCATCCGAAGCTCCGCTGGGACTTGAGGGTGCGCGTAGCTTCTGCAGCATCAGCAACGCTGCGCCAATCCATGGCGGTTCGTTGGTCGGCAAGGGCAATCCTTGCAGCACTGCTTCTCGTCCGAGACGCACAAGCTTACGTGCCTGTTCGCTTGTGCTGCGTTCCATCTGCGCTAGATTTCACCGTTTCTGCAGTTCAATCTCATTTCCGCCCAAGATGCCGTCTGCACTGGGCGCGGATGTCCTTCAGGTCTTCCAGTGTGCGGTCGAGGTCGGCGCGCTTCCTGTTGAGATCGGCGATGTGAGCTTCGACCCGCGCCAGCAACAATTTCGTCTGCGTTACCTGGGTGGGATCACTGTCATAGAGTGAAAGATAATCGCTGATATCCTCGAGCGTGAAGCCGAGGTTCTTGCCGCGCAGGATCAATCGCAGTCGTGCCCGGTCTCGCCTTGAATAACTGCGATTGGTGCCGCGGCGCAGCGGCGACAACAGCCCGCGTGCTTCATAGAACCGGATCGTGCGCGTCGTGATGGCGAATTCGGCGGCAAGATCGCCGATCGTCAGCGCAACCTCTTCCCCGCCGACCTCGAACCCCGGCTCGGGTCGGCTCTGGGGCTCAGCGTCTTTATTCGATGGTCTCGACATTACCCGCGTTGGCGCAAGGCCTCCTCCTGCTTCAGTTCCTTTTTCGACAGCTTGCCAATCATGGTCTTCGGTAGAGCGTCGCGGAATTCAATCTCGGCGGGCAGTTCAAGTTTCGAAAGCTTGGGTTCGAGGAATTTCATGATGTCGGCCGTCGTCGCGCTCGTGCCGGCCTTGAGCTTGATGAATGCTTTAGGCGCCTCGCCGCGATAATTATCCTTGATCCCGATCACAGTCACTTCTTCGACCGCCGGATGTTCGTAGATCTTTTCTTCAAGATGGCGCGGGAACACCTTGAATCCCGAGCAGATGATCATGTCCTTGATCCGGTCGGTGATGAAAATAAAGCCGTCCTCATCCATTTTACCGACATCGCCGGTGTGGAAGAAGCCGTTGTGGAACACGTGGTCGGTTTCCTCGGGCTTATTCCAATAGCCCTTCATGACTTGGGGACCTTTGATGCAGATCTCGCCTTCCTGGCCAAGTGGCATGACCTTGCCGTGGTCCTCCACCGCACGGATGGATATGATGGTGCCGGGCAGCGGTTGGCCGATGGAACCGCTTTTCACCGGTCCGTCGAATGGATTGAACGTGGCGCCGGGAGAGGTTTCGGAAAGGCCATAGGCCTCGACCACCTTGCATCCGGTCAAGGCTTCAAACCCGCGCTTGACCTCGATAGGTAGCGGCGCGCCGCCCGACAGGCAGAACTTCAGTGACGACATATCGAAGGTCTTGATCTTGGGGTGGTTTAGCATTGCATTGAACACCGTCGGCACCGCCGGCATGATGGTCGGTTTCGTGGCGGCGATCAGTTTCAATGCGTCGTTCAGCACGAAGCGTGGCATCATGATGATCTGCGCCGCCGTTGCGATCGCGAGGTTCATGACGCCCGTCATCGCGAATACATGAAAGAATGGCAAGATACCGATGATCCGCTCCTTGGCCGGCTCAAGTCCGCCGGTCCAGGCGAGAACTTGCTGCATGTTCGCCGTGAGATTGGCGTGGGTCAGCATCGCGCCCTTTGGTGTGCCAGTCGTCCCACCGGTATATTGCAGGACGGCGATATCCCGGAGTGGGTTGATCGCGACCTTCTTGTAGTTGCCATCGTTGGCCAGCACCGCCGCTTCCGAGATGACTTTGTCGGCAGCCGGCGATTTCGAAGGATGAGCGATCTCCTTCGCCTTGAGCAATCGGAACAAGATCGACTTGGTGCCGGGCAGTAGGGCGGAGAAAGAACAAGCCATCGCTCGGCTGAGATGCCCCTCGACTAGCAGCTTTTCGACCTTGTCGAACAATGCCTTGAGGTCGAGCGTGATCATCAGTTCAGTTTCGCTGTCCTTAACCTGGAAGATCAGCTCCTCGTGACTGTAGAGCGGATTGAAATTGACCACGGTCGCGCCAGTGCGAAGGATCGCGAAGTAGTAAATGACGAACGTTGGACAGTTCGGCAGGAACAGTCCGACCTTGGATCCGCGGCCGATGCCAAGTTCCTGAAGTCCGGCGGTCGCCTTGTCGATCTGGCGACCAAGTTCCCCATAGGTGGTGGATTTGCCCAGAAAGTAGGTCGCTGGAGCGCTGCCGTAATTGGCCACGGACTTATCGATCAATTGGAACACAGGTTGTGGAACGATGTTCATGTGCCAGTCCACGCCTGCGGGATAGCAGTCGAGCCATGGCATCGGCTCGGCATTGGTTACCGGACTGCCCGCCACCTGTTCCGGCCCTGTTCCCGACGTCATCGATACCCCCTCAGCTTCAGTTTGGCGACTTCCTTGCCCGATTTTGACCGGTCCGCGTTGCAATTGCAGACCGTTTCATGCTTAACCGACCTGCACTCGAATGCCGGTCGTGCGGTGATTGACCGCGCCGGGGAGAACCCGGATTAGTAGTAAAACACGCTTTGTGGCAGCGTGACCAGTCGGCATATTGCCCAGACGTTACGGATCAGCGCGATGCGGCCGCGTCCGGCATGGTAATTGCTGGAAGGCGATTACTGAACGGCATGACAATGTTGTCGGCGACGGGACTGGTCGTTGGCATAGCGTTTACGGTCTTTAGCCACAACTGCTTGTTCTGCAGGTTGTACTAAACTAAAGATGGCGCATATCAGTATCGGGGCCAATGCGCCGGCCAGATCTAACTAACGAGTGGAACATGGACGACGTCGCGACCAAGATCATCGAGATTCTCAAGAAGCACATGAAGGAGCCGCGCGACGATATCGGCTTGGCCACGGCTTTGACCGATCTGAAGATCGAGTCACTCGATCTTGCGATGATCGTGTTTGACATCGAAGACAGCTTCGGAATCGAGATTCCATACAACGCGAACGAAGAAGCGTCAGATTTCAAGACGGTAGGTTCCGTCGTCGAGCGCGTGAAGGCTCTGATGGCCGCCACTGCAAAGGCGTGATGCGCCAACAACGTCGAAAGTAGTCGCATATGACAGCAGTAGATCCGGCGCGCCGCGTCGTAGTGACCGGCATGGGCGTTGTCACGCCCATTGGTGGCAATGTTCCTGATTTCTGGGATGGCTTGCGTCGCGGACAATCAGGCGTGGGTCCGGTAGGCGGCTTCCCGCTCGACGATTTGAAGATCCTGATAGCGGCTCAGATCAAGGATTTTGATCCCAAGGCTCGACTGCGTCACTTCAAGCGTGACAAGCTGATAACGATGGCTGACCGCTATTCGTGGTTCGCCGCCGCGGCCGCTGACGAGGCCATGCAGATGGCCGGGCTGGAGGGCCCCTTGGCCAATCCCTATCGGGCGGCCTGCATCATCGGTTCGGGGGCTGGCGGTCTGGTGACGTTCGAAACCGCCTACCGAGATTTGTTCATTCACAACAAGCGGGCAACGCATCCACTGACCCTGCTCCGCATCATCGGCTCGTCGGCGTCTGCGCATGTTGGCATTGAATACGGCATCAAGGGCCCGACGTTTGCGACATGCTCCGCCTGTTCGACGGCGACGCATGCGATCGGCATCGCTCGTGACTACATCCGCAACGGCGTCGTCGACATCGCGATTGCAGGCGCCTCGGAGAGCGTCATCAACTACGGCACCATGAAGGCATGGCAGGCGTTGCACGTCCTGTCGCCCGAGGGCTGCTTCCCGTTTTCGAAGAAGCGCAACGGTACTGTCTTGGGTGAAGGAGCTGGTATCCTGGTTCTCGAATCCTACGAGCATGCCAAGGCGCGGGGCGCGACTATCCTGGCTGAGTTGTCCGGCTATGGCGTCAGTTCGGACGCACAGGACATGGTCAAGCCGACCGTTGAAGGCCCTCGCGAAGCAATGAAGATGGCGCTCGACGATGCCGGCCTCGCGCCCGATAAGATTGACTATCTCAACGCCCACGGCACAGCGACCATGGACAATGATCGCAATGAGACCAAGGCGATCAAGGAAGTGTTCGGCGAGCACGCCTACAAGCTGGCGATTTCGTCTACCAAGTCGATGCACGGTCATCCGCTGGGCGCGGGTGGCGGCATCGAGGCGGTTGCGACAATCAAGGCGCTGCGGGAGAATTGGGTGCCGCCGACAATCGGTCTCAACGACCCCGATCCGGAGTGCGATCTCGATTACGTGCCGAACGTCGGCCGGGACAAGAAGGTTGGCTACGCCATGTCGAACTCGTTCGCCTTTGGTGGCCTCAACGCCGTGCTGGTGTTCGGCCCGGCGCCGGCCTGAAAACGATCCGTCTGTATTCAATTTGAAACGCGTGTTGCAATCCGTTGCGACACGCGTTTTGTTTTGAGATATGCCAACGAACATCCTGCGCAAGCAATCTGATCGAAAATCCGGCTCCCGTCCGCATGGACAGAGCCAGCCACGCGTTGTCGTGCTGGAAATTGGCACGTCGAGAATACATATATTGCTTGCTGCGACACCTACCGCAGACCGGATCTGGGCGGCGTTGCCACTGTTCTCCACTGCCGAAACCTGGGGCAACAGCATCCACTTTGAAGTGCCCGTGAAATCGGGGCGCGACCGCACAGCCCGGCTTAATGTGCGGCCAGGCGACGTCTGCTTTTGGAGCGAGGATGACCGCGTTTTGCTGGGTTGGGGACCAACACCAATTTCGCTGCCGACTGAAATTCGGCTTATGCGCCCCTGCAACATCTGGGGCAGGGCATTGGATGACGTATCGGTACTGGGGAGCGTGACGCCGGGCGAAAAAGTCTCGCTCAAAGTTGGCAGGTAATACGCATTATCGGGGGAACAATTGCGGTAGCCGCTCTGCGAGAAGTCCGGCCAGCACTTCGGCAGGGTCGGTTGCCAGAGGGGTCAAGGCTGCGAACAGTGCCGATAATTGATCGGGACCGATATCGGTCAAGGCGACAGGCTGATACCACCCACACGCAACTAGCGAAGCCCGATAAGCCTGCTCATTTGTGGTCAAGGCATGGAGGCGCGGCGCAAGGCCTATCACCGGCAAACCGGCCGCAACCGCGTCGGACACCATCGACGACGAATCGTCCGTCACCACTGCCGCGTCGCAGTTGGCTAGCAATTGGGCGAGCGGGATGGCGTCCGGCTTTCGGACGTCGGCAAACACTGCGATCGGCGTGCCCGATTGCGCTGCCAGTTCGGCCAATTGGTCGCTCACCAAGTCAGGTGTGCGGCGTGAATTGGTCAAGTGCCAGATCATGCCTCTGGTGGCGGTCGATGTCACCAACGCTGAGAGGCGTTGCCAGTCGGCAGGCTCGAAAGATGTTTCGCCCGATGGACCGCCGACCAGTAGCGCGACATGCCGTGGGGGCGCACTGGGCGCTTTCGAGCGGGTGGCTCGGGCAAAATTGGCTGCTGGGGAGGGCTTCAGCGCGAAGGCGTGATTGGGTCGATCGGTTTGCGATGCGTAGGACGTGAGAACAAGATTGAAGCTTTCCGGGCGAAACCTGCGCAACGAGCCATAGAAAATGTTGGTCGCGCCTTTCAGCCTTGAATAGGCGACGTTGGCGGCAAGGGTTTCGGCTCCGGCCGATACAACCAGATCGCATGTCGGTAGAGTGGTTGGATCAAGCCCATATACCATGCTCAGTAATCGGGCTGCCGCTACGCCGCTGTTGCTCCAGGCGCCCAGCACGGCGCCGGACCAGCGGCCGCGTCGGACTTCAATGTCGCGTGATCTCGATCGGTCGTTGCCGTCGTGCTGCATCCAGAATGCCTTCGGCGAGATTGAAATGCCCAGGACGTCCGTCGGAAAGCAGCAGCGCCTTAAGAGGTGTGCTCAAGATCGATACCCCGAGAGGGTAAGTGGTGGGTCCGGTAGGACTTTAGCCGGCAAGCTGAATGTCCAGGTTTGCTATACTATGCAGATCATCGTCGGTCAGCATTGGTCCAGGCTTCTCGGACGTCGGCGCGAGGGTGTCAACGGCGCGCCGGGGGCGAAGCTCAACAAGCCGGCACCATTGCGGCCCTCGGATACGTCTGCTCTCGAAGACAAGAACAGGCAAGGGTTGCGGTTCAAACAGGTTTGGCGACAGCGTCCTGTCGCCTCTGACCGGACTTCGAAAGTAAGCGACTAGCGGCACCTACTTTGACCCTGTCGATGAAATAGCGATCGATGGTGGTGACGTTCAGGAAGTTGCCGCACAGAGCGACGTGCCCGTCTGGCCGCAACAGGTAACACGATCTGCGTGGTACCATCGCACGTTCGAGTTCAGCGTCGTTGATGGGGGTGGCGGGAACAATCCGAACCTGCAGCAGACCATCGTGGTCGTCGCGCACCTCGGCAGCAACCGGTACGTGCCCGAACACCAGCAGAGTGAATTTGGTATCGTCTAGGTACTGGTAAAGATCCCCGACCTCACCGTCGGCCTCGAATTGGAGCTTGAGCCACGGAAAGCGATCGCCCGCATTCGGCGCACTCGCCGGCAGGCCGCCGAGATGCTCTGACAGTGAACTGTTGGGGTAGGCAATTCCAGTCTGAGACACCGTGCGGAAAGCGAGCTTGCGCACCCGTTCGAATGTCATTGCGCGCGCGGCAATTCTCCCAATGATGCGGGTCCGCACCAGGCGTGCAAACCAATTGTCGGCGACTAAAAGCTGGAATGCGCGATCAGTCGTCTCCAGCAGCCGCCGGGCGACGGGCATTCGCTCCTGCTCGTAGGTGTCTAGCAGTTTCGCATCAGCCTCGCCGTTGATGACGAGCGCAAGCTTCCAGGCGAGATTGTAGGCGTCCTGCAGTCCGGTGTTCATGCCTTGCCCGCCCATGGGGCTGTGCACGTGCGCGGCGTCGCCCAACAGGAAGCATCGCTCGCTCCGAAACCGTTCGGCGGCGCGATGATAGATCCGATAAGTCGAGAACCAGCTGCAAGACTTAAATTCCAGCGTCGTGCCGGCTTCATGTTTGATCGAAGGAGCAAGTGCGTCGAACGAAATATCGTCATGGTTGCGGAATTCTTTCGGCAGGATGCCGATGACACGCCAGCGATCGTGACCGGGCATCGGGAAAAACAGGTGAAATCCATCGCGCCATAGGTAGATATTAAGTTCGCTGGGCCGCATCGGACCGGTTGCTTCCGTGTCGGCGACGAAAAACGTATGCTCGTATGGAGCTCCGGGAAAGCCTATGCCGCACATCTCGCGCACCGGACTGCGTGAGCCGTCGCAGCCGGCAGTCCAGTTCGCTCGAATCTCGCGGCGGGTGCCGTCGGGCAGCTTGAGCGTTAGCTCGACGTGATTGGGGGTTTGTCTGAGGGCAATGAGTTCGGTGCGCCATTGGACGTGGACACCGAGCGCGGTGAGGTGTTCGCCGAGAATATGCTCATTTTCGTCCTGACCCAACGCCAATACGAAAGGATACGGGCTCACGCCCGCGCCAATGTCGCCGAGTGGAACGCGGGCCGTCCAACGGCCATTCGTCCACATGTTTGCGCCGGTGCCTCGGGCACCGCGCGACAGGGCTTCGTCAGCAATCCCCAACTTCGAATAGATCTCGAGTGTGCGTGCATGCACGGCCATGGCACGTGTCTGCTGCGCAGGACCGGAATGCCGGTCAATGATCATTGGTTTGATGCCGCGCCGCGCCAATTGGTTCGCGAGCATTAGGCCGGTTGGACCGGCGCCGATTATGACCACCTCGGAATGCATGTGAGGCCCCATTTCAGTTCAGTGACGAGAATCTCTCTGGTTTCGCTCCTACAAGAGCATGTTTGCCAAACTTTTCCCGGACCTGCTGTGAGAAGGTCCTACGCCGGTATTTGGGGACCTGCTGCAATGTTGCGGCGTGAACCAAGGTCAGGATTTGGTTACGCTGCACTCCATACCAACGTCGGTGCCGCTCATCAATCCGCGGACCCACTTCGAACCGCATCATCGTGCAAACCCAACTTCGATGCCGTCGAACCAAGTTTTTGAACGATTGGTGGGCCCGGCAGGACTTGAACCTGCAACCAGACGGTTATGAGCCGTCAGCTCTAACCAATTGAGCTACGGGCCCCACATTTCATTCGCAACAGATTGTAGCCAACGCCTCGTCCATTCGAGAAAGTTGGGCGCTCTATCGCACTATTTCGCATCGGTCGGCCAGTGCACCCAGCAATCGCAAAAGTCGAACACGCCACACTGATTGGCTTAATGGGTTGACCGACCGCGTGTCATGGCGAACCGGCTGCAACCCGCTACGGCAACCGTCACGGCCCGCCCAACGAACGCGCTTATCGCTCACTTGAGAGCGGCGGCCAAGACCGAAAACGAACCAATCCCGCGAAGACAGCTAGGTTGCAAATCCCCAGCATCACAGAAGCGTCCTGGAATACCGTCAGCGCTCAGCTTATCGAGTGAGCTTCCGTTGGGGTCAGCAAAGCAATCGTCGTCCCGCAAGCAGTTTGCAGCAGTCCCGCGCCGCCGATCTGGGCAGGGTGTGTGGATAAATGAAATGGCAGTTGACACGCACAGAGGTGGCGGCTATATCCCCGTTCGTCACCAGGGCACACAGTGCTTTGGCGCCCTGACGGGCATCTTCTTCTGATCAAACCCGAGGTTCACACTGGGACACCAGTGGAAGCCTCGTTGTTTCGGTCTCAGCCACGCAAGTGGTTTGAGGGTGCTTGGTCGACCGCT
>CAVTAL010000019.1:430000-431183 GCA_963732635.1 uncultured Alphaproteobacteria bacterium
TTTGATCCGTAGATTTCCGAATGGGGCAACCCACCTTCGATAACTGGAACTTCGAGGTCATATTCGTTGTCGCTTCGAATGCCCACAAGGCATTCGGGTCGGCTGAATATGGTTTCGGATTTCCTGTTATCACATGAAGGTATCTAACCCTGAATACATAGGGGATTAGAAGCAAACCCGGGGAACTGAAACATCTAAGTACCCGGAGGAAAGGACATCAACCGAGACTCCGCTAGTAGTGGCGAGCGAACGCGGACTAGGCCAGTGCTCCGAAGAAACGAACTGGAACCTTCTGGAAAGTTGGGCCGTAGCGGGTGATAGCCCCGTACAGGTAATGTTATTCGGAGACTCGAGTAAGGCGGGGCACGTGCAATCCTGTCTGAACATGGGGGGACCACCCTCCAAGCCTAAGTACTCCTTACCGACCGATAGCGCACCAGTACCGTGAGGGAAAGGTGAAAAGCACCCCGACGAGGGGAGTGAAATAGAACCTGAAACCGGATGCCTACAAACAGTCGGAGCTCGCAAGAGTGACGACGTACCTTTTGTATAATGGGTCTGCGACTTAATCTGACGAGCAAGCTTAAACCGATAGGTGTAGGCGCAGCGAAAGCAAGTCTGAACAGGGCGTTCAGTTCGTCGGATTAGACCCGAAACCAGTCGATCTTGCCATGGACAGGTTGAAAGTGGGGTAACACCCACTGGAGGACCGAACCGGTGTCTGTTGAAAAAGCCTCGGATGAGCTGTGGCAAGGGGTGAAAGGCCAATCAAGGCTGGAAATAGCTGGTTCTCCGCGAAATCTATTTAGGTAGAGCCTCAGATGAATACTCCAGGGGGTAGAGCACTGGATGGGCTAGGGGCCCCCACAGGGTTACCAAACCTAACCAAACTCCGAATACCTGGAAGTAGTATCTGGGAGACACACGGCGGGTGCTAACGTCCGTCGTGAAAAGGGAAACAACCCTGATCGCCGTCTAAGGTCCCCAAGTCTTGGCTAAGTGGGAAAGGATGTGGGAATCCCAAAACAACCAGGAGGTTGGCTTAGAAGCAGCCATCCTTTAAAGAAAGCGTAACAGCTCACTGGTCTAAATAAGGGTTTCTGCGCCGAAAATGTAACGGGGCTCAAGCCAAGCACCGAAGACGCGAGCTCAGCAATGAGCGGTAGCGGAGCGTTCCGTAAGC
>CAVTAL010000020.1:0-44315 GCA_963732635.1 uncultured Alphaproteobacteria bacterium
ACCGGCCGTTGCCCAGCCACGTCGACGTGCTGATCGCCGGTTGTGGTCCGGCCGGTCTGTGTCTTGCCGCGCAACTGTCGCGGTTCCCCGAGATCACCACCATGATCGTCGAGCGCAAGCCCGGACCGATCGAAAAAGGCCAGGCCGACGGCATCAATACCCGCTCGATGGAAATGTTCCAGGCGTTCGGCTTCGGCGAGAAGGTCAAGCGCGAAAGCTATTGGGTCAACCAGACCAACTTCTGGCGGCCCGATCCGCGGAATCCGACCCACATCAAACGCATCGGTCGCGTTCAGGATGTCGCCGACAACTCGTCCGAGATGCCGCACACACTGATCAACCAAGCGCGCGTGCACGAGCTGTTTCTCGATGTCATGCGCAATTCGCCGTCGCGTCTCGAACCAGATTACTCGTGGGGCCTGCGCGACTTGGCCGTCGATGCCGGCACGAGTGACTACCCGGTGTCCGTGACTTTGGAGAACACCGGGGTCAATGCCGGCGACACCAGGGTCGTTCGCGCCAGATACGTCGTCGGTTGCGATGGTGCGCGCTCGAACGTGCGAGCGGCAATCGGCGGCGAACTGCACGGCGACGCTGCACATCAGGCCTGGGGCGTGATGGATATTCTGGCCAACACAGATTTCCCTGATGTCCGGCAGAAATGCCTGATCACGTCCGCCCACGAGGGCAACGTGCTGATCCTGCCGCGCGAGGGTGGCTATCTTTTCCGCATGTATGTCGAGCTCGACAAGCTCAACCCGAACGAGCGGGTGACCAATCGCAACTTGACCGTCGATCACATGATCGCAGCCGCCAACCGGATCATGCGGCCCTACACGATCGACGTGAGGGAAGTGGTGTGGTGGTCGATCTATGAGATCGCCCATCGCCTCACCGACCGGTTCGACGACGTGCCCGAAGGCGAAACCGCGACTCGGAACCCACGCGTCTTCACGGCCGGCGACGCTTGCCACACACATAGCCCCAAGGCCGGACAAGGCATGAACGTATCGATGGGCGACACCTTCAATCTCGGCTGGAAACTTGCTCACGTTTTGCAAGGTCGGGCGGCACCGAGTTTGCTGCGGACCTACTCCGCCGAACGCTGGGTCGAAGCCAAGCGGCTGGTCGATACCGATCACGAATGGGCGCGGATCATGTCGGCGCCGCCTGGACAGTCCGAGCTCGACAACACCGATGAGCCGCGCTTCGTGCGGTTGTTCAAGGACAACCTGGAATTCACCGGTGGGCTCGCGGTGCAGTACGCGCAATCCGATCTGGTCGGCGCGCCCACGCATCAGGCGCTCGCCAAGGGACTGCCGATCGGCCGCAGGTTTCACTCCGCTCCGGTGGTGCGCGTGGCCGACGCCATGCAGATGCAGCTCGGCCATGTCGCCGAGGCCGATGGCCGTTGGCGGATATATGCCTTCGCAGGCCGGGGCGACAGCGGCCGAGGCCGGTTCGGGAATTCGCAAGCTTACGGACTGGCTTGAGAAAGATCCGTCTTCACCGGTCGTGAAGTTCACGCGAAAGGACGAAGACATCGACAGCCTCATCGACCTGCGTGCGGTGTTTCAGCAGACCTTCGATCAATTGCCTTACGAAGGCATGCCGCCGCTGCTCAAGCCCACCAAAGGCAAGCTCGGGCTGCAGGACCACGAGAAGGTGTTCTGCGTCGATCACAAGGGCGTAGGCGATATTTTCGCCATGCGCGGGATCGATCGCGAGCGGGGCTGTATGGTCGTGGTGCGCCCCGATCAGTATGTCGCGCACGTGCTGCCGCTCGATGCCTTCGATGAACTGGCCCTATTCTTCGACGGCTTTCTGGTGCCGGCGGCGCGAGCACAATAGCAATCGGACTGAGTATCTGTGCTGTGGCTCTGCGAGGCTACCACGCGCAAATAATGGAGTACGAAGCTGAATGTGATACGCACTTTTGTGCGACCCTCTGAGTGATGTTCATGGCCATGCGGCGAGTTCGGGCACGAACAATTTCACAAACGCTATCCCAACGACAGAGGCTGGCATTAAAACGCTCGGTGAATTTGGCGAGCCGCTCCGAGCGGTGGGGAACACGCAGCTGGAAGCGCCCGGAACCTTTGCGCGCTAGTTGTTTCCCACTCATGTCGAAGTACTTGAATTGCAAGTACGGCGGCACCCCTCTTCTGGCTGCAACCCCTTCGAGGGGAATTGCCGAGACCTGCGGGATTTCGCAGTCACCTACATCGGAGCGTGGTCAAACCGTCCGCCAAACCGTCCGCCGATGTTCTGGTGTGAATGCTAAGTTATTGAAATCGTTGGTCGGAGCGGCGGGATTTGAACCCACGACCCCTTGCCCCCCAGGCAAGTGCGCTACCAGACTGCGCTACGCTCCGATGAGCCGTGTTGTGCCCGTTATGCGGGACTTGGTCAACTGCTCTCGCCCTTGCTGCGAATTTGCAATCCGGTCCGTTGTCAGGCGGCCCGCGGGATGCGTTCGTCGGTGATCGCGGTTGCATCGTACTGGTCGAGTGCGACGCCGCCGGCGCGAACCCGGTTGGAGGGCAGAGTGATGCGAGCGCGGGTGCCTTGGCCGAGCACGCTCGACAGACTAAACGTGCCGCCGTGGAGTTCGACGAACCGCTTGACGATCGGCAGTCCGAGACCGGTGCCCGAGACGCCGGCGGTGCATTCGGTGTGAATGCGTTGGAACGGCAGCATGACACGGTCGAGGTCTTCCGGTGCGATGCCTGGGCCATCGTCCGAGACTACGATTTCTACGTTGCCGGTCGCTGTCGACTTGGTTTCGATCGATACGGCGCCGCCGCGATTGCCATAGCGCACCGCATTGCTGACGAGGTTCAACAAGGCCTGGAACAGCGCGCGTTCGTCGCCGTGTATCAGGGGCGGCTCGCCCTCGAAGGCGACGGATACCTCGATGCCGCGTTCGCGCGCCATTGTTTCGACGTAGCGGCTGGCGCGGCGGGTGATTTCGTCGACCCAGAAGTCGACCTCAACCAGTTCGTATTGGCCGCTTTCCATCTTAGCGAGGTCGAGCAGATCGTTGACCAGTGACAGCATGTGGCGAGCGCCGGCGTTGATGTCGCGCAGGTAGCTGTCGCGCATCTCCGGCGTAATTTTGGTGGCGTTGCGGCCGGTTAACAGCTCGGAAAATCCGAGGATTGCGTTGACCGGCTGGCGCAACTCATGCGTCACCGTTCGCACGAATTCGGTCTTGGAGCTGTTGGCCTTCTCCGCCCGTTCCCTGAGGTCCGTACTGCGGCGACCTAATTCGGCTAGGCGTTCCGCCATGTTGTTGAAGGATTGGGTCAGCACCGCGAGTTCAAGTGGCGTGCGGCGAGTGTCGAGTTCGACGCGGACGTCGAGATCGCCTTCCGCCATCTTACGGGCGCTGGCCGTCAACTGATTGAGTGGCGCGGTGATGATGATGCCTGCGCGGATGGCGATCAGCGCCGCCAGCAACAGCCCGCTGGCGAAAATCGTAAAGACACGCTGCTGTACATTGGACGCGGCCTTGCGCATCTCAGTGACCGGCTGTGGCACCATTACGCCCCAACCGGCACCGCGCACCGGCGCGAAGCCGGCGATCATGTCCGCGCCGAAGGCCGGCGAGAAGAACTCGGTGACCCCGGCTTCGCCGGCTAACATGCGCTTGACGATGCCCAGACTACTAAGATCGCGGGCGGATCTCTCCCAGGCTAAATCCGGATGGGCGAGCGCCCGTCCAGCGGTGTCGACGATCACCATGTGGCCCTGCTCGCCGAAGCGGATCTGTCGACCGAGTTCGGCTATATACGTTGTGTCTACGAGGGCCATAATAAGGTTAGGGCCAGAGCGCCGCACGAGTGTCAGCACGGGGGTGCCGTCGGCGTCGATGCTGGCACCGCTGGCTGCGGTATTGTCGTCACCTGCAATTGATCGTAGTCGCGTGATTTCACTCGCCGGCAACGGCAGCGCTGGTGCTTGGCGAGTGCCTTCGATCACCGAGCTTGCCTGGCCCGTGGATGGGTCGATGACGGCAATGTGGCGAATGTTCAATGACCGCAACATCCGGTTGTCGATGTTGGCGCTCATGCGTTCGACCGGAGCAGCGGAGACGTAATTGAAGGCGTTAACCAGATCCTGGTGGTAGCGCTCAAGCGTGCGCGAAACGGTGCGGGCGATCAGCAAGTGGTACTGACGCGCCTCGTTGGCTTCGTGCTCGTGCATACGAGCCTGCGGCCATGCCCAAAACAGGACCAGCGGTCCGGAGATGAGCAGCAGGCAGACCAAGAATAGTGCGCGTCGTATCGAAATCATAACTTCCCCGCGATGGGGCAGTCGCTCGATAGAGCAGGCGCCTGTTCCCCACCCGCGCAGCTTGGGTGCGGCTTGCATTCCAGTTGGTTAAGTTTGGCAGCGCACTTGTTGACTTGGTTCAGTACTGCTTGCCTTGCGAGGCTGCATTTGCCGCGGTTATGCAAGCCTTCGTTAATGGGAGGACGCGCAATGCGCTGTTTTGCGCGGTTGGACGGTTGAAGGGCTAGACCCAAGGATTGGTTAACCATACCAACTGGTCGTTGAGGTCGGCTGCCTTTGCGAGCACGATGGATGCGGCGCCAACGAACAAAAACCCCTCCGCATGAAGTGCGAAGGGGTTGCAATGTCGGTTAGGAACCGTAGGTCGCCTTACTGTGGCTTCGGTGCATCCGCTTTCGGCGCTTCGGTCTTCGGAGCATCGGTCTTGGCTTTGACGGCTTCCTTGGCTTTCTCGACGGCACTCTTCGTCACTTCGCCGGCCTTCTTGGCGGCTGCTTGGCTGGCCTCGGTCGCCTTCTGCAGCATCGTCTTCGGCGGCTCGGCGTACTTGTAGGGCTGCACTGCGGCTAAGACGTCCTTGGTGGTGTCGAGGGTGATGGTGCGCTTGCCGTCCTTGGTGGCAATTGTCAGCGCGTCATAGGCGACGCCGATCTTTTTCTCGCCGACGCCGAGCACGCCGCCAACGCCGATGATGACGGTATCGATGGTGTTGCTGCCACCGAGCATGATCAGATCCTCGATATCGCCGATGAGTTCGCCGGTCTTGTTGATGACCTTGGCGCCGAGCAGGCGCTCCTTGGCACTGTACTGGTTGACCGGTTGGCCCTTGCGGAACACGCCCTTGGGGATCTGTACAGTCTTGGCGGCGGCCGGCGCTGTCGCGGCGGCATCGGGGGCCTTCTGCTGAGCGAAGGCGGGGATGGTGGCGGCCAGGGCTGCCGCGGCGGCCAAACTCAGAATGGTCTTCTTCATGGATCTGCCTCGATGATTGGAAAACTCCCGCAGTGGCTTGCAACCACCGTCGGGCGAACACGTCACGGGGAGTACCCGGCACGTGCGACGCTAACTGCCTTACGGGTCTCGGCGGACAGGTTCAAGCGATTGCGGCGGCGACATCAAGGCGGATTGCTGCAGGTTTGCTTAAATTGCTGGTTTTGAACTAGGAATTTGGGGAGAAGTGGGGCGCTGAGATGGCAATGGTTTGCGCATCGGTGGCGTTTTGCTAGGGTGGTCGCGACATCATCGAGCTCTCGCAACGCCCGCTATTGAAGCGGAGCGCCGAGGGATTATTGTTGAACCGGTAGCGCGTCCGCGGCCGGTCCAGAACCACGAGAGAGCCGCCCGTGACCGAGAACGACACCACTTTGCCGCCCGACGAGCCGCCGCCGCCGAAGGGTACAGCCGGTCCGACCGGTCCGAGCGATATCCGACCGGTGCAGATCGTCGACGAGATGCGCAAGAGTTATCTCGACTACGCCATGAGCGTTATCGTCAGCCGCGCGCTGCCCGATGTGCGCGACGGCCTGAAGCCGGTGCACCGTCGCATCTTGTTCGGCATGAGCGAGCTGGGCCTCGAGCCAAACAAAAAGCACGTCAAGTGCGCCCGTGTCGTTGGCGAAGTGATGGGCAAGTACCATCCGCACGGCAACCTCGCGATCTACGACGCGCTGGTCCGCATGGCGCAGGACTTCTCGATGAGGGTGCCACTGGTCGACGGCCAGGGCAACTTCGGCTCGGTCGATGGCGACCCGGCGGCGGCCGATCGATACACCGAGTGCCGGCTGGCGCGCGTTGCTGCCACCTTGCTCGATGACCTCGACAAGGACACGGTCGATTTTCAGGACAACTACGACGGCACCATCCAGGAGCCGACAGTGGTGCCGGCAAAGTTTCCGAATTTGCTGGTCAACGGCGCCGGTGGCATCGCTGTCGGCATGGCAACCAACATCCCACCGCACAATCTCGGCGAGGTGATCGACGCCTGCCTCGCCCACCTCGATAATCCCGAGATCTCGATCGAAGAGCTGTGCCAGTTCGTGCCTGGACCTGATTTTCCGACTGGCGGCATCATCCTCGGTCGGGGCGGTATCCTGTCAGCCTATCATAAGGGCCGCGGCTCGATCATCATGCGCGCGAAAGTGCATACCGAGCAGCTGCGCAAGGACCGCGAGGCACTGATCGTCACCGCGATCCCCTATCAGGTGAACAAGAAGGTGCTGCAGGAGAAGATCGCCGATCTCGTGCGCGAGAAGCGCGTCGAGGGCATCTCCGACCTGTGGGACGAAAGCAACCGCGAAGGCATGCGGATCGTCATCGAGTTGAAGCGCGACGCGGTTGCCGATGTCGTGCTCAATCAGTTGTGGCGTTTCTCCGATCTGCAGACGACGTTCGGCGCCAACATGCTGGCGATTAACGGCGGTCGGCCCGAGCAGCTCAATCTGAAGGACTTCATCAACGCGTTCACCGCCTTCCGCGAGGAAGTGGTGTCGAGGCGGACCAAGTTCCTGCTCAACAAGTGCCGCGACCGCGCGCACGTATTGGTTGGTCTCGGCATAGCCGTCGCCAACATCGACGACGTGATCAACTTGATCCGCCGGGCGCCGTCGCCATCGGACGCCAAGGAACAGCTGATGGCGCGCGACTGGCCGGCCAAGGACATGGTGCCGCTGCTGGAGTTGATCGCCGATCCGCGCAGCATTCTGAAGGCCGACGGCACGATCCGAATGTCGGCCGAGCAGGCGCAGGCGATCCTTGATCTGCGGCTGCAGCGCCTGACCGCACTCGGCCGCGACGAAATCGGCGACGACCTGAAGAAGATCGCCGGTGAGATCAAGGAATTCCTTGAGATCTTGTCGTCGCGCATCCGCATCGTCGACATCATCAAGGACGAACTGAATGGCATCAAGACGCAATATGCGACGCCGCGCCAGACTGAGATCATCGACATCGAGGGCGAGGTCGACGACGAGGATCTAATCCAGCGTGAGGAAGTCGTCGTTACCGTCAGCCTCAAGGGCTACATCAAGCGCGTGCCGCTTTCGACCTATAGGGCGCAACGGCGCGGCGGCAAGGGCCGCTCGGGCATGTCGACGCGTGAAGAGGACATCGTCACCCGGATCTTTACCGCCTCGACCCATACGCCCGTGCTGTTCTTCTCCTCGCGCGGCATGTGCTACCGTATGAAAGTCTGGCGACTGCCGGTCGGCACGCCACAGAGCCAGGGTAAGGCGTTGATCAACCTGCTGCCGCTGTCGCAGGGCGAGGTCATCACCTCGATTCTAGCGCTGCCGGAGGACCCGAAGTCCTGGGCCGAGCTCGAATTGATGTTCGCCACTCGCGCCGGCAACGTGCGGCGCAATTCGCTGGGTGATTTCGAGAGCATCAATCGCAATGGCAAGATCGCGATGAAGCTCGACGAAGGCGACCAGATCGTCGACGTCGCCATCTGCTCGACCAAGGACGATGTGTTGCTGACGTCGGCGAGCGGCCAGTGCATCCGCTTCTCGGCCGAAGACGTGCGGCTTTTCAAGGGCCGTGATTCCGACGGCGTGCGTGGCATCCGGCTTGCCGAGGGTAATGTCGTGATTTCGATGGCGATACTGACGCACACGGAAGCAACTCCGGCCGAGCGTGCTGCCTATACCAAGCACGCCACCGCACAGCGCCGGTTGCAGAATACCGAAGATGCGGAAGGCATCGTCGAGGCAGAGGTGGAAGCCGATGCCGAGCCGATCGAGGGCGAGGCTAACCTGACGCCGGAGCGGATCGCTGAACTTGCCGCTGCAGAGCAATTCGTGCTGACAATTTCGGAGCGCGGCTACGGCAAGCGGTCGTCTTCATACGACTACAGGATCTCTGGTCGCGGCGGCAAAGGCATCGCGGCAATGGTGGTCAACGACCGCAATGGCGCGCTGGTGGCGTCTTTCCCGATCGAGGACAGTGACCAACTCATGCTGGTGACGGACGCTGGCCAGCTCATCCGCTGCCCGGTCAAGGATGTGCGCATCGCCAGCCGCAACACACAGGGCGTGCGCGTATTCAAGACTGACAGTGCCGAGAAGGTGGTTTCGGTAGAACGCATCCGCGACGATGGCGCGGAAGGTGAGGCCGAGGGGGGTGACGAAGGCGGCGATGCTTCGGTGGGCGAACCGCCGGCTGTGTAAGGGTCCATCGTCGGTCCGGCTCGATCGGCAACCCGGGTGAATAGTCGCTGGGTTGCCGCAGAGAGTTGTCGAGGCGGATGTGGCGTCTTGCCCGACCACACGCATTGCGTCATCGCCGACGGGATTTGCAATCTCAAGCGTCGTGCAGGATAGCTGCGACAATTGGGGCCGAGATTGACAATCCCTCTCGGCTCGTGCATTTGAATCTGACGGGACCACAAGCGGCCGTCCCGTCAGGCTCCGGCGGTGTAAGCGCACCGACATGCCCAAGCGCCGCGCCATCCACCTCTCGGAGGCGCCTGCCATGGGTCCGTTTTCAATCACAGTACAGGAACTTTCCAAGCTCATCGGCCATGCCGACAGCCCGCTGATCTTCGATGTCTGCAAGTGCGAGGATTACGACACGCAAGCTAGGTTGATCCCCGGCTCGCGCTGGCGCGATCATCAGCGGACCAGCTCATGGGCGGCTGAAATCCCCGACGGCGCCAAGGTCGTCATCGTCTGCGTCAAGGGCATGAAAGTCAGTCAGGCGGCGGCAAGCGAACTGCGGTGCAAGGGCATTGATGCGTCGATCCTGAAGGGCGGCTACAACGCCTGGATCGAGGCCGGATTGCCCACCACGGCCAAGCGCGGCGTCATCGGCAATCGCGACGGCAAAGCCTCGCGCTGGGTCACGCGGGTGAACCCCAAGATCGACCGCATCGCCTGCCCGTGGCTGATCAGCCGCTTTCTCGATCCGTCGGCCAGCTTCTTCTATGTCGAGGCCGATCAGGTAATCAATTCCGGTCTCGAACTCGACGCCATCCCCTACGACGTGGCCGACGTCGAGATCACGCACCGTGGCGACACCTGCTCGTTCGACACGTTGATCGACCTGTACGGCATTCGAGATCCGGCGCTTGATCGGGTAGCCATGATCGTGCGCGGCGCCGACACCGCCCGCATGGACCTCGCACCCGAAGCGGCCGGCCTGCTGGCGATCTCGCTCGGCAACTCGCATCTCAGCGGTGCCGACGATCACGAAGCGCTCGAACGCGGCATGCTGGTGTATGACGCGCTCTATGCCTGGGCGCGTTTCGCATCGGGCGAAACCCACAACTGGCCGGCGAAGAAGGCTTGATCCGATGACATCGATACCTGTGAAGACCGATACCGTCATCGGCGGCGGCGCGGTGGCGCCGACGTTCGCCGAGGCGCGGGCCGTGTGGCTCAAGATCGGCTTGCTGTCGTTCGGCGGGCCGGCTGGTCAAATCGCGATGATGCATCGCGTGCTCGTCGACGAGAAGAAATGGATCGACGAGCAGCGCTATCTCTCCGCTCTCAATTTTTGCATGCTGTTGCCCGGTCCCGAGGCGATGCAACTCGCCACCTATGTCGGTTGGCGGCTGCATGGGATGAAGGGTGGGCTAACTGCCGGCCTATTGTTCGTGATCCCTGGTGCTCTGGTGATCCTGGCGCTGTCTATGGCCTATGCCGCTTTCGGCAAGTTGCCCATCGCGGAGGCGCTGTTCGTTGGTGTCAAGGCGGCGGTGCTGGCGATCGTGTTTGAGGCCCTGCTGCGGGTCGCCAAGCGCGCGCTCAAGGGCAATGTCGATTGGTGGATAGCAGGTGCTGCATTCGTGGCGATCTTCGCCTGCCATGTGCCGTTCCCGGTGATTGTGCTGGCGGCAGCATTGTTCGGCTTCTGGCGCGGTTACGGTTTGAAGCCGCCGGTCGGTGCCAGCGCCATCGCGACGGTGCCTTTCAGCCAGACCGCGCGCACGGTTGCACTATGGCTCGCGATCTGGATCGTGCCGCTGCTCGGCATCGCCTGGGTTCTTGGTGGCGACCACATCATCGCCAAGCTCGCCTGGTTTTTCTCGAAGCTCGCGGTAGTCACCTTCGGTGGCGCCTATGCGGTGCTGGCCTACATGGCGCAAGACGTGGTGCAGATCCACGGTTGGCTGAAGCCCGGCGAGATGCTCGACGCGCTGGGGTTGGCAGAAACCACGCCCGGGCCGCTAATCCTGGTTACCGAGTTCGTCGGCTACGTCGCCGCCCACCGTTTCGGCGGTGGTTCTCCGGTGGTGATGGGCATTCTCGGCGCGGCGGTGACTTTGTGGGCGACGTTCGCGCCGTGCTTCTTGTGGATCTTCGCTGGCGCGCCCTACATCGAGCGGTTGAATGCCGAGCCACGCTTGAAGTCGGCACTGTCGGCGGTAACGGCGGCAGTGGTCGGCGTGATCTTGAACCTAACCGTCTGGTTCGCGCTCAACGTGCTGTTCCGGCAATTGGCAACGGTGCAGGCAGGGCCGCTCAACCTGCAGCTGCCGGTCCTCGCCACCGCCGACCTCAGAGCATTGGTGTTGTCGGTGCTCGCATTCGTGATGTTGTTCGCGGCCCATCGCGGCATCATCACAACGCTGGCGATCTGCGGCGGCCTCGCGGTTGCCTGGCATTTCGCCGGTTAGTCGTAGTCTCCTATTTCGCGACGGCAAATGCCGCCACGGCGGAAACCACTTGAGCGTCAAGTCCATTGAAGCCGTGGTAGCTTCGGGCTTGACAGGGGTCACCGTTATTGATGCCACCGGTCATCCACGTCACCGTGACTTTGCTGCCGCCCCACGCCTTGAACGGCTCGACGGCAGCAGGCGGAGTGTGTCTGCAGCCATCGCCGCGATGGTGCACGACCAGGGTTCGCGGCAATGCCGAACCATTGCCAACGGCGGATTTCACGTTGTCGAGAAACGAAGCGGTGAGGACAAGTCCATCGGGTTTGGCCGCGAGTGCGCCAGCCACTCGCAGGCTGCCGCGGCTGGTCGCCACCACGACGACGGGACCAGCGACTCCACGCATGTATTTGATTGCTTCGCCGACATTGACGCCTCGATCGATCGTCAATGAGGCGATGCCGTTGGCGGCGTAGGCCTTGCGGGTGCGGACCAGTTGATTACCACCAAGGCTCGAAAAAGTACCGTCGGCCTTGGCGCCGAGAACGCCGTCGCCGCCGGGAATGAGAATAACGCTGCCGCGCGGCTTTTCCGGCGCATTGAGGAGTGCGTAGGCGCTGCCGAATGGCACGGCCTTGTCGGCAAGCGCGGCGGACGCACCGAGTGTGAGGGCGGCCACGACCGCGAGTACGCGCAATGGCATATTGACATCTCCCGAACAGATACTCCGTGCAATGTCGGCCCGCCGACTTTGGAGGTCAAGTCTTACAACCAGCCCTTGCGCTTGAAATAGATGAACGGGATCACGGCAGAGACCACCATCATGATGAGCGCCATCGGATATCCCCACAGGAACTCGAGCTCCGGGATGTGCTTGAAGTTCATGCCATAGACGGATGCGATCAACGTCGGCGGCATCAACATGACGGCTGCCACCGAGAACAGCTTGATGATCTGGTTCTGCTCGGTCGAAATCATGCCGAGCGTGGCATCCAGCAGGAACGCGACGCGGGTCGACAGGAACCGCATGTGCTCCATCAGCGAATGGACGTCGCGGTGGGCGACCTCGATGCGAGAGAGGATTGCGGCATCGTCCTTGCGCTCGCGGGCGGCGTTGGCGAAGTAGGTCAAGACCCGGTCGATCGACAGCGCGCTTTCCTGGGCCCGGGCGCTGGTGTCACCCTGCTTGCCGACGGCCTTCAAGATTGCTTCCAGGCGGCGGCCGCGTGTCTGCTGTCCGCCCTTGATCTCGAAAATAATCGGTGCCGTGCGGTCGACCTCGTCCTGGATGCGTTCGATAAGGTCAGCTTCGCGATGGATGATTGCTTCGATCAGGCCGATCATGATGGCGGGCGCGCCGGAACATGCAAGATCCCCCTTCTCCACTTTCTGCAGGAACAGCGGGAACGCCTTCGGTTCGGCGTAGCGCACCGTCACTAGCCGATTGCCGGCGAGGATGAAGGTCAAAGCTGTCGTCAGCGGTACCGGCGCCTCGACGTTGTAGACGATAAACGCCGTCATGAAGTAGGCGCCACTCTCCTGGTAGAGCCGGTTTGAAGCCTCGATCTCCCGCATCTCGGCGCGGGTTGGCACCGAGATGCCGAGCGATTTCTCGACATAGGCATCTTCCTCGGGTGTCGGATTGAGCAGGTCGAGCCACACGGTTGCGTCGGACAGCGGCACTTGGCCGTCGCGCTTGGCGAGGCCAGAGCCCTGGTGGTCGTAGATGGTCAGCATCGCTTCATATCCCCGGAGTGCCCTGCCCAGGAGCGATTTTTGCGCTCCGCCCCGGCGATTGATACACCAGTGGAAGGAATTTGCCACCCCGGCGAAAATGTTCGGTTGATAGTGCCGGCTGATGACACTCAACGGAGAGGTATTTCGCATGACCGAAACCTGGCGGCGGATCGATCTGGTGCACGGCCGCGATGGCGTGACTGTCGAGGACAGCCCGCTCGGCGGTCCGGTCCTGAGGTTGGCGGCGGCGGGCGGGGTGGCCGAGGTGGCGCTGCAGGGCGCGCAGCTCATGAGTTGGCAGCCCAAGGGGCATGCGCCAGTGATCTGGATGTCGCCGATGGAGCGACTAGGCACTTCAAAGCCGGTACGAGGCGGCACGCCGGTGTGCTGGCCGTGGTTCGCAAACCATCCGACCGATGCGTCGAAGCCGGCGCATGGTTTCGTGCGGACGCGGTTATGGACAGTCGATGGCGCCGAACAGTCAGTGGCTCGGGTGCGGGTGCAGTTGTCCACTCGCACGACCGAGGCCGATCGCACGCTCTGGCCGCATGCTGCGCGGGCCCGGATGCAGATAACGCTCGGCGAGACGTTGACCCTTGCCCTCTCGAGCGAGAACACCGGCACCGATGCTTTCGCGCTGACCCAGGCGCTGCACACTTATTTCGCCGTCGGAGATATTGCCGACGTGACGGTTGAGGGTTTTGATGGCCGGAGCTACATCGACAAACTCGATGACAACGCACGCAAGCTACAGACAGGTGACGTCGGCTTCACGGCTGAAGTGGACCGCATTTATGACGAGCACACCGGCACTGCCGCCATCGTCGATCGCGGGTTGAGGCGGCGCATCGAGATCACCAAGTCTGGCAGTCGTTCGACGGTGGTGTGGAACCCGTGGACGGCAAAGGCCGCGCGCCTTGGCGACATGGGACCGGACGGTTGGCGACGGATGGTCTGTGTAGAAACATGCAGCGCAGGCGATGACATCGTGCACGTCGCGCCAGGTTCTGCTCACACCTTGTCCGCGACGTATCGCGTCAATGCGACCTGAGGGCGATCGGTGCCAGTCTTGGAAGCGGGCCGACCCAACGACGTTGCGCAAAAGCCGGCGCGGTCACGAAATTAAAGCGGCGCGGACCCGCTGAGTGCGGGCGCCACGCCGTTTTTCGCCTCAGACGCAACGCACGCACGGCGCCGGCCTAATTGTTCGCAAAGACCTCAGGTTTCGGTGTCGCCACCGCCCCAGCCGCCGGCATCGTTATCGAACTCGGCATCGGTAGCCGCATCGTCGGCAGCATCGTTGTCGTAGTTGCCCTGGTCGTTGCTCGATGCATCCTGATATTGAGGCTGCGCGCTGTAGGTGCCGCCCTGGTCGTTGCTGCTCGCGTCCTGGTAGTTTGGCTGCGGCGACATGCCATCACCTGAAGTCGAGTGCGCGCCACTTTCGTTGCCGTGACCGCGCATCATGTTGCCGATCGCGCCGGCGACCAGCACGCCACCGGCGACGCCCGCAGCCGTCGTCATCGCTGACCGCATGAAACCGCCACCGCTCGATTGCGGTGCCTGGGCCTGCATCGGTTGTTGGGCATAACCACCCTGGTTGAAACCACCCTGCTGAGGTGCCGGGCCACCCCATGGCGCGCCGCTACGCTGCGCAGCCGGACCCGAATATCCGGCCGACTGACGGCCGACCGGCGGCACGCTGCCGCCCCATGGTGATGACGCCTGCGGGGCTGCCGGGGCCGGTTTCGAACCACCGAAAATGCCGCCGAGGAAACTGCCGCCCGACGACGGTTTTGCCTGCGACTGCGCCTGCTCCAGCTGTGCCTGTAGCTGGTTGACCATCTCCTCAAGTTCCTGCATGCGCGCTTCGGACTGCTGCAAGGCTTGATCCTGGACCACCACCGTCTGCACCAGCATGTACGCCGAATCCCTGATTTGCCGGACCGAAGCGTTGATGTGGGCTTCGGCCTGCGGATCCTTCTCGATCGGGCCAACTGAGCGCATGCGCTCGAAAACGCCTTCGATCATGTCGCGTTCTTCAGGTGACATTGACAGTGTTCCTCCCTTCGAGGGTTCAGCTCGTGCGCATGATGTGGGTGATTGCGCGCAACAGTGCAATACCAGTTACAAATCTAAAGATTCGTGATGACAAGATTGGGACGTAGCAGCCGATTTTCCGGTTCAATGGCTCGGCGGCGGATCGCCGACCTGCGGATGTCGGCCGGTGTCGAGCAATCGCAACATGTACTCGTCATAGCTTAGGCCAGCCGCTTCGGCGCGAGCCAGCCTGAACAGCATGATCTCGGTGGTCGGCGCGGTGAACGCTTGCTTTCGGGCCTGGCGCCATGCCCAACCTAGAAACAGGATCTTGCCTGGCGGCTCTTCGTCGTCTTCAAGCGGCGGGCCGCCGTTGTGTCCAATTTCCATGGGCCTCGCCACGCTTGACTTGTCACTTGCATCATTCAAAAATATCCATAAAAGTGGAGGTATGTCCACTATCATGGCGGATCCCACATCTCGCATCGCAGCCCGGATCAGGGCCGAGCGGGAGGCGCGCGGCTGGTCGCTGGCCGATGTCGCCGAACGTTCTGGAGTGTCGCGCGCCATGATCAGCAAGGTCGAGCGTGGCGAATCGAGCCCGACAGCGGCGCTGCTTGGTCGGCTTTGTGGTGCGTTCGGTCTCACCATGTCCACTTTGCTGTCGCGGGCGGAGGGTGATGGTGGGCGGATCTCGCGGGCGGGTGATCAGCATGTCTGGCAAGATCCCGATAGCAAATACATTCGCCGTTCGGTGTCACCGCGCCCAGGCGGGCCACTGGATCTCGTCGTGGCAGAGTTGCCAGCGGGCGCGAGCGTTAGTTATCCGGCAAACAACTATGGCTTCACCCGCCATCAAATTTGGGTTCAGGAAGGCCATCTGACATTCGTTGAGGGCGCGGAAACGCACGAACTGGGCCCTGGCGATTGCCTTGAACTCGGCACTGCCAGTGACTGTACCTTCGCCAACCGCAGCACGCGGCCATGCCGGTATCTTGTGGCCGTGGCTTTGAAATAGGCCATCCAACGTTAGCGACTTCGTGACGGGTCTATGGCAGGCTCTTACGACCGTCGAATGCCGCAATGTTCTTGAGTCTGAGATGCAACCTAAGATCGTTGCCAATAATCCCTGGGATATCACTGGAACGGGAGGTGACGTCCTGCGCGTCGGTAGTCGACGCCTGCTGCTGGCCGATGTTCGAAGCTTCCAGATGTCGGCGCACCAGGAGCGCGATGTGCTGGCCAGCATGCTCAATTACTCGGCTTATCTTGTCGTCGCCGCCATTTTCATGGTGTTGGTGGTTCAGGCCGGTTGGCGTGAGCGCTTTCTGCTGGCAACAATATTCTTTGCCGTGGTCGGACTGACCAGCCTGATCGACATCGGGCGGGCGACAAGCATTCGACTCTATCGGTTATCGATCGTCACGAATGATGGCGGCAATATCGATTTCGTGTCGCCCGACCCGGCCCAAGTCGATGGGTTGGCCCGTGCGCTCCGCCGGGCCGGCAAGGGCTGAGGCTTCGGTTATAATCGTCGCATCAGATTCGTTGATCGCGGAGCGTCGCCGATGTGGCTTGCTATCTACACCCTGTCCTGTCTCTTGCTAGCCGTCGTGACGGCGTCGGCGCAGCCGGTGAGAATGCGCGCAGACGTCGCCGAATTCGAATTGCGGCCGAAGGCACCGGCTGGCGTGGCGCAACTTGAAATCATCATTCCAGATGTGGCCAGTGGCCGCGTTCAACGGCGCCCGGTCTCCGACTTGATGCTGCGCGTGAGCGTGGCCGGCGGCGATGTAGCAGGAGCCATGCTGTTGCCCAACGGCGCCGCCGTCAATCGAGATGCGGGGCTCGTTCGGGCGCAGGTCTATGTGGTCACCGCAGGCCGCCTGCTGCCGCCGGTCGAAGCGCGCTGCGACCGTTGGATCGAAGATTTCACCGTCTGCTCGGTCGCATGCGACGGTGGCGTCTTCGGCATCAAGCGGCGCGTCGGGGCGGTGGGCGTGATGCTTGCGATGGCCGTCGGTCGGTTGCCGCGTGGGTTCGACGAGGGCGCACGCGCCGGATTCAATCTAAATGCGTGTGATACGAGTGTGGCGAGTGACCAACTGCTAGCGCCGGCTGCCAATCGCGGACTGGTAGAAATGCCGCTCGCCAGCCAATAGCGGAGGCGTGGCGCCGTCCTCGCGGTTGACCGATGGCGCCCGCTATCATATCTCAGCCGCATCATGGCTCTGCTTCCGATCATAAAACTGCCCGATCCCATCCTGCGTCAGGTCTCCAAGCCGGTCGAACGGGTGGACGACGACATTCGTCGGCTGGTCGCCGACATGTTGGCGACGATGTACGACGCGCCGGGTGTCGGTCTTGCCGCCATTCAGGTGGCGGTACCGCGCCGGCTCCTCGTGC
Source organism: uncultured Alphaproteobacteria bacterium (assembly GCA_963732635.1). Classification (GTDB taxonomy): domain Bacteria; phylum Pseudomonadota; class Alphaproteobacteria; order Rhizobiales; family Hyphomicrobiaceae; genus JAKFWF01. The sequence continues at coordinate 17,075 of CAVTAL010000020.1, forward strand.
TCGACGTCACTGACAAGAATGAAGATCCGCAGCCGATCGCGATGATCAATCCGGAAATCCTCAAGCTCGGCGATCAACTTCGCCTGCACGAGGAAGGCTGCCTGTCGATCCCGGATACCCATGTCGATATCGAGCGGCCAAGTACGCTTCGCGTGCGCTATGTCGATGAAACCGGGGCGACCAAGGAACTCGAGGCCGACGGGTTGCTCGCCACCGCGATCCAGCATGAGATCGATCACCTCGATGGCCGCCTGATCATCGATTTTCTCTCCAAGTTGCGCCGGGACATGGTGATCCGCAAATTCAAGAAGGCGGCAAAGGGCGTTCCCACCTCATGACCTTGCGCGTCGTGTTCATGGGCTCGCCGGTGTTTTCGGTCAGCACGCTGGCTGAGATCATCGGTGCCGGGCACGAGGTGGTTGCGGTATATTGCCAGCCACCACGTCCGGCCGGACGAGGGCAGGCCGAGCGGCCGCAACCGGTACACAAGTTCGCGGCCGAGGCTGGCATTCCAATATTCACACCGCTGAACTTGCGCGGACCCGAAGCGGTCACGCGGATGAAGGCGCATGACGTCGATGTTGCGGTTGTTGTCGCATACGGGCTGCTGCTGCCGCAGGCGATACTCGATTGTCCGCGTCACGGTTGTCTCAACTTGCATGCGTCGTTGCTACCGCGCTGGCGTGGTGCGGCGCCAATCCATCGTGCAATCATGGCTGGCGACATGGAGACCGGCATCATGGTGATGCGCATGGACGCCGGGCTCGACACCGGGCCTGTGTGTCTCGCCGAGCGGGTGGCGATCGGCCCCGATGCAACCACCGGCGACTTGCACGACGATCTGGCAAGGCGCGGCGGCGACTTGATGGTGCGCGCACTGGCCGCACTCGAACGCGGCAGCCTCGAAGCGCGGCCTCAGTCGACCGAGGGCGCCACCTACGCTCGCAAGATCGACAAGTCGGAAGCGCGGATCGACTTCTCGAAGCCAGCGCGCGATGTGCATAACCACATTCGCGGGCTATCCCCGTCTCCGGCCGCCTACTTCGATTTCATGACGGCGGCAGGCATCGAGCGCATCAAGGTGTTGCGGTCGCAACTTGCCGATGGCGGAGGCGCGCCAGGCACCACAATTGACGGCGAGTTGACGATCGCGTGCGGTGATGGAGCGGTGCGCCTGACGCTCTTGCAGCGGGCCGGAAAGAAGCCGATGGCGGCTGCCGAACTGCTGCGCGGGTTTGCGGTTGCCGCCGGCACGGTCCTTAACCCCGACGGTTAACCCTGCGCGCGGATTTCCTTCTGTACGAAAACGCAACGACGGCTAATTTCAACGGCAATCGCCGGGTTTGATCTCGGCTTCGCCGTCCAAGGAGTTGGTCATGTCGCGTTTTCGCCCGTTGTTGATTGCCACCGCTGCCATTGTCGCGCTCGGCGCGACTTCCGCCGCAGCCTATGACGGTGGTCTCGTGCGCATCGAGCCGCGTCCCTATTATGGTGCTGTCGTCACCATTGAGCAGGGCGTACGGGTTTATCGCCCGCTACCTACCCAGAACCTCATGATCATCAATCCGAACAAGACGCCGGTGAGCTTGAGCTTTAGCCGAACCATCGAGCACAAGGCGGCCGATAGCGGCAACAACGGTGGCGGCAATGGTGGCGGTGAGAGCGACGGCGGCACTCGCTCGGGTGGCTTCACGGCGCTCGGCACCAATCCGCAAGTCGGCAACCGTCGGAACGGTGCCGTGGGCGTCGACGGTCCGCGCGTAACCAAGCGCCATGTCCGTAAGCAGGCGCATCACTGATCCCTACTTGCTGGGTGTGACGAGGTGCGGGGCGCGAGGCGACATCACCGCCCCCGTTGACGAGCGATTTTTTGCGGATGGTCGTAGCCTCAACTCTGGTAAGACGGCGCCAAGCACCAAGCCGACGAGCCACCATGCCGCGCTACCGCCTGACCATCGAATACGACGGAACGACTTTCACTGGCTGGCAGTCGCAGCCGGGTATGCCGACCGTGCAAGGGGCGATCGAGGCCGCATTCCTCCGGTTCACCGGTGAAACGGTCTTCGTGCGTGGCGCGGGCCGCACTGATTCCGGCGTGCACGCGCTGGGTCAAGTCGCGCACGTCGATCTCAAAAGTGCCCGGTCGGCACTGAAGATCCGCGAGGCGTTGAATTTTCACCTAAAGCCAGCGCCCATCGCGATCATCACCTGCGATGATGCGGCCTCGGATTTCGACGCGCGGTTCTCGGCGACCTCGCGGCATTACCTTTATCGCATCCTCAACCGCCGGGCGCCGCCGGCGCTCGATCTCGATCGTGTCTGGTCGATTCCTTATGCGCTCGATACCGAAGCGATGCATGAAGCCGCGCAGGGCATCCTAGGCCAGCATGATTTCACGACCTTCCGGGCATCTGCCTGCCAGGCGAAATCGCCGTTACGCACCCTCGATCAACTCGACGTCAGGCGGGTCGGCGACGAAATTCATGTCGAGACCTCGGCGCGCGCTTTTCTCCACAATCAAGTACGCTCGATGGTGGGCAGCCTGAAGCTTGTCGGCCAAGGCAAATGGCGACCTCGCGACCTTGCTCGGGCCCTTGAGGCGCGTGATCGCACCGCTTGTGGCGTCGTCGCGCCGCCAAGCGGGCTTTATCTGGTCAGAGTCGGATATCAACTGGCAGGTGCCGCGCCAATCGATCCCTCGACGGTTGACGAAGCCGACGATTGATCAGCCTGCTAAAACGTCATCGCTCCGACTGGTGTCAACGACAGCGGATGCGTCACATCGCGCACGCCGACCCGGTCGCGCGCTGCGTGGATCTGAGCCTCGCGCCGGGTAATGTAGAAGGCGGAACAGAAAATCACCGTGGCGCCGACAATGGTCCAGATGTCGATGTTCTCGTGGAATAGGAAATAGCCGACCATCACCGCGAATGGCAGCCGCGAGAATTCGTAGGTGAAGACCAGTGACGCGTCGGTGGTGGCAAAGCCGCGCATCAGCGAGATGTGGCCGATGACCGCGCACAATCCCATGCCGACGAGATACGGCCATAGTTCGGGTGCCGGCCACACCCATACGAACAGCGCCGGAATCAATGAGATCGGTAACGTCAGCATGTTCGAGATGAATACGATCTTGTCGGCGTCGTCCTTGGCCGTCATCTGTTTCAGCATCGGTCCGACGACACCGGCTGAGATCGCCGAGAACAGCGCCAGCGCTTGGCCGAGGCCGAACGTGGTGCCGCCGGGTCGCAGCATGATCATGGCGCCGACAAAGCCCACCGCCAGCGCCGATATGCGCCGCATGCGAACGACTTCGCCGAGGAACACGATGGCGAACAGGGTGGCGAACAAGGGGCCGAGGAAGCCAATTGAAGTGAGTTCGGCTAGTGGGATCAGCGCGAGGGCATAGAACCAGGCCATCATCGACAAGAAGGCGAGAGTGGCGCGCACGGTATAGAACTTGATCTGTCCCGATTTCATCAGCGATGGCCCGCGCACCACGAGCAGCGGCAGCATGAACAAAATACAGAACATGTTGCGAAAAAAGATCACCTGGAGCGGATCAATACCCGCCTTTGCCGCGTGCTTTCCGAACGCGGCGAGGCCGGAGAAGCAGATCATGGCGAGCGTGACCCAGAAGAACCCGAGCAGCGGTGTGCTACCCTGTCCGGCCCGCCCGCTGTTCCTAATCGTCGCCGCGATTGAGCTCAGCGATCGGTGCTCGTGCGACGCCACGCCTCGCCCCCCTTGTCGTCTGCATCCTAGCGCGCTTGGCCGCCCTAGCCCGAAAATCGACGGGTACATTGAATTGGAATTGGCGCGAACTTGGGGCCACGGGATCGGCAACACAAGGCATGCCAGTCATGCGGAATTTCGACCGGTGCTTGCGTGCTCGCCGGGGCTGGCACACTGTGACTTCGAGCAGCGACAATTTGCGGAGCAGGGCCAAGGCGATGGATGCGGCAGTGAAGGGAACCAGGTCCGGTGCCATTGGCATGGCGCGGGCTTATGTGACGGGCGGTACGTTCGAAACCGAGATGGCGCGGCGGGTGGCGTTTCGCACCGAGAGCCAGCAGTTGCCTGCCTCCTTGCCGCAACTCGAAGCCTATCTGAAGCAGGAGATTGGCCCGGCCTTTGAGGCGCTCGGCTTCACCTACAAGCTCTATCCGAATCCGGTTGCCGGGCAGGGCCCTGTGCTGCTCGCGACGCGCATTGAGGATCCGAAGCTACCGACCATACTCGGCTATGGTCATGGTGACGTCATTCGCGGCCAGGATGCGCTGTGGACCAAGGGCGCCGGACCTTGGGTGGTGATGCGCGATGGTGATCGCCTCTACGGTCGCGGCACCGCCGACAACAAGGGTCAGCATACGATCAACATGGCCGCGCTCCGCTGTGTGATGGAGGAACGTGGCGGTAACCTCGGCTTCAATGTCAAATACATCATCGAAACCGCTGAGGAGACAGGGTCGGCCGGTCTGCACGATGCCATCCGCGCCAACAAGGCCGATTTCGCCGCCGATGTTTTCATCGGCTCGGATGGGCCGCGCGCGACCGCCGAGCGGCCAACGATCGTACTTGGCAATCGCGGCGGCGCGCTGTTCGATCTGGTTTGCGACATGCGCGTCGGCGGCCATCACTCCGGCAATTGGGGCGGGCTGCTCGCTGATCCCGGCATCATACTTGCGCACGCGCTGGCGACCATCACCACCCCGACAGGTGAGATCAAGATTGCCGCCTGGCGGCCACCGGCGATTGCCGCCAACATCCGTGCCGCGTTAGCCGACGTGACCATCGATGGCGGCGCCGACGGCCCGACGATAGACGGATGGTGGGGCGAACCCGGCTTGAGTGGACCCGAGAAGGTTTACGCCTGGAACAGCTTCGCGGTGCTGGCCATGAAGTCCGGCATTCCGGAAGCGCCGGTCAATGCGATTGCGCCGGTGGCCCGCGCCCGCTGCCAGCTGCGCTATGTAGTCGGTACCGACGAGGATCGCATTCTGCCCGCTCTGCGCGAACATCTTGATTCGCACGGCTTTCACAGAGTGAAAATCGAGCAACCGGCCGAGAGCGGCAAGTTCCACGCCACCCGCACCGATCCCGACCATCCCTGGGCGCAGTGGGTGAAGGCCTCGTTCGAGACCACCATTGGCAAGTCCAACGCGCTCAAACCCGCCGTGTTGCCGGGCACCGGCGGCGGCGTGCCGAACGACGCCTTCCAGCATATCCTGGGGCTGCCGACGATCTGGGTGCCGCACTCCTACGCCGGGTGCTCGCAACACGCGCCCGACGAACATCTGTTGATGTCGGTGTCGCTATCGGCGGCGGAACTGATGGCGGGGCTGTACTGGGATCTGGGCACGGGCAAGACGCCGCGCCCGTAGTTTATTGTCTCACCCCCGCATCAAATTTGGCAACCAGGTGGCGAGGCCCGGCAGCACGATCAGCAGCATCGCGAACAGGATCATGATCACGGCATAGGGAATGGCGCCGCGAATGACGTCCGCGACTGGGCCACCATCGGTGCGGATGCCTTGCACGACAAACAAGTTCATGCCGACCGGCGGCGTAATCAGGCCCAACTCGCACATCAGCACGATGAACACGCCAAACCAGATCGGATCGACGCCGACCGACGACACTACCGGATAGGCCAGCGGAATGGTCGCCACCATCATCGACAGCGTATCCATGAACATGCCGAGGATGAGGTAGAACACGATCAGCACCATCAGCAACTGCACACGGCCGAGGCCGAAACCGGTCACCCACTTGGTCATCGCCTCGCCGACGCCCGACAGGCTGAGGGCGAGGTTCAAGACGAAGGCGCCGACCACGATCAGCAGGATCATGCCGGTGGTGCGGGCACTCGACAGGAAGCAGTTTTCGAGCAGTGACAGCGACAGCTTGCCTTGCGCGACGATGAAAACGAACGCCGCGACGAGACCGAGCGCAGCACTCTCCGTCGCGGTCGCAATGCCCGCGTACAGCGTGCCCATGACGATGCCGAACACCACGACCGGCTCGAATAGGTAGCGCAGCAGTCGGATGCGCTCCGCCCAGGGAACGTCGATCACCGGCACCTTGTCGGCGCGGAAGGCGTGGCTAAGATAGATCCACACCATGAACAGGCTGGACAGCATCAGCCCTGGAATAATACCGGCAATGAACAGCTTGCCGACCGAGGTGTTGGTCATCGATCCATAGATGATGAAGTTGATGCTCGGCGGAATCATGATCCCGAGGGTGCCGCCGGCTGCAAGCGAGCCCAAAGAATCCGACATCGGATAGCCGTTTTTCTTCAACGACGGCAGCGCCACGGTGCCGATGGTGGCGGCGGTCGCGACCGACGAGCCCGAGGTTGCGGCGAACAGCGCGCAGCAGCCGATATTGGTGTGCAAAAGCCCGCCCGGCAGCCGACCGAGCCAGGCCGCGAACACGGTGTACATGCGGTCGGCCATGCCGGAGCGCAGCAGGAATTCGCCGAGCAGCACGAACAGCGGGATGGACGTCAGATTGTTCTCGCTCATCACGCTCCAGGCGATGGAGGCCGAAGAGGTGAAGAACGCCGTTCCGAACGCCGCGACGCCGCCGACGAGGCCGAGCAGCAGCATGACGGCGGCGATCGGCATGCCGAGCAGCATCAGGCCGACCATGACGAGAAAGCCGGTGATCCCGACAGCTACGGTGCTCATGATGGCCTCCGACGGTCGGCGGCAGTCATTGGCGCATCGATGGCTGTGACGCCGCGCGCCTTGATGTCGGCGAGTTCGTCGGCGAGCTCGTCCTTGGTGCCGCGCGGGCCGTAGCTGCGGTCGATCTCGTCGAAGCGGCCGCGCACGATCAGCGACGCAAGCGTCGCGGTCTCATAGGCCGCGCAAACCGCGAACACCGCCAGCGCGCCGACCCACAGCCCTTGCGGGTACTTCAGCGGCGTCGCCCATGGCGTTTGCGCCGTCGCGCTATATTGAATGGTGTCCTGCAGCGCGATTCCTGCCAGCGTCAGCACCGCGAAGGCGCAGGCAGCGAGTGCCGGCACCGCGAGGCAGTTCATCAAGATGCGCAATGGCCGTGGCAGGATGTCGTGCACGACGTCAATGCGGATATGCGCCCGCGACAACAAGGTGATGGCGAAGGCCAGCCCGGCGCCGATCGCCAGCACATAGCCGCCGAGTTCATCGACGCCCTGCAGCGACTTGTTGAAGACCTTGCGCATGATGGTTTCGACGGCGACCGCAAACGCGAGACCGAGAAAAACAAAGCCGAACAGCAGTGCTGCCAGCCGTTCGATTGATTTCATTGCGGTACCGATCATGAAGGAGTGCCGGCGCCGGAAAATGGCGCCGGCGATTGCGATTGGCGTTGGTGGCTCACTTCATGCCGATGATCGGGCCGACGGTCTTTTTCCACGCATCGGCGCAGCCGGGATTGACCTTGTCGCAGGCTTCCGCCCAGGCGGGGAATGAGATGTCGCGCACGGCGGACTTCACGAAGTCGACGTCGGCCGGTTTGATCGGCACCGTCTTGAGGGCATACTTCTTGCCGGTGGTGCACGGATCCTGGCCGGCGTTGCAGCGCATGCCGTCGTCCCACAGTTCCTTCGAGTAGGCCCAGATGTCGCTGGTGAGTTTTTCGATTGCGCCTTTAAGCTTGCCTTGCTGGTCGGGCGTCAACTTGTTCCAGGCGCCGAGCGTTATGGCATATCCCTGCACGGCGACCTGCAGAGCGAGCGGATAGACGTGCGTCGCGCTTTCCGGCCAACCGGCGGAGTTGGCCGAGCTTGGGCCGGTGACGGCGCAATCGATGGTGCCGAGCGACAGGCCTTGGCTGACTTCGCCGAACGCCATGGTGACCGGCGTCGCGCCGACCTTCTCCATCACCTTCGCCATCACGCCGTCGAGGATGCGCACCTTCTTGCCCTTGAGGTCGTCGAGACCGGTGATCGCCGGTTTGCAGAAGATCAGCTGCGGGCCGAACGGCCACACGCCGAGCAGCTTCATGTTGAACTGCTTTTCGAGCCGCTCGCCGACGACGCCCTGGTAGGCCGTTACTACCTTGCGGGCGGTGTCGTAGTCGGTGTTGAGGCCGACGAGGTCGAGGCCGAGGATGGTCGGTTCGTCGCGCGACACTTGCCCCAGGCGCAGGCCGATGATGTCGAACAGGCCGGACTTGCCAATGCGCAGTTGCTCGAATTCCTTGATGCCGGTCTGGTCGAGTACCTTGTAGTCGGCCTCGATGCCGGTGGTTTCCTTCAGCTTCTCGAAGAACGGCTGCTCCCGGTTCTTCTGGATATTGCCGGTGGCCAGCGGCATGCCCATCACCTTGAGCTTCGGGGCGTCTTGGGCAACGGCTGGCACTGGCGACAATGCCAGCAATGCCGCCGCGATCGACGCTGCGCCGATCCGCCCGATTCGTGTCGCGATCATACTCGTACTCTCCGTGTTGAATTCGATGCCGGCCACAGGGTGCGGCTGCGACGCCTGCCTGTCCAGTGTCATCGCGCGGCGGGGCTGGCGAATTTGTGGGCAGGGTGGCGAGTGCAAGGGCAGGTGCCGGGGCTGGTTGCCGATTTCGCTCATTCGTCACAGTTCAACTGAACTGGCTCGATCCGTGCTCGTGCTTGTTCATGAGCGGCTACCGTTCATTTTATGGTGTTCATACAATCATTTCACGTATCCGGAAAGCTCGCACAGTTGTTGCGACGGAACCTGTCGCTTGCGGACGGGCTTTGTCCGGGATCTTTGCCGGCCGGGTCGGACGACGAACGCTTCCGACTTGGAGAAATGATAGTGGTTGCAGTGAGTTCGTCTGGACCCGTGGTTGTCCCCTCAAGCTCGCTAGCCATTTTCTCGCAATCCATCCTCGCTCTTCGCGCTCCGACACGCTACGCAGGGGAACGCCCCAACCTCGCCCCGGACCACAACCCATGACCGAGCCTTGCGATCTCTCAGCCGTTACCGCCCGCCGCCTGATCGGGGCCAAGCGCCTTTCGCCGGTTGAACTTCTAGAAAGCTGCCTGAAGCGCATAGAGGCCACCAACAAGACCTTCAATTCCCTCGTCGCGATCGACGAGAAGGCGGCGCGGAAGGCTGCCAAGCAGGCCGAAAACCAGGTCATGCGCGGCGATGAGTTGGGTCTCCTGCACGGCTTGCCGCTCGGCGTGAAGGATCTGCAGGCGACCGCCGGCCTCAAGACCACCTGGGGCTCGTTGATCTACAAGGATCACGTGCCGAAAGAGGACGACGTCGGCATCGCGCAGCTGCGCGGCCACGGCGCGGTGATCCTGGCCAAGACCAACACGCCCGAGTTTGGCGCCGGCGCCAACACCCGCAACCGCGTCTATGGCGCGACCGGCAATCCGTTCGACGCTTCGAAGACCTGCGCCGGTTCGTCTGGCGGTTCGGCGGTGGCACTTGCGTTGGGACAGTTGCCGATTGCGACCGGCTCCGACTATGCCGGTAGCCTGCGCACGCCGGCTGCGTTCTGTGGCGTCGTCGGCTTCCGCCCGTCGCCGGGACTGGTGCCGACACCCGACCGCGCGATGGGGTTGTCACCGTTCCAGGTCAATGGGCCGATGGGCCGCTCGGTCGCCGATGCGCATCTGCTGCTGCGCGCCCAGATTGGCGTCGACAATCGCGATCCCTGGTCGAATGACAACGCCATGCGCATTCCGGAATATCTGATCGACGTCGACCTCGGCGGCATTCGCGTCGCGATTTCGACCGACCTCGGTTGCGCACCCATCGACGAGGGTATCGCCCGCACCTTCCAGTCGCGCGTCAAGACGTTCGGCAACGTGTTCGCCGAAGTGCAGTACATCGATCCCGAGTTCGAGGGCATCCACACGGTGTTCGACGCCTATCGCGCCATGAACTTCGTCGGCGCGCATGGCGAGCGGCTGACCAAATACCGCGAGTTGCTCGACCGCAATGTCATCGACGGCACCGAACGCGGTTTGCAGGTGACGATGGCCGAGTTCGCCGCCGCCGGTGTCAGGCAGGCGCAGATCTACAAGAAGTTCCTGACGTTCTTCGAGGAAGTCGACATTCTCATCTGCCCGGCCGCCGCCGTGTCGCCGTTCCCGCATGCCGAGTGGTTCCCGGCGGCGATCAACGGCGAAGAAATGCCGAACTACACCCGCTGGATGACCATCGCATACGCCCCGACCATGGTGATGGCGGCATCCGCCGTGATCCCCTGCGGCATCGATGAATTCGGCATGCCGTTCGGCATCCAGATCATCGGCCCTAACGGCTCCGACGGCCTCGTGCTCGAAGTGGCGCACGCCCTCGAGCAGATCCTCGCCGACAATCCGGCGACCCGCCGGCCGGTACCCGATCTGACACGCGCACCGGCTTGATTTCCGCGCCGGCGCCTTGATCACCCGCAAGGCGCCGTCCGGACACCGCGTTATATTGTTCCGTCGTCGAGGATGATCGATCGGAACGGAAATGAATATGCGCAGCCTTGTCTTGGCGATGAGTATCGTACTCACCGGTCTGCTTAGCCACCCGGTCGTCGCCGCCGACGTGCACCAGTTCTGGGATCAGCGCTGTGCCGAGTGCCATGGCCATTCGGCGACGTTCGCGCGTACGCATTTGATCGTCGAGGACGGCAAATTGCTTGGCGCTCACCACAGGCAGGACCTGAAGCGCTTCATGGGCCAGCACCAAATGGGGTCGGAACTCGTCGACGAGATCTACGACATGCTGTTGGCGCAATCGAAGTCGGCGCCGCTGTTCCAGCAGAAGTGCACGGCATGTCACGGCACCGCCGCTGAGTTCGCGCGCGCGTCGCTGGAACCGCAGGATGGCAAACTGGTCGGCAAGAGCAATCGGCAACCACTGGCCGAGTTCCTTGCGAAACATGGTCATCTGAAACCCGACGAGGTGCCGGTGATCGTCGATGTCTTGACGCGCGTCCATGGCGAAGTCCATTGATCGGACGTGACCTTCCGCTACTCCAAAAAAGGGCGCGCGATGAAAGCCATTCGCACCGATCAGGAACTCGAATGTCCAGGCATCGATGCGGGATTGCGGGCGCGCGGTGTCGAACTCGTCACGCTGCCGGACGGTATCGCCGAGGCCGCCCTGTGTGAAGCGGTCGCCGACGCCGACCTGATCTTGATGTGCTACACGCCGATCTCGGCTGGTGTGATCGCGTCGGCGCGCAAGCTCAAGGGCATCGTCAAGTACGGCGTTGGCATTGATGCAATCGACATTCCAGCGGCACGCGCGCGCGGCATCCCGGTGGTCAATGTGCCGGAGTATGCCGAAGTGACGGTGGCGGAAGGCGCATTCGCGTTGCTGATCGCGCTCGCCAAACGGTTGCCGGCAATTTCAGGCGCGGTCGCGCGCGATGGCTGGATCTGGCCGGAAGGCCGATGGCTCGGCCAGGACATCTCGGGCAAGACGCTGGGGCTGGTTGGTGTCGGCGCAATAGGCCGCAGCATGGCGCGGATGGCGGGCGCAGGCTTCGGCGCGCGGGTGCTGGGCTTCGATCCGAACGTCGATGCCGCGACCATGCAGACGGCCGGTGTCGAGAAGTGCGAGGATCTTCTGGCCATGCTAGTCCGGTGCGACTTTGTGTCGGTCCACTGCGTGCTGAATGAGGCGACCCGCCACCTGATCGGGCCAAAGCAGCTTGCGGCGATGAAGCCGTCGGCTATCCTGATCAATGTATCGCGCGGCGCCATCATCGACGAGGCGGCGCTGGTCGAGACGATTGTCCAGGGTCGCATCGCCGGCGCCGGCCTCGATGTCTATTCGGTCGAGCCGTTGCGTAAATCGGGGCACATGCTGAGCCCACTGTTCGGCCGCGACAATGTCATCCTGTTTCCGCACCTGACGTTTTTCACGCACGAAGCCATGCGGCGGCTGGAGGACGACACGCTCGCGCGCTGCTTCGAGATCCTCGACGGCCGGCCGGTGACGGTGCGCTCGCACGATCCGCGACTGCGGGCGCAGACGAGCGGCGTTGTGTTCAACTGAGTTTCAACGCAGAAAAGGCGGGAAGCTTACGCTTCCCGCCTCCATTTTCCTTCAACAACCGCGCTTATTTTTGCTGATTGCGGTAGCGGATCATGTAGCTGTCCATGGTGTAGTCGGCGATCTGGTGCCACAGGTAACCGTCGTTCTGGAACGCGGTATAGCTATCGTATAGCTTCTTGAACTTCGGGTTCTTGGCGTTGATCTCGGCATAGAGTTCGTGGGCCGCCTTGTAGCAGGCGTCCATGATCTCCGGCGAGAACGGCGTCAGCGCCGCGCCCTGTGAGGCCAGCCGCTTCAAAGCGGCAGCGTTGACGGCGTCGTACTTCGACATCACCCACATCGTCGTTTCGACGCATGCCGTCTGCAGCGCCTGCTGGTAGTTCTTCGGCAGTGCGTTGTACTTTTCGACATTGGCAATGAAGTTTGATGTGGAGTTCGGCTCCCACCAGCCTGGGTAATGGTAGAACTTCGCGACTTTGGCGAAGCCAAGCTTCTCGTCATCGTAGGGGCCGACCCACTCGGCGCCATCGATGGTGCCCTTCTCGAGCGACGGGTAGATGTCGCCGGCGGCAATTTGCTGCGGCACCATGCCGACGCGAGTGACGATCCGACCAGCGAAGCCGCCAAGTCGCATCTTCACGCCCTTCAGATCGTCGACCGTCTTCAAGGGCTTGCGGAACCAACCGCCCATCTGGCAGTTAGTGTTGCCGCCTGGGAAGGTGATGGTGTTGTATTCCTTGAGAAACTCGTTCAGCAGATCCATACCGCCACCATGGTACAGCCACGCATTTTGCATGCGGCTGTTCATGCCGAACGGCAGCGCCGAACCGAACACGAACGAGTCATCCTTGCCGAAGTAGTAGTAGAGCGCGGTGTGGCCGCACTCGACGGTGTTGTTTTGCACCGCATCGAGCACCTGCAAGCCGCCGACGATTTCACCAGCGGCAAACGGCTGAATCTGGAACTTGCCGTCGGTCAACTCGCCAACGCGTTTGCAGATCAATTCGGCACCGCCGTACAGCGTGTCGAGCGACTTCGGCCAACTGGCCTGCATGCGCCACTTCACTTCCGGATTGGTCTGCGCGATTGCAGGTGCCGCCACCGTGGCAGCGGCTGCTGCTACACCGCCCGCGCTGGCGGTCTTAAGGAATTTACGTCTGTTGACAGTCGACATGCCGTGGCGTCCTCCCGGGAAGGCCAATTGAACCAATGCTCACGTTCGCGGCTCTCATTTCCCTGGAATCAGGGGCGGCCGCGTTGATGCACCCCTGATGCTAGTACGAGCAACCGCCCGACACCAGTACCTCAGCGCAATTCTGGCAAATTATGCGTTTTCACAAACCCTGCCGCATGGCCCGACCGGCGCGAACGATAGCGGCAACGTCCAGACCGTAATGTGCAAACAACTCGGGGATGGAGCCCGATTGGCCGAAATGCTCGGGCCCAAGCGCCCGGGCGCGATGACCCTTTACGGCGCCGAGCCAGGACAGCGTTTCCGGATGTGCGTCGCAGACCGTGACCAGTCCGGCGTCGCGTGGCAGTTCGTCGAGCAAGGTTTCGATGTGCGAGCGGGCGTTGGCGTCGCCCTGTTCGCGGGCGCGTTGGGCACCATGCCAGCCGGCCGACAGGCGGTCGGCGCTGGTGATCGCCAGTACGCCGATACCGGAGCGTTCCTGGCCGAGGTAGGCCGCGGCCTCGATCGCCTCCGGCAGCACGGTGCCCATGGCGATGATGCACAGCGAAGTCGACGGGTTCGGCCGGCGCAGCCAGTAACCACCGTTGATGATGTCTTGCCGCTGCTTGTGGTCGAGCTGCCGGTTGATCTGCTCGATCGGCCGGGTCGAGAGCCTGAGATAAACAGAGCCACCCTTGTTGTCGCGGCTCCAGCCCTCGCCATCGTCAGCTGTGCCGTTGCGCTGGATGTAGTCAAACGCCCAGTGCAGTATGACAGCTAACTCGTCGACGTAGGCCGGCTCGAAGCTCGCCAGCCCGTCCTGGGCGAGGCCGATCAGCGGCGTCGAGATCGACTGATGAGCGCCGCCTTCGGGCGCCAGGGTGAGGCCGGACGGCGTCGCCACCACGATGAAGCGGGCGTCCTGGTAACAGGCATAGTTCAACGCATCAAGGCCGCGCATGATGAAGGGATCGTACAGCGTGCCGATCGGGATCAGCCGTTCGCCGAACAGCGAATGCGACAGACCGGCGGCACCAAGCGTCAAGAACAGGTTCATCTCGGCGATGCCGAGTTCGATGTGCTGGCCCTTCGGGCTCATCTCCCACTTTTGCGGGCTCATAAGGCCGCGTTCCTTGAACACGTCGTCCTTCGACGCCATCGAGAACAGGCCGCGCCGGTTGACCCAGGGGCCGAGGTTGGTCGACACGGTGACATCGGGCGAGGTGGTGACGATGCGGTCGGCCAATGGTCCGCCGGTCTTGGCGATGTCGTCGAGGATCTTGCCGAAGCCATTCTGGGTCGAGATCGCGCCCTTGGCTTCCAATACGATCGGGTCGCCGACCGGAATTCGTGGCGCCTCGAAGCGGCGACGGCCCTTGGCATTGAACGGCACGCGGTCGAGGAAGTCCTTGACCTGCGATGCCGGCTGCCCGAGCCCCGCATAGGGCTCCCATTCCTCGCCCTGATTGATTGCCATCAGGGCGCGGAATTCCTGCATCTGCGCACGTGTCATAAGGCCGGAGTGATTGTCCTTGTGGCCGGCGAGCGGCAGGCCGTGGCCCTTGATGGTGTAGGCGATGAAGCATACCGGCCGGTCGGTCGGAGCCGAGGCGAAGACGTCAAGGATGGTCTCAATGTCGTGGCCGCCGAGGTTAGTCATCAGGCGGCCGAGGTCGGCGTCGTTGTGGCGACGCACGATCAGCAGTGCCATGGCGTTGCCGGCGAGATCCGATTCCATCTGCTTGCGAAAGGCCGCTCCGCCCTGGAACACCAGCGCCGAATAGAGCTGGTTCGGGCAATCGTCGATCCAGCGCCGGATCGCATCGCCGCCCGGTTCCTTGAATGCGGCTTCGAGCAGGCGGCCGTACTTGATCAGAGCAACGTGCCATCCAAGGTTCTGGAACAGCCCGGCGACCTTCATGAACAACTGGTCGGAGACGACGCTATCGAGGCTCTGACGGTTGTAGTCGACCACCCACCAGGTGTTGGTGGTGCCATGCTTCCAGTATTCGAGCAGGGCCTCGTGAATGTTGCCCTCATCGATCTCTGCGTCGCCCATCAGCGAGACCATGCGCCCCTTCGGCCATTCCTTCGACCAGCCCTTGGCGTGCACATAGTCCTGGATCAGGCTCTGGAAGCCGGTCTGCGCCACGCCCAGGCCCACCGAGCCGGTCGAGAAGTCGACGTCGTCCTTGTCCTTGGTGCGTGAGGGATAGCTCTGCGCGCCACCGAAGCCGCGGAAGTTCTTCAGCTTGTCGAGTGTCTGGTTGCCGAGCAGATATTGGATGGCGTGGAATACCGGGCTCGCGTGCGGCTTCACCGCGACGCGGTCTTCCGGCCGCAAGACATGGAAATAGAGCGCCGTCATCAGCGTTGCCATCGACGCCGAAGACGCCTGGTGGCCGCCGACCTTGACGCCGTCACCGGTGTCGCGTTCGTGGTTGGCGCAATGGATCATGTATGACGACAGCCACAGCACCTTGCGCTCAAGTTCGCGCAGCATGGCGACAGTAGTGGCGCGATCAGTCGCACTTTGAGAGCCGTCCATCAGTGGGATCCTCCGGGATTTGATACGACGTCGAGCTCGAAGCCCTGGGCGCGCAGATGAGCGACGACTTCGTCCAGGTGAGCACGGTCGCGCGTTTCGATAACGACTTCGAGCAACGTGCCCTTGGCCGGCAAGTCGGAAAAGGTGCGCTGATGCGACACTTCAATGATGTTTGCATTCGATTCGCCCAGCAGCGTTGCGACGCGGGCGAGCTGGCCCGGCCGGTCGACGAGGTCGATCGACAATTGCGAGAGCCGGCCCTCGCGGGCGAGTTCCCGCGTGAGTACCGAAGCCAGCAATCGCGTATCGATGTTGCCGCCGCACAGCACGAGGCCAACGGTGCGTCCGGCAAAGCGGGGCGTATTGGCGACGACGGCGGCGAGACCAGCGGCGCCAGCGCCTTCGACCACGGTCTTCTCGATGTTGATCAGCAGCGATACCGCATGCTCGATCTGCGCCTCCGTGACGAGCAGGATGTCGTCGACGGTTGCGCGAATGATATCTGCGGTGCGCTGCGCTACGCCTTTGACCGCGATGCCCTCGGCCAGTGTATCGCCACGTACGGGCAGCGTCGTGCCCTTGATCCGATTGTACATCGCCGGCACCAGGGTAGCCTGGACGCCGATAATCTCGATCGACGGCTTCAACGCCTTGGCGGCAATGGCGATGCCTGAGATCAGGCCACCGCCGCCGATCGGCACGACCAGCGTATCGAGGTCGGGCACGGCAGACAGCATTTCGAGCGCGATCGTACCCTGCCCGGCGATGATCATCGGATCATCGAAAGGGTGCACGAAGGTCAAGCCCTTCGCTTTTGCCTCGGCGAAGGCGAACGCGGCCGCTTCCTCAAGTGTGGCGCCGGTGACGACGACGCGAGCGCCGTGGCCTTTCGTGTTCTCGACCTTCACCATCGGCGTGCCGACCGGCATTACGATGGTCGCGGCGATGCCGAGCCGCTTGGCATGATAGGCAACGCCTTGGGCATGGTTGCCGGCCGACATGGCGATGACGCCGGCCGAGCGCTGGGCGGCATTGAGGCTCGTGAGCTTGTTGAGCGCGCCGCGCTCCTTGAACGAAGCGGTGAACTGCAAGTTCTCGAATTTGAGCCAGATCGAGGCGCCGGTCAGCTCGGAAAGTGTGCGGCTGTGGTCGAAGTCGGTATCGAGGACGTGGCCCTTGATCACGCCGGCCGCGCGCTTGACATCTGCCAGCGTGATGACGTCGCCGCTCTTGCTCGGTTGATCGCTCATCGTTTCCTGCCCTTGTTGTCCAAGTCGTACCGGATATTGCGTGGCGATAATTTGCGATGTTTACCAAACTCGATGCGCATTTTGCCAATTCGAGTTAAAAAATGCATCAAAACTAGATGAAAGCGCCAGCATGCCCCTCGATGCCATCGACCGTCGCCTATTGGCCGCCCTGCAGGAGAACGGCCGGCTCACCGCCACCGAGCTTGCCGAGCGGGTAGGTCTTACCACCAGCCCGTGCCTGCGTCGCATCCGCCAGTTGGAGGAGGCGGGCGTCATCACAGGCTATTCCACCGTCATCGATCAGACCAAGGTCGGCCTGCCAGTATCAGTGTTCGTATCAATCAAGCTCGAACGCCAGCGCGAGGATGCGATGCAGCGGTTCGAAACCGCTGTCCGGCGCTGGCCCGAGGTGGTCGAATGTTACCTGATGACCGGCACGCGTGACTATCTTCTGCGCGTCGTCGCCCGTGATCTCAGCGATTACGAGCGCTTTCTGAAGCAGACACTGACCCGTCTCGACGGCGTCGCCAGCATCGAATCGAGCTTTGCGCTGGCCCAGGTGAAGCACTCTGGCGCGCTGCTCTTTGCCTCGAACTTGGCATGAGAGGGACATGAAACCATCAGGATAAACGGCGTGTTCAGGCCCGGCTCAAATGCCGTGCGCTAGGGATTGGTCATCCAAGGCTGGCGTGCTCAGCCAGCACCACCAAAGGTGAGTATCATGACTGTTCACAGCGATATCAAGACGGCACTGCTGGGACTGATCGCTGCTGCCGCCTTTATCGCCGCCGCGATCGTTTCGGTGACGCCGGCCCGCTCGGAGCCACTGCAACCCAGCGTCGGCACCGGTCACCCGCGCATCTTTGGATCGAGCCAGTCGCGCAGGCTGTCGCCGAACATGTTGAAGGCGAATACGGCCAGCGTGATGGCGAGGCCGGGGAACAGGATCATCCACGGCGCGCTCTTGTAGAAGTCGGCGCTGGCGCCGGACAACATCAGCCCCCAGGCCGGCGTTGGTTCGGTGACGCCGAGTCCCAGGAATGACAGCGAGGCCTCAAGCAGGATCGCCTGGGCGACGAACGCTGTCGACATGATCAGGAACGGCGCGATGATGTTGGGCAGGATGTGCCGGCAAATGATCCGCGCATCGCCGAAGCCAGCGGCGCGAGCGGCGTCAATGAACGGCATCTGCACCAGCGACAAGGTCGACGAGCGGGCGATGCGCGCCATGCGCGGAATGGTCGTCAGTGCGATCGCCGCGATCAGATTGAGATCGACGCCGAACACCGGCCATTTGCCGAGCACCGCCACCACCACCATGGCAAGCACGATGATCGGGAACGACAGCATGATGTCGACGATGCGCTGGATGATGGTGTCGGCGAGGCCGCCCCAGTAGCCGGACGCGGCCCCGATCAAGGCGCCGAGCGAACAGCCGATCAGCGACGACAGGATACCGACCGCGAGCGCGGTGCGGGCGCCATAGATGATGCGGCTCATCACGTCGCGGCCGAACTGGTCGGTGCCAAGCCAGTGTTCGGCGTTGGGCGCGCCGAGCATGGCCGAGAAGTCGATCGCCTCCGGGTCGTAGGGCGCGATCCAGGCCGCGCCCACGGCCGACACAACGTAAATCAGGATCACGATCAATCCGGCGAAGCCGAGCGGCTGCGAGCGAATGAAATGCATAACCGGATTGGGTCGCTTCGGCAGTACGTCTGCGGCTTTGACAGTGCCGGGCGTGATCGTGACGTCGGCCATGGTCAGCTTACCCGGATGCGGGGATCGAGCAGCCCGTAGAGCAGATCGACCACGAGGTTGATGAGAATGAAGGCCACCGCGATCAGCATGACGAGGCCCTGGATCATGTTGAAATCACCGCGGGTGGTAGCGTCCACGAACAGTTTGCCGATGCCGTTCAGGTTGAACACCTGCTCGGTAACGACGAGGCCGCCGATCAGGAACGCGAACTCAAGGCCGATGACGGTGACGACCGGCAGG
This sequence comes from uncultured Alphaproteobacteria bacterium, assembly GCA_963732635.1. Classification (GTDB taxonomy): domain Bacteria; phylum Pseudomonadota; class Alphaproteobacteria; order Rhizobiales; family Hyphomicrobiaceae; genus JAKFWF01. Next base: position 36,035 of record CAVTAL010000020.1, read on the forward strand.
AGTGCGTTGCGTAGCGCATGCCTGCGCACGACCAGCGACTGGAACAGCCCCTTGGCGCGGGCCGTTCGAATGTAATCCTCGCGCAGCACTTCGAGGAGAGCCGAGCGCATCATGCGGGTGGCGATCGCGGCGTAGCGATAGCCAACCGATAGCGCCGGCATGATCGTGGTCTGGAAGCTCGCGATCGGATCGACGAACGGGGACACGTAGCCGATCGGCGGCAACCAGTCCTTCCATGCCAACAACCCCATGATCATCAGCATGCCAAGCCAGAACGAGGGGATGGCCAGCCCCGACACCGCGAGTATTCGCACGACGTAGTCGATCCAGGTGTCGCGGTAGACCGCCGACAGGATGCCGAGCGGGATGGCGATCGAGATCGCAATCAACGTGGCCATGATCGCGACCTGAAGCGATACCGGGAAGCGGATCGAGATTTCCTTCATCACCGGCTGGCCGGTCCACAGCGAGTTGCCGAGATCGAAGTGGGCCAGGCCCACGACATAGTCGCTGAATTGAGCGATCAGCGGTTTGTCGAGGCCGAGCCGCTTGCGCTCGGCCTGGATCGTTTCCTCGGTCACCGCCGCGCCGTCGGCACGCAGCTTCACCACCACCGGATCGCCGGGTACGACGCGGATCAGGAAGAATATCGCCACCGCGACCCCGATAAGGGTCGGGATCAGCAGGGCGAGGCGGCGGACGAGGAAAAGGATCATTGTTGCTTGTCGCCTATTGGTCGAGCCAAACGCCCGCGAGATCCTGGCCGGTGAAGTGGCTGGCGTGCAGTTCCCAGCCCTTGACCTTCTTGTTCATCACGACGATGCGTTGCCACCAGTACAGCATCATCGAGTAGCTCTGCGTGATGGCGCGCTTTTCGAAAGCATGCGTCAGCTTGCGACGCTCGGCCGGATCGACCGTGGTCGCCTGCTTGGCGAACAGGGCGTCGAGTTCCGAGTCCTCAGCACCGGAAACGTTAGCTGGTGATTTCGATGCCGAGATGAACTTGACAAATTGCAGCGATGGATCGTCGACGAAGTCCGAGATGAACTCCATCGTGGCATCGAAATCACCTGTCTTCTGGGCTTCGAAGTAGGCCTTGTTTTCGAGTTGTAAGATGCTCGGCCTCGACGCCGATTTTCTTCCACTCGGAGACGACAAAAATGCCGCCCGGTGTATAGGGCTCGGCAATGTTGCGATTGACCAGCTTGACCTTGAGACTGGTAACGCCAGCGGCGGCCAGCAGCTTTTTCGCGTCGTCTTTGGCTTTGGCACCGTTCTTGTCATAACCTGGCAGCTTGGTGAGATCGGCTTCGGGCAGTGCCCATTCCGAACCGGCGCGCGTGAAGCCGCCGACATATTTCAGCATCGAGATCTTGGACAGCGGCGCCGAGCCGGCCCAGCGATCGACCGCCATGCTGAGCGCCTGCCGCACGCGGACGTCGTCGAACGGCTTCTTCTTGGTGTTGAAGGTCAGCAGCAGGCTGGTGGTCCATGGACCTTCCTGCACGGTCACCTTTTCCTTCATCGCGTCGACCAACTGGTCGCGCTCCTTCGGTGTCCGGCCGCGGAACTCGACGTCGAACTGGCCGCCCTGGATGCCAGGCACCACGGCATTGGCCTTGACGAAGAAAGCCTTGTAGCCGTCGAGGTAGGGCTTGCCAGCCTCATGGTACTGGTCGAAGCGCTTGCCTTCCCAGGTGGCGCCCTTGACATAGTCGACGTAGACGAATGGGCCGGTGCCCATTGGTGCTTTCTCAGGATACTTCGGGTCCTCCTTCAGCTTCTTGGCCGAGTAGACGCAATTGAAGGGGGAGGCGAAGTTGTTGACCATCGAGGCGTTGGGCGCCTTCAGCTTGAACACTACCGTGTAGTCGTCGGGCGTCTCGATAGAGGTGATGTCGGTGTGCAGCGCCTTGCGGACCGAAACGATGCCGTCCGAAGGGTTGATGATGCGCTCATAAGTGGCCTTGATGTCGGCGGCAGTGAACGGCGTACCGTCGTGGAACTTGACGTTCCGACGTAGCTTGAAAGTGTAGGAGAGGCCGTCTTTTGCTGCTTCATAGCTCTCCGCCAGGTCACCCTTGATCTCAAGCTTCTTGTTGACGTCGCCAGTGACCTTGAGCAGGCCCGAATAGTGCGGCCGCACCGGATGCAGTGTCGCGAACGTCACCGTGGTATGGCAGTCGTAGGTCGGCGGTTCGGCGACTACGGCGTAACTGAGAATGCCGCCTTTCTTGGGCGTCTGAGCCTGCAGAGCGGGGCTTGCGAGCCCTAGAGACAGCGAGAAGCCGAGGGCAAGTTTCAGAGCTGCTTTCATTGTGATCCGTACTCCCTTGTCGATTGATCGGCGCGTATGGCGCAATGCTATTTCTGATCAAGCCAGACCTCGACGAGGTCCTGGCCGACGTAGTGGCTGGGCGTGAAGTTCCAGCCTTTGACCTTGGCGTTGTTGGCGATGATGCGGTGGAACCACATCAAGGGCACCACGTAGGCCTGTGTCAGGGCATACCGTTCCATGTCGTTGACGAAGGCTTTGCGTGCCGTCGGGTCGACGAGGCGGCGCTGCTGCTCGTACATGCCGTCGAGCTTGCGATCCTCATGCCCGGAGTAGCCGACCGGTGAGGCGTTCTTGGTCAGGAACTTGGTGAACTGGGCCGTCGGGTCATCCATGAAGTCGTTGACGAACTCGATCGCCACGTCGAAATTGCCCGACGTGGTGTTGTCGACGTAGAGCTTGGTTTCCAACTGTTCGTGGCTGGCGGTGACGCCGATCCGCTTCCACTGGTCGATCACGTAAATGCCGCCGGGCGTATACGGCTCGGCGATGTTGCGATTGAGCAGCTTGAACGACAGTGTCTCTACTCCGGCCTCCTTCAACAGCTTGCGCGCCTGCGCACGCGAAGCTTCGATGTCGCGACCGAAGCCTGGCAGCTTCTCCAACTCCGACGCCGGCAGCGCCAGATCGTAACCCGGCCGCATCACGCCACCGACGTGACGCAGGATCGAGATTTTCGACAGCGCCTGACTGCCGCCCCAACGATCGATAGCGAGCGTCAGTGCCTGCCGTACACGAATGTCGTCGAACGGCTTGCGCTTGGTATTGAAGATGACGACGAGATTGCCGACCCAAGGGCCTTCATGGACGGTCAGCCGATCGCCCATTTTCTCCTTAAGCTGAGCCAACTCCGACGGATTGCGACTGCGGAATTCGGCGTCGAACTGGCCGCCGAGCATGCCGGGAACGACGCCGCTCGACTTTACAAAGTAGGCCTTGAAGCCATCGAGATGCGGCAGGCCCTTGCGGAAGTAACCATCGAACCTGCGGCCTTCCCAGGTCGAGCCCTTGACGTGTTCGACGAAGCGGAAGGCGCCCGTACCCATGATGTTGTTTTCAGGGTAGCGTGGGTTCTCCTGCAGCTTCGCCGCCGAGTAGATGCAGTTGTAGGGCGAGGCGAGGCTTTCGAGCACGCCGGCGACTGGCGTCTTGAGCTTGAACACGACCGTTGCCGGATCGGGTGCCTCGATCGCCGCGACGTCGCCGTAATAGGCGGTGCGCGCCGAGATCACGCCCGTTGGCGGCTTGACGATGCGGTCGTAGCTCGCCTTCACATCGGCCGATGTAAGAGCGCTGCCGTCGTGAAACTTGACGCCGTCATGCAGCTTGAATGTGTAGCTGAGCTTGTCGGCCGAAACCTCCCAGCTCTTGGCGAGGTCGCCGATCACCTTCGGGTACTGCGCGGTATCGAATTTCAGCAGTGTCGAGTAATGCGGCGCAATCGGGTGGATCAGCGCGAAGGTTGTGGATGCGTGGCAGTCGTAGTTCGGCGGCTCGGCGACGACCGCGAAATTCAGTGTGCCGCCAGCCTTCGGCGTCTGCGCCAGTGCAGGCGACAAGCCAGCAACTGCCAAACCTAGCAATATACTAGCCACGCGCTTCATATCGAACCTCCTTCAGGTGTGCGGGCAGGCGGCGAAGTGGCCACTGGCGCGTTCATCGAGCTTCGGTACGTCGATCTTGCAGCTTGGCCGCGCGATGGCGCAGCGCGGATGGAACACGCATCCGGACGGCGGCCGCAGCGGGCTCGGCAGTTCGCCGCGGATGATCACGCGTGGCCGGGCCTTTTCGACCACCGGGTCCGGCACCGGTGCGGCTTCGAGCAATGCGCGGGTGTAGGGGTGCTTCGGGTCGCGGAACAGGTCGTCGGCGGAGGCGAGTTCAACAATCCGGCCGAGATACATGACGGCGACGCGGCTCGAGATGTGACGCACGACCGCGAGGTCATGGGCGATGAAGATGTAGGTGAGGCCGAGTTTTTCCTGCAGGTTCTCAAGCAGGTTGATCACTTGCCCCTGGATCGACACGTCAAGTGCGGACACGGCTTCGTCGCAGACGATCACGCGCGGATTGACGGCGAGCGCGCGGGCGATGCCGACGCGTTGGCGCTGGCCGCCCGACAATTCGTGCGGATAACGCAGCGCCATGTAGGGGAACAGGCCGACCAGCGTCAGCAGCTCGGCGACCCGCGCCGGGCAATCGGCGCTGGGTGTGATGCCATGCACCCGCATCGGCTCGGCGATGATCTGACCGACGGTCATGCGCGGATTGAGCGAGGAATAGGGATCCTGGAAGATCACCTGCATCTTCTTGCGGACGTCGATCATGGCGTCGCGACCGAGGTGGGCCAGATCGACGCCTTCGAAAAAGATCTCGCCGGCCGTCGGATCGTCGAGGCGCAGGACGACGCGTCCCAGGGTCGACTTGCCGCAGCCGGATTCGCCGACGATGCCGAGCGTCTCGCCGGCATTGACCGACACCGTGATGTCGTTGACCGCGCGCACAACCATCTTTGCCCGCAGCAGGCCGCCGCCGACCTTGAAGTGCTTCGAGACGCCGCGAATGTCGACGATTGGCGCGCCCGTTGACGGCGCTGCCTCCAACTTCGAGCCGGCCGACATGGTCAGGGCTTCGGTATCGAGGCCTGCGATCTCGCTCCAGCGGTGACAGGCGATGGCATGATCCGGCGCCATCTCGATCCGCTCGGGGGCAACCGCGCAAGCGTCGATCGCGAACCGGCAGCGTGGCTTGAAGCGGCAGCCTTCGGGTGGGTTGAGCAGATTTGGCGGCGCGCCCTCGATCGTCTGCAACTTCATCGTGCGCGGGCGGTCGAGGCGTGGCACGGCGCCAAGCAGGCCGCGCGCGTAAGGATGCGTCGGTGCGCCAAACACCGCTTCGGCCGGTCCGCTCTCGACGATGCGGGCGGCATACATCACGTTCACCCGATCGGCGTAGCGGGCGACGATGCCAAGATTGTGGGTGATGATCACGACGGCGATGCCAAGTCTGCGCGACAGATCCTTCATCAGCTCCAGGATCTGCGCCTGGATGGTGACGTCGAGCGCGGTCGTCGGCTCGTCGGCAATCAACAGCTTCGGATTGCAGGCGAGCCCGATCGCGATCATCACTCGTTGCCGCATGCCGCCCGACAGTTGGTGCGGATATTGGGCGAGGCGACTCTCCGGATCGGTAATGCCGACCAGCGTCAACAGTTCAATGGCGCGAGCGCGGGCTTGTGCCTTGCTCATGTTCAAATGGATGAACAGCGGCTCCATAAGCTGCAGGCCGATCGACAGCACTGGATTGAGCGACGTCATCGGCTCTTGGAAGATCATCGCGATGTCGCGGCCGCGGATCTGCCGCATCGCTTCGTCGTCGAGGGTAAGCAGATCGCGGCCCTGGAAAAGGATGCGGCCCTTGCGAATGCGTGACGTCGCCGGCGGCAGCAACCGCATGACGGCCAGCGCCGACACCGATTTGCCCGAACCACTTTCACCGACAATCGCGACGATTTCACCGGGTCGGACGGCGTAGGTGATGCCCTCGACGGCGCGGACGGTGCCGGCCTGGGTCTCGAAATGAACGTGCAGGTCGTCGATTTCGAGGATCGGCGCTGTCCGCGCGGGATCGAGTGCGGCCGGGAGGGCAGCCGATGTGGCGGGTATGTCCATCCTTGCAGCGGCGCTATGCACCGTCGCCTCCTTAGGAAAATTGGCTTAGTCCCCCCAAGCCCGGATTGGTCGGGCTCTACGCGGTCGGTACCTCGTGCTCGTGCCCGAGCGACGAAGTCCAACTTCTTTGCGCCACGAATTGCTACCACACGTGCGCAGCACTGCAAGCTTGTTCGCAGATTGACGTCCATGCGGCCACATAATCCAAGCCGATCGTCCTTGTGCCGTGACAGGGGGGGAAAGCGTGGCTATCATCGCCGGACGAGGCCTGGACGCAGCAAGACGTGGCGGGGAGTAAATCGGGATGGCGATGCGTTTGCGACCCTGGTTTCGCCTGCTGACGGTCGCGGCGGTCGCATTCGGGATCGCCTCCGGCGCCGATGCGCGCGCGATCAAGTGGGCCCGCTCCGGCGACGCGCTGACGCTCGACCCGCACGCCCAGAATGAAGGGCCGACCCATGCCCTGGTCCATCAGATCTACGAACCGCTGATCATCCGCGACTATCAGGGCAAGGCCGCCAGTACACTCGCCGAAAGCTGGGCGATCACCAGCGACCCGCTGGTGTGGGAATTCAAACTGCGCAAGGGCGTCGCGTTTCACGACGGCAGCCCGTTCACCGCCGACGACGTGATCTACTCGTTCAATCGCGCGCGCCAGCCGACCTCCGACATGAAGTCGCTGCTGTCGGCGGTCGACGCCATGGTCAAGGTCGACGATCACACCCTCCGGATCAAGACCCGTGGCCCGAACCCGATCTTCCCGTCGAACCTCAATAACCTGTTCATCATGAGCAAGGCCTGGGTCGAGAAGCACGGCGCCGTCAAGGTGCAGGACTTCAAGTCGAAGGGCGACAACTTCGCGGTGCTCAACGCCAACGGCACCGGTCCCTATGTGCTGGTCAGCCGCGAGCCCGGCGTCAAGACCCTGCTCAAGCGCAATGACAGCTACTGGGGCAAGGGCCAGGTGCCGCTCGAAATCACCGAGATCACCTATCTGCCGATCCAGGCCGACGGGCCCAGGATCGCCGCCCTGATTTCGGGCGAGGTCGATTTCGTCCAGGACGTGCCGGTCGGCGAGATCGACAAGGTCGGCGCCAATCCCAAGCTCGTGGTCAACGTCGGGCCTGAAAACCGGTCGATCTTTCTCGGTCTCAATGTCGGCGGCGCGGAATTGAAGGGTTCGGACGTCAAGGGGCGCAATCCGCTGGCCGACAAGCGCGTGCGTCAGGCGATCAACATGACCGTCAACCGCGCGGCGATCCAGAAGACCACCATGCGCGGCCAGTCGCTGCCGACGGGCACGATCGTGCCGCCCGGCGTCAACGGCTACTCGAAGGATCTCGACATCATCCCGCCCGCCGATCCGGTGAAGGCCAAGGCCCTGATGACGGACGCAGGCTATGCCGAAGGCTTCTCGATCACGTTCGATTGTCCCAACGATCGCTACGTCAACGACGAGGCGATCTGCAAGGCGATTGCCGTCCAACTCGCGACCATCGGCATCAAGGCCAACGTGGTGGCGCAGACCAAGGCGACCTATTTTCCGCTGATCGAGCACAACCCGCCCGAGACCGATCTTTATCTGCTCGGCTGGGGCGTGCCGACCTTCGACAGCCACTACATCCTCTCGTTCCTGTACCACTCGCGGACCGACAAGGAGGGCGGCTGGAACGCGACCCGCTATGCCAATGCGGACATGGACAAGCTGATCGACGGGCTCAGCCAGGAAACCGATCTCAACCGGCGCAACCAGACGATCGCTGCGATCTGGAAGGTTCTGCAGGACGAGATGATCTATGTGCCGATCCACATCCAGACCCTCGCCTACGCCATGAAGCCCGACCTCGAAATCACTGTCGACATTTCCAACCAGCCGAAAATGAAGTTCGTGAAAGTGAAAAAGCCGGCGCCGGCGCAGTAGCGCAAGGCGGGTGAAAGTCCGTGGCTGTGATGTCGATACAAGTCATTCGATGTTTGCCGATCGCCTTTGAGGTTTGATTTTCTTTTTCCCCTCGATCTGAAGGGAGAGCGGGGCGGCCGTGGTCCACGGCGGTCTTCCGCATTATTGAATTCAAGTGGCCCAGGGCCACCCCATTGCTCGAACGGATTTAGGGTCCCCCCGTGCTTCAGCGAGCTGGTATGGGCTTCCCCTTTACTCACACACTTGTGGGGTGCACGGAACCCTCCGGCAGGGCGCGGCGCGTGACCGCAACACCCTCCGGACCGTCCATTCCGCCTCCGCACTTTTGAACGCCTTCGAAGCGCGCCCTTTAGT
>CAVTAL010000021.1:0-35106 GCA_963732635.1 uncultured Alphaproteobacteria bacterium
TCAAGCCTTGCGGACGAACTCGGACTTCAGTTGCATCGGGCCGATGCCGTCGATCTTGCAGTCGATGTCGTGGCCGGCGACGCCGTCGACGAGACGGATGTTGCGCACCTTGGTGCCGACTTTGACGACCGACGACGAGCCCTTGACCTTCAGGTCCTTGATCACCGTCACGCTGTCGCCATCGGTCAGCACATTGCCCATCGCATCCTTGATGACGCGCGGGCCGTCATCGTCGTCGGCGCTGGCGCTTGCAGTACCCGCACTCCACTCGTGCGCACACTCCGGACAGATCAGCAACGCGCCGTCCTGGTAGGTGTACTCGCACTTGCACTTCGGGCAGGCGGGGAGGGTGTCGGTGTTGGGCATTAGCGGTCGATCTCCCCGAACACGATGTCGAGGGAGCCGATGATGGCGCTGACGTCGGCGAGCATGTGGCCGCGATTGATGTGGTCCATGGCGGCGAGGTGCGGGAAGCCGGGAGCGCGGATCTTGCAGCGGTAAGGCTTGTTCGAACCGTCCGACACCAGATAAACGCCGAACTCGCCTTTCGGCGCTTCAACGCAGGCGTAGACCTCGCCCTCGGGCACATGGAAACCCTCGGTGTAGAGTTTGAAGTGGTGGATCAGCGCTTCCATCGAGCGCTTCATCTCGGCGCGCTTCGGCGGCACGACCTTCGAATTGGTCGCCGACACCGGACCCTGGCCTTCCGCCGACAGTAGCTTCTTGCAGCACTGGCGCATGATCTTCACGCTCTCGCGCATTTCCTGCATGCGCATAACGTAGCGATCGTAGCAGTCGCCGTTCTTGCCGATCGGAATGTCGAAATCCATCTCGGCATAGCACTCATAGGGCTGCGACTTGCGCAGGTCCCAGGCGGCACCGGCGCTGCGCAGGTTGACGCCGGAGAAGCCCCAGGCGAAGCACTCGTCGAGGCTCATCACGCCGATGTCGACGTTGCGCTGCTTGAAGATGCGGTTGCCAGTCAAAAGCTTGTCGATGTCGGCGACGACGTTCAGGAACGGGTCGCACCACGCGTCGATGTCGCGGATCAGTTGCTCCGGCAGATCCTGATGGACGCCGCCGATGCGGAAGTACTTGGCGTGCATGCGGCTGCCAGAAGCGCGCTCGTAGAACACCATCAGCTTTTCGCGCTCTTCGAAGCCCCACAGCGGCGGGGTCAGCGCGCCGACGTCCATCGCCTGCGTCGTGACATTGAGGAGGTGCGAGAGAATTCGGCCGATCTCGGAATAGAGCACCCGGATCAGCTGGCCGCGATAGGGCACCTCAAGGCCGATCAGCTTTTCGGCGGCGAGGCAGAAGGCGTGCTCCTGGTTCATCGGCGCGACGTAGTCGAGCCGGTCGAAGTAGCCGATCGCCTGCAGGTAGGTCTTGTGCTCGATCAGCTTCTCGGTGCCGCGATGCAGCAAGCCGACGTGCGGGTCGACGCGCTCCACCACCTCGCCGTCGAGCTCCAGCACCAGACGCAGCACCCCGTGCGCCGCCGGATGCTGCGGGCCGAAGTTGATGTTGAAATTGCGGATTTCTGTTTCGGCCATTTTGAAAGGCCCGTGAGTCGTGAGTTGGTGAAGTCGTGTGAGTGGTGAGTGGTGAGTGGTGAGTGGTGAGGTGGTGGATCCCGCTAGCCTACTACATCGCGGCGGGCTTCAAGAGAACGAATGAGCGATCGGAGCATGCGGCTGACCCGGTCGCACTGATCGCTCGGGATCCGCAGATCGGCTTCGGTGGCGAACTTCGATTGTTGGTGATCAGCAAGTGCGTCTCCAATTCTCTGGCTGAGCCTTGTGCGATACGTAGAAACTGGATGAACGAGCCTGTCTGATCACGACCATACCCTTCGGCAATATTGGCGGGTATCGAAACGGAAGCTCTTCTGATCTGGGATGTCAGTCCATAAATTTCGTCTTTAGGGGAAGGTGCTCGTCAACTTGTAGCAGGTTTCCACAAGTGTCATGCCGAGTTGCCAGACCTCCAGGTCCTTGAATGAGAGAATGGGCGCCTTCGTCGGCATCTCAGGAACCTGCAAATCACCACTCACGACTGACCACTCACGACCTGACCCACTTCACTGCTTCAGCCGCCGCCTTCTCATCCCCCGGCAGCACGTACTTCGCAGCTTCCCAGGGGCTTTCGAAGTCGAACGAGCGGAAGTCCTGGGTCAGCTTCACCGGCTCGTAGACGACGCGCTTGGCTTCGTCGTCGTAGCGCACTTCGACGTGGCCGGTGAGGGGAAAGTCCTTGCGCAGCGGATGGCCTTGGAAGCCGTAGTCGGTGAGCAGACGGCGCAGGTCGGGATGGCCGGAGAACAGAATACCATACATGTCGTAGGCCTCGCGCTCGAACCAGTTGGCCGCCGGATAGACCGGAATGACGCTCGCCACCGCGTCGGCCTCGTTGGTTTCGAGCTTGACGCGGATGCGCCAGTTCTTGCGCGCCGACAACAGGTGGTAGACGACGTCGAAGCGGTTAGGCCGCGCCGGATAGTCGACGCCGCAGATGTCGATCAGGATCTCGAATTGGCAGCGGTCATCGTCGCGCAGCTTGGTCAGGACGTCGGTGATGTCAGCGCGGCCGACGGTCAACGTCAGTTCGCCGTGCGCGATCGTGGTGGCCACCAGCTTTGTGCCGAGGACTTCCTTGGCGGTAGCTTCGAGTTCGGTGATGGATCCAGCAGCCATGTCGGGCAGTTCCTCAATCGACGATGAATAGCTTGGCGCCGCCCGCCGTGTGGGAGCGGTGCGGTTCGGCGCCGTCGGCAACCTGATAGCTCATGCCGGGCTTCAATACGAAAGTGCGGCTGTCTTCGAGCTCGGTGGTCAGCTCGCCTTCGAGGCACAATAGAATGTGTCCCTTGCTGCACCAGTGGTCGGCAAGATAGCCAGGCGAATAGGTGACCATGCGCACCCGAATGCCGCCGAAGTTTTGCGTCCGCCATGTCGCCTGCCCGGTGGTGCCGGGGTGCAGCGTTTCTGCAACCTGCGACCAGTCGGTGGTGCCGAACGGTATGTCGGACATTTTCATGGGCGTATGCTTCACCGCTCGATGGTGCCGGTACGGCGGATCTTCTTTTGCAGCAGCAGGATGCCGTAGAGCAGGGCTTCGGCGGTCGGCGGGCAGCCCGGCACGTAAACGTCGACCGGCACGATCCGGTCGCAGCCGCGAACCACGGCGTAGCTGTAGTGATAATAGCCGCCGCCGTTGGCGCAGGAGCCCATCGAGATGACGTAGCGCGGCTCTGGCATCTGGTCGTAGACCTTGCGCAGGGCGGGCGCCATCTTGTTGGTCAGCGTGCCGGCGACGATCATCACGTCCGACTGGCGCGGCGAAGCGCGTGGCGCGAAACCGAAGCGCTCGACGTCGTAGCGCGGCATCGACGCCTGCATCATTTCAACGGCGCAACAGGCGAGGCCGAACGTCATCCACATCAGCGAGCCAGTGCGGGCCCAGTTGATGAGATCATCCGTGGTGGTGACCAGGAAGCCCTTGTCGGCCAGTTCGTTTGAGATGCCGGTGAAGTACGGATCATTCGGGCGCGAGACAGTGCCGGCGCCCTCCGCCAGTCTGTCGAAAACCGGCTGCGGGGGAAGGATCAATCCCATTCGAGGGCCCCTTTATTCCATTCGTAGATGAAGCCAATGGTGAGGACGCCGAGGAACGTCATCATCGACCAGAAGCCAAACACGCCGACGTCCTTGAACGCCGCGGCCCAGGGAAACAGGAAGGCGACTTCGAGATCGAAGATGATGAACAGGATCGACACCAGATAGAAGCGCACGTCGAACTTCATGCGGGCGTCGTCGAAGGCGTTGAAGCCGCACTCGTAGGCCGAAACCTTCTCAGGGTCGGGGTTGCGCACCGCGATCAGGAACGGCGCCACCAGCAGGGCCGCGCCGATCACCAGCGCGACGGCCAAGAAGATCACGATCGGCAGGTAGTCACGCAGCAGCAGGGTATTGAAGGCGGCGTCGGTCATGCGGGATCTCACGGGTGTGATCACGTCTGCGCTTTGGGCGCGCACAAGTCACACGTTGGGTAAACCAGCCCGTGACGCGATGCAACCGGGGCGAGCCTAAATAGATGGTATCGCCAAAGGGACGCGGTGCCGCAGCCGGCGGACACGGCGACAATTCCGATAAGTGGAGGATGACAAAGGATTGGATGGCGCGAGAGACGGGACTTGAACCCGCGGCCTCCGCCGTGACAGGGCGGCGCTCTAACCAGCTGAGCTACTCCCGCAATCCAATCGTGCTCGGGGGCAGCGGCAAGCACCCCGACGGACGGTTGATACGGGAGGCCCCGGCCCAAGTCAAGGCGGGTTGCGCCGGCCTGACGAAAAATCAGTTCGTTGACAGCCCCCCGGTTTCCCCGGAGCAATAGGGCCATGAACCTAAAGCAGCTCGAATATTTCGTGCAGGTGGCCGAACTCGGCAGCTTCAGTAAGGCTGCCAGTGTCCTCGACGTGGCGCAGCCGGCGCTGAGCCGCCAGGTGCGGGCACTTGAGAGCGAGTTGAAGGAATATTTGTTCCTGCGCAACGGCCGCGGCGTCGCCTTGACCGAGGCCGGCAAGCGGCTGTTCGATCATAGCGTTGCCATTCTTCAACTCGTCGCGCATGCCCGCGAGGACCTGGGTGCAAGTCGCGACGAGCCGATTGGGCGGGTGACGGTGGGGCTGACGCCGAGTATCGGCCGTTTGTTGACCGTACCTTTTGTTATGCGGTTCCGGCGCGAGTTGCCGACCGCTCGGCTGGCGGTTGTCGAAGGCCTTTCGACTCACATCGTCGAATGGGTGACGAGCGGCCGGGTCGACGTCGGTCTCGTTTACAACCCGGAGGCGCAGCCGGGTCTCGACATCACACCATTGCGGCACGAGGCGCTGGGTCTGGTCAGTCCGGCGCCGAAGGGCAAACGCAGCGCCGCCGAGCCACAGCCGCTGCCGATGAAGGAGTTGTCGCGCTTTCCGCTGATTGTCCCCGAGCGCGTGCACGCCATGCGGCGGCTGCTCGAGACCCAGGCGGCGCTGGCCGGCGTCAAGCTCGATATTGCCTGGGAGGTGTCGAGCATTCCCTCGATCATCGAATTGGTTCGCGCCGGTCACGGCCACGCGGTGCTGACCGCCAGTGGCGTCGCGGCGCTGGCCGGCAACGGCGAACTGGTGATGCGCCGGTTGGTCGAGCCCGAGACGGTGAGCGTGCTGTGCCTTGTCAGTTCGGCGGCGAAGCGGCCGACTGCGCTGGCCCAGCACACCATGAAGTTGCTGACCGTGCTGATGCGCGAATTGCTCGAATGAAGGTCGCCGTCATGCTTGCGCACCGCCGCGCATGCCACGATGTAATAGCTGTTATAGGCGGTGGGTGGTAGCCGTTCGACGGTTCGACCGCCAGATTGACGGTGTCCAAGATTGGTGAGGCTCGGGCTTCGATGCAAACGGCCATTCCCTGCCTGTTCATGCGCGGCGGCACTTCGCGCGGACCGTTCTTCAATGCTGCCGATTTGCCAGCCGACATTCCCACCCGTGACAAGGTGCTGCTGGCGGTCATGGGCTCGCCCGACCGGCGGCAGATTGACGGCCTGGGCGGCGCGCATCCGCTGACCAGCAAGGTCGGCATCGTATCGAAAGGCTCGAAGCCCGGCGTCGATCTCGATTTCCTATTCGCGCAGTTGCAGCCCGACAAGGACACCGTCGATACGACGCCCAACTGCGGCAATATGCTCGCCGCCGTTGTGCCGTTCGCGATCGAAACCGGCTTGGTGAAAGCGCAGGGCGGTACGACGACGCTGCGCGTGCTCACCCTCAATACCGACATGCAGTGCGACATCACCGTGCTGACACCTGGCGGGCACGTCGAATATGCTGGCGACGCGCGGATCGACGGCGCGCCCGGTTCTTCTGCGCCGATCACCATCAATTTCCTCGATACAGCAGGCTCGGTGGCGCCGGGCCTGCTGCCGACCGGCAACGTCGTCGACGTGATCGAAGGCATTCGCGTCACCTGCATCGACAACGGCATGCCGCTGGTGATGTTCAAGGCCGCCGACGTCGGCCGCACCGGCTACGAGACCGTCGAGCAGTTGAATGGCGACGTCGAGTTGAAGGCCCGCATCGAGAAGCTGCGCATTGCCTGCGGTCACGCCATGCAGCTCGGCGACGTGACGAAAAAGAATTATCCGAAGATGACGTTGATTGCGGCACCGAAGACCGGCGGCAGCATCTCGACCCGCAGCTTCATCCCGCACGTTTGTCACGATGCGATCGGCGTGCTGGCGGCGGTGACGGTCGCGACCGCCTGCGTGCTCGAAGGTTCGGTTACGCAAGGCATCGCGGCGGTTCCGAAGGGCAACGTCAAGAAGATCTCGGTCGAGCATCCGACCGGCGAATTCAGCGTCGAGATCGAGGTTGATCCCGAGAACCCGCAAACCGTTACCCGCGCTGCCCTGCTGCGCACTGCCCGGCTGTTGATGAAGGGCGAAGCGATGATCCCGGACGCGGTGTGGAAGGGGCGAAGCAAGTAACAGGTCTCGATGGTGCCTGGCTTGAGCCTGGCGCCGTTTTTACCGGTCGATTGATGTGAGGTCGGGGTAAGCGGCCACGCTTCGCGCTTCGCTTGACCCGGCCTACAAGCGATAAAGCAGGCGACGGATCAAAGCGGCGCCACACGACAACGAAAAGCATACCAGTTGGAGGAAACACACGTGATCATCGACGTGCACGGTCACTACACCACCGCACCGAAGGCGCTGGAGGATTGGCGCAATCGCCAGATCGCCGGTATCAAGGACCCGTCGCAGAAGCCGAAGGTCTCGGAACTCAAGATCAGCGACGACGAATTGCGGCAGTCGATCATCGACAACCAGCTTAAGAAGATGCAGGAGCGCGGCTCCGACCTGACGATCTTCTCGCCTCGCGCGAGCTTCATGGCGCACCACATCGGCGACTTCCAGGTATCCTCGACCTGGGCCGCGATCTGCAATGAGTTGTGCTACCGCGTGTCGACGCTGTTCCCGGACAGTTTCATCCCGGCTGCCATGCTGCCGCAGTCGCCGGGAGTCGATCCGAAGACCTGCATTCCCGAACTCGAAAAGTGCGTCAAGGACTACGGCAACGTCGGCATAAATTTGAATCCTGATCCGTCGGGCGGGCATTGGACATCGCCGCCGCTCAGCGACAAGAGCTGGTACCCGATCTATGAGAAGATGATCGAGTACGATATCCCGGCGATGATCCACGTTTCGACCAGCTGCAACGCCTGCTTCCACACCACCGGTGCGCATTATTTGAATGCCGACACCACGGCCTTCATGCAGTGCCTGACCTCGGACCTATTCAAGGATTTCCCGAAGCTCAAGTTCCTCATACCGCACGGCGGCGGCGCGGTGCCCTATCACTGGGGCCGGTTCCGTGGCCTTGCGCAGGAATTGAAAAAGCCGCTGCTGAAGGATCACCTGCTCAACAACATTTACTTCGATACCTGCGTGTATCATCAGCCGGGCATCGACCTTTTGACCAAGGTGATTCCGGTCGACAACATCCTGTTTGCGTCCGAGATGATCGGCGCGGTGCGCGGCATCGATCCGGAAACCGGCTTCTATTACGACGATACCAAGCGCTACATCGAAGCCTCGAACATCCTGTCGGCCGCCGACAAGAAGAAGGTCTACGAAGGCAACGCCCGCCGCGTGTTCTCGCGCCTCGACACCGCTCTAAAAGCAAAGGGTAAGTGACATGGCTCCTCCGATGAACAACCTCGGCATCGTCAAGCGCAACATCGTGCGCGCCGATAAGGCAGAGGTGGCGCGGCTCGCAAAGTTCGGCGTCGCCACCATCCATGAGGCGATGGGCCGCGTCGGTCTGATGAAGCCCTACATGCGGCCGATTTACCCGACTGCGAAAATCTGCGGCCCGGCCGTCACCGTGCTCTTGCAGCCCGGTGATAACTGGATGATGCACGTCGTCGCCGAGCAACTGCAACCGGGTGATGTGGTGATAGCTGCATGCACGGAGGACAACACCGGCGGCTTCTTCGGCGATTTGCTGGCGACAAGCTTTCGGGCGCGTGGCGCGGTAGGTCTCATCATCGACGGCGGTGTGCGAGATGTGGCGGACCTCACCGAGATGAATTTTCCGGTGTTCTCGCGGGCGATCAGCGCGCAGGGCACGGTCAAAGCCACGCTTGGCTCGGTCAACATTCCGGTCGTGTGTGCGGGGGCGGCCGTGAACCCCGGCGACGTTGTGATTGCAGACGCCGATGGCATCGTCATCGTGCCGGCGGCAAATGCCAAGATCACGGCTGACGCGGCCGCTGCCCGCGAAGCCAACGAGGGTGACAAGCGGGCGCAATTGGCCTCCGGCGTGCTCGGCCTCGACATGTACAAGATGCGCGAACCGCTGGCGAAAGCCGGCTTGAAATATATCGATTAAAGGTTCGCGCCACCACATACCCAGAGACGTCATCCCCGCGAAGGCGGGGACCCAGTCAGGTTTCAGCACAACCGATGTCAGCGGCCCTACACATATCCGACAACATTCTCGCACTTCCACAACCAGTGAAGCTGCGGATGCTCGTCTGGGTTCCCGCCGTCGCGCCTCGCGCGCATTCGCACGACGCGGGAATGACGGCCTTGGGTGGGAGTGAGTGGCGGGCCAATTGCGAGATTGATCGCGAGGGCCTGTATCCATGATCACCGCCCCCCTGCGCTGGCACATCGGCCTCGTCGGCTATGGCGAGGTCGGTCGCATCTTGGCCGAAGACCTGCGAATGCAGGGCGTCACCGTCAGCGCCTATGACGTGAAGCTCGGCACGGCTGCCGCATCAGCGCTCGTCGATCATGCCGCGACAATCGGCGTGAAGCTAGCGGCCTCGCATGCCGAACTGGCGAGCCGCGCCGACTTCATCGTCTCGGCGGTAACCGCAAGCCAGGCAGTGCCGGTCGCCGAAGTCTGCGCGCCGGCCGTGCGACAAGGTACTTGGTTCCTCGATTTCAACTCCGCCTCGCCCGGTGCCAAGCAACGCGCGGCGCAACTGATCGACGGTGCCCATGGCCGCTACGTCGAGGGTGCGGTAATGACGTCGATTCCGCCCTATCGGATCGCGGTGCCACTGCTGCTCGGCGGCTCAGGCGCTGCCGAACTCGCGCCGTTGATCAACGCACTGGGCTTCGCGTCGAAGGTCGCCAGCGACAAGCTCGGTGTTGCGTCGGCCACCAAGATGTGCCGTTCGATCATGATCAAGGGTCTCGAAGCCATGGTGATCGAGAGCTTCACAACCGCCCGTGCTTATGGCGTCGAGGATGCAGTGATCGCGTCGCTGCAGGAAACTTTCCCGTCGATCGATTGGGAACGCCAAGGCGCCTATTTCTTCCAGCGCGTCATCGAGCACGGCCGCCGTCGTTCGGAAGAAGTCCGCGAGGTCGCTGAAACCGTGCGAGAAATCGGACTTGAGCCGTGGTCGGCATCGGGCACCGCCGAGCGCCAGCAATGGGTCGCCGATCTCGCCGATGGTGGACTGTTTGGAAAAAAGGGCAGCAAGGAATTCGCCCGAAGCGCCGACTGGCGCATTGAGGCCGATCGCATTCTCGCTCGCGTCAAATCCAAGGACTGAGAGATGAACTCGAAATTCGAGAAAACGCCGGGCTGGCTCGACTGGTACTCAGGTCCCGCGAAGCCGATATTCAAGGTGCCTGCGGGTAGCGTCGACGCCCATTGCCATGTGTTCGGTCCGGGCGACGAATTCCCGTTCGCGCCCGAGCGCAAGTACACGCCGTGCGATGCCTCGAAGCGACAGCTCTACGCGCTGCGCGATCACTTGGGGTTTGCCCGCAACGTTGTGGTGCAGGCGACCTGCCACGGCGCCGATAATCGCGCCATGGTCGATTGTCTCCTGAATTCAAATGGCAAGGCGCGCGGCGTCGCCACGGTCAAGCGTTCGGTCTCCGATCGCGAGCTCACAGAGATGCACGAGGCTGGCGTGCGCGGTGTGCGCTTCAACTTCGTCAAGCGGCTCGTCGACTTCACGCCGAAGGACGAACTGATGGAGATCGCCGGGCGCATCTCGAAGCTCGGATGGCATGTGGTGATCTACTTCGAGGCGATCGATCTGCCGGAACTGTGGGACTTCTTCACGACGCTGCCGACCACTGTCGTCGTCGATCATATGGGCCGCCCAGACGTGACGAAACCCGTCGACGGCCCCGAGTTTGCGCTGTTTGAGAAGTTCATGAGGCAGCATCCGAACGTGTGGTCGAAAGTGTCGTGTCCCGAGCGGCTGTCGGTTGCTGGCCCGCCGGCCTTGAATGGCGAGAGACACGCTTATCGTGACGTGATCCCCTTTGCCCGACGGATCGTCGAGACTTTTCCTGATCGGGTGCTGTGGGGCACCGATTGGCCGCACCCGAACCTTAAGAACCACATGCCGGACGACGGCCTGCTGGTCGATTTCATCCCGCACATTGCGGTGACGCCGGAGCTTCAGAGCAAGCTGCTGGTCGACAATCCCATGCGACTCTACTGGCCGGAGGAAACCAAATGAGCAACGGAAAATCCTATCTCGACATACCCGGCACGACGATCTTCGACGCCGAGCAGTCACGCAAAGGCTACCATCTCAATCAGTTCTGCATGTCGCTGATGAAAGCGGACAACCGCACCCGCTTCAAGGCCAACGAACGCGCCTATCTCGACGAATGGCCAATGACGGAGGATCAAAAGCTGGCCGTGCTGGCGCGTGATCTCAATCGCTGCATTTCACTCGGCGGCAATATCTACTTCCTGGCCAAAATTGGCGCCACGGACGGCAAAAGCTTCCAGCAGATGGCGGGTTCGATGACCGGCATGACCGAGGAGGAGTATCGCAACATGATGCTCGCAGGTGGCCGCTCGATCGAGGGCAACCGGCACCTCGGCGAGAACGGCGACGCGCAACCTCAAAATCAGCCGCAAGGCGCTGCCGGCAAGGCCCTCAAGGAGAAGAAGTGACATGGCCCGTATCACCGCCTCCATCTACACGAGCCACGTGCCCGCGATCGGTGCCGCCCTCGATCTTGGCAAGTCGGGTGAGGATTATTGGAAACCGGTATTTGCCGGCTATGAGCCCTCCAAGAAGTGGATGGCCGAGAATAAGCCGGACGTAATTATTTTGGTCTTCAATGATCACGCCACCGCCTTCAGTCTCGAACTGATTCCGACCTTTGCCATCGGTTGCGCCGCCTCGTTCAAGCCGGCCGACGAAGGCTACGGTGCCCGACCCGTGCCGACCGTGATCGGCCATCCGGAGCTTGCGTCGCACATCGCGTCGTCGGTGATTCAGGACGACTTCGATCTCACCATTGTCAACAACATGGATGTCGACCACGGCCTCACCGTGCCGCTGTCACTGATGTGCGGCCAACCCGCTGCATGGCCGTGCCCGGTGATTCCGTTCGCGGTCAACGTGGTGCAATACCCGGTGCCATCGGGCAGGCGCTGCTTCATGCTGGGACAAGCGATCCGCAAGGCAGTCGAGACCTTCGATAAGCCGCTGAAGGTTCAGATCTGGGGCACCGGCGGCATGAGCCACCAGCTACAGGGCCCGCGCGCCGGCCTCATAAATGCGGCGTGGGACAACCGGTTCCTCGACCGGCTGATCGCCGACCCTTATGGCTTGTCACGAATGTCGCACATCGAGTACGTGCGCGAGGCCGGCTCCGAAGGCATCGAACTCGTGATGTGGTTGATCGCGCGCGGTGCCATGGCCGATGTCGCTGGGCGCCCGGGTGACCCGAAAGTCGTGCACCGATTCACGCATGTGCCGGCCTCGAATACGTCAGTCGGCCATCTGATCCTGGAGAACAATTAATGTCTAAGACCATCAAGGTGGCGCTGGCCGGTGCCGGGGCTTTCGGCATCAAGCATCTCGATGCGATCAAATTGATCGACGGTGTCGAGGTGGTGTCGCTGATGAGCCGCCGGCTCGACGAAACGCAGAAGGTTGCCGACAAGTATGGCATCGGCCACGTGACCACCGACCTTGCCGAAAGCCTCGCCTTGAAGGAGGTCGACGCTGTCATCCTGTGCACGCCGACGCAAATGCATGCGGCGCAGTCGATCCAGTGCATGAAGGCCGGCAAGCATGTGCAGGTCGAGATCCCGCTGGCTGACTCGCTCACCGACGCAGAGGCGGTGGTGTCGCTGCAGAAGTCGTCCGGCCTGATCGCCATGTGCGGCCATACCCGCCGCTTTAACCCGAGCCACCAATGGGTGCGCAACAAGATCACCGCGGGCGAGTTCAACATTCAACAGATGGATGTGCAGACTTACTTCTTCCGCCGCTCGAACATGAATGCGTTGGGGCAGGCGCGAAGCTGGACCGATCACCTGCTGTGGCATCATGCGGCGCACACCGTCGACCTGTTCGCCTATCAGGCGCGCTCAGCCGTAGTCGCGGCGAATGCGATCCAGGGGCCAATTCACCCGGCGCTTGGCATCGCCATGGACATGTCAATCCAACTGAAGGCGGCGAACGGCGCGATCTGCACGCTCAGCCTGTCGTTCAATAACGACGGCCCGCTCGGCACATTCTTCCGTTATATTGGCGATACCGGCACCTACATCGCTCGCTACGACGATCTCTTCAACGGCAAGCGAAGAAAAGATCGACGTATCGAAGGTCGCTGTGTCGATGAATGGCATCGAGTTGCAGGATCGCGAATTCTTCGCCGCAATCCGCGAAGGCCGCGAGCCCAACGCTTCCGTCGCCCAGGTGCTGCCGTGCTATCAGATCCTGCACAAGCTGGACCGGCAACTGGCTAGCACTTGATTTGTCGTGATTTGACCGGTCGCTGGCGACGCTCCCCCGCGGGGAGCATGCCGCCAGCGACGGGGATGGTGGTGCTTGGCCGTCAGCCTGACATTAGTAAGAACCGCCGTGCCTACTTGGCCGCCCCCCCGAGATAGCGCGATTTCGGGCCGGCGAAGCTGTCGATGTGCGCGAGCAGCGCCGTCATGTCCTCGGGGGCAAGCACGAACATCGGCATCTCGTCGTGACCGGAAATCTCGCCGGACCTTTGCGCCTCGACCAGCATCTCGACGGGAAAGCGCTCGGGCAGGTCACGAAACGGCGGCGTGATCTTGTGCGGGCTCGCCCCGGTCGCGGCCGTGGCGTGACATCTGCCGCACATCTGCTCCGCCAGCAGCCGGCCGCGCTCAAGCGTCGCCTCGTCGGCCGCCATGGCCGGCAATGCCAGCAGCCAGCCAAGTACCGTCAGCGTGCAACGTCGAATTTGCATTTTGCGCAGGCCTTTCGCGGGCGATTCCATGCCCCTTGTGGCCCGCAAAGTCCCATGCCGCAATTGACCTGCCGCAAACTGCCCACTCAGAATCCCACCGCGCCGCGTGCCCTGCTGATGGCATCGCGCAGAACACCTGCGAATTCGCGCTTCTCATCGTCGGTGAGGCTGCGGCCGAACACCAATCGGCGGCCGTGATGTGCGACCGTGAGCTCGGTGCGACCGTCGTGGTGCTCCGATAGGTCGACCCGCACCCAATATGGGTTGAACTCAAAGGCCGTCGCCCGGCCGGACGGCTCGACGCTGGTGACAGTCAGCAACTCGGGCGTTACCTCCACCATTTCGTAGGCCCGCGCGGCGCGGTAGTTGAGCTTGAATGCGGCATAGATCAGCAACACATCGAGCCCGCAGAACACGAATATCGGCCACGCGCCCATCATCCAGAACGCCACGCCGACCACGAAATTGATCCCACTCAGCGCCGTCATCAGGATCACGAAGCCACGCGGCCCCAGCGATCGATGAGGAGTAAGCACAGCGCGGAATGGCTCGTGCGCTTGATTCGGGTTGTGTTTGTTCGTCATGTGCGTGAGCCTATCCATTCCTCCAGCTCGATTGAAGCCATGCCCCCGAAGAAAACACCATCTCCCAAGAAGCCGGCAAAGAGCACTACGAAGGCCAAGGTGAAGCCGATCAGCAAGGGCGTGGCAAAATCCAAGCGTGCTTCGGCACTCGCGGCGATGTCGCCGGTTGCGATCGCCGAGATCTTCCGCAGGTTTCATGCCCAAGAGCCCGAACCCAAGGGGGAGTTGGAGCATGTCAATCCCTTTACGCTGCTGGTCGCGGTGGTGTTGTCGGCGCAGGCGACCGATGCCGGTGTCAACAAGGCAACGCGGGCACTGTTCAAAGTGGCTGACACCCCGGAGAAAATGGTGGCGCTCGGCGAGGAAGCGGTGCGCGACTACGTCAAGACCATCGGGCTCTATCGAAACAAGGCGAAGAACGTGATTGCTTTGTCTGAGGCGCTGATCGCGGCGCATGGCTCGCAGGTGCCGGCCGATCTCGACGCTCTGGTCAAACTGCCGGGCGTCGGCCGCAAGACCGCCAACGTCGTGCTCAACATGGCGTTCGGCCAGCACACCATGGCGGTCGATACGCACGTGTTCCGTGTCGCCAATCGCACTGGCATGGCACCGGGCAAGGATCCGGAAGCGGTCGAATACGCGCTGATGAAGGTCGTGCCGCACGCGTACGGCCTGCATGCGCATCACTGGCTGATCCTGCATGGCCGCTACAAATGCCTTGCCCGCAAACCGATGTGCTTCAATTGCCCGATCGCCGATCTGTGCGCGTTCGACGACAAGACGCCAGCGCCGTAGCAGAGAGAGCAGCGCAGCCCCGTGGAATGGATTTTCATCTTGAGCGTCGGCGTGGCCTCCGGCGTTGTCGGCGGCGTCGTCGGCTTCGGCGCCTCGATCATGCTGTTGCCGGTGATCGTGTGGGTGTTCGGGCCGAGGGAAGCCATTCCCATAATGGCGATCGGTGCGCTGATGGCCAACGCCTCGCGCGCGGCGGTGTGGTGGCGCGAGATCGACTGGAAGCTCAACGGCGTCTACTGCGCGACGGCGGTGCCCGGTGCAATCCTCGGCGCCCGCACGTTGTTGTCACTCGACGCCGGCATGATTGAAGCGACACTCGGCGCCTTTTTGCTGGCCTCGATTCCCGCCCGCCGCTGGCTGATCGCGCGCGGCTTTCGCATGACACTGCCGGGCATGGCGGTGGTCGGCGGCGTGATCGGGTGCCTGACCGGCCTCGTTGCCTCGACCGGGCCACTCAACACGCCGTTCTTCCTGGCCTACGGGTTGACCAAGGGAGCCTTCATCGCAACCGAGGCAGTCGGATCGGCGGCGATCTCGCTAACCAAGACGATGACCTTTCACAGCTTTGGCGCGCTGACGACGGCAACGCTGGCGCGCGGGCTCATCGTCGGCAGTTCGCTGATGGTCGGCTCGTGGATTTCCAAGCGCATCCTGCAGTCGATCGACGCGCACCGTTTCCAGTACATCATCGAGATCATGATGGTGGCGGCGGGGCTATCGATGCTGTGGGCGGGACTGCGGGGCTGAACGTGCCGCGTGGCGTTGCCGGACATCAACGTTCCAGCGAGGCCACCAGCTTGCTGTCGAGCACGCTGATCTGGTCGAGGTAGGCGTCGTGGATGCAGCGGGCGTCCCAGCGGCAGTCGTTACGAGCGTTGAGGAATCGATGTTGCGCTTCGCGCAGGTTAAGCCGGGCGCGCGTGCCCGAAACCTGCCACAGCCGACCGTAGATCTTGGCCATGGTCTCATCGAGGCGGGCGAGTTTGGCATCCGAGCAGATGGCGCGTTCGGCCGGCAGGTTGGCGTCACGGCAGGAGAAGTCGATGGCACCGGCCGGGCTGGTGGCTGAAAGCGCTGCGGCGGCGATCGAAAGTCCAAGAGCGAGTTTGATGGTGCTGGTCATTGGGGTGCCTCCCGTTGGATGTTCAGTGAGGCAACGGTGCCGTGGGCGGCTTGGAATGTTGAGGCGGTCGCGCCGCATCCGCCGGATAGTTCCGGCAACGGCGGCGGAAACCAGCGGCAATGAAGATTGCGCATGACCAGAAAAAACCGATAGTTTCCGGTATCGACCGATATATATATCGACCTCCCGACCCGAGAGTGAGCCCGCCCATGTCCGTAGCCGATCGCAACCCGGCCGTCGCCCGTATTTCGAAGGCGATGATCGAGAAGAAGATCACACAGGCGGAACTGGCCGACGCCGCAGACTGCCACGAGAAAACCATCCAAAACCTGATCAACGGTCGGCCGGTGCGGGACCAGACGCTGTTCGACGTCTGCATGGTGCTGGGTCTCGACTTCGAGGAAGTCAAGAAGACTTGGAACGCGGCGCCTGGCGGCCAGGTGACCGAGCGTCACGAGCCGGGCAAGCCAGGGGTGGGTTCCGAGGTCGCGCCGCTCTACATGGGCGCCTACAACCGGTTGGCGGTCGATCACTACATCGGCAGCTACTTGACGCTGCGGCCGGCATTCGCGGTGCCGGACATGATCATCGCCTACAAGACCGAAATCACCTGGGATGCTGGCTGGCCGAGTCTGCTGTTCGAGGAACAGAACCGACCGGATGCGCCCTATTCGCATCGGGGCCGACTCTATGTGCCGGCTTCATCCATGTACATTCATCTGGTGTCGCTGACCAAAGGCGCGATGCGGATGATTTTGGTGTCACAACTCGATCAAGCTGGCGAGATGCGCGGCATCATTACGACGCTGAACAAGTCGCGCGCGCAGTTGGTGCCGGTGGCGTCACCCATCGTCTATGCCCGTCGCGACGACTGGTCCGCCGTCGCCTGTGGCGAGATCACGCCAGCGCACTCAGCCTATGCCGGGTATCGTCGGACGCTGGATGACACGATGGAACAGGGGTATGCGCGGCTGGTGAAGTGAGCGGGCTAGAATTTAAATGTTCTCGCCGAGCCGGCGTGGGCCGCCGCCTTCGCGGGTGGGTCGGAGATTGTGGGATAGCGAAATCCGCATACGCAGGTGCGAACGGCATCCGCCAGCCGAAGTTTGCCACCTACTTCGTCGCGGCCTTTGTCACCTTGTCGAGCAGCTTGTTGATCTCTTCCAGCGTCTTGGCGCCGCGTCCGGCGACCGCGACCTTGCGATAGCCGACGGTGACTTCCTTGTTGGTCGCGGCGCGCTGGTACATGAAGATCACGTAGGGGCACTGCGCCATGTTGGCAGGATCAGCCTCCATCATTGCCCGTGACAACTTGGCCGAGCAGAAGGTGAAGAACTCGGCGCGCTGGTAGATCGGCTGGTTCGAGCCGACGTCCGGGCCGGTGCGCTGCAGCATGGCACCGATATTGCCGGTGTAGTCGATCCTCAGGCCCTCGGCGATGATCGCGTTTTCGAGTTCCAGCCGCACATCCTCGTAGGTCGCACCCTTGCGAGTATACATCACCGCATCCGATGCGCTGGCGGGGGCAATCGCTGCGCCCGTGAACAAGGCGATCAAGCCGGTCAGAATGCAGGTGCGCAGGCGCTGGAACGAGGTCATGGCATGGGTCTCCCTTGAATTGGCGCCGCAAAGGCCGCGATCAGCATATTCGCGCATCCGCCCGGTTCAGCAAAGGGGGAATGCGCTTAACCGCGTTGTCGGTCATTCGCAAAGCTGCAAGGATTGTTCGAACCGTGGGAGAGCTTTCATGCCGCAACTGCCGCCCGCCATGCCGGGCATGCCGATGTCGGACGTCGACACGCCGGCGCTGATTATCGATCTCGACGCCTTCGAGCGCAATCTGAAGCGCATGGCGGACACGGTCGCCAAGTCGGGCGTGCGCATTCGTCCGCACGCCAAGACCCATAAATCACCGGTGATTGGCTTGAAGCAGATGGCACTAGGTGCCGTCGGGCTGTGCTGCCAGAAGGTATCCGAGGCCGAGGCGATGGTGCTCGGTGGCATTTCTGACGTGCTTATCTCGAACGAGGTTGTCGGCGCCCGCAAGCTCGACCGGTTGTGCGCGTTGGCGCATCAGGCCCGCGTCATGGTCGCCGTCGACAACGAAATCGCGATTGAACAACTGGCGGCGGCAGCGATGCGGGCGGGCGTGAAAATCCGCGTGCTCGTCGAGATCGATGTTGGGGCGAACCGCTGCGGCGTCGGCGCCCGGCGCGCCGGCAGTCGCGCTTACCCAGCGGATCGCGCGCGAAAAGAGCCTCGAGTTTGCAGGCCTCCAGGCTTATCATGGCCGCGCCCAGCATCTGCGCTCCAGCGAGGAACGTCGCGAAGCGATCGCTGGCGCCGTTGAGATGACGAAGCGCACAGTCGACATGCTGGCCAAGGCCGGCTTCACCTGCGACGTGGTCGGCGGCGCCGGCACCGGCACGTTCGAACTCGAAGCGGCGAGCGGCGTCTACAACGAATTGCAGGCTGGCTCCTACGTGTTCATGGACGCCGACTACGCCCGCAACAAAAAGGCCGATGGCAGCCGGTTCGATACGTTTGACAACGCTCTATTCGTTTACGCCACCGTGATGAGCATGCCGGTAGCGGAGCGCGCCATCGTCGACGCGGGCTTGAAGGCCTTCGCGTTCGACAGTGGCCCGCCAGAGCCATTCGGTTTGGCGGGCGCGATCTACGAGCGGCCATCCGACGAGCACGGGACCTTGAATGTCACCGCCTGCAACACGCGACCGAAACTCGGCGACAAAGTCCTACTGATCCCCGGCCATTGCGACCCGACCGTCAATCTGCACGACTGGTACGTCGGCGTGCGCGGCATGGGCACAGCCAACGCCCGCGTCGAAACGGTCTGGCCGGTAGCGGCCAGAGGCGCGCTGTTTTGAAAAATTTCTCCTTCTCCCGCTACGCACGAGAGGCGCTAAGGGAAGAGGGAGAAATTCGAGCAGGCGCTATGCGCATGGCGCGGATGAAAGCCACCTCGCGCAAAGCTAAGCTCACCTCGAATTCAGGCCACATCACAAATGGTCCATCGCATCCGGCCGGCTCCCCGCAGGGGCGTCGGATGTGACAAGCAAATTGAGGGGGACGCCATGGAAACCTTTGACTACATCGTTGTCGGCGCAGGCTCGGCTGGTGCCGTCTTGGCGGCGCGACTGTCGGAGAACCCACGCAACAAGGTGCTGCTGGTCGAAGCCGGCCCTGCCGGTCACATCTACTCCCGCTTTCCGATCAGCTTCGGGCTGCTGATCTCGAACCCCGACGCCAACTGGCTGTACGAATCCGATCCCGAGCCCGGGACCGCCAACCGCGCCATTCCAGTGCCGCGTGGCAAGATGCTCGGTGGTTCGAGTTCGATCAACGGCCTCGTCTGGGTTCGCGGTCAGCCGCTCGACTACGACACCTGGGCGCAGATGGGCGCGCGCGGTTGGAGCTGGAACGACGTCGGGCCACTGTTCACGCGCATGGAGAGTTACGAAAGTCCAGGTGCCGACAATCGCGGACGCGGCGGGCCGTTGCGCGTTAGTCAGGTGCCGGACCAGAACCCGCTCTACGATGCGCTGTTCAAGGCCGGAACCGAGGCCGGCTACAAGGTCAATCCGGACTACAACAGCGAGGATCAGGAAGGCATCGCCAAGACCCAAGGGAGCATTTCGCGTGGCCGTCGCATGAGCGTCGCGCACTGCTATCTCAAACCCGCGATGAAGCGGCCGAACCTCACTGTCGTTACCGATGCGCCGACGCGACGCGTCCTGCTTGAGGGCAAACGCTGCACCGGCATCGTCTACGAGCGCCACGGCCGCCAGATCGAGGTGCGGGCGGCCCGTGAGGTGATCCTGTCGGCGGGTGCGGTCGCGACGCCGCAGTTGCTCGAGCTTTCCGGCATAGGCAACCCGCAATTGCTGCGCGATCATGGTATCGCCGTGACGCACGCACTGCCTGCGGTCGGCGAGAATTTTCGCGATCACATCAATGCGCGCATTGTCTGGAAGGTGAAGGACCCGTCCGTGTCCTACAACCACATGGCGCGGGGGATAGGTGCCGTGACCCAGGCGATGAAGTACATGACGACGGGTGGTGGCTTCTTCAGTCTGCCGTCGGCGCCGCTCGTGGCGTTCCTCAAGACACGGCCCGAACTCGCCACACCCGACGTCCAGATGCATCTGATCCCATATTCGATCAAGGATCCGAAGCGACGCCGCCTGCAGGATTTCCCCTCGTTCACGATCGCCTGCTATCAGCTCAGGCCTGAGAGCATTGGCACGATCCACATCCGCTCGGCCGATCCCGACCAGCAGCCGGCGATCCGCTTCAACTTCCTCGCTGACCGCATCGACCAGCAGGCGATGGTGGCCGGTTTCCACATGATGCGGAAGATCGCGGGCACGAAGGCGATGGACGCCATTCGCGGCGAGGAATATTCGCCGGGCACGGAGGTCGCGACCGATGCGCAAATTCTGCAATGGATCCGCGAAAACTCGCAGACCGCCTATCACCCGATCGGCACCTGCCGCATGGGGCCAGCGGGACCGAATACCGTGGTCGACGAGAAGCTCAAGGTGCACGGCCTAGAAGGCCTGCGCATCGCCGATGCCTCGATCTTCCCGACCATGCCGTCCGGCAACACCAACGCGCCGGCAATCATGGTCGGCGAGAAGGCCGCGGATTTGATCAGTCAGGTGGGATGAGGCCATCGCTCTGGTTCCAATTGAGAAATTCCGTGTTCCCTGGTAGAGATTGCGCAACCAGGGCGCACGGCGCCCGCCAGATCCAGGCCCTAAACCATGCCATCCACCACTGCCGCCTCACCGGGCGCTGCGCACGACTTCGTTGGTGCCCCGCCGATGGAAGCAGCCAAGCCGTTGTTCGGACATAAAAAATTCTGGGCGCAGCGGTTCGGTATCGCGCCATTCCTGCCGATGTCGCGGGCCGAGATGGACCAACTTGGTTGGGACAGCTTGCGACATCATCATCGTCACTGGCGACGCCTATGTCGACCATCCGAGCTTCGGCATGGCGATCATCGGCCGGCTTCTGGAGGCGCAAGGGTTCCGCGTCGGCATCATCGCGCAGCCCGACTGGCAGAGCGCCGACGCCTTCAAGGCACTGGGCGAGCCGAACCTGTTCTTCGGCGTCACTGGCGGCAACATGGATTCGATGGTGAACCGTTACACCTCGGATCGCCGCATCCGCCACAACGACAGCTACACGCCCGGTGGCGCCGGCGGTAAACGGCCGGACCGTTCGGTGGTGGTCTATGCGCAGCGCTGCCGTGAAGCCTATCCTAAGACGCCGATCGTGCTCGGCGGCATCGAGGCATCGTTGCGCCGCATCGCCCACTTCGACTACTGGTCGGACAAGGTGCGCCGCTCGGTGCTGGTCAACTCCAAGGCCGATATTCTGCTCTACGGCAATGCCGAACGCGCGGTGGTCGAGGTCGCGCATCGCATCGCCGCCGGCGAAGCTCCTTCCGAGATCGACGACATTCGCGGCACCGCCGTCATGAAGCGCGCTGTGCCGGAGGGTTACACCGAACTCGCGGCCGACGACATCGATAGCGCCGACGAGGGCGGGCGCATCCTCAAGAACACCCAAACAGTGGTTCGGCTGCCGTCGTTCGAGCAGGTGGCGGCTGATGCCGAGACCTACGCGCGCGCCTCGCGCGTGCTGCATCGCGAGAGCAATCCGGGCAATGCCCGGCCGTTGATACAGCGCCATGGTGACCGTGAGTTGTGGGTTGCGCGACCACCGATCCCGCTTACGACGCCTGAGATGGACCGCGTCTATGAACTGCCCTACGCGCGTGGACCACACCCAAGCTACGGTGACGAAAAGATCCCGGCTTGGGAGATGATCCGTTTCTCGGTGACGATCATGCGCGGCTGCTTCGGCGGTTGCACATTCTGCTCGATCACCGAGCACGAGGGCCGCATCATCCAGAACCGGTCCGAGAAGTCGGTGCTGAAGGAGATCGAGGACATCCGCGACAAGACGCCGGGCTTCACCGGAATCATTTCGGACATCGGCGGTCCAACTGCGAACATGTATCGCATGGCCTGCAAGGACCCGGCGGTCGAGCGCAGTTGCCGCCGCTTGTCGTGCGTCTATCCGGGCATTTGCCCGAACCTCGACACCTCGCACGACGCGCTGATCAGCCTCTACCAGAAAGCGCGCGAACTGCCCGGCATCAAGAAGGTGCATGTGGCGTCGGGCGTGCGTTACGACCTCGCGGTCGAAAGCCCAGCCTACGTGAAGGAACTCGTCACCCACCACGTTGGCGGCTATCTTAAAATCGCGCCCGAACATACAGAGGGCGGACCGCTGTCGAAGATGATGAAACCCGGCATTGGTACCTACGAAAAATTCAAGGCGATGTTCGACAAGGCGACTGCTGAAGCCGGTAAGAAGTACTTCCTGATTCCGTACTTCATCGCCGCCCACCCCGGCACCACTGACGAGGACATGATGCACCTCGCCGTCTGGCTGAAGAAGAACAGCTATCGTGCCGATCAAGTGCAGACCTTCCTGCCGTCGCCGATGGCCCTCGCCACCGCGATGTATCATTCGGGTAAGAATCCGCTGAAGGGCGTGAGGCGCGGCGGTTCGGAGGAGGTCGAGACGGTCAAGGGCTTGCGGCAGCGCCGCTTGCACAAGGCGTTCCTGCGCTACCATGATGCCGAGAACTGGCCGCTGCTGCGCGAGGCGTTGAAGGCGATGGGCCGTGCCGATCTGATCGGCAATGGCAAGCATCACCTCATTCCGATCTGGCAACCGGCCGGCACCGGCCTCACCGGCGGCGAAGGCAAGCGGCTCGGCAAGAAGCATGGAACGCAAGTCTTCACCACCAAAGGCGTGCCGCTCGCCGGTCCCGGCGGTGGTGTGAGAGGCGCGCCTGTCGGTGGCGGCCGCAACAGTCCTCTCGCCAATCGCCCGACGTCGCGGTCAATTCCGAAGCGCGGGAAGTAGTCCGCTTCCCGCTCTCCATAACATTCTCTAATGCAGCCGATAATGCTTGGCACTGTGTCGGTGCGTTGTGTCGCATGCTAGCTTGCCGCCACTTGTGCCGCCTGGAGAGCCCTTGACGATGACTACCGCACCTCAAAGCCTGATGTCCGCCCTGCGACCGACCGCACGCACTCTGCCTGAGAGCGGTATCGTCAAGGTGTTCAATCACGGCCGCGACAGCAAGGGGTTGATCCCCATGTGGGCCGGCGAAGGCGATCTTCCGACTCCGAAGTTCATCTGTGACGCGGCGGCAAAATCGATGGCGTCGGGCGAGACATTCTACACGAACAATCGCGGCATCCCTGATCTGCGCAACTCACTCGCCCGCTATTTCTCGAGCCTCTATGGCCAGCCGTTCAAAATGGATGAGTTCATCATCACCGGCGGCGGCATGCAGGCGATCCAACTCGCGGTGCAGGCGACCTGCGGCGCTGGCGACGAAGTGCTGATTCCTGTGCCGGCCTGGCCGAACTTCGAAGGCGCACTGGCGATACACGGCGCCAAGGTGGTGGCGGTACCGATGACGCTCGAACGCGACGGCTGGTCGCTGCCGCTCGATACAATGTTCGCCGCCGTCACACCGCGCACCCGCGCGATCATAATCAACTCGCCGGCCAATCCCACGGGCTGGACCGCCAGCCGCGAAGAGTTGAAGGCGATCCTCGACTTCGCCCGCGCCAAGGGCTTGTGGATCATCGCCGACGAGATTTACGGCCGCTTCTATTTCAACGGACCGTTGGCGCCTTCGTTCCTAGAGTTCCGCCGTCCCGAAGATCGGCTGATCCTCGTCAACACCTTTTCCAAGAACTGGGCAATGACCGGCTGGCGCATCGGCTGGCTGCAGGCACCGCCAGAACTCGGCCAGATTTTCGAGAGCTTGGTTCAGTATAATACATCCGGCGTCGCGACTTTCATGCAGCGTGGCGCGATCGCCGCGATCGAGGACGGCGAGCCATTCATCGCCGAGCAGATCGCGCGTGCCAAGGCCGGCCGCGAGATTGTGACGAAGGCGTTGGGCGCGTTCAATTCGGTGCGCAGCGTGCCACCGGCTGGCGCCTTCTACTCGTTTTTCGCAATCGACGGCATGCAGGATTCGATGCAGGCGGCACTGAAACTTGTTGACGAGGCCAACGTCGGCCTCGCCCCCGGCATCGCCTTTGGCCCGGCGGCAGAGGGTTATTTCCGGGTATGCTTCCTGCGTTCGGCGGCGCCTCTTGAAGAGGCAATGACGCGGCTGTCGGGCTGGCTCAAAAATCGCCAATGATCATGCGTAACAAGTACGTGACAGCTACGAAAGGCTAATGTATACGTTCCCCCGTTGGGAAAGGGGATCGCTCCGCTGATGGTGCGGACGAGGTCCATGGCCCGGGTCTGGGGAGACACAAAGCGAAGCTGGGTAGGGCAGTAAGCCAATCCAAGCATTCGCAATTCGCCACTCAACGAGTTGGCCAAGAGATCAACGCGACGGGGCTAGCGCAAAGCGCGGGTCTCGATCGTCAAGGATGGTAGAGCCGCGAAGGGCAAGGGATCGGATCCCTTGCCTTTTGTGTTTCTTGACACCGAGTGCTAGCGGCCGAGGCCGGCGGCCACCAGTTGCACTTTGCAGCGCGAACCAAGCTGGGCGTACTTCTGTTCGACACAACGCTTGACCGATTCGACGGTCGGATTTTCACCGATGCACAGCCGGCGGACATCGGCTTCGCAAGCAGCGCGCAATGCGGGGGTCACTTCCGGCGGCAGCTTGAAGCCTTCGCCAGCCATGATCGGCGAGATCGAGACGATGCTGATCAACAGCGCCATTCCCCGAATTTTCATAGCGAGCTCTCTCCAATGTCATTTGCGAGCGTTTCACGGCAGGCCCGCATGCGGGGCTCGGTCGGCATCGCAAGATTTCGGCCGGCATTGTTGGCCACGAATATTACCGCGTTCTGATCAGCCCACGCATCTGGCGGGAGGATGCATTGAACAGCGACTTATGTCCCGGCGAAAGGTCGATATGGCTAAGAGTGATATTGCTCGTGGTTGACGAGCGGTCGCCGTCGGATGCGCTTATAGGCTGCAGTTATGTTGCGACGCAATAAAATTTGGTGCAACGCGTCAAATTGACAGTGGGCAACTGCCATTGAGCCATCTGCCAAGCCGCGCCTACATTGTGCTCAGCGGTACCAAGTAGCGGTCCATGGCCCAGGCGACAATCACGAACAACACTGCGGCGACGATCGAATTGATCAGGATGATGCGGCCGAACCGCATGCGCATGGGCGCGCTCTCGGGTGTGCCAGGCACCACGTCGCCGGCTTCGCCTTGGGTCTCGCCGCGGGTCAACGGCAGGATCGCAAACAAGACGATCCACCAGATCAAGAAGTAGAGTGCAAGGCCGAGGGGCAGTGACATTGGGGCGTTTCATCCTGAGCATGCTTGGTCGGGATGGCCGCCCGTCGGGAGTGCGAGAGGACTACCCCCTCGCGCTCCCAGATCAGGGGCTTGGCCCCTGGACCGACGTCTAGTCGTTACTCGTCTTTGGGCTTCGGTACAGTCGGCACAGTGCCGGTCGAGCGGGGCCGCTTTTCCTTGGGACTGGGCAGCGCCTTGCGCGGCATCGCCTCGATCAAGGCCTTATCCGGCGTGTCGCCGTCATCGTCATCATCGTCGTCACGCGACTTGTTGCGCTTTGGCTCTCCAGCGATGTACTCGAAGCCGAGCTTGGCGTCCTCGCCCTTGCCGGTGACCAGCACCTTGACGGTGCCGCCATGCTCCAGCTTGCCGAACAGCAGCTCGTCGGCGAGCGGCTTCTTGATGTACTCGGAGATGACGCGAGCCAGCGGCCGCGCTCCGAACTTCTCGTCATAGCCCTTTTCGGCGATCCACCGGGCAGCCGGCTCCGACAGCTCGATGGTCACGCCACGATCGGCGAGCTGGGCTTCGAGCTGGAAGATGAACTTCTCGACTACCTTTGTGATGACGTCTTGCGGCAGGCCGGCGAACGGGATCACCGCATCCAGGCGGTTGCGGAACTCGGGCGTAAACATCCGATTGATCGCCTCGCTGTCTTCGCCTTCGCGCTTCGAGCGGTTGAAGCCCATTGGCGGCTTGGCGAGATCGGCGGCGCCGGCGTTCGTCGTCATGATCAAGATGACATTGCGGAAGTCGACCGCCTTGCCGTTGTGATCGGTCAACTTGCCGTGGTCCATGACCTGCAGCAGGATGTTGTAGAGATCGGGATGCGCCTTCTCAATCTCGTCCAGCAGCAACACTGAGTGCGGATGCTGGTCAATGCCGTCAGTCAGCAGGCCACCCTGGTCGAAGCCGACGTAGCCCGGAGGCGCGCCGATCAATCGGCTTACCGTGTGTTTCTCCATGTATTCAGACATGTCGAAGCGCAACAGTTCGACGCCCATCAGGGCGGCCAACTGCTTGGCGACTTCGGTCTTGCCGACGCCTGTCGGTCCTGAGAACAGGTAGCAGCCGATTGGCTTTTCCGGTTCACGCAGGCCAGCGCGGGCAAGCTTGATCGCCGATGATAGCGCGGTGATCGCCACGTCCTGGCCGAATACCAGACGCTTGAGATCCTTGTTGAGGTTGCCCAGCACCTCGGCGTCGCTCTTGGTCACCGTCTTGGGTGGGATGCGGGCCATGGTGGCGACGGTCGCCTCGATCTCCTTGACGGTGATCTTCTTCTTGCGCTTGTTCTCCGGCACCAGCATCTGCGAGGCGCCCAACTCGTCGATAACGTCGATCGCCTTGTCCGGCAGCTTGCGATCGTTGATGTACTTGGCCGACAGTTCGACCGCCGCCTTGATGGCGTCGTTGGTGTACTTGAGCTTGTGGTACTCCTCGAACACCGGCTTCAGGCCTTTGAGGATCTCGATGGTGTCCGCGATCGTCGGTTCCTTGACGTCGATCTTCTGGAATCGGCGGACGAGTGCGCGATCCTTCTCGAAGTGCTGGCGGTATTCCTTGTATGTCGTCGAGCCGATGCAACGCAGCAAGCCAGACTGCAGCGCTGGCTTGAGCAGGTTCGACGCATCCATGGCGCCGCCCGATGTCGCACCCGCGCCAATGACGGTGTGGATTTCGTCGATGAACAGGATCGCGCCCTTGTAGTTCTCGATCTCCTTCATCACGGCCTTGAGCCGCTCCTCGAAGTCGCCGCGATAGCGCGTGCCGGCGAGCAGTGCGCCCATGTCGAGCGAGAAGATCGTCGCATCGAGCAGGACCTCCGGCACGTCCTTCTTGATGATCCTGCGGGCGAGACCTTCAGCGATCGCGGTCTTGCCGACGCCGGGGTCGCCGACGAACAGCGGGTTGTTCTTTTGCCGGCGGCACAGCACCTGGATGGTGCGCAGCACCTCCTGCTCGCGGCCGATCAACGGATCGACTTTGCCGTCCAGCGCCTTCTTGTTGAGGTTGACGCAATAGGTGCCGAGCGCGTCGGTGCCGGGCTTCTTGGCACCTTCCGCGTTCTCGTTGCCGCCATTCTCGTCATCTGTTCCGCGCACGGGCCGTGGCTCCGACATTCCAGGACGTTTGGCGATCCCGTGAGATATGTACTGGACCGCATCGAACCGCGTCATATCCTGCTCCTGCAGGAAAAATGCGGCATGACTTTCGCGCTCGGCGAACATCGCGACGAGAACGTTGGCGCCGGTCACTTCCTCGCGGCCGGAAGACTGAACGTGGACAACAGCGCGGTGGATGACGCGCTGGAAGCCCTGGGTCGGCGCGGCCTCCGGCGGTCCTTTTACCACGAGCGCGTCGAGTTCGGTGTCGAGAAACTCGGTCAGCCGCGTGCGCAACGCCTCGATATCGACCGAGCAGGCGCGCAGGACGCCAGCTGCATCGCGATCATCGAGCAGGGACAACAATAGATGTTCAAGCGTGGCGCATTCGTGCTTGCGCTCGTTGGCGTACTCAAGCGCGCGATGCAACGACGTCTCAAGGCTTTGGGAGAATGCCGGCAACGGATCTACTCCTTCTCCATGGTGCACTGCAGTGGGTGACCGTTCTGCCGTGCGACGTCCATGACTTGCGTGACTTTGGTCTCGGCGACCTCGTAAGTGAACACACCGCACACGCCGACGCCCTTCTGGTGGACATGCAGCATGATGCGTGTGGCCTCTTCTGGGCCTTTGCCGAAATATTTCTCCAGGACGTGAATGACGAACTCCATTGGCGTGTAGTCGTCGTTGAGCAGCAGCACCTTGTAGAGGCTCGGTTTTTTGGTTTTGGGGCGAGTTTTGGTGACGAGGCCGGTGCGGCCGTCTTCATCACCGCCTCCGGGACCACGCGGCTTCGGCTTGTTGGCCATCATGCTCGGTCCGAAGTCGTCCGTGCGGCGCTCCTTCCAGTGTGCAGCTCTGTCCGTCATATCGTTCACATTTCATGTTGTCGTGACGTTGCGCGCTGGAGCGCATCGAACGACCAGGGGTTGATTTGTCCGGGATGTTACTGGACCTCCCCGAGTGCTGCAAATGGGGAAGGCTTAACGCGGTTTCCAGTAGGGGCCACAACTACATTTTCA
Organism: uncultured Alphaproteobacteria bacterium; assembly: GCA_963732635.1. Lineage (GTDB taxonomy): Bacteria > Pseudomonadota > Alphaproteobacteria > Rhizobiales > Hyphomicrobiaceae > JAKFWF01. The sequence continues at coordinate 28,307 of CAVTAL010000021.1, forward strand.
TGGCTACAACTACCGAAGTTCACCGATGTGTTCATACACCCTTATGGTAGCTATCGATCGATGTCAGATAGGCGATATGTCGCCACAGGGATGGAGCCGGCATCTCGCATATGAGAAACGTCGTTCGCAACCACAACCGAGCCCCTCGTCCATGCCACCAGCCCCTACCGCTCTGAAGCGCCGCAAGCTACCGGCTCGCTATGCAGCTATTGTCTTACCGTTCTTCCTGACGTTCTTCATGACCTTCGTAATTTCAGGCATCTCGACCCTGAAGAGCCTGGGGATGGTGCCGGCCTTCTGGTCAATCTGGCCGGTCGCCTGGGGTTGGTCCTGGGCGATCGCGTTCCCGACCTTGCTGGTGGTGATGCCGTTGGTGCGCCGGCTGGTGTCGGCAATCGTCGAGACACCCGGGCAAAAGCAAGAGGACGGACGTTGAAGAGTCACGGCGCCTTGCGATCACTCAATTGTGCGATGAACTCCGTAACCGAGCCGTCCCAATGGCATCTAGCGCACCGGCCCTTGACGAAGTTGTGCCCGCAGGCCGCATAACCATAGAGCCAGTGGGCGCATTCGGGGCACAGGCCTGCCATCCGCGAGGTGTCGGCGAAATAGCTGCTGCCGCATTCTTCGCAGGTTCTGAGCGCGCGTTCAGTCATCGGCTACGTCTACTTGAAGATCTTGTCGCCGCTCTGGTCGATGATCTGCCGGGCTTTTACGAACACGAAGTTCTCCGCGTCCTCGAACGACGTGAAGCGGTCGGCGCGCATGAAAGCATGCTCCTTCTCGACGCCGTCGATGGTCTTCAAGATGCGGCCGGCGAGTTGATACTGACCGCCTTCGGCCACCGGCCCGGCTTCAATGGTGTAGCCATTGTAGTCTTCGCGTCGGGCGGCCTTGGCAGGCTTTGACTGACCACCACCGAACAGCGATTTCCAGAATGACATGATGATCTCCCGAGGGACTGGCGGCTGTTGGTTAGGTTGGGGAATATAGCCTGCGCCTGTGGTCCGGCACCATAGTGGAGCGTCAGGCCACTCGCCAGAATACTCCCCCGCTCCATAGACCGGAACCGTCGGCGCCTTCGACCACCAGTTCCATCAGATCGTAATAGACCGCCCGTGTCACCAGTGCCTCGAGCCGCCCCCGCACTAGGATATAAGGCTTCAGCCCGCCGCCGGTCGCCTCGACCGCGAACCGCAGCGGGTGCTCCGGCCCGCAGACGGCGACATCGTCGACATTGGTACGAAAAGTCAGCACCTGGGCTTCACCGGCGCCCTGGGCGTCCATCTCGACGGCCAGGAAGGGCGCATCGGCAACCTGAACGTCTACCTTCTCCACCGGGGTCACGAGATAGTGACGACCGTCCTCGTCGCGCCGCAGAATGCGCGAGAACATCTTCACCATTGGCTGCCGGCCGATCGGGGAGCCCTGGTACATCCACACCCCGTCGGCTCGGATCGCCATGCCGATATCACCGCAATATGGCGGGTTCCAGCGTTCGACCGGCGGCAGACGATCACCTTTCGCGGCCTCGAGCATGGCGTCGAGGCCGGAAATGCGGGACGCTCCGCCTGTGGTGGCTTGGTTCACCAATGCTTCGAACCTTTCGGGTTGGCAACGCCTTGTTCCGGCCCCATCTTCATATTCTGACTACGATCCACGCAACAGTATTTCGCAGCAGCGATTGCCATCCTATAGTGGGGCTATGAGCACACCAACCGCCACACCGACCATCACCCCCGGCAGCAGCGACATTGTCGCCCGCATCGAGGCCGCGGCCGAGCGCATGCAACGCGTGCACAAGGCCGCCGGTTCCGTCATTTTCGGCCAGGACGTGGTGATCGAGCGCACGCTCATTACCATTCTTGCCGGTGGTCACGCGCTGCTGATCGGCGTGCCGGGCCTCGCCAAGACGCTGCTGGTCGACACTCTCGGCAAGGTCCTCGGCCTCGACGCCAAGCGCATCCAGTTCACGCCCGACTTGATGCCGTCCGATATCATCGGCTCGGAAGTGCTGGAGGACAATGCCGCCGCGGCGGCCGGTCAGCGCCGTTCGTTCCGCTTCATCAAGGGGCCGATCTTCACGCAACTGCTGATGGCCGACGAGATCAACCGCGCGTCGCCCAAAACCCAGTCGGCGCTGCTGCAGGCGATGCAGGAGCATCACGTCACCGTCGCCGGCCAGCGCCACGACACGCCGGCGCCATTCCATGTGCTCGCGACCCAGAACCCGCTGGAGCAGGAAGGCACCTATCCGTTGCCCGAAGCCCAGCTCGATCGGTTCCTGCTGCAGATCGACGTCACCTATCCCGACCTTGCCGCTGAGCGCCGTATGTTGTTCGCCACCACCGGCACGGAAGAACGCAAGCTCGAAGCCATCATCACAGCCCAGGAACTGCAGGCGACGCAGCGCCTCGTGCGCCAGATCCCGGTGCCCGACAAGGTCGTCGAGGCGATCCTGAAGCTTGTACGTTCGGCCCGTCCCGGTGCCGGGGAGGAAGCCGACCGCTTTATCGCCTGGGGGCCCGGCCCGCGCGCCAGTCAGGCGATGATGCTCGCCGTGCGCGCCAAGGCGATGCTCGATGGCCGCCTCGCACCTTCGATCGACGACGTGACGGCGCTTGCCGAGCCGATCCTCAAGCACCGAATGGCGTTGACGTTCGCCGCGCGCACCGAAGGTCAGGACGTTTCCAGCATCATCGCCCGGCTTGCCGGCCGGTTGGAGTAGAACCTCGTGGCGGCACCCGGTCAGGCGTCACGAACGGAGCGCAAAAGAGCGCGGCGACCCAGATCCTCGGTCTCGAAGGTGATGCCCACGGGCTCGCCGAGAGCCTGCCGGATCTGGTCGCCGAGGCGATGCGCATTTCGCTCAACGTGTCGCACGGCTTGCATGGCCGCAGGCGTGCAGGTCCGGGCGAGACGTTCTGGCAGTTCCGGCAATACGAGACCAGCGACGCCGCGACGCTGGTCGACTGGCGGCGGTCGGCGAGTTCCGACCACCTGTTCGTGCGCGAGCGCGAGTGGGAGGCGGCGCATACGATCTGGCTGTGGCCGGACCTGTCGCCATCGATGGTGTTCAAGAGCCACCTGTCTTCCGTGACCAAGCGTGATCGCGCGCTGGTGCTGATCATGGCGGCGGCCGAACTACTGGTGCGCGGCGGCGAGCGCGTTGGCCTTCTCGGCTTGACGCGGCCCAATGCCAGCCGCAAGGCGGCGCGGCGCATCGCGGAGGCAATTGCCGGCAATCTCAATAGTCCGATGCTGGCGGAAAGCCTGCCACCGCCCGAACGCCTCACCCGACTTTCCGGCGTATTGCTGGCGAGCGACTTCCTCGATCCGCTGCCGGAGATCGAGGCGCGGCTGCAGGTGCTGGCCGCCAGCAACGTGTTCGGCCACCTGATCCAAATCCTCGACCCGGCCGAGGAGACCCTGCCCTATGACGGCCGCACCGAGTTCACCGCGCTCGAAGGCACCGACCGCTGGACCGCTGATCGGGTCGAGAGTCTGCGCCCGCAGTATTTCGAGAAGCTCGCCGCCCATCGCGCCGGGCTTGAAGCCATCGTCCGCAAATTCGGCTGGTCGCTGCTGACCCATCGCACCGACCGACCGGCGGCCGAGCCGCTGCTGGCGCTGATCATGCGCATGCAGTCGGGGGCTAAAGACTATCGCTGGATTTCCGGCAACGGGAGGCGCCTCATGAGCATCGGTGCTCTCGGCATTCCTAAGTCCCTGGCTGCTGGCGGGCTTGCTCGCCCTGCCGGTGATTTACTGGTTGCTGCGCACCGTGCCGCCGCGTCCGAAGCAGGTGGCGTTTCCGGCGACGCGCATCCTGGTCGGCCTTGAGAACAAGGACAAGACGCCGGCCAAGACGCCATGGTGGCTGACACTGATCCGCATGCTTGCCGCTGCGCATGGTGATCCTGGCTTTGGCCGAACCGGTGCTCAATCCCAATCGCGAAACCGCCTTGAAGGGCAACGGTCCGGTGGTGATCGCGGTCGACAACGGCTGGGCGTCCGCCGCGCGCTGGTCGGAACGCGCGCGCATGATCGACCGGCTGATCCAGGAGGCGGAAGGGCAGAACCGCGCCGTCGTCATCGCGCCGACCGCGAGTGCGACCAAGAACTTCCAGATGCGCATCGAGCCGCCGGGCGCGGCACGGTCGAGTGCCGCAGCCCTCCAGCCGCAGCCGTTCGCACCGCAACGCGCCGATGCCGCCACCGCCCTCGAAACGGCGCTCGGCGCGGCTCAGAACATTTCCGTCGTCTGGCTGACCGACGGCATCGACCACGATGACGCGGCGCGCGCATTCGCCGACCGACTCGCCAAGATCGGCACCAGCGGCTTTGCTGTCATCGAAGAGGGCATGGGCGAGGAACCATTGGGCTTGAGCGCCGGTGTCGGCGCTGGCGGCAAGCTCGAAGCCAAGGTGTTGCGCACTGGCGGCGGCGCACGCGATGGCGTGCTGCATGCCTTCTCGGTGCGCAGTCAACGACTCGGCGAAGCCAATTATAAGATCGCGGTCGGTTCGACTGCGGGCGCGGCGACCTTCGAGCTGCCGCTTGAACTGCGCAATCAGGTCACCCGCGTCGAGATCGCCAGCGAGCGCTCGGCCGGTGCGGTGCAATTGCTTGATGCGACATCGCAATGGCACCGCGTTGGTCTGCTGTCGGGCGAGAGCCTCGAACAGGCACAGCCGTTGCTGGCGCCGCTCTACTACGTGCAGAAGGCGATGAGCCCGTTCGCCGAGATCGTGCAGCCGCGCGACGCCAATCTTGCGCAAGGCATCGAAGTCATCATCAAGCAGAACGCGACGGTGATGGTGCTGGCCGACATCGGCACGCTGGAAGGCGACATCAAGACGCGTGTCGACGAGTGGGTGCGCAAGGGCGGCATTCTCGTCCGCTTCGCCGGTCACCGTCTGGAAAAGGGTGGCGACGAGTTGCTGCCGGCGCCGCTCAGAGTCGGCGGTCGCGCGCTCGGCGGCGCGCTGTCGTGGTCGACACCGCAGACGCTCGGGCCCTTCACCGACGACAGCCTGTTCGCCGGCCTCAACGTGCCGGCCGACGTGCAGGTGACGCGACAGGTGCTGAGCGATCCGGCCGACTCGATCCCAAGGTCAAGGTGTGGGCCAGGTTGAAGGACGGCACACCACTGGTGACGGCGACGGCGCGTGGCGGTGGTCAATTGGTGCTGTTCCACGTTACCGCCAATTCGGACTGGTCGAATCTGCCGCTGTCGGGCCTGTTCGTCGAAATGCTGCGGCGGATCTCGACGCTGGCGAAAACGGGTGCGACGGCCGGCGATGCAATGGATACCGGCAAGGCTGCAGATGCCGCAACGCCGGTTGCCGACCAGTCGACGGTGCTGGCGCCGATCCAGGTGCTCGATGGCTACGGCACACTGAAGAGCCCGCCACCGACGGCGCAGGCGTTTGCGGCGGCAAAGCTTGCCGAGACCAAGCCTTCAGCCGATCATCCGCCTGGTTACTATGGCTCGCAGGCGACCCCGCGCGCGCTCAATGTCATCGCTCCGAAAACGGTATTGAAACCATTGCCAGCCCTTCCCGCCAGCGCCGAGCGCCGCGCCTATACCAGCCAGACTGCTCGGGCGTTGAAGCCGACGCTGCTCGCCATCGCCCTCGGCCTGCTGTTCGCCGACGTGATCGCGGTGCTGCTGCTGCAGATGGGCTCGCGGTTCTGGCAGACGTTGCGGCCGGCGGCACGCACTGCAGTGGTCGTTCTGGTTGCTGCTGGTGGTTTGCTCGTGATGACTGAAAGCTCATCGGCGCAGACGGACCAATATCGACCGCTGCCGGGTATCATCATTCCTACGCCCCCCGATACGCGAGCCCCTTTCGCAACACGCCCGACTTCCTGTCGCAGTTCGCCCAGCCGGCACCGCAAACACAATCCGTTCGGCCACCGGGCTTGAAGCCGCTCGACATTCAGGCGCTGAACGCCACCGGCAAGGTGACGTTCGGTTACGTGCTGTCCGGCGACCCGGTGACCGACGACGCCAGCCGCAAGGGCCTGCAAGGCCTCAACAAGGAGCTGATCCGCCGTACCGCCGTCGATCCGGGCGAGCCGATCGGCGTCAACATCACCGCCGACGAGTTGGCGTTCTTCCCATTCTCTATTGGCCGGTACTCGCCAATGCGCGCGCCCTGAACGATCAGGTGCTGGCCAAGATCGATGCCTATATGAAACAGGGCGGGCTCATCGTGTTCGATACCCGCGACTATGGCCAGGGCATGCCGTCGGGTTTCAACGTGCAGGGTGCGGCGCGCGGTGAAGGCACGGCATTGCAGCGGCTGCTCGGCCGGCTCGACCTGCCGCGCCTCGAACCGGTGCCGGAAACGCACGTGATGACCAAGTCGTTCTATCTGCTGCGCACGTTCCCCGGTCGCTGGGACGGCGGGCAGCTGTGGGTCGAGGCCGAGGCACCGGAGAATTCGGCGCAGGGCAAGCGCGCCAAGCGCGCGGACGGTGTCAGCTCGGTCATCATCACCGCCAATGATTTCGCTTCCGCCTGGGCGACCGACCCTAACGGCCGACCGCTCTATCCGGTGGTGCCGGGCGGCGAGCCGCAGCGTGAGATGGCCTATCGCACCGGCGTCAACATCGTGATGTACGCGCTGACCGGCAACTACAAGGCGGATCAGGTGCATATCCCGGCCCTGCTCGAGAGGCTCGGGCAATGAGTAACTGGACCATCGACTTCGCGCCGATGCTGCCGCAGCCGCTGTTCTGGGCGGCGATTGCGGTCGCGGCCGTGCTGGTGGCGGCGCTGCTGTTCCGGC
>CAVTAL010000022.1:0-245827 GCA_963732635.1 uncultured Alphaproteobacteria bacterium
ACCTTTGTTACGCATATTGTAACGTGCATACTCATTTGTGACTCGAATTGAGGTGTTTCCTGGGACGCCGCATCGGCTACGCGCGGGTCAGCACTGACGATCTGAACCTCGCCATTCAAAAGGCCGCCCTCGACAAGGATGGTTGTGCGATCATCTTCGAGGAGAAGCGCAGCGGCACGAAACGCAACGGACGGGACCAGCTCGACCTCACGCTTAAGGTGCTGTGCAACGGCGACACCCTGGTTGTCACGCGGCTCGATCGCCTCGGTCGATCACTACGGGATCTGGCAAATATCGCCCACGAAATCGAACTTGCGGGCGCCCATTTGCGTGTCATCGAGCAGAGCGTCGACACAGCGACTTCAGCCGGCCGCGCTTTTTTCGGCATGCTGGCGGTGTTCGCGCAATTCGAAACCGACGTCAGGCGAGACCGTCAAGCCGAGGGGATCGCCCGCGCCAAGATAGCAGGCCTCTACACTGGAGGAAAGCCGCGCATCGACCGCGAGGCCATCCTATACCAACTGCGCAATGGCAACGGTCCTGCATCCGCTGCGCGCGCCCTCGGCGTGTCGCGCATGTCTGTCTATCGGATCATGCGAGAAGCGTCTGCGAGTGATCGCCGTCCGCAACAAGTTAATCCAATGCCACGGCAGCGCTATTAGCTTTGCCGCCGCGGCCGATTACTCGGCGTCGATCGGTGCCGAGTTACGAAAGTGCCCGCGGCCGGGCACGTAAGCCGCACGCTGGATGTGCGCGGCTCACGTGCCAATCAGGCCCAACCCCAGTCCTGCACATTCCAGGTATTGTCGACGACATACTGGTTCATCTTGATCCCGGTGAGGCCGGCGTGCCGCAGGAAGCCCTGCTGCACCGCGCCTTGCGGGGCGAACGGCACGTCGCGCAGCAGGATCTCCTGGATCTTGGTGTAGGTCGCCTTGCGCTCCTCGACATTGGTCTGCGTGACGCCGAGGTCGAGCAGCTTGTCGACCTCCGCGTTCTCGTACTGCACGTAGTTCGAGCCCGATTGCCGGCCTTGGCCGGAATGAACTTCGAATGGCAGCGCGCGGTGTAGTCGGGGTCCATGCCGACCGTCGGCTCCCAGGCGACCAGCAGCGTGTCGAACTGCGACTTGATGGTGTACTCGCCCCACACCACCGAGGCCGGCATGTTCTTGATTTCCATCTCGACGCCGATCTTCTTCCAGTTCTGCTGGAACAGCTGCTGGCAGTTCTGCCGCGTCGGGTTGCCGGCGGTCGTCGAGCAGGTGAACTTCATCTTGACGCCGTCCTTCTCGCGGACGCCGTCGGCGCCGACCCGCCAACCCAACTCGTCGAGCATTTTGGCTGCGAGCTCCGGATTGCCGCGTCTCCTCCTTGAGGTTTGCATTGTAGGCCCAGTGCGAGGGATGCAGATATGAGAACGTGCGCTCCCAGGTGCCGTAGTAGACGTCGTCGAGCGACTTCTTCATTTCGAGCGCGATATAGAGCGCCTTGCGCACCTTCGGGTCGGTGAACTGGGGTTTGCCGCAGTTGAAATAGATGAACTGCACGAACGGCATCGGATTGGCGAAGAATACCCGGTCCTTGATTTCCTTGGCTTCCTTCCAGCGGTCATTCGGCACGCCCTGCGTCGCCAGGAAATCCACCTCGCCGGTCTTGCCCTGGCCGAACAGCACCAGCTGATCGGGCACGAACTTGTGGATGAACTGGCGGACCTTCGCCGGTCCGCGATGATAGTTCGGGTTGCGCTCGTAGACCATGTGGCTGCCGGCGGTGCGCGCCTTCAGCAGGAAGGGACCGGAGCCGATCGGATTGGCGTTCCAGGCAGAAGTCTTCAGGTCTTTCTCGTCTTTCAGCAGATGCTGCGGCACGATGTGCATGTTCTGCCAGGCCCACATGAACGGAACGTAGGGCTTCGACAGCTCCATCTCGAGGTTCTGGTCGTCAACGACCTTGAAATTCTTGATCAGATCGAAACCCGAGCGCGAGCGCACCGGCACGCTCGGATTGATCACCGTCTGGTAGGTGAACTCGACATCCTTGGCGGTCAGCGGTTGGCCGTCGCTCCACTTCACGTCGCGCTTCATCTTGACCTTGATGACGGTGCCGTCGGCGGAGATGCCGCCGTTCGCCTGGGTCGGAATTTCGGCCGCGAGGTTGGGCGCCAACTCGCCCTTCTCGTTGACGTCCCACAGCGCATCGAACATGCACGCTTCTGGCACGTTCTCCGTGCCGGTGTTGGCATAGAGCAGCGGATTGAACTGCACCGGCTCCTGCGTCATGCCGATGATGAGGCGATCCTTGTTCTGCGCCGTCGCCGAGATCGGATAGGTCGATGTCGCCGCCGCCACCGCGACTGCAACGCTGCCCTTCAATGTATCTCGCCGTGAGATCTTGCCTTTGGTCATGGCCTTGTCCTCCGTCTGGGATACTGCCTACTGGTCCATCTTCAGCCGCGGATCGAGCGCATCGCGCAATCCGTCGCCGAGGAAGTTGAAACTCATCACGGTAAGCGTGATCATCACGCCGGGCAGGATCGCGAGCCACGGCACCGTGTCGAAATAGCCCTGCGCATTGGTCAGCATGTTGCCCCAGGAAGCCAGTGGCGGCTGCACGCCATAGCCCAGATATGAGATGTAGCTTTCCATCAGCACCGCGGTCGCGACCTTCAAGGTTGCAGCAACCAGCACCGGCGCCATGATGTTCGGTGCCAGCTCCCGCAGCATGATCCGCGTGCTGGTGGCGCCTAGCGCCTGCGCCGCCTGCACGAAATCCTGCGCCTTCAGCCGCATGATTTCCGCCCGCACGATACGCGCCACTTCCATCCACGAGGTCAGCCCGATGATCAGCGAGATCGACAGCAGCGACGGCGTCACGAAGGCCGCCACCACCAGCAGCAGGAACACCTGCGGGAAGCACAGCATAGTATCGACGAAGCGCATCAGCAGCGTATCGGCGAGCCCACCGCGATAGCCCGCAACGATGCCGATGATCGTGCCGGTGAGTACCGTCGTCACCATGGCGACGAGGCCGACGGCGAGCGATACCTGCCCGCCGAACAGCAACCGCGAAAACGTATCGCGGCCAAGCTCGTCAGTGCCGAGCATGTGCGACCAGCTCTGGAACGGCGCCAGGAACCGCTTCGAGGTGTCGAGATAGGTCGGGTCGTGCGGCGCGATTACGCCGGCGAACGCGGCCGATGAAGCACAGCAACGCCACAACCACGGCGCCGGCGACGGCCAGCCGGTGATGCAGGAAGCGGCGCAGCACCATGCCGGCCATAGCTCTCGTGCGCGCCGAGATCGACGTCGTCGGCCGGCGTGGCAATGGTTCGGCGATCGAGACTGATTTCGCTCATGAGCTGCCCTCACTCCAGCCTGACGCGCGGATCGACCAGCGCGATGCCGATGTCGGCCAGCAGGTTGCCGACGATCACGAACAGTGCGGTGAACATCATCATGCCCATCAGGACAGGATATTCCTTCATTGTGAGGCTGTCGACGAACAGCCGCCCCATGCCGGGCCAGCCGAAGATGGTCTCGGTCACGAGGGCGCCCGAGAACAGCGTCGGCAGCTGGATGCCGAACAGCGCGATCAACGGCACCACGGCGTTGGGGAAGGCGTGCTTCAGCATTACGTCGCGCTCGGCGAGGCCCTTGGCGCGCGCCGTTCTGATGTAGTCCTGGTGGATCACCTCGAGAAAGCTCGAGCGGGCATAGCGGCTCCAGGTCGCGACCAGCACCAGCGCCAGCACCATCGTCGGCAGGATCAGGTGGCGGATGAGGTCGATCGGATCGCCCTCGTTGCCGAGTTCGAACATGCCGCCCGACGGCAACCAGCGCAGCTTGACGGCGAACATGTAGATCGCCATCAGCCCGAACCAGAAGGTCGGGAACGACAGCGCGAACAGCGCGCCGGTCGTCGCCAGGTAGTCGAACAGCGAGTAGCGCTTGACCGCGCCCAGCATGCCGACCGCTGTGCCGATCAGTATTGCCAGCGAAAGCGCCGACAGCATCAGCACGAACGTCGCCGGCACGCGCTCGAGGATGACATGCAGCACCGGCCGGCCGCCGAAGAAGGTGTGCCCCCAGGTGCCGCTGAACATGCCAGCCGCCCACTTCAGGTACTGGATGTGCACCGGCTGATCGAGCCCGAGCGCCGTCTTGATACGCTCGATGTCCTGCGCCTGGATGGTCGGGTTGAGGGTATAGACGGCGAGCGGCCCGCCCGGCGCCAGATGCATCAGTCCAAAGCCGATGATCGACACACCGATGATCAGCGGGATTGCCTGCAGGAGGCGCCGGGCGATGAATTTCAGCATTGCGTCCTCCTCGCCTTAGGTGCTGTGCAGATGGCAGGCGACCTTGTGCTCGGCGCCGCCAGTGGGGGCTATTTTCAGCTCGGGATCATCGGTCTTGCAGCGCGCCATCGCCATCGGACAGCGCGGATGGAAGCGACAGCCCGACGGCGGATTGATCGGCGAGGGCACGTCGCCCTTCAGGATGATGCGGTTGCGCTTGCGCCCGACGGTCGACGAGGGCGCCGCCGACAGCAGCGCTTCGGTATAGGGATGCAGCGCCGAGAAATAGAGCTGCTCGCGTGGCGCGATCTCGACGATGCGGCCGAGGTACATCACCGCCACCCGGTCCGAGATGTGGCTGACCACGCTCAGGTTGTGCGAGATCAACACGTAGGTGAGGCCGAGCTCGGCCTGCAGCTGCTTCAGCAGGTTGATGATCTGCGCCTGGATCGAGACGTCGAGCGCCGAAACCGGCTCGTCGCCGATCACCAGCTTCGGATTGAGCGCCAGCGCGCGCGCGATGCCGATGCGCTGGCGTTGACCACCCGAGAATTCGTGCGGATAGCGGCGCGCCGCGTCCGGCCGCAATCCAACCAGATTGAGCAGGCGGGCGACATGATCGCGCTTGACCGCCCCTACCGCGATGCCATGGATCTCGAAAGGCGCTGCCAGGATGTCCTCGATCGTCAATCGCGGATTGAGCGAGGAGTATGGGTCCTGAAAGATGATCTGCATCTGCCGCCGCAACGGCGCCATCTGCGCCCGGTCGAGCCCGGTAATGTCCTGCCCCATGAAGCGGATGCTGCCGGCAGTTGGCTCGACGAGCTTCAGCAGGGTCCGTCCCATGGTCGTCTTGCCACAACCGGATTCGCCGACCACGCCCAGCACTTCGCCGCGGCCGCACATCGAGATCGACGCCGTCGACCGCATGCACCTTGTCGACGACGCGCGACAGCAGGCCCTTGCGCACCGGAAAATGCGTCTTAAGGCCCCGTGCGGACAGCAGCATACCAGCGCCGGAATCAGCCATCGTTGGCCCTCCAGCAGGCGACCGCGTGGCCATCGGCGAAATGCGTGAGCGGTGGCGCTTCCACCCGGCAACGGTCGATCGCGCGGCTGCAGCGGCCGGCGAAAGCGCAGCCCGGACCCAACCGCGCGAGGTTTGGCACTGTGCCAGGGATCTCGTTGAGCTTGGCCGGCCGGTCACGAACGATCTGTGGGATCGAGCGCAACAGACCCTGCGTGTATGGATGCATCGGCCGCTCGAAGATCGTCGCGACTGGTGCAAGTTCGACAATACGGCCGGCATACATCACCGCCACGCGATGCGCGGTCTCGGCGATCACGGCGAGATCATGCGTGATCAGCAGAATTGCGGTGCCGAATTTTTCCTGCAGCCCGACCAGCAGGTCGAGGATCTGCGCCTGGATGGTAACATCGAGCGCCGTAGTAGGCTCATCGGCGATCAGGACTTTCGGCTCGCACGCAATCGCCATCGCGATCATCACTCGCTGGCGCATACCGCCTGACAATTCGTGCGGATAACGATCGATGGTTTCCGCGGCGGCTGGAATGCCGACCAGCTCGAACAGCTTACGCGAGCGCTCGCGCGCTTCGTTTGCCGACAATCTGAGATGGCGCACCAACGGCTCGACCACCTGCACGCCGACCCGCTTCACCGGATTGAGCGACGTCATCGGCTCCTGGAAGATCATCGCTATCTCGCGGCCACGCAGGTCGCTGAGTTCGGGTGGCGGCATCTTCAGGATGTCACGGCCGGCGAACATCACTCGGCCAGACTTGATCTCTGCTGGCGGGCATTCGATCAGTCGCAGCAGGGTCAGCGCCGACACCGTCTTGCCGCTGCCGGACTCACCGACGACACCCAGCGTCTCGCCGCGGCACAAATTGTACGAAACACCATCGACTGCCGGCAGCATGCCGCCTGGAACCCGGAATTGCACGCGGAGGTCATCGACCTCGAGAACATGCTGCGTGCTTGCGGTCATTGATGGCAGCGTCTCCGGCAAGCAACCGATCCCAGCAAAATCGAGGATTGATAGTCTTGCCCGAGCAACCGACGGCTGCAAGGCGGATTCGTTCCACCGGCCGCTTTTAGCCACTGTGAGCGTTCTTTTTCTTGCTTCTTCATCAGCAATTGCACGAACTGTTGTCGATGGTCCGCTCGAAGGCGGTATCCCGCAGCGAGGTTACGAGAATGCTGGTCAAATATTCTCCAGTCGGCTCGAACAGCCGGAACGCGCCGAAATTCCGACCGCCCAGGCAGTCTGCAGCCCCGATCATCTTCCCGAGATCATCTTCGAGTATTGCGCCGTGCTGTTACAGGCCGCTTCTGCCACGGTTAGAGCTCCGACAGACCGCCATTTCGGCGCCGACGTAGCCCTCGGCTGCGGACGATATCGCGTCGTTGGCTGAATGCTTGCATTTACGACGTGCCGCGCGGCGCAGTATGCCGATACCGCCATTACTACGTACTGCGTCATCCGAAAGAAGCATTCGACTTCTCTTGAGAACCGCGAAGTGTCACAGAGGCGCCACAGGAAGAAGCGGGAAGTTTCGGAGCATATTTCAGGACATCGAGATAAAGAACTGGCGTCAGACTGACGCCGAAGCGAGCAATGACAGCCGGCGGCGTACCATCAGCGAGACCTGCGAAACGTCCACCAGCGAATTCGCGACGTAATTTCAGAGCGCAGCTTAACGCCTGTGGAATATTGGCATCAGTCAGCTTGCTTATGTTGCTGCCGGGCAGCAGACGTTTTGTCTCCGGCCGTTGCCGCACGAACTCCAACTTCAAATCATGGCTTGCTCAGGCTCTCCTGGCGCCTCGCGGCCGGAAGGCGGCCGCGACCGCGCGCTATCGTGCAGCCCCTATGGGGGCCGCACGACCGAGCCCCGCTGATGATCCTCATCTGCAGTTGCGACGGCGGCGCGGGTCTCGGCCCAGGTGGGTTACGCCCGCTGGCGCAAGGCTGCGATCTTTCGCGCCGAGCGCGTTACACGTGACGATCACGATGGCGCGCCCAATGCCTGCCGGTATTTATTTCAAGCATGCTCCGACTCACCAGAGGGATGGCCATCCCCCACTGCGCCGTCATCGCTCGCCTGATGGGCGAGCGAGCGATGACGGCTCCGGAGGGATGGGGACGGAATTCGTCGCGAGCGACGACCGACAGCAGGGGAATTTCCGGCAGCTGCCTCCGCCCTCCTGGCTTTTCCCGGCTTTCCCCATTGCCCTCCGGAGTGTCGGCGGGAGATCATCGCGCCAGCTTCAATGGTCCGCCCAAAGGAGATTGCTGTGTCATGACAGGTCATGTTCTTACGGTGCCCGAAATCTCTGCCGCCATCACCGTGGCCACTCCGCGTACTCGCACGATGCTCGCTCGGTTCAGACAGCGAAGCTCGCTGCTTCGACTGCGTGCATTGGTGCGGATGATTGCTATCCTGCGTCGCAGCGATGGGGGCCGAATCCAAACGCAGCATAACATGCCCATTCATCTCGACATTGGCTTTGCACCGACGGCCGTCTCACACGCCCGCTTCTCGCCCATGCCCCGAAGTTTGACGGGCAGACTTCATGCGAGCCAGCTGCGCAATGTCGCGACCGCCTCCATCTGGTGGACCACAGATCGATGCCAAGCGGTTCTGCAAGCAAGTTTTCGGCCAACGGCTCTTGACGACAGTGCCTGTGCTGGCAGAGGGGATTGCACCCCGACCTTCGGTTACAAAATACCGGGCTCTGAGCTGGCTTGAAGAGGCTGCGCTAATCACTGTCGCCCGCAAGCTGGGCAGGGCACCGATCGTGACGATCAATGCCAGTTCGGCCGACCAGGAGGCATGAGCTTCGGCCGTCATGTTACATCAGACGCACAATCCTGGAGCCTGGCCTCGACTGATGCGGGCAGCGACGGCCGCCGCCTATGTCGACGAGCGATCCGTTGATGCGTTCCGCCGCGCCGTGGGTACAATATGGCCGGCACCCATCAGATTGGTCGGAAAGGGCGAGCGATGGCTGAAGGAGGATCTCGACGCGGCGATCGATCGGGCGTCCAGCCGACCGTCGAACGTCCGCGACGCCGCCGACGTGTTGTAAAGCCGGCCGGCTGGCCCCGGTACATGATCGCCAAACGCCTGAAGAACGGCCAAGCCGCATACTATTGGAATGCCCGCAAGAGCGACATCGCCAATGGCTTTTCGCTGCATCGGGAGGCCCTTGGCATCGACTATGGAGCTGCAATAGCGCGCGCTGACCGGCTCAACGCCCATCTCGACGCATGGCGCGATGGGCGAAAAGCCAACCACGCGCCGGAGGCTGCAAGGCGGTTCGGTACGGTCGACTGGTGGCTGGAAACCTACACCCGCTCGCCCGCGTTCGAAAAGCTCAAGGCGCGCACCAAGCCGAGCTACCGTTATCAGCTGAACTTGCTCGCCGACATCCCGACCAAAGCTGGCGATCGGCTTGGCTCACTGCCGGTGCGATCAATCACACCGGTCGCCGTCGACAAGATCTACGAGGCACTGCGTGGCGGCAAAGAGGGCACCAAGCTGCGCCGTGCCAACCACTCCATCGACATTGCCAAAAAGGCCTGGGCGGTGGTGCAGCGCACCCATCCTCATCAATTCGTGCCGTCGAACCCGTTCGTCGGCCTGACGCGGTTCCGTTCCACCGCCACCATCCAGCACGCCAGCCGCGCCGAGGCGTTTGCCCTCAGTGCAGCCATTCGCGACTTTGGCCATCCTCAACTGGCGATCGTGCCGCTGGTCTGCTTCGAATGGCTCCAGCGCCCGGAGAACATACTGGCTGGCCATTTGCGCTGGTCCGACTACCGGCCACCCGAGCGCCCAAACCATGTTCGCATCGTTCATCACAAGACTGGCGAGATCGTCTGGCACCCTTTGGAGGCGTCAGGCGAGCAATTCTACCCCGAACTCGAAGGCCTGCTGGCAGACCTTACCAAGATCGCGATCCCAATCGTCGCCACCCTCGGTCAGCGCGGTGCAGCACGGCCCTACTCGTTCTCGTATGCCAAGCGGATTGTTCGGGAGGCCCGACGCCGAGCGGGCCTTGCCGAGCACATCACCATGACCGCCTGCCGGCACGGCGGCATGACGGAACTCGGCGATGCCGAATTGACCGAGCAGGGCGTTATGAGCCTGTCCGGGCATCGCAGCCCAGATGCTGCACGCGGGTATGTGAAGAAGACCGACGCCCAGCGCCTCACCGCCACCAGAAAACGACGAGCTTGGGTGCAGGAACTAGAACACGTCCGGAACGAGAGTCAGAATGAGCACCGGATACGCAGAGTCAGAATGAGGCCGATGAGAACATTTGTTCTCATGCCAACACTCTGATTTTATTGAATAATTAGTGGTACCGCTGCCCCGGCTCGAACGGGGGACCCCCAGATCCACAATCTGGTGCTCTAACCAACTGAGCTACAGCGGCTCCGCCGTCGCAATGGCCTCTAGCCTGGACAGGCTCGCGACGTCTCGACAGTGTAAAACGCCAATCCCAGGCCCCGCGTCAAGGAAAATGCGCAATGTCGGGTCAAATCACCCCGAAAACACATCCGGAAGTGGGGCATGGCCCGCCCCGCCGTGCGGCGGGCCAATCACATCCCGCTCATCGCGCAAAATCCGTGATTTGCCGACGCCGCCTAGCCTCCGCGGGCATCAAACCTTCGGCTGCGCCTTCTGAGCGGCTTCCGTCATCAACCGACCCAGTTCCTGCGCCTGATTGGCGTAGGCCTGCATCTGGCGCTGAGCGTGCTTGGTCTGGATTTCCATGTATTCTTTCATGTCGCGCGCGCGGGCCAACTCGCTGGCCAGCGAAAAACCAGCCTCGACGTTCTGCTCGGCAAACCGCAGCGCCTTTGTCTGAATGTCGAGCGCCGTCTGCGTCATGGTGCCGGACGACTTGGCAACCATCTCCTGCGCGCGCTTCGCCATGTCCACGAACTGCATATATGCCGACCGGCTCTGCTCGACATTGCGCTCGGCCATCTGGCGAACCGGCTCGGGGATTTCCATTGGCGGCATTTGCGGCATCTGCGGCTTGAAGTCCATGTGCGGGGGTCTCCTGGACGTTAGAGGCTAAGAAACGGACGCTGGCGACAACATCCGCAGGCGGTACAGAATTCTACAATAGCAGATCCGGGTCAGCCGACCAGCACCATCGTTGGGTGCCCAATCACCATGTTCGAGCCATGGGCCTCGCCAATCGCGCCATTGGAATAGTATGCTGCGGTCGTGACTTAACCCTACCGGACCACTCCAGCGCGTGAACATCATAACGCCGATTGACGATCCGGACGCAAGAGCTACTTCGCTCGACGTCGACGCGCGTCTGGTCGACGGAGAGGCGCCCACGCTACTGGTCGATCCGGCCGAGTGCAGCTTGCTGGCCGCCAATGCCGCGGCAGTGAAACTTTTGGGACTTGTCGCGACGCGGCCAACTCGCATGGATCGGGCGATGCCGGCTTGGGGCGTAATCAGCGCTGTACTTGGCGGCACAGACAAGCACAACCAAGGCGCTCGACCGCTGCTGTTCTGGACGCCAACTGGCCCGCGCACCATTGCCGGCCAGCTGGAGGCGATCACAGCTGGCACGCGATCGCTGGTGCGGATTCGGTTAATTTCCGCATCAACGAACGAAGCCTCGATCACCGGCGCGGCGATGGCCAGTTCGCAACCTTCCCCCGGAAGCGAAACCATCGCCAACGCCAATGACCTTGCCACGCTGCGCGAGATCGCCCGCCGCATCCGGGCCGGAACCAGCGCCGACATGGCATCCCAACCGGCGACCACCGAGATGCCGGTCGACACCGCGCCGCCCACACCGAGACTGCCGCCGCCGCTCGATTTCAGACCACTCGAACCGCCGATCGAGCCAGCCGCCGCGACGTTGCCCCCGCAAGTGCCGCCGACAGCCACAGCCAATCCAATTGGCACTGATCTGGCGAAGCTGGCGCATGAACTGCGCACGCCGCTCAGCGCCATCGTATCTTTGGCCGAGATCATGCGCGACGAACGCCTCGGCGCCATGGGCAATCCTCGATACAAGGCCTATGCCGCCGATATCCACGACAGCGCTCTGCATACCCTCGACCTGATCGGCGTGATGCTCGACAGCGGCGGCGGCGCGGTGCCCAGCAATGACGCCAAAGTCGCTGAGCTGAAGCTTGATCTGACGCGCATCGACCTCAACGACATCGCCAAGCGCTGTGTATCAGCGATGCAGCCTATCGGTGCGCGCGGCGAGGTCACGCTCGGTATAAACCTACAACCGGACCTGCCACACCTGCTCGCCGACCGCCGGGCGCTGCGTCAGATCATCCTCAACGTTCTGTCGAATGCACTGCGCTTCACACCGAAGGGCGGACATATAACTCTGGCGACGGTCCTGCACGCCGACGGCACGATCGAGTTGTCGGTTCGCGACACCGGCTCCGGCATGCGCACGGCCGAGATAGACCGGGCACTCGGCAGGGCCGAGGCACCCGCCGCGCCCAAGCGTATCAGACTCGCCGGCGAGCAATCGGGCTTCGGTTTCGGCCTGCCGCTGGTACGCCAACTCGCCGAAGCGCACGGCGGCCGCCTCGCCATTGAAAGCACACCGGGCAGTGGCACGCGTGTCGCCGTCATTTTCCCTGTCGACCACGTGATGACACCTTGAGCTGGCGAACCCTGCAACTCATGATCTTGATTTCGGCGTCGCTCGTCGGCACCGCCGCAATCATGCTTGCCGGCGGTGGACCAGCCTTGATTGAATTGCTGCGACTGGCGGAACAGCACCGCACGACACTGGCGGTCGTCTTCGCCGCCTGGGCCATGGTGGCGAATTGTCTGGTACTGCCGGCTGGCTCGCTGTCGCTGATTGCCGGCGGCGCGGCGCTCGGCATGTTCGTGCCGGCGGCGATCTGGTTTGCGGCTCAACTCGTCACCGCACCGCTGCTCTATCGCGCCGGCCGCGTCGACCATGATCGGACCGAAGCATTGATGCACCGGTATCTGGGCCCGTCAGCCGCAAACCTCGTGGCACGAGCGGCACGCGATGGTGTGTGGACCACGGTTGTCATGCGGTTGACGCCGATACTGCCGAGCGCGCCCGCAGCACTGATCGCCGCCGCCGCTGGCATCGAATTCAAATCATTTGTGTTCGGCTCGATCCTCGCCGGTTGGATTAGACCGCTCTATTTCGCGAGTCTCGGCGCCAGCATCGGCTCACTGGCGCGCGTCGGCTCGGCACAGGCGGCATTGTCATTCGAAACTTTGTGGCCGCTCGCACTCGTTTGCGCCTGTGCCGCCGGCATGCTCGGAACGCGGCTGCTGCTCGCCCGGCGCGGCGCTACTGAGCTCGCGGCTCGCGTTCACGCGTCTGCCGATTGAGCGCACGGGCATCAAGCAGACGCCGCCCCTCGCCATCTGTTCGCTTCGGCCCGTGATTGTGATTGGCGCAGCCGATATGCAGCGGCATGTGACCGGTCGACGGCGTCAGCACGACCGCCACCGCCGCCACCGAAGACAACACCAGCGCCCCTCCGACGATCCAATAGCGCAGGCGCCGCATCATTCGCCTCCCAACGCCAACAGCTTCAGGCGCATGTCATCCGGCGGCGCGGCCGACGAACGCGTGGCGCGATCGAACACCACCAGGGTGCACTCGCCGGTGCCGACACAGATGCCGCCGCCATCGAACACGCCATGCACCATGACGAAGCTCTTGGTGCCGACGCGGGCGACCCGGCTGCCAACCTCGACGGTTTGCGGAAAGCCAATCTCCTTCACATACTCGATCACGGTGCGCACCAGCACCAGTTCAAGTGCGGGTCGGCTCGACTTGGCGATGATCGGGTAGATCAGGTCTAGCCGTGTCTCCTCGAAGAACATCGGCATGCCGGTATTGTTGACATGACCGATCGGATCGAGATCCGAATAACGGATCGGAACGCGGGTCCAGTGCCTGAAGGTCGCCCGCTGGCGCAGGTCGAGCAGACGGCGAATTCGGGTCGGGCTGTTGGCTCACGCGGCATGGCTTCCGGTTCGGCTTATCCTGTGATCCAGTTCGCGCGAAGCATTGCCGCCGTCAAGTCGCGCGGATAGAGGAAAGGCCGGTTCCTGCTTCCGGAGACGCGCCATGGCTCGCGACATCATCATCGCCCCCTCGATCCTGTCGGCCGATTTCGCCCGCCTTGGCGAGGAAGTGCGCGCCATCGACGCAGCCGGCTGCGACTGGGTGCACGTCGACGTCATGGACGGCCATTTCGTGCCCAACATCACCATCGGACCGAACGTGATCGCAGCCTTGCGGCCGCACACCAAGAAGGTGTTTGACGTCCACTTGATGATCGCGCCGGTTGATCCCTACATCGAGGCGTTCGCCAAGGCTGGCAGCGACATCATCACCGTTCACGCCGAAGCCGGCCCGCATCTCGATCGCTCGCTGCAGCTGATCAGGTCGCTTGGCAAGAAGGCGGGCGTGTCGCTCAACCCGTCGACCCCCGAAAGCGCCATCGCCTATGTGCTGGACCGGATCGATCTGGTGCTGGTGATGACGGTCAATCCGGGCTTCGGCGGCCAATCGTTCATTCCGGCGATGGCGGAAAAGATCCGCCGCATCCGCGCGATGATCGGCGACCGACCCATTGATCTCGAGATCGACGGCGGCGCGACACCGGAAACCGCAAAGATCGCAGTCGCCGCCGGCGCCAATGCGCTGGTTGCCGGCTCGGCGGTGTTCACCGGCGGCAAGTATGCCGAAAACATCGCCGCGATCCGCAAGGCGGCGCTAGCGTCGCGGTAGCCCGAACCTCAGTGCCGGACGCGTCGTCGCCGCGTGCCACGCTGAGGACGCGGTGTTGCCCGAGCTGTCTTTTCATTGTATCTACACGCTTTGAGGCAGAGTACGCCGTTTTCAGGTCTTTTGGATTTATTTTTTCCCCTCGTCCGAGGGTGAGCGGGGTGGCCGTGGTCCACGGCGGTCTTCCGCATTCTTGAAGTAAAGTGGCCCAGGGCCACCCCATTGCTCGAACGGATTTTAGGGTCCCCCCGTGCTTCAGCGAGCTGGTGTGGGCTTCCCCTTTACTCGCACACTTGTGGGGTGCACGGAACCCTCCGGCAGGGCGCGGCGCGTGACCGCAACACCCTCCGGACCGTCCATTCCGCCTCCGCACTTTTGAACGCCTTCGAAGCGCGCCCTTTAGTGAAGCGGAACATGAGCAGTATCGCATGGGGGCGGGGGGCGTGGATAAGTCGGTGGGAGCGTGAAGTGGTGAAGTCGGGAGATCGTGAGTGTATGCGGTTCGCTTCCCTCCCCGTTTGGGGCTACCGCATGTCCAGGTGGGGGTGAAGCCGGCAGCGATGCAATCGTTGCCTAGCGCCAGTCGCCGATCGTGGCGTTGACGAGGGCCAAAGCCGCGACGGCGGCGGTGTCGGCACGCATGATGCGCGGACCGAGCGAAATCGCGGTGACATAAGGTTTCGATAGCAACAGCGCACGTTCCTCGCTATCGAACCCGCCCTCCGGACCGATCAGCAACGCCAACGGCTGACCATGTAACGGCAACAGCGCCTGGATCGGATCGGCGATCGGTGCGGCTTCATCACAAAAGATCAAACGGCGCGTTTCATCCCAGGCTGCCAGCATGGCTTCGAGCTTCGTCGGCTCGACAATTTCAGGCAGATGGACGATGCCGCATTGCTCCGCCGCCTCGATGGCATTGGCACGCATGCGCTCCAGATTGACCCGCTCAGGCGTCGTGCGCCGCGTCAGCACCGGCGCCAGTCGCGCCACGCCGAGTTCGACCGCTTTCTGCACCATGTAGTCGAGCCGCGACCGCTTCAGCGGCGCGAACAGGTAATGCACATCCGGACCGCTCGACTGCGGCCGCGTCTGCTGCAACGGCAGCAACGAACAGCCGCGCTTGGTCGCGGCGCGGATTTCAGCGCGCCACTCGCCATCGCGGCCATTGAAAATCAGCAGGCGGTCGCCGTCGCCGAGCCGCAGCACGCGCAGCAGGTAGTTCGCCTGCGGCTCGCTTGCGGCCACGGCCTCGTCCGCGCGCAGACCGGCTTCGACGAACAGGCGCTGCGAATTGTGATCGTGAATTGCCATGCCTGATCGTAGCCGTTCGCCGCCGCTGGCTCAAATGCGCGTCAGTACCTCCCCCGCCGAGACCGTTGGCGCAGTTTTCATCGCCCGCCCTGACAAACACCCATGCCGCACAAAAACAGGCAGTTGGTGCACAAAAACAATTGCTTGGACGCTTTCGTTGCCTTACAGGCGCGCCAGAGCTGCCTACAATAAGAGCATAACCGGCAGTTTTGGCTAAACTTTAGGCAGAAAGCTTAAAAATGGATCAGTTTCAGCAAGGCGCCGAAGTCTTCTTCCTGCTGATGGGCGCGATTCTCGTGTTCTCGATGCACGGCGGCTTCGCCTTCCTCGAGGTCGGCACCGTCCGGCACAAGAACCAGGTCAACGCCCTGGTCAAGATCATGGTCGATTTCGCCATCTCGACGCTGGTCTATTTCACCGTCGGCTATTTCATCGCCTACGGCATCCACTTCTTCGCCAATGCCACCGCCATTTCCGGCGGGCTCAAGCCGTTCGACCCGCAGGGCGCGAGCCTGGTGAAATTCTTCTTCCTGTGCACCTTCGCCGCCGCCGTACCGGCGATCATCTCCGGCGGCATCGCCGAGCGCGCGAAATTCGGAGCACAATGCATGGCGACCGCGCTCGTCGTCGGCCTCGCCTACCCGCTCATCGAAGGCGTCGTCTGGAACAAGAATTTCGGCTTGCAGGAGCACTTGTTCGCCGGCGTGCTCGGGGCCGAGTTTCGGGATTTCGCCGGCTCGATCGTGGTGCATGCGTTCGGCGGCTGGGTCGCGCTCGCGGCCATCCTGGTGCTCGGACCTCGCCTCGGCCGCTATGACGGCGCCCGCTCGTTCGCCACCCCGCCGTCGTCGCTGCCGTGGCTCGCCATGGGATCGTGGATGCTGTGCATCGGCTGGTTCGGCTTTAACGTGATGAGCGCCCAGAGCCTGAAGTCGGTGTCCGGTCTCGTCGCCGTCAACTCACTGCTGGCGATGTGCGGCGGTATTGTCGCCGCCTTGTTCGCCGGCCGCAACGATCCGGGCTTCGTGCACAACGGCGCTCTCGCCGGCCTCGTCGCGGTATGCGCCGGCTCCGACATCATGCATCCGATCGGCAGCCTCGTGGTCGGTGGCGTCGCCGGCTTCATATTCGTCCAGATGTTCCAGATCTCGACCAACAAATGGAAAATCGACGACGTGCTCGGCGTCTGGGCCTTGCACGGACTTTGTGGGCTGTGGGGCGGCATCGCCTGCGGCATCTTCGGGTTGAAGGAATTCGGCGGCGCCGGTGGCGTTTCGTTTCTGTCGCAGCTGGTTGGCAGCGGCCTCGGCGCCGGCTTCGGATTGGCCGCCGGCTTCATCGTCTACACCGCCGTCGACCGAACGGTGGGCTTCCGCCTCGACCCCGACAGCGAACGCGAGGGCGCTGACGTGTCGATCCACAACATTAGTGCCAATCCGGAAGCCGACATCCGCATGGGCCGAATGTAGCCGCTATTGATCCACGGCCGCCCGGACCGCGAAGGTTCGGGCGGGTAGCGATCCCCTGGATTGCCGCAAACCGGCGTGGTAGGCGGGAATTCATGCAGCCCACCACAGCCACCACCGCCGCCACACTACCCGATGCCCGCCCCGGCAACTGGGTCGATCGCTACGCGCCCGCCGCCATCAAGCCCTACCTGCATCTGGCCCGCTTTGACCGGCCGATCGGCTCCTGGCTGCTACTGTTTCCGTGCTGGTGGTCGCTGGCCCTTGCTGAACTTCACCGTGGCCGGCCCTATCCGAACCTCTGGTATCTGGGTCTGTTCTTCATCGGTGCGTTCGTGATGCGCGGCGCCGGCTGCACCTATAACGACATCGTCGATCGCGACTACGACGGCCGGGTCGAGCGCACCGCGCTGCGGCCGATTCCGTCGGGCGCGGTTTCGGTGCGCAATGCGTTGATCTGGGCCTGCCTGTTGTCATTCATCGGGCTGGCGGTTCTGCTGCAGTTCAACCGCTATACGATCCTGCTCGGCATGAGCTCGCTGCTGCTGATTGCGATCTATCCGTTCATGAAGCGCTTCACCTATTGGCCGCAACTGGTGCTGGGCTTGACCTTCAAATGGGGCGCGCTGGTCGGCTGGGCGGCGATCTTCGGCACGCTCGATGCACCGGCGCTGGTGCTCTACGCCGGTTGCGTGCTGTGGACCATCGGCTACGACACCATCTACGCCCATCAGGACAAGGAAGACGACGCCGAACTCGGCTTGCGTTCGACCGCGCTTCGGTTCGGCGATGCCACCCAGAATTGGGTTGGCGGGTTCTACGGTGCGGCTGTCGTGCTGTGGGCGATCGCCGCCGGCATGGCGCACGCACACCTGGTGTTCTTCGTGGCGCTGGCGCTGGTCGCACTCCAACTCGCCTGGCAGGTGTCGACGCTTGAGACCGACAACCCGGCCAATTGCCTGCGCCGGTTCCGGTCGAATAAGGACGTCGGTTGGGCGATCTTTCTGGGTCTGGTCGCCGACATGGCGGTCTCGGCGCTTGCGGGTTTGACTTAGCCAGTTCCTGAATGTCCCCTCGCATCCAGCCGGTTGCGCGAAGTGAAGTCAGAATTCGACAAGCCAAAAGTCAAAACGCGGCAGGCACTTTTGTGCTCTGCCGCGCAATTGAAACGCCAACCTGTAGACCCTCGAGCGGCCATCTGTTGCAGCCGTTGAAGAACAATGCCACAGACAGGTTTGAAAGCCCTTAAGTGGTACCGTCAACGAATGGTGTACGGCTGCCTCGAACGGGTCCAAAGGCAACCAGAAACCGAGGTTTGAAGCCATGAGCGCGTCCGCTCCGAAACAACTGCTGCATCTCGTATTCGGTGGCGAGCTGACGTCGCTGACGGGGGTCGAATTCAAGGACCTGCACCACCTCGACATCGTCGGCGTCTACCCGAACTACGCCGAAGCCTACAAGGCGTGGAAAGCCTGTGCCCAGCGCACGGTCGACAACGCCCACATGCGCTATTTCATCGTTCACATGCATAAGCTGCTCGAGCCGGATGCGCCGCCGACCGCCTAATACCTGCCCGCGAAAATATTGACCGCTTCGTAGGTCGGGTAGAGCCCAATTGCGAGACCCGACGCGGCTGGCACCGCTCGTGGAATGTCGGCTCTCGCGAGCGGGCTCTAGCCGACCTACGGGAGCTGCGCATGAATTCCGCAGGTCATTGGTTTTGCGGTTTGGTATAAGCCGGTCCGGACGGCGCCGCACGCCTATTCGCGACGCAGGACGGCACTGACGATCCGACTGGCTACGCCGCTGGCTTTGAAGGAGGCAGCGACGACGGTCGGGTCGTAAACGGTTTCGACCCAGTCCCAGAACGATATGGGACGGTTTGCCGCATAGGCCAAATATTCGTCGAAGAAGTGGTCGAGGATGCCGGTATCGGCCTGCCGGATATGGCCGTACCAGATCGATAGCTCTTGCCTCGCCTCCGCGATCGGCACGCCCATCTTGCAGTGGCGATAGAGCACGCTCATCAGTCCGGCACGGTCGGCGCCCGACTTGCAGTGCATCAACATCGGATATTCGATGCGGTCGAACAGCTCGCGGGCGCTCTTCAGTTCTTCACGACTGGGGGCTGCGCGCGAGCGCATCTGACAATCGACCAATGTGATGCCGTAGCGCGCGCAGGCTGCCTGCTCAAGCCAGTAGCTGCCACAGACCCTTGGTCCACGCAGATTGACAATCGTCCGAATGCCTTGCGCGGCAAAGGCTTTTACGTGATGCGGGCCCGGCTGCGCAGCTCGCCAGGCGCGTTCGCCGATGGCGTGGCGGTTGAGATAAACCAGCCGTACGAAGCCATGATCGACGAACAACGAATCGATGTGGGTGAAGGCAGGTCCAAAGGCACGCTTCGCCCAGGCCGGCGAACGGCCCATCAGCGCTTCGCGCCAGCCGAATGTCACCCGCTTGAAGCTGCGCCTAGTTCGTTTGACGAGCGACGTCATGCCCCGCTTTCGATGCAAGCCGTTCGGCGATGCCTGTTAATGGGCGAACTGGCCCGCGATCTGACGCGACATGGGCATTGATGGCCCAATTTGCAATCGCTGGATAACCGCTATAGACACACCGATCAAGGGGCGGCGGACTATTGCCGCGCGCCCATGCGTGTTCGTGCAACAGCCAGCCCCTTTCTTGCCGGCAAGAAGATTTGGCCGGCCTTTTGAAGTTGATCCATGGCGCGCCTTTCCATCGACAGGGCTCGGATGAACCGGGCCGGCAGCGGCGCCCTGGTCCGCTACATCCGATTCGTCCGCAAAACCGCGCGCGTCGCATACGATCCGCCGGATGCCGAGCAGCGCTTCGCCAGCCACCACCCGATGATCTTTGCGCTCTGGCATGGCCAGTTCATGATGTTGCCAGTGCTGAACCCGCCGGCGGTCAAGGTGCGCATCATGGTGGCGCGCCATGGCGATGCCGATCTGATCGGCGCGGTGCTGACCCGGTTCGGCATGGAACTCATTCGCGGCGCCGGCGCTGGCGGCCGCAAGCGTGATCGCGGCGGCGCTCGCGCCCTGCTCGCGGCCAAGGCTGCCCTAGACGACGGCTACAGCGTCGGCATGACCGCCGACGTGCCACCTGGACCAGCGCGCCGCGCCGGCCTCGGCATTGTCATGCTGGCAAAACTTTCCGGTAAGCCGATCATGCCGGTCGCGGTTGCCTCCAGTCGCTATCGCTCGCTCGACACCTGGAGCCGGATGACGATCAACCTGCCGTTCTCGAAGCTCGGCGTCGTGGTCGGTGAACCGATCCGGGTGGCGGCCGATGCGGACGACGCGGCACTGGAAACGGCCCGCCTCGCCGTCGAGCAGGCGATGAACGATGCGACGCGACGAGCCTATGCATTGTGCGGCGCCGACCCGAGGCGCGCGATGCCGGCCAACGCCGATCCGACGAGCCCACCGGCGCAGCCGGGCAAACGACTGAAGCTCTATCGCACAGTCATGCGCGCCGCCGAGACGCTGGCACCGACAATTCTTTCCTGGCGCGAACGTCGCGGCAAGGAGGACGCCGCCCGACGCGGTGAGCGGCTCGGCATCGCCGGGCGCGCACGTCCCGCCGGCACATTGATCTGGGTGCATGCGGCCAGCGTCGGCGAAACAAACGCTATCCTGCCGCTGATCGACGAAATCCGCCACCGCCGCGACGACGTCCGCTTCCTGGTGACGACCGGCACCACCACTTCGGCGGCGCTGGCGGCCAATCGCTTGCATGCCGACGACGTGCACCAGTATATCCCGCTCGACAGCCCGCGTTTTGTCACCCGCTTCCTCGACCATTGGCTGCCCGATCTGGCGGTGTTCACGGAAAGCGAGATCTGGCCGAACCTGATCATCCAGGCGGCAGATCGCGGCATTCCGCTCGCCCTCGTCAACGCCCGCATGTCGGCGCGTTCATATGCCCGCTGGATGAAACAGCGCGGTGTCTCGCGACCGTTATTCAATCGCTTCCAGGTGGTGCTGGCACAGACCGAGAAGCTATCGCGCTGGTTCGCCGATCTCGGCGCCCGCACTTCGATCCCGACCGGTAATCTGAAAGTCGATGCGCCGCCGCCGCCGGTCGATGCCGCGGCCTTGGCCCGACTGCAGACAGCCTTGGGCGACCGGCCGCGTCTGGTGGTCGCCTGCACGCACGGCGCCGAGGAAGAATTGATCGCCGAGGCGCACCGCTTGCTGGCCGTCACATGGCCAGACTTCTGCACCGTGATCGCCCCCCGCCATCCAGAGCGCGGCCCCGAGATCGCGGCCATGCTGCGGGCCAAGGGTCTCGCGGTAGCTTTGCGCTCCGCCGGCGAGCTGCCGATGCCGGCAACCGAGATCTATGTCGCCGACACCATCGGCGAACTCGGCACCATGTATCGGCTCGCCCCGCTCGCATTCCTCGGCAAGTCACTCGGCATCGGCCCCGGCACCACCGGTGGACAAAACCCAATCGAGGCCATCCGGCACGGCGTCGGCGTGCTGACCGGCCCGCACGGCAGCAACTTCCTCGAAATTTATCGCATGTTGACGCGCCACAACGGCGCCGTCGAGGTGACTTCGGCCGCGACGATTGCCGCCGAGGTGCGCCGACTGTTGCAGAATCCGCAAGCTCTGGCCGACCTGAAGGCCGGCGCCGAAACCGCGCTCGATCAGTTGTCGGGCGCGCTCGACAAAACCATCGACGCACTGCTGCCGCTACTGCCGGAACCGCCAAATTCCGGCCTGCCGGCCGAGCCCCGGTGCGAGCATGCCGATTGACGAGCCGCGCTGGTGGTACGACACGCCCCATTCGGCAATCCCACGACTGCTGCAGCCGTTGGGCTGGCTCGCCGGCCTGATCGCGGAACGCCGTTGGCGTGCGGCGCGACCCTACACTTCCAAGCTGACTGTTGTTTGCATCGGTAATTTCACCGCCGGCGGCACCGGCAAGACGCCGCTCGCGCTCGCAGTGGCGACGATGCTGCGGGCATTGGGCGAGAAGCCGGTTTTCCTGTCGCGCGGCCATGGCGGATCGAACCGCGGTCCGCATCGCGTCGATGCCGGCAGCGGACACTGCTACGACGGTCGGCGATGAACCCTTGCTGCTCGCCCGTGCGGCACCCGCATTCATTGCGCGTGATCGCGCGGCCGGCGCCAAGGCCATCGAAGCCGAGGTGGCGGCCGGCCGGCTCGATGCCACCGTCATCGTCATGGACGACGGTTTGCAAAACCCGACGCTCGCCAAGGATCTGACGATCGCCGTGGTCGATGGCCGGCGCGGCTTCGGCAATGGCCGCGTTATTCCGGCGGGTCCACTCCGCGCGCCGCTGGCAGATCAGACTGACGCGAGTCGACGTGATCATCGTCAATGGCGATGGGCCAGTATCAGGCGAACTAAGCCATCAGTTCGCCGGCCCGGTCTTTCAGGCCTCGGTCGAAACCGCAGGTGACATCACCTGGATCAAGGGCCGACCTCTCGTCGCCTTTGCCGGCATCGGCAATCCACGTCGGTTCTTCGACCTGGTTCGAACGCTAGGCGGCGAACTTGGCGCCGAACTCGCGTTCGCCGATCATCAACCGCTCAGCGAAGCGGACGCGGGCCGCATTCTGGCATTGGCGCGGCAGCACGGCGCCGGCATCATCACGACCGAGAAGGATTTCGCTCGGCTGTCCGCTGCAACTGGCGCTCTGGCGCGATTGAAGGCCGAAGCAAAACCGCTACCAATCAGGCTCGTGTTGCCGCCTGCGGACCTAACCAAACTCGAAGCGCTGCTGACTGCAGCCATCGACCGTAAGCGCCAGCGCTAGCCCGACCTTCTCAAAGGGTCGCGGGCGGCACGGAGGCAAATTTGACGACAGGCCAGGAGAGGCGGGAGAAGCGTAGCCCACCTACGGTCGACCGCCTCGACGCAGCCTGTCGTTAAATTTGCCCCGCCCTGCGGGTCGCGCAAGCACGGCCGCCCGCTGTGTCGCGCGCCTCAACCGTATGCGACAGCTACGCTTTTCGGCGCGCTCCTGTCGGATCAACTCGTGCTTGTGCGATGACGCTCCACGAGCCTTTGAGAAGGTCGGGCTAGGCACGCTTCGCCGGCAGCGGTCGCGCCAGCATGCGAGCCACGACAAACCCCAGGATCGCCATTGCCGTGCCGGCGATCAGCATGGGGGTTTGCGACAACTGACCAAAGGTCGTGAAGCCAAACTGATAGAAGATCGGCCCGCAGGCCTGACCAAGGAAAAAGAAGAACGCGTGCAAGGCTACCGCCGCGCCGCGCGCTTCGGGCGCAAGCTCCGTCGCCTGGGTCTGTAGCGAATTATGGATCATGTAGAAGCCAACCCCGGTCAGCCCGAAAGCCATCGCTTCCAGCGGCCATTGACCCGCGAACGAATAGGCGATCAGGCCGAGGCCAGCGGCCAGCCCACCGGCGCGGATCAGGTTCATTTGGCCGCGCAGAACCCGCAGCATCGTCCTGACCGTGACTGTGAACAGGATGCCGCCCACCATCATGCCGGCAATCACGAAGCCGGCTTCGCGAATACCGCCGGCGCCGCGCGCCTCGAGCAGAACCGCGAGATAAGGCATCAGGCCGAAAATGCAGAAGCCCTCGACGAACACCGCGCCATAGCAGACCTTGGCGCGTGGATTGGCGAACACCAGGGCGTAGCCGGCGCGCATGCCGGCGATGCTGAACGGCTTGCGTTCAGCATTGGGGCGACCTTCGAGCGAGGTAATCGACAGGATCAGCGAGGCGACCACGACCAGCGTTCCAAGTCCCATCACCCAGCGCCAGTCGACCAGACTGCCGATAAGCCCGGAGCCGATGACGCCCACCATCTGCCCCGAAAGCATCGCCATCAGCAGTTGCGATAGCGCCACCTGCCGCTCGTTAATGGCGAAGCGATCGCCGACCATGGCGATGGCGAGCGGAATCGTGCCGCCAGCCGCGAGCCCGGCTAGCAATCGGGCGACGAACAAGGTGTCGATGGTCGGCGCGAAGGTTGACAGCGCCATCGCGACCGACAACGCCGCGAGGCACCATTTGATCACCCGTGCCTTGCCGAGCGCATCACCGAGCGGCCCGAGGATCGGCTGGCCCAGCGCATAGGGAAATGCGAATGCCGACGCGAGCAGCGCCACCTTGTGTGGGTCGGCAGCGAGGTCACGCGCGATCTGCGGCACCAGCGGATCGACGATCCGCACGATCAACGCGCTCGCGAGACACGAGACGGCCAGGACGAAGAGTAAGGGCAAGGGGCGGGTCCAATCTGATTTGCATCAGTTCGCTGGCTTGGGTATCGCACGCCCCTGCGAGAAATGCCCCCGTCGCGTCCATGCGCATTGATCAACTGAGCCCTGCTTGCCGGGGGCAGCCAAAACATTGCGGCCCCGGATCTAATCCAGGGCCGCGATAGACTTTCAGACGGTCAAGAATTGACCCGCTCTAGCTGCCATCCGAGCGCGGATTGGCGCCCAGGCCCATGTAGCCCGCGAAATCCTGCCGGCCGCCGGAGCGACGCTCGCTGCGGCTGCTGGCGGTCCGCTCTTCGGAGTTGCCGCGGCTTCTTCTGGTGTTGCTGGAAGAATTGTCGCTGTCGTTATTCTGCGCCCGGGCGCGACTGCGCGACGAGCCGCTGTTGTTGCTGGCATAGCGCTGGCCACCGGCGAGCGATACGAAGTGCGGACCGATGTCGACGTGGATATGGCTCGAGCCGCCATAAGTCATGGTGCCGCCAGAATGGTGATTGGCGACCAGCCAAGCGACCACTTCGCCCTTGCGGCCACCCGCCTCAAAGTCAATAGCGTTGCCGCTGGCGTGCTTCGAGACGCGGCCGGAACCGGCAATCGTCGCTCCCGGACGGCAGGTCGAAACGAGACGCATCGAACCGAACCGTGACTTCGATCCGGCCGAGCAGCGCCTGCGCCGAACCAGTAAGACAGCTACGTGAAGTGCCGCCGCCACCATCGCGCGCAGCGAATGCGCTCGAACTGGCACCCAAGCCCATCAATGCAAACGTAATCATCGCGGCGAATGCCGCGTTCGTGATACGCAGGTACATGTACCAACCCCTTAACTTAAGGCGCTTTTCTCAGTGCGCCAATGGCAGGCGAGGCGACCCCGTGTAAGGTCGTTTCCCCGTTGAGAACCCGGCTGCCAGCATCCCGCTCGACATATAAACCGGGGTGAGCCCATCGCGATCGTCCGACCCTGCGGATCGCATCCGATGGCGCTACAACAGCCGCCTTGCAGGAAAAAGTTCCGGATCGCCAACAGTTGGTAAATATATGGTTAATGCCGTGCGGCGGTGCCGGGACCGAAATGGGGCCGCGATGTGGCACTCGGTCGGACAGGAGCCTTGCGCAGCGCGCCTTTGCTTCGAACCGCACGCCGTGGCAACGTGCGGCCAGAACACTCTGACACAGGAAACGCGCCATGCTGCATTTAGCCCCCGGGATGGACCGGCTCGGCACCGAAACCGCCTTCGACGTGCTGGCACGCGCCGCAGCCCTGCAAGCGCAAGGCAAGGACATCATCTCACTCGGCATCGGCCAGCCCGACTTCAAGACGCCGCCGCACATTGGCGAGGCCGCCATCAAGGCGATCAAGGACGGCCACCACGGCTATACGCCGGCGAACGGCATCCCGGCGCTCAGGCAGGCGGTTGTTAAGGACCTGCACAAGCGTCACGCCGTCGAGGTCAATCCGGATAACGTCGTGATCATGCCCGGCGGCAAGCCGACGATGTTCTTCGCCATCCTGATGTTCGGCGCACCGGGCACCGAGATCATCTATCCCGATCCCGGTTTCCCCATTTACCGTTCGATGATCGAGTACACCGGCGCCAAGCCGGTGCCGATGGCGCTGCTGGAAAAGAACGGTTTCTCGTTCTCAGGCCGACGAGGTGCTGGCGCAGATCACGCCGAAGACGCGACTGATCATCATCAACAGCCCCGGCAATCCGACCGGCGGCGCGGTGCCCGAGATCGAAATCAAGAAGCTGGTCGCCGGGTTGGCGAAGCACCCGGATGTCGCCATCATGTCGGACGAGATCTACAGCCAGATGCTGTATGATGGCCGCACCCACACCAGCTTCCTGAAGTTCCCCGAGATCCGCGACCGGCTGATCATCCTCGACGGCTGGTCGAAGACCTATGCCATGACCGGCTGGCGCCTCGGCTACAGCATCTGGCCCGACAGCCTCGTCGAGAAGGTCGTCCGCCTGTGCGTCAACTGCCATAGCTGCGTCAACGCGCCGACCCAATTCGCCGGCATCGCCGCGCTCGAAGGACCGCAGGACGCGGTCGCCGCGATGGTGAAGGCGTTCGACGAGCGCCGCCGTATCATCGTGCCGCTGCTCAATCAGTTGCCGGGCGTCACCTGCGTCGAGCCGGGCGGTGCGTTCTATGCCTTCCCGAACATCTCCGGCACCGGCCTGACGGCGAAGGACCTGCAGAACCAGATGCTGGAGAAGGCGGGCGTCGCCACCGTCGCCGGCACCTCGTTCGGCGTGCACGGCGAGGGATACATCCGGTTCAGCTACGCCAACTCGGTCGACAACATCCGCGCCGCGATCCAACGCGTAGGGACGTTGTTGCTGGACATCAAGAAGTGAAGCACGGCCCGAGCCGGGAGATATCCCAGCTCGGATGCCTGCTGGTCTTGCGGGGCGCGGCGTACGGTCGCGGCTTCTATTGTTGACCGGCCTCGTGATCAGGCGCAGCGTCGATATTGGCCACGAAACCGGTAAAGAGGCAGGCAATGAAGCGGCGCGAATTCTTGTCAGGTCTTGGCGGCGCGGCGGCCGCCTGGCCGCTGGTCACGGGCACGAGGCCGGCGTTCGCGCAGACTCCTGGGCGCATCTACCGCCTTGGGCATCTGTCGAACAGTGCGCTATCCGAGTCCGCTACCCGCGAAATAACCCTGCCGGAACTTGCCAAGCTTGGCTTCGTCGAAGGCCGCAACCTTGTCTTCGACGGGCGTGTCGGCGAGGCGGATGCGCTGCCGGGCTTGATGCGCGAGCTGCTGGCCACCCGACCGGACGCGGTCATCGCCGTCGGCCCCGCCGCGATTGCGGCCGCAGGTGCTGCGACACGCACGGTGCCGATCGTCAGCTTCGGCCCCAATCCGATTGAACTCGGGCTCGCCGCAAGCTACGCGCGGCCGGGCGGCAACATCACCGGGGTCGTGATCCTGATCAGCGAGCTCGAGGGCAAGCGGCTTTCGATTTTACATGAGGCGGTGCCAGCGCGGCGGCGTGTGGCGGCGCTTATCCCATCGGCGATTAAAGCGATAAGCGAGCCCGCGCTGCGCAAGGCGGCGGCAGGTCTCGGTATCGAGTTGTTGCCCTTCGCGGTTACCACGCCCGCCGACTATCCTGCTGCCTTCGCCGCGATGCGCGCGGCGGGCGCCGAGGCGCTGGTGATCGGCGCGACGCCGGAGTTCTTCCGGGATGCCAAGCAGCTTGCTGGCCTCGCGCTTGAGGCCGGGCTGCCGACGGTGTGCGAATGGGCGGAAATGGCGCAATCGGGATGCCTGATCGGCTACGGCCCGAGCCGTGCCGCACTGCGCCGGCGCATCGCCGACCAGATCGCCCAGATATTTCGCGGCACAGCGCCCGGCGATATCGCCATCGAACGGCCGACGGTGTTCGAATTCGCCATCAATCAGCGGACCGCTAAATCGCTAGGCCTCAGCATCCCTCTCGCAGTGTTGGCGAAGGCCGACGATGTGATCGATTGACACTGCTGCTTGGATATTGCCGAGCATCAGTTCGGCAATATCCATCCGCATATGACGCGACGCAGGCGATTACGCCGTGAGCTTCACGCTCGCCTTGCCAAAGCCGTCGATCTGGCCTTCGACGGTCATGGGTGCTTTCACCCACGTTATGCCTGTGAGGCTTCCCGTTATGACGAATTGGCCGCCGCCCAGCGTGTAACCGGCGGCGGCGAGCGCCTTCGGTACCAGCGGCAACGGAAACAGCGGATCGCCGTTCGGGTGCGAGGCGGTGCGATCCTTATCAACCTTGCCGTCGAACAGCTGGCGGCAGGTCGCGGTCTTGAACGGCTTCGTCGCATCGAAGCGGTGCGCGGTGCCGGCAACCGCACCGCAGTTCGAGATCATATCGGCGACCAGCATTTCCTTGGATTTGCCGTCGATTGTCTCGTAGCGACTGTCGCACAGTTCGATCGTCACCACGGTCGACTCGATCGCCTCCAGCACCTGGGCCGCCGTTGCATCGGCCGCGACCGGCACGCCAAAGCGGAAGCCGAATTCGAGTTCGATGGCGATGCGGCTCGCCGGTGCGAGGCTCTTCGTCGCGCCATCGCCGACAATCAGGTCAGCGAGGATCGGCGCGACCGCATTGCTGCCATCCGGAAAGATCGAAATCTTGTAGCCGGCGATGCGCGAGCCGAGACCCGCGATCACCGCCCGCTGGATTTCGTAGCTTTCGGCCAGTGTCGTCGGCGCGACTGCGTCCGGCAGCGCGGTCATCAACCGGCCGGTGCGCCGGGCGTCGAGCAGCAATTTGGCGGCTTCGTTGGCTTTGCTGGTCATGTTCAAACACGCTCCATTGCGAGGCTGACACCCTGGCCGACACCGACACACATCGTCGCGAGGCCGCGTTTGCCCTTGGTTGCTTCCAGTTGATTGACGGCAGTGATGACGAGGCGGGTGCCCGACATGCCGAGCGGATGACCGAGCGCGATGGCGCCGCCATTTGGGTTCACGACTTCGCTGTCATCGGGCAAGCCCAGCATCCGGGTGACAGCGAGGCCTTGTGCCGCGAACGCTTCGTTCAACTCGATGACGTCGAAATCGGTGATCTTCCAGCCGAGCCGGGCCATCAATTTTTCAGTCGACGGCGCCGGGCCGATGCCCATGATCCGCGGCGGCACACCGGCCGACGCCATACCGGTGATGCGGGCGCGCGGCGTCAAACCGTGCGCCTTCACCGCCGCCTCGCTGGCGATGATGACTGCGGCCGAGCCGTCGTTGACGCCGGACGCGTTGCCGGCGGTCACTGTGCCGGGATTGCGAAACGGCGTCTTGAGCTTGGCTAGTTCTTCCGCCGTGGTCTCGGGGCGGCCATGTTCGTCCTTCGAGAAGATCGAGGTTTTGCCGCGTCCAGCCGCAATTTCGACTGGGATGATTTCGCGGGCGTGGAAGCCCGACGCAGCCGCCTGCGCAGCGCGCTGCTGTGACCGAAGGGCAAATGCGTCCTGGTCGGCCCTGCTCACTTGATATTCGGCGGCGACATTCTCGGCCGTCTCTGGCATCGCGTCGACACCATACTGCTGCTTCATCATCGCATTGACGAACCGCCAGCCGATGGTGGTGTCGAACACGTCCGCAGCCCGCGAGAACGCCTCCGTTGCCTTGCCCATCACGAACGGCGCGCGCGACATGCTCTCGACGCCGCCGGCGATGCACAACTCCATCTCGCCGGCCTTGATGGCGCGAGCCGCAGTGCCGACCGCGTCGAGGCCCGAGGCACACAGGCGGTTGATGGTCGCGCCGGGAACAGTTGCCGGAAGGCCGGCCAGCAGCAGCGCCATGCGGGCGACGTTGCGGTTGTCCTCGCCGGCCTGGTTGGCGCAGCCGTAGAACACGTCGTCAAGCCTCGACCAGTCGATTTTTGCGTTGCGCGCCATCAGTGCCTTGATCGGCAGGGCGGCCAGATCGTCGGTCCGAACCTTGGCCAAACTGCCGCCGTAGCGACCGATCGGCGTGCGCACACCATCACAGACGTAAACCTCTCGCATGGGTCCCTCGTTAACTGTTCGGCCGGCCAAACCAGGGGCCGATTTCCTTATTCAGCGATTTCGGGCATAAGGACGCTGAAAACGCAAGCGCGACCGCTGACCACACCCAATGACGTCATTCCCGCGAAGGCGGGAACCCAGTCAAATCGCCGCCAGACAACTCTTCGGGGCTTGTCTGGGTCCCCGCCTTCGCGGGGATGACGGAGAGAATTGGAAATACCGAGCCAACCCGCGCCAATGGATTGGAATCGGGGCTAGCTGCGTCGATAGCTTGCGACCCGAAAGGCTTTAGACAAATGCCCGCTACACCTACAATCGCCATTGTCGGCCGGCCGAATGTCGGCAAGTCGACCCTGTTCAACCGCATGACTGGCAAGCGCACGGCGCTGGTTTCCGATTTGCCGGGCCTGACCCGCGACCGCAAGGAAGGCGAGGCCGAGATCTGGGGGCATATCGACTCGCCTCGTCGACACCGCCGGCCTCGAGGAAGCCGCTTCCGGCTCGATCGCCGCCCGCATGCGGGCGCAGACCGAACTCGCCATCGCAGAAGCCGATCTCGTGCTGTTCGTGATCGACGCGCGCGCCGGCGTCACGCCGGTCGACAAGGAATTCGCCCGCATCGTCCGCAACGCCGGCAACAAGGCGATCCTGGTCGCCAACAAGTGCGAGGGCTCGAAGGGCACCGAAGGCTTCTACGAGGCCTATGCCTTGGGGCTCGGCGAGCCGGTGGCGATCTCGGCCGAGCACGGCGAGGGCCTGTCCGATCTCTATGGTGACATCGTCGCGGCGCTCGGCCTCGAAATGGACGCCGATAACGAGAACGAGCCCGACGTCACCGAAATGCCGCCTGAGGAGGACGATCCGACCCGGCCGATCAAGGTCGCGATCGTCGGCCGCCCCAATGCCGGCAAGTCGACGCTGGTCAACGCCCTGCTCGGCGAGGACCGCATGATCACCGGGCCTGAACCGGGACTTACCCGCGACAGTGTCGCCTCCGATCTCGTCTGGGCCCATCGCAACATCAAGTTGTTCGACACCGCCGGCTTGCGCCGCAGGTCGAAGGTCGAAGACACCGCCGAGAAGCTCGCCACCAGTGACACCATCCGCGCCATCCGTTTCGCCGAAGTGGTGGTACTGCTGGTCGACGCCGAACGTGGCATCGAGCATCAGGATCTGACCATCGCCAGCATGGTCGCCGATGAAGGCCGCGCGCTCGTCATCGCCATCAACAAGTGGGACCTGATCGTCGAGAAGCAGAAGCGCCTGAAGGAAATCCACGACACGGTCACCTTGCGGCTCGCCCAGATGCCGGGCTTGCGCGTCGTCACACTGTCGGCGCTCGGCGAGCGCGGCCTCGACAAGCTGATGCCGGAAGTGCTCAAGGCCTACGACCTGTGGAACAAGCGCATTTCGACCAATGATCTCAATCGATGGCTGCGCGAGGCGATGGACCAGCACGCACCACCGGCGACCAGCGGCCGGCGCATCAAGATGCGCTACATGACGCAGGTTTCGGCCCGCCCGCCGACGTTCATCGCGTTCTGCTCGAAGCCGGAATCGCTGCCTGATTCATACGTGCGCTATCTGGAAAAGAGCCTGCGCAAGACCTTCGATTTCCCCGGCGTGCCGATCCGCTTCAACCTGCGCAAGGGCGCCAACCCGTTCGCCGACAAGCGCGGCGGGTGAAGTCGCGTTGGCCGGCAACCATTGCCGTCGATCCTATTTCTTCCGCGCCTTCTCGATCGCCGGAATAACGAGGCGGGACATGGTCTCGGGCGTCAGCGGGCCAACGTGCTTGTGGACGATGCGGCCGGTGCCATCGACGACGAATGTCTCGGGCATGCCGTAGACGCCCCAGTCGATCGAGACGCGGCCGTTACCGTCGACGCCGACGGCATCGAACGGATTGCCATAGCGGGTCAGGAACTTCAGTCCGCCCGGCTCCGGGTCCTTGTGATTGACGCCGATCAGCCGCACGCCCGTCCGCTTTTTCAACTCACCCAGCATCGGGTGCTCCTGCACGCAGGGTACGCACCAGGAAGCCCAGAAGTTGACCACCGTGACGTCACCCTTGGCGAGGTCGCCAGCCTTGATGCCGACCACCGGTTGTCCGTTGGTCACGAGGCCAGCCAAGGCCGCAAGCTCGGTCGCGGGTGATTGCTTGCCGAGCAGCGCCGACGGCAGTTTCGACGGATCGGAACTCGTCAGCGCATAGCCGAACAGCAGCGCCACCGCCGCGAACATCGCGATCGGCACCAGCATGACGCGGGTGCGCTTCGGCTGCGGCTCGGGTGCGAGTCGGATTTGTCGACGCGCTTTTGCATGATTCGACCGATCTACTGGTCGGCGCGACGGCGGACGCCGCGCGCTTCCAGTGCCGCGAGGCGACGCAGCTGGCGACGACCATCCCATAGCAGCCACAGGGTCAACGCCACCAGCACCAGCGCGGTGATGGCGTAAGATGCGTAGATGTGGCCAGCCCAGGCCCAGGGGTCCTTGTCCATGGCGCTATCCTTCCACAGTCGTTTCTGCGCGCGACGCCTGCCGGCGCACCGCCGCCATTTCGAGCGCGACCGCCCGGCGGCGTAGAATCTCGTTGCGCATGGCTTTCAGATGCATGGCCAGAAACAGGATCGAGAATCCCGCCGCCATCACCAGCAGCGGAATCAGAATCGACGAATGGATCGCCGGCCCTTTGACCTTCACCACGCTGGCGCGCTGATGCAGGGTGTCAAACCAGTCGACCGAAAACCGGATGATCGGCAGCATGACGACGCCGACGAGGCCGAGCACCGCCGACAGCTTGCCGGCCAACGCCTCGTCGTCGATGGACGATCGCAAGGCAATGAGACCGAGATATAGAAAGAACAGGATCAGCACCGACGTGACGCGAGCATCCCACACCCAGTAGGTGCCCCAGCCGGGCTTGCCCCACAGCGAACCGGTGACCAGCGCCAGCAGCGTGAACGCGGCGCCGATGGGGGCCGCCGCCTTGGCCGAAACGTCGGCCAGCGGATGGCGAAATACGAGCAAGCCGAAGCTCGACATCGCGATGACGCTATAGGCCAGCAGCCCGAACCACGCCGCCGGCACGTGGATGAACATGATCTTGACCGTGTGGCCGTGCTGGTAATCTTGCGGTGCCAGCCAGACAAGATAAAGGCCGTAGGCGATCACCAGGACGGCGAGGCTCGAAACCCAGGGCAATACCTTCGCGGACAGTTCCATGAACCGCGTCGGATTGGCTAATTTTTGCGTCAGTGTTTGCATGGGCGATGGTCTAGGCCTTTGATGTGACGAGTGCAACTCGTGCCAACGGTGACGGAGGCAGTCCCACGCCCGCCTTCCTAGCCCGTCGATAGCGGCCAACATTGACTGAAATCAGGTGTCGAATACCACCGTCGGGTGCATTGTCAGTCGGCGTATCTGCAAGGCAACACTGTCGCCGCTGGCCGTCAATATAGAGGCCCGCAAAACACCGCAGCGATGCTCGTAACGTGTTGGGCTCTGCTTCGACGAAGCCTGACACTGCCGTCCCGCCTGGAATTACAACCATTCCAGGATACGCTCTTCTACCGCAACCGGGCGTTGATTTGGTCGAGGGCCTTGGCGCCGGGGCACAGCTCGGCCATCGGCAGGGCGTTGAGCGGGCGCTTGTCGGAACCCATCACGTCGTGCAGGTCCTGCTGGTGCTCGTTGATGTAGAGCAGGCCGGTGGCAATCGAACCCTTCGACGCGTTCTGGCGGATGGTCATGATCGCGGCGTCCGAATCGCGCGGATCATGGCCGCCGTCGACCTTGTAGAGCCGCAGATGCGAGCCGTCGTGCATGACAATGTCGGCCGCCGTGCCTTCGGCATAGTCGGCGGTGATTTCTTCCTTGTCCTCGACGAAATCGAGCTTGTTCTCCGACGCCATGTTGTGAGCGCGGACGTAATCGTAGCTCTTGGTCGAAGTGGGGTGGTTGTTGAAGGTCACGCAGGGCGATATCACGTCAAGGAAGGCGAAGCCCTTGTAGCTGATGGCGGCCTTGATCAGCGG
This sequence comes from uncultured Alphaproteobacteria bacterium, assembly GCA_963732635.1. GTDB lineage: Bacteria > Pseudomonadota > Alphaproteobacteria > Rhizobiales > Hyphomicrobiaceae > JAKFWF01. The sequence continues at coordinate 33,714 of CAVTAL010000022.1, forward strand.
GATCAGCTGGCGCTTGTCGCCGGAGAATGAGCGGGCAACGAAACCGGCGCCGAGCTGGATCGCGAGTTGGCATAGGTCGATGGCATCGAACGGGTTCTGCTCGCCCTTCTTCGACGGCGACGCTTTGTCATTGGTGGCCGAGAACTGGCCTTTGGTCAGACCATAGCAGCCGTTGTTCATGACGATGTAGGACATGTTCAGCTTGCGGCGCACGGCGTGGCAGAACTGGCCCATGCCGATCGAGGCGGTGTCGCCGTCGCCGGAAACGCCGATATAAACAAGATCGCGGTTGGCCATGTTGGCGCCGGTCGTTACCGACGGCATGCGGCCGTGCACGGAATTGAAGCCGTGGCTGCGGCCGAGGAAGTAGGTCGGCGCCTTTGATGAGCAGCCGATGCCGGACACCTTGGCGATGCGATGCGCCGGCAGATCCATCTCGAAGCAGGCCTCGATGATGGCCGCCGTGATGCTGTCGTGGCCGCAGCCGGCGCACAGCGTCGACATCGAGCCTTCGTAGTCGCGATGGGTCAACCCCAGCTCATTCTTCTTGAGGTTCGGGTGGAAGGCGGCTGGCTTGGCGATGTAGGACATGGGCGGGCTTGGCTCACTGATTGATTTTTGCGAGGCTGACGATCGTCAGCGTTGGGTCACTTGATCGGCGTCCACCTATAGATGTCCCGCAGCGGAACCTCGAAATCGATCGCTGGCATGGCGAGTATGGCGTCGAGGCCAGCAACGCTAGTTTCCGCCCAGTCTCGCGTACGATCGTAACGGATGATCTCCGCAGTTTTCATCGATACGGTGACATAGTGTTGGCAATTCGGGATGCTGGTGTAGACCCGCTTGCGCCAAGCTCGGTCTGCCTTGGTGTTCGATTTCGATAGCACCTCGAACAAAACCAGCGCGTCATCAGTAATCGGCGAAGCCTGGGCTAGGCCTTCCTGAATGTAGACGTCCGGCTGCGGCAGACTGTTCGGCGAAATTGGAACCCGTGTGCCAACCCCAAGCAATGGCAGCCAGGAGGTATTTCTAGCTGCCTTCTCGGTCATCAGGACGTGAATGATGTTGGCCGCGATAACTTGATGCCATTGCGTCGGCGATGCGTTCATAACCGCCACCCCCTCGATCAGCTCCCACCGCTCGCCATCGGGGCGCGACTCCATATATGCGAGGAATTCCTCGACAGTCATCTGATCGGCTTTGGCCAGCTTGGCCAGCATGGCGGCTCCTGCGCTACCGGTGTTCTTGGCTGAGACTACCCGAATTCGGGCAGCTTTTGAATGGCTGCCCTATTCCGCCGCCTCGGCCTTGGCCGGGGCGAGATGTTTCTGGACCGCCTTGTGGACGAAATTGGCGGTCAGCGGCATGCCGTCGTAGCTCAGCGTGGCGATCAGCTTTTCGGCCGGAATACCAGCCTCGACCGTCAGCAGCGTGCGCATCTGGGCATCGCGGTTCTGCTCGACGACGAAGATCTTGTCGTGAGCGTCGCAGAACGCCTTGACTTCGTCCGAGAACGGAAATGCCTTCAACCGCATCGAATTGAGGACAAGGCCGTCCTTGGCCAGTTGATCGAGACCTTCGAGCACGCCCGGTCGGGTGGCGCCGAAATAGATCATGCCGACCTTCGACTGCTTGTCGCGAATCACCACTTCGGGCTTTGGCACGATCGTGGCGGCGGTCTTGAATTTGGCGCTGATGCGATCGAGGATGCGGGCGTGGATGTGGCCGTTCTCGGTATAGCGGGCATATTCGTCGTGGCTGGTGCCACGGGTGAAAAATGCCCCCATGCTCGGGTGCGTGCCCGGCAGCGTGCGGTAGGGGATGGCGTCGCCGTCGACGTCGAGGTAGCGGCCCCACGGCTTGCCATGCTTGGCTTGGAAGCCTTCGAGCTGTTCGGCCGACAAAACCTTGCCGCGATCGTGCACCTTGGCATCGTCCCAGGCGAACGGATCGGTGACCCAATCGTTCATGCCGATATCGAGGTCGGACATGACCATCACCGGCGTCTGCAGCCGCTCGGCGAGATCGAAGGCAGTGACGCCGAGCGAGAAGCATTCGGTCGGATCGGACGGAAACAGCAGCACGTGCTTGGTGTCGCCGTGCGAGGCATAGGCGCAGGACAGGATATCGGGCTGGCCGGTACGGGTCGGCATGCCGGTCGAGGGACCGCCGCGCTGAATGTTGAACAGCACGATCGGAATCTCGGCGAAATACGCAAGCCCAAGGAACTCGCTCATCAGCGAGATGCCGGGGCCGGAAGTGGCGGTGAACGAACGGGCGCCGTTCCAGGCCGCGCCGATGGTGACGCCGATTGCCGCCAGTTCATCCTCGGCCTGGACGATGCCGAACAGCCGCTGGCCGTCCTTGGTGACCCGCATGCGCTTGGCGTATTTCTCGAACGCTTCCGGCACCGAGGTCGACGGCGTGATCGGATACCAGGCGCATACGGTGGCGCCGGCGTAGATCGCGGCGAGGCCGGCGGCGTCATTGCCGGTGACCATGATCTGGCCCTTGGCCGAGGTGGCGTGGCGCACCTTGAACGGTAACGGGCACTGGAAGTTTTCGAGCGCAAAGGTGCGGCCGAGTTCGATCGCGTCCATGTTGGCCGCAACCAGCTTTTCCTTGCCCTTGAGCTGATCGCCGACGACGGTCTTCAGTACCTCGAGATCGATGTCGAGCAGCGCCGTCAGCGCGCCCACGTAGACCATGTTCTTGAACAGCTGGCGCTGGCGGCTGTCGGACCACTTTTCGGCGCAGATCTGGGCGATCGGCATGGCGAGGATATTGACGTCGCCGCGCGACCAGGTGCGCGGGCGGGAGCTGTCATAGAGCAGCCAACCACCGGCCGCGACCTCGCGCATGTCGTCGTCGTAGGTCTGCGGGTTCATCGCCACCATCAGGTCGATGCCCTCGCGCCTGGCCATGTAGCCGGCCTCCGACACGCGCACCTCGTACCAGGTCGGCAGGCCCTGGATGTTCGACGGGAAGATATTCTTCGGTGTCACCGGAATGCCCATCCGGAACAGCGTCTTGGCGAACATGGTGTTGGCGCTGGCCGAACCGGAGCCGTTGACGGTCGCGAACTTGACCACGAAATCGTTGATGCCGCTCATGCTCTTGCGAAGCCTCGTTGTCGGTGCCCTTTTCTCTTGGAAAAGGGGATGCGATATTGACGTCCGGGAAACCAGACGCCTACCTCAGATAGCTGTTGTGACTGGCGTGACAGGCGGGTGCTGCCTGGGCCTCGGCATAGAAGAACTTCTGCATGTCCCAGGCGCCGGTCGGGCAACGCTCGGCGCACAATCCGCAATGCAGACAAAGATCCTCGTCCTTGGCCATGATGCGGCCGGTCTTGAGCGCCTCCGAGACGTAGAGATCCTGCGTCTGGTTCACCGCCGGCACGCGCAGCGCCGCGCGCAACTGCGGCTCGGCGTCATTCTCGGTGAAGTTGATGCAGTCGACCGGGCAGATGTCCATGCAGGCGTCGCACTCGATGCACAGCTTTGGCGCGAACACTGTTTGCACATCGCAGTTGAGGCAGCGTTGCGCTTCCTTGGCGGCGAGCGCGTCGTCGAAGCCAAGCTCGACCTCAACCTTGAGGTTTTTCAGAGACTTGGCGAGTTCGGCATGCCGCACGTCGGTGCGCCGGGCCGGATCATAATCGTTCTTATAGGACCACTCGTGGATGCCCATCTTCTGGCTGACGAGGCTGACGCCCGGCTTCGGCCGCTCGGTAAGCGTGTGGCCGTGGCAATAGGCATCGATCGAGATCGCCGCCTGATGGCCGTGCGACACCGCCCGGATGATATTCTCCGGCCCCCAGGCGGCGTCACCGCCGAAGAACACGCCCGGCCGGCTCGACATGTAGGTGATCTTGTCGACCGTCGGCATGTTCCATTCGTTGAACTCGAAGCCAATGTCGCGCTCGATCCAGGGGAAGGCGTTGTCCTGGCCGATCGCCATCAACACGTCGTCGCAGGCAATGGTGACAGTTTCTCCGGATGCCTTGAGCACCGGGCGGCCCCGGGCATCAACGCCCTGCTCGACCATCTTTTCGAACACCACACCGGCAAGTTTGCCGTTCTCGATCACGAAACTCTTCGGCGCGTGGTTGTCGAGGATCGGGATGCCTTCGTGGATGGCGTCCTTGATTTCCCATTCCGACGCCTTCATCACCTTGCGCGGCGAACGGATGGTGACGGTAACCGCCTCGGCGCCGAGCCGGAGGGCGGTGCGGCAGCAATCCATCGCGGTGTTGCCGCCGCCGATCACGACGATGCGACGGCCAACCTTCTCGACGTGACCGAAGGCGACCGAGGTCAGCCAGTCGATGCCGATGTGGATGTTCTGCGACGCTTCCGCCCGGCCGGGAATGTCGAGATCCTTGCCCTTGGGCGCGCCGGTGCCGACGAACACCGCGTCGAAACCTTCGCCGAGCAGCTGCTTCATGCTCGAGACGGTCTGGCCGAACCGTGCCTCGATGCCGAATCCGAGCACGCGACCGACTTCTTCGTCGAGCACCGCCGCCGGCAACCGGAACGAGGGAATGTTGGTCCGCATCAGGCCGCCGCCCTGCGGGTCCTTCTCGATCAGCGTGATCGAATAGCCGAGCGGCGCCAGATCGCGCGCGACGGTCAGCGAGGCCGGCCCGGCGCCGATCAGGGCGATGCGCTTGCCGTTCTTGGTGGCCGGAATTTCCGGCATGAAGACGTCGATCTCGCCCTTGTAGTCGGCGGCGACGCGCTTCAGGCGGCAGATGGCGACCGGTGCGGTGTTCTTGTGCGCCGGGTCCTTGGCGTTGGCCTCGTCGCTGTTTTGGATGCGGCCCCGGCGGCAGGCGGGCTCGCACGGACGGTCGCAGACGCGGCCGAGAATGCCGGGGAAGACATTGCTTTCCCAGTTCAGCATATAGGCGGCGGCGTAGCGGCCCTGCGCGATCAGCCGGATGTATTCGGGTACCGGCGTATGCGTCGGGCAGGCGTACTGGCAGTCGACGACCTTGTGGAAGTAGTTCGGATCGCTCGTGTCGGTGGGGGCCATGCCGACCCGGCTCCGCGTCGCGATATCACGCGCTTGCATTGCGCCTCATCCTCTCGACCATTTCCCCATGCCGGAGGCCTAGCCTCGGGCAGCGCACCAATTTTTCGGCCTGGTGCATCGATGACAACAACTTTACGGACCCCAGCGAAAGCATTGCAAGTAGTATAAGGTACAAGCAAGACCGCGCCGGAACCGGTCCCATGCCGGCGGCTTTTAAGCCTCCCGCGCCTGGAAAGCCAGCCTCAGAACGCGGACGTAGTTTTCGATCGCGAGCTTGCGAATCCGTGCTTCCGGCAGCTTGCGGCCCTCCAACAGCGTGACCACGCGACGCAGATCTGCGAAATTGGTCAGTGCCGGGCTCGCCAGCGCGTTCATGTCGGTACCGAAGGCGATATGGTCCCAACCCAACGCCTCGGCCAGTTCGGCGACGCGGTCGGCATAGGATTCGGGCGATTGGCCGACGTCCGCGCCCAATGCCCACAGCCCGACCACGCCACCGGCTGCGGCAATCGCCTTGGCGTCTTCCGCGCCCAACTGTCGGGCTCGCCAGCCGGTCATCCGCCAATTCGCGATACCGGCGGGATTGACCGAGCTGTGCGACCAGACCATCGGTGCCTTCGACACCGCCAATGCCTGCCGCACCACGGCACTGGTGCAGTGTGCGAGGTCGACCAGGATGCCGAGCCGGTTGCACTCGCGGATAGCCTGCCGGCCGTAGTCGGTCAGGCCGTTGTGGGTCGGCTCGGCGGTCTGATGGTCGCCGATCCGGTTGATGAGAAAGTGCACGAGTTGCACATGCCTCACACCTTGGTCGTAGGCGACCTTGAGCTGGCCGAGGTCATCATCGGCGAAGGTCGCGCCCTCGACCGAAAGGACGACGTGCGGTTTGCCGGCGAGCGCGCGGTCGAGATCATCGGCTGAGCGGACGATTTCGAGCTGCTGCTGGGCGATGTGCGCCTGGACCCGACGCATCTCGTCGCTGAACCAGGTGACCGCTTCACCGGGCTTGGGCGAGCCTTTCTGCGTGAAGCCCCGGCCGGTCGGCTTCAGCCACGGCACATCGCCGACCAACGACCAGGATACGAGCGTCGCCTGTCCGGCCGCCATGTTGCGCGCCAACGGCTGCGTCGCGGCGGGCGCCTTGCCGAAGAAGAACAGGTGGAAGTGCATATCGGCGATGTAGATCGGCGAGCGGGCCCGCGCAGGGCCCATTGCCGCCAACGGCGACGCCAGCGCCGCCGCCACAAATTGCCTTCGGTTCATCAGCGCGAGCGGTCTCCGCGAATCATGCAAGTCGCGGCTATTCGATAACGATCGTCGCGATATAGTCCATGCGGCGATAGGTGCTGTCCTTGGGCAACAGCGTATTGATCAGGAACGAGGTCGGTGAATAGTTCTCCGGGATCTCGCGGATGAACGCCTTGCTGATCAGCCGCGCCTTCAGGTTCTCGAAGATGCCGCCGCCGGCGCCCGCATAGTAGCGCGACAGCGGCTCGAACTTCGGCTGCATCTGCTCGGCCACCGCCTTGTGACCGGTCGACAGCTTGGTCAGGCTGCCCGGAGTCTGCACGAACACCGAGGCCAGCAGCTTCTTGCGCTCCTCGGCCGGTGGCTTCAGGGCATTGATCACCATCAGCGGCCCGTCGGCGAGCCCCGCATTCGACTTGTTGTCGCGCTTGAAGGCGAATTCACCGGTCGCCACCATGGGCTTCATCGGCTCCTTCACGCACGCCGGAATGCCACTGCCGTCGAAGTCGGCGCCGACCTTGGCTGGATCGCAGTCGCGCAACGACAACAGCGACCAGACGAACTCCGAACAATACATGTCGACGTTGCCCGGCGGGTTCTTGCCCAGTCCGATCTGCGCCAGATGCTTGACGAACTCGACCGGCTTGCCGGATTTGTACTTCGGCGCGTTGTAGTCCTGGTTGAAGGAGATCTGGCTCGGATAGACGCGACCGGCACTCGCATTCAACCGGTTCGCCCAAGTGGCGAGGTTATTGCGCTGCTCGGCGGTCATCGCGCGCGGCCGGATGATATGCATGTAGTCGAGCGTGCGATAGTGCTCGCTGGTCAGGTCCGCGCGCAGACCGGCGCCGAGATATTCTTCATTCAGCGGGTTGTCGATGTTGTGGACGATGCCGTTCTTCACATAGGCCATGCCGGTGTGACTGATGCCCATCTGCACGTTGGGATAGGCGCCAGCACCGCCCCATTCGGTGCGGAACGTGAGCAGGATGTCACCGGTCTGGATCAGACCGCTTTTTGCCAGCCTTGCCGCCATGCCGGCACGCTTGGCCACGACCAGACGCAAGCCGAGATCGGCGGTGGTGGCTTCAGGGTGTTTGAAGTCGACCAGGATGTCGGTGGTGTCGATGTTGCCCGGGATATCACCGCGCGCACTCGGCGGCAGCGCGAAGTAGACCGGCAGTTGCATCTTCTTGGCGAGACGGTCGTTGGCCTTCTGACTGAAGGTGAAATCCTTGGCCAACGCGGCCGGCGCCAGCGCCAGGACGCCGGCAAGGGCCAATGAAGTAACGCGAAGAAGTCCTGCTGTCGTCGACATTTCCCGACACTCCTGTACTCGAATGCAGTCAGCCACAGCGCTGCGGCGCGATCGAGGCGGACCGCCGCACGCAACGACGCACTTTTGACCGTCCGTGGCAGTGATGCAACAGCGTTCAGGAGGCAGCAAGCGCCGATACTCTTCACGGTTACGCGAACTGGCGACGATCGTCGCGGCGCTGTGATATCGCGGCCACGGCCTTACCCGCCGCACTTGTTGACAGCATCGCGCACCGGCAGCACTGCTACCCGGTCCCATCGAAAGCCGCGATTCATGAGCCTCCGCCGCGTCCTGACCACCCTTGTCGCCGTGCCCGCGATCGCCTTCGCCGGCTTCGCGGCCTACATCGGCTACCTCGGACTGGATGCCGGCCGGTCGAGCGTGTGCCACGGCGACGTCAATCGCGGCAGCCTGGAAGCCGGACGCCGCCCACCGCTGTGGGGTGACAACTATCGCGCCTACAGCACCGCCGGCTTTTTCGTTGGCCGCACGTTCACCCACAGCACCATTCGTGCCGCGATCATCGACGCCTACGACGAGGTAAGCCGGACCCGTCCGGAACTTCGCTTCGTCTATGCCGAAGGCGGCTGGCCGTGGGGCGGCAATTTCGCGCCGCACAAGTCGCACGCCAACGGCACCGCGTTTGATTTCCACGTCCCGGTTCGCACCCTCGAAGGCCAGATCGCCGAGTTGCCTACGTCGCCGTTCAACAAGCTCGGCTACAACGTCGAGTTCGACAAGCAGGCCCGCGCCGGGCTGCACAAAATCGACTTCGAGGCGATGGCGTTGCATCTGCTCGCGCTCGACAAGGCCGCCCGCGCCCATAAGATCGGAATCCGTCGCGTGATCTTCGCGCTCGATCTGATGCCGATGCTGCTGGCATCCGAGCACGGCGCCCAGTTGCGCGGGCGGATCAATTTCAGCAAGTCACCATCGTGGGTGCGGCATGACGAGCACTACCACGTCGATTTCGACGTTCCCTGCAAATGAGGCATTCGCATGAGACCGGCCGGCAGGGGACCACTGGAATCGCTCTATTTCCACTATCCGCATTTCGCGGCGCCAACCGCTGCTGAAGTGACGGCGCGTGGCACGAAGACGCCAGTTGCGATCGTCGGCGCTGGTCCAGTCGGCATGACGGCGGCGCTGACGCTCGCCGGCTACGGCATCCGCAGCGTACTGCTCGACCGCAAGCCCACCTTCAACGACGGCAGCCGCGCCACCTGCGTATCGCGCTCGAGCATGCAGATCCTGCAGCAGATCGGCGCCGTCGCCCCCTACCTCGAACATGCGCTCGGCTGGCGCTACGGCCGCAGCTACTTCCGCGATCAGCAGATCTATCGGCTGGAGATGCCGCACTCGGATCACGAAAAATACCTGCCGATGTACAATCTGCAGCAGCAGTACATCGAGCAGTACCTGTGGGATGCGGTCGCCAAAAGCGATCTGATCGACGCGCGCTGGCAAAGCGAGGCGGCGGCGATCACGATGCGCGATGATGGCGTCACCTTGTCGATCGTCTCGCCCAACGGCAGCTATGACCTCGACGCCGACTACGTGCTCGCTGCCGACGGCGCCCGCAGTGCCATTCGCGCGATGCTCGGCCTGCGCCTCGCTGGCGACAACTATGTCGGCCGCTACGTAATCGCCGATGTGCAGATGAAGCACGACTTCCCGACCGAGCGCCGTGCCTTTTTCGAGCCGGCCGGCAATCCCGGCGGCACCGTGCTGATCCACCGGCAGCCGGATGACATCTGGCGCGTCGACTACCAGTTGCGGCCAGGCGAGAGCGAGGCGCAGGCGATCGAGGAGGCGAACGTGCGCGGCCGCGTCACCGCGATCCTCGCCGACATCGGCCACCAGGGCGCATGGCAACTCGAATGGTGGAGCATTTACACCGCCAACACGCTGTGCCTCGACGACTACCAGCATGGCCGGGTGATCTTCATCGGCGACAGTGCCCATATCGTGCCGATCTTCGGTGTGCGCGGCCTCAACAACGGCCTCACCGACGCGCACAATATCGGCTGGAAACTCGGCCGCGTGCTGAACGGCGAGGCCGATGCGCGCCTGCTCGACAGCTATTCGCCGGAGCGGCGCGGCGCCACGCTCGACGTGTTCGCCAACGCCACCAAGAGCACTCAGTTCATGACGCCGCCGACTCGCGGCTGGAAGCTCGCCCGCGAGGCGGCGCTGTCGCTGGCGATCGACCACGAGTTCCCGCGCAGCCTCGCCAATCCGAGACAGATGCAGCCCTATACCTATTCGTCGAGCCCGCTGTCGCGGCCGAGCGCCGACGAAGCAGCCTTCGCCGCCGGCCCGACGTGCGGTGCCGCCTGCCCGAACGTGAAATTCGCCGATGGCCGCTACCTGCTCGATCTCACCGGCGATGGCTACAGCGGGGTGATGTTCGTCGATCAACCGCTGAATGAAGCTGAGACTGAATTGCTGGCGGCGCTACGAACCAGGGATCGCCGCTTCAAGCCGATCTTGATCGCAATGGCGGGCGCCAACGTGCCCGGCGCAACCGTAGCCGATCACGACGACGGTGCGGCGCGCATGCTCGGCGCCCAGCCCGGCACGTTCTATCTGCTGCGACCGGACCTGCACGTTGCCGGCCGCTGGCGGACATTCGCCGCACCGCAGATCCTTGAAGCACTCGGTGCTGGCCTTGGAGCCCCAACATGACGAAGCTGCCGTTCGACCAGTTCGAGCAAGCCTACGAGCATCTGGCGCAGGCGATCGACATTGCCGGCCCCAATCAGGAAAGCCTGTTTCTCGCCAAGCTCGCGCTCGCGCTCGCGCACCAGCTATCTGGCATCGACCAGTTCGACGCGGCGATCGCGATGGCATTGCAGGGTTTGGCGCCAGCCGAAGATCGGCCCGATCATTTGGTCGAAGCGGGCGTGCCGTAGATGTCGCAGTAGGCATGCCACGTCGCGTGCCCGACCAAGGGGAAGGCGACGGCGAGACCGATCAGCATGGTGACGAAGCCGGCGCCCATGATCACAACGATCAGCGCCGCCCATAGCATCATCGGCTTTGGATTGGCGACCACGGCGTCGATACTGGCGCGCGCGGCGGTGACGGCATCGGTCCGGCTGACCAGCAGCAGCGGCACGGCGACGACGGAAATCGCGAATACGGTCGCGGCGATGATGCCGCCGACCAGCGAGCCGACGATCAGCAGGCCAAGGCCGCGCGGCGTGAACAGCAGTGTCTGCACGAACGCGCTCGCCGGCGGCAGCCCGGCATTGCCGAGAAACATCATCAGCAGCAGGAATGCGAGTTGCAGCCAGACCATCAGCGTGAACAGCAGCACGATGCCGAAGAACGCGAGCTGCCCGCGCGCGCCCATGCCGGCGGCAACGACATCGGACAACTTCAACTTGTCGCCGAGTTGCAACCGCCGGCTGGCTTCATAAAGACCAACCGCCACCAGCGGACCGATCAACAGGAAGCCACCGGCCAGCGCCAAGAATAACGAATGTGCCTGCATGCGCCACAGACCGAGACTGAGCGCCAGCGCGGTCGCCGCGAAAACGAAGCCATACGTCAGGCTGATACCGGGGATTGTCCACAAGTCGCGCCAACCGGCGGCGAGCCAAGCCCACGGCGCGTCGAACGGCACCCGGCGCGGCGCCGGAAGGACGTCGGCCACCACGTGCGGCGAAGGTGCAAGCCTGGCATTGTCGCTCATGGGGGCGAAGGCCTCGTAACGGGTTGCTCGGTGGCAATGGTCGGCTTTGGTGGCGTGAGAGTATCGCGATCGTCGTCGAGCGCGCGCCAGCCCGCGCCTTCCAGATCCTCGAACTGCCCGCTCTTCAGCGACCACAAGAAGGCCGCGAGCCCGGCAGCGCCAAGGCCAAGCGCGATAGGTACCAGCCAGGCAAGTGCGGTCATGACCGAACCTCGCTCGAATTGCGCACCAGCCGCAAGGCATTGGCGGTGACGGCGATCGACGACGCCGACATGGCGATGGCCGCGATCAAGGGCGTGACCAGCCCGGCCATGGCCAGCGGCACGAACACGACATTGTAGCCGATCGCGATGGCGAAGTTCTCAAGCGACCGGCGCCGCGCCGCCTTGGCAACCGTGATGGTTTCGATTACCGGCCCCAGCCGCTCGCCCTGAAACACCGCGTCGGCGGCGGTCTGGCTGATGTCGGTGGCGCTCGACGGCGACATCGCGGCGTGGCCGGCGGCCAAGGCCGGCGCGTCGTTGAGGCCGTCGCCGAGCATCAGCACCTTGCGACCCTGGTTCGCCAGCGACATGATGCGGGCGATCTTTTCGTCGGGTTTCTGGCCAGCGCGCCAGTCAGTGATGCCGACGGCCTTGGCTGCTTCCTCGACCGCCGCGCTGCCGTCACCGGACAGGATCTCCAGCCGATAACCCAGCGCATTCAACCGGGCGACGACATCAATCGCGTCACTGCGCAAGGCGTCGCTGACCGGGAAGGCGATCGCCGGCCCGTCGCCATCGCGCAGCCACAGCGCCTGCTCGGATGCACGATCTCCCGTCACGTTGCAGAAGCGGGCAGAACCCAGCCGCAGCGTGCGGCCTTCGAACGCGGCTTGCATGCCTTCGCCGGCCACTTCCTCGACCCCGGCAAGCGCCGCAACGACCAAGCCGCGTTTGCGGGCGGCATTGACGATTGCCTTGGCATAGGGGTGCCGGCTCTGCGAGGCGAGACTGGCGGCACGGGCGAGCACCGCATCGGCAACGTCGAGATCGGCGGCTACCTGGGGCTGGCCAAGCGTCAGCGTGCCGGTCTTGTCGAGGATGACGGTATCGACCTCGGCCAACCGCTCGAGCCCGTCGGCGGCCTTGAGCACGATGCCGTTGCGGAACAGCCGTCCGGTCGCCGCCACCTGCACGGCAGGGACAGCGAGTGCCAGGGCGCAAGGGCAGGTGATGATCAACACCGCGATGGCGGCCGTCAACGCCGGTTCCCAGCCGTAGCCGGCCAGCAACCAGCCAACGAAGGTCGTCAGGCCCAGGATATGCACCGCCGGCGCATACATCCGCGCGGCGCGGTCGGCGAGACGAACATAGCGACCGCGCGCCTGCTCGGCGGTCTGCATCAATTGGCCGATCTCGGCCAGCAACGTATTGTCGGCGGCGGCGGTGGTGCGCGCTTCGAGTGGTCCGGACAACAGCGTCGTGCCGGCATAGAGCTGGTCGCCGGCCAGCACCCGACGCGGCCGGCTCTCACCGGTGATCAGGCTTTCGTCGACTTCCGCCGCGCCGCCGAGCACACAGGCATCGACCGGTACGCGTTCGCCAGCGGCGATCAACACCCGGACGCCGGGCTGGACGCTTGCGGTCGCGACCCGGGCGACGCTACCGTCGTTCTGAACGATCGACGTCACCGGCGTGCGCAAGCCGAGCAGGTTTTCGGCGGCACTGGCCGCGCGCGACCGCATCCGCTGATCGAGCGCGCGCCCGATCAACAGGAAGAACAGTAGGCTGACGGCGGCATCGAAATAGACCTGCTCGCTATGCCGGAAGGTCTGGAACAGGCTCATCGCCGTCGCCAGCGTGACGCCGAGCGAGATCGGCACGTCCATGTTGAGTCGGCCGGCGGCCAGGGCCTGCCGGGCGGACGAGAAGAACGGCTTGCCGGCATAGGCGATCGCCGGCAGCGCGATCATCGCCGACAACCAATGGAACATCGTCTGCAGCGAACCGGGCATGTCGCCGGAGTGCCCCGACCACACCGCCACGGACAGCAGCATGATATTGGCGGCGGCGAAGCCAGCAACACCAAGGCGCTTCATATAGTCCTGATCGATGCCACGTTGTGGCGTCGCATCGGCATCGGCAAGAACGGTCGCGGCGAAGCCGGCGTCCTGCAGCGCGGCAAGGAACGGCTCGGCCGTCTCGGGCCGCGATGACGTTACGACCGCCACCCGCTTGCTCGACAGGTTGACGCGGGCGTGGGCGACACCCGGCACACGCGCCAGCGCCTGCTCGACTTTACGCATGCAGGCGCCGCAATGCATATTCTCGACCACGAGCGTGGTCGTGACCGGCTTGCCGTCGGCGCCAGCAGCAACGCTCGATTGGCCGAGGGCAAGACCGCCGGCCGTCAAGGCATCAGCCATAGCCGCCTCCGCGCCCGGAATGTCGGATCCTTATCAGCCGCCGTCATGCGAACCTCGACGTTGGCGAGCCAGGTGCCGCTGTCGATCTTGCCGGCCTTGGCCGAATAGCGCCCCGGCTCGACCTCGGTGAACTTCAGCGCATGGTCGAAGCCCGACGTCGATGGCCGCGACAGCACGCCGGTCACCACCAGTCCATCGAGCTTGCGATTGTCCGGGCCGGCGATGGTCACCGAGACGGTGCCGTCGGCCACCAGTTCAACGGTATCGGTCCACTTGAGCTCGCTTTGGCGCTCGCCGGCTGCAATACGCGCGTTGTAGGCGAGCCCCTTTCGGTAGGGCTCATTGGCGACGATGCCGGTATGGGTCGATAGCGCCGAATAGAGGAAATAGCCGTTGACCGCGAAAACAATCGCAAAGAAGCCGACGAAAATTACCAGTACGTGACGGCCGGTAAGCCGGCCCGACGCGGGCTTCGTGTCGATCGCTGTGGCACTCATCGGCTTCCTCCAGTCGTCGGGGTCTGGAAATTCGTCCGCCGGGTCATCTCGGTCTTGGAACCGGTATCGCGCACGATCAGCGAAACCGGTGTCGAGGCACCCTGCAGCTTTTTCACCTCTACAGCCGGGACCGTGACGTAGACCTTGAGCTCGCGCAAGTCGTCGGTGCCGATCCGGATCGCTGTATCCGCGCCGCCCTCATTGCCGACGATCACGACCCGGGCTCCGGGCAAGCCATTGGCGGAGAGGGTCACCATGCGCGGCTCGTGCAACTTGTTGAGGATCTTGACGGTATAGCCGTTGCGGATCGAGCCATCCGACAACAGCACGAACGGCGGACTGCGATCATGCAGCACGTTGATTTCCAGGATCGTGCGGTTGAGGTAGCCGGTCAGCATGATCGCGCCGACCAGGGCAAACATGCCGCCATAAAGCATTGTACGCGGCCGCACGAACTGCACCGGTTCATGCACGAGGCCGGCGGCGGTCGCTTCCTGCTTGGCGACGGTCTCGTAGGCGATCAACCCCTGCGGCCGGCCGACCTTGGTCATGATGTCGTCGCAGGCGTCGATGCATAGCGCGCACTGGATGCACTCGAGTTGCGCGCCATCGCGGATGTCGATGCCGGCCGGACAGACGACCACGCAGGCCTTGCAGTCGACGCAATCGCCACGGCCGTCCCAGCTCTCGTTCTTCTTGTGGGGCCCGCGTGGCTCGCCGCGCTCCGGCTTGTAGCTGACCAGCAACGTGTGATGGTCGATCATGGCGCCCTGGATGCGCGGCCACGGGCACATGTAGGTACAGACCTGCTCGCGGGCGATGCCGCCGAGCACGTACGTCGACAGCGCGAAGATGCCGAGGAACAGATAGGCGATGGCCGGCGCCGTGCCGGTGAAGAGTTCGCGGGCGAGCGTCGGCGCATCGCGGAAATAGAACACCATCGCGCCGCCGGTGGCGACGCCGACCGCGAGCCACGACAGATGCGTCATCACCTTCTTGAAGATCTTCGACGGTCCCCATGGATCCTTGTCGAGCTTGATGCGGGCATTGCGGTCGCCCTGCCAGAAGCGCTCCAGCGAGATCATCACGTCGGTCCACACCGTCTGCGGACACGTGTAGCCGCACCAGACGCGGCCGGCGGCGGCGGTGACCAGGAAAAGCAGCAGCGAGGCCAGCACCAGCAGACCGGTGACGTAGTAGAATTCCTGCGGCCAGATCTCGAGGAAGAAGAAGAAGAACCGGTTGTGCTCCATGTCGAGTAGCACGGCCTGATCGGGCAGATCGGGTCCACGGTTCCAGCGCAGCCACGGCAGTGCGTAGTAGATGCCGAGCGTCAAAGCCATCACGATCCACTTGATGGTACGGAACGTGCCGCGTGCCCGCTTCGGATGGATCTTCTGCCGGCTGGCATAAAGCTCACGATCCTCCTTGCGGTTGACCGCCTTGACATCGTGCTGCGAAATCCCAACGCCGGGTTCGGCCTCGGGATTGTTCTTTCTGTCGAGTACTGTGGTCACCCGTTGGTGCTCCCTTGAGCGGACGCTGGCATCCGCATGGCCCTGTGGGCAGGCCACATTATCCAGTCGCCAACGCGCTTCGGCAAGTCGCGCATGGCTTGAGCTAGTTGGGCTCCGAACCCCGAATAGGTAACGTCTTCGTTCGCCAATTCCGTCGCTTCGCCGGCCGGCAGATCATTGCCGGCCGAGGTGGAAGCGCGGGCTTCGACAAGCGCCAGCGCAAGCGAACATCCACAGCAACACATGTCGCGAGATCCTCGTGTGCGAGAAGAAGGCGGGGGCTTACTTGCCCCCACCCAGGCTATGCACGTAAACCGTCAGAGCCTTGATCGTCACTTGGTCGAGGCGCCCAGCCCACGCCGGCATGACGCCGCCACGGCCGGTGCGGATGCTGGTCGCGATCGCATCGGCACTCGAACCATAGAGCCAGATGCCATCGGTCAGGTTCGGCGCGCCCTGCTCGATCATGCCCTTGCCGGCTTCGCCGTGACAGGCAGCGCACTGCTCCTTGAACACCACGGCACCACGGCCGGCGGCAGCGGCATCGGCCTTGCCGCCCGAGATCGACAACACGAAGTTGGTGGCGTCGTCGATCTGGGCATCGGTCAGGAGCTTGTCGAGACCGTACCGGGGCATGATGACCGCGCGTGTCTTGGCGTGCTCCGAGCGGATGCCGTAAAGCAGCGTCTGCTCGATATCCTCGACCTTGCCGCCCCATAGCCAATCGTCGTCGTTGAGGTTCGGGTAGCCGGCGCGCGCCTTGCGCACCGCGGCCATGGCAGGGACCGCAGTTGGTCTGGAACGATGCAGCGCCACCGGTCGATGCGAACCGCAACAGTTCGGGGTTCTTCTTGACTTCGGCGAGCGGCGTCTTGTCGAGCAAGGAGCGCATGCCGGCCTGCGCCTGCGTTGCCGCCTTGACTTCGCTGGTGACCGTGGCGCGCTGGCTGTAGCCCAGCATGCCCTGGGTATAGCCGGTCAGCGTCGGCCACGCCGGCATGGCGATCCAATAACCGATGGCCCAGATGATCGAGGCGTAGAACGTCAGCAGCCACCAACGCGGCAGCGGCTTGTTCAATTCCTTGATGCCATCCCAGTTGTGTCCGGTCGTCTCGACGCCGGTCACATGGTCGATTTCACGTTGCGTGCTCACTGTTGCCCCCTCTTGCGTGCACCGGTCGCGTCCAAATCCAGCGCCTGCCGCTGGGCCTCCTCGAAGCGCTGGCCGTTCTTCGGCCAGAGCGCATAGACGAGGACACCAGCAAACATCGCCATGAACATCAGCAGCGAGGTGACCTGACTGATCGTTGCAATGGTTTCGTAGGTCATGATCTGATCACCTCAGGTTCGGACCGGCGGCGTCGAAGGTCGTGAAGTCGACCATCTGGCCAAGGATCTGCAGGTAGGCGACCAAGGCATCGAGTTCGGTTGGCTCGGGACCGGACCGCTGATCGATCTTGACGACCTTGGCCTTTGGATAGCGCTTGAGCATTTCACGCGCCGGCCGGCTGTCGGGATCGATCTGGGCGGCGAAGTCCTTGCCCGCGTTGGCGATCATGTCTTCGCTGTAGGGCACGCCGACCATCTTCAAGGTCTTGAGCCGGGCCGTCAGGTCCGAGGTATCGACCTTGGTGGACGCGAGCCACGGATAGCCCGGCATGATGCTTTCCGGCACGAGCGCGCGCGGATTGATCAGATGCTCCGCCTGCCAAGCGTCGGAATACTTACCGCCGACGCGGGCGAGATCCGGTCCGGTGCGCTTCGAGCCCCACTGGAACGGGTGGTCGTACATGCTTTCGGCGGCGAGGCTGTAATGGCCGTAGCGTTCGACCTCGTCACGCAAGGTGCGGATCATCTGGCTATGACAATTGTAGCAGCCCTCGCGCAGGTAGATGTCGCGACCCACCTGCTCAAGCGGGGTGTAGGGCCGCATGCCCTTCACCTTCTCGATCGTGCTGTCGACCCAATATAGCGGGGCGATCTGCACCAAGCCGCCAATCGACACCATGATCAGAATGCCGATGAGGAGGATGATGGAGTTCTTCTCGATGACTTCGTGTTTCATTGCTCGTCCCCTCTCATTCGGCCGGCTGGAGACGCACGCCGGACGCAGCGGCAACGCGCGGCTGATCGGCTTCGTCCTGGATCGCGTCACCGCGGATCGTGCGCCATACGTTGTAGGCCATGATGAAGCCGCCAACGATGAATAGCAGACCGCCGATAGCGCGGATGATGTAGTACGGGTGCATCGCTTCCACCGTCTCGATGAACGAGTATTGCAGGAAGCCGAGCTTGTCGTAGGCGCGCCACATCAAGCCCTGGGTGATACCCGACACCCACATCGCGGTGATGTAGAGCAGGATACCGATTGTCGATGTCCAGAAGTGCCATTCGACGAGCTTCAGGGAGTACAGGCCCTTGCGGCCCCACAACCAGGGAACCATGCAGTAGATCGCGCCGAACGACACCATGGCGACCCAGCCGAGCGCACCTGAGTGCACGTGACCGATGGTCCAGTCAGTGTAGTGCGACAGCGAGTTGACCGCCTTGATACTCATCAGCGGGCCTTCGAAAGTCGACATGCCGTAGAAGGCGACCGACACGACGAGCAGACGGACCACCGGATCGGTCCTGAGCTTGTCCCAGGCGCCGGCAAGGGTCATCAGACCGTTGATCATGCCGCCCCATGAAGGCATCCACAGCATGATCGAGAAGGTCATGCCGAGCGTCTGCGCCCAATCCGGCAGCGCGGTGTAGTGCAGATGGTGCGGACCGGCCCAGATGTAGAGGAAGATCAGGGTCCAGAAGTGCACGATCGACAGGCGGTAGGAATAGACCGGCCGCTCGACCCGCTTCGGCACGAAGTAGTACATGATGCCAAGGAAGCCGGCGGTCAGGAAGAAGCCGACCGCGTTATGGCCGTACCACCACTGCGTCATCGCATCCTGTACGCCCGAGTAGGCGATGTAGCTCTTGGTGCCGGTGAAGCTCACCGGAACGGTGGCGTTGTTGACCAGATGCAGCATCGCAACCGTCACGATCATCGCCAGATAGAACCAGTTGGCGACGTAGATGTGCGGCTCGCGGCGCCTCCACAGCGTGCCCAGGAAGACCAGCAGGTAGGCGACCCAGATCACGGTCAGCAGCAGGTCGGCGTACCATTCTGGTTCCGCGTATTCCTTGCCCTGCGTCACGCCGAGCAGATAGCCGGTACCGGCGATGGCGATGAAGACCTGGAAGCCCCAGACCACGAACCACGGCGACCAGCGACCGGCGAGGCGGGCATGGCAGGTGCGCTGAACCACGTAGAATGAAGTCGAGAGCAGCATGTTGCCGCCGAAGGCGAAGATCACCGCCGAGGTATGCAGCGGTCGCAAGCGACCGAAGCTGATCCACGGCAGATCGAAATTCAGCATCGGGAAGGCCAGCTGCCAAGCCAGCACGTCGCCGACGATGAAGCCGGCCAATCCCCAGAAAATGGCGAACAGCACCGATACCTTGATCGGCCCGTCGAAATATTCTTCATGCTCGGACGTTGGCGTCACCCGGTTGAACTGTTTGAGCACCACGACGGCAGCGGCGATCGCCGCCGCGGCAAAAAGTGCCCCGTGGAAAATCATCGGTCCGTCTTTAGAGAGAGCAGCGAGCGCCAGCCCGATGCCCGCGGCAATAACTGCCGCCAGCAATGCCAGTGCATCGCCGAACGCGTGTCGCTCCGCTGTCGTATCTTTCATGTTTCGCCCCGAAATCGGATTGCAGATGCTTGCCGTGCCTGCTCCGGCACCAAGTCAGCACGTCGAACTCCAATCATCATTGGCTTCGAAACGGTTTGACCCAGATCAAGATTAACCGCCGTATTCCACTAATGGTCTATGCGTGTAGCAAGGTGGCACTCAACAAGGCACAGCGATATAGATTTGATCGCAAGCTCACGCCGAGACATGTCGCCACGCAGTGAATTGGTCGCAGGCGAAACCCAGCACGCAGGAAGCGATACTTCATCCGACTGGAGCGATTGGATATTCCGTCAGCCCATGTCGGCTTCGGCGGCCTGCTCCAGCCGCGCGAGATCGGGCACCACGACTTCGCGATGGCTCGGCAGCACAATAATGCCGTCGCTCTTCAAGGCACTGAACTGGCGGCTGACCGTCTCGATCGTGAGCCCGAGGAAATCGGCGATCGCGGTCCGGCTGAGCGACAGATCGCAGATCAGGTTTTCGCGGGCCTGCAATGAGTGCTGCGACGAGCAGCCCATCGCATGCGACCGCCTTGCGATCATCAGCACCAGACTCGCCAGCTTTTCACGCGCCGATTTGCGCCCGAGCATCAGCATCCATTCGCGGGCAGCGTCGAGTTCATCGAGGGTGCGCTCGAACAGGCGATGCTCGATGCCGGGGAATTCCTTCATCAGCACTTCGAATTGGTGCGTCGGGTAGGTGCACAGGTGCACCTCTGTGGCGGCTTCCGCATCATAAGGGCTGCGCCCTCGGAACGGCCGGCCGAGGAAATCGGACGGAAACTGCAACCCGACGATTTGCTGGCGGCTGTCGCCGAGCGCACGGCTCAGCTTTACGACACCCGACATCACGGTCGCGAAATAGGCCGGCTCCTCGTCGCAGCGCATGATCATTTGGCCGGGCGCCACGCGCCGATGGCGGGCAATGCCATTCAATCTCGCGAGTTCGTCGTTCGAAATCGCCCCGCATAGCGCACTGCTTCTGATCGCGCATGCTTCGCAAGTGCTCGGCCGCATCTCTCGCCCCAACATTCTAGCACCTCGCCCGAAATCGACGGGTCGCGGGAAACATCCGCACCGACAACCGTCTACTTCGACAGGTCGGCGCGCGATTGATCTACGTCAAAGGAACAAATAGAGAACTTTTGACTTGCAGTGACCCACATTTTGGGACAACTTGTCGCGAATTTATTTTTCGAAGGCCGTGTCGGCTGCGACCATCGCCGCTCGTCCTTGTCGAAAAGGAGTTCAACAGCCGTGCAATACGCCATCCTTTGTTACCACGACGAAAAGGTCACCTGCGCCTGGTCGCAGGAGGAAGACGCCGCGGTCATGGCCAAGCTCGGTGTCGTCATGGAGCGGCTGGGCCGCCAGGGCAAACTCGGCCCGGTGGCGCGGCTGCTGCCGACGACGGCCGCGACCACTCTTCGCAAGGACCGCGAGCCACCGCTGATCATCGACGGCCCATTCGCCGAAACCAAGGAGCAACTGCTCGGTTTCTATGTCGTCGATTGCGTCTCTCTTGATGAAGTTCTGGGCATTGCCCAGGAATTGGCCCAGGCCAATCCCGGCGGCGCCTACGAGATCCGCCCGGTTGGCTTCTTCGTGCCGGGAGGGGTCGCCGCGTGACCGAGCCGGGGTGGTTCAATTCGGTTCTGACCGCCGCCCGTCCGCAGGCGATGGCCGCCCTGCTGCGTTATTTCCGCGACCTCGACCGAGCTGAGGAGGCTTTCCAGGAGGCCTGCCTGAGGGCATTGCGGGTGTGGCCGCGCAACGGCCCGCCGCGCGATGCCTGCAGCTGGCTGATCATGGTCGGGCGCAATGCCGGCATCGATGGCGTGCGGCGAGAGAGCCGACAGGTCCCGTTGCCGCCCGAGGAAGTTCTCTCGGACCTGTCGGATGCCGAGTCAGCCATCGCCGAGCGGATCGACGGGGCCCACTACCGCGACGACATTCTGCGGTTATTGTTCGTGTGTTGCCATCCAGACCTGCCGACCACCCAGCAGATCGCGCTGGCGCTGCGCATCGTCTCCGGCCTGTCGGTCCAGCAGATTGCCCGCGCCTTTCTCGTCAGCGAAGCCGCCATGGAGCAACGCATCACCCGCGCCAAGGCGCGCATCGCTGCCGCCGCCGTTTCATTCGAAGCACCAGGCGCGGTCGAACGGTCGGAGCGGCTCGGCGTGGTCGCGGCGATGATCTATCTGGTCTTCAACGAGGGCTATTCGACCTCCGTCGCCGAGAGCGGCGCCCGCGCACCGCTGTGCGAGGAGGCAATACGCCTTGCCCGCCTGTTGCTCGGTCTGTTCCCAACCGATTCCGAAATCATGGGCCTCACAGCCTTACTGCTACTACAGCACGCCCGCGCGCCCGCCCGTTTCGACGCCACCGGCAACGTTGTGCTGCTCGATGACCAGGATCGCAGCCTGTGGCGTCAACCGCTGATCGCGGAGGGACTGGCGCTAATCGACAAGGCTATCCGTCACCAGCGGCCGGGAGCCTATCAGGTGCAGGCCGCAATCGCTGCTCTGCATGCCCGCGCGCGCCATGCACGCGACACCGATTGGGGCCAGATCGAACAACTCTACGGCACACTCGAACGCATGCAGCCGTCACCGGTCGTCACGCTGAACCGTGCGGTGGTGGTGGCGAAGCTGCATGGACCGCAAGCGGCACTGGAGCTGATCGCCCCTCTGGCGCCGAAACTCTCAGGCTATTTCTACTACCACGGCGCGCGTGGCACGTTCCTCGACCAATTGGGTCGACGGGAGGAAGCGCGCGCAGCCTTCGACCGCGCGATCGCGCTCGCCAACACGGCGGCCGAAGCCGCCCACATCCGGCAACGCCTCGACCAGATGGCCGCTGGCACGAACGAACGAAAATTCTCCGACGCCGATGTCGGAACCCAGACGAGCCGGCCGTCTTTGGCTTGACGCAGGGATTGAAACATCGAGGCATAATGGAGCCAAACATGCCGAAGATCACTCCTTTCCTCTGGTTCGACGGCCAAGCCGAGGAGGCCGCGAATTTCTACGTCTCGATCTTCAAGCAATTCGGCCATCAAGGACATCGCCCGCTATGGCGAGGGCATGCCGATGCCGGCAGGCACCGTCATGACTGTTTCGTTCGAGCTCGAGGGGCAGGCGTTCGTCGGCCTCAACGGTGGTCCGCAGTTTCCATTCACCGAGGCGATCTCGCTGGCGGTATCCTGCGAATCCCAGGCCGAACTCGACGAAATGTGGCGCCGGCTGACGTCGGATGGCGGCAAGGAAATCCAGTGCGGCTGGCTGAAGGACAAATACGGCCTGTCATGGCAGATCGTGCCGGCGATGCTTGGCAGGCTGATGGCCGCGGGCAATCCAAACAAGTCGGCGGCGATGATGCAGGCCCTGATGGGCATGGTCAAACTCGACATCGCCAAACTGCAAACCGCCTACGACAACGGCTGAACACGAGGGCGCGCCCATGGACAACATCTGGACAATCATCGCGGTCGGCATGGTTTTGATCATTGCCGCATTGCTGGTCTATGCTTCGACGAAGCCGGACAGCTTCGCCATCTCCCGTTCAACGACGATCAACTCGCCGGCCGACAAGATCTTTCCGATGATCAACAGCTTGCGCGGGTTCAACCAATGGAACCCTTTCCTCGCCCCAGATCCGGCGGCGAAGCTCGACTATTTCGGACCCGAGCACGGCGTCGGCGCCGGTCACAGGTGGAGCGGCAACCGCCAGGTCGGTGCCGGCAGTGTCGAGATCACCGAGTCGAATCCGACATCGAACATCGTCATGAAGTTGCACATGCTCAAGCCTATGAATGCGTTGAACCGGGTGGAATTCACATTGCGGCCCAATGCTAGCGGCACCATCGTCAGCTGGACCATGTCGGGGCGGCAACCCTTCATCGGCAAACTCATGTCGCTGTTCATCGATTGCGACAAGATGGTCGGCCAGCAGTTCGAAAAGGGCCTCGCCAGCATGAAAACGCTGGCCGAGCGGTAGGGAGGCCGCCCCGATGGCCAAGGTCGTCTTCACCGAGAACATCCAGCGGCACGTTGCCTGCCCGGCGACCGAAGCCGCTGGCGCGACGGTGCGCGAGGTGCTGGACAATGTATTCGCCATCAACCCGCCAGCGCGTTCCTACGTGCTCGACGATCAAGCGGCACTGCGGCGGCACATGTCGATCTTTGTCGACGGCGTGCTGATCCGCGACCGGAACCGGTTATCCGACCCGGTGTCCGCCGATAGTAACATCTATGTCTTCCAAGCTCTATCAGGAGGCTGAACCATGAGCGACAAGCTGCTGGTTTCGACGCGCAAAGGTCTGTTCGGCGTCAGCCGCATGAAGTCCGGTTGGGAAATCGACAAGGTCGATTTCCTCGGCGACAACGTCACCCTGACGCTGACCGACCGGCGCGACGGCCGCCACTACGCGGCGCTCGACCACGGCCATTTCGGTGTCAAAGTGCATCGCTCGACCGCCAGCGGCGGCTGGGAGGAAATCGCAACGCCAGCCTACCCGCCGAAGCCCGAGGGGCTTGAGGAAAACGACATGTGGGGCCGGCCGCTGGCCTGGAGCACCGCGCGCATCTGGGCACTGACGGCCGGCGGCGCCGACGAGCCCGGCGTGCTGTGGTGCGGCACGTTGCCGGGCGGCCTGTTCCGATCGACCGATCACGGTACCTCTTGGCAAATGGTGCGCTCGCTGTGGGATCACCCGAAGCGCAAGATGTGGATGGGCGGCGGTGCCGATCTGCCCGGCCTGCACTCGATCATCGTCGATCCGCAGCAATTCCAAGCGGGTGTGGATCGCGGTCTCGACTGGCGGCATCTGGCTGACCGAGGATTCAGGCGCGACCTGGGTCCAGCGCGGCGAGGGCATGCGCGCCGACCACGTGCCGCCGGAGTTGACCCACGACCCGATCGCGCAGGACGTGCACTGCCTCGTCCAGTGTCAGGCCGCGCCCGACCGCATGTGGGTACAGCACCACAATGGCATATTCGTCTCCTCCGACGAGGGGCGCAATTTCACCGAGATCAAGGAAGCCGGGCCTTCGACCTTCGGCTTCCCAGTCGCGGTGCATCCGCGCGATCCCGACACGGCGTGGTTCGTCCCCGAGATCAAGGACGAGAAGCGCATTCCGCGCGACGGCCGCCTCGTTGTCACCCGCACCCGCGACGGTGCGAAAACCTTCGACGTGCTGACCAACGGACTGCCGCAACGCCATGCCTATGATATCGTCTATCGACACGCGCTGGCGCTCGATGCCACCGGCGAGCGGCTGGCCTTCGGCTCCACCACTGGCGGTCTGTGGGTCAGCGAAAACCAGGGCGACAGCTGGACCAACGTCTCGAACAATCTGCCGCCGGTCTACGCCGTGCGGTTTGCCTGAGGTGGCGACTGCAAGCGATTTGCGCCGCATCGCGCTTGGCCTCGATGGCACGGCGGAAGCGCCGCACTTCGACCGGACCGCGTTCAAGGTGGCGCGAATTTTTGCCACGATGCCAGCGGACGGTCTGACCGCAAACCTCAAATTGACGCCGGACGAGCAGGCGTTGAAATGCCTGACCGCGCCCGAAGCATTTACACCGGTACCCAACGCCTGGGGCAAGCAGGGTTGGACCACGGTCATATTGTCGAACCTGTCTGTTGCTGAACTCGGCGCGGCCCTCGAAACCGCTTGGCGCCATGCGCTGCCGAGCAAGCCTGCGAAATCGAAGCAAAGGAAAAAACCATGAGCAGCGAACTCGTCTTCTACACCCATCCAATGTCGCGCGGCCGCGTCGTACGCTGGATGCTCGAAGAGATCGGCCAGCCCTACAAGACCGAACTGCTGATCTACGGCGACAGCATGAAGGCGCCGGCTTATCTCGCAATCAACCCGATGGGCAAGGTGCCGGCGATCCGCCACGGCGACACCGTCGTTACCGAATGCGCCGCGATTTGCGCCTACCTCGCCGATGCATTCCCAGCCGCCAAGCTCGCTCCGGCACTCAGCGACAAGGCACGCGGCACATATTACCGTTGGATGTTCTTCGCCGCCGGACCACTCGAAGCCGCTGGCGCCGACAAGGCACTCGGTGTCGTGGTGCCCGACGACAAGAAGGGCTTCGTCGGCTACGGCAGTCTGGCCGATGTGCAGGATGCCCTGGAAATGGCGGTCAAGGGCAAGCAGTACATTGCCGGTGATCGGTTCAGTGCCGCCGACGTCTATGTCGCCTCGCACATCGGCTGGGGCATGGAGTTCGGCACGCTCGAAAAGCGGCCCGCGTTCGAGGCCTATTACGCGAACCTCGCCAAGCGACCCGCCGCCGTCCGCGCGAGCGCGATCGACGACGCATTGCTGCCCCCCAAGCCGGCCGCTTCCTGAGGCTCAAGCGAACGGTGTAGGGCTTCGTCCGAGACAATCACAGGAGCGACCGGACGTGGCCCAATCCCTCTCGAAAGACGCGCTCGACCAACTGTTCCTTGAAGCCCGCACGCACAACGGCTGGCAGGCACGCGACGTCCCGGACAGCCTGCTGCACGCGTTAGTCGACGCAATGAAGATGGGGCCAACCAGCGCCAACTGCTCGCCGGCTCGCCTCGTGTTCGTGAAGTCGGCCGCCGCCAAGGAAAAACTAAAGCCGCACCTTTCAGCCGGCAACTTGCCCAAGACGATGGCGGCGCCTGTGACCGCGATCGTCGGCTACGACATGAAGTTCCACGAACATCTGCCGCGTCTGTTTCCGCATGTTGACGCAAGTGGCTGGTTCACCTCGACCGAGGCGCTGGCGACCGCGACCGCTTTCCGCAACGGCACCTTGCAAGGCGCCTACCTGATACTCGCCGCCCGCGCCCTCGGCCTCGATTGCGGCCCGATGTCGGGCTTCGACAATGCCGGCGTCGACGCGGCATTCTTCGCCGGCACCACCTACAAATCGAACTTCCTGGTCAATCTCGGCTACGGCGATCCGGCCGCGCTGTTGCCGCGCAGTCCGCGGTTCGATTTCGACGATATCGCGAAAATCGCCTGATCCGACTTCAGGCATAGCCGACCGGTCGCTTTTCGGTGTAGGACGGCTGGCATTCAATCTTCGGTTTCCAGCCCACGGCGCGCATGACCATCCTGGCGTTCGATACCTGCTTTGGCGCGTGCTCGGTGGCGTTGTGGTCGACGGCGCGACAGGCGGTCATGGCCGAACGCTATGAGGCGATGACCAAGGGCCATTCGGAACGCATCGTACCGATGATCGCCGAGGTGCTGGCCGAGGCCGGCATCGCCATCGAGGCGGTCACCGCGCTGGCAGTGACGATCGGGCCGGGCAGTTTCACCGGCGTACGCACCGGCATTTCGGTTGCCCGCGCACTGGTGCTGGCCAATCCGCGCCCGATTCATGTGGCGACCAGCCTGCGGGTGATGGCGGCAGCGTTGCGCGAAATCGAGCCCGATGCGCCGATTGCCATCGCGGTCGCCACCCGCGACGGGCTGGTCTATTTCGAAGCCTTCGAAGGTTCCGACCTCGACGGCACCGTGCCGCCGTGCCTGGCATCGCCGACGGCGGCAATCGCCATGCTCGGCAGCGGCGCGCATGCCATCGGCGGTACCGGCGCGCCGCTGCTGATCGCCGCGGCTGCGCAATCGGCAGTACCGCACCGCGCAATCGGCCTGCCGATCGAACCACGCGCATCCGCCCTCGCCCGGATTCGCCAACCGTTTGCCGGTTGCCGAACCACCCAAACCGCTCTACCTGCGGGAAGCCGATGCCAAGCCCCAGGCGGGAAGCGCGCTTCCCTTTGCATTCACGAGGACCTGATGCTGCCCCCCGCCGGCCCAATTGATCCGAAATACGTCACGCTCAAGATCGCCGATCCCGACCACGCGGCGGAAATCGCCGCCCTGCACATGAAGCTGTTCAACCCGCCGTGGGATGAGGCCGGCGTGATGCCGTTTCTCAGTGCCTCGTCGGCGGTCGCCTTCATTGCCCGTGTCGGCATCCCCCCGATCACGGCCGGCTTCGTGATCGGGCAGGTCGCGGCCGACATGGCCGAGATCATCTCGATCGGGGTCGCAGAGGACTGGCAAAAGCGCGGCATGGGCCGAATCCTGTTCGGCGCCTTCGTTCGGGCGGTGACGCGGGCGGGCGCCAAGCGACTGTTTCTCGACGTCGCAGCCGACAACGCCCCGGCGCTGGCGCTTTACAACGCCATGGGCTGCGCCGAAGTCGGACGGCGCAAGAGCTACTACGTGCGCCATCAGGCGCCGCCGGTCGACGCCATCGTTATGTCGAAGCCGCTGGAACTGGCCTGAGCGCTCGCTTCTCGCCGTTCAGCGGCGGACGCGCTTCTTGTCGACCTCGCCACTGTCGATCAGCGCTTCGATGCAGCTCCACGAGATCTCGTTCGCCTTCGCTTCCATGCAGGTGCGCAGTTGCGGCGAGTTAGACCGGTACTGCGGGCACAGGTTCTTGTAGTCGGCGTGGCAAGCCTTCTGCACCCGCTTGCTGAATGCGCCAGCCGGCACCGAAATGCCGGCCGCGCCGACGCCGACCAAAACCACGGCCACCACAGCCTTGCTCAGCCCCGACACCAAAAGTTGTCGCCAATTGCGCATCACCAGAACCTTCGAAGCTGACCGTGGACCCTTAGAACCTGTCCCGATACTATCGCGCACCGGCGTTAATGCGCGATGACCGCCCTGTTACCGTGGTAAATATTCGGTGCAGGCGGGCGGCGCACTTCAGTGCGTGTCACAACCCTTTCAATTCAGCGGGTTAACTGTTGGCGCAAATGCGCTATTCACGTCGGTGACTGGTCCGTGCAACACACAATCGGACATCATGGTGAAGCGCACGATGGCGACTTACTGGAATGGCGATGCCGGCCGTTGTCGGCGTCGAATTCCTTGAAGACGACCGGAAGATCGCCGCTGTTGCCCCCGGTCAGTTCGAGGCCTGAACCACCATCCGGGAACTCGATTTGCCTTTTCTCGTTTACGACTGCCTGCAACCCGAAAGGAAAGTCCCCATGAGCATCTTCGGAAAAATCGCCGCCGCAATCTTCGGCAGCTCCGCCGCCGCCGCCCCGTCCGAGCCCGGCAAGGCGCCGAACATCGAACCGGCAAAGGCTGGGGTTCCCGGCGCCGCGCCGGCCGGCGGCGCTCCGGCTGCATCGCAGATGTCGAATGTCGACGTCGCGGATGTCCTCGACAACATCGATGCCGACGAGGATCTCGACTGGCGCAAGTCGATCGTCGACCTGATGAAACTGCTGAAGCTCGACAGCAGCTTGTCGGCCCGCAAGCAACTCGCCACCGAACTCAAGTACACCGGCGACATGGGCGACTCGGCGTCGATGAACGTCTGGCTGCACAAGCAGGTCATGACCAAGCTCGCCGCCAACGGCGGCGTGGTTCCGAAAGATCTGCAGCACTAAGAAGAACGTCAACGCGGATGATGCTTCGGCGTCATCCGCGCCATCCAATTTTTACGCCGCTTTGATCCAGCAGTGGTTGTCATGGAAAGCCGCCCCGCCAAAGGGAGCGGCCTGATGAGCGCTGGTCAAGGTATTGAGCCCCTCGCCGTTCTCGAACTGACTGTTCGGCGGAATGGCTTCGACGATCACTACCCCAGGCAACACACCCTCGAACACCTCGGCGTGCAGGATGATCTCGCCGCGCCCATTGCCCATGCGGATCTTCTGACCGTCGACGAGACCGAGCTTCGCCAGATCCGCCGGATTGATCTTGGCCCGTGGCCGGCCTTCGCGCGCGCGGCTGGTCGGCATCTCGTTGAACGACGAGTTCAGATAATTCCGCGCCGGTGATGTCGCGAGCTTGAAGGGATGCGCCGCATCGACCTTCTCGTTGACGTCCCAATGGTCCGGCAGGCGTGGCACCTGATGCGCGATGCCCCAGTCGTGCTTGCGGCCGGCCGGCACCTCCGGCCAATCGGGCTTGAACCTGAACTTGCCGTCCGGATAGCCGAACCCCTTCACATAATGCGCGGTGTCGAAATCGGGCTGGCAGTCGATCCACTTTTGCTCGGCGAGATTTTCGAGCGTGCCCCAGCCTGACTTCTGCAAGGTCTCGTCCATCAATTGTCGCGACGTCATTTCGAAACCGCGATGCCGCGCGCCGACGCGCTTCGCCAATCCCGAGATTACCTCGTGGTTCGAGCGGCACTCGCCTGGCACGTCGAGCAGTTTCGGGCCGTGCATGACGTACTGGTGCCCGCCACCCTGGTAGATGTCATCGTGCTCGAGGAACATCGTCGCCGGCAGCACGATGTCGGACATTTCGGCGGTGGCGGTCATGAACTGCTCGTGCGTGCACACGAACAGATCGTCACGCATGAAGCCGGCCTTGACCAACCGCTGCTCCGGCGCGACCTGCACCGGGTTCATGTTCTGGATGAACAATGCCGTCACCGGCGGGCCATCCTTCAGGTCGTACTTATCGCCAGTGAGCACCGGGCCAATGCGGCTCATATCGAGCATGCGCACACTGTCATCGCGCGCATCGGTGCCTTCGATAACGGTCTTGTCCCAGTGGTAGATCGCGCCGTTGTTGTGGAAGGCGCCGCCACCCTCGTGCAACCAGCCGCCGGTGACCGACGCGATGCAGGTCGCGGCATGCATGTTCGAGGCGCCGTTACGCTGGCGCGAAAATCCGTAGCCGAGCCGGAAATAAGTTTTCGGCGTGGTGCCAACGAGCTTGGCGAAGCTCTCGATCTCGGCGACCGTCAGGCCGGTGATTGCCGACGCCCACTCCGGCGTCTTCGATTTCAGATGTGCCTCGAGTTCGCGTGGGCAGTCGGTGTACTGCTCCATGTACGGCCAGTTAGCATAGCCGTCGCGGAACAGAATGTGCATCACCGCGCAGGCGAGCGCGCCGTCGGTGCCGGGGCGCAGGCACAGCGCGATGTCCGCCTGCTCCATGGTGCCGTTGCGGTAGATGTCGATCGCCACGATCTTGGCGCCGCGCTCCTTGCGGGCCTTGATGGCGTGGGTCATGACGTTGACCTGGGTGTTAACCGGGTTGGTGCCCCAGATCACCACCACATCGGCCTTGGCCATTTCGCGTGGGTCGGGTCCTGCGAGGCGGCCGGTGCCGGCGATGTAGCCGGTCCACGCCAGCGTTGTGCATATCGACGAGAACATCTGGCTGTATTTCTTGGCGTGCCGCAGCCGGTTGATGCCGTCGCGCATGACGAGGCCCATGGTGCCGGCAAAATAGTAGGGCCACACGGCTTCAGGGCCATACTGCTTCTCGGCCTTGAGCATCGCCTCGGCCGTGATGTCGAGTGCGTCGTCCCAGGAGACGCGCTCGAACGACTTCGAGCCCTTCGGCCCCTTGCGGCGCAGCGGATGCATCAGCCGGTCGGGATGGTGGATGCGTTCGGCGTAGCGCGCGACCTTGGCGCAGATCACGCCATCGGTGTAGCCGTGGTCCTTTGCCCCGCGCACCCGGCCGATCCGGCCGTCCGGCAGCAGTTCCACATCGAGCGCGCACGTCGACGGGCAGTCGTGCGGGCAGGTGGAGTGGCCGATACGGGTTGGAGCGTTCATGGGGAGGGTTTCCAATTAGGGCGAGGCTGGTCGAGACTACGCTGGGCCGAACGAACTCAGAAGTGGGTTTTCGATCGCGGCTGCCGCAGCGTGGACGTTACCGACGACACGCGCTATATTTGGCCCATGAACAGCACAACCGCCGTCCGCCCCGAACTCGTGGAACAGATCAAAGCGACCATGCGCGAGAACATGGGGCCCTTTGGCTTGAAAACGGTCGAAGTCCGCCCCGGCGAGGATCACGACGGTGACCCGGTGATTTTCATCGACGCCACCTACGATCTGAGTGAAACGCCGATCGATACGGAAGTTACGTATTACTTGGTCGGCAAAATGAGCCGCTTATTGTTGGATGCTGGCGAACTCCGGTTTCCACACATACGCAATCGGTTTCACGAACTGCAAAAAGTCGCCAAACCACGAAGGCGGAAGGCTTGATCGTCACCGCGCGTAAACTGGCGAATGCAGGCCCAACTAGGCCCCGACAGGCTGATCTGAAGCGGTCGGTGAGCACTGCCTACTACGCGCTCTTTCATACATTGGCGAAAGATGCTGCAGATATGTTGGTCGGCGTTGGTAGCAACCGTCCTGATAAAGCTTGGCGACAAGTTTATCGATCGCTTCAACACGGTGAGGCAAAGGCGGCTTGTCGCCTTCTCGGCAACAACAACCCCGGATTCCCGCAGCCACTTGTCGATTGCGCAAACACTTTCGTCATCTTGCAAGAAGAGCGACACAGCGCCGACTACGCATCCGATTTTCGGGCAACTCGCGCCGACGCTCTCGATGCCATCGCCCGCGCAGAGCAAGCGATAGCCAATTTATTCGCCGCCCCCAAAAAAGACCGTCGCGCGTTCGCCGTCCTACTGCTGTTCAAGAAGCGGCCGTAAATCCCAACCGCCCTCGCCTCAGGCCACCTTCACCGCCGCGCTGTAGGCGTTCATCAGCGCTTCCGAGTGGCGGCCGGGCTGATAGTTGTGCGGGCCGATCTGCGACACCGGCGTCACTTCGGCGGCAGTACCGACGATGAAGCACTCGGTGAAGCTCGGCAGCTCTTCCGGCATGATACGGCGCTCGACCACCTGCATGCCGGTCTTCTTGGCGATCTCGATCACCGACTGTCGTGTGATGCCGTTGAGGAAGCAATCCGCGGTCGGCGTATGCAGCGCGCCGTCCTTGATGAAGAAGATGTTGGCGCCGGTGCACTCGGCGACGCGGCCCTGCCAGTCGAGCATCATGGCGTCGGCAAAGCCCTTGTTCTCGGCCCGCATCTTGGAGATCGTGCAGATCATGTAGAGACCGGCGGCCTTCGAAGCGACCGGCGCGCAGGCGGGATCGGGGCGGCGGTAGTCGGCGATGTCGAGCTTGATGCCGCGCATCTTGATCGCCGGGTCGAACATCGACGGCCAGACCCAGGTGGCGATGGCGGTGTGGATCTTGTTGTGTTGGGCCGAGACCGCCATCATTTCGCTGCCGCGCCAGGCGACCGGACGAATATACTGGTCGCCACCGCCGTTGAGCTTCAGGACTTCAGCCTTGGCTGCATCGAGTTCGGCCGCCGTATAGGGAATCTCGAAATCCAACAATTGCGCGGATTTCTTGAAGCGCTCCGAGTGCTGGGTCGACTTGAAAATGGTGCCGCCGTAGGCGCGCTCGCCCTCGAATACGCAGGAGCCGTAGTGCAGGCCGTGGCTCAGCACGTGCAGCTTGGCATCGCGCCACGGCAGGATCTTGCCGTTCATCCAGATGAAGCCGTCGCGATCGTCGAAGGGGATCAAGTCTGCCATTGGGGCCTCCGCGACAGTCCGCCTGGATGGGTGGTCACACCCCCGGCCCTGTCATTTTCTACTGCAATTATGAGCTTGCCACGGGTAACAACCGCCTCCTAATTAGTCAACATGACTGACATAAATACAGCCCAGGGTCGCGCACAGCGTTCGGCGCCGGCGGCAACGACCGCCAGCGATGCCAGCCTCGAGCGGCTGACCTCCGTCGTCGAACTGATCTTTTTCGCCTACCGCGACTTCACCGGCGAGTCCGATGCCGTGCTGAAAGCATACGATTTCGGCCGCGCCCATCATCGAGTGCTGCATTTCGTGACCTGGCGGCCGGGCCTGCGGGTCGCCGACCTGCTCGACATTCTAAAGATCACCAAGCAAAGTCTGGCGCGCGTATTGAAGCAGCTGGTCGATCGCGGTTTCATCGTCCAGGAGGCGGGCGAGGCAGACCGGCGCGAACGACGCCTCCACCCGACCGCCGATGGCCGAAGGCTCGCCGAACAGCTGCGCACGTTGCAGACCCGACGCATTGCCGCCGCCCTGGCCGAGATCGAACCCCAGTCACAACCGGCGGCACTGCGCTTTCTGCTGGCGCTGACGGCGCGAGAAGATCGTGTCGGGTTGGAAAAGGCGCTGACGGCAGCGGGCCTAGATCTATCAGCCGAGCGCAAGCGCTAACCCGATCGCGGGACTGGCGATACCGAAGGAGGTGACACCAATGGCACTCGCTCCCGATAGGGCTCGACAGGAGCCACTACCCGATGACGCGCCGCATGTGCTGGTGGTCGACGACGACCAGCGCATCCGCGATTTGCTGTCGCGATTTCTGATGGAGAACGGCTTCCGGGTGACGCCGGCCGAGGACGCCAATGCCGCCCGCGCCGCCATGCGCGGACTCGCCTTCGATCTCGTCATCCTCGACGTCATGATGCCGGGCGAGAACGGTATCTCGCTCGCCCGCGACATCAAGTCGACGTCGCAAGTACCGATCTGCATGCTGACTGCGCTCGCTGACGCGGAGCACCGTATCGAAGGACTGGAAGCCGGCGTTGACGACTATCTGCCAAAGCCGTTCGAACCGCGCGAATTGCTGCTGCGCCTCAAGAACATCCTGCGGCGCGGCCGGGCGGCACAACCCGCCAGCGACGAGGCGGTGATGGGCGATTTCCGCTTTCACATCGGCCGTGGCGAGCTGAAACGCGGCGAAGAGACCATCAAACTGACCGAGCGCGAGCGCGACTTGCTGCGCATGTTCGCCCAGCGCGCCGGCCTGCCCATCGCCCGCCACGAACTCGCCGCCGACGAGAGCACCGGCAGCGAGCGCGCCATCGACGTGCAGATCAACCGGCTGCGGCGCAAGATCGAGACCGACCCGTCGAACCCGGTCTATTTGCAGACTGCGCGCGGCAAAGGCTACATCCTCTACACCGACTGACCTTCACGTAGAATTTCGGCACAGCCCCAAGGAACACCAAACCGCAATGGTCGCCGCCCGGGATCCGCTTCCCGAAAAGTCAGCCGCCTCCCGCTGGTCCGATATCAAGGGCATGGCCGAGCGGCTGCGTCTGCAGGCGATCGCGGTCATCGCCGAACTGGTTCCGAAGGGCCTTTATGCTCGTGCGCTGATCATCATCATCGCGCCGATTGTTCTGCTTGAAGGCGTCGTCGCGTTCGTGTTCATGGAGCGGCACTGGAACGCGGTGACGCGGCGCCTGTCGGAGGCGACCGTGCGCGACATCGCGGCGCTGATCGACGTCTATCAGGACTATTCCCGAAACGACGAATATGGCCGCCTGATCGAAATGGCGCGCGACCGGTTGAACCTGTCGATGCAGGTGCTGCCGCCGACCGATCTGCCGCCGGCGCAGCCGCGTCCGTTCTTCGCGCTGCTCGACCGCACGCTGACAGCCGAATTGCGCAAGCAGATCAAGCAGCCGTTCTGGATCGACACCGTCGGCAATTCGCGACTGGTCGAGATCAAGGTCAAACTCAAGACGGCGACGCTGCGCTTCGTCGCCACCCGCAGCCAGACCTACGCCTCGAACTCCGATATCTTCATGGCCTACATGGTCGGATCGTCGGTGGTGCTGCTGACGCTCGCCATCCTGTTCTTGCGCAACCAGATCCGGCCCATTCTGCGCTTGGCCGAGGCGGCCGACGCCTTCGGCAAGGGTCGCCCGATCGATGAGGAATTCCGCCCGCGCGGCGCTCGCGAGGTCAGACAGGCGGCGCAGGCGTTCCTCGAAATGCGCGAACGCATCAAGACCCACGTCGACCAGCGCACGACCATGCTGGCCGGCGTCAGTCACGACCTGCGCACGATCCTCACCCGCTTCAAATTGCAGCTTGCCCTGCTCGGTAACCGGCCGGAAATCAACGCGCTCAAGACCGACGTCAACGAGATGCAGCACATGCTGGAGGACTATCTCGCCTTCACGCGCGGCGACGGTGGCGAGGAAGCCAAGCCCACCAACCTGCGTGAGTTGCTGGAGGAAGTGACCGAGGAAGCCCAGGCCTATGGCGTGCCGATCGACCTCAAGCTGCGGCGTCGGCGCTCCGATCTGGTGGTGCCGCTGAAACGGCAGGCGTTCAAGCGCGCGATCACCAATCTACTGACCAACGCCGCCCGCTTCGGCGACCAGATCATCATCCGCGCGGCCACCGAAAGGAATTGGCTGCGCATCGAGGTCGACGACAATGGCCCGGGCATTCCAGCCGAAGAGCGCGATAACGTCTTCAAGCCATTCTACCGGCTCGACCATGCCCGCAACCAGGACGAGGGCAACACCGGCCTCGGCCTCGCCATCGCGCGCGACATCGCCCGCAGCCACGGCGGCGACATCGCGCTTGGCCAAAGCACGATCGGCGGCTTGCGGGCCATCATCCGGGTACCGCTGTAGGCTGGCGCGCAATAGCCGCGACAAGCCAATTGCGGAGGTTCGGCGTCCCGGCGCATAGTGGAAATGCCTATCCGGAAGGTTTGCATGAGCACCCGCACCCAAGCTCCAGCCAAAGTTCGAGCCGCAACCACTCCCGTGCCCACCGCGCGACGCGGTCGCACGACGTCGGCGCGCGACCTGACCCAGCTCGGCGCCATGGGCAAGGCGTTCTCGATCCTGGAAATCATCGCCGCTGGCCGCCAGCCGATGTCGATGACGGAGATCGTGCGTACTTCGGGGCTCACGAAGCCAACTGCCCACCGCATCACCACCATGCTGGCCGAGATGGGGTTCATCGAGCGCGACACCTTGAAACGCGGCTTCATCGAAGGCCCGCGCCTGATCAAACTGTCACTCGCCACGCTCAGTGCGGCCGCGCCGCGCACGCTGCGGCACACCATTCTGCGGTCGATCTCGGAGCAGATCGGCGAGACCTGTAATTTCGGCATCCTGGTCGGTTCGGAGGTGCTCTACCTCGACCGGGTCGAGGCGAAGTGGCCGCTGGGTCTGCGACTCGAGGCCGGTAGCCGGGTGCCGGCGCACTGCACCGCGATCGGCAAGCTGCTGCTGTCGCAAATGCCGGCGCGGGAACGCCAGCAAACCATCGCGGCGATGCCACTTGCCCGCTACACCGGCCGCACCCTGACCGATCCGCAGCGACTGACGGAAGCGCTCGAACGCATTGCTGTGAGCCGCATCGGCATCGACGATCAGGAATTCATCGATGGCGTGGTGTGCGTCGCGGTACCGGTGTCGGCCGACAACGGCCAGGTGGTCGGCTGCATTGCGATCTCGGCGCCGGAAGCGCGCGTGCCGCTGGAGCAAGCGCTGAAGTTTATCCCTAGCATGCGCGACGCCGCCGCAAGACTAGGCTCGACCTTCAAGGTCGACACCAGTGAGCGGTCCTCGCGGTAACCAACGCTGTCAGGATGCAGTCCGCCACCGATCCGCTCCGCGATCACGCGCCGACGGCTTGCACTTCCATGACGTCGGGGCAGAAGTGCTTGAGCAAATTCTCGATGCCATGGCGCAGCGTTGCCGTTGAACTCGGACAGCCGGCGCAGGCGCCGCGCATGTGCAGGTAGACGATGCCGTCGCGGAAACCGTTGAAGGTGATGTCGCCGCCGTCCTGGGCGACCTGCGGACGAACGCGCGTTTCCAGCAGTTCCTTGATGGTCGCCACCGTCTCCGCGTCCTTCGGATCGAAGTTAGTGCCGGCCTCGCCATCGGCATTGGCGCCGTCGACGACGGCGGCGCCCGACAGATAGTGCTCCATGATGGCGCCAAGGATCGCCGGCCGGATGTGCTGCCACTCCGCCGTGCCCTTGGTCACCGAAATGAAATCTGAGCCGAGAAACACGCCGTCGACGCCTTCGATATCGAACAACCGGTCGGCGAGCGGCGAATTGACGGCCTCCGCCTTGCTGCGAAAGTCGGCGGTGCCGTCGCCCAGCACCGGCTTGCCGGGAATGAACTTCAAGGTCGCGGGATTAGGCGTCAACTCGGTCTGGATGAACATCGGGCGGCACTCCTTGGCCTCGATCACCGGCACTTGCATCGGCGGTGATCAGCTAAATTCTGGAATGCTTCTAAACCAGCCGCGAGGTCTCGTCAAAAGCCGATCGCGCCGATCAGGTATCACGCCAGCGCCTTGACCTCGTCGAGCGTCAGGTCGCCCGGCACAATGGTGATCGGGATCGGGAAGGTACCTGCCGTCTTGCCGGTCGCCAGCGACGACACCAGCGGCCCGGGGCCCTTGGAATCGGCCGAGGCGCCGAGAACGAGGATGCCGATGTCTTGATCATTCTCGATCAGCCTGACGATTTCCTCGGCGATTTTGCCCTCGATGACGACTTCGTCGCTGATCAGGTCCTCGAACCCGGCCAGCGTCAACTTGCGGCGCATCAGCCGGAACAAGGCCTTGGCCTTGTTGGTCTCTTCCTCGAGTTGCACCTGCCGCACGCCGACCCAATGCTGGTAGTCCTGCGGCTCGATCACATAGAGCAGCGCGATCGACCCCGTGGAGTGCGAGATGCGGCTGGCGGCGAAGTACAGCGCCGTCTCGACCTCGGGGCTCTCGTCGACAACAACGAGATACTTCCGCTTGTGGCCGGATTCGTAGACCAGTCGTTTGCTTCGCGTTGGCATGCATTCACGGTGGCACGGC
This sequence comes from uncultured Alphaproteobacteria bacterium, assembly GCA_963732635.1. Taxonomy (GTDB): domain Bacteria; phylum Pseudomonadota; class Alphaproteobacteria; order Rhizobiales; family Hyphomicrobiaceae; genus JAKFWF01. The sequence continues at coordinate 71,606 of CAVTAL010000022.1, forward strand.
AAGGGACGGCGGGCAACGGGGTGAATTGGCTTGGTCCATTCCGCGAACCTTCGCGTCTCACGGAACGACCCGGAACCTCAAGCGCCGATGAAACCAACAATCTTCTTGGTCTCTCGATAGACCGGCGCGGCGATAACCCGCGCCCGCTCGGCGCCCGATGCCAGCAGTCGGTCCATCTCGGCCGGATCGGCCACGAGGCGGCGCATTTCGCCACCAATCGGCGCCAGCTTTTCTACGCACAGGTCGCGCAGCGCCGATTTGAAGCCGGAGAACGTATTGCCGCCGAACTCGGCCAGCACCAGCGCCTTGGTGGTGCCGGACAAGGCCGCATAGATGCCCACGAGATTGTCGGCCTCGGGCCGCTTTTCGAGGCCGGCAGCCTCGGTCGGCAGTGGCTCCGGGTCGGTCTTGGCCTTCTGGATCTTCTTGGCGATGGTGTCGGCGTCGTCGGTCAGATTGATGCGCGAGAGGTCGGACGGGTCCGACTTCGACATCTTCTTGGTGCCGTCGCGCAGGCTCATGACGCGGGTCGCCGGCCCGGTGATCACCGGTTCGGGTTGCGGGAAGAAGATGCCGTCGGTCCGGCCGGTGGCCTCGATCTCGGCCTTGAAGTCGTTATTGAACTTGGCGGCGATATCGCGCGCCAATTCCAGATGCTGCTTCTGGTCCTCGCCCACCGGCACATGCGTTGCCTGATAGACCAGGATATCGGCCGCCATCAGCACGGGATAGTCATAGAGCCCGACCGAAGCGCGCTGCGATTCCTTGCCGACCTTGTCCTTGAACTGGGTCATGCGATCGAGCCAGCCGAGGCGGGCGACGCAGTTGAGCACCCAGGCCAATTCGGCGTGCTCGGGCACCTGGCTCTGGTTGAACAGGATGCTCTTCTTCGGGTCGATGCCGCAGGCGATATAGGCGGCCGCCACTTCGCGGGTCGCGGTCCGCAGTGCCGCCGGATCCTGCCAGACGGTAATCGCGTGCATGTCGACGACGCAGTAGATGCACTGCTGCTCGTCCTGCATCCGCACCCAGTTGACCATGGCGCCCAGATAATTGCCGAGCGTCAGGTTGCCCGACGGTTGCATGCCGGAGAACACGCGGGGAGTGAAGGCCATGGATCGATATTCCTCAAGCGGAAAGGCACGAGCCGGCAAGCCGCCGGCACGGGGCGCCTTATGGCCCGATGAACAGGCCGACGCAAGCGCGCGGGCTTGAGGTGAGCTGCCGCCTCGGTTCAGAATATAAAGTGAGCGGCGGTCAACTCGGCCGTCGTGACGCCAAGCAGCTTGATGGTATCGGCTCCGATCGCAACCGACGCGAAGCCGTCGGCGCCATCGGCAACGACGATTGTCGTTCCGATCGAACTGGCGTCGAAGCCGCGCCCCGAGACGTCGATCAGGTCCTGGCCGCCGGCCGGATCGGCATCGAAATCGGCGATCACATCGGCACCGCTGCCGGCTGCCCGAAAATCGAAAACGTCGCTACCGCCGTTACCGGTCATGGCATCATCGCCGCTGCCGCCGATCAGCCGATCATCCCACTGGCCACCGCGAAGTTCGTCGTTGCCGTCGCCACCGTCGAGTTGCACCGCGCCGAGCGCCGTGCCAACCACCAGCGTGTCATTGCCGCTGCTGCCGATGGCGCCGGTGGCCGCGCCAAAGATCGCCAGCTTCTCGACATTGGCCATGATCGTGGTCGTGCCGGCGAGGTTCGTGAACGCCATGTCGAAGCCACCGCCGCCGATTTCGACGATGGTGTCGGCGCCGTCGGTCAAGTCATAGATGTCGTCGCCGGCGCCGCCCACCAGCAAGTCGGCGCCACCGCCGCCGATCAGAATGTCGTTGCCATCGCCGCCGGTGAGCGTGTCGTCCGATCGGCTGCCGGAGAGCACGTCGTCGCCACCAACGCCGTCGAGCTCACGGCGCCATACGTCTGGGCCGCACCCAGAATATCGTTGCCGCCACTGCCGAGCGCGCCAGTCGCATAATCAAACAGCACTAACCTGAACTTCTCCCACCCGTGATGCGCATCGGGGCTCCGACTCAGTGAAAGTGCTTCTGCGACAAAGACTTCTTCTGCGCAGGAGGTGCTCCCCGATGCCGACACAGTGTATCCAGGCCGAACTCGATCTGGGAAGGTCCGGCGGCCGCAAACTTGTGGGCGCTTTCGACGGCGGCGCCATTACGTCGATCGGCGGCGTGGTGCTGCTGGCCGCTGCGGATCGGGCGATCGGGCTCAGCCGGCGGCTCGCTGGTTGTTTCACCGATCTGCGTTTTGGCCCCGCGGTCCGTCATTCGATGCCAGATCTGCTGCGCCAGCGCATCTTCGGCATCGCCCTCGGCCACGAGGACCTGATCGACCACGACACGCTGCGGGACGACCCGGCGCTCGCCGCCGTGCTCGACAAGCCGGGCGGTCGCTCGCCGGCAAGTCGACGCTCAATCGCATGGAGCACGCCGGCAAGATCGGCCAGGATCGTCACCACAAGCTCGACCACGACGGCGGCGCGATTGAGCGGCTGTTCGTCGATCTCTTTCTCGATGCCCACGATGAACCACCGGTCCGCATCGTGCTCGACCTCGATGCCACCGACGATCCCATCTACGGCGAACAGGAAGGCCGGCACTTCCACGGCTATTACGACTGCTATTGCTATCTGCCGCTGTACATCTTCTGCGGCCGGCATCTGCTCAGCTCCAAGCTGCGCTCCTCCAATATCGTTGCCGCCGACGGCAGCGTCGGCGAGGTCGCCCGCATCGTGGCGCACATCCGTGCCCGCTGGCCGGCGACGACGATCGTGATCCGTGCCGACAGTGGCTTCTGTCGCGACGACCTGATGACTTGGTGCGAGGCCAACGACGTCCGCTACGTGCTGGGCCTCGCCGGCAACAGCCGCCTCGTTCGCAGGATCGCGCCCGCCATGCGCCGGGCGCGCCTCAGGGCGAAGCGGACGGGCCAGCCGGCGCGCGTCTTCGACGACTTCGAGTACCGCACGCGCAAGAGCTGGAGCGCAACGCGGCGCGTGATCGCCAAGGCCGAGTGGACCAACGGAGAAGCCAACCCACGCTTCATCGTCACCAACGTCCATGCCGCCTTTGGACCGGCGCGTTTCCTTTATGAGGACGTGTACTGCCAGCGCGGCGAGATGGAGAACCGGCTGAAGGAATGCCAGGGCGATCTGTTCGCCGACCGGACCCCGGCGCCGACCATGCGCGCCAACCAGCTGCGCCTCTGGCTCTCGTCGTTCGCTTACGTGCTCATGTGCGCGGTGCGCCGCATCGGACTTGCTGGCACGAAGCTCGCGGTGGCGACCTGCGGCACCATCCGGTTGAAACTGCTCAAGATCGGCGCTCTCGTCACCATCAGTGTCAGGCGTGTAAAGCTTGCGTTCGCTTCCGCCTGTCCCGACCGCGAGATCTTCATGTTGGCCGCGCGCCGATTATGAACGCTAAGCGGCTATGCCGCGACCGAACCCGAACGTCAACAACGGAGGAACATCGACGCTGCTCACGCAGCACAACTGCTCGACATTGGCCATGATGGTGGTGGTGCCGGCGAAGTTGGTGAAAGCGGTATCGAAGCCGCTGTTGGCGGTCTCGATCACAATGTCGAGCCGCCACACATGAAGTACGTGTCGTCGCCCGTGCCGCCGACCAGCGTATTGATGCCGCCGAGGCCGATCAGCAGGTCGGCGCCGGCGTTGCCGTTCAGCCGGTCGTCGCCAGCGCCGCTGATCAGTACATTGTCGAGCGAATTGCCGTGCCAGTGAAATTGCCAGCACCGCTATAGATCAACTGATCGAGGTTGGACGACAGCACGAAAGAAGCGAGTGTGGTCTCGACCGTATCGTATCCTGCGTTGGCGGCTTCGTAGACCACCGCATTGGCGTGATCGACAATATAGCGGTCGTTGCCAGCTCCGCCGCGCAGGCTATCTGTGCCGCTCGCCGTGCCGCCGCCATTGAGCAGATCGTCGCCAGCGCCACCGACGAGGGTGTCGGCGCCCAGGCCGCCATAAAGGAAATCCGCCGCCCGGCCGCCGGTGATGGCCTCGGCTGCATCGCCGCCGTGATGCGTCAGTGTCGAGTTGGCGCCGGTCAGCGCAACGAGCGCCGTCGATGGGCCAGCAATGGCGTTATCTAATACGACATTGTTGTCGGTGGCGCCCAGCGCCTCGCGCACGCCGTAAGGCGCAACCACCGCTAACGTCTCGGTGATCGTATTGCCGGCGATGAGATTGTATGACGACGCATGGATGGTCCCGGACGCACCAGCCGTGTCGTTGCCTTGGAGGATATAGATCTCGGCATTGGTGCCGGTCGCAACACCGTTCACCAACGTGGTGGACGTATTCACGCGGGAGTCGTTCGACAAGGTATTGCCGGTCACGGTGATATGCGACGAGCCCTCGATGCGCACGCCGTTGCGGCCGTTGTCATGGATGTCGACGCCCGAGATCGAAACATCCTGCGCATAGAGCAGCCTGATGCCATCCGACTGATTGCCGTAGCTGGCGCCGCCCTGGATCGAGATATTGTGCGAGCCCGGAATATTCTCGCTGCCGCGTTGCACGACAATGCCAGCGCCACCGTTGTCGTGCGCGATGTTGTCGATGAACACGCAATCGTTCGTGGTGGTGACGATGTTGAAGCCGGCCCGGTCGTTGCCGAACGCCACGTTGCCGGTGAAGACGCCATCGACCTGATAGTCGAGGGTGAAGCCATCGAGGCTGTTTTGCGTCGCGACGCAGTTCTCGATCGTCAGCCGATGGGTCTGTTCGTGCGGATCAAAACCGTAGCCGTTGCAGTTGGCGGCCTCGACACGCAGCACGTAGACGTCGGCGCAGGCGTCGGGCGATCCCGGCGTTACGCCGCAGTAGAACCCGTCGACCTTGGCACTGGAAGCGTTGTTGTCGCGATTGCCATCCAGGGTCATGTCGGCGATGCCGAAATTCGACGTGATCTCGCCCGACGGCGACCTGACAATGCCGGTGAGCGACTGGTCGGTACCGTCGATGACGCGCAGCGTCGTCGCGCCGATGCCCGCACCCTTGAGGAATACGTTGTCGAGCAGGCGAACACCGCCCTCGGCCGGGTCCGGCGTTACGCCGTCGGCCAGATAGGCGACGCCGATGCCGAAGGTGCCGGGTGGAATGTAGACGACACCGCCGCCAGCCAGATGAGCCGCATCGATGGCGGCCTGGATCGCGTCACGGTTGTCGAACGACGCACTGTCAACGGCACCGTAGTCGATGACGTTGTAGACGTTTGCGCCCGGCGTTGGCGGTCCGGCGTCGAAAAACGCCGCTCCAGGCTCAAATTCATAGGCTGGCCGCGCGGTTATCCCGTCGGCAGTGACAATCGCTCCTGCAGTTTCGGTCGGCATTACACGGAATACCTAAAATGGTGGCGAAGTCGCATGTGGCGCCCGACTTCGCTGACATAGGTCACCATCTTATGCTGCGAACACTGATATTGGATTAATTGGACAAAAATGGTTGCATCAGCCGGTCGAGTTGCGAATGTCGGCCCCTGCCGACCGTGCTATGACGCGCCATCCCCCGCCGAGAACCTGTAAAGATGACCCTAATCACCGTGCCAGCTACCCGCGACGACCTGTTCGCCTTCCTCGACCAACTCGCCATAACGACCCGCACGGTCGAACACCCGGCCGTGTTCACCGTCGAGGAGAGCGAAAAGCTCGACCGTGAAATGCCCGGCGGCCACACCAAGAACCTGTTTCTGAAGGACGCCAAGGGCCGCCTGTTCCTGGTCGTGGCCGAGGCGCGCGCCAGTATCGACATGAAATCGCTGCATAAAATTCTCGATTGCGCACGATTGAGCTTCGGCAAGCCGGAACTCCTGCTCGAAGTTCTCGGCATCACGCCAGGCTCGGTCACCGCGTTTTCGGTGATCAACGACCGATCCGGCAAGGTCACGGCGATCATCGATCGGACATTGATGAGCTTCGACACGCTCAACTGCCACCCGCTGGTCAACACGGCGACCACCAACATCGATCGCGACGACCTGCTGAAATTCATGCGCGCGACGGGGCACGAGCCACGGATCGTCCAGTTGCCGGCGGTCGCCAACTGAAACTGCGATGATCGGCGCATCGATGTTTTTCGAACGTCTTCGCTGTCGCGCTCGCCGCACTTGTGGGACTAGGGTTCCCGCGAAATTCGATGCCTATGCACCGTCCAGACATTGAAATCTCACCGCCCGAGGGCGAAATCCGTGCATCAGCCGCGCGCAACCAGCGCCGCCGGCGCTTCGAGGAGTTGACTATGGTTATCGGAAATACGCCGCCCGCCACCCTGGCGGCCGCACTGCCCGGCGAAGTGATCAAGGACACCACCACCGCGAACTTCGTCAAAGACGTGATCGAGACCTCGCGCAAGGTGCCGGTGCTGGTCGACTTCTGGGCCGACTGGTGCGGCCCCTGCAAGCAGCTCACACCGCTGATCGAGAAGGTCGTCAAGAGCTATGGCGGCAAGGTTCGCCTGGTAAAAATGAACATCGACCAGCATCCGTCGATTCCCGGCCAGCTCGGCGTCCAGAAGCTGCCGACGGTGATGGCGTTCCGCGACGGTCGGCCGATGGACGGTTTCATGGGCGTGCAGCCGGAAAGCGCGATCAAGACATTCATTGATCGGTTGCTCGGCGATGACGTAGCCGGCGAGCTCGAAGCGGCGCTCGCGGCCGGCGAGGAGGCCTTTCAAGCTGGCGATATTCAGGGCGCGGCCGAGATCTACGCATCGATCCTGGAGGAAAACCGCGAGGAGCCGGGCGCGCTAGCCGGGCTCGCCCGTTGTTACCTGAAGACCGGCGATATCGCGCGCGCCGAACAGACCATCGGCCTCGTGCCGCCCGACAAGCGCAAGAACCCCGCCGTCGCCGCCGTCCAGGCCGCGATCGAACTCGCGCACAAAGCGGCAGAGGCCGGCGACACTGGCGAACTCGAAACCAAGGTCGCGGCCAATCCGGCCGACCATCAGTCCCGTATTGATCTAGCAACGGCACTCGCCGCCAGTGGCAAAAAGGCCGAAGCGGTGGATCATTTGCTCGAAAGCTTCAAGCGCGACCGGAATTGGAACGAACAGGCGGCGCGCAAGCAGCTCGTTCAGCTGTTCGAGGCCTGGGGACCGAAGGACGCGGCAACCATCGAAGGCCGGCGTCGGCTGTCGTCGCTGCTGTTTTCCTGAAGTCGTCGCCCGTCCAGGAGGCTGCCCCTTGGTACCGCTCGACCGTTATCGCCGTCCCGCCGATCTGGCGGCGCAGATCCCGGTGTTCCCGCTGCGCGGCGTCATTCTGTTGCCGCGGGCGACGCTGCCGCTCAACCTGTTCGAGCCGCGTTATCTCGCGATGATCGAGGACGTGATCGCTGGACAGCGGTTGGTCGGCATCGTCCAGCCGGAGCGCTCCACGGGCGACGATGAAAGCCCGCCCGGCAAGTCCACCGGATTAAGACGCGTCGGCTGCGTCGGCCGCGTCACCGCATTTCAGGAACTCGACGACGGACGCATCGTGATCACGTTGACCGGCGTCTGCCGCTTCGGCCTTGGCCATGAAGTGGCGACGACAAAGCCCTACCGCACGTTCGCCGTTGATTATTCAGGGTTTGCGGGCGATTTAACGCGAGGCGCCGGCGAAGATGAAATCGATCGCGAGCAGTTGATGAGTGTGTTGAAACGGTATCTGGAAACGCATCAGTTCCGTGCCGACTGGAAGGCAATCGCCCAAGCGCCGAGCGAGCATCTGGTCAACTCGCTGTCGATCATCAGTCCCTATGGGCCCGAGGAGAAGCAGGCGTTGCTGGAAGCCGCCGATCTCAAAACAAGGTCAGAAGTATTGGTGGCGCTCGCCGAAATGGAAATGGCCGCTGGCGATGGTGGTGCCGGCTCGACGATGCAGTAGCCGGTCAACATTCGCGGGAAGCAAGCCATGGCCGACGACGACGCACTTCCGAAAACGCCCCAGAAACCCGCTCCGGCCACGCAGCGGACCGATCGGCGGCTGCTCGAATTCCTGGTCTGCCCGGTCACTCGAGGCCAACTGACCTACGACGCGGCGCGACAGGAACTGGTCAGCCCGCGCGCGCGGCTGGCGTTTCCGATCCGCAACGGCGTGCCACTGATGACAGTCGATTCGGCGCGCCCGCTCGACGATCCGCCATGACCGGGCGGCGTCCCACAACCACTTGAATCTCAATCGGCATTGGTCGCGACCGGCAACGCATGGGCAAACACTGCCACTGGCGTTTCGGTGGTTGCGGGACTATGTGTGACACACAGTTGAACTCCTGCGGACTGAACAATGACCGAACGCAACAAATGGCAGGACAAGGCAGCACCGGGCCTCGGCGACTTCGAACAATTGGCGGCCGTCGCGTGGGACCGCCTGCCCGGCGAATTCCGTAAGTTGTGCGGTGACCTCATCATTCGCGTCGAGGATTTCGCACTCGACGAAGTGCTCGACGAACTCGACATCGAAAGCCCGCTCGATCTGATGGGGCTTTATCAGGGCGTCAGCCTCGACAAGAAGAGCGTTGCCGACGTCCCCGCCGAGCCGGACATGGTGTTCCTATACCGCCGCGCCATCCTCGACTACTGGGCCGACAGCGACGAAACGTTGGGCGAGATAATCACTCATGTCCTGGTGCACGAGATCGGCCATCATTTCGGCTTTTCCGATGCCGATATGGAGGACATCGAGCAATCGGTCACAGGCTGATAACGCATCGTTGTTCGGTTTCATGCAAAATGGCCTTGGGAATGCGCCTTGGCTGTACTTGCAATCTGTGGGGGTTCAAGCGATGGTCGGCGACGATGTCGACCACACGCGGTGAATGACAATCATGCGATCAATAAGGTGGCCTGTGCGCATCGGCATTGAAAATGCTCGCAATTTCATGCGCGCCGTCAGTGCCGTTGCGTTTGCGGTCGTACTGCTGATTGGCAGCGCCGTCACCGCCGAAGGGCCGCCGACGCCCGATGAATACATCGCCCACGTCGGTGGCGACGCCAAGCTCGTGGCGGCCGGCCAGTTGACACTCGACAACAAGCGGCGACTGAGCTGCGGCCACCGGCCGACCGTGCTCGACAGCCAGTTGGACGACTTCGGTGCCGCCTATCCAGGCTTCCTCATCCTCAATCCGCGGTTGATGGCCAAGATCTCGGTACCGGTCAAAATGTGGATCTTCAGCCACGAATGCGGCCACCAGTTCCGCGGGCCGGACGAGGAAACCGCCGACTGCTTTGCCGTCCAGCGCGGCCGGCGCGAGGGGTGGCTTACCCCCGACGGCCTGGAGGAAGTCTGCAAGTTCATCTCGCCGGCCAAGGGCGACAATATGCATTTCGCCGGCGCCCACCGCTGCGCCTACATGAAGAAGTGCTACGCCGACCCGACCGTTCACTAACAGCCTATCCGGGCTTGACCCTGCGGCCGCGCGTCGGCAAGAACACATCTGACAATTCCCGTGCCGCCGAGGATCCCATGGACAAGTTCAACAAGCTGACCAGCGTTGCTGCGCCGTTGCCGATGATCAACATCGACACCGACAAGATCATCCCCAAGAACTACCTGAAGACGATCAAACGTACCGGCCTCGGCAAGGCGCTGTTCGCCGAAATCCGCTACGATGAAGCCGGCAACGAAAAGCCCGACTTCGTTCTCAACAAGCCCGCCTACCGCAAGGCACAGATCCTTGTCACCGGCGACAACTTTGGCTGCGGCTCGTCGCGCGAGCATGCACCGTGGGCGTTGCTCGACTTCGGCATCCGCTGCGTGATCTCGACCAGCTTCGCCGACATCTTCTACAATAACAGCTTCAAGAACGGCATCCTGCCGATCCGGGTCACGCCCGAGCAGCTCGAAAAGCTGATGGACGACGCCAATCGCGGTTCGAACGCGACGCTGTCAGTCGACCTCGAAGCGCAGGAGATTCGTGGGCCGGACGGCGGCGTCATCAAGTTCGACATCGATCCGCACCGCAAGCACTGCCTGCTCGAAGGCCTCGACGACATCGGCCTGACGATGAAAAAGGAAAAGAGCATTTCCGACTTCGAAGCCAAGGACGCAGCGGCTCGCCCTTGGGCTTGATCGGTCGTGAGAGGCGTTTTGCCCTCTCATAGCGACGAGTAATTTTTGACCTGTGGTCAAAAATTTCACCGGCCCGCGAGAATATTGACCGTTTCGTAGGTCGGCTAGAGCCCTCTTGCGAGACCCGACGCGGCTGGTACCGCTCGTGCAATGTCGGCTCTCGCAAGAGGGCTCTAGCCGACCTACGGGATTGCTGCTTGCGCGCAGCCGCCACGCCAGCCCTGCGCGGATACCGTCGAGCTTTTTGGCGTATCACTTCGAGGACAGGTCAGAATTCTGGCTCGACGATATCACCTCACCCGCCGTTGCCCCTGACCACCCACATGCCGCCGACCTCGCGGACGTCGAGGCCTTGCGATACCAGCGAGTTGGCAAGCTGGCTGCCACCGCCGGGGAAGCGCACGGCGATATCGGCGGCGCGCCCCGACTGACCGGCGATCTGCATGTCGTCGACGCCAGGTGTGTCCTCGATCTGCTGGCGGATCCGCTGCCACTCCTGCAGCGTGCGGAATTCGACGGTGAGCTGTACCGGCTGCATCGCCTGCGCGCCCGCCGTGCCGCCGCCAACCGCCGGTCGCGCCTTCAACGCCTTCCACCGGCCTTCGAGCGTGCCAAGCGCCACCAGCGCCGCCAGCTCGGTGGTGTAGCCAAAATCGTCAGCCTGGAACTTGTATGACCGCTTCAGCGCGAACTGGCCGACGGCATCGCGCCCCATCAGCGTGACGTTGAGCTTCCTCGAACTCAGATCCGGTTCGGCCAGCACGATCATCACCAGTTCGGCGCCGTAGCTGCCGGTCACGATGCGCAAGCCGCCGCCGTCGCCGTCCTTGGTCATCATCTGGAAGGTGTCAGTGTGCACGCCGGGCTTCACCGCCTCGATCTTGGCCGGGCTGAGAGAATGTTCGAGATCGAGGCCCTTCCAGGCATCCGACCAGGCTTTCTGTCCCGCCGCCTGGGTGAGCGCCGCCGGCGCCGCGCCTTGTCCGGCCGCTGCCGCCTGATAGATTGGCACCAGCACGATCGACGGCGCTGGCAGGTCGACGAACGGGATGCCTTCGCGGCGCAACAGATCGCGGACCGCCTTGGGTTGGAAGGCGAAATCGAGGTTGGCGATATACTGGGTCGAGGAATTGCGCTCCGAACGCACCGACACGCCATCGATGAAATCGCCAGCCCGGATCGCCTTCAGCCGCTCGATGCGCTTGTAGGACGTCACCGGCACCAGCCGCTTCATCAACGACCGAAAGGCTGCCTTCTGGCCGTCGGCAAGTGCCTGCTCCTTGGCGGCAACGGCGTTGGCGGCGGTGGCATCGACCGGATAGTTGCCGATCGTAAACGGCAAATCGGCCGCCGCCGCGCGCGCGTCGCCGGCGATGAGGCACAGCGCGGCGACACCGGCCAGAATGCTTTTGATCCCGGAACCCGGTTGACGGCTATCCACTGATCTCGACCCCTTCATTGCGGCGCACCCTAAAGCTCTGCTACCACGCAGCGAACCGACCCGCATGCTAGCATGTGCGAGGCTTTCGACCGCCAATCGGGCGAAAATCCGGTCCACGACGGCATGTTCGCGCATGCCCGGCACTCGAGTTTTGGAACAAGTCCCATGTCCGGCACCCCGCCAGTCAAGCCCGCCCGCCCGAACGCCCCCATCACATATCGTGATTCCGGGGTTGATATCGATGCCGGCAATGCGCTCGTCGAAACCATCAAACCGTTGGTCAAAGCCACCCGCCGGCCTGGCGCGGATGCTGATCTCGGCGGCTTCGGCGGATTGTTCGACCTGAAGCGGGCCGGCTTCAAGGACCCGATCCTGGTCGCCGCCAATGATGGCGTCGGCACCAAGCTGATGATCGCGATCGAAAGCGGCCGGCACGACACCATCGGCATCGATCTTGTCGCCATGTGCGTCAACGACCTCGTCGTGCAAGGCGCCGAGCCATTGTTTTTCCTCGATTATTTCGCCACCGGCAAGCTCGATGTGAAATCCGCCCGCGACATCATCGCCGGCATCGCAGCCGGCTGCCACGAGGCCGGTTGCGCCCTGATCGGCGGCGAGACCGCCGAAATGCCCGGCATGTATAAGCCCAAGGACTACGATCTCGCCGGCTTCTGCGTCGGCGCCGTCGAGCGCGACGAGATCCTCCCGCGCGCCGACATCACCATCGGCGACGTACTGATCGGACTGCCGTCGGCCGGCGTGCATTCGAATGGCTACTCGCTGGTGCGCCGCCTGGTCGCAGAAGAAATGCTCGGCTGGGGCGATGCCGCGCCGTGGAATCCGGACACCACTGCCGGCCAGGCTCTGCTGACGCCAACTCGCATCTACGTCAAGCCTGTGCTGGCCGCCATCCGCGCCACCGGTGGCGGTGGTTTATCAGGCGCGATCAAGGGGTTGAGCCACATCACCGGCGGCGGCCTGTCGGAGAACATTCCGCGCGTAATGCCGGACGGCCTCGCTGCCCATGTTGATCTGTCGAAGATCACGGTGCCGCCGGTGTTCGGCTGGCTCGCCAAGGCCGGCCGCCTCGATACCGAAGAAATGCTGCGCACCTTCAACTGCGGCATCGGCATGGTGGTGATCGCCGACCAAGCCCGCGCCGGCGAAGTCGTTGCGGCACTGCAGGCAGCCGGCGAGCAGCCGGTTATCTTGGGCGAAGTGGAAGCCGGACGCGGCATCAAATCGTCCGCCAAGGGCAAGGGCGAAGCCGAGGCAGTGCGCTACAGCGGCCGGCTGGGCTAAAGCCGGCCACTTTCTAATCGACAAACGCCCATGTTTCCGCTACTTGACCGGCAAATCCCCACTCGAATGGGTTGCCCGAACGGGCCGCACGAGCCGCGTGTCGATTGACTTTTGGTCGCCACGGCTCCTCTGCAAGTGAAAAAAACCAAGGAAAAACAACGATGAATATCATCCAGCAGATTGAAGCTGAACAGATGGCCGCCATCACCGCCAAGCGCGTGGTGCCGGAATTCGGACCTGGCGACACCCTCAAGGTGATGGTCAAGGTGATCGAAGGCGAAACCGTCCGCACCCAGGCCTATGAAGGCGTCTGCATCGCCCGTTCCGGCGGCGGCCTCAACGAGAGCTTCACCGTCCGCAAGATTTCCTACGGCGAGGGTGTCGAACGCGTGTTCCCGATCTACTCGCCGTTCATCGCCGAAATCGACGTCATCCGTCGCGGCAAGGTCCGTCGCGCGAAGCTCTATTACCTGCGCGGCCGCCGCGGCAAGTCGGCGCGTATCGTCGAGCGCACGGATGCGCGCGCCAAGCGCCTCGCCGCCGCCTTCAAGGGCTTCAAGAAGCCCAAGGGTCAGGTCGATGATCTGAAGCTGATCAAGGGCATCACGCCGGAGCTTGAGATGCAGCTGCTGAAGCTCAACGTCGTGCGCTTCGATCAGATGGCCGCGTTCTCGGACGAAGATATCGCCAACATCGACGAGACGCTGAAGCTCGGCGGCAAGATCGAGAAGGACGACTGGATCGGCCAGGCCAAGGCCCTGCTCGTCGAAGTCACCGCCGACGAAGTTCCGGCCGAAGACGCTGCGCCAAAGGCGTAACGCGATACCGGTTACGGATCGAATTGGAAAAGGCCCGCTCGCGAGCGGGCCTTTTTCGTGTGCGCAGTCATTGCGCGCTGTGTTCGGCAATCGGTCGGCGTCGGGCCGCTCAAAACACCGCGACACGCACCGTTTGCGCCGGTCCCGACGAGGCTCCAGTCTGGTCGGTCACGATCACATCGAAACTCGCCACGTCGCCGCCCGATCCGTCATGAACGAACAGCATGCGATTGGCTTGCAGGTCGGCCTGTGTGAACTGGGTGACCGCCGACGTCGGTGCCGCAGCATGTGCGATGAAGCCGCTGGTCGCCTGCGATACCGCAAACAGCAGACTGTCGACCGCGCTGTCGGGATCGATCGCGGTCAGATCCTCGGTGGTGATCCGCGCCCTCTGCCCGCGCTTGACCGCGATGTTGAGATCACCGGCGATGGCCGGCGGCACATTGCGCATTTCGGCGCTCAGCTCGGCGCCGACCTGCACCGCGATGCTGCCATAGCGGACATCGCCGCGCACACTGCCGGTGCTGCCGATCCGGATCAGCTTGCGCACCACGATGTTGCCCTGCACCTCACCCTCGATCTCGGCGCTGTCGGCAATCAATGCGCCATGGATGCGACCGCCCGCGCGAACAACCACATGGCTTGCCGAAATCGAGCCATCAATCAAGCCGAGGACCAGCACCGAACGGCTGCTTCTAACCTCACCCTCGACGAACAGGTCGGGCCCGATCACGGCCTGGAAATTCGACTTGTCCATGCATTCGTCCCCGCTCGCGGTGCTGCAGTCAATGTCATAGGGGAGGCTCACCCGGCAATGAAGCGATTGTTCGGCAGACGATGAACAATCGGAACAGATCCGCCGCGCGGCGACCGCACTTTCAATGACGGCCGGACTTCACTACATTGGCGTCAAATCGGCCTCGATCCGCCCCCAGGACAAATCGGACGCACGCACTTCCATGAATAATCTCGACACCAAGACCGAGCAGTCGGAAGCCAACGGCGTGATCCGGCTGCACGGGCCGGAAGCCTTCGCGGCTATGCGCAAGGCGGGCCAGCTCGCCGCCGCCGCCCTCGACATGCTGACGCCCTGGGTCAAGCCTGGCGTTTCGACCCAGCGCCTCGACGACCTCGTCCTCGAGTTCGCGCTCGACCACAAGGCGCTGCCGGCGACGCTCAACTATCGCGGCTACATGAAGTCAGTCTGCACCTCGATCAACCATGTGGTGTGCCACGGCATTCCAAGTCCAAAGCCGATGCGCGAGGGCGACATCATCAACGTCGACGTGACGCTGATCGTCGACGGCTGGCATGGCGACACCAGCCGTATGTACCCCGTCGGCGCGATCAAGACGCGAGCCGAGCGGCTGATCAAGATCACCTATGAATCGCTGATGCGTGGCGTCGCCGCCGTGAAGCCCGGCAACACGACGGGCGACATCGGCCACGCCATCCAGACTTACGCCGAGTCCGAGCGCTGCTCCGTGGTGCGCGATTTTTGCGGCCACGGCTTGGGCCAGGTGTTCCACGACCGGCCAAACATTTTGCACTACGGCACGCCGGGCGAGGGCCCTGAACTCAAGCCTGGCATGTTGTTCACCATCGAGCCGATGATCAATCTCGGCCGAGCGGACGTGAAGTTGCTGGCCGATGGCTGGACCGCCGTTACCCGCGACCGCGAATTGTCGGCGCAGTTCGAGCACACCGTCGGCGTCACCGAGACCGGCTGCGAGGTGTTCACCTACTCGCCCGCCGGCCTGCACCAGCCGCCTTATATCCTGAGCTGACACTCCAAGCGCCACGAGCCCCATGACTGAAGACGACGAGCGGGACCAGGGTGCATTATGGGAAGCACCGGTACAATTGCCGGCACATTCCGGCCACCGCGAGCGGCTGCGCGAACGCTTCATGCGCGGCGGCGCCGATGCGCTACCCGACTATGAATTGCTTGAACTCGTGCTGTTCAACGCCGTCCCGCGCCGCGACACCAAGCCACTCGCCAAGGAGTTGATCGCCCGCTTCGGCGGCTTTGCAGAAGCGGTGTCGGCGCCCGAAGCCCGGCTGCGCGAGATCAAGGGCGTCAGCGACCGCGTCGTCACGGAACTGAAACTCGTCCGTTCGGCGGCGCTGCGTCTTATGCACGGCCAGATCAAGGAACGCACGGTGTTGACGTCGTGGGAGCAGGTGGTCGCATACTGCCGCGCCTCGATGGCGTTCGAGGCGCGCGAGCAGTTCCGCATTCTCTTCCTCGACAAGAAGAACAAGCTGATCGCCGACGAGGTCCAACAGACCGGCACCGTCGATCACACGCCGGTCTATATCCGCGAGGTCGTCAAACGGGCGCTGGAATTGTCGGCGTCGGCGATCATCCTGGTGCACAACCATCCGTCCGGCGATCCGACGCCGTCACGCGCCGACATCGAGATGACGCGCATGATCGCCGAAGCCGCCAAGCCGCTCGGCGTCACCATCCACGACCACATCATCGTCGGCCGCGACAAGGTCGCAAGCCTGAAGGGACTGCGGTTGATGTGATGGGGCGGGCGGGGCGGAGCCGCGGTGCGATCGAACCAAATGGGACGTCGCCAGTTCGCTCAGAAAGACGACGCCTCCAACTCGCTTACGCCTTGGTAAGATGGGCAGCCAACTGGTCCAAGGTGCCGCCGTAGCCCTGCTCGAACGACGAGAACATGCCTTTGAACACTTCGCGCTCTTCCTCTGTTGCTCCGTGCGGACGCGCGCGTAGCGTCACCGTGGTCTTACCGGATTGCTCCTTGAAGGTGACTTCATTGTGTATTTCGAGCGGGATTGGCTGCGCGAACGGCGCGCGAGTGATGCCACAGCCTTCGTTCGAGAATGAGTTGAGCCAGACAATTCTCTCAGGTGCCGCGATATCACGATACATGAATCGCCCCCACATCTGCGGGCCGTTGGAATACTGCATTCCATAGTGGAAAAAACCGCCCGGTCGAAACTCGAAGGCGGCAACACGAATGGTGGCGCCTTTTGGCCCCCACCATGCTTGCATCTGCTCGGCCTCACTCCATGCCGCCCAAACGTGAGCGCGCGACGCGTTGAATACACGCGACATGACGAATACATCGTCCGATGCCGTCGATTGATTATTTGCGGGCATTCTTGTGTCCTCTCGTTTTCGTGGATTGGGAGGCCTTCAAGTGGGCGTCCAGACGATCGAAGCTGTCCTCCCAAAGGTGGCGATAGGCATCGATCCAATGCGCGGCTTCTTGCAGCGACGCCGTCTCCAACCGACACGGCCGTGTCTGGGCCTCTCGGCCACGCGAGATCAGGCCCGCGCGCTCCAGCACCTTCAGATGCTTGGAAATCGACGGTTGGGACATATCGAAGGGTGCAGCCAGTTCACTGACGGTTGCCGTGCCTTTTGCGAGCCGCGATAGGATCGCCCGCCTGGTCGGGTCGGCAAGGGCAGCGAACGTCAGATCGAATTGTTCCGGCGCCATTGCATAACCTTTTCAGCATATAGCTATTTGGTTATATAGCGACGAGGCTACAGATCTGTCAAGTCCACTTGCCTTCGTCGGCTTCTTGGCCCAGCACTCCCAGGACCGCACCCCTGCTATCGGCGCCTCGACGACGCCAACGCCAACCCCCGCCGCGTCCGCCTCACCCCGGCACCACGATCGCCTCCATGGCGGTGCGGCCACGGATCATGTCGGAGGCTTTGTCGGCGAGCGTCATGGTGGCGGCGTTGAGGTTCGCGGACAACATGGTCGGCATGATCGAGGCGTCGACCACGCGCAGCCCCTCGAAGCCACGCACGCGCAACTGATCGTCGACCACCGCGGCTGGATCGCTCGCCGGTCCCATGCGGCAGGTGCCGGACGGATGGAATGTCGAGGTGCCACGCTCCTTGGCGGCGCCCAATAGTTCGTCGTCAGACTGCACGTGCGGCCCGGGGAAATCCTCGCGCTCGTAGAACGGTTCCAGCGGCTTTGACGCCAGCAGCTTGCGGGCGAGCTTCATGCCGGCGAGCAGCACGCGCCGGTCGCTCTCCTCGGCGAGATAATTCGGCTGGATGATCGGCGCGTCGAAGGGATTTCCCGAGCGCACCCGCACATAGCCGCGACTGTCCGGTCGCTGCTGCCAGGAAGCGACCGTCATGCCGGGCTCGCGCTCCAGCTCGCCCTGCACGCCCTCGCGGTAGCTTGCCGGCGTGAACGTCAACTGCAGATCGGAATTGGCGACGCTCGGCTCCGAACGCCAGAACGCATAAACGAGCGTCGGCACCAGACCAAGGATGCCCTTGCGCCGGAACACCCAATCGGCGACTTCGAGGCCGAGCCGCCAGCCGCGCGCCCGCTCGTTGATGGTGTCGATGTTCTTGACGCGGGCGACGAAGCGCGGCGCGTAGTGATCGCGCAGGTTCTCGCCGACGCCGGCCAGCGCATGGCGCACCTCGATGCCGTTCGACTTCAGCAGCTCGGCCGGGCCGATGCCGGACAGCTGCAGCAACTGCGGCGAGTTGAACGTGCCGCCTGACAGGATCACCTCGCGGCGGGCGCGGACCTCGTGCACGGTGCCATGCGCGCCGCCACGGTTGTACTTGATGCCGACCGCCTTGTTGCCGTCGAACACGATGCTGGTCGCATGCGCGTGGGTAGTGACCTTCAAGTTCGGCCGCTTCATCGCCGGATGCAGGAACGCACGCGCCGCACTCATCCGGCGGCCCTTGTAGATCGTGCGCTGCGTGTAGTTGACGCCTTCCTGGATGCGGCCGTTGTAGTCGTTGTTGCGCGGGATGCCATGCTGCACCGCGCCCTCGATGAAGGCCTCGCACAGCGGGTGCCGCCACTCGTTGTCAGTGACCGTGAGCGCGCCCTCGCGACCACGGAACGTATCTTCGCCGTCGCCGATGCGCCGTTCGAGCCTGCGGAAGTAAGGCAGCAGGTCAGCGTAACCCCAGCCGCGGTTGCCCATCTGCGACCAGGTGTCGAAGTCCATCGGCTGGCCACGATTGTAGACGTTGCCATTGATCGAACTCGAACCGCCGAGGGTCTTGCCACGCGGCGCCAGGATCTTGCGGCCGCCGGTCCAGGTCGACGGCTCCATCGAGTAGAGCCAGTTCACGCTCGGGTCGTAGAACGTCTTGATGAAGCCGGCGGGTATGTGGATGAAGGGGTTCCAATCACGCCCGCCCGCTTCCAGCACCAGCACGCTGGTGCCTGAATCCTCGCTAAGGCGATTGGCCAGCACGCAACCTGCCGAGCCGGCGCCGACAATGATGTAATCGAACGTTTCCATGAGCCCCGGGCTCCCCTGATGCGCTTTTGCCTGCGGTTATAGGTCAGGGATCTGCCTTGCGGGCATGCAATTTAGCAGGGCGGGGAAGCCGACGCGGCACGGGTTCAACCGACTTTAGGCTGGGTTAGGGCACCATTCACGGCCGCAACTCAACAATTGCACTGCCCGTGGCGTGTTGGGTTAGGCGCCGCAACGGCGCCAAACCAACCTTCGCGTCACCCGAAAAACCGCTCCATCTCCGCCAGTCACCAGCTCCGGTACTTCTTCCGCCAGATAATGGCCGCTCGGCAATGCGCCACCGGTGACGGGGGCGTCACAGTATTGCCGCCAGATATCGAGCGCGTCGTACCAAACGCCGATCTTGCCCTTGGTGCCCCACAGAACGTGCAACGGGCATTGTATGCGATTGCCAGCCGCCCGGCTGACCCGGTCGTGCACGAGGTCGATGGATGCAGCGGCCCGGTAGTCCTCGCACATGCCGATGATGGTTTCGGGCTTGCGCGCCCATTCGAGATAATCGGCCAAAGCCTGCGGATGGAAGAATGTGTCGTCCTTGGCCTCGCGCGCGGTGTGCGCCTTGAACCACGCGTCCGGCGACGCGCTGATGATGTTCTCCGGAAACGGATGCGGCTGGGCGAACCAGAACCAATGGTAATAGCCGAGCCCGAACGCCATGTCGGCGCGCTCGAAATGCTCGATGGTCGGGATAATGTCGAGCAGCATCAGCTTCTCGATCCGCGCCGAATGGTCAATCGCCAGCCGATGGGCGACACGGGCGCCGCGATCATGCGCGCAAACGAGAAAGCGAACATGCCCAAGCTTGCTCATCAGTTCGGCCATGTCACGCGCCATCGCAGCCTTGGCATAAGCCGCGTGATCGGCCGATGCAGGCGGCTTGAACGAGCCGCCGTAGCCGCGCAGATCCGGACAGATCACGGTGTATTTACGCGCCAACAGCGGCGCCACGGCGTGCCACATTGCGTGCGTCTGCGGATTGCCATGCAGCAACAGCAGCGGCGGACCGGAGCCACCATGGCGCACACGCAGCGCGCCGTCGCCGACATTGATCTGTGAAAGCGTGAAGCCGTCGAACCACATGGAGCCCTCCGCCGCGAGATCGAGCGCTCAGCCCTTGCCGTAGTCGGTGATGCGATCCATCAGCCGGGGCCGGGCGGCAACAATCGCGGCCGGCTCCGCCACCACCTTCGCCTCGTCGTGACCGTTCGCCACTTGCACACTGGCGACCGCCGGCACGTCTTCGACCTTCGCCGGCTCAGGCTTCGGAGCGGGCAACGCCACTGGCTCCGACTTCACCAACACCGGTCGATTGACGGCGTGTGCCCCGTGGGCAAGCTCGGGCTTGGCTGCGGTGATGCGCTGCGTCAATGTACGGCGCACGGCGGCGGACGGGGGACGTCGCGCCTGGGCCGATGCCGGCAGTGTACCCGCGCCGAGCCGGCGCATTTCTTCCATGAAGTGCTGCGCCTGACGCGCCAGCTTCTCGTTCGATGCGGCGACTTCGGCCCTGAGCTTGCGGATCGACTCGGCCTGCGCCTCGGTCTGAACCTGCAACGAACTCAGCTTCGACTTCATCGCGATCTTGCTGTCCTTGATCGACAGTCCACGGTCGCTGCCAACGTCCGGTCCCGCCTCATAAGTCGCCAATGCGGCACCAAGGCGCGCGATTTCCTGCGCCTGGTCCTCGATCTTCTGGTCGCGCTGGCGAACTTCGGTGTCATAGCGGCTCTGGTCGACCTGACCGGCCGAAGCTACATCCTTCATGGCCTTGAGCGCGGTTTCGGCCCGCACCAGATCGCGCTGCAATCGCACCACTTCGGGCACTGTCGCATCGTCGCTCGCAGCCTGCTCGTCCTTGCCGCCTTCGCCGCCCTGCAACCGATCCAGCACGGAGGCCTGATCGCGGGTGCGCGACCGCAGCGCCTCGATCTCGGCGCGCAGCGCCAGTTCGGTATCGAAAGTCGGATCGGCGAGGCCGTCGCGATTTTGCGCCGCGCGGGTGTCGAGCACCATGTTGAGACGCTCGATCTCGGAACGCTGCTGGGTATTGATCTGCACGGCCTCGACCAGGGCCCGCTGCGTCCGTTCGGCATCCTGGCCGAGATTGGCGATCTCGCGGTCGCGCTGGAACAACAGCTTCTTGGCCTCGATCAACCGCTGCTCGACCTTCGGCAGGCGGTCGGCGATGGTCTGTTCGAGCACGTTGCGGGCGTTGAGCGCGGCTTCCATTTCGGCGCGCGAAGTATCGAGCGACGAGGTCAGCGCATTGATCTGGCCATCCCGGCGGCCAACTTCGACCTGCTGCCGGGCGGCGTCGAACTTGAAGTGCTCAAGCTGGGTTTCGAGCCGGTGCACGCGCAGGGCGTTGTCGGCGCGGATGCGGTCCTTGTCGGCGCGCAACTCGTTCTCGGTCGTCGGCAGCGAAGCGCGGACACGCTCGGACGTCAACCTGACCGTCCGCGCGCGATAGGCCGGCGTCAGCAACACCACGAGCAAGCTCGCGATGAGAAAGCCGAGGGCCACGAACATGGCGGTCTGGATCGAGATCAAGCGTCGGGTTCCCGGCTCGTGCGTGAGGCGAATCAGCGCCCTCCCGAAAACCCGACCACGCGGCGCAAGCGCGCGCAACCGGCTCCCGAAGAGTTCGGCGACCGAACCAAAGAACGCGGACCTTCAGCGCGTAGCGGCGACTTGCACCAACATCACACCGGTTAGAACGGATTCCAGGTCGGATTGCGGGTATACTTCAAATAACCGACGTTGGCACCTAGTCTCAGACCGATGCCCGAGCGGATTGGCGCCAAAACCACATCGCCGTATTTCTGGAACTGCACGGAGACGCCGCCGATCAGGTAGGCGGTGCCCTGTACGCCACCGAACCGGTGATAGATGTCCGACGGGTCGCGCAGGTTGTAGACCAGCACCATCGTCTTCGAGCCTTCGCCACCAAAATCGTAGCCGAGCGACGGGCCCTGCCAGAACACCTTGTGCGTGCCGGCGTCCTTGGTGTGCAGCCGCCCCTCGCCATAACGCAATCCAGCGACGAACGCGCCGCCAGCGTCCTCGCCCAGAATGTAGCCGTTCGGGCGGCCGGCCTTCTGGAAGGTGTATTCGATCACGCTGGCAAGGCCGCGACTGACCGAGCCAAAGAAACCGTGGCCAGCCTGGGCGATCTCGTTTTGCGAATAGTAGCCGCGAATCGGCTGCTCGTCGGCATTGCGCGGCACGCGCTCCGGCATCTGGCGCGGGCCGTTATCGCCATAGTCGCGCTCATAAGGCTCGCGCGGGCCCGGAGGCGGCGTATAGGGCTCGCCGTAGCCACCGCCTTGGCCCACCGGCGGGCGGTAGACTTCGCCGCTCGCAGTGCCGTAGTTGCCGCCGCTGCCGCCCGGCGGCCGATAGGCATCGTTGCCGCCGGATGCGCCGCCCTGGGCGCGATTGCTGCGCGGCTCATAACTCTGGCTACCACCGTAGCCGCCCTGTGATTGTGGTTGCGGCGAATAGACGTCGCCACCACGCGACGGCGAACCATAACCACCCTGCTGGCCGTAGCCGCCACCTTGATACGGCGCCGGCGGCGGGTCCGACTGATCGGCATCATCGCCAACACCGAGACGCTGCTGCCCTGGTGGCTGCGAGCGCTCCCAGGGCAAGCGCTCCTGTGCCGTGGCGCCGAGGCCGGACAAGAGCAATCCGGCTGCCGCGAGGCCGCTCAGAAGTTGGTTGGCAAAGCTGCGTGGCAGCATGGTCACGGTCCCGTGCAAGAATTGCAGGGCGGGCAACCGCGAAGTCGCGGCCGAACGCCGGTCATCTTTGGATAACCATTTGCGGAAAAGTATTACTAAAGTGTGGCTATTTCGCAGGCGCCTCACGTCATCAGCGTGGCGAGTTCGGGGCAACTCCAAGCCATAAAATCTTGATTTTTAAACTGTTTATCCGCTTTTCCATAGAGCAATTCAGTGCCGTCGTGCAGCGTCACCAAACCGCCGGCCGCCCGCAAAACCGCGTCTCCCGCCGCCGTGTCCCACTCGCGAATCGCGCCAAATCGCGGATAGAGGTCGGCATCGCCGCGCGCCACCAGGCAGAATTTCAGCGACGAACCGATGTTGCGGCGCTCCTTGACCGCCCAGCGCGCCAGGAAGGCTTCCGCCTCGGACGCGCCATGCGTGCGACTGGCCACCGCCGCCAGGTTCTTCATGTCCGGCCGGCGCGTATGAATTCGCCATGGACCGATCTGTGCGAACCGCGTCGCGCTACTGCCTGGATCGACCTTGGCCTCGATTGCGACCTCGGGCCCGAGCGCCGCGAACAGGCTGCCGGTTGCCGGCGCGTAGACGACGCCGAAGGTCGGCCGGCGGTTCTCGATCAAAGCCACATTGACCGTAAAGTCGGGATCGCCAGCGACGAATGACTTGGTGCCATCGAGCGGATCGACCAGGAAAAAGCGGTCGCCGATCGCTGGCACATCACCGGCTTCCGCCGCCTCCTCGGCCACCACCGGCACACCAGGGGCGGCGATGGCCAGCGCGGCATGCAATATCGCCTCAGCCTCGCGGTCGGCGATGGTGACCGGCGAGGCGTCGCTCTTTTGGTCAACGGTCACGCCGGACTTGAAATAGTGCATCTCCAGCCGGCCAGCGGCCAGGATCGCCGGCAGCAGCCGGTCGGCGAGTTCTAGGTATTCCAATCCCTGCAATTGCATGGCGAATTCCACTGATAGGGTGGCAGCGCTGCATCAATCACGCAGGCCGCGGGCAAAATCGGCGACAAAGCCACACTGACCGCTGTTCCAGACTTGGCATCCGACGTGCGGCGCATGTATCACGATAATTGATTTGCGGTCGGGTCGGATTTTGTACGCCTGCATAGCGCAGCCTCGCGCGATGGCGTCCACCCGCAGCCGCGTATTCGCGCCGATACCCGGCCGATTTGACCGAACAGAGGCTGCCATGACCCCGATTGCGCAACCGACCGACCTTGAGCTCGCGGCGCTGATTTCCAGCAAGATCTGCCATGACGTCATCGGTCCCGTGGGGGCGATCTACAACGGCCTCGAGATTCTCGACGAAGACGACAACCAGGAAGCGCAGACCTATGCGCTGAACGTCATTCGTAACGTCACCCAACAGGCCTCGGCCAAGCTGCAGTTCGCCCGATTCGCCTTTGGCGCCGCCGGTTCGGCCGGCTCCCAGATCGACCTGTCGACCGCCGAGCAGATCTCGCGCGGTTTCGTCGGCAACGGCAAACACAAGCTGATCTGGAAGGGCATTGGCGGATATGCCGCCAAGGATCGCGTCAAACTGCTGCTCAATCTGGTGGCGAGTTCGATCACCGCCCTGCCGCGCGGCGGCGAAATCGAGGTGATGATCACCGGCACCGCCGAACAGCCGATGTTCGTCATCCGCTGCCGTGGCACCAGCGCCCGCCCGCCGCAGTATCTCACCGAATTCGTTCTTGGCACGCAGCCGCCGCAACTCGATGCGATGACGATCCAGGCCTATTACACGTGGCGGCTCGCCACCACCTCCGGCATGCGCATCGAAATCCTGAAGGATGGCGCCGATATTTTGCTGGCCGCCGGCGCTGCCTGATTTGAATCAGACGCCCGCCTCCTAAACAAGATACAATTTTCAACCTCGGATTAACAATTTCCCCTCAAAGTCGGAATCGAATTGCGGTGCGCGCCGGGAGACCGGTCTTCGCGCCGAACCGCGCCTACGCGATTTCAGAGGGCTATCCGATGCTTTGCTGGCTTGTCGTCGACAACTCCGACCTCATCCGTAAGGTTGCCCGCAAGGTGCTCGAAGACATGAACTACATGGTGCTGGAGGCGGACAGCGGTGAGTCAGCCATCGCCCAGTGCATGAAGGCGATGCCGGAGCTCATTCTGCTCGACTGGCACATGCCGGGCACGTCCGGGCACGAAGTCATGGCGGCGATCAGGAACATTCCATCAGAACACCGACCGGTGATCGTTTACTGCACGACGCAGAACGACCCGCTCGACATCAGCCGTGCGTTCGCCAACGGCGCCGACGCCTACATGCTGAAACCGTTCAACCGCTCGATCCTGAAGGCCAAAGTCGCCGAGGCAGCTCTTCTGGCCGCCTGATCATTTGCGCGATGCCAGCATCACGCCGGTGAGGATCAAGCCCAGCCCGACGAGGTGATAGCCCCGGATCTCCTCGCCAAGCAGCAGCGTCGACAGCAACGCCCCGTAGACCGGCACCAGATAGAGAAACGCGCCGGCCCGCGCCGCGCCGATCAGTTCGATGCCGCGCGCCCAGGTGGCATAGGCGAGCGCACTGGTGATGATGCCCGCATATCCGACGGCCAACAGCGTCATCAGGTCGAGCTTCAGTGGTTCACCGGTCATCGCCTCCACCACCGTCAACGGCACGTTGGTCAGCGCCGAAACCACCGACATCGCGATCAGGAATGTCATCCAGTGCACGCCGGGCCGCAGCCGCAGGCAGGCGCTATACACCGCGAACAGCGCCATGTTGGCGACGATAATGATGTCGCCAACGTTGAATTGCAGGTGCTCGAACACCTGCGGATCGCCCTTGCCGACGATCGCCAGCACGCCACACAGCGAGATCACGATCCCGAGCACCTGAACGAAACGCACCCGATCGCGAAAAATCATGGCGCCGGCGGCAATGATGAATGCCGGCACGGTGGCGTTGAACACGGCGGCGTTGAGCGCGATGGTGTACTTCAAGGCGACAAACTGCAGGGTGCCAAACACGCCACCGCCAGCGATTGCCAGCAGTGTCACGGTCCACGGCGCGGCGGCGAGCTTGGTGGCATCGCGACGCAGGTGGCCGAAGGCGAATGGCAAAACCACTGCCGCGGAGACAACCCAGCGCAGCAACGACAAGCTGCCGGGTGCCACATCTTCGGCGATCAAGCGTCCGACTATGTGATTGCCGGCCCAGCACAGCGGCGCGATGGCAAGCAACAGGTACGGGCTCGCGCCGACGAAGCGGGCGATGCGGCTGATCATGTAATTTCCAACCCTTAGGCGGGCCTCGTGGCGTTTCCGCCCGCAATATATCGTCTCGGCGCGCAATCCGCGAGGACAACTCGCGGTCCACTGCTGGCGGGGCGCTGGCGCACTTGGTAGAAGTCCACATCGGCCGCGACAATCAGCGGCGGACTGCAGAAAGCCGGCGACAGGTGCTCAAGGTAGACCGATTGGCGATTACCGGCTTGCCGCTGCTCTCGTTCGAGGTGGCGG
Organism: uncultured Alphaproteobacteria bacterium; assembly: GCA_963732635.1. Taxonomy (GTDB): domain Bacteria; phylum Pseudomonadota; class Alphaproteobacteria; order Rhizobiales; family Hyphomicrobiaceae; genus JAKFWF01. Next base: position 97,810 of record CAVTAL010000022.1, read on the forward strand.
CCGGCGAGTGCGTCGCTGTCGAAGGCCCCTCGGGGTCGGGCAAGACGCGGATCTTGCGCGCCATCGCCGACCTCGACCCGGCCGGCGGCTACGTCTATCTCGAAGGAGCCGAGAGGTCGGAAATTCCAGCCAATGCCTGGCGCAAGCGCGTCCGCTACGTATCCGCCGAGCCGGCCTGGTGGGCCGATACTCCGCGCGCCCATGTCACGGCCGCAGCCGAGGCCCAGCGCTTCGAACGGTTCGCGGCCTCGCTCGGCATCGACCGCGCCGCCCTCGACCAGCCAATCACGCAATTGTCGACTGGCGAACGCCTGCGCCTCGGTCTGGCGCGCGCCTGCTGCGACGAGCCGAACGTGCTGATGCTCGACGAACCGACCGGCGCGCTCGACCCGCAATCAGCCGCCCTCACCGAGGAGATGATCCGCTTTCTGCTGATTTCGCGGCGCGCCATCATCCTGGTCAGCCATGACCAAGGCCAAGTCGCGCGGCTCGCCCACAAGCGGCTGCTGCTGGCGCGCACCAAAGGATGCACGACCGGAACCGTCAGAACCCTCGACCGCGCCGGACGAGCCCCGACCGGCCGCCGACGACCGGGTGGCGACGCTGGCGCAACGGTGGGAGCATGGCCCGTGACCTACCATTCGCTCACCCTCGTCGATCTCGGTCTTGCCGGCTTGCTGCTTGGCCTCAATGCGCTGCTGTCATGGGGCTTCCGGCTCGGCCTCGAACGCTCGCTGCTGATCGCGGCCGTGCGCATGGCGCTGCAGCTCGGCGCCATTGGCTTCGTCCTCAAATTCGTGTTCGAGCAGGGTTCGCCGTGGCTCACCGCGGCGTTCGCCCTGATGATGATCGGTGTCGCCAGTTGGGAAGCGATCGCCCGCGCGCCCCATCGCATCGGTAGCGGCTGGCAGCATTGGGGCCTCGGCACATCAGCACTGCTGTTCAGCGGGCTCGTCGGCACACTCTACGCGGTTGGCTTGATCATCGCCGCCGATCCCTGGTGGACACCGCGCACGCTGCTGCCGATCCTCGGCATGGTCCTTGGCAATGCGCTGACCGGTGTCAGTCTGGTGCTCGACACCGTGACCACCGCGGTCGGGCGCGAACGGCCGTCCATCGAGGCGCGATTGGCCCTCGGCGCCACCCGTTTCGAGGCCATGCGCGATGTGCTGTCAGGGGCATTGCGCACGGCCATGACCCCCATCATCAACGTGATGGCGGCGGCAGGCCTGGTATCGCTGCCCGGCATGATGACAGGTCAGATCCTGGCCGGCGCCGATCCGGTCGACGCCGCCCGGTACCAGATCATGATCCTGTGCGTGATCGCCGGCACCACCGCGCTCGGCATCCTGCTGGCCGGCATCGGCGCGGTGTGGTTGTTGACCGACAACCGGCATCGGCTGCGCTCGGAACGGCTGGTGGCAGCGGGCAAACCGTAGGTTCTGATGTCCCTTGTCAACCACGATGCGCGCGGGTTTTCGTTGCGGCGTTGCGAAGGCAAGCCGCTGTCGTTTGCTGGTTCGTGCAGAAGGGGGGACGGGGCTCGAGACGTCGGTGATCAAGCTCTGATTCGCGGGTCGACACCGCATTTCCGTTTGTTCGTCCGGGGCTGCCTCTGTCTGGGTACGGGCATCGGTCTTGCGACCGGCCACACAACCTACCCGAGGGTTCCCCTGCCGTTGCCCCGTCCCCGCCTCTGCACGCACATATGTTAGCCTACCATCCGTTTACGTTGCGTTGTCGCATTGTGATGTGCGGGTCTGCGTCCGATCAGATCCGCGCCGGCGCAGCTGCGTGCATCGCCCGGTCGACCGCCCAGATGAAGCCGGCGAGTTCGCGGGCGATCGCGGTCACCGCGACCGTCGGCCGCTTGCCCGTCCGGCCGAGCGCCCGATAGCGCGCCGACAGCCGCGACTGCGCCTTCCAGGCGATGGCGCGCACGGCCTCCGGCGCCGCATCGACCTTGGCCTGCTTCTCGCGCCCGATGCGCGGCGGGTGCCGGTAGCTCCACGACGCCTCGACCAGCATGCGTCGTGCACGCCGGTTGCCGGCCTTGGTGATCGCGCCGCGCTTGACGCTGTCGCCGGTCGAGCGCTCCGACGGCACTAGGCCCAGATAGCCCATCAGCTCACGCGGGCTCGCAAACCGCGACAGGTCACCGATCTCGGCGAGGATCGTCACCGCCGCGATGGTATCTATGCCGCGCATCGCCTGCAGCGCCGTCACCATCGCGGCCAGCGACCACTCCGGCAGCGCCGCGCGGATCGCCGCCGCGAGACGGTCGGCACGCGCCTGCGCCTCGGCCTCCGCGCCGAGCGCCTCCTCGAACACGATGCGCTGTTCACGGTGGGTTATCTTCTGTGCACGCAGCCAGTTGCGGTGCGCTTTCCCCCACGTCTTCTTGCCCGGATAGTGCAGCCCGAGCCGCAGCAGCAGCGATGAGATCTGCAGGCGCTTGCGCTTCAGATCGTCGATCGCCGTCTCGCGCGCCCGGCTCAAATCGCGCATCGCCTCGTGGTGCTCGTCGGGCACCCACACCGCCGTCAACTCGCCGGCCCTGAGCAGCCGGGCGAGGTTCTCGGCGTCGCGCCGGTTGGTCTTGATGCGGTCGCCGGGCCTCGACGGAATGAGCGACGGCGCCACCACGATGCAGTCGTGGCCGAGGCTCTTGATCAGGCGGTAGAGCCCGTACCCCGTCGGCCCGGCCTCGTAGCAGAACGTCACCTTGTCGTAGCGCGCGGCGAACTTGGCGACCAGCTTGCAGGTGGCCGCTTCGGTGGTGTCGAACTCGCCTTGGAAGCGCACTTCGCCGCCGCGCCCGCCGTCGGCAACGGCCACCGCATTCTTCAACTTCGAGGTATCGATTCCGATGAAAGCTTCGCTATACTGTCCCATGACTCGCCCTCCTTGTGTGAGGCTCTGCCCGGCCAATCCGGGCAACCCTCGATAAGCTCATCGAGGGTGAGTCGCCTCTTGCGAGGAAGGGACATACAGTCTGGGTTAGGCCGCCACTCGCGGCCGTAACCCAACAATTTCGTCCGGCCTTGGAATGTTGGGTTACGCGCCAAAGTGGCGCTAACCCAACCTTACGGCACCAAGCATTCAGAACCGCACCAAGGTTGGCGTTATCACTGCGGCTTCGGTGCCGCCGGCTTCGGCGCTGCGGCGGGAACTGTGCCGGTGGTCTTAGGTGCAGCCGGCTTGGCGGCGGCCGACTTGGTCTTCACGCCCATCGCCGGGGCGGCGGCATCGGCCGGCATCTTGTTGCCTTCCCAGCAGACGCTGGCGGTCGCCTTGCAGGTGTGTTCGTCGAACACACCGAAATCGAGGAACAGCTCGCAGGTCACGTCTTTCTTGCCGACGGTGAATTTCTTGATGCCGCGTTCCGAGGTCCACTGGGCGGCGTACTTGTCGAGCAGGCTCATCGCGTCCTTGGTCGGACCGGCTTTGCCGTAATCATTGACCGAGAAGGCCAAACGGGTGCAGGCCGCATTCGCGGCATCAGCGGCGAGGCCGAGGGCGAGTACAGTGCTCAAAGCGGTGATCGTGGCGCGCAGTCGCATGGGACCCCTGTCGGTTAACTATAAGGCTCTGCGACTTCCTATAGCTGGAAGACACAAGCCCTGCCTAGCCGACGAGGGTTTGAATTCGCGCGTTCGACGGTGGAATGTTGCGCAACTACTTCACGTGCATGCGCAACAGCCGACACTCAATTCTGATAGGGCGAGTTGCCGCCACGGGGCGACACGCCGCTGTCGAAGAAGAAGTCGCTGTCAAACGGTCCGCTGCTGGTTTGACGGCCGAAGTCGTTGTTGCGGAACAGGCTGTAACCGCTGTAACGCGACGAGCTGTCGCCATAGGTATTGATGCTGTCCGACGCGGCGTATGAATAGCCGCCACGGCGCTGCACGAAGCCGCGCACCTGGGGGCCACGGCGATAGGAGCGCGAGGTGCGCTCGTCGCGGCTTTCCTGCGTCTCGACGATGCTCCGGACCGGCTTTTTCTTGGCTGCTTCCGCAGTCCCGCCGAGCGCGACCAGCGCGGCGGCGCCAGCCAGAAGTGAAAGAGTTGCATAGCGCAGCATGTGAGCCGCTCCTTAGCCCGAGCCAAAAACCTGTGCGTCGAAGCTTAGCGCAAATCCTCAACGAATTCTTCAACAGAAGATCGTTACCGAGGCGGCTTTTGCATCCAGCTGTAGCGGCAGCGACACGATCTACACCGCCAGCGCCCGAAAACGACTATGCCGGCACCTTCCGGCACCGGCATAATTCTCGAAACGAGCGCGAACCCTCAGACTTTGCAGATCGTCGCCTGGGTCACGCAGGTGTAGCCGAGGCCGCCCTTGGTGCAGCGGGTCTTGTTGGTGGTGATCTTGTAGCCGGGCGTCGTCTTGTTCGACATCCAAGACGCCCAGGCACCCCAATCGAACGACTGCAGGATGGCTTCATAGGCCTGGAACTTGGCGCCGGCTTCGTCGGTGTTGGTGCCTTCCGCGGCCTTGCCAAAGCAATTGCCCTTGGCGGCTTCGGCGGTGTTGGCGGTGGTCACGGCCAAGCCGGCGGCCAAAATGGCGGCGGCGGCGATCAGAACGGTCGTCTTGCGCATGGTGAGTCTCCTCGGAAGCGGGCGGGGGAAGTCGGAACGCATGAATGAACTCGTGCAGCCGGTGTGCCCCGCCAGCGCCACGCTGTCGAGCACTGAACGACGTTTTCCGCTGCGCCGTGGCGCGCTGGCCATAGTGCAATTACCGATCGTCGGAGCGCGGTACCTGTCGGCGCACGAGGCGCTGCAGCCGATAGCCGCCACCGCTGTCCTCGGCCAGCCGCTCGGCCAGCGCCGGCATCACAACCGCGAGCTGTTCTTCGAGCTGCCACGGCGGATTGACGATGGCGAGGCCGCAGCCGTTGAGCTTTTCCGGATGGCGCGGCTCGCGCAGCATGATCTCGGCGATCAGGCATTCGCGATGGCAGGTCTCGGCAATGGCGCGATGGAAGCGGGCGACGATTTTCGGCTCCTTGATCGGGTACCAGAGCACATAGGTGCCGGTCTCGAACCGGCGCACGGCGGCGACCAGCCCCTCGGTGAGGCGAATGAGCTCGCCCGGTTCCTCGAACGGCGGATCGATCAGCACCACGCCACGGCGCTCCTTCGGCGGTAGCAGCGACTTCAGCGCGATCCAGCCGTCGAGCCCCAGCACCTTGACCTGATGATCGCCGTCGAACAGCTCGGCCAGCCGCGCCCGGTCATCTGGATGCAACTCGTTGACGACCAGCTGGTCGCCGCGCCGCATCAGCCGACGCGCGACCATCGGCGAGCCCGGATAGCGGGTGATCTCGGCCTTCGCCGCGGCATCGTTCTCGGCCGCGATCAGGTCGAGGTAGGGCGCCAGGATCTCGGCCACGTCGTCCGGCAATGGCGCAGCGTCGGCGCCAAAGATCTTCGCGATCCCCTGCCGCCACTCGCCGGTCTTGTCGGCCGGGCCGTGGTTGAGCGCGTAGAAGCCGACACCGGCATGGGTATCGATGACGCGGAACGGCGTATCCTTCAGCTTCAGCCGCTCGATGACGAGCGCCAGCACGATGTGCTTCAGCACATCGGCGAAATTTCCGGCATGGTAGACGTGGCGATAGTTCATGGTCGCTTGCCTACACCGGACGGCCAGGATTTGCACTAGGAGGCAACAAATCGCTTGCCAGCCGCCGTCCGCCCTCACATGACGGTCGGTATCGCTGCCGGTGACGCAGCGCAATCGGGGGACGGCAATGTCGGCACCAACCACGGCTTCGAACACCGCTGCGCCAGGTGGCGTGACGCAATCGGCACCGACCAGCGCGCTCGCCGGCTGGGTGATGTTCGAATGGGCGACGCAGCCGTTCTATACCCTGATCGTCACCTTCCTGTTCGGCCCCTATTTCGTCAACTACGTGGTCGGCGACAAGGCGCATGGCCAGGCGCTGTGGGGCTACGCCGCCGCCGCCGCCGGCATCCTGATCGCGGTCGGATCGCCGCTGCTCGGCGCGGTCGCCGACGTAAAAGGTCAGCGCAAGCCGTGGCTGGCGATCTTCGTCGTCATTCTCGCCGCCGCCATGGCGACGCTGTGGCTCGCGACACCCGGTCTCAAGGGCGCCAATCTGTGGCTCGTCATGGCCGCGTTCGTGGTGGCGAGCGCGGTCGCGGAATTCGCCGTCGTGTTCTTCAACGCGATGATGCCGACGCTGGTGCCGCGCGACAAGATCGGCAAGCTGTCCGGCACCGGCTGGGCGATGGGCTACGTCGGCGGCCTCGTCGCCCTCGTTTTCATGGCGGGCTTCGTCGCCACCGACCCGACCACCGGCAAGACCATGCTCGGCTTCTCACCCGCCTTGAACCTCAACGCCGCCACGCACGAGAGCGATCGGCTGGTCGGCCCGTTCTCGGCGCTTTGGTTGCTGATCTTCTCTTTGCCGCTGTTCCTGTTCACGCCGGACGCGCCCCGCCACGCGGTGCATGGCACTGTGCGTGACGGCCTGCGCGGCTTCTGGGCGACGGTGAAGGAATTGCCGGCGCATCCGGAGATCCTGACCTTCCTGATCGCCCGCATGATCTTCAGCGACGGCCTGACCGCCATCTTCGTGTTCGGCGGCATCTACGGCTCGGCGGTGTTCGACTGGGGTCTGCGCGAGCAAGGCATGTTCGGCATCATCGTGGTGCTGGCGGGCGCGATCGGCGCGTTCCTCGGCGGTTTTCTCGACGACAAGATCGGCTCGAAGCGGGTGATCATCCTCGCCTTGATGGTGATCATCGTCGGCGCGCTCGGCATCCTGTCGGTCGACAAGACGCACGTCCTGTATACCCAGGTCGTGCCGGCGAAGGTGCCGGGCAGCGCGCCGTTCTCGGCCATCGGCGAGCAGGTGTTCCTGGCCTTCGCGATCCTGATCGGCCTCGTCGCCGCCCCGGTGCAGGCGTCGAGCCGCAGCCTCATCGCGCGACTGGCCCCGGTCGACCGGGTGACCCAGTTCTTCGGCCTGTTCGCGTTCTCCGGCAAGGCGACTGCCTTCGCCGCGCCCCTGGTGGTCGGCTATGTCACCACCTGGACCGGCGACCAGCGCCAGGGCATGGCCGCGATCCTGGCCTTCCTGGTGATCGGCCTTGTTCTCATGATGATGGTGCGCGAGCGGCGGTAAGGCACGGGACTGCGGCGCCCGACCGCTTGACCGGCCGGCTTCGGTCGGCTCAATACCCGTTCATGGTGGCCGAAGCCGACATCGCGATACCGCCTGACGACGACGCAGCCTTGGCCGTGTTCGACGGCGACACCGGCTTGTCGCCGGACATGCCGCTGATCCCGCCGGCCGAACCGCGCGAAACCGCCTATTGGTTGCGCTGCCTCGCCACCGCCGCGATGCTGCACGCGGCGGTATTCGGCGTCCTGAACTGGCCCGTCGCCGACAATGCGCTCGGTGGCGGCGGCACCGATCTCGAAGCCATCAGCGTCGATATGGTGCAGGCGTCGGCGTTGCAGGCGATTGCCGATGGCGGCGCCGAATCGGCTGCCGGCGCGAATGGCCAGGCTCGACGAGCGCGACGGCTCGGACCGCCAGCAGGAAGCCGCCGCCGAGGCGCCCGATCGCAGGCTCGAGATGAAACCGGAAACGGCGGCGAAAGTGGAAAATCGCCGATCTCGTCATTCCAGATGCCGTCGTGAAGCCCGAACCGCCGTTGCCGGAGTTGCCGGCGATCACGATCGCCCCGCACCAAGGCCGAGCAACCGGTGGAAGCTCCCGAAAGACCGGTCGAGACCAAGACGCCGCCCGGCATCACGGTTGCGGCCATGCCGAGCGCACCGTCCGAAGCCGCCGTCGCCGAGGCGCTGGGTGGCGCCACCGCGCAGGGCACCTCGGTGGTCGAGAAGCGCCATGCAATCGGCGGCGATCGCGATCACCGGCGAACTCGGCGTCTATGCCCGCAGCGTGCAGCAGGCGGTGGCAGCGCAATCCGCCGAAACTGCGCCAGATCGGAAGCGCTCGTGGCGAAGTCGTCATCAACTTCGCGCTCGGACTCGACGGCACCCTGCTGCGCGCCCGCGTCGCTGTCATCGAGCGGCAATTCGACACTCGACGAGGCCGCGCTCGCCGCGATCCGCAACACCAAGTTTCCAACTCCGCCGGGCGGCTCGCAGCCAAGCCAGCTCGTCTATCGATTTTCCGGTCAAGTTTCGCTGAAGGACTGTCCGCGCCATGGCCGCTCGCCCGTCCGCTCGATGAGTTGAAGCCCACCTACGACGTGGTGATCGTCGGTTCCGGTTATGGCGGCGGCGTCGCTGCTTCTCGCCTGTCGCGCGCCGGCAAGCGGGTGGCAGTGCTGGAGCGCGGCCGCGAGGTCGAGACCGGCGGCTTCCCGTCGAAGTTCCCGGAGCTGCGCGCCGAAATGCGCGTCACCGGCAAGCGCATGAGCACCGGCTCGGAAACCGCGCTGTTCGACGTTCGCCTTGGCGATGACATGCACGTGCTGGTCGGACGCGGTCTCGGCGGCGGCTCGCTGGTCAATGCCGGCGTGTCGCTGCGACCCGACGCCCGCGTGTTCGCCGATCCGGTGTGGCCGGGGCAGATCCGTCAGGATGGCCTGCTCGACGAGGGCTATCGCCGGGCCGAGGCGTGGTTGCGGCCGGCCAGCGATCCGCAGGCGTCATCGTTGACCAAGTTCCAGTCGCTGGCCAAGGCCGGCGCGGCACTCGGCGTGACCCCGGTGGCGCCGCGCGTGGCGGTGAGCTTCGCCGACACCGTCAACGCCGCCGGCATCGCGCAATCGGCCTGCACCCGCTGCGGCGACTGCTGCGCCGGCTGCAACGTCGGCGCCAAGAACACGGTGGCGCTGACCTATCTGCCGGACGCCAAGGCGCACGGCGCGGAGCTGTTCACGCACGCCAAGGTCAGCCACGTCGGCCGCGCCGCCGACGGCACGTGGGTCGTGCATTTCACGCGGCTCGATCGGCCGGCAGCGCCGGAGACCCAGACCGTCAGCGCGGCGCAGGTGATCCTGTCGGCTGGCACGCTCGGGTCGGCCGAAATCCTGCTGCGTTCGCGCGACAAGGGTCTCAAGGTCTCCGACCGACTGGGCCAGCGGTTCTCGGCCAACGGCGACATCATCGCCTTCGGCTACGGCGCGAAAATCCCGATCAACGGCATCGGCGTCGGCCACCCGGCCAAGGTCGAGATCGCGCCCGTCGGCGCCTCGGTCGCGGGCCAGCTCGAAATCCGCGACGCCTGACAATCTCGCCAACGAGGTCACCATCCAGGAAGGCGCGGTGCCATCGGCGATGGCGCCGATCTTGCCGGTGATGTTCGTGCCCAACGGCCGTTTGCTCGGCGCGCTGCAGAGCCTCGTCTCGGGCGTCTACAAGGGCCCGTTCGCCAGCCTGCAGACGTTCTTCGCGGTCAGCCACGACAGCGCCGCGGGCACGGTTCTCGCTCGACGGCGACCGGCTGGTCCTGAGCTGGCCCGGCGCCAAGGACGAGCCGGTCTACCAGCGCCTCGACGAGTTGCTCGGCAAGCTGGTGACGAGCGTCGGCGGCTCTTACGTCAAGAACCCGCTCGCCGGCACGGTGATGGGACATCAACCGGCAACCGCGCATCCCTTGGGCGGAGTCGCCATGGGAGCGGAGGCCGCCGACGGTGTCGTCAACCACAAGGGCGAGGTGTTCTGCCGGCACCACTGGCACCGAGGTTCATCGCGGACTGCACGTGATCGACGGCTCGGTGATCCCGCGCTCGCTCGGCGTCAATCCGCTGCTGACCATCACCGCGCTCGCCGAACGCTCGCTGCTGCATATGGCGGAGGCGCAAGGCCTGCGCTTCACGGTGTGATAGAAGTGCGCCAAACTGAACTTGACATCGAAAGGCACGTGCCATGACACGACGAAAAATTCAACATGTCGATGCGGAAATTCCTGAAGCAGGTCGGCGTCACCTCGCAGCAGGAAATCGAACGCATCGTCCGCGACGGCAAGCTGACAAGCCCTGGCAAGTTGAAGGTCAAGGTCGTGCTGACGGCCGAGGGCACGAGCCTCAACCACGTGGTCGACGGCGAGATCGAGTTGTAATCGCAGGTTGGTAGTTCGAGTAGAGCCCCCTTGCGAGACCCGACGAATGCCGGGCGCAATATTAGCCGGTGCTACTCATGCCGCTTCGCCCAGGCCGGCAACGCGGACGGGACATCTGAACCCCAAGCCGGCTCGTAGACGCCGCGCGCCACCCACTGCGGAAACGTGGAATGCGGCCAATCGCGCGGCGCCTTCACGAAACGTGTTGCACCGGATTGAGATGAATGTAGTCGAGGTGTGCTGAAAAATCACATTCGTCGCGGATCAGGTGTTCCAGAACCGGCTTTGCCATGGCCTCGGCTCGACATTGAAGCCTCGTTTTGCATACGATCGGGTGAATGCCTCTTTGATCAGACGCCACCGTTTCGAGTAACCGGCATCGCCGTCCGGCAATGTCCACAATGTGTGAAGATGATCGGGAAGTATGACCTGGGCATCAACCACGAAGGGGTGCCAAGCTTGCACCTTCGTGATCGCCTCATTGAGCAGGTTCACCGGCTCCGCGTCGCGGAACAGCGGTCGCCGCTGGTGCGTGACAACTGTGAAGAAGTACGTCGCGCCTTCGATCCGAATCCGTCGATAGCGCATCGTCCGGCCTCATCATGTCGGGTCTCGCAAGGGGGCTCTACCCGACCTACGATTGCACGCCGACATGCATTCTGCACAAGGCCCATATTGCCGCAACGATCTTCCCCATAAATTGCAGCAGCCAAGATCGATGACATTGCCTGTAGGTCGGGTAGAGCCCCCTTGCGAGACCCGACATTATTGTCACGGCTGCCGACACGCGTCCCGCGATCTGGCCGGCAGCCGCAGGACAACTCGCATAGGCGAGTGGTCGGCTAGAACCCAGTTGCGCGACGAGCCGATCCCGACCGATTGACACCCTCGATCTGCCACGCGACAAGTCGGGCCAGCCATTCCACAGCACTGCCTAGGGGCCACGTCATGTCCAACGCCGATCTGCAGAAGACCATCGAGGCCGCCTGGGAGGCGCGCGATACCATCAACACCCAAACCAAGGGCGCGGTGCGTGATGCGGTCGAAACCGCGCTCAACCTGCTCGACAACGGCAAGCTGCGCGTCGCCGAGAAAGTCGCCGGCTCGAACATGGGCGAGTGGACCGTCCACCAGTGGCTGAAAAAGGCGGTGCTGCTGTCATTCCGCCTCAGCGACAACGATCGTTTTGTTACTTCGATCGACCCCGGCCACCAGGTGTTCGGCTACGAAAGGTGCCATTGAAATTCGCCGATTGGGACACCGCCAAGTTCAAAGCGGCCGGCTTCCGTGCCGTGCCGGGGGCGGTTGTGCGCAAGTCGGCCTACATCGCGCCGGGCGTGGTGCTGATGCCGTCGTTCGTCAACCTCGGCGCCTACGTCGACAGCGGCACCATGGTCGACACTTGGGCAACGGTCGGCTCCTGTGCCCAGATCGGCAAAAACGTCCATTTGTCGGGCGGTGTTGGCATCGGCGGCGTGCTGGAGCCGCTGCAGGCCAATCCGACCATTATCGAGGACAATTGTTTCATCGGCGCCCGCTCCGAGGTGGTCGAAGGCGTGATCGTCGGCGAAGGCTCGGTGCTGTCGATGGGCGTGTTTATTTCGGCGTCGACCAAGATCGTCGATCGCAGCACCGGCGCGGTGCACATCGGCCGCGTGCCGCCTTATTCAGTGGTGGTGTCGGGCAACGTGCCCGGCAAACCGCTGCCGGATGGCTCGCCGGGGCCATCGCTCTACTGTGCCGTGATCGTCAAGACCGTCGACGCCCAAACGCGCTCCAAGACCGGCATCAACGAGTTGCTCAGGGACTGAGTAAAATCGCGAACCGTTGCCGACATGCGCAAACCGCAAGTGGCAGCGACGCGGTTCCGTTACATTCGTAAACACTCTTGTGTTGCACACCCGACGCTTGGTTCCCGCTCACTGCACTTTCCCTCTCCCCCGTCGCTTCGGGGAGAGGGCCGAGTTGGCGCTTGCCAATTCGTCCTCGGCGCGGCCAGGTGGGGGTGAGGGTGGTCGCGGGCTCTGAGCGGGGAGCGAGGCACTTATAGACAAACCGCAGAAGCAATGACCTACGGAATTCATGTGCAGTCCCGTAGGTCGGCTAGAGCCCGCTTGCGAGAGCCGACATGCACGAGCGGTGCCAGCCGCGTCGGGTCTCGCGATCGGGCTCTAACCGACCTACGAAGCGATCAATGTATTCGCGGGCTGGAATGACTCCGATTACTGATGTTCGGCCGCGCCCCACAAACCGAGCCGTGCACCGCGCACTACGTTCGTCAGCGATTCGAACCGCTGTCACTGTCACCCCCACCTGGGCATGCCGAGGATCACTTAGCTGACGCTAAGTGATGGCATGCCGTCCTCCCCCCTCAAAAAGGGGGAGGGGAAGTGAACGCGCACGACCTCCTCACCACTCACCACTCACCACTCATCACCTCACGAATTCTCGACTTCTGACTTCTGACTTCTGACTTCTCCGACTTCCGACTTCCGATTTCCGACTCACCGAGTTATCAACGGTTCCCCGCCTCGTGTTATTCTTCCCCTCGACCTCATGCGCAGAGGGGACGCCAACTGGTGGCGACCGCAGGCCGCGTGTGGGGTTACAGGTCGGTAGGTACAGTGGGGGACGCACTCCCGGCGACCGAGGCTCGTCCACGCCCCCAGCCGGCGTCTGGAACCCGGCGTCCGCGCTTAATCCGGAGGAGTGGTGCCTGAATGCCAAAAATCCTGTCGTGGGGTGGCCCTTGCCACATCCAATACCCTTGCGGAAAACCGCCGTGGCCGGCCGTCCCGCTCCCCTCGAATCGAGAGGAAAAATTGAACCGCCCAAGCAGGGCAAGCAGCAAAGCGACCAAATGACTTGTATCAACACCATGTTTGCAGGAGGAGAGATCAGAAAGCGACGGCCAAAGACTTCGGGTCGCATTGCGCCGACGGCGACAGTCGGTAACGGTCCCCATGACTTCCAATCCTCTCCCAGTCCGGCCCCGATCCATCCCTGCTCCATCCGCGCTCCATCCGCGGTCCGTCTTCGGTCCGGTTCGTCCCTCGACAACAACCCAGGCGCGCGCCAACATGGCGGCATGGGAACCAACACGCTGCAAAGGGATGACCACTGCCATGGCCGGTAATATGTCGTTCGATGCCTTGAAAACCGCCGCCAAGGCCGGCGAGATCGATACCGTCGTCGTCGCCTTCGTCGACATGCAGGGCCGTCTGATCGGCAAGCGCTTCCAGGCCGAATTCTTCCTCGGCGGCGCGCATGAGGAGACCCACGCCTGCGACTACCTGCTCGCCAACGACATCGACATGGAGCCAGTGCCCGGCTACCAGGCCGCAAGTTGGGAGAAGGGTTACGGCGACTTCGTCATGAAGCCCGACCTATCGACCATCACCCGCACGCCCTGGCTCGAAGGCACCGCCGTCGTCCTGTGCGACGTGCTCGATCACCATCAGCACGATGTACCGCACTCGCCGCGCCAGATCCTGAAGGCCCAGATCGCTCGCCTCGAAAAGCGCGACATGCGCGCCTACCTTGCCTCGGAGCTCGAATTCTACTTGTTCGACGAGAGCTATGAGAGCGCTGCCGCCAAGCGTTTTCACGGCCTCAAGACCTCGGGCAGCTACATCCAGGATTACAACATCTTAGCAGACCACCAAGGAGGAAGGCGTGATGCGCGCCGTCCGCAAGGGGCTGCAGGGAGCCGGCATCCCGGTCGAAAACTCCAAGGGCGAATGGGGCCCAGGGCAGGAAGAAATCAACGTCCGCTATTCCGATGCGCTCGAAATGGCCGACCGCCACGTGATCATGAAGAACGGCATCAAGGAAATTGCCTGGACCCAGGGCAAGGCGGTGACCTTCATGTCGAAGTGGCGCTACGATCTCGCCGGCTCGTCGGCGCATGTGCACGCCTCGCTCTGGGACAAGGCCGGTAAGACGCCGCTGTTCCTCGACAAAAAGGCCGAATACGGCATGTCGGCGCTGATGCGCTCGTTCGTCGCCGGCCAGATCAAGTATGCCCCCGACATCACCTATTTCCTGGCGCCCTACATCAACTCCTACAAGCGTTTCCAGGCCGGCACCTTCGCGCCGACAAAAACGGTGTGGAGCCGCGACAACCGTACCGCCGGCTTCCGGCTGTGCGCCGAGAACAGCAAGGCGATCCGCATCGAGTGCCGGGTCGGCGGCGCCGATCTCAACCCCTATCTCGCCTTCGCAGCCCTGATCGCATCTGGCATGGCCGGCGTCGACGAGAAGCTGGAACTGGGCGCGCCGCATGCCGGTGACGCCTACGGTGGCAAGTCACTGCCCGAGGTGCCCAAGACCTTACGCGACGCCACCGCCGCTCTCGAAAAGTCCGAATTCATGCGCAAGGCTTTCGGCGACGCGGTGGTCGACCACTATGTGCACACCGCCAAATGGGAGCAGTTCGAGTACGACCGACGCATCACCGATTGGGAATTGATGCGGGGATTCGAACGGTATTAACGCCGGTGTGGTAGCAGTCCTCGCCGCTTCCTCCCGGCGGCAGCATGCCGGGCACAACCGCAGGATGACCGTCGATGACCGCGATTGTTAATTTTCTGTCGGAAGTCGACCCGATGTGGAGCTGGCTGCTGCTCGGCGCCCTCCTGCTCGGCCTCGAAATCGTGATGCCGGGCGTGCATTTCGTCTGGTTCGGGTTCGCCGCCATCATCGTATCGATCATCGTATTCGCGACCGGCATCGCCTGGGGCTGGCAACTGATCGCCTTCGCGCTCACCGCCGCTGCTTTCGTCGTTTTCCTGCGCGGCTATGCCAGCCCGATGCGAATGACGAGCGATGAGCCCGATCTCAATATTCGCGGCCAGCAGTACGTCGGACGCACCGCACTCGTCGAAGACTGCGATCTCGGGCGGACGCGGCAAGGTACGCATCGGCGATACGACCTGGACCGCATCCGGCCCCGATATGCCGGAAGGTGCCTCGGTCAAAATCACCGGCGTCGACGGCATAGTGTTGATCGTGGCGCCGATCTGAGCGGGCGCTCGCCTTATTGTCGGATGCGCATGCCGACGCGCATCTCATCGGCGTTGTAGTTGCGCGCACGATCGGTCGAATTCGAAAGCAGTGTGCTGGTATTTCGTGAACAGCACGATCTCGCGATTGAGGAAATATTCGAGGCCGAGCGTCGATTTCCACTCGTTTTCCTTGAGGCTCACCCCCTCGTAATCCTGCGTCGTGTAGCTGATGCCGGCCGAGCCGATCAGGTAGCGCTTGAACGCATGCCGCGCTTCGAGGCCGACCTGATGCGAAAAGGCGCCACCGGAGTTCGCCAGCGTCGACTCGGTCACGTCCGAGCGGGCAGTGAACAGGAACGAGGTCAGCGCACTGTAGCGATAGGCGAGATTGGCATCGAACAGAACGCCGGAAGTATCGCGCAGTCGCACATCGTCTGGCCGCTGCGTGCCATAGCCGGTGCTGACTTCGCCACGGACGCGGGAGCCGGAATTGCCGAACGAAATGCCGACGCGGTAGCGCTCGCCGGTCGAATCGCGACGGATGCCATCGGACAGCGCCGCAGCCTTGTATTCACGCTGATTGAGACCGGCCTCGACGAAGGTGAACAGTGCCGGCTTGAATTCCCAAGTGGCGCGCACCGCTTCCTCGGTGGTGCGCAGATCGCGGTCGTTATTCGATATCGAGCCGCCGCCGAGCGCTTCGCTGGCGCCATAGCTCGCTTCCGCATACCGAGCCGCGCAGTTGCAGGCTCAAGCGGTTAAAGCGGTGGTTCAAGGTGGCGGCGAACCGGTCCGTCGTGATGTCGGCGCGGTTGGCGGCGGATGCCGGCGCGTTGATCGACGAGCGGCTGTCCTGGGCGACGTCGCGCGACATCAGCGCTTCGATGTTGGTACGCTTCGACAGGTCGAGGCGACCGCGCGTCTCGATGGTGTAGGCGCGATCGTTCTCGGTCGAAAATTCGTTGAAGTGGCTGAATGATCCGGTGGCGCGGAATTCGAGCGCGTGCGTGCGCCAGTTCGAAACAAGACGCGCTGACGGCTTGACGTCGAACACGACGTCCGACCGGCCTCGCGACGAACGGAACACGTTCGAAAAGTAGCTCGAGCCGAATTCGGCCTCCGGCAGCAGCACGAAATTGCCGAGCCTGATGCCGCGCGGATCGAATGGCTCAAATCGGAACAGCCGTTCAGGACGCCGATCCAGGACCGGGTCGACCTCGGCCTGGAACAGGCGCGGATCGAAGCCCGCCGGTGGGTTCTCGAAAACGGCGATGTCATCCGGCGACCGTGTGTCGATGATGGTCGCATCGGCGCCGTCCTGCGGGCTCTGCGGCTCACCGGTCGCGATCAGGCCATCGGTATCCTGTATCGGGCCTTCCTGCGTATTGAGGTCGCCGTCCCTTGCAGCACGACGCTGACCGACTATATCTCGGGAAGGAACAACGTCGCCGTCGCCATTCTCCGCGCCGTCCGCACCTTCGCCTTGCGGATCTTCTGGCACCGGCGCCCCCTGCCCCCGGCGCGGCTGCTCGGCAGTTGCCGGATCGAACGGTGTCGGCAGCCCCCCCCGCCGGAGCTGCACTTCCTGGCCCCGCGGCGGCGGATTGATGGTGGTGACCGACGAGCCCTGCGCGCGCGCGCCGCGTGGATCCACGATCAGACCAAGGATCGTGATTACGGCAAAGCCGAGCACAAACCAGCCGATTTGTCTGCCGACGTTCAAGGCGCGCTCCAGAGGCCGAATCGAAAAGGAACGCGGAACGATCTCGTCGGAGCCTAGGAACGCAGGGTTAACGGGGCGTTTAGAACGTCGACGCCACTCGCCCCCGCCGCCAAATTCTTGGCCGCGAGGTCGCGCGGACACAGCGGTTGCGCGCGCAACGAGTGCCAATCAGCTCACTGCGGCGGCTGCCTTCTCGGCGACTAGCGCCGCACCGCACTCGATCGCCCGACGGAATACGTGGCAATCACCTCTTCATAGGCCGGACTGACGTTCAGCACCACTCCCTGTTCTTTTGCCTTCGCCTGTGCCGACAGCACATTCGGCACCAGCAAGTCGGGGTGATTGATCAGGTTGTCGCCCTTGTCGACCGCTTCGTCGCCATCGATCAGATGGATGAAGTTGACGAATGTAACGCCTAGATCCGCCGCCAGTTCGACGAACGCCGGCATGTCGACGGCATTCGTTTTCTGCGTGACATAATTGAAGTAGATCTCAGGCTTAAGTCGTACCGCGCTCCTTCTTGAGCGATTGGAAGGTGCGAATGTTGCTGATGATCCGCTCGAAGTTGCTTTTCTCCATGATGCCTTCGGCGACTTCCTTGGTGGCGCCGTGCAGCGAGATGGTCATCATGTCGAGTCCGGCGTCGAGCAACTTCGCGCCGAAGACGCGGCTCAAGGCCATGGCGTTGGTAGTGATCGCCGTGAACGCGCCCTTCGACTTGGCGTTGGCGACAAGCGCGAAGATGTCCTTGTTGAGCAGTGGTTCGGCGTAGGCACCAACGAAATGAGCCGTGGCGATGCGCGCTCCAGCGGTGATCTTCTCGTACTCCGGCAAGCGTCAAACGATAGTACTCGTCGCGCTTGATGCCGAGCTTGTCGTAACGCAACGCCGGCGGGCACATTGTGCAGGTCACATTGCAGCGGTTGAGAGTATTGAAGTCCATATAGATCGGCAGTTCGGCGCAGTTGATCAGCGACGGAGGCGCGAGTTGCTCCATGAGTGACTTGGCGGGTTCCAGAGCGGCTTCACTCTGCACGGCCTGTTCAGCCATCGACGGAAGCTCGGGCGGCAGTGGGATTGGATCAAGGCCGATAGCTCGGCCGCGCTGCTCATACTCCTCGTGGCGGCCAATGCGGCGGCCGATCAGTGCCAGCACTTCAGGCGTGCGATCGCCATTCATGTAAGCGTGCAGTGAAAGGTGCAGTTGGAAAAGCCAAGCCGGTCCGTCGAAACGGTATTCGCATTTCGAGCAATAAGGCTTCATCGCATGCCCGGTAAGAAGGCCTTTGCGCACGGCCTGATAGCGATCACCTGTCCAGGCCTTTCCCAGACTATCAGTCTGGCAATTGCCCATGTTGGTATCGTTGTAATAGGCAAAGATACTCGATGCCGAACACAGGCGGATGCTACCGTCGGGTTCCATGCTGGGACTTGACAATGGCAGCATGCACATCTTCGTGCGCACTTCGCCGCTTTCGAGGTTCTGCAGCTGCAACGCATCGTTGAAAAAAACCGCGAAGCCCTCGGCGTTCTTTGACCAGTCCCAGTCCTTTATCCGCTTGAGGTTTTCGCCGGAAAGCCTCGTGAATTGGCTGCGATCGGCGTCCAGGCGCCGGATCGCGTCTTTCAGACATGCGACCGAACGCTCCGCGAGCATGTATTGCATTTGCAGCGGACCGAACAATTCAGGCACCAGCCCGACATCGGTCGAGATCACTGGAACGCCGCAAGCCATGGCCTCCAGCACTGGATTGGGCGTGCCCTCGATCTTCGAAGTGCAGATCAAAACATCAATGCCAGCATAATAATCCGGCATCTGGCTATGCGGGATGAAGGCGACCTTGCGATCGGCGTAGTGTTGTTCGAGCGCCAATCCTTCCGCGCGCAACTCTTCGATTGCCGGATTTAGAATGGTGTTGACGCCTTTGAAATCTTCGATCGAGGAAGCCCAACCACTATGCCCAACCCAACCGATTCGGATCGGACGATCGACGAGTGTATCCAGACGTTCGAGATTCCGCGGCTTGAAAACAGTTAGATCCACGCCATCCGGCAAAACATTCGACGGATCCGGATAGGACGGAATCTGCTCATAGATCTTGCGCAGCCGATTCGACGATACATAGTAAGTGCACGCCAACTGGGTAAACAGTTTCTCTCTCAGAGCGATATCCGTATCCCCAAGGAACAAGTGATCGTAGACGCAAGTCGTGATCGTCTTGCCTTCGATGAAGCGGCGGCGAAATTGCGCATACGTCATGCCGAGCCGGTTGGCGTAGTTCTCCAGCAGCGGTGTATCGATTACAGTGAGGAATTCACGCCAGAACACATGGATGATATCGAAGTCTTCCGCTGCAACGAGCGCCATGCCGAGCGCCGCAGCCCCTCCGTCGGCGAAATGTCCGGCGCAGTTGGTCGCGAACCAGCGATTTTTTTCGATTTCTCCTAGCGTCACCAGCGGAAACATCTCGAATTCGAACCGATCGCTCAGATGCTTTTTCAATTGGCGGGAGATGTTGGCAAACGCCCAATTGTCGGTTTCAGTGATCAAGGCGACCCGTGGTCGCCGCTGCTTCACGCCGTGCCGCAATGCTACCCGCAAGCGCGTCATCATCGACAACGATCAAGCCCTGCTTCTTCTCATTGCTGCGCATCCAGTTTTCGACTTCGTCACCCCAAATGCGAAATCCGGTCTTGCCTTCCAGATGCAGGGCCGATTCGTACAGTGTCTTGCGTGCGTATCGCGTCCGCTCGTAGTCGGCGTCGGTGGCGTTTTCGGCCTTCTGATGATCGTGCACGAGAAACTGCAGCGCACTGGTCGCGACCTTGAAACCTTCGCGAAACAGCCGCAACGAGAAATCGATATCCTCGAAACCGATGAGCATGGCGCCATCGTAGCCACCAAGGCGATGGAATGAATGCCGATTGAGGATCGACGCGCCACCGAACAGGAACGTGCACAGGAAGGCGGAACGCGGCGCATCCGTCGACTTGGCGACATCTATACTGCTCCCCGGTGCCAGGATCGGATTGATGGTCAGCCGTGGCCGCTCACCTTGAATCAAGGTCTGCAGGCAGGCACCGTAGGAAAACAGTGTCTGCATATCCGGATTGAGCAGCGGGAAGCTCATGAAATGGCAGCCGAGCGTCGCGAGTTCAGACTGCAATTGCTGGATCGGGTTTTGCGTGAAGAAGATGTCGTTGTCGACGCTGATGACCCAATCGGTCCGGGCCTCGGCCATGATCCGATTGCGGCCGCCGCCGACGCCGAAGTTCTGGCCGAATTCCAGTATGCGGCAGCGGTATGGGAACGTTGCGACATAGGCCTTCAGCTCATCGAGCTGGCTTGGGTTTGAGCCATTGTCGCCGATCAAGACTTCTCCAGCAAAATTGATCAAATGGCGCACAATCGAATCAAGCAACTTGATCGACAGCTTGGCGCGATTTAGCGACAGGAATGAAATCGTGAGATTGCGTCCGTCCGAGCCAATATTGGGACCGAATGCCCCGGCGGCGGCATCGCTCAGAACGAAATGACGCTCGTCGAAAAAATACGTGGCCTGCTGCAGGCCGGGAGACAGGGTGGACATTTCTCAATCACCTCATTCAGTCGAACGGTCGAAGGTGTGCCTGAGGC
The DNA here is from genome assembly GCA_963732635.1 of uncultured Alphaproteobacteria bacterium. Taxonomy (GTDB): domain Bacteria; phylum Pseudomonadota; class Alphaproteobacteria; order Rhizobiales; family Hyphomicrobiaceae; genus JAKFWF01. Next base: position 118,255 of record CAVTAL010000022.1, read on the forward strand.
ACGCCGTCAGAGGTTCAATTTTCGTGCAACGCGCATGGCGACCGACAAAACCGAGGGTGGCAGCATCGGCCGAACCGCGATCCCGGCGCGCCGGAGGCGATATTTGCCGGAGCGTACGATCTGCGCCTTGAGACCACCGGTTCCACTACCGGCGACTAGCAACAGTGCATTGACGCGACGTTCTAAGCGCCTCATTCTCGCGAAGCAGATCGCCGACCGCCGATCCGGGAACGCTCAAGGCCCGATTTCGCTCAACCGAGAGTGCGGCCACACGCCCCGCAAGAATTTCGACTTCCTTTGATAAGGCGAAGGCTTGTACTCGGTAACGATCAGCATCCTGGCGAACTTCGTTGAGAACCGCATGCAATCCGGCTGTTGCATCAGCCTCCGCGCGTAACTGGACATCGACAACTTCTGCTGCCCGTTCGGCATCCGCCGCAGAGGACTGAGCGATGAATTGGGCTTCGACCTCGGCCTGCCTGGCAAACTTCAATTCCGCAACCTGTGCACTCAATCCCAAGGCATTCGAAGTGAGTACCGCAACTTCCTTGGCCAGCGCGAACGCCTGCACTCGGTGTCCATCGGAATCGGCCTGTCGCGCCGCAAGTTCAGCACGCAACTCAATCAGTGCGGACTCGGACTGCTTCTGCTGGCAAATGTGGTCTTCCTGCAACCGGATCAACGATGCTTCGGCCTCATCCTGCTTGGCCGCGAATCGATCGCGAATGCTCTCAAGCGCCGCATACAACTTCGATGCCGTCGCGAGTGCCGCTTCCTTTTCGATCACGGCCTCGCGCAAAGCTTGGACCTGCGAAGTAAGCAGCCCTGCTTCCTTGGTCACCGCAAATGCCTGCACTCGGTAGGATTGCGCATCCTGCTGCTTCGCGTCGAGTGCCAAACGCAGTGCATCAAGCTGCTGCGCCAATGCCAGCCGCGCTGATTTCTCACTCTCTAGTTCAAGCTGCAGTGTGGTCGACAGCGACTGTTCGCGGCTGATCTGGCTGGCAATCTCGGCCAGACGAGCCTCGAGGCTCGAATTTAAAGTCTTCCCGGTCGAAAGTTCGTCGGCAAGTCTTGCCTGCTCCCCTTGAGCATGCTCAGCCAGAGCCGCAGCTGTTGCGGCCTGCGCCTTGAGCTGGCCGACAGAAGCGGAAATCTGCTGCTTTTCGGCCTCCAGTTCCACAAGCCGGCTGGGCGAAACGTTGGCGCTCTCCCACGCCACGATGTTGGAATACTGGTCCATCGAAATCGGCACCAAAGCGGCCGAATGCAGATCCTTGGCGGCGCCGCCCCAGACGCCGATGAAGTAGCTGCAGTTTCGCGACCCTACATTTGAGAATTGCCGTTGCGGCAGTGTGATCGCGGAAGCCTGGGGCGTAAAGTCAAGCATCATCGCCTGACCGAGCAACTGGTCACGACCGGCGACCTCGTCGTCGGTAACGTTGCCAAAGCCGATCATCGGCACGCCATAGCCCCATACAGCACCCGAGCCGAGCACCCTAGTTGTCAGCTCCCGGAACTGCTCGAAAGTGTACTTACGCAAATGGAACGGGTTGGATTGTTCGACACTGGGATAATACCACTGATCATTAGGGCAGGAAATTATGATCACCGCGTTGGGCTTGGCCAGCTTTCGCAGTGCAGCGAGGAAGCGTTCGGGTTCAGGCAGGTGCTCGATCGTTTCAAGCGATACGATAACGTCGAACTCCCCGGACGTGAACATCCCATCCACACACGACGCATCGCCGACGTGATAGTTCACTCCGGAAGTACGGAACAATTTGTTTGCAGTGTTGATCGCCTCGACGGAATTGTCGACAGCTTCGACCGACGCGGCACCAAAGCGCTTCAGTGCCAGCGCGCCGTAGCCTTCGCCACAAGCGACGTCAAGGACGCGATTGCCCTTGCAGAACGGTGCCGCGATTTGATAGCGCGCCATATGGATGGCCGCTTCCGTGGCGTTGTAAGCGAACTTCGATGAGAAGCTGAGGCGTTCCATCTTGCTACCATTTCAAATGCGCGAGATCGAAGGCGATATCCGCCGTTCCAAGTTCAAGGTAATCGCTCGGCAAAGACAGTCACCAGTCCATGCACCCGTTCGCGCTCCTTGTCGAAATCCAAAATCTTCCAGCCGGCCTGGACAAGCGCCCGCTCCAGCGTCGTTTCCGTGAAGTGGTGCGTATTGACAAGCGGGTGCGCATGCACGCCTTTCGGATCAAACTCCTCCAGAAAGGTCTTCAAGAACAGCACTCCGTGCGGGGCCGTGAGGTCGCGGAGCTTTCTGATGTCCTTGAACGGCGTGTAGGAACGCTCGATCGAGCCTAACATGCCAACCAGTGAGAACCGAAAGATCTGGTCGGGTATTGTCTCGTAAAGCGCGAAGGTCGAGCCGCGCACATCGAGCCCGAGGACCTGTCGCGCCAGCTTGGCTGCGAAAGCGTTGGAACTGCAGCCTTGTACGAGCGGACGTCCGGCTGACTGCAGGAACTCGTCGCGCGCGATCTTCATGTACCATCCGGCCGACGCCCCGACTTCGAACAGTGACTCCGGCGCGCCACCATTCAGCTTCCGAAACCATGCCGCTTGCTCTTCGAGGATGCCGCGGTAATGCTGGTGCGGCCTGGCTATCCCGCCTTCGGCACCAGGCGATGCTACACTAGACGGGATCTCGCTCAGAAAGATTGCCTCGGCCTCATTCCGCGCACTGTCGGCACTGAGATAGTTCTCGGCAATGTACTGTTCCGCGTATCGTGGATTGTAGAACATGAGTCCACAATCGCGGCAGCGCACGAACGTGCAGCCGAAGGTGGCCTCCTTGTGCAGCACTTCGCGCGCGGCCCCGCCGCACAGGTCGCACTTCACGTCTCGGTCCCACCGGATCGCCGACGCGTTAGCCATAGGTAAAGTTGCTCCTGATAGCAGGTTCGAAAAGCCCATTCTCGGCACGCACCACGAAAAGCCCATCTTGCTTTGGCTTACTAGTGTTGTGAAGTCAGCACCACAACACCTTGATATGTATAGCCCCTAATCATCAGCTCGCCGCGTCAGATCGCCCAACCGGCGCAATATGACTGGGGATGACCGAGTTTGCACAGGCAGCCGCCTTATCAAGTCAGGGCTTTACCTCCTGTATTCTGCAGATCGAACCTCCAGCTACGCTCCAGATGTACGACGCCGACCGAGCGGAAATCATCGACAACCCTGAACGGACAAACGCCCTTGGCTTCGCTGTGCACCAGCAGGCCGCCGTGATCATTGATCGCGACCCGCCATGTGTAGCGCCCGGCCAAGAGCGGGTTTCGCGGAAAGGTGACCAACACCTCGCCGGAGCGAGGTGTTGGGTGGGCGCCCATGCCCTCCATCAACGTCGTGGTGCCACATACGTAGACCCCGTCGTGGCGATAGAGATTGAACACGAAACTAATCGCGGCCGGCAAATCCTGCGCCAGTGCGTGGAAGCGCATCCTTAGCTGCACGGTATCACCGCTACGGACCACTTCGGTCGGCTCGCCGTTCTCCGCCAGGAATGCGACGTCGGTGATCTTAAACAGCTTGTTCACGTTCGGATCCGCCGATGACGGCACGACGGGCGTGCTTTCAAAGACGGCCGGCGTGGCGATACTCGCGCCCGGCAACGCCGCATCACCAGCATTGATGTTGGCATCCACCACTGCCATGTCGGCAATCGCGGCTGGCACTGGAACCGCCAGGGCCGGCGTGTTGAGCGGTGGCAGCTCGATATCCTGCTCGTACTGCGCGGTGACGGCTGCCGCCGGCCCGAACGACACGAATTGGCCGGCCTTCAGGTAGAGCGCCTGATCGCACAAAGAACGCACCAAGTACTGGTCGTGCGCGACGATCAGGATCGTGCAGCCACCTTCCTTGATCTCATAGAAGCGGTTCATGCACTTGCGCTGGAACGGCGCATCGCCGACCGCCAGGATTTCGTCGACGATGAGGATTTTCGGATCGACGTGCATGGCGACCGCGAACGCAAGCCGGGCATACATGCCGCTCGAATAGGTCTTTACCGGTCGATTGAGGTATTCGCCGATGTCGGCGAAGCGCACCATGTCGTCATATTTGCGCTCGATCTCGGCCTCGTCCATGCCCAGCAGCTGACCATAGACCATGACGTTATCGTGGCCATTGAACTCCGGATTGAAGCCGGCCCCGAGTTCGATCAACGGCGCCACGCGACCGTTGACTTCGACCGATCCGGTCGACGGCTGCAACGTCCCGGCAATGATCTGCAGGAGCGTCGACTTGCCGGCTCCATTGCGGCCGACAATGCCGACCGTCTGTCCTTGTTTCACCTCGAAATCGACTCCCTGAAGCACTGTCAGCAATTCGAAATGCTGCTTATTGCGCCAGATCATCTGCTTCAGCCTGTCGGCCGGGCGCTTGTAGATCTGATAGCTCTTGCCGACGTCGCGCACGCGGATCGCGATATCGGTGCCGGCCAGCGCGCCGGATCTCTTGTCAGATGACATCGGCGAAGGCCTTCTTGGTGCGCATGAAGCACCAGTAACCGAGCTGCGCCGCCGCAAAGCCACCAATGTAGTACCCGAGCAGTATCAACAAATTCGGAGCCTGCGAGGCGAACACCGACTGACGGATCATTTCGATTGGCATACTGAGCGGGTTCAATGCGACAAGTGCCGCGTAGCCCTTGGGCACCATCGCCATCGGGAAGAACACCGGCGAGATGAAAATCAGCACAGCGGTCAGAATGGTGACGAGTTGCCGCAAGTCCCTCAGAAACACACCCAGACAGGCGAGCAGCCAGGCAAAGCCCGCCGTCATCAAGATCAGGGGTGGCCAGATGAACGGTATCCACAGCGTCGTGAGCGGTGGCAACCCGATCATCACCAAATGGGCCAGAAGAAACACGCCAAACGTGATCAGCGCCGAGAATAGTGAAACCACAACGGCCGTCGGCACCAGCGTCTCCAGCGGGAACACAACCTTTTTCACGTATGTCGGGTTTTCCAAAACAATGCCAGGCGCACGGGTGATAACTTCGGAGAAAAATTGATAGGGAATGAGACCGATGAACACCCGGATCGCAAAGCTACCGAAGCTGTCATCGGCGCCTGTCCATTTGACCATGAATACGATGCTGAACATGAACGAGTAGACAAGGATCATTAGCAGCGGCAGCAGGACGTAGTGACCCAGACCTATGTAAGTGCCGACAATGCGATTGCGTATCTCTCGCTCCGCTAGCAAGCGCACGGTCGTCCGGTCATGTTTGTCGAACAAGAACGAGAAGAACATCAGGTCCATTTTCCAGTCGGACGGCGGCGTGACTGCAGCACCGACATTCAAGAGCCAAGCATGATCCCTGCGGCTTGCAGGCGACTCCAGTTCGCACGTGCGGACTGTCCCCAGTTATCGCCGCCGACGTGCTTCTGCAACGGCTCAAGGTTGATTCACACAACAAATGCGCTTGGCGGCGGCAACGCCCAGCAAGTACTCATATTTCGAACTTGCTGACGCAGGCGATTGCACAGAGAGGTGTACGAGTTGACCCTGCTGAACGATGACATCGCGTAACCAGTGGCCCTTGATCGCCGTTTGTTCAGAAGCTGGTGCGAACATGCCTTAGTGCTGAACAAAAATTTGCTTTTGTTGCGTATTTTGTGCTGTTATTGCACAACTTAGCGCTTATTCAGCCGCCTCGATATTCTTGCGGACAGCAACCGTTTCTTGTTTCCACTTATAGCCACTAACGGCGGCCGTCAGGGCCACACGACCATCAAGCCCAAGCCCCCACGGGGGGGGCTTTTCAACGATCTCCTGAAGTTTCGCAAAACACTCAAATCCAAATTTACTTTCCGTTAATACTGCTATGCGCTGTGAAACAGCCACACGGCAATTTCCATAAATTTAATTCACGCGTAATACAAGCATCGTCGCGATACATCGAGGGGGATGTGACATGAGCGACGCTTCATCAAACCAATCCAGCGCGCGCCCCAGGCAGGCAGATGTTGCACGCGGCCAGTCTGGCCTCAAACGCTGGGTCGCGAACGATCGGGGCAACGTCGCAATCCTCAGCGCATTGTGCATGACGATCGCAATAGGATTGGCTGGCGCAGCTCTCGATTTCGGTCGCGCCTATACAGCCCGCACCCAAACTCAAAAAGCATTGGATGCCGCGGTTCTCGCTGCGGGTCGCGTGCTGCAGACCACTCAAAGCGAAAGTGAAGCCTTGGCTATTGCCCAGAAATACTACGATCAATCAAAATCGAAACTTCTGGCCTCGAACAATGTCGCATTCACGATCGAGAACAATAAAACACTGATAAGCGCGACGGCGATCGGATCGGTGGACACATTTATCCTTGGCGTATTCAAGTATGACAACTTGGATGTCAGCGTTGCGTCCCGCTCCGAGATGGCAGGTGGCTCCAACTCTGGAACCAATTATGAAATCTCGATGATGCTCGACGTCACCGGCTCGATGTGCGACGACGGCGTCGGTCCTTGCACCAACGGCGCCAAGCTCGATGCACTGAAGGCGGCCGCCACCGACCTGGTCAACATTGCCATTTGGGACAGCCAGAGCACCTACACCGCACGCGCGGCGGTCGTACCGTTTGCCACCCGAATCCGGGTCGGACCGAACGCCGGCGGCGGCCCGATCATGAAACGCCTGACCGACCTCGATGAAACCTGGTCCGGCTGGTACAACATATGCACCAGTGGCGGCGGCAGTGGCGGCAGCGAGACCGGCGGCAATTGGTATTGCACCAAATACAAGCCCACATATCTTAGCAATTTGCCGATCATGCCCTGCGTAACGGACCGCACTGGGCCGCATGAATTCACGGATGCCAATCCAGGCCCGAATGCTTGGCTGGACGCTCACGACGGCACCCGCATGGCGAAAAGCTGGGACAGCGCCGACATTGCGCCGCCCAATCGAATTGGGCAAGGTGAAAACCGATCCGGCCTATCACTGGAACTACGAACCGGGTGGTAGCTGCGCAGACGAAGATCAGGCCAACCAGATCCAGCCGCTGACTGCCAACAAGAATACCCTGATCGCACGCATCAAAGGCTTGACGGCTTACGGCGCGACCAGCGGTGCGCTCGGCACCGCGTGGGCATGGTACATGATCTCACCAAATTGGGATGACGTGTGGACCGGCGCCAGCAAACCCGATCCCTACAGCGACCTGGCGACAATGGTGGGCGGCCGACCCAAGTTGAAGAAAATCGCCGTACTCATGACTGACGGCGAGTACAATACCTATCGTGGGTGGAAAGAATCAGATCAAGCGATGGTGTCGGCCAATGCGCGCACAATCTGTCAGAACATGAAGAACACCGGGATCGAGATCTTCACTGTCGGCTTCGGGCTCGACCAGCTGGCCGCCAACAAGCGGGCGGAGGCTGAGGCTACGTTGCAGGCATGCGGTACCGACGTCCAGCACTTCTACAATGCGCTCAATGTCGATCAACTCAAGGGTGCCTTTCGCGACATTGCCCTGAAGCTTGCCGCATTGCGGATCAGCAAGTAGGGCCAAGTCGTCAAAACCACTTCGGCTGCCACCAATGCAGGATGGCCTGCACGTAGGTCGGGGCGATCAGCCAAGCGATGCCGACGATCAACGCAGCGGCGACCAGCAACACTACGGCAGAGGCGCCGAGCGGCACCTGATAACTCATGCCTGTGCCGGGAATGCCGAGCGTCATCGTACGCTTGCCGCTCGTACCGACGTTGACCGTCGCGCCGTGGCCGCCAAGGCTGGTGCTGACGCCCGACTTGGACAAGTTGATCTTGACGCCGGGAAGGACGCTGATGACTTTGCGGAATCTGAAGCCCATGCGATGCTCCTGGGGTTCGCCCTTGGCCGATTGATCTCGATGCGAGCCGCGACTCGAAAAACTCCACTCGTTCAACTCATGTCAGAGAATGAGCGCACCCGAAAGACCATTCAACCGATCCGAAGACTGTTTCAACGGACACATTGCCATCGATAGCAAACCTTCTGTATCTGGCACCGCAAACGGACACCACCGCGCCTACTTCGTCCACTTGAACAAGCCACCAAAGGCGCTCTTGACGCCTTCCTTGGCCTTGCCGACCACGGTGTTGCGATCCTGGAGGCGTTCGTAAGCGCTCTCGCCGTCGTCGAGAGTCTTGTATTTCTTTTGATTGGCGATATCGGCCGCCATCAGCGCATGCCGCTCGTCGATCGTGATTGGTCCGACGCGCGACATCGGCGGCCGGATCAGCGCGCGCTGCACCATCGACGGTTCGCCCTTGTTGTGCAGGAATGACACCAGCGCCTCGCCGACCTTCAGCTCCTGGATGGTGCGTTCGGTGTCCATGTCGGGATTGGCGCGGAAAGTCTCGGCGGCGGCTCGTATCGCCTTCTGCTCCTTCGGTGTGAAGGCACGCAGCGCGTGCTGGATGCGGTTGCCTAGCTGCGCTGATATCCGGTCCGGCACGTCGCCGGGGCTCTGCGTCACGTAATAGACGCCGACGCCCTTGGAGCGGATCAAACGCGTCACCCGTTCGATCTGGTCGAGCACGGCCTTCGGCGCATCGTCGAATAGCAGGTGCGCCTCGTCAAACAGGAACACCAACTTCGGCTTTTCGAGATCGCCGACCTCGGGGAGCTTGGCGAACAATTCGGCCAGCATCCAAAGCAGGAAAGTCGAATAGAGTTTCGGCGTGTTCATCAGCTTTTCGGCCGACAGAATGTTGATCACGCCACGCCCGTCCGGCGCGCATTTGACGAAATCAAGGATGTCGAGCGCCGGCTTGCCGAAGAATTGGTCGGCACCTTGCTCCTCCAGCACCAGCAGACGACGCTGAATGACCCCGACCGTCGCCGGCGCGATGTTGCCGTACTTGCTCCGCAGCGACGCCGCCCGCTTGCCCATCTCGTCGATGACGGCGCGCAGGTCCTTGAGATCGTCAATGATCATCTTATCATCGCCGTTCTCGCGCTCGTCGGCGGCCCAGCGGAAGGCAATGTTGAGCACGCCCTCCTGCGGCTCGGTGAGATCGAGCAGACGCGAGAATAGCAGCGGCCCCATCTCCTGCACCGTGGCGCGGACCGGATTGCCCATCTGGCCGAAGATGTCCCAGAAGCTGACGGGGAAGGCGGCATTGCCGTATTGCGTGAGGCCGATTTCCTCGGCGCGTTTGACGAGGTGCGGCTTCGGCTCACCCTTCACCGAAATACCTGACAAGTCTCCTTTAATGTCGGCGGCGAACACCGGCACGCCAGCCGCCGAAAATCCCTCGGCCAGAATCTGCAGCGTAACTGTCTTGCCGGTACCGGTGGCGCCGGTAACGAGGCCGTGCCGGTTGGCAAGTGCCAGCTCGATCATCTCAGGGGAAAACTGCCGGCCCTGGCGGCTCGCGCCGATCAGGATCAATCCATTATCGACGTAAGCCGTCGGGTCGGCAGTGTGATCGTGCGGGCCGCTAGCAGCCGAGTTATCCGACATCGATGCTCATCCTGGTGCAGGCGCACAAAAAGGGCCGCGACTCGGATAGGAGTCGCACTCCTTGCAGATGCCACGAGCAGAGCCGGTTTGCAAACGCGGGCGGCGAGACGGCCCCTGGCGCGCTCTGAATCTCGGCTTACGCGCCGCAAATTGCTCGGGTATCCTCGTTCCAACATTGGAAGTGTGGAGCCGAACGCGCATGGAATTTCCAGTCAGCATTGGGTTCATTGGCGGCGTCGGAACGTTGCGCCTCTTGATGACGGACCGCGACGGCCGCGAATGCGGCTGCTTCGCCGGCGTGTCGGGATATTTAAGGGGCATCGTCTACGCCGACCAGACGCAAGCGACGCCCATCTACGCGATCGAGTGGACCTATAAGGACCCCGAGTATCAATTCACGACAGCAAAAAGCGAAAAGCTCGGATCGATGAAGCGGACCCCGCGGCGGTCAGTGTGGCGGGCGCACTACGTCATTCGGGTGGACGACACGCCGGTGCTCGAGATCACCGAGGAAAACCCGTGGGTCAAAGTGCTGGACGAACTTGCCGGCTTCTTCCCTCTAGTTAGCAAATTCACCGGCCTATTTCTCAATCCGACCTATACCGTAGCCCGTCCCGGCGGCGCGCCGCTGCTGCGCCTCGTCAAGGAACGGTCAGTCTACGAGTATCATTTTTCGGTTCATCAGGTCGGCCCGATCGAGCCGCGCGAGCGAGAAGTCGCCCTGCTCGCCTTGTTGATGTTCATCCAGCGTGAGAACACACGGGGTTGATGTGGAATGTGAAAGGCGGATCTTGCTCGTCACGCGTAGGTTGGGTTAGCGCCGTTTCCGGCGCGTAACCCAACATTTCACGGGTGGTGCATGAAGTTGTTGGGTTACGGACGCAAACGGGCGTCCTAACCCAACCTTGTTTGTCGGAATCGTGCGAGAAAAGAGTGCCGGGCAGGAGATCGTCCCAAGCTTGATCATCGAGATCATTTCGTAGCGTGATCCCCGCCCGGCAGGTCTTGCGTTGAATCCGAACGGTTGACTGTGCGCGAGGCGTTCGAACCGCCTCGTAGCCCGCAAAGACAAGGGTGGATTTCGGCATGATTCTATCATATCCCATCGTCGGCATCGACATCTCTTCTAAGCGACTCGACTGCGCACTTTTGGACGACAGTGGAAAATTCGAAGCGTCGGCGGCGGACAATACCAAGGCGGCGGCCCGCAAACTCGCTCGCGCGCTCGCCAAGAAGAACGTGGCGCTCGTCGTCTTTGAGGCGACCGGCGGTTACGAAATCCTGGTCATGGCAGCACTTGCAGCCGAGGGCGTGCCGTTCGCACGTGCCAATCCGCGACAGGTGCGTGACTTCGCTCGCGGCATCGGCAGGCTGGCCAAGACTGACCCGATCGACGCCCGCATTCTTGCCAGGTTCGGCGAACGCGCCAGGCCGCGCCTGACCAACTTGCCGAGCGCGGAAGAAGCCCGTTTGAAAGCACTTACTTTGCGCCGGCGCCAGTTGGTCGACATCCGTGCCGCCGAGAAGAACCATCGCCGATTGCCGGTCGAAAAGGACATCAAGGCCGGCATCGAGCGCATGATTGAAAACCTCGATATCGAGATCGAACTCATCGAAGACGCGATCGCGAAACTGATCGCCGCCTCGACAACGATGCGTGAGCGGAAAGATCTGCTGGAGAGCATTCCGTGCGTCGCGGCTGCCACCAGCGCCATGGTCATCTCCGAACTGCCTGAACTGGGGAGCCGTTCGAGCAATGTCCTGAAGGCACTCGTCGGCGTCGCACCCTTCAACGCCGACAGCGGCGGGCACAGAGGCGAACGGCACATTCAAGGCAGCCGCGACTCCCTTCGCCAAGCCCTCTTCATGGCGGCGCAAACAGGCTATCGCTGCAATCCAATGCTCAAGCCGTTCTACCAACGCCTACGGGCAGCGGGCAAGGCTCACAAGCAGGCGATCATCGCCTGCATCGGAAAACTCGTCTCCGTCATGAACGCCATCATCAAGACCGGAAACCCATTCAATGCTAAAATAGCAACCGCGTAAAAAACACGGTTGCTACGCGATCAAGGCGATCGATTACACCGGCAGCCCTTCCGCCTTCATCGCGGCTTGCACGGCCGGGCGGGCCTGCATGCGCTTCATGAAGGCCTGGATGTGCGGATATGGTGCGAGATCGATCTTGGTCGGCGCGGTCCAGCGCAGCACCGTGAAGCAGTAGGCATCCGGTACCGAGAAGTCCTTGCCCATGATGTAGTCGTTCTTGGCAAAATGCGCTTCGAGATGGGCGAAGCGGGTGGCCAGGCGTTCCTTGGCGATGGTCTTGGCCTCTTCTGGCATCGCCGGGTTGAACAGCGGCGAGAAGCCCTTGTGCATCTCGCTCGACATGAAGTTGAGCCACGACTGCAGCTTGTAGCGATCGAGCGTGCCGTTGGCAGGCGCCAGCTTCTTGTCCGGCGCCTTGTCAGCGACGTACTGCACGATCGCCGGGCCCTCGGTCAGAATAGTGCCATCGTCGAGGCCCAGCGCCGGCACGTAGCCGAGCGGATTGGTCTTCTTGTAGTCGCCGCCCCCTTCGGTGGTCTTGGCGCGGATGTCGGTCTTGACCAACTCGAACGGTAAGCCGGACTCCTGCAACACGATGTGCGGGCTAAGCGAGCAGACGCCAGGGGCGTAAAACAGTTTCATCATGGCGGATTTTTCCCTATAGTTCGCAAGTACGGAACGACGGTACTCTACGCACCTCTATATTGGAACTCCTCACGCTGTTGCCAAGCACAGTTGCGTGAATGGTCGAGCTGGCAGCTCGGGTTGGAGCTGACAATTCGATGGTGTAGGGTGCCGGAAAATCTTGCGACATGAAACAGGACACGAAGTACATGGCGGTTGAGGAACAAGCGGCCGTGGTGCCGACCGGGACTCTGATGGCGGGCAAGCGCGGCCTCATCATGGGCGTTGCCAACAACCGTTCGATCGCCTGGGGAATCGCCAAAGCAGTCGCGGCACAAGGTGCGGAAGTGGCGCTGACTTATCAGGGTGACGCCCTGAAAAAGCGCGTGGTACCGTTGGCGGCGGAGCTCGGTTCGAATGTCGTGTTGCCGTGCGATGTCACCGATCCGGCCTCGATGGACGCTGTTTTCGCCGAACTCAAGGCGAAGTGGGGCCGGCTCGACTTTCTAGTGCATGCCATTGCCTTTGCCGACAAAGCCGAGCTCGATGGCCGCTACGTCGACACTTCCGAAAAGAACTTCACCCAGTCGATGCTGATCTCCTGCTACTCTTTCACGGCGCTCGCCAACCGGGCCGAAAAACTGATGACCGACGGCGGCTCGATGCTCACGCTGACCTACTACGGCGCCGAGAAGGTGATGCCGCACTACAACGTCATGGGCGTCGCCAAGGCAGCCCTCGAAGCCAGCGTGCGCTATCTCGCCGCCGACCTCGGGCGCCAGAACATTCGCGTCAACGCGATATCCGCCGGCCCGATCAAGACGCTGGCGGCGTCCGGCATTTCCGACTTCCGATATATCCTCAAGTGGAACGAATACAATTCGGCGCTGCGGCGCACGGTGACCATCGAGGAAGTCGGCGCGTCTGGCTTGTATCTGCTGTCAGGTCTCGGCCGCGCCGTCACCGGCGAAGTACACCACGTCGACGCCGGCTATCACGTCCAGGGCATGAAGAACGAGGACGCACCGGACATCAACGTCCTCAAATCGGAGTGAGGCCGCTGACAGCGAGCCCGGCTCGGATTAGAATGGTCTGATCACTTGCGGACCGGGACGTGTTGAATGACCGGCCACGGCCAGCGCCACAGTGGAGGGTTCGACCATGCCTGTCAGCGCACGCCGCCTCGCTCTCGTCCAGCGGCCAAAGCCCGGCCTCGTCTCCGATGACTGCTTCCGCCTGGAAGACGTCGTGATACCGGCACCAGGACCCGGCGAGTTCCGCGTGAGGATCGAGGTGATCTCGCTCGATCCAGCGATGCGCGGTTGGATCAACGAAGGGCGTTCCTACGTCGCGCCGGTGCCGATCGGCGGCACGATGCGGGCCTATGCGGCGGGCCACGTCGAAGCTTCCAATAATTCGAATTTCAAGGTCGGCGACGCGGTGCAAGGCCTGTTCGGCGCCCAGACACATGCGATCTCGAACGGCGAGCGGGTGGTAAAGGTCGATACCTCCGTGGCACCACTGCAGCGGTGGGTCGGCGGCCTCGGCATGCCCGGCTGGACAGCCTACTTCGGCCTCCTGGAAGTCGGCCAGCCCAAGGCCGGCGAGACCGTGGTGGTGTCGGCGGCCTCCGGCGCCGTTGGCTCTATCGTCGGCCAGATTGCCAAGATCAAAGGCTGCCGTGCGGTCGGAATCGCTGGCGGACCGGAAAAGTGCCGTTACGTGGTCAAGGAACTCGGCTTCGACGCTTGCGTCGACTACAAATCCGGCCATCTGGCGGCCGACCTCAAGAACGCCTGTCCAAATGGGATCGACGTCAATTTCGAGAACGTCGGCGGCGATATCCTAGACACTGTACTGTTGCAAATGAACACCTTCGGTCGCATCGCCATCTGCGGCCTGATCTCGGGCTATACTGCGACGACGCCGCCCGACGGCCCGAAGAACCTTCGTGCAGTTCTCACCCAGCGCCTGAAAATGCAGGGGCTGATCGTGTTCGATTGGGAGAAGCGCATTCCCGAGGCCATTGCCGAGCTTGGTGCATGGCACAGCGAGGGGCGCATCAAAATTCGAGAGGACGTTCGAACGGGCGGGCTCGAAGCCTTTGTCGATACGCTCAATCTGCTCTATACGAGCGGCAACAATGGCAAGCTCGTCCTGAAAGTTTGATTGCGAATGAAGCCTGGTTTGACGTTATTCGTGATCCGCCATGGCGAGACCGATTGGAATGCCGCCGGCCGCTTGCAGGGCCAAACGGATATCCCGTTGAACGATACCGGCCGGAGCCAGGCACACAAAAACGGATTGCGACTGCGCGATCATCTGGCAGATCCAACAGCACTCGACTTCGTCGCGAGTCCGCTGTCGCGCGCCTATGAAACCATGCAGTTGCTCAGGCACGGCCTTGGCCTGCCGAGAGACGGCTTTGCCACCGACGACCGGCTAAAGGAAATCAGCTACGGCATCTGCGAGGGGCGCACTTGGCCACAGTTGCCGCCGATTGACAGCGCTGGCATTGCCCGCTCCAAGGACGCCTACAACTGGCGGCCGGATCGCGGCGAAAGCTACGCCGACCTTACCCGTCGCACCCGCGATTGGCTCGACGGCATCACGCGCGACACGGTGGTGGTAACGCACGGTGGCATCACCCGCACGCTACGCGGCATTGCGGTCGGCATCGCGGTCGAAAAGGTTCCAACGCTTAAAGTCCCACAAGACCGCGTTCTGGTACTGCGCGATGCGACGATGAGTTGGCTGTAACCAACCATTCGATCGTTCAATTTTCTCAATGCGTCTTGCGGCGGGGCTTGGGCTGAGCGGAGGCGAACTCTTTCGGCGCCTTCTCGTCGAACAGTTCGACCAGCTTGTCGGTCATGGCGCCGGCGAGTTCGGATGGGTCGGTGATCGTCACCGCGCGGCGATAGTAGCGCGTGACGTCGTGGCCGATGCCGATCGCGAGCAGTTCGACCGGCGAGCGCAGCTCGATTTCGTCGATCACCTGCCGCAAATGCTGCTCAAGGTACGAGCCGGAATTCACCGACAGCGTTGAATCATCGACCGGCGCGCCGTCCGAGATCATCATCAGGATACGGCGATGCTCAGGTCGGCCGAGCATGCGCTTGTGCGCCCAGGCCAGCGCCTCGCCGTCGATGTTTTCCTTCAGCAGGCCTTCACGCATCATCAGCGCGAGATTGCGCTTCGACCGCCGCCAGGGCGCATCCGCTGTCTTGTAGACGATATGACGCAAATCGTTCAGACGACCGGGATTGGCGGGCTTGCCGGCGGCGAGCCAACCTTCGCGTGCCTGTCCGCCCTTCCACGCCTTGGTGGTGAAACCAAGAATCTCGACCTTGACGCCGCAGCGTTCGAGCGTGCGGGCGAGAATATCGGCGCAGCAGGCCGCGACCATGATCGGCCGGCCGCGCATCGAACCGGAGTTATCCAGCAGCAGCGTCACCACGGTGTCGCGGAAGTCGGTGTCGCGCTCGCGCTTATAAGTCAGCGGGAACATCGGATCGATGATGATGCGGGTGAGACGGGAAGCATCGAGCACGCCTTCCTCGATGTCGAAATCCCAGGCGCGGTTCTGTTGCGCGAGAAGCTTGCGTTGCAGCTTGTTGGCGAGCCGCGACACGGCGCTCGACAGTACGCGCAATTCCTTATCGAGAAAGGTGCGCAAGCGTTCGAGTTCGTCCGGCGTCGACAGATCCTCGGCCGAGATTTCTTCGTCGTTGACCTTGGAGAACACCTTGTAGCCGAAGGCATTCGGGTTATCCAAAACCGACTGGTTCGGCCGCCACGGCTCGCGGGTTTCGGACGGGTCCTCGCCGTCAGTGTCGGCGTCAAACTCGTCAGAGTCGGCGCTGTCGGTTGCTTCCTGGGTCTCGCCGTCCTCGCCGTCGGTGGTCTCCTGGTCGTCGGGCTGGTCCTGGCCTTCCGAGCCTTCTTGGCTGTCGTCCGATTGCTCATCGCCGCCGTCGGGATTTTCCTCGTCGTCGCTCTCGCCCTCTTCCTTGTCGCCGTCGGCCGGCTCGTCGGTGAGCTCAAGTTGGCGCAGCACATCCCGGGCGATTTTGCCGAATGCCACTTGATCTTCGACCAAGGTGTCGAGCTTGGCGAGCGATGAACCGGCTTTTTCCTCGACCCAGTCGCGCCAGACGTCGACGAGGGCCTGCGCCGTCTTCGGCGGCTTCTGGCCAGTCAAGCGCTCCCGCACGATCAGAGCCAACGCTTCTTCGAGCGGCGCTTCCGCCTTTTCGGTGACGTGGGCGAAGCGGCCGTGTGCGAACGTGTCTTCGACCTTGGCAGTGAGGTTCGAAGCCATGCCGGGCATGCGGTTGGAGCCAATCGAACTCGACGCGGGCGCGCTCGACGCTCTCGAACACGGCGCGCGCCGGACCGCTATCGGGCGCCAGCTTGCGATGGATCTTGGCGTCGTGCATGGCGGCCGTCAGCGCGAAGCTGTCGGCCCAGCCGCGAATGACCGCGATCTCCTTCTTCGTCGGCACCCGCGACGGCTCTGGCAACTGCACCAGATGGCCGTCAAGCTCTGGTTTGCCAGCGGCATAATTGACCTGCACCTGGTCGTCGCCCGCGATCGCGCGCACGCAAAAGCCGAGCGCCCGCTTGAACGGCTCGGCCGGAGATTCTTTCTTGGAAGTAGGAGGGGCCATTCAGGTCGCTTCAGTTGAAAAGTTCGGTGAGGTCGACTTCAATGCCCGGCGGATCGAGGCGCAAGGGGCCGGCGGATAGAAGCCGGGTGAGGATCGTTTCGTCGCCTTGGCGTTGGTGATGGATCACCCGCTTTTCCTCGATTAGCACGATCACATAATGCTGAATGCTCTGGACGGCGAAGTAGCCCGTCAACTTGAGCTGCGTATCGAGCTTGACGCTCGACGGCGATACCACTTCCACGACGATAATCGGCGCATCGATCTTGACATCGTCGGCCGGAGCCGCAGGGCCGCAGTAGACGAGCGCATCCGGCTCATACCACTTACGGTCGCTTATATGAACCGCAACGCCATCGGGCAATACGTGACAAGGCAGCTTTGCCGCGCGAACTGCATCGTAAAGGGCCCGATAGACGCGCCCTTTCGTCGAGGCGTGCCCAACGCGTTCCGGCGACATGGCGATAACCGCGCCATCGTGCAATTCGAAGCGGCCCGGCTGGTCCTTGCACCAGGCCAAGAACTCATCGACTGTGAGGCCGGTCGGGAGCCCGTCATCCGTCAGTTTGCGTGCCGTTGCCATGGAATGTCCGCGTCAACTCATTCGCCGTTTGTAGTTTGGGTCAGGTTGCCACTCGGCTACCGTAACCCAACAATTCAAAAACCCATCGGCTGGCCTGCATACAGCCGCCGTTGAGCAGGATTCAAGGAGCTTGCGCTCCAATCTTGCTCACGCTTCGAAGCCGGGAACAAGTCACGACGATTTTGGGTACCGAAGTACAAAGTCTCATGCAGGCCGATGACTTCATTTTTTCGAATTGGCCGCTCCCAAACCTTGGTTAAAAAGATTGTCGCGGCGGCACTTCCTGGTCTTTCCGAAAAATCTTCCGCAAATTCCATGTCCTGGCTATCACCGGGAAATACCTGCGAAAACTCTGCTTCGGTCAACTGGAAAATGCTGAACGCGCAGTTATCGGCACCATCGATAATCTGCACGTTCTTCATATCGTCCTCTTCTCAGCTCAGCGCCACGTTCGCGGCGCTCTCGGGCAGTTCCTCGCCGAAGCAGCGCTGGTAGAACTCGGCGACCAGCGTGCGCTCGAGTTCGTCGCACTTGTTGAGGAACGTCAGGCGGAAGGCGAAACCGACGTTGCCAAAAATCTCGGCGTTCTCGGCCCAAGTCATCACCGTGCGCGGGCTCATCACCGTCGACAGGTCGCCGTTGATGAAGGCGTTGCGGGTGAGGTCGGCGACGCGCACCATGTTCGACACCTGCTTACGCTTGGCATCGGACTTGTTGAACGACTTGACCTTCGACAGCACGATCTTGGTCTCGTCGTCGTGCGGCAGGTAATTCAGCGTCGACACGATCGACCAGCGGTCCATCTGGCCTTGGTTGATCTGCTGGGTGCCATGATAGAGGCCCGAAGTGTCGCCGAGACCAATGGTGTTGGTGGTCGCGAACAGCCGGAACGCCGGATGCGGGCGGATGACCTTCGACTGGTCGAGCAGCGTCAACTTGCCCGACACTTCGAGCACGCGCTGGATCACGAACATCACGTCCGGCCTGCCTGCGTCGTATTCGTCGAACACGATGGCGGTGTTGGTCTGCAGGCAATAGGGCAGGATGCCTTCCTTGAACTCGGTGACCTGCTTACCGTCCTTCAGCACGATCGCGTCCTTGCCCACGAGATCGATGCGCGACACGTGGCTGTCGAGGTTGACGCGCACGCACGGCCAGTTTAGGCGCGCCGCCACCTGCTCGATATGCGTCGATTTGCCGGTGCCGTGGTAGCCCTGGATCATGACGCGGCGGTTGTGCTTGAAGCCAGCCAGGATCGCCAGTGTCACGTCGCGATTGAACAGGTAGTCGGCATCGAAATCCGGCACATGGTCGCTCGACTGCGAATAGGCCGGCACTTCCATGTCACTGTCGATGCCGAAGACCTGACGCACGTTGAGCTTAATGTCCGGCAAGCCGGGAACGCCGGCCTGGGTGCCGGCTGGGGTCGTGGCGCGCATAATCGTGTCGTGTCCGCGTTCGTGTTTTGGAGGCTTCCGGCACAAACAGCGCACCGGCGCGAATGGTGGATGCAGGACAGTACTCGATCAACCGATCGTCGGATCAGCCAAGCCCCGCCTGTTTCAAAAGGTTATAGGCTTGGATGATCTCGCGCAACTTGTCCTCGGAGGCGCGGTTGCCACCATTGACGTCCGGATGGTGCTGCTTAACAAGATCCTTGTAGCGCGCCTTGACCTCGACCTTGGTAGCAGACTCGGTCAAATGCAGCGCATCCAGGGCCTTTTTCTCCAGCGGTTTCAACCGGCGCGTCGCCGTTCGCGTGTCGTCGGTGCCCTGCTTTGCGCGCCAGGCATGGAAGCCCTGCGTGCGTGACGCCCGCGCATCGGCAAATCGCTGCGCGTCGACCTGGGCACGAGTGCGATCACCAGAGGCGTTGATGCCGCTCTGCCATGTTGGTCGGTGACCATAGGCCGCAGCGCGCTGGAAATCGGCGACGTCCTTGTCGCTCATGCCGTCGAAGTAGTTGTACGACGCGTTGTACTGGCGCACGTGGTCGGCGCAGAATTGGAAGAATTCACCGTCCTTGCCGCGGCCCTTCGGGGCCTTGTGCGGGCCGGGCTTGTCGCACCCCTTCCATTCGCACGCCGGCACTGACGCCTTGCGTTCGGGCTTCGCATCGGTCCGCTTATCGATGCGGATACTGTCGAAATATTTTGAGGTTAGCTTCATGGGGTCGTGATTATGATGCTCGGCGATGAAGGTTACAAGAGCTATAGCAGGATCGAATGCAAAGACGCATCAGGCGTGGCGTTCGAGTGCCACGAATTTCGACGCGCCAGTGTGCCACGAAACCCATGAGGTGACTGTTAATGTCGGCGGAAACAAGGATGCGCGAGACGCTGATGGTGGCTCTGGAGCCCATCCGTCTCGATATCATCAACGAAAGCGAATTGCACGCCGGTCATCGGAGTTCACCGGGCACAGGCGATAGTCATTTTCGCATTTTGGTGGTGTCGCCGAAATTTGCGGCGAAGTCACGCGTCGAACGCCATCGCATGGTGAACGAATTGCTTGGCCCGGAATTAAAGCGCGGCCTGCATGCGCTGGCACTGTCGACCTACGCTCCGGGCGAAGCCATACCAACCTGAACCCACATCAGATGATCTCGTCTTCATCGAGGATCGGCTCCGACGTGGCGTCGCGCTCCTTGTCGCGTGCGGTTGACTTGGCTCCAGCCAATTCCTCCGACCAGGCGATGTGGAACAACGCGTCACCCATATTGACGATGGGCAGGGTGGTGCGACCGATGATCAGGCCGCGCCTCGGTGCGCGCACAGGCACGTCCTGATCCTCGTATGGATTAGCCACAAATCCGATGACATCGCCTTCACTCACCGCATCGCCGATTCGTTTGGCGGTACGCAGGATACCGCCTTCTGGCGCCCGAACCCATTTCGAAGCGTTGACGAACACCGGCCATCGGCGATCCGCGTCGGCAGCCGGCATTTCGGTGCCTTCCGGCAGCTCAAGCATGCCGATCTTGAGCATCACGTTGGCAATTCCATCAACGCCGGCAGTGATGGCAAACTCGTCGAACCGCAACCCCTCGCCGCCCTCGTAGACGAGCACGTCAACGCCGGCCTCGCGGGCCGCCTTTCGCAGCGAGCCAGATCGCTCGGGGCTCTCCAGCACCACCTGACAGCCGAATGCCTCGGAAAGTTCGCGACAACGCGGCCGCTTGAGGTAATCCGAGCGAATCTGCGGCAAGTTCACGCGATGAACCGCGGCGGTATGCAGATCGATGCCGATCTGACAGCGCTTCACCACCTCGGTCAGCAAAAGATTAGCGAGCCTAGCCGCCAGCGACCCGTTGGCGGACCCAGGAAATGATCGGTTAAGGTCCCGCCGGTCGGGCAGGTAGCGCGATCGACCGATGAAGCCATAGGCATTGACCACAGGCACGCACAGCAGCGTGCCGCGAATATTGCCAGGCTTCAAGATGCGCAACACTCGCCGGATGATCTCAACACCGTTGAGTTCATCGCCGTGGATCGCCGCCGTGACGAACATCGCCGGCCCCGGCCTGATGCCATGCAGCACATGCACCGGGAGCGTCACCGGCGTATGGTTCGATAGTTTCGAAACCGGCAGATCGACGAGCCCGCGCTCACCGGGTTCGATCGACAAACCGCCGATATTGAAGGCCTGCCTCACGGTTGGAACCCAGTTCGCGCACGTGTCGCCAAGCGAGACTTCAAGCGACCTTGAAGCTCGCTTCGGTCTTGGCCTTGAGTTCGTCGATTGTCACGCCCTCAGCGCGCTCAAGCAGTGTGAGCCCGGTGCCACCCTTCTTGTCGACGGCGAACACTGCAAGATCCGTGATCACGAGATCGACCACGCCAGCCCCGGTCAGCGGCAAATTGCAGGCCTTGAGCAGCTTTGATTCGCCCTTTGCTTCATGCTCCATGACGACCACGACGCGCTTGACGCCGGCAACGAGATCCATCGCGCCGCCCATTCCTTTGACCATCTTCCCCGGGATCATCCAGTTGGCGAGATCGCCGTTCTCGGCCACCTGCATCGCGCCAAGGATAGACAGGTCGATATGGCCGCCACGGATCATGCCGAAGCTGTCGGCACTGGAGAAGTAGCTCGTCGTCGGCAGCTCGGTGATGGTTTGCTTACCAGCGTTGATGAGGTCGGCATCCTCCTCACCCTCATATGGGAATGGCCCCATGCCGAGCATGCCATTTTCGCTTTGCAGTTGCACCGACATGCCGGCCGGAATGAAGTTCGAAACCAGCGTCGGAATGCCGATGCCGAGATTTACGTAGAAGCCATCGCGCAATTCCTTGGCCGCGCGCGCTGCCATCTGATCACGTGTCCAAGCCATGGGTCGTCTCCGGAAATATGAATGTCAGGCGCGCTTGCGGGTGGTGCGCTGCTCGATGCGTTTGGCGGCGTTTTTCGCGACAACGATGCGCTTCACGAAAATTCCAGGAGTGATGATGTGGTCGGGATCGATCTGGCCCGCTTCGACCAGAGTTTTCAACTTGGGCGATCGTCACCTTGCCAGCTGACGCCATCATCGGATTGAAATTGCGGGCGGTCTTACGATAGACGAGATTGCCTTCGGTATCGCTCTTCCAGGCATGCACGATCGACAAATCGGCGACCAGACCGCGCTCCATTATGTACTTCTCGCCATTGAACTCGCGGACGTCCTTGCCGTCGGCGATCACCGTGCCGTAGCCGGTCTTGGTGTAGAACGCCGGGATGCCGGCGCCGCCAGCACGAATCCGTTCGGCGAGCGTACCCTGCGGGTTGAATTCAAGCTCGAGCTTGCCGGACAGAAACTGCTCGGCGAACAACTTGTTCTCGCCGACGTAGGATGAGATCATCTTCCTGATTTGCCGTGTTTCGAGCAGCAGGCCGAGGCCGGCGCCGTCTATGCCGGCGTTGTTCGAGATCACGGTCAGGTCCTTAACGCCCGACTCGCGGATCGCCGAGATCAACAGGTCAGGGATGCCACACAGGCCGAAACCGCCCGACATGATGACCATGCCGTCCTTGAGAACGCCAGCGACCGCTGCGGTCGCATCCGCGTAGACTTTGCCCATCTCAACCAATCCTCACGTTTGCCCGACAGAACCAGCGCAATGCGCCAACCATCGAGCGAAGGAAAACAGCTTTATCGCGGCGCGGTTCCGCGCGCCCCACCGGCGCCCGTTTTAGCCGGTTGGTTCAGCCGCGCAAGCAAAGAAACCGCCCGCGACCGACGCCATACGTTGCAAAACCCAGGCGGATATCGATCGAATATTTCACACCCGAGTAGCAATGGGTCCTGGATCGCGCTATTTGTTGGACAAGCATAGACACTCGATTCGGCACCGAATGACACACGCAAGCTCAATATTGCGTCCTTCGAGCGCCGCGACTAGATAAGGGCAGATCAACGCATCGGGGTTTACCGGCCGCCTTCATAGCATTCAGTCACGTTGCCGGTGACCATCATTCCCACGACCAACGCCACGTATCGAAGAGGCTTATCAGCATGGCAACCGGGGGGGCAAAATCACGTTTCAGTTCCGTTGCTCTCATGCTGCTTACCACCTTGATCGGGCTCGGAATCGCCGCGCCGCTCATTATTTCCATCAGTAGCGATCACATCACCGTCAGCAGCAGTCGGCTGCTTGCCGCACCGCGCGACAGCGTGATGATTTCGTCTCCGACACCGCTCGGGCAATCGAAATTGCTGACGATCGAGCGCGGCCTTCTTTACCCCGCCGACTCGGCGGGACGGGCGCTCGAAACACCGCTGACCAGGCCTCAACTCGCCAGCGGCAACACTCGCTTCGTGTTGGAAAACGCCACGCTGCGCATACAGTCCGGTTCGCTCGAAGCCGGGGAAGGCAATTCAGCTGCCTTGATAGAAGCGATTTCCGCCATGCAGTTTGAGTCGCTCAGCTTGCGCAAGGCGACCGTCCACGTCCTCTTGCCGGACGGGCGCACTGAAACAATGACGGACATCGACGGCGAAATCTCACACCGTCGGAAAGCCACGTTGTTCGTCAAAGGCAAGGGCGACCTGCGTGGCCAGCGCGTCAAGTTCGACCTTACTTCAGGCCTTCTTACCGACGCACGACCGGGCAGCACGGTACCTTTGAAATTGTCGTTCCAAAGTAGCTTGATCGAAGCAAGCTTTGAAGGCCGCGTAGGCTTGGTTGGGCCGGTGCAATTGCAAGGCTCGATCGAATTCACTGCCCAGGGCATCCGCCAGATCGCTCGCTGGTTCGGCTCACCCTGGCCAGCCGGCAATGAACTTCGCAACTTGAGTGGCCAAGGACAGTTAGCCTGGGCCGGGCCGGCGATGGCGTTCAACAAGGGCGCGTTTCAACTCGACGGCAATCAGGCCACCGGCACGCTACATCTGAACTTCGCCAATGCCCGGCCGTCGATCGGCGGCACACTGGCCCTGAAGTCACTCGATCTCGGTCGCTATTTTCCGAGCCGCGCCGCGCCGTTGCCTTTGATTGCCGGCAACACCTGGAAAAACCTCCTTACGACCGATTTGACCTTGCCATTAGCCCAGCATTTTGACGTCGACTTGCGGATTTCTTCCGACAAGGTGTTGCTCGGTAATTTGCAACTTGGCCGTGCCGCCGCCGCCGTCACGGTCTCGCAAGGACGGATGCTAGCGGACATCGGCGCTTTCGAGTTCGACGGCGGGCGCGGCAACGGCCAGATCAGCGCCGACATGTCGGGCTCAATTCCCAAGCTGACCCTGCGCGGACGGCTCGACGAAATCGACGCGACACGCATCTCGACTAGCCTGTTCGGCCACCCGGTGCTGACCGGGCGCGCTACCATCACGACAGATCTTGCATCGACCGGGCGGACCGGCGACGACCTGATGGCATCATCCCAGGGCAAGCTCAACATTGCTATCCGTGCCGGTGGACGCTTGGGCGTGGATGTCCGTGGATTGGCGACGTCGACCCAGAAGCGCACCGCAGACGGCTGGGGCAGCGCCGGTCGCGGGCAAACAACTTTCGATACGCTCGACGCCGTATTCGCTGTCCGCGCCGGTGCACTCATCGCCGACAATGTCTCGGCCAAATCAGGTGACATCACGACAGCCATAAGCGGTCAGATCGACATGCCGACCAGCCGGCTGAACCTCAGTATCGTTCAATCCCCCACGCCAACATCCGCAGTTGCCACTCCGACCGCCACCCCGGCCAAAAGCGGACCCACTATCCAGATCTTTGGCCCATGGAGCGCGCCGACGGTGCGAAACGACGGCAACCGCGAGCGCGCCGCCGATCCGACTCGTCCCGCCGATGGCGGACCAGCGCGGCTTTGATCTGCATTCGCACCGCGACTGCAATGCGTCCAGCTTCGCCGCATCAATGTCCGGCAGTCAGGTCGCGTCGTTGAGATGACAGGCTGACAGGCGACCGGGCGTGATCTCGCGCAATTTGGGCGCCTCGGTTTTGCAGCGCGGCATCGCCAATGGACAGCGCGGATGGAAATGGCAGCCGGGCGGTGGGTCAAGCGGCGAAGGTATTTCGCCCTTGACCGGCTCGAATTTGCGACGAGCGCGGCCCAATCGCGGCACCTCGGCGAGGAGTGCGCGCGCATAGGGGTGGTTCGGTCCGTCGTTTATCAAGGCATCGGTCGGTGCCGTCTCGACAATGCGGCCGAGATACATGATCACGATGCGGTCGGCGATATGCTGGACGACGCCTAGATCGTGGCTGATGAACAAGTAGGTCAGATCGAAATCACGGCGCAGGTCCATGAACAGGTTGATAACCTGTGCCTGTATCGAGACATCAAGCGCCGCGATCGCCTCGTCGCAAACCAGGAATTCCGGCTTCACGGCGAGCGCCCGGGCGATGCCGATCCGGCTTCTCTGGCCGCCTGAGAACTGATGTGGAAAGCGTCGCTTCAATTCCGGATCGAGACCGACACAGGTCAACATACCGTCGACATAGGCCGGCAAGCGGTCGCGCGTCGCAAGCCCGTGCACCATCGGCGCTTCGCCGATGATGGCCTCGACGCGGGCACGCGGATTAAGCGACGCGTATGGATCCTGGAAGATCATCTGCACGGCGAGACGCGCCTTGTGCGCCGCATCGGCCGCGAGCGTGGCGCGATCCTGGCCCTTGAAAAACACTTGCCCCTCGGTCGCCGGCAGCAGGCCGGCGATCATCCGGCCAAGGGTAGACTTGCCGCAGCCGGACTCACCGACGAGTCCGACAACCTCGCCCTTGGCGATTGAGAGATCGATACCGTCGACCGCGTGCACGGTCTCCTCGAGCGCACCGGAACCAAGCTTGGCCGCGATCCGGCTGGCGAAATCGAGCCGCTTCACGAACCGCTTCGAAAGGCCCCGGACCTCGATGATGGGGGATATTGCCGTCATGACGCCACCTGAGCCAACAGCGGTCGACAACACCGCACCCGACGACCGGCAACTGGCTCGGTAATCTCGGGTTCGACGCCACAGTCTTTGCCCGCACGGTCGCAACGGGCGGCGAAAGCGCACCCAGTCGGCAGATTGAGCAGGGACGGCGTCATGCCGGGAATCTGGACTAGCCGGGCGCCACGCTGATTGCGCGTCGGAACCGAGCCGAGCAGGCCGTGCGTATAGGGATGCAGAGGACGTGAGATCACATCATCGGCCGAGCCGGACTCCACGACACGTCCGGCATACATCACTGCGATGCGATCTGCGAGTGCCGAGATCACCGCCAAATCGTGCGTGATCCAGACCATGGCTGTCCCAGTCTTACGCGCACAACTCCTGCGCTTCGTACAAGATCTGGGCCTGGATCGTTACATCAAGCGCTGTCGTCGGCTCATCGGCAATGACGAGGTCCGGCTTGTTGATGAAGGCAATGGCGATGGCGACGCGCTGACGCATGCCGCCCGACATTTCATGCGGGTACGATTTCAGCCGCCGCTCCGGCGCCGGGATTCCGACCAGAGCCAGCGCTTCACGCGCGCGCTCAAGTGCCTCGGCATGGCTGACGTCGGCATGCGCACGCACGGTTTCGACCATCTGCGTATCGATCCGCAGAACCGGATTAAGCGTCATCATCGGATCCTGGAAGATCATGGCGATCCGATTGCCGCGCAATGACCGCAACTTTTCCTCGTCGAACCTCGTGATGTCCTCGCCTTGGAACCGGATGGCGCCGGATACGATGCGGCCGGGTTGGTCGATAAGCCCCAGGATCGAGAACCCGGTGATCGACTTGCCCGACCCCGATTCACCAACCAGTCCCAGAACTTCGCCTGCATTAACCTCGAAACTGACGCCATCGACCGCCTTCACGATGCCGGCTCGCGTGAAGAAATGCGTCCTCAAATCCTCAACCTGGAGTGTCGGCACCGGCCTCATCGTTTCAGCCTCGGGTTCAACACGTCGCGCAACTGGTCGCCGACGAGATTGATCGCGACAATCGTCAACAGCAGCACGAGGCCGGGAAAGAAGCTGATCCAGTATTTCTGCGACAGCATGTATTCAAAGCCGTTCGAGATCAGCAGACCGAGCGAAGGCTCGGTTTGCGGCAGCCCGACGCCCAGGAACGACAGCGTGGCCTCGAGTGCGATTGCATGCGCAGTCTGCACCGTCGCCACCACGATCAGCGGCGCCAGGCAATTCGGCAGGATGTGCTTGAACAGGATCCGCGCCGATGACAATCCAAGGCATCGCGCCGCCTCGATGTATTCCTTGCGCGCCTCGACCAGCGCGGTGCCGCGTACCGTGCGCGCGTAGTAGGCCCATTGCACGGTGACGAGCGCGATGATGATCTTGTCGACCCCCTTGCCCAGCACCGCAATCAGCATCAGGGCAAGCAAGATGGCAGGAAACGACAATTGCAGATCGACCACGCGCATGATGAGGCTTTCGACCCGACCGCCGGCGTAGGCGGCGGTCATGCCGACCACTGCGCCGATCACCATCGCGATCACGCCCGACATCACGCCGACCAGCAGAGAGATACGCAAGCCAAAGATCATCGCGCTGAGCAGATCGCGGCCGGCGCCATCGGTACCGAGCCAATGGGTGTAGGTGCCGGACGACGACTTCGTGCCCGGTGGCAGACGGCTGTCGAGCACGTCGACCTGGGCCAGGTCATAGGGATTTTGCGGTGTGATCCACGGCGCCAAGACGGCGAGCACAACGATCGCCGCCAGCACCAGCAACGCCAATGCCGCCACCCGGCTTTCCAGGAACTCAGTGACGAAACGCCGAAATGGCGTTTCGACCGCAGGAACGCTTGGCTTTTTCGAGGTCTCGACGGCGCTCATGCACTTCCCTCGCCGAGACGCACTCGCGGATCGAGCAACGAATACAAGACGTCGACAACGAGGTTGATGACTACGAACATCAGCACGATCAGGATCAGATACGCGACGATCACCGGTCGATCGAGGCTCTGGATCGCCTGAATCAACAGCTTGCCCATCCCTGGCCAGGAAAATATCGTCTCGGTAACGACCGAAAATGCGACCAGATTACCGAACTCAAGACCGAGCACGGTAACGACCGGGATCAGGATGTTCTTCAGCAGATGGACGCCGATCACGCGGCGATCGGGGAGCCCCTTGGCGCGGGCGAACTTCATGTAGTCCTGATGCAGCGCCTCGGCGGTGCCAGCCCGCGTCAGGCGGATGACGAGGCTGATCTTCAACAGTGCCAGATTGAGCGCCGGCAGCAACATGTGGGCGAGGCCATCGAGCGTGAACAGGCTCGATGTAAGTCCCAGAACAGTCGCCGTCTGGCCGCGTCCGTTCGACGGCAACCAGCCCAGCATAACAGCGAACACCATGATCAAAACCAAGCCAACCCAGAATGTCGGCAGCGAAAAGCCGACGATCGACCCCGCCATGATGGTCTTGGACAGCGGGCTATTGGGCTTCAACCCGGCGTAGAGCCCGAGCGGAATGCCAAAAATCACAGCCATCGCCACCGCCGCGAGCGCCAGTTCTAGCGTCGCCGGCATTCGCTGCAGGATTACTTTCAGCGCCGACTCGCCGAAAATGAAGGATCGACCAAGATCGCCTTTCAGTGCGCCGCTGAGAAAGTGCCAGTACTGCTCCCATATCGGCCGGTCGAGACCTAGCGCTCGGATCGCCGCTTCGATGTCCTTCTGGTCGGCCTGCGGGTTGATCAGAAGGTAGATCGGATCGCCGACGACGTGCACGCCGAAAAATACGATCAAAGTCATGACGAAGACGACGCCGACGCTCTGCATCAGCCGGCGCAGGATGAAGGCGGTCATGCTGGTCGCCTCCCGAGCCTGAACGCTAGTTCTTCGTCACACCGGTAACCAGCGTGTACTCGTTCGAACGAGCGGCGATTTTCAGCCCCTTTCGGGCGCCCCAGGTATTGACTGGGTAGTGCGAAGGGATGATCGCCACGTCGCCAATCGCCAGTTCGACCGCCTGCGCCAGCAGCGCGCCACGCTTTTCGTCATCGACGGTCGCCAACGCTTCGGTGACGAGTTTGTCGAGTGCCGGGTTCGAATAACGGCCGCGGTTGGCCGTGCCGAACCCCTTGTCCTTGTCGAACGTGCCGACCAGAGGCTTCAGCGAGCCGGACGTCTCGCTGGTATCGGAACTCCAGCCGACCAGAATAAACGAGAACTCTGGCTGACCGGCGGCGCCTGCCGAAGCCCTATTGAAGAACACTGCCGGCGGCAGCGTTTCGATCGTCGTTTCAATGCCGGCACGCGTGAACATCTGGGCCACCGCCTCGATGATCTTGACGTCGTTGGTGTAGCGACCGTTAGGCCCATGCATCGTCATCTTGAAACCGTTCGGGAACCCGGCCTCGGCCAACAACTTTTTGGCACCGTCTAGATCAAAGCTGACCGGCTTGAGGGTCTTCGATACGCCGAAGAACTGATCGGCAAGGAACTGGCTGGCTGGCAGCGCCACGCCTTCCATGACGCGGGAGACGATAGCGTCGCGGTTGATCGCCTTCGACAGAGCCAGCCGCACGCGCTTGTCCCGCAGCGGGTTCTTGATCGCGGATCCGTCCTTGGCCTTGATGAACGGGGTCTCGTCGCGGAATTGATCCATATGGAAATAGATCACCCGATTGGAAACACCCTGGCTCAGCTCCACCTTGGGTTCCTTCTTCAGACGTTCGATGTCGGCGGTCGGCACGTCCTCGATGATGTCGACGTCACCCGCCAGCAATGCCGCGACCCGCGCCGGCCCCGCCTTGATCGGTTTGAAAGTCACCTTGTCATAGGCGGCTTTGTTGCCCCAATAATCGGCGTTCCTGGTCACCTCAATCTTGTCGCCCGGCACGAAGGCCGCAAATTTGTAAGCGCCGGTGCCGATTGCAGCCTTGCCCGAGTTGTAGTCCTCGGTCTTGGCGCCATCGCCCGACTTCTTTGATACAATCATGAGATTGGTGAGTTCGGTCGGCAGCAGCGGCGCCGGCGCGGGTGTTGAAATGTGCACCGTCAGATCGTCGATCTTCTTAAAGGTCTTGCCCTTGATCGCCGAAGCGAAACTCGACGGGCTGTTCGGCACGTTCGGCGCGCGTTCGAATGTGAAGGCAACATCATCGGCAGTAAATGGCGAACCATCGTGCCATTTGACGCCGGAACGGAGTTTGAACTCCCATATATTGCCCTCAACCACCTTCCAACTGACCGCCAAGCCGGGAATGAGCTTCCCGGCAGCATCGGTTTCCACCAAGCGCTCGAAAAGGTGGCTCAACACAGCATTGTTCGGCGTCAGGTTGTGGAAATGCGGATCCATTGCCGACGGCTCGGATGCCAAGCCGACCTTGAGATCCTCAGCTGCCGCCAGTGGCATCGCCACCAGCATTGCCACCAGAGCGGCACCGACCAAGCCCGACCAACTGCGTACCATTGAACACCTCGTCACGATCCCGAACCACGAATTCGCAACGACGCTAACACACGAATCGATGACGCCAATAGTCTTGTCGGAATCGGTTATGGTTGCCGGCATCTAGCCGGCAACCATAAAGCGTCAGAACGGACGGCGCGGACCAGTATCGACGTGGAACAGGCCGCCGCCATAATGCTTGTATCCGCCGCCGAGGCTGGCGAGATACGAAGCAGCGCCCGACACGTTGCCGTGGACGCGGAAATCGACCGCATCACCCGACAGATGGTAGGACTTCGGCGCGCCGCCGACACGCGCATTGTGACCGGAGCTGCGGCAAGTCGAATTGACGGTCACGCTGCCGTAGTTCGATGCAACGCTGGCGACAACCCCGCGCAAAGTACCATTGAGGCAACCGGCATTGGCGGCCCAGCTAATGCCACCGCCGCCCGACAGGCTGCGGCCCGGCTTCGGTGCGCTGAAATCCGCTCCGCCACCGAGGCTTGCGACCTGACGCCCCTTGGACCGGCGACGGGAAGGTGCGGACTGGTCATCGTCCGATGACTGGCTGGCGACACGCGTGCGGCGCGACCGGACCGGCTGTTCGTCGTCGGAATCACGGCTGCTGGCACGCGAACGCCGACTTGAACGCTCCCGGCTGCTGCCCGAATCCGTATCAAAAATCTTGAAGGCGCTATTGCTTACGTCATCCAGAACTCGTTCCGCACGTGCGGCGGAAGGCGCTGAGACAAAAACGATAAGTGCCGCCAGCAGCGGCGTGATCAACCCAAACGCCCCCGTGGCGCATTTGAAGATGGAACGCATTGCCAATACTCCTCGACCCGTTACACAAGGTGCGAAGAGACCCGGCAACCTTTGCGGCTGTCCCACCCAACTCTTCGACACGGGCGGTCCCTTAGTCGCGAATGTACCGTAATGAGACAGCAAACTGACGGGTTGGTTAACGATAAAGTCTAGAACAGAGTAAACAGCAGAACTATACTTGGGATTTACTCTGATGAATTGCATATTTATGGTACGTCGAGCGTGATAGATGCAGCCGGAAAGTTGGCTGCATTGAAGATTTTTGTATATCCATTGCCGCTGAAATGGTTGCCTCGACGGAGCGCGGTCGAAATCAAACTGCTGCCTTGGATCGCCCGCCATCGACCAGCTCAGTTGATCGAACTTCACGGTTCCAGTTGAAATTTCACCCATCGACACATCGCGTTGACTGCGAATCTCGTGGTCGGCACCGAGGCACGCCGCAGCGCACCATTGATCCGCCAAAAGACAAAATAACCTGCTGGCACAGCATCATTTTTCTCGGACTGCCGCGACGCAACATCGTTGCAGCTATCATGCTTCAGATGTGATCGTGCGCAATCAGATCAATGATTCCTCTTCGTCGATAGGCTAATTGACCGCAGCGGGTTCAATAGTGCTCCCCTAGCGCCAGCTAAGGTGGCGGAATCGTAAATCGCCATTTTGCCGCGTGCGATCCGTACTCGACCAACTAAAAAATGCCGGGCCATGTTTATCATGTTGCCCGTCAACGCGCTGAAGGGCGCGGACAGAACATGGTCCAGAACCGGTAGCGTGCCAAATATTCGCATCTTGGGGAAAGGTCCAAAAGCCAATGTCGACTACGACGACACTACCAGAACTCGAGGCGCGCAAGCGCCCGATGACCGCAGAAGAGCGGAAGGTCATTATGGCCTCGTCCGCCGGCACCATCTTCGAATGGTACGACTTCTATCTCTACGGCTCCCTTGCAGCCATCATCGGTGCCCAGTTCTTCAGCGCCTATCCTGAAGCAACGCGCAACATCTTCGCACTCTTGGCGTTCGCGGCCGGCTTTATCGTCCGTCCGTTCGGCGCGCTGTTCTTCGGTCGCCTTGGCGATCTCATCGGCCGCAAGTACACCTTTCTGATCACCATCGTGATCATGGGTCTGTCGACGTTCTTCGTCGGCCTGTTGCCGAGTTATGAAACGATCGGCGTCATCGCTCCGATCACACTCATCGCGCTGCGCATGGCCCAGGGCCTGGCGCTCGGCGGCGAATACGGCGGCGCGGCGATCTATGTTGCCGAGCATGCGCCGCAGAACCGTCGCGGCTACTTCACCAGCTTCATTCAGACCACGGCCACCCTCGGCCTGCTGCTGTCGCTGGTCGTGATCATGTTCACGCAGATCTACGTCAATGCCAACTATCCGATGGTCGGCGTCGTTCTCGACGGCAAGGCCGTGTTGGGTGCCGACGGCAAGCAGACGATGATCACGGCGTTCAATGCCTGGGGCTGGCGCATTCCGTTCCTGGCCTCGATCTTCCTGCTGCTGATTTCGCTCTACATTCGCTTGCAGATGAACGAGTCGCCGGCCTTCAAGAAGATGAAGGAAGAGGGCTCGATGTCCAAGGCGCCGCTCAGCGAAGCCTTCGGCCAGTGGAAGAATGCCAAGATCGCGCTGCTTGCGCTGCTCGGTCTGACCGCCGGCCAAGCCGTCGTCTGGTATACGGGTCAGTTCTATGCCCTGTTCTTCCTGCAGAGCATTCTGAAGGTCGACAGCTTCACGGCCAACGTGCTGATCGCTTGGTCGCTGACACTTGGCACCGGCTTCTTCATCGTGTTCGGCGCATTGTCGGACCGGATCGGTCGCAAGCCGATCATCCTGGCCGGCTGCCTGATTGCGGCGTTGACCCTGTTCCCGCTGTTCCAGTTGATGACGAAGACTGCCAATCCGGCGCTGTTCGAAGCCCACGCCAAGACCCCCGTCATCGTGACGACGGACAAGGCTGATTGCTCGTTCCAGTTCAACCCGACCGGAACGGCCAAGTTCACCAGCAACTGCGACATCGCCAAGGCCGCTCTGGCCCGTTCGTCGGTGAAGTACGAAGTACGTGAGAACATCGGCAAGCCGACGACGATCCAGATCGGCAGTCAGCCAGCGTTCGAAGTCAAGGCCGCCGAACTCAACGCCAAGCTGGCTGCCGGTCTGAAGGAAGCGGGCTATCCTGCCGCCGACAACCCGACGGTGGTGAAGATCAAGATCGAGCCGAAGGATGGCCTCTATAACTTCGCCAAGATGTTCGATATCTTCACCGTCCAGCGGCTGACGCTCATCGGCATCCTGACCATTCTCGTCATCTACGTGACGATGGTGTACGGCCCGATTGCCGCCGCGCTAGTCGAACTGTTCCCGACTCGGATCCGCTACTCTGGCCTGTCGCTGCCCTATCACATCGGCAACGGCTGGTTCGGTGGCTTGCTACCGGCGACCTCGTTCGCCATGGTGGCGCAGACCGGCGACCTCTACTTCGGCCTGTGGTATCCGATCGCGGTGGCGATGATGACCTTTGTCATCGGCCTGCTGTTCGTGCCCGAGACCTACAAGCGCGACATCTTCAAGCATTGATCCGATAGCTTGAATTGACGAAATCGATCCTGCGGCAGGCAACTGCCGCAGGATTTTTTTGGCCGGTTCGGATGAAGTGCAGCGTTTGCTGAGTCAGAATTCCGCGCAGATCGCGCGTAGCGTCTCTCGAAACCACATATGGGCCGCGTCACTGTCGAACCGCTCGTGCCAGATCATGAAGAAGGGCATGCGCGCGACATCGAATGGCAGAGCATGCATTTCCAGATCCGCGAACTTCTGGCAGTGTTTCACCGTACAGATCGGCAACGAACATACGATGTCAGATTGCGCCACCAGATTGATCGCAGTGAGGAGTCCGGGCACGGTAAATTTGACGACGCGCGTCATCCCGACGGCTTCTAGCCGCTCGGAAACCGGCAGTATGCTTGTCGTGCGTACCGAGGCGACCGCCACTTGAGGCAATGACTGATAGAGGTCAATGGTAAGGCCGTCGCGCAATGCCGGATGCCCACGGCGGGCCATGAGTGCGACCGGCTGCTCGGTCACGACCTCGCAACGATAGCCGGGCTCGGTTACCTGCCGGAAATCGAATGCAAGCCAGCTTTCACCAAACCGCAGATCATTGAGAACATTGAATGCCCGCGCAGTGGAAACGCGAAATTGCAAGCCTGGAGCGTCCGCCGTGCGCTTGGCCAGCATCGGCACGATGAGCGCATCGGCGCCGGCAGGCAAATCAAGTGTGATCGTGCGCAATTCCTGCTGGGGATCGAATGTCGCATCACCGGCAACTGCCGTCTTGATTAGTCCCAGCGCCGAACGCACGCCGGTCCACATCTGCGACGCCCTTGGCGTGGGCTTCAGCCCATGGCCGGCTCGAATGAACAACTCGGCGTCCACCACCTCGCGCAATCGACCAAGCGATTGACTGACGGCAGGCGGGTTCATTCCCAGCCGTTGAGCGGCTTTCTTGACCGAGCCTTCGGCCATGACCGCATCGAACACGACCAGCAGGTTAAGGTCCAGTTTTTCCAGCGGCTGCTTGTTCATGGACCGAGCTTGCGTGTCACGCACGGATTTATCCGTCTCAAAACTAAATGCCAATCAGTCCCGCTATCACAGCTTGCGTGAACTGACCAAACAGATTTGTCATTGTTCGACATCTGGAACCTGAGTGTTCACTCATTTCATGAAAAGCAGGCCAATTTTCCGAGCAATGAGCGTCATGCGCTGACCCGTGGCATGACCTTCCGGCGAATCCAGTTCGCGAATTCCCGCCGGTGTATCGTGTCGTCGAGCACGTCATGGCCGATGCCGTAGCGCCAAGCCAGATCTCGCCGCGCACGATCATGATGCAGCGCCATGAAATCGGCGGCGAGGCCTTCGACTTCGGCCTCGGTTCGCGCCAATCCGTCCTTCACCAAGCGCGCCGCGCGGCGGCGGAACAGTGCGGAAATCTGCGCCAATCCGAATTCCGGATGATATTGCACGCCCCAGAACGAGCGCCCGCCGTCCTCGATCACGACCGCTTGAATCGTGCTTACGTCGTTACCAGCGAGCACTCGCGACCCGGCGGGCAGTTCGCATACCTCGTCCTGATGGACACAGACTGCGTCGAACACCGATGCCTTGCCGTCGTACATCGGATGCGCCCGGCCTTCGTCGGTAAGCCGGATTTGTCGGGCGACACCGATTTCGTAACCCTTGGGGTTGAGATGGACCTTGCCTCCCAGCGCCACAGCCATCACCTGCAGGCCCCAGCAGCTCCCAAAGCAAGGCACGCCCGACTGGAAGACCGTTCGGGCCAATTCGATCTGGCCGGTCACCGCTGGGCTCGACTCATAGGCGCCGAGTGGCGAGCCAGTCCAGGCAATGCCATGAAAATCGGTCAGTTGCATACCTTGCGGCAATCGCTCGCCATCGGCAGCCGCGAGTATGAAGCAGTCGAGTGCTTCGGGCCCGCCCGGCATTTGCGAATGCAATGCCGCAGTATAGTTCTCGCCGGAACGCGCGCCGCCGAGCGCGACAATAGCCTCCTGACCTGCGGCCGGACTGCCGTCGATCACCAATATCCGCGTCTTCATTCCTGTCGCCGCTCCATCGGGCCTTGCCGCCATTTCGAAACGACAATAGCGCGCTCACAGCCGGAAGCACTAGCCGGATTGCCGGTTACACCGCCGCTTCGAGCACCGTGGTCGCGGCGCTACCGGCCTCGAAACCCCTGGCGATGAAGCGGCCGAGCTTGGCATCGGCGATCATCACCAACCGAGTGCGGTCGTTGAGGATTGGCGCATCGAGCCATGGGAGGTCGGCATTGAAATCGGTGTCGACCGCCGCCATCCGGGAAGCCCGCCCGGCACTGTCGTTGCCGCGGGCCCGCCCCTGCCATCCGGGCGCCTGCCAGTTGTTCGCAGCGACGCCCGGACCATCATGCACATGGGCCGTGGTTTCGCCGCGTTCGATGACGCAGGTCTCGTTTGGCTCCAATCCTGCCAGGCTGAAAATCGCCGGCGAAGCGATCGGCAACTCGATCAGCATCTGGCGAGCTGTCGCGAAGTCAGCCGCCTGTTCGAAGACATCGCGAAGTAGGTGTGCCGGAGTGCCATGTGGCATCCGCCAGACACGCCCCTTGTTGAGCGCCCAATCGAGCGGCATGAAGCCACCGCCCGATTTGCGCATCGGCGCTTGATTCAATGCGGCCGCGAACCGGCCCTTCGCCACCGCCTGCAGTACACCGGTATAACCCGGCCAGGTCAGGGTCACGAAAGGACCAATGGCGCCGTCAACCATGGCTGCGATGATATTCCGGCCGAGGCCTGGCGTGCGCCAGTCGAGCACGCGGATAAGCCGGGCCGAGGTCCGATCTGGGCTCGGCGCCACGCGGCAGGTGCAGCCCCATTCGTAGTTGACGCTGAGAAAATAGGCGCCCGGCCGCGCGAGTTTGAGTGCGATCGCGTCGATTTCGACCAGATGAGCATTGGCATGCCGGACGAGCCATTGCCGCGAAACCTTGTCGAGCCCGCTCAGAACACGATGCGGCACACCCTTGGTCGCCAAATCAAGCAGCCCGTGGGCCCGCGGCAACTCAAGCTCAAGTGTGGCAAGCGGAAAATCCGAACCAACCTTGATGAGGGGAATGTCGGGCAAGTTGGGCGAACGCGGGAGCATGGGATGACCTGAGTGAGCGAAGATTGAAATCATCCACCATGAACATAGTTCATAATGCCGAAAATTGCAAGTCTCTTCCGTCCGATGACCGATTTATCGTGTCGCCGACAGCATATCGACCATCACTTCGAAGCCTCGCCGCTTGGCATGATCGATGGGGGTCGCCCCATCACGATCCGCGATCCGAATATTCGCGCCAGCGTCGACCAGCGCCTTCAATGTCGCTTGATGGCGCGGGCCACCATCTCCCAGGATCACCGCTTCGATAGCGGCCGTCCAACCGAGATTATTGACGTGGTCGAGCGGCGCCCCGGCACGGATCAGGCTGCGCACGACGCCATCATGGCCAAGATGCGCGGCCGCGATTAGCGCGGTGCCTTCATAAGGCGATGTGATGGCGCGCGGATCGGCGCCGAGTTGCAAGGCGAGATCGACCATTGCCACATCATCCCTGACTGCGGCGATGGTGATGATATCGTAGTTGCGGCTGTCCTTGGCCCGCATGTCGGCACCGGCCTCGGCCAGCACTCTGACGATTTCGAGGTACGAACCGTGCGCCGCTACATGTAATGCGGTTCTGCCGTGACTGTCGCGCGTCGCTAGATCGGGCTTGCCCTGGATCATGCGGCGAAGTTCCGCCACATCGCCTCGCGCTGCCGCCGCATGTAGCCCCTTGTAAGCCGCGACCTCGGCTGTCCCCGGCGGGGTCTGGGCGCGAGCTTCAAGCGTCGGAAACAGCATCGCTCCCAGACACAAGCAGACAATCAGCAAATTATGGTATTGCACGGCCCATCTCCCAATTGCGGCGCCAATGTTTCAAGACCAAGGTAGCCCACTGTCCCGACTACTGGGAAACGCCCGTGTTGATGAGGCCAACAATGCCCAAACCCAAAATCGAGTTCTGGTACGACTTCGCCTCGACATATTCCTGGCTGTCGGCCATCCGCATCGAGGCGCTGGCACGGGACGTCGACTGCGACATTTCATGGCGGCCGTTCCTGCTTGGCCCGATCTTCAAGGCACAGGGCTGGACTACCTCGCCATTTAATCTCTATCCCGCCAAAGGTCGCTACATGGTGCGCGATATCGCTCGCATCGCCGACGCACGTGGGTTGACCTTTGTTATGCCCGATCCGTTTCCAGCCAACAGCCTCACGGCGGGCAGACTGGCGATTGCCGTCGGCAATGACCGCATCGGCGAATTCACACGCCGGGTCTACGAGATGCAATTCGAGACAGGTGCCGATATTTCTCAGCTCACGACTTTCGAACCAATCTTGCAAGCGATGAGCCTAGACGTCACCGCGATGATTGCGGCCAGTGAAACCACGGCCGTCAAGGATGCACTGCGAAACAATACCGCCCGTGCGCAGTCGCTCGGCATTTTCGGCGCACCGACCTTCGTCACCGCTGATGGCGAATTGTTTTGGGGTGACGACCGGCTGGAGCAGGCGTGCGCTTGGGCGCGAAACGTGGACCGGGGCTAAAGCGGAAAATGACAGGCGACTTCACCGCCTCCAGCAATTGGGGCAACGGCCGGCCGTTCGGAGCGGCACCGGACCTCGGCCTTCGGACAACGCAGATGGAAGTGGCAGCCGGCAGGCGGCGCCAGCGGTGACGGCAATTCGCCTTGAATCGGCCGGAAGGTGACGAGCCCCCCGTCGGCGAGTTCCAACTTCGGCACACTATCGAGCAGTGCCCGGGTGTAGGGATGCTTCGGCGCCGCATAGACCTCGCCGGTGCGGCCGGTCTCGACAATGCGGCCGAGGTACATGATCGCCACCCGGTCGCACAAATGGTGCACCACGCCGAGATCATGGCTGATGAACAGCATGGTCAATCCGAGTTCCCGGCGCAGTTTCAGGAATAGGTTGATGATCTGCGCCTGGATCGACACGTCGAGCGAGGCAACCGGCTCATCGCAAACGAGAATATCCGGCTGCATTGCGAGTGCACGGGCGATGGCGACGCGCTGGCGCTGGCCGCCGGAGAACTGGTGCGGGAAGCGATCGGCCGCAGCCGCATCGAGGCCAACTGCCACCAACCATTTCGAAACGTAGTCACGCGCCTGCACTCGGCCGACAAGTCCATGCGCAATCGGCCCTTCCGAGATGGTTTCGCCGATGCGCATGCGTGGATCGAGAGAGGCGAATGGGTCCTGAAAAATCATCTGAACGCGCGTCGTGACCTTCAGCGGCTTGCGGCCGCGCCCCATCACCGGCTCGCCGTCGATGTCAGCCTGCCCCGCAGTCGGCGGCAAGATGCCGGCAATGACGCGACCAAGCGTGGACTTCCCACAGCCAGAACTCGCCGACGAGGCCGAGCACTTCGCCCTTCGCTATATGCAGTGATGCGTCATCGACCGCATGCACCACGCGCGTTTCGATTGCCGCGCCAAACCGGGCGGCGATGCGATCGCCAATCGAAAGCGCTGGTACGAAGTTCTTCGTAACATGGTCGACTGTGACAAAGGCGCTCATGCTCCGCCTCCGGTCACGAGTGGATGGTGGCAGCGCAGGGCGCGGTCACCGTGTCGCGCCAGCAACGGCGCCGCATCGCAGGCGGTATCCGCATACATACAGCGCGGCGCGAAGGCGCATCCCGGCGGCAGGTTAGACAGAGCCGGCGTGCTACCCGGGATCTGCACCAGATCCTGCCCCGGAACGGCGTTGGCTGGCAGCGAATTGAGCAGTCCCCGTGTGTATGGATGGCGAGGTGAACGCAGCACTGTGGCCGTCGGCCCTTCCTCGATCAAGCGGCCGGCATACATGACAAGCAGGCGGCTGGCGATCGAGGAGACGGTAGCGAGGTCGTGACTGATCCAGATGAGCGCCGTGCCCGACTGCCGAACCAACATGCGCATTTCGGTCAGGATCTGAGCCTGGATCGATACGTCGAGCGCCGTCGTTGGCTCATCGCAAACGATCAGCGCTGGCCGGTTGAGAAGCGCAATCGCAATCGCCACGCGTTGGCGCATGCCGCCCGAGAATTGGTGCGGATAGGCGTCGAGCCGGCGCGCCGGATCGGGGATGCCGACTGTGGTAAGCACCTCGACCGACCGGGCGCGCGCCGCCGCCGCCGAAACCCGCTCATGCGCGGCGAGCGCCAAAAGCATCTGCGTGCCTATGGTCAGCACCGGATTTAGCGTCGTCGCCGGATCCTGGAAAACCATCGCCATCCGCCGCCCGCGCAAGGTCCGCAATTGTTCGCGCGCAGCACCGACCAGTTCCCGGCCTTCGAGCTTGATCGAGCCGGCAACGATGCGGCCCGGCGGATCGATCAGCCCAAGTATGGAAAATCCGGTGACGCTCTTGCCCGAGCCGGATTCGCCGACGAGGCCCACCACCTCGCCCGCCGCCACATCGAACGATACGCCATCCACCGCCTTCACTACGCCAGCGCGGGTGTCGAACTGGGTGGCTAGATCGCGGACTTGCAGCAGTGCGCTCATCGCTTCAGCCTCGGATTCAACTGGTCGCGCACCTGGTCGCCAACGAGGTTGATGGCGACAATCAGAATGATCAGCGCCACGCCCGGATAGATCGAGATCCAATAGCGCCCCGACAACATGTACTGAAAACCGTTGGCGATCAGCGCGCCGAGTGAAGGCTCGGTCACCGGCAGTCCCAATCCCAGAAACGACAGCGTTGCCTCAAGCGCGATTGAATTCGCCACCTGCACCGTCGCCACGACGATGAGCGGCGGCAGGCAGTTCGGCAGGATATGGCGAAAAATCACCCGTGATGCCTTGAGCGGAGTAGACAGCGCAGCCTCGACGTAGTCTTTCGCCCGCTCGGTCGAGGCGGCACCATGCGCGGTGCGCGCGAAATAGGCATACTGCGCCGTCACCAGCGCCGTGATAAGCTGCCCCTTGCCCTGGCCCAGCAGTGCCGACAGCACCAGCGCCAGCAGAATTGCCGGGAACGACAATTGCAGGTCGATCACTCGCATAATGAGCGCTTCCAGGCGTCCACCGAAAAATGCCGCCGTGCATCCGAGTGTCGCGCCGATAGCGAAGGCGAAGGCGCCGGCCATCAACCCGACCTGGATCGAAATCCGCAGGCCGTAGAGAATTGCCGACCACAGATCGCGGCCTTGTGCATCGGTACCGAGCCAATGAGTAAAGCCACCGCTGCCGACATATCCCGGCGGACGGCGCGCATCCCCCAGTACCAACTTCGCCAGATCGTACGGGTCTTGCGGCGCGATCAACGGCGCGAGGACGGCCAGCAGCACGATCGTGGCGACGATCACCAGTGAGGCGACCGCGACGCGACTTTCCCGGAATTCGTACCAGAACCGCGCCAGAGGGGAGGATTGATCGATCATGTACGCTTGGCTCGCAATCTGGGATCGAGAGCCGCATAGGCGATGTCGACCAGGAAATTGATCACGATGAATACCAGTGCCACCAGCATCAGGTAGGCAACCATTACCGGCCGGTCGAGCGAGGAGATCGAGTCGATGATCAGCTTGCCGATGCCGGGCCAAGAAAAGATCGTCTCAGTGACCACGGCGAAGGCGAGCGTCGAACCGAACTCGAGCCCGAACACTGTAACGATCGGGATCGCGATCAGCCGCAACACGTGCCGGCGCAGAATTGTCCATTCGCTCAATCCCGCGGCACGGGCGAACTTCACGGTATCGGTCAGCATGGTCTCGCGGGTACCGGCACGGGCGAGGCGCACCATCATCGCGAACTTGAACAGCGACAGGTTCAGGGCT
Organism: uncultured Alphaproteobacteria bacterium; assembly: GCA_963732635.1. Lineage (GTDB taxonomy): Bacteria > Pseudomonadota > Alphaproteobacteria > Rhizobiales > Hyphomicrobiaceae > JAKFWF01. The sequence continues at coordinate 159,749 of CAVTAL010000022.1, forward strand.
GGCAACAGAAGGTGGCGCCAGCCGTTAGCGGTGAGAAAGCTCCATTCGACGCCGAACAGCGGCACGGTCTCGCCACGCCCGCCAGCCGGCAGCCAGCCGAGCGTCACCGCGAAGGTCAGGATCAGCACCAGACCGATCCAAAACGTCGGCACGGAAAAGCCCAGCACCGAAATCGCCATGATCGCCTTCGAAATAAGGCTGTCGGGCTTGTAGCCGGCGTACATGCCGAGCGGCACGCCTGCGAGCGTCGCCCCCATCACGGCCACGATGGTCAACTCAAGCGTTGCCGGCAACCGCGAAAAGATCAGGTCCAGCACCGGCATGTTGAAGATGAAGGATCGACCGAAATCACCCGACAACAACCGGCGCAGGAAAGCCGCGTATTGCCTCCACAGCGGTTGATCGAGGCCGTAAGCCTTGATCGTGGCTTCGCGAATCTGCTGTGTCGCGTCCGGCGACAAGAGCACGTCGATCGGGTTGCCGACGGCATAGACGCCAGCGAACACCAGCATCGAGATCACCAGCATCACCACGATGGCTTGTAGCAGCCGCTGGATCACGAATCCAAACATCAGGCCCAGCCGTCGGCAATGACCGCGCGGGTTTCATCCACCGCCACCTGCCAGATCGACTGCATATCCTCATCGCTGCGCTGGTAGAGACCACCGTAGTTGCCGTCGCCGAGCATCTCCTTCTTCTTGATAGGATCAAGCTGCTGGAACCGGTCCAGGCGCATCATCGGCTTTTGCGTCGACGGCATGCCAACGTTGCCGAGGCGGGTCCACGGGAAGTTCTCCATCCACGAGGCATGCGACGCAACCTTGTCGATTTCCTGGACTCGGGCGAAGGTCTTCGGCGCGTTCCACCAATTGTGCCATTTCACCTGCCGTCCCGGATGCCGGTCTAGCCATTCCAGCACCGCGCCGTGCGCCGGCGAATTGCCGCCATGGCCATTGACGATGGTGATGCGCTTGAAGCCAGCACGAGCGATGCCGTCGAGTATATCGGTGACAACGGCACAGTAGTTCGCCATCTTCAGCGTCACCGTGCCTGGATATTCGACGAAGCTCGGCGTCAGTCCGTAACTCAGCACCGGAAACACCGGCACCGCGATGGGTGCAGTAGCCTCAAGCGCCACCCGCTCGGCGAGAATCGCGTCAACGGCGAGCGAGAGATAGGCATGTTGCTCGGTCGAGCCGATGGGCAGCACCGCGCGATCGTCGTGGCCGACGTGATCGCGAACCTGCATCCAGTTCATGTCGGCAATCCGCATGAAGACCCCTAGTGCCAATGGTTCCAGTTGGAACTCATCTTGACGACAGGGCGGAATGTGCGTCAAGTTCCATCTGGAACTATTGTGCTCGGACCATCGATGCTCGACAAACAGCGCCGCGAACGACTGCGTGCAAGGCCGGGGCCTTCGGAACCGGCCGCGCAGGCCGTTGAACGGGCCGATGAGTTGCATCCGATGATCGCGACCAAGCTGTGGTCAAACCCCTGCTGGCTGTCGTTCCGCGCCAACTACATCGCGCACCATTTCAACCAGCCGATTTACGAATGGATTGCCCGGCGCCATAAGCTTTCGGCGCCCGAGCACGTGGTGCTCTACGCTGTTGGCCTGAAGGACGGCATCACCGCCGACGATGTCGCAGCCTCCTCGGCGCGGCCGAAGAACACATTGAGCCGGGCGGTCAACGCGCTGATCGCCAAGCGCCTGCTCACACGCCTGGAGGATGCCGTTGATCGGCGCCGCAAGCGACTTTATTTAACCCGCCAAGGTCGCCGGATAGTTACCGATACAGTGCCGAAGTTCGTCGCACAGGAAAAGGCAATGATCGGCGTACTCTCTGGCGCAGAACAGCAGACGCTCAATCGATTGCTGACCAAGATCGTACTCAGTCAAAACGCGTGGCCGACACGCATCGAACAGGAGGGCAAGTCATGAAGCCTCAATCCCATTGGTTGATCAAACTCACGTCGGCGGCCCTGCTGGCCAGTTTCACGACCGTCTGCGCGAGTGCCCAGACCTTGACCATCGGCGTCCGCGGCGGGCCGGACTCGATCGATCCGCACTTCACCGCCACCGGTACGCATGCCGAGTCACTCAAGCACATCTTCGACACGCTGACGTGGTCAGGCGACGGCCTCGAGGTACAGCCGAGGCTCGCCGAAAGCTGGAAGGCGCTCGACGCCACCACCTGGGAATTCAAGCTGCGCAAGGGTGTCAAATTCCACGACGGCTCAGACTTCACAGCCGACGACGTGAAGTTCTCGATCGAACGCATCCCGCTGGTCGCAGGTCCCAACCCGACCACGATATACGTGCGCCGCGTGAAGGAAACCAAGATCGTCGATCCCCACACAATCCACATCATCACCGACGGCCCGGCACCGGTGCTGCCGAACGATTTCATCCGACTGTTCATCGTGTCGTCGAAGGCAGCCGCTGGCCTCACCAAGGAAAGCGCTAACGAGGCCTTCAACAGCGGTAAAGCCGCCGTTGGCACCGGTCCCTATAAATACGTGTCGTGGGCGCCGAAGGGAGATCTCGTGATGGATCGCTTCGACGGCTATTGGGGACCCAAGGAGCCCTGGGCCAAGCACGTGCGCAAGGAAATCCCCAATGATGCCGCCCGCGTCGCGCAATTGAAAGCGGGCCAGCTGGACCTGATCACCCGCGTGCCGGCGACCGATGTCGCCTCGCTCAAGACCGATACGAAGCTGACTGTTCAAACGATCGATACCGTCTATGTGTTCAATATGGAGTTGGACCTGCGCGACGCTCCGCCGGCGGGGCAGATCACCGCCAAGGACGGATCGGCGCTGGCCAAAAACCCACTGCAGGACGCCCGCGTGCGCGAAGCCATTGATCTCGCCATCGACCGCAAGACGCTCGCCGAAATCGCCATGGAAGGCCTCGGCAAGCCAGTGAACCAGCTTGTTACGCCGTCGATCTTCGGCTTCAACAAGGCGCTGCCCGAGCGCAAGTATGACGTCGCGGCGGCCAAGAAGTTGCTGGCCGACGCCGGCCTGCCCAACGGCTTCAAGGTGCAGTTTGCCTTCACCAAGGACCGGCTGCCGGGCGACACCCAGGTCGGCACGTCGATCGCGCAGATGCTGGCCGCCATCGGCATCGACGCGGCCGCAAACGCACAACCCGCGAACGTGTTTTTCCCGGCCCGCACGCGCGGCGACTTCTCGATGTCGATGTCGGGTTGGGGCACGCTGACGGGCGAAGCGCACTACACGCTGTCGTCGATTGCCCATTCGAATGACAAGGAAAAGAGAATGGGTGCCTTCAATGTGCACGGTTACAAGAATCCGGAAATGGACAAGCTGCTGCAGGACGCGGCGATCGAGATGGACGAGGCCAAGCGCCGCGGCTTCCTCGAGAAGGCCAATGAACTCGTGCTCAAGGATCGGCCACGCTTGCCGATCGTCTCGGTCGGCTCGGCCTGGGCGATGCTGAAGGACAAGGTCAAGATCACCGCGCGGGTCGACGAGGACACCCTCGCAATGAACATCAAACCGGCTAAGTAGGCTCATGTCACCGATCGCGATCGGCATACATGGCGGCTGCGGCACGCTCGACCAGTCGTTGATGAGCGAAGCTGAGTGGGCCGAGGCGCGCCAGCATCTGGCCGACGCACTGAAGGCTGGCTGGATGCTTTTGCGGCACGGCGCATCCAGCGTCGATGCAGTCGAGGCAGCCGTCGTCGTCATGGAGAATAGCTGGCACTTCAATGCCGGCTACGGCGCAGCTCTTAATGCCGCCCGCGAGCATGAACTCGATGCCTCGATCATGGACGGCGCGACACTTGGCGGCGGCGCGGTCTGCGCCGCTCGCCGCATTCGCAATCCGGTGCGGGCTGCCCGCGCGGTCATGGAGAAGAGTTCGAGCGTGCTGTTCGCGGCCGGCGCCGCCGACGACTTCGCCGAAGCCTGCGGTCTCGACATGGTGCCAAACAGCTACTTCACCACCGAGCGCCGTGTGCTGGCGCTGGCGTCGCTGAAAGCCCGCGCCGCCACCGGCACGATCCAGATGGCGAGCGAAGCGGAGAAGCACGGCACGGTCGGCGCGGTGGCGCTCGACGCAGCCGGCAACCTTGCCGCCGCCACCTCGACCGGCGGCTTCAACAACAAACCTGTCGGACGTGTTGGCGACACGCCGATCCTCGGCGCCGGCACCTATGCCCGCAACGGTGTCTGCGCAGTCTCCGGCACCGGACAGGGCGAGGTGTTCATCAAGCGCGCCGCCGCCTACGACGTCGCCGCTCGCATGATGTATGCTAGGCAATCGCTCGACGAGGCGACCAGGGCATTGGTGTTCGACACCCTTGCTTCCCATAAGATTGGCGCCGGCATGGTTGCTTGCGACGCGCAAGGCAACGTCCATGCACCATACAATACGCTCGGAATGTATCGCGGCTGGGTCACCGGCGATGGGCAATGCACTGTCGCGACCCACGCGCAAGAATTCAAGCTGGGGCGCCTGTCATGACCACCGAGCCGATCCTGATTTGGGGTGGCGGCGCCATCGGCGGCACGATCGCAGCCTATTGGGCGCGCGCCGGCATACCCGTCCTGCTGGTCGACATTGTCGCCGAGCATGTTGAGGCATGTCGCACCATCGGCTTGCACATCAGCGGGCCCATCGAGGATTTCATAGTCCAGGTGCCGGCCGCCACGCCCGCCGAACTGAAGGGAGAATACAAGCGCATCGTCCTCGCCGTGAAGGCGCAGGCGACTGCAGGCGCGATCGAGCAACTGATGCCGCATCTGGCAGTGGACGGCTTCGTACTCTCGGCGCAGAACGGCCTCAACGAAATCGCCATTTCCGAAGCGATCGGCAATGATCGCACCATGGGCTGCTTCGTGAACTTTGGCGCCGACTGGCTGGGACCGGGAGAGATCCTCTACGGCAACCGCGGTGCGGTGGTCGTCGGCGAAATCGCCGGCCCCGTGCGCGAACGCACGCGGGACATGTTCGCTCTGCTGCAAGGTTTCGAGCCGGATTCGATCCTGACCGACAACATCTGGGGTTATCTGTGGGGCAAACTTGCCTACGGCGCGATGCTGTTTGCCACCGCACTCACCTCGGACTCGATGTCGGTGAACTTCGACGATCCGCATCGCGCCATCGTGTTCGACACCCTCGGCCGCGAAGTGATGGCAGTCGCCGAGGCGCGTGGCGTGACGCCCGTCGGCTTCGGTGAATTTGATCCGAAGGCGTTCCTGCCGGGCAGCCCGGCGCTGGAGCGCATTCGCGTGATCGAGTGGCTGGCCGACTACACATCGCAGTCGGCCAAGACCCATTCCGGCATCTATCGCGATCTGGCTGTGCGCAAACGCCGGACCGAAGTCGACCCGCAAATCGGCATCATCGCCAAGCTCGGACGCGAAGTTGGCGTCGCGACGCCAGCGCTCGACTGTCTCGTCACTCTGATTCACGACATCGAGGATGGCCGGCGTCCGATGGCTGGCGAAACTTTCCAGGTTCTAATCGACACATGCACATCCGCTTCAACGGCCAAGTCGCAGTTGTAACCGGCGCCGCGCAAGGCATCGGCCGCGCAATCGCGCAAGGTCTGCGTGACGGCGGCGCGCAAGTTCACCTCGCCGATATCGCGCCCATCGAGTGGGCTGCCGACGACTTTACATGCCACCACGCCGATCTCGGCAATCGCACCGCCGCGCATGACCTCGTCGCAGATGTAGTGAAGTCCGCGGGCCGCCTCGACATCCTGGTCAATGCCGCCGGCGGTGTGCGCGGCCAAGTAGGCCGAGCGATCGAGGACGTCACTGAGGGTGACTGGCGCGCCATCTTCGAAGCCAACGTGGACAGCGCCTTCTGGTTGGCCCAGGCGGCGGCAGCTCCAATGCAGCAGGCCAGCTTCGGCCGCATGATCTTCATCGCTTCCGGGGCCGGCCTCAGACCGAGCCTGACCGGCATCCAGGCCTACACCTCGGCCAAACACGCACTCGTCGGCCTAACCAAGCAGTTGAGCCAGGACCTGGGACGCTTCGGCATTACCAGTAATGCGATCGCTCCGGGCTTCGTGCGCTCCAATCCTACCACTGAACGGCAATGGGATAGCTACGGCGCCGACGGTCAGCGGCGGTTGGTCGAAAGCATCCATACCCGCCGCACCGGCGAGGCCAGCGATATAGCCAATGCAGCGCTGTTCCTGGCCAGTGCACAGGCCGCCTGGATATCCGGTCAGATCCTGTCGGTCGATGGCGGCCGCTCTTAAAGGTAAGCTGCCGATGCCAGACATCATTGTGATCGGGGGCGGTATCACCGGCATCGCGACGGCGTTGAACCTTGCTCGCGCTGGCGCCAGCGTGACAGTGCTCGAAGCCCGCGATCTCGCCGCGATGGGGTCCGGTTGGTCCCTCGGTGGCGTGCGTCAGTCAGGGCGCGACCCAGCCGAAATGCCCCTCGCCCGCGCCGCCGTCGAACTGTGGAAGGACCTGCACGAAGATCTCGGCACCGATGTGGAATATCGCCAGCGCGGCAACCTGCGGCTCGCGCGCACTTCAGCCGAGGTCGAAACAATCCGCGCGATGATCGCTACCCAAGGGACGCTCGGGCTGCCGCTTCAGTTTCTGACAACCGCCGATGCGGTGCGCGTGGTCGCGCCAGCGATCGCTCCGACTGTAATGGCAGCCTCGTTCTGTCCGACCGATGGGCATGCCAATCCAATCAAGACCGTGCGAGCCTACGCGGCAGCTGCCAGGCGTGCCGGCGCTGATATTCGCAAGCACACCCCAGTTGAGCGGATCCTCGTCGAAGGCAGAAAGATCATCGGCGTCGCCACCCGCGGCGGCATCATTTCAGCTCGCATCGTAGTGGTCGCCGCCGGTGTTCATGCGCCGGAATTGCTGGCGCCACTGGGACTTTCCCTGCAGTTGAAACCGCAGATCGTTTCGGTGCTGCAAACCGTTCCCGCACCACCTCGCTTCGAGCAGGTGTTTGGCGTCGCCAACGCTGATTGCGCGGGCAGGCAGGAGGCGGATGGCCGCTTCCGTATAACCACGGGCATTGGCGAATGGCAAAATGCGAATGCCAAGTGGCACGCGAACGATCTGCAGCCAAGTTGCATCACCGTCGCCCGGATGATCGACCGGATCGGCAACATCCTACCAGCGATCCGCGACGTCGGCGTCGCGCGGGTCTGGGGTGGCTTGATCGATCTAACGCTCGACGGATTGCCGATCATCGACGCACCACAGTCCATCGAGGGCTTGGTCGTCGCTGCGGGATTTTCCGGCCATGGTTTCGGCATCGGTCCGGCGGTTGGCCAGGTAGTCGCGGACCTCGCTCTCGGACAAACGCCGTCATTTAACATTGACGCCTTCCGCATCGACCGCTTCGGCAACGGCTCCCAGGTGGCGCTGACACTGCACGGCTGATGGCAAACTACGCTGCCAGGACAATCCGCGTCTTCGCGCGCGAAACGCAGGGGCAGAAGCTGCGCGCACGCTCGAACGCGTTGAGGCAACTGTCCTTGTGCACGACGTCACCTTCGACATAGTCGGTAACGCAGGTGCCGCAGCCACCGGTCTGGCAACCGGGCTCCACCGGCACTCCGGCCTGCAGCAGCACCTCAAGCGCACTTTGATGCGCCTCGACAATCAACGATCGATCCGACCAGCCAAGGTAGATTTCAAACGTCCCGTTCGCTTGCATAATCAGACGCCAGCCGAACTTGGTATTGGCAAGCGCTCTCCTCGCCGCAGGATCAGGCCGCGATGGGTCGCGATGCCGAGTTCCAGGCTCTCGGCGATCGTGCGGGCCTTTGCGACGAAGTGCTGGGCAGCCACTGGTGGGCACATATCCACCGCCGTTGCCGCGAACAAGTCGAGCCAGCGATCGAAATGCGCCGCTTCGACTGGCAACGGTGCATGGGCTTGCATTGGCCGGCCATGGTAGCGACCGCTCATCAAGGCAACCGATGACCAGAATGCGCACATCCGTTCGAGGTGCGGCCCCCAATCCTTGATGCGCTCGGCAAAAATTGGACCGAGCACGACATCTGCCTGGACGCGATCATAGAAGCCGTGCACCAGGCGCCGGATCATGTCTTCGTCGATGCCGGTGCGGGCACTGATCTCAGCGGTCATCGCTGCGCGCCTCAGCGCCGGATCATCTGGCCGCGTATCGCCGTTCATGTCGATCTCGCATCAGGTTATCCAACAGGAAGCTACCTGATCCCTCATATCGGCGTCGATTGATAGGCGAGAGCGACCATCCGCCTCAGCCGTCCCCGCGCAACTGCCCGCGACATAACGCAACGCCGGGACTCGCCAACGGCAAGTCCCGGCGTTGCGTTGTGCGAAGCCGCCGGCGGACCTTAGTAGGTCCGCTCGCCATAGCGTTCGCGGTAGGCGTAAGGAATTGGCCGGTCGCCGAGTGGCCGGGCGCGGACGATGTCGCCCGAGCAGCGATCGATCTTCAACGCATAAGGTTGACCGTTGGGGCGGCGCGCATGCACCACCGCAATGTCGCCACGAAATTCCAGGTCGCGGAAGTCGCGCCAGCCATCGTCCATCAAGGTACGGCGAATTTCCTGGTGCGGGAGGCAGGCGGGTTGGGCACTGCGATAGCGTGGCGGATCGATCGGACGCAGATAGCCGTGGCGATCACGTGGTGGCGGCGCATCGTCGTCGTAGGCATAGGGCCGTTCGTAGCGCGGTGCCGGTGCGGCATAGCGCGGCGGTGGAGCCGGCATGGTGTAGATGTCAGCGTAGCGCGGGTCTTCATAGGCCGATGAAGAAGAGCGCGAGCCGTATCTGTCGTAGATATCGGCAGCGCCGGACGAAAGAGTTTGCGCCGTTAGTGCTGCCACGCCGGCAACGCCAGCAAATGCGATCCTGAGGTAAGATTTCCACATAGCGATACGTCTCCGAAGAGCCGACAGAGGGGACGCCTCCCCAAGCATTGACGAGGGCACTTTCGCGGCCTCTCGATGAACGTAGCATGAAGGCTGAGGCAGCGAGCAAGGGCCTTGGCAAGTATCCTTCGAACGCGTCGGCCTCGCCATAGATATGCATATCCAGAGAAGATCTCAGTATGCGGCGCCGAACTTCAGCGCCGATTCCTCCCCCTTGAAAGTTGCGCGAGTGCTCCTAGATCTCAGTCATCGGCAGGCCTCTAGAGAGGGTGCCGGTATTCACCGCCTCGGCCTCTTCGGGCGAGGCATTCCACAGGTCGCTTCCTCAGGAGGACTCGTGATGCGACACTTCGATCTTTCTCCCCTCTATCGCTCCACCATTGGCTTCGATCGGCTCGCCGGTCTGCTCGACGCTGCGTCAGGACTCGACGGCGAAAGCGGCGGGTTTCCGCCGTACAATATTGAGCGTCTGGCCGAGAACAACTACCGGATCACTATGGCAGTCGCCGGCTTCACCGACGCCGACCTAAAGATCGATGTCAAAGAGACTGTTCTGACCGTAAAGGGCGAAAAGAACGAGCCGCCGAAAGACACTGAATTTTTGCATCGCGGCATTGCCCAGCGCGCTTTCGAACGCCGGTTTCAATTGGCCGATCATGTCGAGGTCGAAGGTGCCGAGATTAAGAACGGCCTTCTGCATATAGATCTCGTCCGCAATCTGCCGGAGCGGATGAAGCCGCGCCAGATCTCCATTCGCAGCAGCCAGCTGCCGAAGCAGATTGAGGCGCACGCCTGATCGAATGCCGGAAGCCGGGCGTAACTGCACGGCACCAGCGGCGACGAGCGCTCCCCTGCCCCCGGGGGAGCGCTCACTCGGCGTTGGTGGTTTGCCGCGTCTGCGGATGGAATCCTATGGCTTTGCAGATCGTCGATGGCACGTCGGACAATGTCTCAATCGGATGATTGGTTGCGAGGCCGTCGGCAAATCTGCGCCAATTGTCCATGTTGGCTTGCGGCACCGCGATCAGCACCGGAATGTCGCGCGCCAGCGCTTCGGCAATCAGCGCCCGGAAGCCGCCGCCCTCGCACTCGGTCTTGCCGAATTTGTTGATGATCAGCAGGTCTGGACCACGCTCCAGAGCTTGCATGGCGAGCGCGCCGGCGCGCAGCAGTTCGTCGACATCGAGCATGCAGCCGCGCGCATGCTCACCCCGATCCTGGGAAATGCCGATCCGCTCGCCGCTAGCCAATTCCAGTAGAATCATGTCGCAATGCGAGCGTCCGGGACGCGGCTGGTTGATCTGCACGAACCCCGCGAGCGCATGGCCGCCAGCCTTCAGACAATCGGCGACACCGCGCATCAGGGCATCGATCTTCCAGCCCTCGCCATAGACGACGGCGGTAATCGGGGTCGGCGGCGTCAGGCGAGCCATGGGTGCATTAATCCAATTCTCCGGTGGCAACGTGTGCGCCCAGGCATCGGATCGATGCAAGACATTATCGCTCGGTCGCGACAACAAGTGTCACGGTCCGCGAGACGGCGAAGTTCATGTCTGCTTGATAGCCGATTGCTGAGCGAGCCATATTCCGCCAACAACAAGTACAAGCGCCACAGCGTGGAAAATCGCGAACGGCTCCCCGATCAACGCCACCCCCAGCGCAGCAGCGAAGACCGGCACCAGATTGACGAACACACCGGCGCGGCCGGGCCCGATCAGATCGACACCGCGCAAGAAAAACAACTGCGCCAAACAAGACGGAAAGATCGCGACATAGGCGGTGATCGCCCAGCCGCGCGCCGTCGGCATCGCGAACCCCGTCGTCATTGCCTCGATCAGCAACAACGGCACCGAAGTCAAAGCCGCAATCAGTGCCAACAGGGTAAAGAACGCAGCCCCCGACATCTTCGGCCGATTTCGCAGCCACACTGTGTAGAAGGCATAAAACAGGCAAGCCGCCAGCATCGCTAGATCGCCGCGATTGAGATCGAGTTCGAGGATCGAGCGCATGTCTCCTCGTGTCGCCACGACGACGACGCCAGCCAAGGTTATTAAGACGCCGACGAGTTGCAGCAGTGTCGCTTTGACGCCATGAACCAGGAATGCACCAGCAAAAACGAATACCGGGACCGACCCTTGCAGAATGCCGATATTGATCGCGCTGGTATAGCGCGCACCGTAGTAGAACAGCACGTTGAAGGCGGTGAAGCCGAGGAAGGCCACCAAGGCGATGCTCATCAGTCGCGGCCGCACTTGCGGCCAAGCTGCACGCACCTCACCGCCGTAGAGCGGCCACAGCACGATCAGCACCAATCCCCAACGCAGCGATGTCAGCAGCAACGGCGAGATATGATCGACCGCCAGCCGGCCGGCGACCGCATTGCCGCCCCAGAACAATGCGGTGAAGCTGAGCAGGACGAGAGGCGCTCCGTAAAGGCCATCGGCCATTCGCCTGAGTGCGGCAATCATTGAGACATCTATCCTTGCGGCGCGCCATGAGGTGCTAGGTGCGCTTGAGCCGAGGGGGTGTACATGGAAACTCTGGTACTGACGAGAACAAGTCACCGCCAAATCTACCGAAACGGTGTGAGACTTGAAGGACGAGCTTGGATAGCCAGGGCATTCAGCTCTGCAAATTCTGTCAAGCACGTTGATCCTGCGTAGAATGCAAACTACGCTGATGTAACAGGAGTGCGGGTTTGTCCTAGTTCAGACGGCCCAGCAAATAAATGACGCAGGTGTCCCGATGCCGGATCTGCCAACGAGCAATTCGCGCCCGAAGATCGATCCGATCTACCGTCTGGTTTTCTATGTGCTCACCAATGCGGCCATCGGAGCACTCTTAGGTCTCTTGCTGGCCGGCGTGCTGATGCTCACCAATGCCGGCGGGCTCGGTCACCTGATCCACGACACCGCCGATCCGGTGACACCGGTAGTACTGGTGCTGGTTGGCTTCGCAACTCTGTTCGGCGGACTCTACACGGCCGCCGCGATCATGATGATGCCGCCCGAGCAATAGGCGGCTCAAACGTCGGCGCTATCCGCTAGCAGGCAGGTGCCCGCAGCGCCCGTGCCCCGGACAAAGGAAAACAGGTAAGGCAGCATCGCCGTCGATATCGCCGAGCTCCCCTTGGCGAAATTGCTTGTGATGTTACCATGCCACTTTCTGGAGGCCGCCCGATGACCGAACTCACCGACGCCCATGATCACTGCCGCCGAGCCGACGATGGCTTCAAGCCGCACTCGTCACACTGGGGCGTGTTTTCGGCCCGCATGCACGACGGCAAGCTCGAAGTCCGCCCGCATCCGGGCGATGCCGATCCCAACCATATCATCGACAATTTCCCCGAAGCCCTGCGTCACCGCGCCCGCATCACGCAGCCAATGGTGCGGCGCGGCTGGCTCGAACGCGGCCCCGGACCGGACGATCGCCGTGGTCGGGACGAGTATGTCGCGATGTCATGGAAAGACGTCACCGATCTACTCGGCGGCGAACTTGCTCGCGTGCGCGACAAACATGGTCCCGGCGCGATCTTCGGCGGCTCGTACGGCTGGGCCAGCGCCGGGCGTTTCCACCACGCTCAAAGTCAGATCCATCGATTTCTAAACACCGCGTTGGGAGGCTACGTCCGGTCGGTCAACAGCTACAGTTCCGGCGCCTCGTCGGTGCTGATCCCGCACGTCCTCAACGACTACGAGGACACGACCAAGCGCAACGTATCGTGGGAGCAGATCGCCGATCACAGCGACGTCGTGCTGTCGTTCGGCGGCATGGCCCTGAAAAACAGCATGGTCGCCGGTGGCGGCATCAGTCAGCACGTCGAACGCGGCGCCATGGATCGTGCCCGAGCGCGAGGATGCCGGTTCGTGCTTGTCGGGCCACTGCGCGCCGATCTACCTGAGGAGGCCGGCGCTGAATGGATACCGAACATTCCCGGCACCGACACCGCGTTGATGATGGCGTTGGTGCATACACTGGTGATCAATAACCGGCATGATCGCGACTTCCTCGATCGCTTTACAGTCGGGTGGCCGGTCTTCGAGCGCTACCTGATGGGCCACGCCGATGGCCAGCCCAAGGACGCTGACTGGGCCGCGGCAATCACCGGCGTCTCGGCCGAGACCATCCGCAAGCTGGCCCTAAGCCTCGCCGGCCGTCGCACCTTGGTTGTCGTGTCGCATTCGCTGCAGCGCGCCGAACACGGCGAACAGCCAGTGTGGATGGGAGCCGTGCTTGCCGCCGCCCTCGGCCAGATCGGGCTGCCAGGAGGTGGCTACGGCTATGCGCTCGGCGCCATTGGCTACTATGGCCGCCGCTATAACGCCGTGCCGGTACCGACGCTTTCGCAGGGCCGCAATGGCGTCGCCGATTTCATACCGGTGGCCCGCATCTCCGATATGCTGCTCAAGCCCGGCACCACCTATCGATACAACGGCCAGACCCGTACCTATCCCGACATCCGTCTCGTCTACTGGGCCGGCGGCAATCCGTTCCATCATCACCAGGATCTCAACCGCCTGCGCCGCGCCTTCGCAAAGGTCGACACTTTGGTGGTGCACGAACTCGGCTGGACCGCCACCGCGCGGCACGCCGATTTCGTGCTGCCATGCACGATGACGCTCGAACGCGAGGACATCGGCGCGAACGCCAACGACCCACTGATGGTCGCGATGCATCCGGTGGCCAAGCCCATCGGCGAAGCCCGCGACGACTACGAAATCTTCGCTGACCTCGCTCGCCGTCTCGGCGCCGAGGAAGCGTTCACCGAAGGCCGCACGGTACGTCAATGGCTCGAATACCTGTACGAGCCTACCCGCATTGCGTTGGCGGAACGCAACCTGCCAGCCCCGAGCTTCGACGAATTCTGGAAGCTTGGCGGCCTCGATCTGCCGCAGCATCCCGACGATGGCGGCCGCCTGCGAAAATTCCGCGAAGACCCGGCAGGCCAGCCGCTGCCGACGCCAAGTGGCAAGATCGAGATTTTCTCGGAAAAGATCGCGGGCTTCGGCGATGCCGATTGCCCAGGCCACCCGACCTGGCTCACCCCAACCGACGTGCCGAACCCGTCGGCACCGCTAACGCTGGTCGCCAATCAGCCGGTGACGCGCCTGCATAGCCAATTCGATTTCGGTGGTCACAGCGAACGTGCCAAGCATCGCGGCCGCGAGGTGGCTCGCATGCACCCTGACGACGCGGCGCCTCGTGGCATCGCGGATGGCAATATCATCCGCTTGTTCAACGAGCGCGGCGCCTGCCTTGCCGGCGTGCGGATTACCGACGGCATACGGCGCGGTGTCATCCAACTGCCGACCGGCGCCTGGTACGATCCCGCCGATCCGAACGAGGAGAACTCGCTGTGCGTGCACGGCAATCCCAACGTGCTCACGCGCGATGTCGGAACGTCGTCGCTGGCGCAGGGCTGCACCGGCCAGCTGACCACCGTCGAAGTCGAACGCTTCGACGGTAACCTGCCACCGATCCAGGCGTTCGATCCGCCGGTGCCAGTAAAATTTAGTTAGCTGGGACCGGCGCGAACGCCGGTCTCAAACCATCAATTGCCGTTGAGACCGTGCGCCTCGGCGAAAAAGAAGTCCTTCCAGCTTGCCGGCGTCGTCTTCAATGTGCCGACCTTGGCCATGAAGGCCGAGAACTTGGTCATGCCAGCTGGCGCCACGTCGAAGATCACGCCCGGCTCCTTCAGCAGCGCCAGTAATTCGTCGGCTGTCAGCCGCTCCTTGCCTTGGGCGAGGTAGATATCGATCGCCTTTTTGGGCTCGTTCTTGATCATCGCCATGGCTTCGGACATGGCTGCAATCACCGCTGCGATGGTCTTCGGATTGGCGTCGTGGAACTTGGCGGTCGAGAATACGATCGCATTATTCAACGGACCGCCGAACACGTCGTAGGAGTTCAGCACCTTGTGCACGCCCGCATCCCTGAGCGCGATGTTCTGGAATGGCGGCAACGAGAAGTGGCTGTTGATCTCGCTGATCGGCGACAGCACTGCCAGTGTCGCGTCCGGATGACCGAGCTGCAACGTGATATTGTCCAGCTTGCCGTGCTGACCGGCACCGAATTCCTTCTCGGCCGCCATATGCAGAATGGTCGCCTGTGACGATACCTTGATCGTCGGCACCGCAATCTTGTCCTTCTCGGTGAAGTCCTTCAGCGACTTCACCGCCGCGTTGCGGGTGACGAGATACATCGGCATGCCACCACACGCCGCGACCCCCTTCACCTGCCCTTTGGTCTTGTCCCACAGCAGCAGCATGTTCGACGCGCCGCTGGTGACGAAATCGACGTTGCCCGACAACAGCGCGTCGGTTGCGGCGCCGCCGCTGTTGAAGGTGACCCAGTTGGTCTTGACGTCGCCAAGACCCGCAGCCTTGGTGTGCTTCTCGATTAGCTTGCCTTGCTCCATCAGGATCATCGGCAGATAGAGCAGGCCCGGTTGCTTGGTGATGCGAACCTCGTTGGTTTCGGCCCGGGCACCGATCGTCATCAGCATCAGCGACAGCAGCGAAATCAGCAGGCGGTGGCAGATCGACATTGTTCCTCCAGGGTCGGCTTGTTGATTGATTGGGACCTGCCTAGCACAGGCTCGGTCACCTGGGTACCAGGACGGACGAATTGCAACTGCGCCGCCATCGGGCAATCTGCCCGCATCTTTGGCAAGCATCGAAGGCGCTTGACGCCGAGCCCGTGCGCGGCTCGGATGGCAGCAAAACTTGGACAACAGGCAAGGGCACGCAATGAGCACACTCGACATGGTCATCCGCGGCGGCACAGTCGCCACTGCCAGCGACACGGTGAAATGCGATGTCGGCATAAGGGGCGGCCGTGTCGTCGCCCTCGGCCTCGACCTCGGCGGCGCGACCGAGGTGGTCGACGCAACTGGAAAGCTGGTGCTGCCGGGCGGCATCGACAGCCACGTGCATTTGGCCCAGCCGTCCGGCGCCGGCATCGTCATGGCCGATGATTTCGAGAGCGGCACGCGCTCGGCCGCGTTCGGCGGCAACACGCTCGTGATGCCGTTCTGCATGCAGGAGAAAGGGCAGATCGCTGCGCGCCGCGCTCAACGACTATCACAAGAAGGCCGAGGGCAAGTCCTACGTCGACACCAGCTTCCACCTCGTGATTTCGGACCCGACGCCGCAGGTGCTGGGGCAGGAGCTGCCGGCGGCGGTCGACGACGGCTACACCTCGTTCAAGGTGTTCATGACCTACGAAGACCTGGCGCTGACCGATCATCAGATGCTGGAGGTGTTCTCGGTCGCGCGCGAGACCGGCGCCCTCGTCATGGTGCACGCCGAGAACTACGACGCCATCCGCTTCCTCACCACCCGTCTCGAAGCCGCGCACAAGCTCGCACCGAAGTATCACGGCACTTCGCGGCCTATTCCCGTCGAGCGCGAGGCGACGCACCGCGCGATCAGCGCTGGCCGAAATGATCGACGTGCCGATCATGATCGTGCACGTCTCGAACGGCGAGGCCATGGAGCAGATCCGCTGGGCGCAGTCGAAGGGGCTCAAGGTGTTCGGCGAGACCTGCCCGCAATATCTGGTGCTCACCGAGAAGGACATGGACGGCCTCAACATGGAGGGCGCGAAGTACGTCTGCTCGCCGCCGCCGCGCGACAAGCAATCCCAACAGGACTGCTGGCGCGGCATCGAGACCGGCGTGTTCCAGGTGTTCTCGTCCGACCATTGCCCGTTCCGCTACGACGACCCGCAGGGCAAGCTTAATCCCAAGGGCCGCACCAGTTTCCGCTGGGTGCCGAACGGCATTCCGGGCGTCGAGACGCGGCTGCCGATCCTGTTCTCGGAAGGCGTGGTCAAGGGCCGCATCACGCTCAATGAGTTCGTGGCGCTGTCGTCGACCAACCACGCCAAGATGTACGGCCTGCATCCGAGAAAGGGTACAATCGCCGTCGGCTGTGACGCCGACATCGCGATCTGGGACCCTGAGCGCAAGGTCACGATCACGGCCGGCGACCTGCACCACGGCCCGGACTACACGCCCTACGAGGGCATGGAGATCACCGGCTGGCCGGTGACGACGATCGTGCGCGGCAAGACCGTTGTCCGCGAAGGCAAGCTCGTCGGTGCCATGAGCCACGGCGAACATTTGGCGCGGGATCGTTCCGCCTACGCCAAACCGCGCGGCGTCAGCGTCAGCGGCTTCGAACCGGCGGGGAAGTGGGAGGGCACACGCCATGAAACGCCGTGACGTATTGAAAGGCGGCACGATCGCCGCCGCCGCATCCACGCTGGCGGCACCCGCCATCGCGCAGTCGATGCCGCAAATCAACTGGCGGCTGACGTCGAGCTTTCCGAAGTCGCTCGACACAATCTTCGGCACGGCGGTGACATTCGCCAAGGCGCTGTCGGATGCGACAGATGGCAAGTTCCAGCTCCAGACGTTTGCGGCCGGCGAGATCGTGCCGCCACTGGCCGCCCTCGATGCGGTACAAACCGGCGCCGTCGAATGCGCCCAGACGCCGACCTATTTCTACTACGGCAAGGACCCGACGCTCGCCATCGGCACCGGCCTGCCGTTCGGCATCAACGCGCGACTGCAGAACGCGTGGTGGACGTTCGGCGGCGGCAATGAACTGATCAACACATCGCTCGCCAAGTTCAACACCGTCGGCCTGCTGATGGGCAATTCCGGCTGCCAGATGGGCGGCTGGTTCCGCAAGGAGATCAACACCGTCGAGGACCTCAAGGGCCTCAAATTCCGCATCGGCGGCATCGGCGGCCAGGTGCTGGCCCGCCTCGGCGTGGTGCCGCAGCAGATCGGCGGCGGCGACGTCTATCCGGCGCTCGAACGCGGCACCATCGACGCGGCCGAATTCGTCGGCCCCTACGACGACGAGAAACTCGGTCTGCAGCGGGTGGCGAAATACTACTACTATCCCGGCTTCTGGGAGGGCGGTGCGATGCTGCATCTCGTCATCAACAAGGAGAAGTGGGAAAGCCTGCCGAAGCACTATCAGGCGATCGTTCGACCAAGCGGCCGAATACGCCAACAACTGGATGCTGGCGAAGTACGACGCGGTCAACGCCCCGGCGCTGAAGCGGCTGATCGCCGGCGGCACCGGTTGCTGAAAGCCTTCCCGCTGCCTGTGATGGATGCGGCCTGGGATGCGTCACACGCGCTCTACGCCGAGCTTTCGGCCAAAGACCCGCACTTCAAGACCACCTACGAAAGCCTGATCGCCTTCCGCCAGGAACAATATCCCTGGTGGCAGATCGGCGAGCACTTCTTCGATGCCTACCAGATCAGGCAGCGGAACAAGGGGTGATGCCGCACATTGCCGCAAACGGGCCGCGGTTCTGACTGCCCCACCGCCGCCACGTTGCAATCGTAGCCGCTCCCGGCTAGTTGCCAGTGTCCGTTCGCCCCCAATCCGCAGGTAGTCGTCCCATGCGCCTCGTCTCGCCGATCCCCGTCCATGTCGAATGCCCGCCGCAGATGGAATCGGCCGTCAAATACGTGTTCGAGGGCGAGTACGAGAGCCACCACTACGCGACCGGCCTCGACATCCTCGACATCGGCGCCAACGTCGGCTCGTTCGCTCTGTGGGCGGAACTGCGCTGGCCGGGCAGCAAGATCCGCTGCTACGAGCCCAATCCTGGCACGTTCGCGTTCCTGAAGAAGAACACCGCCGGCCACGCCGCCATCACCTGTCACAACGCCGCGCTGTTCCCCGGCGCCAAGCCACGCGAGCCGTTCTTCTCGCGCTACGACGGTGACGGTGAAGCCGGCCTCGCCTCATATGCCGGCGACACCTTCCGCGAGGCCGTGGTGAAACCTGCGTTCGAGGTCGACGTGGTCGATCCGGCCCGGGTTGCATCGGCCGACCTCGTGAAAATCGACATCGAAGGCGGCGAGGCCGACGTGCTCGAACACCTCGATCTTTCAGCAACTTCGCTTGTGCTGCTCGAGTTCCAGAACCGCAAGAGCCGTCTGCGCATGCAGGCGACGCTTCAAGCCTGCGGCTTCGAGGCGATTGTCGACGAGGAATGCCCGTGGGATCCGATCCTCGATTATCTCGACTATCGCGCCGACCTGAAGGGCGATATCTACGGACGGATGTTCTACCGCCGCAAGGGCCAGACGCGGCTGCGCTACAGCCCGGTGTGAGCGGCCAACACCCGTGACCAATAGGCCAAAGCCCGCATGAGCATTCAGCCGAATACCAACACGTCAGTCGATACGGCGCTGATCGCCCGCTTGCGCCGGCTGGTGCAGGTCGATCCGGCGGAAATCCCGGGCCTCGTCTGGTCGGCGCTGTATTTCTTCTGCGTGCTCGCCGCCTACTACATCGTGCGGCCGATCCGCGAGGAAATGGGCGTGCGCCTTGGCCGCGACGGCCTTGGGCTGATGTTCACGGTCGTGTTCTTTGTGATGATCGCGGCGGTGCCGATTTTCGGCTGGCTCGCGACCCGCTTCAAACGCTCAGCCGTGGTTCCGGTGGTCTACGGCTTCTTCATCACCAACCTGCTGCTGTTCTGGGCGCTGTTTCGGATGGACGCCGGCAGCACAACATTGGCTGGCTGCTTCTTCGTCTGGGTCAGCGTTTTCAACCTGTTCGCGGTTTCGCTGTTCTGGAGCCTGATGTCCGACAAGTGGTCGAGCGATCAGGCCAAGCGGCTCTACGGCTGCATTGCGGCCGGCGGCAGTGCCGGCGCGGTCAGTGGCCCAATTCTCACCCAAACGCTGGTCGGTATTGTCGGCGCAACCAACCTGCTTCTGGTATCCGCTGGTCTGCTCTGTGGTGCGCTCGTCTGCGTTTCCGCGCTACGGGCGGTCGAACGCCAGGGTGAAACGCAAGCCCGCGAAGCGCCGCCGCAACTCGGCGACATGATTTCCGGCGCCGTCAACGTGCTGCGCTCGCCCTACCTGTTTCGCATCGCCCTCGTTGTACTGCTCGCCAACGTGATATCGACGTACTTCTATTTCGAGCAAAGTCGCATCGTTGGTGCAACGCTAACCGACACCGCCGCCCGCGTGCAGTTGTTTGCGCGCATGGACCTGTCGGTCAATTTCCTGACCATTCTCGCCCAGATATTTCTCACTGCGTCGCTGATACAGCGGCTCGGTGTCGGCCTGACCGCTGGCGCGCTTCCGGCGGTAGTGATCGCGGGGCTGATCGCGATCGCGGTATCACCGTCATTGTGGGTGATCGTCGCCGTCATCGTAATCGAGCGGGCGGTGGCTTTCGCGTTTTCGAACCCTGCATTTCGCGTGCTCTACACGGCCGTGCCGCCGGAAGACAAATACAAGGCGCAGAATTTCATAGATACCGTGGTGTTCCGTGGTGGCGACGCGGCCAGTGGCTGGCTATTCAACACCGTCGCCAAGGAGGCAGCACGCGCCTATGGCCTGCCGATGGCGACGTTTGCACTGTTGACACTGCCGCTCGCCGCATTCTGGCTATGGCTCGCCGTCAAACTCGGCCGCGAGCACGACGCGCGCGCAAAGACACAGCCTGCTACCAAATGAGCTGCCCCGATGTTGCCCGAGAACTGAAACATTGATGCTGCAATAGCGAATATGGTAGCCGAATCGCCCAATGGGCACGATCAACCGGACAAGGTTCATCCGATGAAGCGCGCACGACCGCCGATTGCCGTACTGGCGGCCGCAGCCCTTGTCTGGGCCACGCCTGCGAGCGCCGGACCGACGCTGCTGTTCGACGGCAACGATGGCACCGTGATGTACGCCGAGGATATCGACCAGCTCTGGCATCCGGCGTCGCTGACCAAGATCATGACCGCCTATCTGACCTTCGAGGCGCTCAAGTCGGGCAAGCTGACGTTCGAAACCAAGATCACAACCAGCGAGAATGCGCACGCCCAGACGCCGAGCAAGGTCGGCCTACCAGTGGGCGGCCAGATGACGGTCGATCTCGCCATCAAGGCGCTCATCATCAAGTCGGCGAACGACGTGGCGGTAATGCTGGCTGAGGCCATCAGCGGCACCGAGACCGATTTCATCGTCAAGATGAATGCCACCGCCAAGCGACTCGGCATGAGCCGCACCAACTACGTAAATCCGCACGGTCTGCCAGCGCCGGAGCAGATCACCACCGCCCGCGACCTCGCCAAGCTCTCGCGCGCCGTGCTCAAGGATTTCCCGGAATATGTGCCGTTATGGGCGATGGCCGACATGCGCATTGGACGACGTCGGCTCGGAACACACAACGGCCTGCTGAAGACCTATGAAGGTGCCGACGGCATCAAAACCGGCTTCACCTGCGACAGCGGCTATAACGTAGTCGCTAGCGCCAGCCGTGACGGCCGCCGCCTGATGGCGGTGGTGCTGGGAGAAAGCTCCGGCCGCGACCGCACCATCCGCGCCCAAAGCCTGCTTGAGCACGGCTTCCAGACCCGCGAATGGAGGGGCTTCTTCCAAAAGACCGCCAGTATCGACACGCTACCGGATACCGGCGGAGCAGCGAGCGTTACCAGCGTGCGGCAGTCGGTACTCAATTGGGATTGCGGTGGCGCCGGGCGCCGTCGGCCGGTCCGCACCGTCGCCCAACGAGAGAAAGCCAAAGTCGCGCGGATGAAGGCCAAGGGCGCCAAGACCGCCGAAGGCGCCGCTGCAGTTGCGGCGACCACAGCGCCAGCAGCAGGCACGGCTCCAGCAGCGCCAAAGCCGAAAGCAAGGGCTGCGATCGTCATTCATCCGAAGGCTGCTGTTGAGCCCAAGCCGCAGTAAGTGAACTGGTCGCGGACTTCGTGGTTCGATTCAGATCCAGATGAACTTCACGCCGGCAATCAGCAAAACGACACCGAGCAAGCGCTGGAGTGTTGTGCCCGACGCCCATTGAATGCCGATGCTGGAGCCGACAATGCCGCCGGCAAGCGCCGCCGCGGCCAACCATGGCAACTGGGAAGGCAGCGATTTCAACACCACGAGATTGCCCAGCAAACCTGCGATCGAGTTGAATAGAATGAATGGCGCCGTGATGCCCGACGCCTGCCTAACGTTTGCCCACCCGAGGAACAGAAGGATCGGACTCAGAAAAATGCCGCCGCCGGTGCCAGTCAGACCCGACAGCAGGCCGACCGCGCCGCCCGAAATCAGCCCGCCGGCAACTGGGACCGAAACATCGCTCTCGACCGTGGCTGCGCGCACGCGCGGCTGCAAAAGGAATTTCAGCGCGGCAACGATGAGAATCAGCCCAATCATCAGGCGATACCAATGTGCGGGAAGCTGTATTGCGCCACCCATGAACGCACACGGGATCGATGCAATCAGCAGCGGCACCAACGCCTTCCAGTTGACCAATTTCAGACGGTGCCAACGGATAGTCGATAAGGTTGCAACCAGAATGTTAAGTACCAATGCGGTTGGCTTCATGATCGCTGGCGCCGTGCCGAACATGGCCATGACCGCGATATAACCTGACGCACCGGCGTGGCCTACCGACGAATAGAGAAGGGCCGCCAAGAAGATCAGCGCCGCAACCAACGCAGTGTCGCCGGCAATCGAGAGTTCGAACATGCGCTCACCATGCTATGTCCGAATGAACATAGCATACAGTCGATACGAGCGGGCTACTTCAATTTGCGACGCAGGGCCGCAACCTCGGATTGGATTGCCTCGTGGCTCAACATTTCCATCCGGCGGAAGGAGGCAATCACTTGCCGGCCGAACTGGGTGATTTCGGACCCGCCTTCGCGCCGCCCGGGCAGCGTCGACACTAGTGGCTCGTCGAACATGGAGTTCAGGTTATCAATCAACAGCCAGGCGGTGCGATAGCCCATACCGAGTTCACGCGCCGCTGCCGCGATCGAGCGGTGCCGTTCCACCGCTTCGAGCAGCGCGACTTTGCCTGGGCCAAGGCGCACGCCGTCGGCAAAATCGATGCGCAGAAAAAGTCTGGTATCGTTCTTCAGCATTCGTGTGGTCCGCCGTATTGCCCGCAGGATTGAGCAACACGCACGATATGTCGAGGCCAAGTTGTGGTCGTGCCTACTTCCACCCGGCCCGATCCATGATCTTGAGCGCCTCGGCATTGTTCCTCGCGAACACCGCAGCGTTCAGGCTGTCGATCTTGAATGCGCCAAACGAGGCAATGGTCTTGGGCAGCGGCGCACCGGCAACCACTGGGAATTCGTCGTTGCCTTCGGCGAAATACGTTTGTGCACCGGGCGTGACGAGGTATTCGAGAAACTTCACCGCATTATCGCGGTTCTTCGCCGAAGCCGCGATACCGCCGCCGGCGATGTTGACGTGGGTGCCTCGGTTGGCCTGATTCGGAAACACGATGCCAATCTTCTTCACCGCTTCAATGTCCTTGTCCGCCGTCGAGCGGATCATGTTGCCGAGGTAGTAGGTGTTGGCGAGGCACAGATCGGCCTCGCCGGTCGCCACCGAACGGATCTGATCGCGGTCGCCTCCCTTCGGCGGATGGGCAAAATTTGCCACTAGCCCCTTGCACCAAGCGAGCGTCTTGTCCTCGCCGAGCGCTGCCAGAATCGAACCCACCAGCGACTGGGAATACGTATGGCTCGACGAGCGGGACAACACCTTGCCCTTCCATTTCGGATCGGCAAGATCCTCGTAGCTGGCGATGTCAGAAGCCTTCACCTTGTCCTTGTTGAACATGATGACGCGTGCGCGCGACGAGAACCCGAACCAATGTCCCAGCGGATCACGCAGGCTTGCCGGCACAGCAGCGGTAATCACGTCCGAACTCAACGGCTGCAGCAGGCCCATTTCCCGCGCGCGCTCTAGCCGGCCGGCATCGACCGAAATAAATACATCCGCAGGGCTATTGGCGCCTTCCGACTTCATCCGCTCCAAAAGCGGATCAGGCTGCGCCTCGACCCGATTGATTTTAATGCCGGTCGCTTTCGTGAAGTCGCCGTAGAGGCGCTCGTCTGTGTCGTAGTGGCGCGACGAATAGAGGTTGACCACCTTCTCCTGCGCTCGAAGCACTGTTGGCAACCCCAGCGACGCGACGGTGCCGGCAGAGGCGCTTAAGAATGCGCGGCGGCCTATGGCAAAACGGCTCATGGCAGGATATCTCCGAAGGGTGCAAGCGAGCACGAGTTAATGTTGACTTGACCAGTAGGGTATTAAACCAAGCCGGGTCAAGCGTGCTTGGAAAGTCATTTTGTCGCGAGGAGAGCGAACGTGGCGCCGGACATCAAAGTAGCGATCGCGGGACTCGGCGCCATCGGCAAGGCGGTAGCGATGGCCTTGCATAATGGCCAATTGCCTGGACTAAAGCTCGCGGCGGTCGCTTCCCGTGACCAAGGCAAGGCGCGTGATTGGCTTGCATCGCAAGGCATAGAGGTTCCGGTGATGGCGCTGGCCGAATTACCGCAACATGCCGACCTCGCGGTCGAATGCGCGCCTGGCGCGATACTCGTCGACATCTGCGCGCCGATGTTGACTGCGGGCAAACGCGTGATGGTGCTATCGGCGGCTGCGCTTTTGAAGCACCCCGAACTGATCGAAACAGCCCGCGCACATAACGGCCAGATTATCGTGCCCTCAGGCGCACTGCTGGGCCTCGACGCGGTGACAGCCGCCGCAGAAGGCTCGATCCAATCAGTCACCATGATCACCCGCAAGCCGCCTAACGGCCTCGCCGGCGCGCCGCATCTCGAACGCAACAGTATCTCGGTCGAAGACCTGACGGCGCCGAAGCTCGTCTTTAAAGGTACCGCGCGGGAAGCAGCGATCGGGTTTCCGGCCAACGTGAATGTAGCTGCCGCACTGTCGCTCGCCGGCATCGGGCCCGACCGTACCACGATCGAAATCTGGGCCGATCCCGGGCTCGCCCGCAATTGCCATTCGATCGAGGTCGTCTCAGACGCCGCCACCTTCAAGGTTTCGATTGAGAATGTGCCGTCGGAAAATCCGAAGACAGGACGCATCACCGCGCAGTCGGTGCTGGCGGCAATGCGCAAGTTGAACGCACCGCTGCGCATCGGCACTTGAAAGAACGATCATCATGGATCTGAAATTAAAGGCGATTGGCACGGCACTGGGCGGCCGCGTCGTTCCCGAAGACGATGACTGGGGTCGCAGCCGCTGCCGCCTCATCCTCGATGCCAAACAGTTCGAGCCGGATGCGCTGGCGGGCCTTGGCGATTTCTCGCACATCGAAGTGGTGTTCGTATTTAACCGGGTGACCGACGACAAGATCGTCAGCGGTGCGCGTCATCCGCGCGGCAACAAGGACTGGCCGAAGGTCGGCATCTTCGCGCAGCGCGGTAAAAACCGGCCGAACCGGATCGGCGTCAGCGTCTGCCGGCTGGTCGCCGTCGATGGGCTCAGCATCGAGGTCGAGGGCCTCGACGTCATCGACGGCACACCGATCCTTGACATCAAGCCAGTGATGAAGGGCTTCCAGCCGCGCGGTGTCATCATCGAGCCGGCCTGGGCGACCGAGATAATGAAGGACTACTGGTAGCCATGCCTATACCTCGCTGTAGACGGCGGACTGGTGCAGCAGGGAACCGAACCAGGGATGCCGGATATCGAGTGCAAAGACGAAGTGAGTGGCATCGATCTCGCGATGCGTAACGACTAACGTGCCGGGCGTCAGAAACGACGGCAGACTCAGACGCCATCGACCCAACGCCAGAAAATAGCGCCGACTTTCGAAACACAGCACACCGCCATTGACCGATACCGCGAGCGTCATGCCGACGCCGCAGCCGACATGCTCCTCAAGCCCAGTCGACCCAGCGAAGCGTTTGGCGGAGTGGATCACCTGCGGGAATCCACTGCGGCGCGCATAGAGCCTGGTCCACACTTGGCCGCCCTGCCGCAGATCCTCGGTCACCGCCACAAGGCTCGCACAACCGACATCGAGCGATACTGGCAACGGCCCGCCGATGAGACGCGTGAACTGCGTCAGTACGTAACCAGCTCGGTTCATGGCGATAGCTGTGACGTGCCCAGAATAGGAAATCGTCTGTCCTTCGGCGAGGCGCTTCGAGAAGCGGCGACGGACCGCTGGCGGCAGCTCCGCCCACTGCGCATCGGTTAGCAACCTCCGAAACCGCAAGTCAGCCAGGCTATCGTCAGCAGCAGGCGTCGTAGTGGCTCGCCGCCGGGTGGCTCGATCAGACATGGGCTCCACTCCTAAACCAGCGCGCGGCGTTACTTCGATTTCCCAAACGGGATGTATTTGATGACCTTGGTTCCGAGCCGCATCAACGCCGCGAGCGTCGAGCGCGGCACTGTCGACATCTGCCGGTGCCAAGTATCGAGCGCCTCTGTGAATTCTAGCATATCTTTCAATCGCTTAACCGCGACCGGGTGAATGCCGGATTGCCCCTGAGCTTCATCAATGCAGCCGCGAAGAGTAACGATCGCCGGATCGATTTCGCGGGCTTTGCGGCCAGCGGCGATTCGAGCGGCGATTTCCCACACGTCGGTTTCGGCTTCGAAATGTTCGCGCCGCTCGCCCCTGATCGGCACCCGACGGATCAATTCCCAACCAAGTAACTCCTTGATTGAATTAGAAACATTCGACCGCGCCATGCCAAGCAGGGTGGCGATCTCGTCGGCGGTGAGCGGCCGCTCGGAAAGGTAGAGCAGGGCGTGGATCTGGGCGACCGAGCGATTGACGCTCCATTGTCCGCCCATATCGCCCCAATGGAGCACGAAGCGCTCGACAACCGGATGGAGCGGCGGATGGGAAAGCGGATGGGGCGGCGGATCGCCCGTGACTTCGATTTTGTCATCAATTTCTGTCATGACAGAAATATCTGACCAAACAGTCGCGCTGTCAAGAACAACACGACCGGCCTGGTAACGAAAAAATTTCGCCCTCCCATGCGACGACGGGAGGGCGCTCAGCAGTACAGCACTCGCTGCGCGGACTTCTAGAATTCCAGCTTCTGCACCCGATTGACGTGTGGAATGCCCTTGATGCGGGCGATGACGCTGTCGTCCGCTGCCTGGTCGATGGCGATCAGCAGGATGGCGTCGCCACCGGGCTTGTCGCGACCGAGGTTGAGACGCGCGATGTTGATGCCAACTTCACCCATCAACGCGCCGATGCGGCCGATGAAGCCCGGCTTGTCCTGGTTCGTCACGTAGAGCATGTGACTGTAGAACTGCGCCTCCATTTCGATACCCTTGACCTGGATGATGCGCGGCTTGCCGTCGGCGAACACGGTACCGGCAACGCTGCGATCGGCGCCCGCCGTCTTGACCGTGACGCGCACATAACTCTCGTAGGCGCCATCCTGCGCGCGCGTCACTTCCTCGACAGCCATGCCGCGCTCCTTCGCGACGATACCGGCAGAGACCATGTTGACGTCGGACAACGCCGGCCGCAACACACCCGCGATCGCCGCAGCCGTCAGTGGCTTGACGTTCAGCTTCGCCACTTCGCCGGCGTACTCGACCCGCACCGCCTTGATGTCGCTCTCGGTCAACTGGCCGGCGAACAGGCCGAGCTGCTCGGCGAGTTTGACGTAAGGCTTGAGCTTCGGTGCATCTTCCGCCGAGATCGACGGAAAGTTGATGGCGTTGGTGACGGCGCCGGTCAGCAGATAGTCCGACATTTGTTCGGCGACCTGCAATGCGACGTTTTCCTGCGCCTCAGTGGTGGCAGCGCCCAGATGCGGCGTGCAGATGACGTTATCGGCGCCGAACAGCACGTTTTCCTTTGCCGGCTCGGTCAGGAACACATCGAGCGCGGCGCCGGCGACGTGGCCGCTCTTCAGCGCGGCAAGCAGTGCCGCCTCGTCGATCAAGCCACCGCGGGCGCAATTGATGATGCGCACGCCGGGCTTCGTCTTCGCCAGCGCCGCCGCATCGAGAATGTTGCGGGTCTTGTCGGTCAGCGGCGTATGCAGCGTGATGAAATCGGCACGTTTCAGCAGCTCGGCGAGTTCGACCTTGAGTACGCCCAGTCCCTTCGCGCGCTCTTCGGTCAGGAACGGATCGAAGGCGATCACTTTCATCTTGAGGCCCAGCGCCCGCTCGGCGACGATGGCGCCGATAT
This sequence comes from uncultured Alphaproteobacteria bacterium, assembly GCA_963732635.1. GTDB lineage: Bacteria > Pseudomonadota > Alphaproteobacteria > Rhizobiales > Hyphomicrobiaceae > JAKFWF01. Next base: position 187,647 of record CAVTAL010000022.1, read on the forward strand.
TGCCGCACCCGATAATGCCGAGCGTCTTGGCGGTGATCTCGACGCCCATGAACTTCGACTTCTCCCACTTGCCGGCCTGGGTCGAACGATCGGCCTGCGGGATCTGGCGAGCGAGCGCCAGCATCAGCGAGATCGCGTGCTCGGCGGTCGTGATCGAATTGCCGAAGGGCGTATTCATCACAATGATGCCATTGGCGGTAGCGGCCTTGATGTCGACGTTGTCGACGCCGATGCCGGCGCGGCCAACCACTTTCAGCTTCACAGCCTTGGCGATCAGCTTTTCCGTGACCTTGGTCGCCGAACGGATGGCAAGCCCGTCGTAGTCGCCGATGATCTTTTCCAGATCCTCTTTTGACAGACCCGGCTTGAAGTCGACGGCTAGGCCGCGATCCTTGAAAATCTGCACGGCCGCCGGCGACAGTTCGTCGGAAATGAGAACGCGGGGGGTAGTGGTGGTGGGCATGGTGTGCACTCCTGTTGCCCCCTCTCCCACTCCGTCAGGGGGAGAGGGTTAGGGTGAGGGGCGGCGAAACAATGATCGAAGCCACGGCGGGCTTGGCGAGAGGCGGGCGGGATTGCGGCCGAACGAGTGGCCGCCCCTCACCCTCGGCCGCCGCACGCGCGGCGACCTCTGCCCTCTCCCCCGAAGTGATGGGAGAGAGGGGAAGTGTCAGCTCAATTTCGCCAATTCAACCGCATACGCCCATTCAATCCAGGGCAGTAGCGCCTTGACGTCGGCGGTATCAACGGTCGAGCCGCACCAGATGCGAAGTCCCGGCGGCGCATCGCGGTAGTAGGCGACGTCGTTGGCAACGCCTTCCTTGTCGAGCAGCCCCGCAACTGCTTTGGCAAATGCCGCTTGCGCGTCGGCGCCAAGTGCCGTGATCTTCTTGTCCGTGAAGCGCAGGCACACCGAGGTATTCGAACGCGTTTCGGGAGCAACCGCAAGATTGGCGATCCAAGGCGTCTTTGCCGTCCAGTCGAAAATGGCACTCGCATTGGCGTCGGCGCGCGCGATCAGCGCCTTCAAACCGCCGATGCCTTCGGCCCATTTCAAGGCATCCAGATAGTCTTCGAGCGCCAGCATCGACGGCGTGTTGATGGTCTCGCCCTCGAATACTTCCTTCATGAACTTGGCCGATTTGGTCAGCCGGAAGATCTTCGGCAGCGGCCAGGCTGGCGTGTAGGACTCGAGGCGGGCAATGGCGCGAGGTGAAAGAACCAGCATGCCGTGCGCGGCCTCGCCGCCCAGCACCTTCTGCCAGGAGAAGGTTGCGACATCGATCTTCGACCAATCGAGATCCTGCGCGAACGCCGCCGAGGTGGCGTCGGCAAAGGTTAGCCCCTCGCGGTCGGCCGGGATCCAATCGTAGTTCGGCACCCGCACACCCGAGGTGGTGCCATTGGCCGTAAACAGAATGTCGCGGCTGAAATCAACTTTCGACAAGTCGGGCAGGTGGCCGTACTCGGCGGTGGTGACCTTGACGTCCTTAAGTTTCAGCTGCTTGACGATATCGGTGACCCAGCCGGCACCGAAGCTCTCCCAGGCCAGCGCCTCGACGCTGCGGGCACCGAGCATGGTCCACATCGCCATCTCAAAGGCGCCGGTGTCCGAAGCCGGCACGATGGCGCAGACATGGCCAGCCGGCAGACCGAGGATCGCCTTGGTCTTGTCGATGGCGAGCTTCAGGCGCGCCTTGCCGTCCTTGGCGCGATGCGAGCGGCCGAGAAACGCATTATCGAGAGCTTGGAGGGTCCAGCCGGGGCGCTTGGCGCAGGGGCCGGATGAAAAATGCGGGCGTGCCGGCCGCGCGGCCGGTTTGGTCGTGGTCATGATTGCTATCCTTCCAGATAGAAAGCCTCTCGTTGGGGAGAGGTGTCCCACTGGCGGACATAATCAGTCGCGATGCACGAGTCAATTGGAAGCTCACCGCCCATCGTCGCAGGACAAACGAAAGCGAGGCGGGAATGATCCCGCCTCGCTTGTTAACCGTCAAAACTTTGCGATCAACTCAGTTGATGTTCCAGCGCAGACCGGCGCGCAACTGATGCTCGGTGATATCGTTGAATGTAACGCGGCTCTTGCCGCCGTTCAACGGCATGTCGATGTTGGTGCCGGGGATATAGAGCATTCGATAGTTGATATCGAGCGATGTCACATCGGTGAAGGCGTAGCTGAAACCGGCATGCGCGGCGGCAGCCCATACCAGCTTGGTCTCGGAGCCCGAACCAGAGAAACTACGGTGTGCATTGGTGGTCGCGCAAGGGATCGGCAACGTGGTGGGATCGCAAGACGTGTCGCTGGTGGTGTGCTGGCGATCCAAATCCAGATAGGCAAGGCCGACGCCGAGTCCGACGTAGGGCGTAAAGGCGCTGCGGTTCTTCCAGTCGTAGTAGGTGTTCAGCATCAAGACGCCACTCTTCATCGACGTCACATCGTTCGACGTGCCATCGATGCGCTGCGGCGTTGCCGGCAGGGCCGGTGGCACGTAGAGATTGCCGACCGGAAATGCCGGGTTGATTACATTGTTGTTGTACTGATAGGTGCCACGCATCTTGTACTCAGTGCTCGCGCGCCGATCGAGCGTGACGTCCGAGCGCCAGTTGCGGCCCCAGATGTAACCGACACCGCCGCCGTAGCTCACGTTGGTCTCGAAGCCGTCCTCGAACCAACCGGAAGACGAGCCGAAGCCAGCGCCGCTGCCCGAGAATGAATCGACGACCGTTGCCGGCACCGTAGGAGATACCGTTTTCCTTGGCGCCGTGGTTGCTCTCACGGCCAAGTCCGACATCGAGCCGCAGATACCAGCCGCTCGGGCCATCGGGCACGAGCATGGGAGCGGGCACCGGCACCGCCGCCCGACCACGATCCTTGATCGAGCCGGCGCCGTTGTTCCAGTCGCCGGCAAGGCCCGGCAGTGCGCTGACGGCGAGACAGGCGAGCCCGGCCGAAACTGACAAAATCTTGCGGTTCATGTGGGTCGATCCCTCGATGGAGGCTGGCTGCCACGGGGTGGGCGCCAGACCTCGAATGCCACTTACTTCCAACTACGCGTCGTCGAACATATTTGGGTCCAGGCAATAAGTGCCCGGCTTACACACAACGCGACAGGAACTAGGGCTCGAGAAAGGTGCGCAACGCGCGCCGGCCACTGTGGCCAAGAGTCGGCGGGACCGGCCGGCGTGCAGCCGGTCCCAATTTCGTGAGGCAAACCAGATCGATCAGCGGAAATCGTAGCGCAGGCCGACGCGGAATTCGTGAGCGTGGATGTTCTCGACGGTCGGATCCTGAGCGATGGCGACGGCGCCCTGACGATCCTTGACGGCGCCGGTGGCGGTCTCGCCGAGGTACAGGAAGCGATAGCCGGCATCGAGCGCCATGCGATTGCGCAACTGCACCGAGAAGCCGCCCATTACGGCCGCGGCGACGTGGGTCGACGAAGCGCTGTCGATGTCACCAGCAACGCCGCTGGCGTTGACAACGGTGCCAGCGGTCACGTTGTGACGCACGAAGCCAAGGCCGACGCCAAGGTAAGGCGTGATGTGGCAGCGGCAGTCGAAGTCGTAATAAAGGTTGGCCAGGAACACGTCGCTCTTCAGGCCGAACTGACGGGTGCCGTAGCAGGACGACTGCGACAGCGCGAGCGGATCGCCGGAGTGGCAGTCAGTAGCCGCAACCTGCGCCACGTCATAGCGGTAGCCGGAGACATCCGCCTTGAAGCGATGATCCCAGGTCAGATCGCCACGCACGTTGCGGGCGAAGTAGTAGCCAATGCCACCGCCGACGGACCAGGACTTGCCCATGCTCGTATCGGTCAGATCGGCGACGCCGTCCTCGACCATGATGGGACGATCATGACGGGCGATGCCGGCATCGAGGCGCATGTAGAACGACGGGTTCGAAGCGACCATCTGCGGCTGATAACCGTAGTCCTTCAATCCGCCGCCCGAATGGCCGCCGAGATCGGCAGCGCCGGCGCCGGTTGCGGAAGCGATGGCGAGCGTGGCTCCCAGCAGGAAGGATCTGCCGAACGAGATCATTTGATTCCCTTTCATATGTCTGACCGGAAGCTTCGCCGCCGGAACCCGAACTGAACGCACTACTGTTTCATTTCAGGACTATCGGTCAGAAGATTTAAGGGACGCTTAATCGCGATGAAGGAAACGCCATCAAGCGTTACCGGATGTGCAAAAACAAAACGCCGCCGCGGATGCCGCGACGGCGTCGAATCTAAACGATCCGTTAACTGGCTCAGGCGGCGGCGAGCCGCACCGCCTCGACGATATCGCCGACGACGCCCGAAACCAGACGCTCGTCATCGCCTTCCGCCATGACACGGATCACAGGCTCGGTACCGGACGGACGAATGACAAGACGCCCCGACTTGCCGAGCTTTTCCTTGCCGGCGTCGATTGCCTTTTTCACGCGCGCGTCCTCCAGCGGCTTGCCCTTGGCATAGCGCACGTTCTGCAGGATCTGCGGCAACGGCGTGAAACGGTTGCACACCTCGCTCATCGGCTTGCCTGTGGAGACGACAACCGCCAGCACCTGCAGCGCCGAGATCAGTCCGTCGCCGGTGGTGGTGAAGTCGGACAGCACGATATGGCCGGACTGCTCGCCGCCGACGTTGTAGCCATGCTTGCGCATGTGCTCGACGACATAGCGATCACCGACCGGCGTGCGGATCATATCGAGCCCGAGACCACCCAGATAGCGCTCGAGGCCGAGGTTCGACATCACGGTGGCGACGACGCCGCCGCCGGCCAACTCCTCGCGCTTCAGCCAGCTTTCCGCGATCACCGCCATCAACTGGTCGCCATCGACGATCTGGCCCTTCTCGTCGACCAGCACCACCCGGTCGGCGTCGCCGTCGAGGGCGATGCCGATGTCGGCGCGCACTTCACGCACCTTCTCGACGAGCGCTTCCGGCGCGGTTGAACCGCACTTGTGATTGATGTTGCGACCGTTTGGATCGACGCCGATCTTGATCACTTCGGCGCCCAGTTCCCAAAGCGCTTCCGGCGCCACCTTGTAGCCAGCACCGTTGGCGCAATCGATCACGATGCGCAGACCATCGAGCCGCAGATTCTTCGGCAGCGTGCGCTTGGCGTATTCGATGTAGCGCTCCTGCGCGCTCTCGACGCGCGTCGCGCGGCCGATCCTGTCCGCCGAGGCCAACATGGTGTCAGCCTTGGTTTCGATCAGTTTCTCGATTTGCGCCTCGGTCTCGTCCGACAGCTTGTAGCCATCCGGATCGAACAGCTTGATGCCGTTATCGTCGAAGCGGTTGTGCGAGGCCGAAATCATCACGCCGAGGTCGGCGCGCAGCGAACGCGTCAGCATGGCGACTGCCGGCGTCGGCATCGGGCCAAGCAGGAACACGTCGCAGCCGACGGCCGTGAAGCCGGACATCAGCGCGCTTTCGATCATATAGCCGGAAAGCCGCGTATCTTTTCCGATCACCACCCGATGGCGGTGGGCACCATTCTGGAACACGTGTCCTGCGGCCATGCCAACCTTCAACGCGACTTCCGAGGTCATCGGATGGCGGTTGGCGAGGCCACGAATGCCATCAGTGCCGAAGTAGCGGCGCGTCATGTGCGTCATCCCCTGTCGAAAACCCAATCCCGTCGCCCAGCCCGGATTCGATAACCATATCAAACTCGTGCAAGCAACCCTGGCGCGAACTCACTGGCGGGCATCAACAATTGTTTGCAACCATTACGCCAGTTGCCCTGTGGCGCCCGAGTAACCCGGGCTAGCGCGAATCAGGGAAACAACTCATACGACGCCCAGCGTGACGAATTCAAAGTCCGCTCCAGGCTCGCAGCCCACTTCGATGCGGACTTCGAAATCATAAGCCACGCTAGAACCTTGATAATTCTAGTGTCCTTATCGATCGCGAAGTTCGAATGAGTGTTCAGCAATTGGGGCGGACTTCGCGATCGGAACGCTAGCGGGAAATTTCGATTGTCCTTGAACAACCCCGGGAGCGAATATGGCTTTCTTTCTGGCAGTTGCCAACCGCAAGGGCGGTGTCGGCAAATCGACCGTCGCTGTTGGCCTGGCGCATGCCGCCGCGGCCTGGGGGGGCAAGCGCGTGCTCGTGCTCGACCTCGATTCACAGTGCAATGCGTCGCTGATCCTGCTTGGCGGCCAAGGCTGGCTCGATGCAAAGAAGGCCAACCGCACCATCTCCGACTACTTCTTCGACATGTTCGACGAAACTGCCGGCGCCCCGCGCGAATATCTGGTGCACGGCACGGGCGACGTCCGTGACGCAGCCGGCAAGCCACTGCGCATCTCGCTATTGCCCGGCTCGCTGATGCTGGAGGATGTCCAGGGCGAGTTGTATGTGAAGGAAGCCCGCCAGGCCAAGGATCCGGACGTGGTGGCGAGCCGCGTCAAGGGTCGGCTATTGCGACTGCTGCGGCGGTTCGAGCCGAATTTCGATCTCGTGATTCTCGATTGCGCGCCCGGCCTGTCGTTCGCGGCACTGGCCGCGCTCAAGACCGCCGATCTCGTGCTGGTGCCATTCCGCCCGGATTACGTGTCGCAACTCGCCGTCGACCGCGTCGCCCTGTTGATCGAGGAAAAGCGCAACATCGACGATCTGCGCGAGATCGAACTGGCCCAGCGCCGCTATGTCTGCGTCGCCAACGGAACCCGCGCCAACTCACGCGACCGCAATATCATCGACGAAATCGCGCTCGATCACCCTATGCTGGAGGCCCAACTACCGCACAGCGAGGGTATCGCCAACGCCTTCGATTGGGATGCGAGCCCAAAGCGCATCGAGGACAAGTATGGAGCCGGCACCGCAGCCATCCGGGCACTCTACGACGAGATCGTGCCGCTGATGAGCACACGCCTGGCTGCCGAGTAGGAGACACGCGACCTTCATGGCCAAGAACACCAAAGCTCTTTCCGGCCCCGCCAAGCGCAAGTATTTCCGCGATGCGTTACAGGCCGACCCGGGTGTCACCCCCGAAGCCACGAAGCGGCTGACCGAAAAGTTCGACGGCGAGGTCTCGCAGATGCGGGTCCGGCAGCACAAGGCCTTGCCCGCCAAGAGCAGCAAGGAACGGCAGCAGGCCGCTTCGCCCGCGACGCCAGCCATGCCGGAACGTGGTACGCCCGCGATCACTCCGGAAGGTCCGTCATTCGATCCCCATGCCTTCAGCCTGATCGTGGTCATGACCAAGCAAGGCGCCGCCGGACTGCAGGCACGGCTCGATGGCATCGACAACATCGACCATCTCAAGGCGTTGGCGCGGGCCCAGCACGTCGCGATCGACGACGCGGCGCAAACCACGGCCGAAGTGCGGGCCGCGATCATCGCCGGCACGGCGCAACGGATCGCCGATCGTCGCGCCGCCGCGAGTTGAAAGGGGATTTCGGCGACTACTTCGCCAGCGCCACCGGCTGACCAGCGCCACGAATGCCATCCGGCACCGGAATTTCGGTCAAGTCGTAATTGGTGTTGAGCGTCACCGTCGGACCGGAGTTTGCAGTTATCCGCCGCACGACGATCGCGGTATAGGCCGATTGGTCCGCGATCGGCTTGTTGGCGTCGATCGACAATTGGCCGTTCGGCAAATAGATCGTGCCGAGCAACTGGCGAGCGTTGTCGCTGAAGATCTCGTATTGGGTCTGCGCTTGGGCTCGCGAGGCGAAGAACAGCAGCCCCGCCATGGGGCCGGTTTTCGGCGCAGTCAGGCTGACAGTGGTACCAGCGGCGAACTTGAAGCGTGAAGCGTTGCCGCTGAAAAAGAAGCCGGCGTTCTCGCCCTCGAGCGTCGCGCGATCGGCGAGCAATAGCGGCCCGTCCTTCATCACATAGACCCCTGGGCTGAATTTGACCCTCGACGTGCCGGTGATCGAAATGCCGCCGCAATAGGTGCCTTCACTCAAGGTCACGGTTTGGTTCTTGATGATCAGATCGGTGGCAACGCAACCGCCGACTTTGGGCTCTGGCCGTGCCGACAGCGGGTCCTGGAACTGCGGACAATCGAGCAGCGGTTCGGGATTGAAGTTGCCCTTGCCGCCGGCCTTGCCGCCAGCCGAGCAAATCACGGTCGCCGTCATCACCGAGCTATTGTAGGCCTTGATACCATTGCTGTGAGCCGAATTAGAATAAATGGCGCAGTTCTGCCCGTGCACCACCGCGTTTTTCTCAATCTGGATGGTGCCGTTTGCGGACGGATCGAGGGCGAGCAGGCAGATGTTTGGCTTGCCGACGACCACCGCAACCGACTTCACACCGATCTCGGTATCGCCGAACCCGAAATTCTCACCGAACGATGACTTCACAATCGCCGATAGGTTAACCTCGACTTGCAGTGGCGCCCCCGACTTGTCGATGATCTGGGTCGCCACGCTGTAACTGGAAGATGATATTCCCTGCGAATTACTGCCGAGGTAGGAGGCAACGACCGCGTCGACAACCGCCGGCACGTTCTGCCGATTGGAATCGGCCAGACTCAGTTCCTTGGCACCCGCGAGCGAAGCGGAATCGGCGGCACGCTGCGCCCTGCCCCGCTCGGACACCAGCATGCCATAATCGATGGCGCCGCCGGCGATCAGCAACATCACGGGCAGAGCGATTGCAAATGTCGTCACTACGCTGCCGCGACGGTCCGTCCAGCCAACGCACAGCAGGCGACCGATCGCGCTCCATTCAGCTACAAACCTAGCGGTCATTCGCATCGCCGAACCTACAAATTCCATACGCAGCGCTCTCGTCCAACTTCATAAAATTATAACAAAACTATTCCTCCGTACAAAACAGCATCCACAAACACTCCTAAGCGAAACTTAAAGAGTATCCCAGTATTGTCGCATCCGGTCATCCGGCTGCGATATTGGTCACTCGTTCGGGTGGCAGCACCAGCAGCGCGGTGGTGCCTTGCTCAGGCATCGTGCGTAGTTCCAGACTACCGCTATGAGCTTCGGCAATTGCCTTGGCAATCAGCAATCCATAGCCGAAATGTCCGCCAACGGCGCCACCATTCATACGCACCGACAATGGGGCCAGCGAACGATTGACGACATCCGGATGCATACCCGGGCCATGATCGGTGATTTCGAGTCCAAGCAATCCGTCTGGATAGATCCGGCCAATGATCGCGACCCGTCCGGCCAACGCCGAATGCGCCACCGCATTGTCGAGCAGATGACGCAAGGCCTGCCGCACTGCGTCGGCGTCGCACGCGAGCCACGTATCGCCTTGCGGCAGCACCACCTCCAACTTGATACCCTTGGCTGATGCCGGCCGCTCCACATCCTCGACAGCACGCTTTACAACGCACTCCAGACGCTCCTTGCCATCGGCAACGGAGATCTGATCACCAATCGAGGATATGATATTTGCCGCCTTCTCCGCGTGCATCTTCAGTGCCTTGCATTCTTCGAAAATGGCGTTCAGCCGCTGCTGCAGCAACGGCGCAGCATTGGCCGGCACTGGCATGCGCCGCAATGCTTCCACTTCATCCATGATCCAGGCGGTCGTCGCTGTCGCGTCGCCGCACAGAGTGCCGAGAATTGCCTCGCGCACGCGATGGGCAGCAACCTCTTTCCGGCCGGCGGTTCGGGCGATCTTTGCTGACTGCACCATCCGCAGCAAGAACCCGACATGATGTTCGAACGTCGACCACGCAATCGGTTTGACCAGGAACGATGATGCACCAGCCTGTAACGCCTGCTCGATAGCAACCCGATCATGACGCGAAGTCACCACGATGATCGGCAAATGCCGCGTGCGGGGATGGCCGCGCATGCACTCAATCAGGCCAAAGCCATCAAGATTGGGCATACCGAGATCGACGATCGCCATATCGAACGTCTGCGACGACAGCAGTGCCCAGGCCGCAACACCGTCCTCGGCCTCCACGGTCTGCCCGTTCAGGCGTGAAAGTCGCGCGCTGATCAAACTGCGCTGGATCGGGTCATCGTCCGCAACCAGAACGCGCAGTGATGCACCGTCCGCGTTCGCCGTGTCTCTTGTCATTCAAATGCTCGATCCGGTACGGGCGTCTGTTCCAGCCGAGATCATTCAATCCTCAACGTTAAACAATTCTATAATTGCTCATGAACAGTGTAACGTAACGTTCTATTCAACGTCGCAGAGTAAAGAGATTGAATATGAATTCGATCAAGGCCCCATCAACTTGCGATCGATCCACGCCAAACTCACCGTCCTTGTCCTTGCTACGGTGGTAAGCTCCGTATTGCTGGTTTCGATAGTCTTTGCATGGATCGATTTAACCCACCGCTTCAGTGCCAAAAAGCTTGAGCTTCAGGGGATCGCGGCCGCAATTGCGACTTCGGTGTCCTATCCGCTCGCAAACGGCGACCAAGCCAACGTCGCCCGCACGTTGAGCGCGGTTGGTCGTATTCCAGGGCTCACTTATGCCCGCGTCAGCGATGCCGGCGGCCGCGCCGTCCAACAGTTCGGTTTCGGTGTCGTCGTAACCCACGAGACCGGCGCGGTCGAGGCCAACCCCGATATCGGGCCGTTCACCGCGCTCTATCTCGCGACCTATCCAGTGACGGCTCCCATCATTTCGGGTGGCACGCAAATTGGCCAGCTCACACTGATCGCGGATCTATCGTCATTGCGCGGCGCGGTCACCGATAGCATCGCGTCGGCATTGGTTTCCACCCTTCTAGCCGCAGCCTTTGGTCTCCTGTTGTCGCGGCGCCTCCAACGCAGCATAACGCGACCGGTGAGCCAGCTCAAAAACGCGATGCAGGACGTCGCCCGCACAAAGGATTTCGACCGCAAAGTCGAAAAATCGAGCCGCGACGAAATCAGCCAACTGGTCGATGCCTTCAATGGCATGCTTGCCGAAGTAAGGACGCGTGATCAAGCGCTGGCCAGCCACCGCGACCACCTGGAAGCCACCGTCGATAAGCGCACGGCCGAACTCGCTGGCGCCAAGCTGGTGGCCGAGGAGGCAAGTGCCGCAAAATCCGAATTTCTGGCCACCATGAGCCACGAAATCCGCACCCCACTCAATGGCATGCTTGTGGTGGCCGAGTTGATGTCGACAGCGGCACTGACGCCGCGCGTTCAACGCTACGCCGAAGTGCTGCTGACCTCCGGTCAAACGCTCCTTGCCATCATCAATGACATCCTCGATTTCTCGAAGATCGAAGCAGGTAAGCTTGTATTCGAGGCAATTCCGGTCCGCCCGAAGCGCCTCGTCGATGACGTGGCCCAGCTGTTCAATGCCCGCGCCAATTCCAAAGGGCTGGAGCTGATTGCCGAAGTCGCGCCGGACATGCCGGAGATGATTTCCACCGACCCCGTCCGGCTGACCCAGATCCTGTCGAACCTGGTCGGCAACGCGATCAAGTTCACCGAAGCCGGTGCGGTCGGCATTTCGATGAAGCATGTCGCGGCATCGGACACGATGCCACAATCGGTGATTTTCGATGTCGTCGACACCGGCATAGGCATTCCAGCCGAAAGGCTCTCCACCATATTCGAGGCGTTCTCGCAGGCCGATCAGACAACCACACGACGCTTTGGCGGCACCGGCATCGGCCTCACGATTTGCCAGCGACTCGCCACCGCCATGGGCGGCGAGATCATGGTTAGCTCCGTGCCCGGACACGGCTCCACATTCAGCGTGCGCATTCCCGTCGCCAGCGTCGATGCGGATGCAATTGTCGCGATGACCAGGCAGGAGCAGGCCGCGGCGCTTTCGGACTTCGACCCAGCCGCGTTCGCCGGCATTCGCGTACTGGCGGCCGACGACAATGCGGTAAATCGCGAGGTTGTTGGCGAGGCATTGAACCGGTTGGGTGCACAAGTGGTGTGCGTCGAGGATGGTCAAGCCGCGATCGATGCAGCCCAGGCCGGAACATTCGATGTCATACTGATGGATTGCAGCATGCCAGTGATGGATGGATACGCGGCGACGCGCGCCATCCGCACCTGGGAACAGGAAACGGGTCGTGCACCCGTTCCGGTGATCGCCCTCACGGCGCATGTGTTCGGCGAACGGGCTCATACGTGGCGCGAAGCCGGTATGACCGGTTATCTCACCAAGCCATACACCCTGAGGTCGCTGGCAAACTGCCTGGCTGAAGCACTCGGAGGAATGCCTGATCAAACGGCCAAGGCCGGAACTCCATCACAAGAAGCCCCATCGTCAACGATCGTGCTTGCCCTCGCAGACGCACCGCTGCTCGAAACGGACGTCCTCGACAGCATCGCTGAAATGCAAGCGCCTGGTGACGACCTTATCGGCCGAGTCGTGAAGCTCTATGCGAACCACGCCCCACGCGCGCTCGAAACAATGCTGGCGGTTATGAACTCTGGAAACGCGATCGCAATCGCCGAAGCCGCGCATGCCCTGCGATCCCTTAGCCGCAATATCGGCGCTGTCCGGGTCGGCGATCTGTGCACCTGCCTCGAAGCCGAAGCGCGCGATGGCAATCTCGCACGCGTGGAAGAGCGTTGCGGGGAGATCCGGCAGGCGTTGCCGGCGACGATTGCCGCATTGACCGCCGAACTTGCGCGCCATGCTGATAGACCGGAACTGCACCGCGCGACCGGCTGATCGCCAATTTCGGGCTTTCGATCCGCGAGCACGCGTGGCAGCTTGGGCTCGACTATCATCGAAGGACCCCCTGCATGAGCCGCGTTACCGCATCGCCCGCCTTGTCCGACCTCGTCGTCCTCGACCTGACCCGCGTGCGCGCTGGCCCAACCTGTTGCCGGGTGTTGGCCGATTTCGGCGCCGACGTGATCAAGATCGAGGCGCCGGACGGTGTCGATCCGAATGAAGGCATGAGTGGCCCCCGGCATGGCTACGACATGCAGAACCTGCATCGCAACAAGCGTTCACTGACCTTGAACCTCAAGGAAACCGCCGGTCGCGAGGCATTTCTGCGCATGGTCAAGCGCGCCGACATCGTCGTCGAAAACTACCGGCCGGATGTGAAGGAGCGACTCGGCATTGCATATGAAGCGTTGAAAGCCATCAATCCACGCATCATCCTTGCCTCTGTTTCCGGCTACGGCCAGACCGGTCCCTGGGCCAACAATCCCGGCTTTGACCAGATCGCACAGGGCATGGGTGGTTTGATGTGGATCACCGGTGAGCCGGGCGGCGGGCCGATGCGGGCCGGCGCCGCGATCGCCGATTCGTCGGCCGGGCTCTATGCCGCGGTCGGCATTCTGGTCGCGATCGCCGAGCGCGCCAAATCCGGCCAAGGTCAATGGGTCCACACATCGCTGCTTGAGGCGCAAATCGCAATGTGCGATTTCCAGGCGGTCCGCTATCTGGTCGACCGCGCGGTGCCGCCGCAAGCCGGTAACGACCACCCCTACGTGACGCCGATGGGCGTACTGCCAACCGCCGACGGCTTCATCAGCATCGGTGTCGGCGGACAGGGGCAATGGCGGTCGTTCTGCATGGCGATCGACCAAGCGGATCTGATCGATCACCCGGACTTCGCGACGATGGAATTGCGCTTCAAGCACCGGCCGCAGATGCGCGAGTTACTGGAACCGATCTTCATGGCCCGGCCGTCGGCGCACTGGCTACAACTACTGCAGGAATTCCATGTTCCGGTCGGGCCCATTCACAAGATGGACGAAATGTTCGACGACCCGCAGGTGCGCCATGTCGGCATCGCGCAAAAGGTCCATCATCCCGCGCGCGGCGATATCGAATTGATCGGCCAGCCGGTGACACTGTCACGCACGCCAGCCACGATCGTTTCGGCAATCCCGGAGAAGGGCGGCCATTCAAGCGAAGTGCTCGCCGAGTTCGGCTTTAGCGATGCGGAAATCACCGCGTTGAAAGCAACCGGGGCCGTTTGAACGGTGGGCTTGTGACAGTGGGCTTGGCGGTCCGCATGCAACGCCGCCGACAGTGTCAATTGCGCATTCGGCCGTTGGATAAGCGCCCGCTCGCGATTGGCATGTTGGGCCGATTCAGGTCAGGGTACCGCCATGCCCATCCTGATCATCACCGAGAAGACCAGTCAGGCTCGCGACCTGCGCGCGGCGCTCGGCGACAGTTTCGGTCAGATCCTGCCGGCCGAAGGGCATCTGCTGAGATTGGCCGAGCCGCACGAAGTCGAGGCTGCCTGGAAATCCTGGGGCTGCGTGCTGCTCAAACCGGCCGGGCTCTATCCGACGCAACCGGCGAACGACGGCAACAAGCCGGCCAAGCTGAAGGCCATCGCCGCGGCACTGAAGACCTGCGATCAGGTCATCCTGGCGACCGACTGCGATCGCGAGGGGCAGTTGATCGGCCAGGAGATCCTGGAACACCTTCGCTATCGCGGCACCGTGCGTCGCGCTCTGTTCACGGCCCAGGATCCAAAATCGTTGCGACAGGCGTTCGACAAGCTGAAACCAAATCGCGAGCTGCGACCGCTCTACGATGCCGCCGTCGCGCGGCAGCAGGCCGACCAGATCTTCAACCTGTCACTGACCCGCACGGCAACCCGCACCCTCCTTGCTCGCGGCACCAAGGGCGTCATCGGCATCGGCCGGGTAAAGACGCCGACGCTGGCGATCGTCTGCATGCGCGAAATCGAGATTCGCGATTTTCGCATCGAGGACTACTTCGAGATTGTCGCCACCGCCAAAGTCGAAGGCGGGACATTCGTCATGCGGCATGCACCACCGGTCAAGGCCCGTATCCGCGAGCGCGACAAGGCCGAAGTCATCGCCAAGGCTGCCGCAAGATTTACCGGCCCGCTTGCGGTTTCAGTTGAGCATCGGCATCAGGCACCACCGCGCTTGTTCGACTTGCCTTCACTGCAAAAGACCTGCGGCCAGCGCTGGGGCTGGGCTGCCGACAAAACCCTCGCTGTCGCCCAGGAGCTGTACGACGGCAACGGTAAGAAGCTCATCACCTACCCGCGCGCCGAGGCACGCCACCTGGCTGAAAACCAGATCGCGGATGTGCCAGCGATCGTTGGCGCCATGATCCGGCTGCGCGGCTTCGCTCACCTGCGAATCGACAAGCCGACGATCCGACGCGGCAAGAGCGGGCATTTCTGCGACAAGTCGCTCGAGGGCGTTTCCCATCACGCGGTCGTACCCAACGTCAACGTCATGGATGACGTCGAGGCACGGATCGCACGTCTGTCTGACGACGAGAAGCGCCTGTTTGCTTTGATCTGCCGTTCCTACCTTGCAGCGGTAATGCCCGACTTCGAATATCGCCAGACCGTCGTGACCATGAAGGTTCCGATCGGCGAGGGCGGTCGAGGGGCCGCGGCCGAGTTCCGCGCCATCGGACGCATACCGCTCAAACAGGGCTGGAAAGAAGCATTTGGCGCGGCCGACGGCGAGACCGCGCGCGACAAGGATGGCGAGGCCGAGGCGGAGCAGACCATGCCGCAACTCGTCGACGGGCAGACCGCGACGCTGACCAATCCACGCGTGCAAGCGAAAGAAACCCAGCCGCCGTCGCGCTACAACGAGGGCACGCTGGTCGATGCCATGCAGAATGCCTGGCGTTTCATCGAGGACGGTTCGCTGCGCGAGCGCCTGAAAGAAGCCAAGGGCATCGGCACGCCGGCCACGCGCGCCGAAATCATCAAAGGCCTGAAACGCCAGAACCTGCTCGCGGCCGATGGCAAGCTGGTGGTACCGACACCGGCCGGCCTGCAGCTTTTCGAACTGTTGCGTCGTGCCGCGCCAGCTCTGGTCGATCCGGGAACCACGGCGGTCTGGGAGATGCGCCTCGACGATGTCGTGATGGGCAAGGCCGATTTCCGGGCCGTCATCGACGAGATCGCCGGCGAGGCCGAGCGGCTGATAGCGGTATTGCGCAAGCACAACGGCGCAACCGTCGAGCTGGAGCAGGTGTCGTCGGCACGGACCCGAAACGGCTCCGGCAAGTCCGAGCACTCAGGTCGCAAGAAGCGCAAGCAGCCAGCTTCGCCGGTAACAGCCAAATCGAAACCGCGCCGGCCGCGCAAGACAGTGTCCGCCACGCCGAGACTCGTCAAGGATGAGATCAAGAAGCCAATGCGCCCAACAGCCCGGTCATCGGCGGTGACGCGATCCCAGGCGCCGACCGCAGCGATGATTTCGTTTGCCGACCGCCTTGCCCGCGACAAGCGTATTGAGCCACCATCCCGCTACGATCAGGATTTCGATACCTGCCGCCGATTCCTGGATGAGCATTCGGAAAACTAGCGCACTTCCAGCAAGGGCTTCGGCAGTCCGCAATCTATGAAGGCGACATCACTGAATTGGAGGCGAGTATGAAAATTTCGATGAAGGGCAAGCGGGTGGTTGTAGCCGGCGGCAGTCGCGGCATCGGCAGGTCGATCGCACTTGCCTTCGCTGATGCCGGTGCGGCCGTATCCATTTGCGCCCGTGGACAAGACGCCCTCGCGGCGACGTCGGCGGAAATTGCAGCCAAGGGCGCGAAATCGCACGCCAGTGTCTGCGACCTTGCAGACGGCGCCGCAATCTCAACCTACATAGCTGCGGCTGCCGATGCTTTAAGCGGGATCGACATCCTCATCAACAACGCGTCCGGTTTTGGCATGCTGGACGACGAAGCGGGTTGGGCGGCAGGCATCAACGTCGACTTGCTCGCCACCGTGCGCGCGTCGCACGCGGCAATCCCGTTCGTCGAGCAGGCCGGCGGTGGCGCCATCCTCAATATATCGTCGATCTCGGGCCATGGTGCGAGCGCCCGCTCGGCGCCATACGCAGCGGTGAAGGCGGCAGTGATCAACTACACGATGTCGCAAGCGATCATGCTTGCTACCAAGAAGATCCGGGTCAACGCCATCGCGCCGGGATCAATCGAATTTCCCGGCGGCATGTGGGAACAGCGCAAGACAGCGAACCCGCAATTGTATAACGGCGTGCTGCGCTCGATCCCCTGGGGGCGCCTCGGCCACCCCGAAGAAATCGCCAACGTGGCGGTGTTCCTGTGCTCGGATGCAGCCAGTTGGGTGACCGGCCAAACGCTGACGGTCGATGGCGGGCAAACGCTCAGCTGAACTGGCAAACACCTACTGAATTCAGTCGCACCGACGCTTCGAAACCTGCCAGCACCGCGTCGGTGCCGGCAAATTCCTCTTGTCAGCGGTGCAATCCAGCAAGCCGCCACGGACGGAACGACCGCTCAGGGCAATTTCCGACGCCGCCCGTCGACCACTAAGCATCGCACACGATCGACCAGTGGTGGCCCGACGCACTGCCACGTCAGCGGCAGTTGATCGAGAGCGGTGCGCACTTGGTCTTGTCGTCGGCATGGAAGTCGTAGCGGAAGCCAGCGGTGATGAAGAACTCGGTCTCGCGATCGTTGACGCGCTGCTGTTCGCGCTGCGTCCACTGGGTGCCGAGTTCGACCTCAAGACTGAAATCCTTGGTCCAATAGTAGTTGAGGAGCACCGACGGCAACACCGAGATTTCGCGCAGGTCGGTCGAATCGCCCACTGTGTAGCCCAGCCGCAGGCGCGGGCTGATGCGGAAATCAGGTGTCAATGGGAACCGGGTGCTGAGATCCAGGACGTAGAGATTTGAATCGGCCCGGTCGGCAAATCGCAAGCCGGCGATGTACAAGTCGCCCGGACGGAACACGTCGGTCGCCATCAACTGCGTCGAGTAATAGTACTCGTTGCCAGTGCCGGGCATGGCATCGACGCCACCAGAGGTGATCGTGCCTTCGACGTTGGTTGCCGTCACGTCGGCACTGAACAACAGGTGCGGCGTCAGCGGCCGCGAGAATCCGAGGGTCGCCGACTTATAGGTCGCCGTGCGATCAATCGCCAACTGATCGATCTCCTCCTTGGTCCGCAATTTCAACATGTCGTAGAGTGTCAGGAATGGCTGACCCTGTAGCGCGGTCCAAGCCGACAGGTACGGCGACCGGCGATAGTCGATGGCCGCGTTGAAAGTCGATTTGTCGGGCATCGTCCACGTTCCGCTGAAGATCGCGGCGTTCAACTGATTGAAATGTACGTCGTAGTCGATGGTGGCGAATGCCGACCGCGTGGGATCGAGGTACCGCAACTCGGTGCCGACCGCCTGCCGATCCAACAGCGAGCGGTCGCGCTGCTCGATCGCAAACACGCTGGCCTCGAAGCCACCGAAGAACGGACCGAAGTCCAGGCTCGCGCCGTAGAACATCTTGTCGTCCTTGAACGGCTCGTCCTTGCGGCTGAGCACCGGCGAACCAGCGACCACATTGATGCGTGCCCATGGCGTGCCTTGCCAGCTCACCAGGCCGCCATCGAATCTGCCCTGCACACCGCCGGCGCTACGCGTCTGGCGACCGATGCGCGCGGTCAGATCCCACGGCCGGATGGTGGTCTCGCCATAGAGCGCCGCCACGCCGATGATGTCACTGTTGCGATCGCTGTTGAAGTTATGCTCTTCTGTCCCGGCGAAACGGAACTTCGATTTCATCTGCGGATTGCTCCAGGCGGCGATGACGTCGAAGCTCGATAATACCGAGTTTTGATGCACGCGATGTGCATCCGGATCCAGATTCAGGTCCGGCGGCAGCGACGGGTCGCGGATAACGCGAAAACTGTCGTTGCGAATGTAGAATTGCGACGCGCTGCCCGAAACGCTCCAGGCTGTACCACCCATCCCGGCGATGCCGCCCTGCT
This sequence comes from uncultured Alphaproteobacteria bacterium, assembly GCA_963732635.1. Lineage (GTDB taxonomy): Bacteria > Pseudomonadota > Alphaproteobacteria > Rhizobiales > Hyphomicrobiaceae > JAKFWF01. Next base: position 206,266 of record CAVTAL010000022.1, read on the forward strand.
GGCTCTTGCTTTCACGCAGTTTCGGTGCTGCCTCGCCGGTTGCGGTCAGTAAGCCAGCCAACCTCTGCTTGACGCGATCATGACCTTCGCCGCTCGGATAGCGCCGCAGATAATCTTCATACTCAGCTCTTGCCTCGGCGAGTTGCCCGGCCTTATGCCGCGCGACCGCAAGCAATTCCTGCGCATCGACGCTGTGCTCGTTCTCCGGATACTTGAGAACCTTGACCAGGATCGGGATCGCAGCCGCATGATTGCCCTTGCGCGATGCTGCTCGCGCTTCGTCCATGGCTGCCGCGGCGGCCCGCAAATCAGCGTCTGAAATGGTACCTGATGCGCGGTTCTTCGAACGCGACACTGCTCCTGGCACGGCAGCCTTGCTCGCTTCCGGAACCACCAGGGTCGTTCCCCACACATCAGCGCGGGCATATTCAGGTTTGCAGGTTGCCGAAGCTGTCGGGCCGCTGATCGCGATGATCAGGCTTTCGAAATCCTGTCCCTGTGCAACCTGATAAGCGACGGGCCGCTCGAACTGGATGCGCAGAAACGGCGCGCCGGCCGGATTGATCTCGAAATCGATCGCCTTGATGGCAGCGAATTTGCTCTCCGGGGCGCGGATCGCCTCGCGTTTCAACAGCGCAAGGGCGGCCGCCTGTTGACGATCGATGGCGCGCACTGAAATGCGCAACTCATCGCTCTGGCTCAGGGGAAAGTGACTATTGTACTGAATGCGAAAGTTGAAGTTGACCTTCAGCACCGAGCAACCCTTGCGGTTCAGCATCTGGGCGCCGGATAGCGCACGATCGACGACCGGTTCAGCCGAAGCGGTGGTGACCGCGATCACGGCAAGCGAGAGTGCCGACGCTGCCGCAGCGATCAGGTTAGCCGGTCGAAGGGACGTGGAAAAGTTGCTCGATTTTCTCATGATCAATGCGACCAGCTCCCGGCTCTCTTGTGACATGTCTCGCATGCAGCACTCGTCTTCGGATGATCTTTAGGCTTGCCTTCAGCAAACACACCATTGTGGCAGGAAGCGCAGCCGACGACGATTCCCGTGTGGCTCATGCGCGTTCCGGCAAAAGTCGAGGTGCTGCGGTGGCAGGTCTCGCACGGTTGCGTTGTCGGGAAGTGCGATGTGCCCTTGCCCTTGGCCGTTGTGCCGTTGTGGCAAGACGCGCAGCCAGTGGTCACGCCGGTGTGACTGAAAGTGGCGCCGGAGAACGAGGTCGTGCTCTTGTGACAGGACTCGCAGGCGGCATTCGTCGTGACGTGTCCGTTCGGCTTGCCAGGTGCGGTGCTGCCGTTGTGGCAGCTGGCGCAGCCGGTGGTGATGCCGGTGTGACTGAACCGTGCACCGGCGAACGATGTCGTGCTCTTGTGGCAGGTCTCGCAGGCGGCACTCGTCGTGACGTGCCCTGACGGCTTGCCCGGCGCCGTGCCGCCGTTGTGGCACGTCGCGCAGCCGGTGGTGATGCCGGTGTGGCTGAAGCGTGCACCGGCGAACGTCACGGTGCTCTTGTGACAAGTTTCGCAGGCGGCACTTGTCGTGACGTGTCCGTTCGGCTTGCCAGGTGCGGTGCTGCCGTTGTGGCAGCTGGCGCAACCGGTGGTGATCCCGGTGTGTGAGAACTTGGCGCCGGAGAACGAGGTCGTGCTCTTGTGGCAGGTCTCGCAGGCGGCACTCGTCGTGACGTGTCCGTTCGGCTTGCCCGGCGCAGTGGTGCCGTTGTGGCAGCTGGCGCAACCGGTGGTGATCCCGGTGTGCGAGAACTTGGCGCCGGAGAACGAGGTCGTGCTCTTGTGACAGGTCTCGCAGGCGGCACTCGTCGTGACGTGTCCGTTCGGCTTGCCCGGTGCAGTGGTGCCGTTGTGGCAGCTGGCGCAACCGGTGGTGATCCCGGTGTGCGAGAACTTGGCGCCGGAGAACGAGGTCGTGCTCTTGTGGCAGGTCTCGCAGGCGGCACTCGTCGTGACGTGTCCGTTCGGCTTGCCTGGTGCGGCGGTGCCGTTGTGGCAGCTGGCGCAACCAGTGGTGATCCCGGTGTGCGAGAACTTGGCGCCGGAGAACGAGGTCGTGCTCTTGTGACAGGTCTCGCAGGCAGCTTGCGTCACGATGTGACCGTTCGATTTGCCCTTGGCGATGGTGCCGTTGTGACAGCTAGCGCAGCCCGTCGTGATGCCGGTATGCGTGAACTTGGCGCCTTCGAACGATGACGTGCTCTTGTGACAGGTCTCACAGGCAGCTTGCGTCACGATGTGGCCATTCGACTTGCCCTTGGCGGTGGTGCCGTTGTGGCAGGCAGCGCAGCCCGTCGTGATGCCTGCGTGGCTCATCTTCGCGCCACTAAAAGTCGTGGTGCTGGTGTGGCAGGTTTCGCATGCGGCCTTGGTCACGATGTGGGTGTTCGACTGGCCCTTCGCCGTGGTGCCGTTGTGGCAGGCAGCGCAGCCCGTCGTGATCCCGGCGTGGCTCATCTTCGCGCCACTGAAGGTCGTGGTGCTGGTGTGGCAGGTTTCGCAGGCCGCTTGCGTCACGATGTGCGTGTTCGACTGACCCTTCGCGGTGGTGCCGTTGTGACACGCCGCGCAGCCCTTGGTGATGCCAGCGTGGCTCATCTTCGCGCCGGTGAATGTCGTGGTGCTGGTGTGGCAGGTCTCGCAGGCCGCTTGCGTCACGATGTGCGTGTTCGACTTGCCCTTTGCCGTCGTGCCGTTGTGGCAGGAAGCGCAGCCGCTGGTGATCCCGGTGTGCGAGAACTTGGCGCCTGAGAACGAGGTCGTGCTCTTGTGACAGGTCTCACAGGCAGCATTCGTCGTGACGTGTCCGTTCGACTTGCCCTTCGCTGTCGTGCCGTTGTGGCAGCTAGCGCAACCCGTCGTGATCCCGGTGTGGCTCATCTTCGCGCCGGTGAATGTCGTGGTACTGGCGTGACAGGTCTCGCAGGCCGCTTGCGTCACGATGTGCGTGTTCGACTTGCCCTTCGCCGTAGTGCCGTTGTGGCAAGTCGCGCAGCCGCTGGTGACGCCAACGTGGCTGAACTTCGCGCCGTCGAAAGTCGACGTGCTCTTGTGACAAGCCTCGCACGGCGCCTGGGTAGCAATGTGGTCTTTTGACTTGCCTTTGGCCGTCGTGCCGTTGTGGCAGGAAGCGCAGCCCGTCGTGATGCCAGCGTGGCTCATCTTCGCGCCACTGAAGGTCGTGGTGCTGGTGTGGCAGGTCTCGCAGGCCGCTTGCGTCACGATGTGGGTGTTCGACTTACCCTTGGCCGTGGTGCCGTTGTGGCAGGAAGCGCAGCCCGTCGTGATGCCAGTATGGCTCATCTTCGCGCCACTGAAGGTCGTGGTGCTGGTGTGGCAGGTCTCGCAGGCCGCTTGCGTCACGATGTGGGTGTTCGACTTGCCCTTGGCCGTGGTGCCGTTGTGGCAGGTGGCGCAGCCCGTCGTGATGCCAGTATGGCTCATCTTGGCACCACTAAAGGTCGTGGTGCTGGTGTGGCAGGTCTCGCAGGCCGCTTGCGTCACGATGTGGGTGTTCGACTTGCCCTTGGCCGTGGTGCCGTTGTGGCAGGTGGCGCAACCCGTCGTGATGCCAGCATGGCTCATCTTCGCGCCACTGAAGGTCGTGGTGCTGGTGTGACAGGTCTCGCAGGCCGCTTGCGTCACGATGTGGGTGTTCGACTTGCCCTTGGCCGTGGTGCCGTTGTGGCAGCTAGCGCAACCCGTCGTGATGCCAGCATGGCTCATCTTCGCGCCACTGAAGGTCGTGGTGCTGGTGTGACAGGTCTCGCAGGCGGCTTGGTCACGATGTGGGTATTCGCTTGGCCCTTAGCTGTCGTGCCGTTGTGGCAGCTAGCGCAACCCGTCGTGATGCCAGCATGGCTCATCTTCGCGCCGGTGAAGGTCGTGGTGCTGGTGTGACAGGTCTCGCAGGCGGCCTTGGTCACGATGTGGGTATTCGCTTGGCCCTTAGCTGTCGTGCCGTTGTGGCAGGAAGCGCAACCCGTCGTGATGCCAGCATGGCTCATCTTCGCGCCACTGAACGTCGTCGTGCTGGTGTGGCAGGTCTCGCAAGCGGCCTTGGTCACGATGTGGGTATTCGCTTGGCCCTTCGCTGTCGTGCCGTTGTGGCAGGAAGCGCAGCCTGTCGTGATCCCGGCATGGCTCATCTTCGCGCCACTGAAGGTCGTGGTGCTGGTGTGACAGGTCTCGCAGGCGGCCTTGGTCACGATGTGAGTATTCGCTTGGCCCTTGGCCGTTGTGCCGTTGTGGCAGGAGGCGCATCCCGTCGTGATGCCAGTGTGGCTCATCTTCGCGCCACTGAACGTCGTCGTGCTGGTGTGGCAGGTTTCGCAGGCGGCCTTGGTCACGATGTGGGTCCGCGATGGCCCCCGCGCCTTGGTGCCATTGTGGCAAGTCGCGCAGCTACCCGTGACCCCGGCGTGATCCCATTTCGCAGCAGTGAAGCGCAGCGTGCTGGTGTGACAGGTTTCGCATGAGGCGGTCGTGGCGATGTGGCTCGCAGACTTGCCGCGAGCATGCGAGCCATTGTGACAACCGACACAGGCGCCGACAGCCTGGCTGTGATCGTAACGCACCTGTTTCCAGGCCGAAGGTGTGTGGCAGGAATCGCAACGCGCCGTCGTTGGCGCGTGATTGACCGTCTTACCCGATGCGGTCGTGCCATTGTGGCAGGCGGCGCAAGTGCGCGGCGTTCCCTTGAAGCGACCGCGGACATGGCAAGACTCGCAGTCGACACTCACGTGCGCGCCAGTCAGTGGGAACGCGGTTGTCAGATGATCAAACGAACCGCCTGCGGCCTGCTGCGCCATCGCACGGTCGCCCGAAAGCAAACCGAACATGGCAGCGGCGCAAGCGAACAGAACTAGAATCTGCCGATGTATCGTCACCCTCGTCACCGGCCCCTCTCTTGGATCCTGCAAATGCGGAGAAAAAGGCAAAAACTCACCCCCGCAGCCGGGCGAAGCCCGGCATGATCGCCTCCAGTTTCTTCATGCCCCCGCGAATTCGATCCGTGCGCGCAAATCTCAATTTCGATCCGATTAGCGCAACACGATACCGCCCGACTGCCGCCAATAGCGGCTCAGCCCCCCGGCCTCAAACAACAACGTACCAACCTTGGTCTTATTCCGTGCCCAACTAAGGTTGGGGAAGCGCCGTTGCGCGGAGCGGCAATGGCGGAGATTTTCATCGACGCGCACCACGCTGTTTGAACGTCGTTGTCGTATGGCATTGCTCACACGATTGACCGAACGAACCCTGGTGAATGTCGTCTTGTTTGTGACATCCGACGCAATTCGTCGGTGCCGATACCTTCTGCACACTTTTGGTGGTGTGGCAGGCATGACACTGCAGTCCCTGATGCGCCCCCGTTAGCGGATACTTGGTCTGAGTGCCATGATCGAAGCGCCACCGCGCCCAACCATTCGGATTGTGACATTGTGCACATTTCGCAGTCAGGCGACCTTGATGATGGCTGTCCTTGTGACAGTTCTCGCAGACACGTGAAACGTCCTTGAAATTCGTGCTCCGATGACATTCCTCGCACGGCACCACCGCGTGCTTGCCGACCAATGGAAAACGGGTCACATCGTGGTCAAAATCGACCTTCTTGCGCCAGCCAGTTTCCTTGTGACAACTCTCGCATTTGACACCGAGCGAGCCCTTGTGCGGGTCGTCCTTTTTGTGACACGACACGCAGGTCATCGCGAGTTTTTCGCGATAGGGTGAGCCCGTATGACACGCTTCACACTTGGCTTGGGCGTGGCGACCGCGCAACGGGAACTTTGTCGCTCGATCATGATTGAAATGGACCTTGTTCCATTTTTCCGGCTTGTGGCAGGACTCGCATTTCTCACCGTGCCGCCCCGCGTGCTTATCCTGGATCTGGTGACATGAGACGCAGGTGGTCGGCAGGTCCTTGTAATGCTCGCCGGCGTGGCAAGCGGCGCAACCGACATCCTTATGAGCGCCAACAAGGGCGAACTTCGTCTTGGCATGATCGAACGGTTTGACCGTTCGCCAGGCTTTTTCGCCATGGCAGCCATCGCAACTCACGCCCAACCGCCCCTTGTGCGGATCGTTGGCCTTGTGACAATCGATGCAACGGCCTGGGGCGGCGCGAAACTTCACTTTTGGCTTGTGGCAGCCGTCGCAGGCCGCTGCCGCATGGGCGCCCTTCAATTCGAAATTGGTCGACGCGTGATTGAACGTCTCGCGGTCCAGCTGAATGACGTCGACGCCACGTCCTTTGTGATCGGTGTGGCAGTGACGGCAATCCTGTACGGACGCGGCCACATGCCTGCCGTGAAACCCCAACTTTTGCTGTCGGTCGCGATTGATCTCTTTGTGGCAATCGAGACAGAGCCGCGACTGCGACTGCCGCACGAACGGCTCGTGGCAAGACATGCAGTCCTTTTCCAACTTGGCGTGCCCCTCGATCAGCGGCCCGGGCATCACCAACTTTTCGAAAAGGTTCTGTGCTTGCGCGGCATGGATCGCTGGCACGGCGAATAGCATCGCAACCGCGAGCCGAATGATCCAGGCGCGCAACATCTTCCGGCCGTCCGTCAATAGAGATGTACCGCGACGACATGAACCAGCACGGCCGCAATCAGCAGTATGAACAACGGCAAATGCAGGACGTGCCAAAGTGCAAACAAGCGCTCGTAGAAGGAGAATTTTGCCGCCTTGTTGATGGCCGCGAAATAGAGCCGGATGAGCTCGCGAGCCTCGACCTGGCGATCCCGCCTTTCAAGTCGAGACCAACCACGCACCGACGCTTCCGCGGCAAGGGCAACCCGGACCCGTCGAACAAGTCGGGCACGCGACGCTTGAGCGCGAAAACCCAAGGCCAGCATCGCCAGAAAACTTTGCGTCGCGGAGCACTTTGGCGCCATCGCCAAATCGGCAAACGTGCTCATTTCTTTGATTATTTCACTGCCTCCAGGCAGATCACCACCGAGCGAGCGCTGCATTCCCGCTGCATCTTCGAGGATCTGCTTGATTGCAACCTTGCGACCGTTCAGTCCGAGATGGACCTTGCCGTAGATGTAGCGGCCAATCACGCCGCTGCCAGCGACGATCAGCATGACGATGAACGCGACGTTGCTGTTAAGTGCGCCGAGCTTGTAATTGCTGTGAAAAATGATCAGCACCGGCCCTAGAACGCCAAGCAACATGTGCACCTTGAACCAGAACGGCACGGTGCCGAGAAACCGCAAGCTCGGCATACGCTTGCGCATCGGATAGACGAGCAGCAACAGCATTGCCGACGCGCCGATGATACCAAGGTAGTAGCCAATACCATTTTCCGGAGTCAGATGGCCTTCGTCGCTGTAATACCAGCCGGTCGCCACCGCCGCCAGCACGCCAAGCGTGATCAAGACAGGCACCAGCCGCGCCGCCGGGCGGGTCACATAGCGGGCAAGTAGATCATCGGGAATCCGGCGCTTGCGCGACCGCGCACCCACCGACAAGGCAGGCGCTCCAACTGCGGCGCGCGTCTGAATACTATTCATAAAGATCTGTTCGGCCATGTCTTCCCCCAAGCAGCATCGTACATGCAGCGATCGAATCGGCTCGGGATAGGTATTCCAGCGGACAATTGCACTCATCTTGGTTGATCGCGGCGAAATTGGGGCTGAAACAGTTACCGTACACGAGCATATTAACCACCGAACCGGATTGACGCGCCAACCGGGAATAAATCCTGGATTGATGCGTTGTCGAACTCGGGACAGGTCTCCAGTGGACGGGAGCCTCATTGACCGACGCGCGTAGTCACGTCGATAAAGAGCAACGCGTCAGCCACGCTGGTTGCTCGCTGCATGCCGCAATTTGGTATCGGGCCCCCGCCCCGATCCAAATGACGCTCTCCCCGCCCAGGCGGTGAGGGCGTCAGTTCCTGCGACAAGCACGGCGAGCGTCACTCGCGCCAAACACGGAATATCTGAATGGAGCTACTCCTTGCGGCGTATGTCATGCCGCTGGTCGCCATCTATGCGGTTTATCTTGGAATCCGCGCTCGAAAGAACCGGCGCAGTCGCGCCGTGCTCGACGCGGCGGTCGAAGCTGGTCTCAATCAACCGGCATCACTGCATCCAAAAATCGATCCGGCAAAATGCGTCGGTTGCGGAGCATGCACGCGGGTTTGCCCCGAAGGCGATGTGCTGGGCTTGATCAACGGCAAAGCTGTGCTGATCGAACCCAGTGAATGCATAGGTCACGGCGCCTGCCGGGCCGCCTGTCCACGTGGCGCGATTACTCTCGTCTTCGGTACCGAGCAGCGCGGCATCGATCTTCCGCATGTCGGCGCCGACTTCCAGACCAATGTTCCCGGCATCTTCATTGCTGGTGAACTCGGCGGCATGGGCCTGATCCGCAATGCAATCGAACAGGGCCGCCAGGCCATCGAATCGGTCGCTCGTGTCGAAGGCATGCGCAGCGGAAATCAGCTCGATCTGGTAATTGTTGGCGCCGGCCCGGCTGGTTTCTCAGCCAGCCTCGCTGCGATGGAAAAAAAACTGCGCTTTCGCACCATCGAGCAAGAAAGCTTTGGCGGCACGGTGGCGCATTTCCCTCGCGGCAAGTTGGTGATGACGGCGCCCGCGACACTGCCGCTGATCGGAAAAATGAACTTCCGCGAAATCAGCAAGGAAAAACTGCTTGCTTTTTGGAAGCGTGCGGCGCGCGATACAGGACTGGAAGTCAGCTACGGTGAACGCGTCGAATCGATCACCGGCATCAACACGGGCTTTGTCGTGAAAACAACCCGCGGCGAACACACGACACGCGCCGTGCTGCTGGCGATAGGCAGACGCGGCACGCCTCGGCGCCTCGGTGTCGCTGGCGAGGAATTGCCGAAAGTCGTCTATCGACTGGTCGACCCCAGCCAATACAAGGGCAAGAATATGCTCGTTGTCGGCGGCGGCGACAGTGCGCTGGAAGCCGCTGCCAGCATCGCCGAGGAAGCCAGGCACGCATGTCACGCTGTCCTATCGCAGCGAAGCGTTCGCGCGCGCCCGCCAAAAAAACCGTCAGCGCGTCGATGCTGCGGTTAGCGCGGGCCGACTGCGGGTCATGCTCAAATCGCAGGTCAAACGAATCGGCGCCGACGACGTTGAGATCGAGCATGAGGGGCGTCGAGAAGCGATCGCCAACGATGGCATCATAGTGTGCGCGGGCGGCATTCTGCCAACCGATTTTCTCAGAAGCATCGGCATCGAGATCGAGACAAAATATGGCACCGCATAAGATCATTGCGACCGCCTCCGCCGTCGGCGTGGCGCTGTTGGCGCACACGGGGATGTGCGCGAAAGTTTCGGCACAGACTGCGACCTCGACCACTGCAACTTCGACCGAGGTCGACACCGCCGTGCGGCAAGGCGCATTCGCGACCGCCGCAAAATTGCTGGAGAAGGCTGCGCAGGCCGGCAATCCGGAAGCGCAGTATCAGCTGGCTTCCCTCTATCGATCAGGTCGCGGCGTCGGGCAGGACGATGTTGCCGCTATGAAATGGATGAAGGCGGCGGCGTCTCAGGAACATCCCAAGGCCCAATTCAATCTTGCCAAGATGCTTCTTACGGGTCGAGGTGGAGCACCCGATACAGCTGCCGCGAAACTCTGGCTGCAAAAGGCCGCTGCCCGCGGCAACGCCGACGCGACAAAGCTGCTCGCAGAGATCGTGGCCACGCCGGCACCAAAGCCGGCAACCGCGGTAGCGGCGACGAAGCCGCCAGCAATTGCAAACGTCGCCGCCGTGACCATTGCCGCTCGTAACGGTCGCCCCCCATTGCTCGATGCGGCACTGCGCGGACAGACCGCGGTTGTTGGCCAATTGCTGACCTCCGGCGCCGATCATCGCAACAGCGATGAAGATGGCAATACGGCATTGGCGTTGGCTTCGAGCGCAGGTCATGCGGCGACCGTTGAGCGACTGCTTTCCGCTGGCGCGGCTGTCGATGCCGCCAACCGTGCGGGCGATACACCGCTGATGCAGGCATCCGCCAAGGGACACGCCGTCGTCATCACGCTGCTAACGAAGAGCGGCGCCGACACGGCGCGTCAGAACATGGCGGGTTCGCGAGCTGTCACGCTGGCCGTTCGCGGCTGTCACGACCGCGCCTTGGCTGCTCTGCTTGACGCCGGTGCGGACGGCGGCAATGCCGGCACGGATGGCCGCACGTTGCTGATGACGGCCTCCGTTTCTTGCCCAACGGATACGGTCGCCTTGCTGACCCGGCGTGGCGCGAACATCAACGCCACGGATCGGCGCAACCAGACCGCCCTTTGGCTCGCATCCAACAGCAACAACCGCCCGACTGCTAACGCATTGCTCGCGGCTGGTGCGAGCAAGAACATCGCCGATGCATCGGGATCGACACCATTGCATGCCGCACTCGAACGCGGTCATGGCGAATTGGCCCTCGACCTGATCAATGCCGGCGCGGACATCGATCTGCCAACCGTGGCCGGTAACACACCATTGATGCTGGCGAGCCAACACGGGCTGGAACAAGTCACCAAGGCATTACTGTCGAAGGGTGCCAAACCGAACAATCGGAATGCCAACGGCAACACCGCGCTCTTGATCGCTGTCGGAGCACGAAATCCGGCGATTGCCAAACTACTGATTGCGCACGGCGCCGATAAAAAATTGCGCAACAAGAAGCGCGAAGCTGCCAGCGAGATAGCCGCTTCCGCTGGTCATTCGGAATTGGTCGCTATACTTCAATAACCGACAACGGCACTTGCGACAGAGGCACCGCCAAAGTCGCCGAAGTCATTGCATGGCCGTCGCAGTCATATCCGACGGCGGCAACGGACCCCGAGGGCGATTGGCTACGATCGCCAGGGCGAATGGTTTCAACGTCATCGACATTTATTTGTTGGGCCACCACTAGCGCCGCCACCTTCCCATTGTGGTATTCTTATTGCATCCTGGGACCAGCAAACCCATTCGGACCGCCCCGCTTCCGTCGGACTCGCTCCATCAATTTCGACCGCGAGCCTCATGCGCACGACCGCCGCTCAATTGAATGACCTGCTGAAGCGCGTGGCAGCCGGCGACCGCGCGGCATTCGCCCTGGTCTACGACGCCACGTCGGCGAAACTTTATGGGATCGTACTGCGTATCTTGAAACGGACGGATCTCGCCGACGAAATACTCCAGGAAACCTACATCCGGATCTGGAATAACGCGGCGAAGTTCGATCCATCACGAGCGTCACCTATAACGTGGATGGCAACGATCGCGCGAAATCGGTCGCTGGATGAGGTTCGCAGAATCGCACCGATCTCCATCGAGGATTTGCCGGCGGGGCACGAAATTCGAGATCCGCAAATGCTGGTCCTCGAGCAGATGGAGGTATCGTCCGAGCTTGCAAAGCTCCATTCCTGCCTCGACGCTCTTGAACCTCGTCGGCGCGAGATCGTCACGCTGGCCTATCTGGAAGGCATGTCGCGCGAGGAGTTGGGACTGAAGTTTGGGCATCCCGCGGCCACCATCAAGACGTGGCTGCACCGGAGCTTGAAGCAACTGAAGAGTTGTCTTTCGTCATGAGCATGGCAGATGAGATCGATGCGCTGGCTGGCGAATACGTCATTGGGACATTGACCCTGGCGGAACGAACCGCCGTGACCGCCCGGCGTCAGCGCGAACCGGAACTCGACGCCGCCATTCGCGCCTGGGAACACCGCCTGGCTCCTCTGGATTCGAACACGCAATCCGTGCCGCCGCCTGGATCGATATGGCATCAGGTCGAGCAGCGCCTGGATGCCACGGCGGCCCACACCGCCATGTTGATCGACGTGGTGCAACTCAATCGGCGACTGCGGCGCTGGCAGTACGTTGCCGCCACCGCATCCGCCATCGCGGCTTCACTGATCTTGTATGTTGGATTGCAGCAAGCGTTCAATCCGCCCATGCCACAAAGCTATGTCGCCGTTTTCCAGAAGGATGACGTGCTGCCTTCATTTTATCTGACAATTGACCTTAAGAGCCGTGAACTCACGGTCAGACCGGTGAATGCCGAGCAACACCCCGGCAAGACCTATCAATTGTGGATTGCATCGGATCAGCTGGGACCAGCGCCGCAATCGCTCGGCCTGGTCGACACCGATCTGCGGCCGACTAGAAAGACGCTTGCCAGTTTCGATCCGCAGTTGCTGCAGAAGGCCACATTCGGCGTGAGCCTGGAACCGGCGGGCGGATCACCGACCGGCAGGCCGACGAGCCCGGCCCTGCATGCCAAATTGCTGCCGGCGACGAACTGATTTACGTCACTTGCGGGCGTTGACGGCCAGTGCCTGGGAAACCGCGCCCTCGCTCGCCTGAAGCACTTCCACCACGATGCCGTCCGGCAATACCAGCCAATGGCGGCCGCGCGCCTCGTGCGTGACGCCGCCGTAAGCGAGCGCGGCATCAATGATCGCCGCGGCGTTCTCCGCCATGACACCGATGTGGCCGAAACAACCGACCGGATCGGTCATCATCGGATCGCCGATCAATTGAATGCCACCTAGGGTCCAAACCTGCTTCGGCGTTTCCTTTGCGCCGTCCACCAGGAATACGGTCATGCCGAATACCTTGGCGAAGAACTCGATGTGCCAGGCGATATCGCGGACACGGATCGCCACGTGTTCGACGTAAGCTTTGGGTGCCGATGACATGGGTATCGTCCTTTGCTTGAGTCGACAGTGGCGTTCGCGCCTTACTACAAACCAAACTCGCGCGAGATTTCCTGTGCATATGCCTGCTGCTTGGTCATCGGCGCGGCTGGCCCGAGCTTCGTCCGAACAAGATTGTGCATTGCGATGATCTCGGCGCGATGCGTCTCCTTCTTTAGCGCATGCGTCACGCTCGTTGAATGTCGCCGATGAATGTTCAGCGGCGTTGCATCGTAGCCGACCTTGCCGCCGAGCATGCAGAGTTCCGCATAGATGCGCCAGTCACCGGCCATCTTGAACTGGAGCAGATCGGCTTTGCATCGTTCCAATGCTTCCGCCAACGCATCCTTGCGCCATAACACGCAGCTGACATTCAGGATGGTGTTTTTCACCGCGAGGTAATCACGCAGGAATGCCTCGCCGTCAAACACCTCACTCTCCGCCAGCGCGCCGGGAAACAGCGTGCTGTAATAGCCCTTATAGCTATCCCATTGGGACACTCCGAACTCGTCGATGGTGCGGCTATCGGAAAACGCCATGTGAACATCCGGATCGTCGAACATCACCACCAGATGGTCGAGGAACGATGGATCAGAAAGATCGTCCGCCTCCGCGATCCAGATCAGGTCGCCAGTTGCCGCCTCGATGCCGCGCCGCCACTGCGCGAAAACGTTGCCGGAGTTGGCTTCGTTTTCAATCAGCGTGAAATCTCGTCCGAGCGTGCCGGACAATCGTTCGAGTTCCGGAATGCTGGCGTCGGTCGAGCAATCGTCGAGGACGATTACCTCCCATACCGGGTGACTTTGGCCGAACACGGTCGCCAGACGCGCCTCCAGATAGGCCTTGTAATTGTAGTTCGGGACCACAACCGATATTTTGCGTGTCGGCTGCGTCATGTTCAGCAAGCCAAACGCGTAGTTGCGGAAATTGTACTTCGACAAGATCATGGCGCGGCGCGCCGGCCGCAACGCGTGGCCCGACACGTCCTCCTGCCGCAGTTGCTCGACGATCAATTGGGCACCGGCCGCAAGATCGCCGGTCGGCACCAGGAACCCCGCGTATGGTTCGGCTGCGATAAGATCGACGTAGCCGCCGCCTGTGTCGAACGTACCGACGGGCAGTCCAACGGCGAGCGCCTCCAGCACCACCGACGGGAATGGATCCTCCCGCGAGGTAAGGAAAAACAGGTCGGCACCATTGAAGACCGCACTGATATTCTCGGTATAGCCGACGAAACTCACGTTCTGGGTCCGGCCTCGCCGCACATCATCGAGAATCCAGGTCTCGACGGCGGGGTCGACACCGCCGACCCATACGAAATGAATATTGGGATCAAGCCGCGCGGTTTCCCGCGCCAACCCGAGGAACAAATCGACGCCCTTGCGCAGATCGGCATAGCCGGTATTCAGCACGATCCGCGTCGTCGGCGGCAGTTTCAAGAGTTCCCGAATGCTGTTCTTGCTACTCTCGTCGACCTCGACATCCTTGTAGAGCCCTTGCGCCATGATGTGCCGCTGACCGGTCGGCTCACCGAATTCCCGCACGAGTTCGTTGCGCACGTACTCGTTGGGATAAATGACATCACTCGATTTTTTCAGGATCTGCTGATATCGATCATAGCCGCCGCTGCGCTGGATGATTGTTTTCAGCTCGTGGATCAGCGAACAGACCTTGAATCCGCTGTCGGCCAGGAAGCCGACGCAGTGCCCCGAAAAGGCGCTGTTGGTGATTGCGTGCGAGAACCCTCGCGCGCGCAGTTCCTCGACATTCCCGCGAAGGGCCGGCCAGAAGTCCGTTGCCGCATTGGCGACGAAGGTCGGCGCGATCTGCTCGTAGCGCTCGGCCAGATCGCCGCCATCCATGAGGATGAAGGCCACATCGACGCCGAAGCCGGTCTTCAGGGTGCGGCCGATATTATACAGCAACATCTGCGCACCGGCCGGAAATGCATCGTGACCGACCAGCAGCAGCTTGCGCGCAACTCGCTTATGGTCATCGGTCAAGGCTCGCGACATTGCATTCAGGAAGCCGAAACCAAAGTGAACGTCGGGTTCGAGATACGCGCCTTCGCACCACTCGTTCCAGGCGTTGATCATAATGATCTTTTCGCCATGGAACCGCTTGTTCTCGACCGTCCGCGAAAGCCCTTCGAGCCATCCCTGGAACTTTGCCGGCGTGCCGCCTTGCATGACCAGACCCGAGCCCTGCTTGCGCGCATCGTTGTCCCACGACGGCACCGCAGTCTTCATTAGCTGGTATTCGGCTGGAAAGTCCTTCAGCGATGCCTCTACAAGATCGTCGTAGCTATAGACGTCACCGCGGAAATCTGGATCGAGAATTTCCATGCTGCCGGTAATGCGCGGCAGGACCGAACCGTACTTATGCGGCGGAAACTCGATCGCGCCATCGAAGCCACCAGGCCGCGGGTCGTTGACGCCGAAGGCCTGCGCCATCACGATAAGTGGATTGAGCCCATGCTGGGATTTGAACCGTTCGCGCCAGCGTCGCACCGCCTTTGCGACATCCGGCACCACGTCGCTACGATACAGGAAGAACAACGGCCGACCTTCGATCGTGATGTATCGCGGATTCTTCATATACCGCGCCAGATCGTCGATAAGCAGAGCCTCCGAATTGGCGTCGTACTTCTGCCCGATCAAAACTTCCTGCTCAAGGCCGTCCCAGCGCCGACTCCAATTCTCGTTCGCCCACAGCAGGCAGAACGGGAAGTCGATCGAGGTATCTTCGACGAACGCATCGAGAGGCTTTTCGAGTAACCGGCGACCATTGAAATTGTAGTAATAGAAGCAGAAGCCGAACAGCCCGGCGGCGCGGGCCATATCGACCTGCTTCTTCATCACGTCGGTGCCGTTCAACTCGTAGAAGCCGAGATCACGCGGCACGCGCGGCTGGAAATGGCCGGCGAAGCGCGGCACGCCGCGAGGCACGTTGCGCCATTCGGTGAAGCCCTTGCCCCACCATGCGTCGTTCTCCTGGATTGGGTGGAATTGCGGCAAATAGAATGCCAAGGCCTTGGTCTTGCGTGGCCCGGCGACTGTATTCTGTGCTTGCTCGAAATCAGTTCCCGGAGCGGTAAAACGCCGGATCTCTCGCGGCACCGTCACCTCGTCAACGGACGGCTTGGGCAACCATCCGAAATGATGGCCGAACTCAAGAAAAAGCAGCAGCGGATTCTTGGTCCGGTCCTTATTCAGATACCGTTGCCAGACAAAGTTGGCATCGAAATTTTCGGAAGCCCGCCGGTTCTCGAATATGCCCCAATTGATATAATGTTCATACGGATCAACGTTTGCGTTTCGTATGTCTGGAAATCGGGTGGTATATTCAAGTGCGCTGAAGTAGGCGTGCGCCGCCCGCACAAGCGGGTCAGCTTGCATGTAGTGCGCCAAGGCGCACTCGACGTTCAAATCGAGACCATACTCTTGCGCGTACCAAACGGGATCGAAGCGCGGCGAAGGCGAATACCCAAGCCGTTCTCCACTCGAAACGTAGTGGTGCAAGTACCCCGACTCAGTGGCTGGCACGTCATAAGTGCGGCGATACCATGCCGGGTCGAACAGTTGGCACGGCTTGTAACCGAGAGCTTCGCCACTCTCGAGATAATGCGCCAGCGGATCAGCCCCCTCGGGAACCTCCGTGTTTTGGCGCAGGTAAAAGCCCGCATCGAAAATCCTCGCGATGATCTGCGAGGCATCCGTCGATACCGAAAGGTCGTCTGTCGTAGTCAGCTCGCCGGTCGTCATTATTTCTATGAACCCGTCAGTCTAGCGTTGTCCGGAGAAGGGCAAATTCAGATGAATCGAAACGGCAGTTGTATCGACTGGAAACGTCGGTCTTGAGCGCGCAAAACGCAGCCGAGCCTTTTGACCTAGGACCACGTTTGTCGCCTCGACGCCTGTTCCATGCATCCAATTCTTGTCAACAATCTGCCCCCAACGAACAAACCCAAGGCCCGTTCGAACCCGCACTCGGCCCCAAACGTGGAACTACGCGGCATGCCGTAAATCAGAGGTTCATATTGAGTTGTCACCAAGGCCTGAAGGCTGCCTAAGAGGGCAGTGCGGAGCAAATGCCGAAGTCTGACAAACATTCGGAATTTATCCCCGCAATGCGAGCGCCATGGCGATCGCCGACACATTCGAAATGTCCTAGCCGCTGCCGGCTCGGCACGCAATCCACCGCTCAACACCGTCGGACAATTTCAACGAAAATGCCGCGCGCGCGTCCTGCAACGCGACCTGTGCCGGTGACACAAAACAACTTTTCCAATAAGGATTGAGTTGGGTCGAACTGCATCACTCCCGTTGCCTCCACGATTGCATCGTGGCCCCGTAGCAAGCTCTGCACGGCATCCAAACGGACGGCACGGTTGCGTACCGCTAGCATCGGCATTTCGACCGCTTGCCGACAAATCTCATGCAAATTCATTGCGCAGTTTCAACTCACCGCGCTCAAGCCGACCGATGTTTTCAACCAAGATATCGACCACATTCTCCTCATAGGCGGCCGTTTCGCCGGCAGTGTGCGGAGTAACGATCACGTTTGGCATCGACCACAACGGGGACGCCGCGGCGAGCGGTTCCTCGACCGTCACGTCAATACCGGCGGCAGCCAAGCGACCCGACTGCAACGCGCCAACCAAAGCCGGCTCGTCGACCACCGCGCCACGGGCGACATTGATCAACTTGGCACCGGGTTTCATGGCGGCGAACGCGGCGCCGTTCATCAGATTCGTGGTCTCGGGCGTAATCGGACAGGTCAGCACGACGAAATCAGCGCGCGGCAGCACCTTTACGAGGTCGGCATCGGCAAACACTTCATCCGCCCCGCCAGCCCCCTTTGACGGATCGCGGCGCGTGCCGATGACCTTCATATCGAACGCCTTGGCGATTTGCGCCAATCGGCCGCCAATTCCACCCAGCCCGACGATCAGCATCGTCTTGCCCTGCAATTCGTCCTCGCGTTGAGCTGGATCGCCGATCATGCCGCGCCAGAACTTCTGGTGCTGGTTGTCACGGGCGAGGTGCAGCTGACGAGTCAGGCTCAAAACCAGTGCGATGGCATGCTCCGCCACGGCTCGAGCGTTCACACCTTGTGCACTCGCCAACCGCACGCCGACCGACTTGAACCGCGCGACGTCATATTGGTTCATGCCGGCACTGACCGACTGCACGAACGCGAGCTTTGGCGCCTTGTCCAGCCAGTCATTGCGCCACATCATCGAGACACAGACAACATTGGCCTCGGCAATCCGCGCCATCACCTCGTCTGGCGATCGCGCCTCGATGTAGCGGATGCCGGTATTGCGCCGAGCAAGCGCGTCGCCCAGGCGATAGGCGGCATGAGCGAATAGGACGGTAGTGTCCTGGCGAGCGGGCAGCTTGCGCGATGTCATGGGTTCATGAAACCTTTGTTGGCGAAGAAAGCCCGGACCGCCGGGGTCTGCAGGTGGACGAGGAACGCCTTGGCACTCTCCATGTTCTTGGGCCGGGCGCTGACTGCCGCTTGATAGATCGTGATTTTCTGCAGTTCCGACGGTAGCGGCCCGACCAGCTTGATGCCCTTCACGGGGAGAATTTCGGTGATCTGGTGCAGGCCGAGTTCGATCTCGCCGCGCCCGACCGGTTCGACGACGTAGCCACCAGCGAGATAGGTCGTACGTGCCTTGATGTCGTCGGCGATACCAAGACGCTGAAACACCTCGGCCAAATGCTTGCCGCTGGTGCCGGTCGCGGGATCGATCATCACAATCGACTTCGCCGCCAGCAGCGTGGCCTTGAAGGCTGCGGGCGTTGAAATATCTGGGCTCGGCGCTTTTTCATTCACGGCCACGCCAACTCCGACGCGACCGACCTCGGTGACACTACCGGACTGCACCCAGCCACGCTTGATCGCATCTTCCATTACCTCGGCGGACAGGATCGCGATGTCGGTGGCTGACGGGTCCGCCGCCAACCGCTTGGTCAGAGCCCCCATCGGCGCAAAATCGGACGTCACCTTGACGCCGGACGACTTCGCGAAATCGGCCAACGCCTCGCTGACGGCGGACTTGACCGCGCCGCCCGACCAGACAACCAGATCGGCTGCCGGAGCCGGCGTCGACGGCAGCGCCAGCAGCATGCCCAGCGTTGCAACGGCATATCGTATCGATTTGATCATGTGGCGGCGGCTCCACTTGCTATTGCCTGGCTGTCGGCAGGATAAACACTGTCGCGCCGCCTTCAACATCCAAAGTCGCATCGGAGCTCCTTCATGCCAACAGCCAGACCGCAAGCCACACCGACGGTGCTGATCCAGAATGACCAGACCGTCACCACCGAGTGGCGGTTCGCGCCCGGCGCCGAGACCGGCTGGCATCGGCACGGGATGGACTACGTCGTGGTGCCGATGACGACCGGAAAATTGCTGCTGGAAGAGCCCGGCGGCGGCAGCCGGGAAGCGCCGCTGACGGCCGGCAAGCCTTACTACAAGGGCGAGGGCGTCGAGCACAACGTCGTCAACGCCAACGACTTCGAGTTCGTGTTCATCGAGATCGAGCTGAAGAAGAAATAGCACTTTCACGCACGGCGGCCGGCGCGCGGAACGCGTGTCGCCGTGCTCCACCAAAACGTCGCATCCGGCCGGCTCCCCGCAGGGGAGTCGGATGCGACAACTAATAGAGTCTCGTGCGGAAATATTGCAGCATCAGCTCGTCGAACCGACCACTGGTGCGCACGCGCTTCAGCGCGGCATTGAGATCGGCCCTCAGCTTTGGATCCGATTTCGGCACCGCGATCGCAATGCCATCGCCGAAGTATCGCGGCTCAAGGAACGGCCCGCCGCGCAGTTCGCAGCAATCTTTTGAGGCCGTGCCGTTGATCCATAGCACCAGCCCGACACCGTCATCGAACACGAGATCGATTTTGCCTTGCACCAAGGCCTCGCGCGCCCGTTCGGCGGTGTCGAACGCCTCGATACGCCCCAGCCGGAAGAATTCAGCGAGATAAGCCTCGTGCGCCGACCCCTTGGCGACACCGATGCGCTTGCCTTCCAATCCGTCCGGGGTGATCTCAAGCTTGGCACCGTCGCGGCGACCGGCAAACCGGGCTGCGGTATGGAAATAACGGTCGGTGAAATCGACCTGCTTCAATGCCTTGGCCGAGACCACGTGGGCGGCGATGACCGCATCAACCTCGCCCTTGGCCGCCGCGCCAAGCAACTCCTCCCAGGGCCTTGTCTGGATATCGCAAGCGACACTCATTTCGAGACATAGCGCGCGTGCCAGATCGACGTTGAAGCCGGTCAGCACGCCCTCGTCGTCGTGATAGTTGAAGGGCGGAAAATCAATTTCAGTGACAAACCGCAGGAGCACGCGCCGTTCGACGATCGCCGGCGCCTCGGCGGCGGGAACGCTTTGAGCCAACGCTGGCACCGTCGCGCATCCGACAGCGATCATCGCCGCTGCGGCGAACCATCTCCGCAACATCGCTGCCCGTCCCGGAAAAACATCGCATCCTGGCATCTGAAGCTACCATCGTCGTTCGAGCGGCAAGTAACTGGGCAATCACCCTGCTGGCCACGGATGAACCATCAAAGCTAATTTCGAGGCGAAATCGTGCCGACCGTCACCATCGGCGGCGATTCGAATCGAACATGAAGCGTACACAACCGTTGCGTATCAATGCTGTAGCGCGATTCACCGGCGAGAGCGATCCTCCCGGAACAATTGCGGCCGATGATTTTTCAGCCCGCCGTCGCGCGGTCGAATACCGCTTCCTGCTGGGCCCGAGAATTGATTCAGCCACGCTGGACCGGGCCATCGCCCGCGCCGCACTGCTGAACGTCGAGCCGCACGCGGTGCTCCTGTCAACCGGCACCATCCCCCCGCAAGCCTATGTCGAGGCGCTGGCTGCCTGGATCGGCGTTCAGTACTTGGCGCCAGGGCAGCCACCACTCGGATCGACGACGCTGGTCGACGGCACCGATCTGCCGCCGTCGATGCTTACGGCCTTGGCGCAGGACCACCGGGCACGCGGGCAGGCGATGGCGCTGGCTACACCGGAAGTGCTCGATAGCCTCGAAGTGGAGCAGGTTCGCGGCGCGCGCCTGAAACGGGCGGTGCGCGGCCTGCGGCGGCTCGACCCCGAATTGTCGGCCGCCGGACCAATCCGCCTTTGGCAACTGATCGCGCTACTGATGATGATCGGCTTGATCATCGGTGGCGCCGTCGTCGCGCCCAGCGCCACCCGCACGACGCTGATGGCCTGCGTCGGCGTGCCGTTCTTCCTGGTTGTGCTGTTCCGCGTTGTTGTCCTGCTGACCGTGATCGGCGGCCGAAGCACATCCACCAAACTGCGGCCGAACCCGAACCTGGACGGCGACCTGCCGGCCTATTCGGTGATGGTGCCGATGTTCCGCGAGGCCGCGGTGCTGCCGGATCTGGTCGAGGCGCTGTCGAAGCTCGACTACCCGCCGGCCAAGCTCGACTGCATGCTGGTGCTGGAAGCCGCCGATCGCGAGACTATCGCGGTCGCCCGGTCGATGCGACTGCCGCCGTTCATGCGCATCGTGGTGGTGCCCGACTGCCTGCCGCGCACCAAGCCAAAGGCGCTCAACTACGCGATGCAGTTGGCGCGCGGCGATTTCGTCACCGTATTCGACGCCGAGGACGTGCCTGACCCGCAGCAACTGCGCAAGGCGGTACTGGCCTTCGCCGCCGGCGGCGCGAACGTGGTGTGTGTGCAGGCGAGCCTCGCTATTCACAACGCGCGGGCAAGCTGGCTGACCCGCGGTATTATGGCGCAAACGACCCCGTTCACACGCCATTACCCGGCGCGGTTGGAGCTACCCACCCGGTGCTCGTGCTCCATCCCGCACTTTCCCTCTCCCCCGCCGTTTCGGGGGAGAGGGCAGAGGACCGCCCGCCAGGGTGGTCCGAGGGTGAGGGGCGGCTACTTGCTCGGCGCCGTGTCGCCTCCCCCAGCTGTCATCCTCGGCCTTGTGCCGAGGACCCAGGGTTCAGCGGTTTCCGATTGGCGAGACGGCGTATTTGGGTGCAGCGGAACTTGGCAGCGGCTTCAGTTCCGGTTGCTCGATGGGTCCTCGGCCCAAGGCCGAGGATGACACCTAATTTTGCCGCCCCTCACCCTAACCCTCTCCCCCGAAGTGGCGGGGGAGAGGGGACGGCAGCGTGCTCCATCCCTGCGCTTCGATCCCCCGCGCCACCGGTCTCGCGCGCCTCCATCCACCTCAGCTACCTTCCCGGACACCCACGGCGAGCCGCCTGAGCCGGGATCGCATCCATGCGGGCAGGACAAATCGATCGCACAGCGGCTGCCATCCGGTGCATCCGCACTTGCCCATCCCGCCAACAGCGGCTTCAATGGCGCCGACACAAACCCGCGCGCCGTGACGCTTCCGCGCTCGCCTCGAAAGGTTCACCCATGCCCGTCCGCATTGTCGATGTGCGCGAGGTGACGAAGCCGATCTCGTCGCCGATCCGCAACGCCTACATCGACTTCACCAAGATGACGACGAGCCTCGTCGCCATCGTCACCAACGTCGTGCGCAACGGCAAGCCGGTGGTCGGCTATGGCTTCAACTCGAACGGCCGCTACGGCCAGGGCGGACTGATCCGCGAGCGGTTCGCGCCCCGCCTGCTCGAAGCCGATCCAAAATCGCTCGCCGACGCCGCGAGCGACAACCTCGACCCCGACAAGGTCTGGGCCGCCATGATGTCGAACGAGAAGCCGGGCGGCCACGGCGAGCGCTCGGTCGCGGTCGGCACCCTCGACATGGCGGTGTGGGACGCGGTCGCCAAGATCGCGGACAAGCCGCTGTTCCGGCTGCTCGCCGAACGCCACAACCGCGCGGCCGACCCGAAGGTGTTCGTCTACGCGGCGGGCGGCTACTACTATCCCGGCAAGGACAACAGCGCGCTGTGCCGCGAAATGCGCAGCTACCTCGATCGCGGCTACAACGTCGTCAAGATGAAGATCGGCGGAGCGTCGCTCGCCGAGGACCAGGGCCGCATCGAGTCGGTATTGAAGGAACTCGATGGCAAGGCGCGGCTCGCGGTCGACGCCAACGGCCGCTTCGATCTCGAAACCGCGATCGCCTACGCCAAGATGCTGCGGGCCTATCCGCTGTTCTGGTACGAGGAAGCCGGCGATCCGCTCGACTACCAGTTGCAGGCCAACCTCGCCGACTTCTACCCTGGCCCGATGGCGACCGGCGAGAACCTGTTCAGCCACCATGATGCGCGCAACCTGATCCGCTATGGCGGCATGCGGCCGGATCGCGACTGGCTGCAGTTCGACTGCGCGCTTTCATACGGCCTGTGCGAGTACCAGCGCACGCTCGAAGTTCTGAAGGTCCACGGCTGGTCGCCGTCACGATGCGTGCCGCATGGCGGCCACCAGATGTCGCTCAACATCGCGGCGGGCCTCGGGCTCGGCGGCAACGAAAGCTACCCCGACCTGTTCCAGCCTTACGGCGGCTTTCCCGATGGGGTGAAAGTGATCGACGGCCACATCACCATGCCCGACCTGCCCGGCATCGGCTTCGAGGGCAAGTCTGATCTCGCCAAGGAAATGAGCGCGCTCAGCGCCTGATGGAGACGTTCAAGATGACCATCGGCGTGGGCGGCTCGACCGCTACGAGGGAACTGGCGGCGATGAAGTCGATGCGCGGTGATGCGCCGCCAATCGACACTGCCGAACGTCAGCGCCGCATCGAACGGGCGCAAGCCCTGATGCAGGCCCAAGGCATCGACGCCATCTGGCTCGACGTCTCGACCAGCCTGACCTATTTCACCGGCTTGCGTCTCGGCCGCAGCGAACGGCTGCACGGCGCATTGCTGCCGGCGAAGGGCGGTCTCACGTATCTGAGCCCCGCCTTCGAAGTCGAGAAGCTCAAGACCATGATCACACTGCCGGGCGAGATCGCCGCTTGGGACGAGCACGAGGACCCGACCGCGCTGCTGGTCGACACCTTGCGAGCACAGGGCATCGCGCGCGGCCGCATCGGCGTTGATGAGGCGACACCATTCGCCACCTTCGATGGCCTGCGCCGGGCCGGCAACTCCTACGATTACGTCAACGCCAGCTTGATCACATCCGCCTGCCGCAGCGCCAAGACCGAGGCAGAAATCGCGCTGATGCAGACGGCGAAGAACATCACGCTGGAAGTGCACAAGGCCGCCGCCCGCATCCTGCACGTGGGGATAACGACGACCGAGGTGCAGGCGTTCATCGTCGACGCGCACGCCAAACTTGGCGCCGAAGGCCCGCCCGCCTTCAACATCGTGCTGTTCGGCGAAGCCACCGCCTATCCGCACGGCGTGCCCTATCCGCAGACGCTGAAGGACGGTGACATGGTGCTCGTCGACATCGGCGCGCCGGTCGACGGCTACCTGTCGGACCTCACCCGCACCTACGTATTCGGCACGCCCAGCGCCCGCCAACGCCAGATCTGGAACCTGGAAAAGGCGGCCCAACTGGCTGCCTTCGATGCCGCCAAGCTCGGCGCACGCTGCGAGGACATCGATATCGCCGCCCGTGGTGTGATCGAGCAGGCCGGCTTCGGACCGGGTTACGCGACACCCGGCCTGCCGCACCGCACCGGCCATGGCATCGGCCTCGACGTGCATGAGACACCCTATATCGTCAAGGGCGACAAGACCGTCCTGGCGCCGGGAATGACGTTCTCGATCGAACCGATGATCTGCATCTACGGCGAGTTCGGCGTCCGCCTCGAAGACCACATCCATATGACCGCGAGCGGTCCGCGCTGGTTCACCCCGCCCTCCCATACCGTGGACGATCCGTTCGGCTATGAGGCCTAAGTTGTGGCACCATCCTGACGCCTGCCAAATTCGCGAAACGCCGTTTCCTCGTTGGCGAATAATCCGTGGCGTGTTTCTGCGGAAGTTCCCTTTCGCGCAAATTCACTCTCGAATTGCGCAGATCGTGAAAACGCGCTTCAATGCGGGCTTGGGTTGCCCTCGGCCACCCAAGAGATTGACCCAGTCAGGGAGAGACATATGCGATTTAAGGCAGGACGCGTTTGCGCGGCCGGGCTCGCGGCACTTTGTGTCGCAGCGGCGCCAGCGATGGCCAAGACGTTGGTTTACTGCTCGGAAGGCAGCCCAGAGAACTTCACACCGGCGATCAATACCACCGGCACCAGCTTCGATGCGGCACGCCCGGTGTACAATCAGCTGGTCGAGTTCGAGCGCGGCTCGGCAAAGGTCGTTCCCGGCCTCGCCGAGAGCTATGAGATCGCCGAAGGCGGTACCGTCATCACCTTCAAGTTGCGCAAGGGCGTGAAGTGGCATTCGTCGGCCAGCTTCAAGCCGACACGCGACTTCAATGCCGATGACGTGCTGTGGTCGTTCAACCGTCAGTGGAAAGCGGATCATCCCTACGCCAAGGTTTCCGGCGGCAAGTACGACTACTTCGCCGACATGAAGATGGGCACGTTGATGAAGTCGCTCGACAAGGTCGACGACTACACCGTCAAGATGACGCTGACCGAGCCCAATGCACCGATGATGGCGAACCTCGCCATGGACTTCGCGTCGATCCACTCAGCCGAATACGCCGAGGCGATGACCAAGGCCGGCAAGCCCGAAGCAGTCGACCAGCAGCCGATCGGCACCGGTCCGTTCTCCTTCGTCGCCTACCAGAAGGACGCGGTGATCCGCTTCAAGAAGAACCCCGATTACTGGGGTGAGAAGGCACTGGTCGACGATCTCGTCTATGCCATCACGCCGGACCCGACCGCGCGCTATTCGAAGATGAAGGCTGGCGAGTGCCACTTCATCATCGCGCCGCGCCCGGCCGACCTCGCCGAGATGCAGAAGGACCCGACCCTGAAGGTGATCAATCAGGCCGGCCTCAACATCGCCTACTGGGCCTTCAATGTGACGAAGGCGCCGTTCGACAAGAAGGAAGTGCGGCAGGCGTTCAATATGTCGATCGACAAGAACGCCATCATTCGCGACGTCTACCTTGGCGCCGGGCAGGCTGCCAAGAACCTGATCCCGCCGATCCTGTGGTCCTACAACGACGCGGTCAAGGACTACGCCTACGATCCGGAGAAGGCCAAGGCGATGCTGAAAGCCGCCGGTGTCACCACGCCGATGGAAATCGACCTGTGGTACATGCCGGTGCAGCGCCCCTATAACCCGAACGCCAAGCGCATCGCCGAAATGATGCAGGCGGATCTGGCCAAGGTCGGCGTCAATGCCAAGCTCGTCACCTACGAGTGGGGCGAGTACCGCAAGCGCGCCCAGCAGGGCGAGCACACCACCGCGCAACTCGGCTGGACCGGCGACAACGGCGATCCCGACAACTTCTTCTTCCTGCGCGGCTGCACAGGTGCCCGCGCTGGCGGACAGAACATCACCAAATGGTGCAACAAGGAATACGACGAGTTGCTGAGCAAGGCGGCCAAGCTTTCCGACGTCGCCGAGCGCACCAAGATCTACGAGCGCATGCAGGTGATCGAGCACGAAGAAGCGCCCGATCTGAAGATCGCCCACTCGGTGGTCTACGAGGCCATGCGCAAGGAAGTCGAGGGCTTCAAGCAGGGTCCGTTCGGCGGCCACAAGTTCAACGGCGTCGACGTGAAGTGAGTGCTTTCGGTGTTAGGCGTCAGCCTGGCACCGAATTGCCCCCAACATGGTGCCTGGCCGAAACTAGGCACCCACCCACCACCCCACAGGTGTCATCCCGGGGCTCGTCCCCGGGACCCATGGTGCCAAGGCTTCCAACATCGAAGATTAGGCACGATGGGTCCCGGCAATGCATGCCGGGATGACAGTTTTGATGTGTCTGCCACTATGCGAAACCTGAACCACCCTTTCCCGCTCGCCAGATACAAGCAGGGCAAGGTGACAACACCGGTCCCGACCGCCTCATGCTCCTCTATTTCCTCAAGCGCGCGGCCCTGACGGTACCGACCTTCTTTGCGCTGATGTTCCTCACCTTCGTCGCCATCCGGCTGGTGCCGGGCGACCCGGTCGAAGTGCGTGTCGGCGAACGAGGCATATCACCGGAACGCCTCGCCCAGTTCCGCCACGAGCTCGGCCTCGACCAGCCGGTCTGGAAGCAATTTCTCGACTATGTCTGGGCGCTGTTGCACGGCGATTTCGGCACTTCCGTCGTCACCAATGAAAAGGTGCTGACGGAGTTCTTCACGCTGTTCCCGGCGACCGTGGAATTGTCGTTCTCGGCAATGCTGTTCGCGGTGCTGATCGGCGTTCCGGCCGGCGCCATCGCCGCCGTCAAGCGCGGCAGCTGGTACGACCAGACCTTGATGGGCATTTCCGTCACCGGTTTCTCGATGCCGATTTTCTGGTGGGGCCTGCTGCTCATCATGCTGGTCGCCGAGCGCCTGCATTTGACGCCGGTGTCGGGCCGCATCGACCTGATCAAGTACTATTTCGAGCCAACGACCGGCTTCATGCTGATCGATTCGGTACTGTCCGGCCAGAAGGGCGCCTTCCTCGACGCTGCGCACCACCTCGTGCTGCCAATGATCGTGCTCGGTACCGTGCCGCTGGCCGTTATCGCTCGCATGACGCGCTCGTCGATGCTGGAAGTGCTAAGCGAAGACTACGTGCGCACCGCCCGCGCCAAGGGCCTGTCGCCATTCCGTGTCATCGGCTTGCATGCGTTGCGCAATGCACTGATCCCGGTCGTGACGGTGATTGGGCTGTCGGTCGGTAGCCTGATGGCCGGCGCGGTGCTGACCGAAACCATTTTCTCCTGGCCCGGCGTCGGCAAATGGCTGATCGAGGCGATCGGTCGGCGCGACTACCCGGCGCTACAGGGCGGCGTCATGCTGGTATCGGCGATCGTAATCTCCGTCAACGTTCTGGTCGACGTGATCTATGGCGTTATCAACCCGAGGATCCGCCATGGCCGATGACGCCACCGTCGCAACCACGACCGCCGAGCCTGCGATCTACGCACCGCAGTCGCCGCTCGCCGCCTTCTGGGCCGCTTTCAAGGAGAACAAGGGCGCCGTCGGTGGCATGTGCGTGCTGGCCTTCGTCAGCATCGTCGCCATCCTCGCCGATTTCGTCGCGCCGCACTCGCCGCTGGAACAGTACCGCGATGCGGTACGCGCGCCGCCGGTGTGGGAGCAAGGCGGCTCGTGGAAATTCATCCTCGGCACCGACGGCCTCGGGCGCGACATGCTTTCGCGCATCATCTACGGCGCACGCGTGTCGCTGTTCATCGGCCTAACCGTGATGTGCGTGTCATTCGTGATCGGCGTGGTCTTAGGCCTCGTCGCCGCCTTCTCGAAGCCCTGGGTCGACGTCGTCATCACCCGAGCCATGGACCTGATCATGGCAGTGCCCGGCCTCGTTCTCGCGATCCTGATCGTCGCCGTGCTGGGACCGAGCCTGACCAACACCATCGTCGCCGTGACGGTTGTATTCCTGCCTCGCTACGTGCGCCTCGTGCGCGCGTCCGCAATGAGCGAACTCAGCAAGGAATATGTGACAGCGGCCAAGGTGATCGGGGTCAAGAAGCTCCGCCTGATGTTTTCGACCGTGCTGCCGAATTGCCTCGCCCCCTTGATTGTGCAGTCAGCACTTGGCGTGTCCGAAGCAATCCTGGAAGCCGCGGCACTGGGCTTTCTCGGCCTTGGCGCGCAGCCGCCGGTTTCCGAATGGGGGGCGATGCTGGCCGACGCCCGCGAATTCATCCGCTCAAACCCTTGGATCGTGACGTTCCCGGGCCTCGCCATCCTGATCACCGTGGTGTCGATCAACCTGATGGGCGACGGTTTGCGAGATGCGCTCGACCCCAAGATGCAGAGGTCGTAACCGCCATGGCCCTGCTCGAAATCCGCAACCTGTCAGTCTCGTTCGCCACCCGCAATGGCGGGTTCAAGGCCGTGGATAGCGTCGACATCGTCGTCGATGCCAACGAGGTGCTAGGCATCGTCGGCGAATCCGGCTCCGGCAAGTCAGTCGCCATGCTCGCCGTCATGGGTCTGCTGCCTTGGACCGCGACCATCACAGCAGATCAAATGAACTTCGCCGGCACTGATCTCAGGACGCTCGGCGCGAAGCAACGTCGCTCGATCATCGGCCGCGAGATCGCGATGATCTTCCAGGAACCGATGTCGTCGCTGAACCCTTGCTTCACGGTCGCCTTCCAGATCGGCGAGTCGCTGAAGACCCACCTCGGCATGGACAAGGCTGAGCGCAAGGTGCGTTCGCTCGAACTTCTCAATCAGGTCGGCATCACCGATCCGGAACGCCGGTTGTCGGCATTCCCGCATCAATTGTCGGGCGGCATGTCGCAGCGCGTGATGATCGCGATGGCACTCGCCTGCAAGCCGAAGCTCTTGATCGCCGACGAGCCGTCGACGGCGCTCGACGTGACCATCCAGGCGCAGATCCTCGACCTGCTGTTGAAGCTGCGGCAGGAGACCAACATGGGTCTTGTGCTGATCACCCATGACATGGGCGTGGTCGCCGAGACCGCCGATCGCGTGATCGTGCAGTATGCCGGCCGGCAAGTGGAACAGAGCCCGACGCGCGAGTTGTTCCGCGATCCGCATCACCCTTACACCCATGGCCTATTGGCGGCACTTCCCGAGCGCGCCACGGGCCGTCGTCTCCCGGCCATTGCCGGTGTCGTGCCGGGTCAGTTCGATAGGCCGCCCGGCTGCCTGTTCGCGCCGCGGTGTCCGTTCGCCTTCGATCGTTGTCACAAGGAAAACCCGCCGCAAGCCGCCGCCAATCTCGGCCGGGCGTTGTGCTTCACTCCATTGGTCGCCGGTAAGCCCGTTCAATCCAAGGTATCGGCATGACCGTCGTCCTCGAAGCCCGCAACCTGACCCGCACTTACGAAGTCAGCCGCAGTCTGTTCGCGAAGCCGGCCTCGGTGAAGGCGCTGGTGGACGTCTCGTTTCAGCTTGAATCCGGCAAGACGCTGGCCGTAGTGGGCGAGTCCGGTTCGGGCAAGTCGACGCTGGCCCGACTGATCACGCTGATCGAGGAGCCGACCGCCGGCTCGCTCGTCATCAATGGAAAGGATCTCGGCGCCGTCGGCTCGGACATGCGGCAGGAATTGCGCCGACAAATCCAGATCGTGTTCCAGAACCCCTATGGCTCGCTCAATCCGCGCCAGAAGGTCGGCAAGGCACTGGAAGAGCCGCTGCTGGTCAACACCGATATGAGCGCCGCCGACCGCACCGCCGCCGCTCGCGCCATGATGGCGAAGGTGGGCCTGCGGCCCGAATTCTACGATCGCTATCCGCACATGTTTTCGGGCGGCCAACGCCAGCGCATCGCCATTGCGCGCGCACTGATGCTGAACCCGAAGATCCTGGTGCTGGACGAGCCGGTATCGGCACTCGACGTGTCAATCCGCGCCCAGGTGCTGAACCTTCTGGCCGAGCTGCAGGAGGAATTCCAGCTCGCCTACCTGTTCATTTCGCACGACCTGTCGGTGGTTCGCCACATCGCCGACCGCGTGATGGTGATCTACCTTGGGCACGCAGTCGAAATCGGCACGCGCGAGGCGATATTCGCAGCGCCGCAGCACCCCTACACCCGCGCCCTGCTCGCGGCGACACCGGTCGCTGACCCAGATGCCAAGAAGGAGCGCATCATCCTCAAAGGCGAACTCCCATCGCCTTTCAATCCGCCGTCTGGCTGCGCCTTCCATCCGCGCTGCCCATTGGTCGCCGACCGTTGCCGCAGTCAGGAGCCCAGTCTGGAGCAGAAGAACGGCCGCGCGGTCGCTTGCTGGCAGGTTTGATCTTCTAGGATGAACTGGAGCGGGCGAAGGGAATCGAACCCTCGTCAATAGCTTGGGAAGCTACCGCATTACCATTATGCTACGCCCGCATCGCACGCATCCTAGCACAAGCGTCGGCGAAGGAAATAGTGCTCTCGCCGCCGCCGCAATTCTCACGCGGCCATAAAGCTATTGTGACTGTGTCGTGCACGGCGACGCGTGCTAAATCTTTCGTCAGCACCAAGGCAAGTACCGTTGCATGGTCAAGCGAGGAACGCGTGGACATTCGATCAGCCTCCCTGACGCCGACATCACTCGTCGATTTGCCGGCGCCAGGCAAATTTCGCGATCCGGACCGCACCGCGAAGGGGGATGCCCGGGCATCGGTGCCGCTGGCGCGCCTCGACACGCTGTGGATCAATACCGGCACGCTGTGCAACATCACCTGCCAGAATTGCTATATCGAATCGAGTCCACTCAATGACCGGCTCGCCTATATCAGCGCCACCGAGTGCGCTGCCTATCTGGACGAGATCGCGGCACTCGATCTGCCGACAGGGGTCATCGGCTTCACCGGCGGCGAACCTTTTCTCAATCCGCATATGCTTGCCATGGCCGGCGACGCGCTGGCCCGCGGCCACAAAGTACTCATCCTCACTAACGGCATGCAGCCGATGCAACGCCCCAAGATCAAGCAAGGCTTGCTGGCACTGAAGGCGCAGCATGGCACCCGACTTACCTTACGCATCAGCCTCGACCATCATACCAAGGTGCTGCATGAGACCGAACGCGGCCGCAATACCTGGGACAAGGCACTCGCCGGCATCGATTGGCTGGCCAGGAACGACTTCGATCTGGCGATCGCCGGCCGCACTTGCTGGGGCGAACCCGAGGCAAGCGAACGTGCCGGTTACGCTGCATTGATCATGGCTCGGGATTGGCCGGTGGACCCCAACGACAATGACCGCCTGATGTTGTTGCCCGAGATGGATGGCCTCGACGACGTACCGGAAATCAGCACCGCCTGCTGGGGCATCCTGCACAAGTCGCCCGCCGACATCATGTGCGCGACAAGCCGCATGATCGTGAAGCGGAAAGGCGCCGCCACCCCGGTTGTGGTGCCGTGCACATTGTTACCCTACGAGCCGGAATTCGAAATGGCGAACACCCTGCAGGCCTCGCTGACCGCGCACGGCGGCATGTTCGACCACGGCGCGGTCAAATTATGCCATGTCAATTGCGCAAAATTCTGCGTTCTAGGCGGCGGTAGCTGCTCCTGATCGCGACCAACGTAAAAGGCCCCACATCGACGACGATGCGGGGCCTGCCGACAAATATGACGAAGTGCGCTTATTTCTTGACGAGCGCGTCGCGGATTTCCTTGAGGTAGACCTCGGAGGCTGCCGGCGGAGGCGGCGCTGCAGCGGCGGCCGGGGCCGGCTTCTTCATGTTGTTCATCGCCTTGATCACCATGAACAGCACGAATGCGACGATCGCGAAGTCGATCAGCGCCTGCATGAACACGCCATACTTAATCAGCACCGGCTTGGCGGCGGTGCCGAGATTGATCCCCCAATCCTTGACGTCGACGCCGCTCATCATGAAGCTGATTGGCGGCATAAGGACGCCTTCCACCAGGGACGACACGACCTTGCCGAAGGCCGCGCCAATGATCACGCCAACGGCGAGGTCCACGACATTGCCCTTGAGGGCGAACTCCTTGAATTCGTCAATCATTCCCATCTGATCTCTCCTGATTGAGCATTAATACTTGAGGCACGCACGTTAGATGGCCAAGAACCAGCCGAATCCATCGGCGGCCACGCTAATTCAACTCGTTCGCGCATACAATCGTCCCTCCACGAATACTGTCGCTACGATTCGCGATAGTCAGCACTCTCCGCGACCGCGAAAGGACAATTCGAGCGACGGATGGACATTTCAGACAGCATTGCCCACTCTGCCGGCAGTTCCTACGAACACACATCTTCACCACGCGCAGGCAACGTCGATCATGTTTCAGACAGGCGCCATCGTCGCCTTGGCGGTTGGATATGTCGGCGCCTTGTTCACCGTCGCTTGGCTTGGCGACCGGCTGGTGCGTTCCAACGCCGGCAAAAAAGGCCGGCCGATCATCTATTCGCTGACACTTGGCGTCTACTGCACGTCATGGACCTTCTTCGGCAGCGTCGGGCTCGCCAACACCACAGGCTACGATTTCCTGCCCGTTTATATCGGTCCGATCCTGCTGTTCGCGGTCGGCTGGCCGCTGATCCTGCGAATTGTGCGCCTGGCAAAGAGCCAGAACCTGACCTCGGTCGCCGACTTCCTGGCGGCCCGCTACGGCAAGAGCCCGGCGGTGGCCGCGATCGTCACCCTGGTCGCCGTGGTCGGCACGCTGCCCTACATCGCGTTGCAGCTGAAGGCAGTGGTGACTTCCACCGAAGTGTTGCTTGGCAATAGCCCGCTGATCCCAATTTCATTGCCCGAGATCGGCATTCTCGAAACTGCCTTCGTGGTGGCGTTGGCGCTGGCATTGTTCGCGGTGCTGTTTGGAACACGGCACATTGACGCCACCGAGCACCAAGACGGCCTGATGGTCGCGGTGGCGACCGAATCCCTGGTCAAACTCGCTGCCTTCCTGACGGTCGGCCTGTTCGTGCTCTACTCGGTGTTCGGAGGTTTTCAGGGCTTTGCCGACC
Organism: uncultured Alphaproteobacteria bacterium; assembly: GCA_963732635.1. Taxonomy (GTDB): domain Bacteria; phylum Pseudomonadota; class Alphaproteobacteria; order Rhizobiales; family Hyphomicrobiaceae; genus JAKFWF01. Next base: position 239,423 of record CAVTAL010000022.1, read on the forward strand.
ATGCCCGGACCAACTTGCAGTTCGATGACGTATTTGGCCGACCATTCGACGGCGGCAAGTGGCTGACGATTGTATTCCTCAGCCTCGTTTCCGCGATTTTACTGCCGCGCCAGTTCCACGTCACCGTGGTCGAGAACCACTCCGAACGCGAAATCAAGCGCGCCGCCTGGATGTTCCCGCTTTATCTGGTGCTGATCAACCTGTTCGTGGTGCCGATCGCGGCCGCCGGCCTCTACACCTTCGCGCGCGGCATCGTCGAGCCAGACATGCTGGTTATCGCATTGCCGATGGCAAAAGGCGCCGACGTCGTCACCGTGCTCGCCTACATCGGCGGCCTGTCGGCCGCGACCGCAATGGTCATCGTTGAATCGGTGGCATTATCGATCATGGTCTCGAACGGACTGGTCGTGCCGGCGATGCTGCGCCACGGGTGGCTCGATGCCGATCCGCAGGAAGACCTCGCCGGCCGGCTACTCGTGATCCGCCGCGTCGCCATTTTCGGCATCGTACTGGCCGGCTATCTCGTGCATCGGGCGCTCGGACAATCGCAAGGACTTGCGGCCATCGGCCTGGTTTCGTTCGCGGCAATCGCCCAGTTGGCGCCGGCGTTCTTTCTCGGACTGGTCTGGAGCAAGGGGACTGCGCGGGGCGCCATCGCCGGAATCATGGCTGGCTTCGCGGTCTGGGCCTACACGCTACTGCTGCCCTGGGTGGTGAAAGCTGGGCTCCTGCCATCCTCGCTCCTGACGTTCGGGCCGTTCGGCATCGCATGGTTGAAGCCACAAGCGTTGCTCTATCTGAAATTCGAGCCACTCACCCACGGCGTGCTGTGGAGTCTGGCCGCCAATCTCACCGCATTTTTCACCGTTTCGCTATTGCGCTCACCGGAGCCGGTCGAGCGGTTGCAGGCGCACGTTTTCATCAATGACGATACCCAGCGGCTGAACCATGTGCCGCTGTCAGGCGCGTTCCGACTTTGGCGCACATCGATCACGATCGGCGACCTGCAGGCGACCGCGGCCCGCTATCTTGGCGCCGAGCGCGCGGAACGCTCGTTTGCTGCATACGCCATCGCGTTGCGGCCAGGACAGCCGAATTCACTTCGCCTCGACGCCGAGGCCGATATCCAGTTCCTGCGCTTTACCGAACGACTACTGACCAGCGCCATCGGGGCCGCCTCTGCGCGACTCGTGCTCGGATTGCTGTTGCGGCGGTCGAACATCGGCAACCAATCGGCGCTGCGACTGCTCGATGACGCCTCGGAGGCACTGCAATACAATCGCGACCTGCTGCAATCGGCGCTTGATCAGGTGCGACACGGGCTTGGTGTGTTTGATGCGGATATGCGGCTGATTTGCTGGAACAGGCAGTTTCGCGAACTGCTCGATCTGCCGAACGACATGGTTCGCGTCGGCGTGCCGATGGCAATTGTTCTCAAGCACTGTGCCGAGCGCGGCGACTTCGGCCCTGGCTTACCCGAGCAGCGCGTTGCCGAACGCATGAGCCGGCTTTCACAAGCCAAGGAAACATTCGTCGAGCGGCCAGGTGGTAGCGAGCGAATACTGGAAGTGCGTACGGCGTTCATGCCGCAGGGCGGCATCGTCGCCACGTATTCCGATATTACGGAGCGGGTGGCAGCCTCGAACGCGCTGGCGGCCGCCAACGAAAGCCTCGAGAGGCGCGTCGCCGAGCGCACGGCTGAACTGACCGACGTCAATCAGAAACTCGAAACCGCCAAGGCCAAGGCAGACGAAGCCAACCTCGACAAGACCCGCTTCCTGGCCGCGGCGAGTCACGACCTGTTGCAGCCGCTCAACGCCGCGCGCCTCTATGCGGCGAGCCTCGTCGAGCGCGCCACCGTTGGCTCCGAAGCGCAGATGGCTCGCAATATCGATGCCTCGCTGAGTTCGGTCGAAGAGATCCTGAGCGCATTGATTGACCTGTCGCGAATGGACGCCGGCCATCTTGAGCCGGAGATCAGTGACGTCTCGCTCAACGAAATCTTCCAACGCATGCAGGTAGAATTCGAACCGCTTGCCCAGGCAAAAAACTTGCGGCTGCGCATGGTGCCGACCTCGCTATGGGTGCGCGCCGACCGGCGATTGACCAGGCGGCTACTGCAAAATCTGGTCTCGAACGCCATCAAATATACGCCCAGCGGCACCGTGCTGCTCGGTGCCCGCCGAAGGGCGAACGGCGTCGTCATTCAAGTGATTGATTCCGGGCCAGGCATTCCTGCCTCGCAGCATGATTTGATCTTCAAGGAGTTCCAACGGCTCAAGGAGAATTCACGGACGGTTCCGGGCCTCGGGCTCGGACTTTCGATTGTCCAACGCATCGGCCGGGTGCTGGATGCGCCAATCGGGATCAAGTCGGCGCCGGGACGGGGCTCGACGTTCTGGGTCAGCCTGCCGCGCGCAATCGTCAACAAGGCCGCCGTAGTGGACACCACGCCGACACCGTCAGCCGGCTCGGTCGCCGGCCTCGTCGTATTGTGCATCGACAACGAACCTGATGTCATTTCAGGCATGCGCGCACTGCTGGAAGGCTGGGGTTGCATCGTCCATAGCGCCGACTCGACTAGCGTTTCCGTGGCAGTCACTGTCGCACGCGGTATCATTCCTGACTTGATCCTTGCCGATTACCAACTCGATCACGACACCGGGTTGGACGCGATCGAACATGTGCGCACGCAGGCCGGCGTCGAGATTCCAGGCGTCATTATCACCGCGAACCACTCGCCGGAGGTCCAGAAAAGGGTACGCTCGCAAGGATTGGCGCTGCTGCGCAAGCCCGTCAAAGCCGCGGCACTGCGTGCACTGCTGGCTCAGGTTCAGGTACGCCGCCAAGCGGCTGCGGAATAGTGGCACTCAGTTTGCGGCGGCCGCCCACTCGCCCTTGCCGATCTTGTTGATCGCAATCACCGCTTGAGTGCGGCTGTCGACCCCGAGCTTCTGCAGGATCGCCGACACATGTGCCTTGATGGTCGCTTCCGACACGCCCAGCCGATACGCGATCTGCTTGTTCAGCAACCCCTCGCCCAGCATCATGAGAACCCGCACCTGCTGCGGTGTCAGTGTCGACAGCCGTGCCAGCGCCTCTCCCGACGCCTTATCGGCTTTACCGATTTCGATCTCAGGCGGCGTCCACACCGCGCCATCGAGCACCTGCCCCACGGCCAGTCGCATCTGATCAACCGGCAACGACTTGGGGATGTAGCCGGATGCGCCGAACTCAATCGCGCGACGGATCGTCGTCGCATCCTCGCTGGCCGATACGATCATCACCGGGATCTGCGGGTGTTCGGCGCGCATGTAAAGCAGCCCCGACAGCCCCTGCACCCCCGGCATGGTCAGATCAAGCAAGATTAGATCGACCGCGTCGTCGGTCGCCAGCAAGGCGATCAATTCATCGAGCGAACCGGCCTCGACGATCTGGGCGGCTTCGATCGAGCTGCCGAGCGCCTGCGCCAATGCACCACGAAAGAGCGGGTGATCATCGACAATCACTATGCGAGTGGCAGTCATGGAGTCTCTCCACGAATTCGCGCGCCCAGCTGGCGCCCAAGCGGCATCAGCGCATTTCTCCACCTCGATCCCGCAGCCACGAAACCGAACCGAATTGTCACAATCTAAGCGACTTGACTATTATTGCACCAGTATTGTCTGAGGGTGTAGCGAATATCGTTACCGTGGTGTCCGCACCTGGAGCCGCATTTTGGTCGCCAATGCACGGCACTAACCGGTCGAGACCCGAAGGAGTGCGATTTTGATCCAGCGAAAAGAGCGCAAACCCTACTGGCGGCACACCAAGTTGCAGATGGTCGCGAGCCTCGTGCCCTTCTTCATGGTGTTGAATGTGTTCCCACTTTACGCTGAGCGGCTGAACTCAAACAAGTTCCTAGGCTTCCCGCTGGGCTATTTTCTACTTGGGCACGGCATGATCATCATCGCGTTGTTCACCATTGCCTCGTTCGTCAATCGCCAGGATGCCGTCGATCATTGGCATGGTGCCCACGAAGACAATTAAGCCCGCCTCGACGATTGCCAGCATAGGCAGCCTAAGAGCCTGTCCGGTTAGTTTTCATGGAGTTTCATCGCGCATGCATGGTTCAGATGGCAGGAGCGTCGCCGCCGCCGATACCCATAGGTATCGGCAAGGTGCGCGACGAACGAGATGGGCCATGCATGCGCGACCGGAGGTGACCCAAACTCGGTCGCCCGCAGCGTCCCAACCCTTGGCCGTAGCTAAGGCTACGACCGGCGGGCTGCTTCTTGCGGATCGAACTCGACCTTGGGTCATGAAATCTCATGAAAACTATCCGGACAGGCTCTTAATGCCCAACACCCATCGTACGCGCCGTATCAATCCACGGCTCGGCACCTATTTTGGTATCTTCGTCAGCGCATTCCTATCGCTGGTGTTGATGGCTGTGATAGGCGAGCAGATGGGCGCAAGCGATGCGGCGCTGCGTTGGATCATGTTGCTGGTGCCACTCTGTTTTTATGCCGCGATCGGGATTGCCGGCCAGACCCAGGACCCGGCGGACTTTTTTGCAGCGGGACGCCGTGTGCCGGCGTTCTTCACCGGCCTTGGATTAGGCGCCAGTGCATTGGGCGGCGTCGGCGTCGTATCAGTCGCCGGCCTCATGATGATGAACGGCATCGACACCTGGAGCATCGTCAACGGTGTCGTGGCCGGGATGGTTGTCGGCGCGGTGCTGATTGGTCCCTACCTGCGCAAGTTCGGTGCGTACACCTTGCCGAGCTATCTCGGCCGCAGGTTCGACAGCCGCATCCTACGGTTGGTCGCGGCCGCCGCTCTTTGCGCGCCACTGCTGCTGATCGTGATCGCCGAAATGAAGATCGGCGTGGCGGTTGCGGCCCGCATGACCGGCGCATCGGACCGCACCATGGCGGCACTGCTGGCAATCGCGATCTTTGCTACTGTCGGATCTGGCGGCGTCCGCTCGATGAGCTGGGCGATCGCGGCGGCGGCGCTGGCGGCGCTGCTCGCACTCATCATCCCAGCCGGCATCGTTGCGACCGAGATCACGAACTTTCCACTGGCCCAGTTCAGCTATGGCCCGACGTTACGCGCAGTCGGCCGCCTCGAAGATATCCGCGGCATTGCCGCTCCATTGCTTTCACCCCTGGCATTCGATCTGGCAACGACCGAGTTGGAACCGCTGATCCATCGCATGTCACGCCCTTTCGGCAGCATGGGGCCGGCAAGCTACATCCTGCTCACGCTGGTTTTGATGATGGGCATCGCCGTGGCGCCCTGGCTGGCGCCGCGCATCGGTGCCACTTCGGGCATCTATGAAGCCCGCAAATCCTACGGCTGGGCGGTGTTCGCGTTTGGCGGGGTAATGCTGACCGTATCCGCATTTGCAGTGTTCGAGCGCGACATCGTCATGGAGCAACTGGTCGGGCAGGCGGCAACAACACTGCCCGACTGGCTGAGGGTCATGGTCGCCAATGGCGATGCGGCTGTCGACGGCCGGTTGCCGCAGCTTTCGCTATCGAGTTTCTCATTCAAGCGTGATGCCTTGTTGTTCATGTTGCCGGCCGCCACCCATCTACCAGCCATTCTGCTCTATCTCGTCATGACCGGCGCGGTAGCGGCGGCATTTTGCGGCGCATGCTCGGGTATCCTCGCGCTTGGCACAGTGATCGCCGAGGACGTGATCAACGGCAGCCAATGGGAGGCTCCCAGCAACATGCCGCGTTTGCTGGTGGCGAGGGTGATGACGGCTGTCGCCACCGTCATCGGCGCAACTCTCGCGCTATCGCTACCGGCCGATCCCCTGCAACTGGCAATCTGGGCCTTGGGGTTGAGTGGCGCTATCGCCTTTCCCGTGGTCGTGCTGTCGATCTGGTGGAAGCGTCTGAACGTGCTCGGCGCCATTCTGGCAATGATAACCGGATTTGCCGTCGCGGTCCTCGGCATCGCCGCCGGCGAAGCCAATTGGTTCGGCGTACCGAGTGAGGTCGTCAGCATCTTCGCGGTCCTCGCCGGCTTCATCGCAGCGTTCGTGGGCACCCGCTTCGGCGCGGCGCCCAGCCGCAACGTCCTCGAGATGGTCCGCGACATGCGCGTACCCGGCGGCGAAACCGTGCACGACCGCGAACAGCGGCTGCTGCGCCTCAAGCGGCGCCAGCGACCGGTCTGATACCGCCGAGCCGAAATTCAGACCTGTCCTCGAAGCGATACGCCAAAAGGCTCGACGGTATCCGCGCGCAGGGTTGGCGTGGCGGCTGCGCGCAAGCAAGAAAACGAATACCGACGAGAAATTTTTGACCACCGGTCAAAAATTCTGCTCGTCGGTATGAGGCGAGCCGCGACATCAAATCCGGCCCGGTTCGGTTAACGCCCAACGTTCGATGTTGCAGCACGGCGCTT
>CAVTAL010000023.1:0-26643 GCA_963732635.1 uncultured Alphaproteobacteria bacterium
GTGAACTCTCTCGCTTGATTCCGGTTTTGACTCAGCTTGATCCATGTCATGCGCCGGGTGCACGGCAGTTGCGCCTGCCTCCGGGCTGGATTTGATTGCTGGCGGCAGTGGTAGCGGATTAACTCCGCCGCATGCAACGAATCCTCGAAGCCAGAAACCCAGGGGGCCACGCGGTCGGCCAGATGCTGTCGCGGTCGGAGCTCTGAAAATGGCATCTGCCGCACTGCGCCGGATGGGTTGGACCGAGTGGGGCATGCTTTGCTTGTGCGCCATGTTGTGGGGCAGCGCCTATGTGTTCAACGCGATCGCCATCCGCGAATTGCCACACCTGACCATCACACTCGCCCGGCTCGTGATTGCCGCTGCCTTCATGCAAATCGTGCTGCGCTGGGCGGGCTTGCGCCTGTCGCGCGACCCGAAGATCTGGGCGGCATTCTTTGTCATGACGTTGCTCAGCAACATCGGCCCCTATCTGCTGGTGCTGAAAGGCCAGATGGGCACAACCAGCGGGCTGGCGGCAGTTTTGACCGCGACGACACCGTTGTTCACGATCCTGCTCGCGCATTGGTTCACGCGCGACGAGCGGTTGACGGTCAACAAGTTCGTCGGCGTTCTGGTCGGCATCGCCGGCGTCGCGATCGTGGTCGGCAGTGAGGCTTGGGCCGGCCTGTCCGGCTCATCGATGGCAAAGCTCACATTGGTTGCGGCGTCGTTCCTTTACGCCGTCGGCAGCATCTACGCGAAGCGCTTCAGCGATACGCCACCGCTGGTGATTGCTGCTTCGGTGATGCTGAGCGGGGCGATTGTGGCCTTGCCGCTGGCTCTCCTCGTCGACCGGCCCTGGGCGTTGCCGATGCCATCGCTGGATGTAATCGTGGCGGTGCTGCTGACCGGTGTGTTCGGTTCAGCGCTGGCGGCCATCACATATTTCCGGGTCTTCACCGTTTCCGGTGCCACCAATGCAATGTTGGTGACGCTGCTGCTGCCGGTGACGCCGGTGATCGGCGGCGCGTTGTATCTCGGCGAGCGGCTTGAGTTGCGCGAAATCTTGGGCGCCATCGTAATCATGCTGGCGCTCGCCATTATCGACGGACGGATCTTGAAGCGGATCCTTGGATGACGACGCGTGCCGCGCCGAGCCTGCCGATCGCGCTTGCCTGGATGGGCGGATCATTGCTGTTTTTCTCGGCAGTCGCGATATCAGGGCGCGAGGCCTCGAAATCGTCAATACCCAGCAGTTGATGATGTGGCGCGGGTTCCTGTCGCTGGCGTTGATTATAATCGTGGCGCTGGCAGCTGGTCGGCGGATTGGGACGCTCCGAACGCGCGTGCCGCACTTTCATCTGCTGCGCAACACCATCCATTTTGGTGCTCAGTTCGCCTGGTTCCATGCGCTTGCGATGATACCCCTGGTACAGCTGTTTGCGCTCGAATTTACCGCACCTTTGTGGGTGGCCCTCTTGGCGCCGTTGTTCCTGTCCGAGCGCTTGACAGTGTGGCGGTTGATTGCCGTCGCGCTGGGTTTCGCCGGCGCGCTCGTCGTCATTGTGATGCCGAATGCCGCCAAGGGGCTTTCCTTCAGCATGAGTTCGGGTTCGATCTGGGCATTGCTCTCGGCGCTGGGTTTCGCCTTCGGGCTGATGACGACCAAGCGCATCACCCGCACCGACGACGCTTTCATGATCTTGTTCTACATGTCGGCGATCCAGGCGGTGTTCTCGCTTGCGATAGCGGCCAGTGACTGGGTGTTGCCGGGTGCGGCCGGCATGGCTTGGTTGTTCGTGGTGTCGGCGGCGAGCCTGCTCGCCCACTTCTGCACTGCCAAGGCGTTCGCGCGCGCCGACGCCATCATTGTCGCGCCGATGGATTTCCTACGCTTGCCGCTGATCGCAGTCGTCGGTGCGCAGGTCTACAATGAGACGCTGGATCATTGGGTGCTGGTCGGCGCGCTGGTGGTGATAGCGGCGAACCTGGTTAACATGTGGGGCGAGCGGCGGCGGCGCATTTCGCCGCGCTGATCAATCGCCTCAGGTGTGCAGCGCCAGGAAGGCCTCGATCTCGCGGCGCTTGGGCAAGCCGGCGCGGCTGCCGAGCCTGGTGCATTTCAATGCGGCCGCAGCGGCTGCGAAGCGGGCACATTGGGTCGCGTCGAGCCCTTCGACCAAAGCGAGCGTGAAGGCGCCATGGAAGGCATCGCCGGCACCGGTGGTGTCGACGACGTCGACTTCGAACGCCGGCATCCGGCTCGTGCCGGTGTGGTCAGTCCACAGGTAGCCTTTCGGCCCAAGTGTGACACCGGCGTGCCTTGGCCCCATTTCGAGCACGCGCGCCAGCGCCAACTCCGGTTCCTGGCCCGCCGCGAAGTCCTTCAAGGCCGGCTCGGAAAATATAGCGAAGTCGGTGAGTTCAAGCACTTCCGACAGTGCTTCGCGGGCACCGAGGTCGGCATCGAGCACGGTGGTGACGCCTTCGGCCCGCGCTTGTGTGAACAGGGCGCGTAAGCCCTCCAGCCAGCGCACGTCAGCCATCACGGCCGAGGCTTTGGCAACGCGCTCGAGCGGTAGCCAGCTGGTGCCGGACGGCATATTTGTGTCGCGATTTCCAACGATCAGCCGTTCGCCAGCGTCGTCGACGATGATCGCCGAGGTCGACGAGCGGCCCTCATCGAACATCTGGACATAGCGGATATCGACACCGTAGGCCTTGAGACCGGTGCGAATCTTGACGCCAGCGTCGTCCTCGCCGATCCGGCTCCACAATTCCACCTTGCCGCCAAGGCGGGCAATGGTCGCGGCGGCGTTGGCGGCCATGCCACCGCCGCTCTCGATATGCTCGATCGCGCGGACCTTCGTCGGATGCGGCGGAAACGCCTCGATCCGATAAAGGCGGTCCAGGGCCGCGTGCCCCAGGCAGATGACGCGGCTCATGCGGTCGTTTCCTTATTCTTCTGGCCAGGCGGAGAAGCAATGGCTGAGCGTGGCATGGTAGTTTGCGACTTGGCTGAGGGCAACGGTGAGGCGAGCCCGTCGGCGGTCGCCTGCTCTACTGCATCCTCGTCGAAAAGCTTCTCGAGGTTTTCGGCATCGCCGCGCGCCCGTTCCACTAGCTTCTGGCTGTCGGAGAAATGCTTGTAGTCCTCGTACAGCCGGCGCTCGTCATGGGCACGGAACATCGTCATGGCGCGGCGGACCTCGCGCTCGTTCTGACCGAGACCACGTAGCACGTCGCCGGCCATTTCGATCGCCGAGGCGAAGGTTTCGCGGTGGACGACCTCGATGCCGAGATCAAGCAGCCGGTGGGCGTGGTTGCGGTTGCGGGCGCGGGCGTAGATCGGCAGTTGTGGATAGTGCTCGCGAACAACGCGCGCGGTTGCCATGGAAGCCTCGACGTCATCGATCGCGAGCAGCATGGCTCGGGCACGGTCGGCGCCGGCCGCCGCCAGGATGTCAGGCCGGCTAGCGTCGCCGTAGAACACCTTGGAGCCGAATTTCTTCACGAAATCGACCTGTTCGGCACTGATGTCGAGCGCGGTGAAGGGCAGCCGCTTGGCCTGCAGGATGCGCGCGGTGATCTGGCCGAAGCGCCCGAAACCGGCGATGATCACATGGCCGTCGCTCTCTGGTATGGGTTCGAAGGTGCCGAGCGTCAGTATTGCGGGCTTGCCGACCCAGTCGTCGGCGAGCAGCAGCAGTGGCGTCGCCGCCATCGACAGCGTTACGACGACAGATAACAGTTCGGTGAGATCCCTGGGCAGCACACCGGCCGCCGCACCCACCGCGAACAGCACGAAGGCGAACTCGCCGCCCTGGCTGATGGCAATCGCCAGCCGCCGGGACGCCCAAGGGCCGAGCCCGTGCCAAAGCCCCAATGCATAGAGCCACGTTGCCTTGACGATCAGCAGGCCGGCCACGAGGCACCCAATGCGGATTGGATGATCGACGAGCAGGCCGAGATTGAGCGACATGCCGATGGCGGTGAAGAACAGCCCGAGCAACAGGCCCTCGAACGGCTTCAAATCGGCTTCCAGTTGGTGGCGGTAGGACAATTCGGCGAGCAGCGCGCCGGCCAGGAATGCGCCGAGCGAAGCCGGCAGCCCGGCCTGCTGCATTACAACCGACACCGCGACCACGACCAGCAGCGCGGTCGCCGTCATCGCCTCTTTCAGATTGGCGACTGCAACCAGTTTCAAGAGTGGATCGAGCAGGAACCGTCCGACCGCAATGACGCCGCCGATGGTTGCAAGCGCAATTGCGGCACTGCCCAGATCCATCGGCACGCGATTGGCGATCAGGGTAACCGCGAACAGCGGTGCGAGCGCGATCAGCGGGATCGCGGCCAGGTCCTGAAACAACAGCACCGAGAAGGCCGCGCGGCCATGCCGGGCGGTGAGTTCTCCCTTCTCCTCCAGCACCTGCAGCGCGAACGCAGTCGACGACAGTGACAGGGCAAGGCCAATGAACAGCGCCGCCATCAACGGCTGACCGAGTAGCATCGCGATCGGGCAGAGCAGGGCGGCTGTGCCTGCAACCTGGCCACCACCGAGCCCCAGGATGGAGGTGCGCATCGCCCACAGTCGCTTGGGGCGCAATTCAAGCCCGATCAGGAACAGCAGCAGGATGACGCCGAACTCGGCGGTGTGCAGTATTTCCTTGGCTTCGTATACCGAAAACACCTTGCCGAAGCCGAACGGACCCAGCAGCACGCCGGCCAACAGGTAGCCGAGTACGGTGCCGACCTTCAGCCATTTCGCGATCGGCGCCGCGATGGCCGCCGCCGCGAGAAGCAGCGCTATTTCAAACAGTGAAATCTGCATGTTGCCTCGTATCGACTTTTTTCGCGCGACGCTACGGCTGATCCTTTTCGAGGCGACAGATCCAGAACCGCCTGTCCTGCGTTGACATTGCATGATGGAAACGGTGTCATATATGGTCGAACGAACGCCGCCACGTTGGCCCAACACAGGGCCAGTCGTCGTCCTGGACCGATCCCTCATGGCCGAACTAATCAGTCGTGTCGCATCCCGCAGTGATGCGGAAGCGTTTCGCAAGCTATTTCAATCGTTTGCGCCCCGCGTCAAGGCCTATATGATGCGCCAGGGTGCCGACGCCAATACGGCCGAGGAACTGGCACAGGAAACCCTGCTGACCGTCTGGCGCAAGGCTTCACTCTATTCGAGTGAAAAGGGCAGTGCTGCGACTTGGATTTTCACCATCGCGCGCAATCTGCGGATCGACAGGCTTCGTCGCGAGGTGCCTTGGCAGCAGTTGCCGGATGGCCATGACGAAGAGGCGTCCGACGACACGCCACCCGATCAGGCGGTCGTCGATCGGGAACGCCAGAAGCGCGTCCAAGATGTGCTGGCGACGTTGCCGCCAGATCAACATGAGGTCGTTTCGCTGGCCTACATAGAAGGGCTCTCGCATAGCGAGATCGCGGAGCGATTGAAGCTGCCGCTCGGCACGGTGAAGTCGCGTATGCGTCTCGCCTACCAGAAAATCCGCGAGGCGGTCGAGGACCTGAAATAGATGAGTATCAAGCATCACCCCGATGACTCAACCTTGATGAGTTACGCGGCTGGCAGCCTGGCGGAAGAACTGTCGGCCGTGGTCGCCGCTCACATCTCGATGTGTCCCTTGTGTGCCGGCGAGGTGAAGACGATGGAGCGCATCGGTGTTGCATTGTTCGAGCGGCTCGACGACATGCCGATCGACCGTGCCGTGCCGCAGATGGCCTTGCGTGCCATGGAAGCTGAGGTGGACGGGGCATTGGCCGCGATCGAGGAGATGGGGGCCGATGTGCCGCAGCCGTTGCGACCGCTGGTCGGAACTCGCATCGACGAAATTCGCTGGAAGCGTCTCGGCATGGGGATCTGGCACCTGCCGTTGAAGTTGGCGCGGGCGGGCGAGGGCGATTTGCGGTTGTTGCGGGTGGCCGCCGGCCAGGTGATGCCGGACCATGGACATGGTGGCGCCGAGCTAACGTTGATTTTGAGCGGCTCCTATCGCGATCAATTTGGCGAGTACAACAGAGGCGACGTTGCCGATCTCGACAGTGACGCGGAACACCGGCCGATTGCCGATCCTTTGGCCGGCTGCGTCTGCCTTATCGCCAGCGAGAAGCGTGCGCGCTTCAAGGGGCTGTTCGGCCGTATCGTTCAACCATTCACCCGGTTCTGACGATGGCGGCCGAGACCGCCCGCTGGCGGATTGCCTGGATCACCGGCGCCAGTTCCGGCATCGGCCGGGAGGTGGCACTGCGGTTGGCGCGTTCAGGTGTAACGGTCGCCGTGTCGGCGAGATCGATAGGGGCGTTGGGGGCGCTGTGCGCGGAGCATTCGGGGCTCTTCGCGTATCCTCTCGACGTTACCGATGCATCGGCGGTTGCCGATGTCGTTCGACGCATCGAAGCCGAACATGGTCCCATCGATCTCGCTGTGCTCAATGCCGGCGTGTGGCACCCGATGGGTGCAAATAATTTCGCAATTGATAAGATAAGTGCCTCGATGGCCGTCAACTATCAGGGCGTTGCCAATGGTGCCGCGGCTGTGATGCCGCTGATGATGAGTCGGCGCGCAGGCCATCTTGCCTTTGTGTCGTCGGTTGCCGGTTATCGTGGACTGCCGAAGGCTGCGGGCTATGCGCCGTCGAAGGCAGCCGTTATCAGCCTCGCGGAAAGCCTCACGCCGGATTTGGCCCCTTACAATGTCAAGGTCAGCATCATCAATCCCGGTTTCGTTGCCACGCCAATGACAAGCGTGAACAAGTTCCCGATGCCATTCATGATCACGGCGGAGGACGCAGCAAGACGGATCGTAGCGGGGCTGAGCGCTGGCAAATTCGAGATCGCGTTTCCGTGGCAGCTTGTGACGTTGATGAAAATCGCGCGAGTTCTGCCCTATCCGCTGTTCTTCTGGTATGCGCGTACCTTCCTTTCGCCCAGGCGGCCGACGGGCTGAGGTGATCAGTCGTTGTCAACTGCCGCACCCGAGCCAGCGCCTTTGCTGCGCGATCCCTCTGTCGATGGCACGTAGGTAAGCGCGCCGAGTTTCGCCAAGGCTTGCCAATCGCAGGCCCGGACGAGACTGCGGCTTGCGCGCTGCAGTGTCTGGGTCGGTTGAGGGGCGACGGTGCCGGCGGCCAAATGTGCCCATGTCACGGCATTTGCCTGTGGTGCGTGCAACGCCTTAACGTCCCCGGCGAGTTCGCCGCTGAACGGCCAGACCGTAATCGAAAGTCTCCCCCAGCCGACGACGACAACGGCTTCGATTTTGCTTGCGGAGCTGGCGGCGAAGGGCACCAGCCACAGCGGAAATGCAGTTGCATGCAGCGTGAGGTCGCCAGCCAATTCTCCGAGGTCGTCGAGGTAGGCGCCGGTCAGCAGCGGCGACAGCAAGATATCGGGCGTCGCGGCGTGCAGCGGCCCCGGCGGACGATTAACCGGAGCAGCCAGATTGGCGTGATGTTCGAGCAGCGTGAGTAGCGACGGCGCCCAATCGATGCCGCAGCCAGCAAGCCAGCGTGCTGCCTTGCCGGTTTCCTCGGCGAGGCCCCAGGCAAGCCCTGCGCCACGGGCGGCCTTGGCGGCCATCCCATCGACTTCGTTTAACGAAGCATCGATCATCATGTGGGCTCGCAAATATCCTCGGGCAATGGCGCATCCCGGAACAGGGTGATGCGCACCCACCGATCGGAGCGCGGATCGAACCGATTGGCGCCGAAGAAAGCGAGTTTGAATCGCATGATATCGATTGGCCTGAGATCGGCGCCGATCAGATTGTCGCGGATCTCGCCGTAAGGCCGCGCGACGGCCTGCTGGATGCGTCGCACTGTGTGCCGGTATTGCGGCTCGGCAAGCAGAAAAGCCGCGACCAGTGTATCGGCCGGAACCATGATCAGCGCGGCGCGCAGCGCCAGCGCATCGCGTGCAGTGGCGAGTGGCATTTCGAGATCGCAGCCGGGTTCCTCCGCCCGTTCGCCGAGACGCGGCTCAAGCTTTTCCTCCGATACGTACCAGAAGCGGGCCTGTGTCGACGGGGCGGAAAAATCGAGATCGTGCGCCCACTGGGTCTGCTCGTCGACGAGGCGCGCCAGCACGCCGCAGCACATGGCGCCATCGATGCGAAAGGCTTGCTCCTCGTCCGCCGCCATCGTGTCGGTGAGATCGTCGATCAGCGCGCCGTGTGGTTCGAGTAGCAAAGCCAATGTCATCTCCTGGCCCTCGAGCGATAGGTTTGCCAAGGCCCATTGCCAGATCCGGTTCCACAACCCGGCGGGCGACTTCACTCTGAGCCGCCGCGCTTCGGCTTCGAGGCTGACGAGATCGCTGGCGAGCGCGGTGATGCGGGCTGCCTGGATTGGGTCGTCGGTGCGCCAGATGGCAACAAGCCGCTGAGCGGCGGCGAGTGCTTCGAGAAATCCCTGCCACTCTTCGGTGCCTGCGGCACTGATGCCACGAACCCGTGCAAGTGCGGTCTCGCGGGCTGAGACCCATTGGTGCAGCAGGGCGGGGTGACGCACCAGGAATGGCGCCATGCCGAGGCCGGTGGCATTGCCGACGCCAAAGCGGCGCTTCATATCGACGGTGAGTGGCGCGGCGGTCACCGGTGATTTTGCCCGGGCGCAATGCTCGACGAGATCGAGGGTGAAGCTACGCGTCAACCACACCGATAGCATCTCGGCCTGGAAGGGCCCTCGCAGTGCGGGATGCATGAGTACGGCGTCGCGGTCGCCGATGCCGAACTTGCCGTTGCCATAGACCGCGGTCGTTCGCATCAGGTAGCCGACCTGATCGACGAGTTCGGGGTCGGGCTGAGTCCCGCGCGATAGCGCGTCGACGACATGATCGAACAGACGCACACTCTTGTTGGCACGCGACAGCGCCAGATCGCGGCGCGTATAACGGGCGGCTTCCTGCTTCGGCGCCGATTGTGCAAGGCGCTCGATTTCGGCTGCATCCGGCATGCCGTCATAGAGCACGTAGCTCGAATCCCAGGCCTGAGCGATCACCCGGTCGGTGCGATTCTCCGGCGCGAGGTAAGTCGAGAACGCCACCAGCGACAACGTGCTGTCAGGTGTGTCGACACGGTAGACGGCGTGGCCAAAGCCATCGGCGCCGATGTTCCAGACCGGCCGGGAAAATCGCCAGTGCTCGGCTTCTGCCCGTCGCAACAAAGTGCGCAGAAAGCTCAATCGCATGGGGTGCGCGGCGCCCATGCGGGCGAGTTTCATGACCGTGTCGGGCGAGCGCAGCGGCACCGTTGGCGCGGCGGCCAATTCGGTTTCGGTGGCGATACTCATGATGGTGCCCCGGCCAACGCGATTGCGGTGTCGTAAAGCGTCCGGTCGACGACGATGCCATCGCGCTTCGACGCGTCCCTGGCAGTGGCTTTCTTGGTGCCCGGCAATCGGGCGCCGTCCTCGGCGGTGAGGGCTGTCAGTACCGTTGCCATTCGAGCGCCGAAGTCGCCACCGGAGGTGGGGGCAGGATCGATCGCAATGAAGCACTGGCCTGTTTTGGGCGGGCCGCCGGCATTGGTGCCGAAGGTGGAGGCCTCGACGCCGGGTGTCGCACCGGTGAGGCATGCGGCCATCACCTCGACCAGGAGTGCCGAACCGACGCCCTTGTAACCACCCGAAGGCGCCATGGTGCCCTTGAGTGCCACTTGCGCGTCGGTGGTGGGCTTGCCGTCGGCGTCGAGGGCCCAGCCGGCTGGGATCGCTTCACCGGATTTGGCCCGCTTCATCACTTCGCTTTTGGCGATGACGCTGGCGCTCTGGTCAATCACGAATGCCGCCCGCCCCTTTCCATCTGGCACAGCGAGTGACCACGGATTGGTGCCGAGCACCGGCTTTTTGGCGCCCCACGGCGCGATCGATGCCGGTGCGTTGGTGAAACCGAGTGCGACGAGTCCTGCCTTGGCAATGGCTTCGGTGTGATAGCCGAGCGCACCGCAATTGTATGAGTTGGTAAGCGTCAAGGTGGCAATGCCTTGCTTGCGCGCGGCCTCGATCAGTGTCGGCATGCCGGCTGCAATGGCAGCATGGGCGAACCCGCTGCCGGCATCGACACGGACGACGCCTGGGGCAGAGCGCGTCACCGATGGAACGGCAGTGCCAATCACCTTGGCAACATCGAGATGCCCACAATAGATCGCCAGATACATCAAGCCATGCGAGCGCAGACCGGCTGCTTCGGCGGCGGCGATGCCGCGTGCCAGTGCGTCGGCCTGGAGTGGACTGGCGCCATGCGCGGTCAAGGCCTTGGCGGCAAGCGCCGCGATCTCCGGTTCACTGAGCGTGACGGTGGTTGACATGGTCAGTTCCTCACACGCTGTTTGGCCGGCATCGGATCGAACGACGCCTGCATGAAACGATACCAGTTGCCGCCCATGATGCCGGCGATTTCACTTTCCTTGAAGCCGGCCATGGCGAGACCGTCGCCGATCCGGCCGAAATCACGGTTGTCCTGGAACCAGGAGGGCTGGGCCGGGAACGTCGCATTCGCATCGGCGCTGTCGCGAGGAGGGAATGTCCAACGCCCGATCCGCATCCATTGCACGACCGCGTCCGGTTGGCCCTGACACAAGTCCGAGCCGAGGCCGATATGCTCGGTGCCGATCCGGTCGGCAACATCGCGGACCATGGTGGTGAAGTCTTCGAGGGCGCAGGCGGAGCCATTCTTCAGATGATGCGGGTAAAGCGAGAAGCCCAGCATGCCGCCGCGTTTCGCCAGTGCACGGATCACACCATCGGAGACGTTGCGTTTGGTCTCGCGCCACCACGCCGGGTTGGCGTGACTCACCGTCACCGGCCTTGCCGACACCTCGATGGCTTCGAGCGTGGTGCGCTCGCCAGCGTGCGACAGGTCGATCGCCATTCCGAGCCGGTTCATTTCCGCGATGACCTCGCGGCCGAAGCGGGTGATTCCGCTGTCGCGCGGCTCCTGCCAGCCCGAGCCCAGCAGTGACTGGTTGTTATAGGTCAGCTGCATGAAGCGGATGCCTAGCGTTGCCAAGATCTCGACGAGGCCAAGATCGCTCTCTATTGGTAGCGGGTTCTGGATGCCGAAAATGATCGCGGTACGGCTCGATGCGCGGGCGGCTTCGATATCGGCCGTGGTGCGCGCGTGCATGATGAGATCGCTGTGAGCGACGAACCGCCGGTTCCAGTCGGCGATCTGTTGCACGAGCCCGCGAAAATCCTCGTGGTAGGAGACCGTGACGTGCGCGGCGGTAACTCCGCCCGCCCGCATCTGCTCGAAGATCGCGCGCGTCCAGTTGCAATACTGCGGCCCGTCGATAATCATGTGGTACCCAAGCGTGATTTTGTGCCGCAGTGTGTTGACCGATGTCCACGCCCGTCAAGTGATCTTTGCTTCGCGAGGTCATGCGGGGGCGCATGCCTGTACCGTGCTCAGGCTCGGGCGGCGACAACGAAATTGCCAGCGCGTTGCAACTAAACAAGGAAGGGACCGTACCTGTTGCGCAAGGCGCGAGTGGCGCGCCAGGCTGCGGGAGTGATTGAGATGCGGAAACCGACATTATGGACACTCGGATGGGCCCTGCTGCTGGCAACACCGCTTTGTGCCGAGGAACGCTACGATACGTGGCCGCTCTTGAAGAGCACGTTTTCATCGACCGGTGGCGGCGGGATCATGATCAAGGGCTACGATCCGGTGATCGCAAGTGGACGGTGCATCACGACGTTCATGGCGGTCGAACCCGGCGACAACCCGGCGGTTTATCCAAATGTCATCGAGTTCGACGCGTTGGAGGTCCAGGGCGGAACGCTGTGCCACAACGGCAAGTGGCGCGCCTTCGATGGCGTCGCAACTGGTACGACGCCGTTCCGGGTGTTTTTCAAGGACGGATTGTTTCGTGCACCGCCTTAATGACGCGCAGCTGGAGTGCGCGAATTATCCCCGGGTGCGCAGGTTGTCGGGATCATACGGTGCCTTCAAGGTTGCCCGCACCGCGATGCGGCTACCGCCGATATCGACCTCGAATTGCTGGCGGCCAAGCGTCGCTTCGTCGATCCGTTCGCCGCCGGTCTTCAGCATCGCCAGCATGACGACGCGATCGAGAGTAGCGCCGAACGCGGCCGACGTCACATCGCCGACTGGCTTGCCGTCGCGTAACAGCAGTTCGCCGCCGTGCGCCAGCGGCGCCTTCGGATCGATGGCGACCAATGACACGCAGCGCATCGCTGGCGCCTGCTTGCGCGCTTCGACCAGTGCCGCGCGTCCGATGAAATCGCAGCCCTTGTCAAGCTTCACCGCAAAGCCCAGGCCCGCTTCGTAAGGAGTGACGTCGGGCGTCAGTTCGCGGCCCCAGGCGCGATAGCCTTTCTCGAGTTCTCAGCGCCTCGATGGCGTAGTAGCCGGCGTCGATGAGACCAAGCTCGCGGCCGGCCTGGTGCAGGGTGTCGTGGACGGATGTTGCGAATTCGGTCGGGCAGTACAACTCCCAGCCCAATTCGCCCATGTAGGTCCGACGACAGGCGAGGGTATTGGCGTAGCCGATTTCGAGCGTCTTGACCGCGCCGAACGGGAACGACGCATTGTCGAGCTTGTTGCGGCCGACCCGTTCGAGCAATTCACGAGACTTCGGCCCCATGACGGGGAGGACGCTATAAGCGCTGGTGACGTCGGTGACGGTGCAGCGCGCTTCCGGCCGGATGTTGCGACGCACCCAGTCGAGATCGCGCACGGCCTGGGCGGTGCCGGTCAGGATCAGGAATTCGGTGTCTGACAGGCGTGAAACCGTGACATCGCTCTCGTAGCCACCGCGCACATTCAGCATGCCGGAATAGACCGACGATCCGACCGGCGCCGCGATGTCGTTGGCGCAGATGCGCTGCAGTTCGACCAAGGCATCGGCGCCCTGCACCAGCAGTTTCGCGAAAGAAGTCATGTCGAACAGCGCGACGGCGTTGCGACACGCCTGCTGTTCGGCGACATGCCAGGGGAACCAGTTCTGCCGATCCCAGCCGTAGACGATCTCTCTGCTCTCACCCTTGGGCGCGAACACGTTCGGGCGCTCCCAGCCCATCTTCGAGCCCCACACTGCGCCCTTGGCATCGAGCCGGTCGAACAGCGGCGAACGGCGGAACGGTCGCGCGGTTTCGAGTTCGCGATTGGGCCAGGGCATCTTGTAGTGCAGGCCCAGTACCTCGGCGACGCGCTCTTTCATCAGGCGGCCGTTGGTGTTGAAGCGGGCGAAGCGGCGGATGTCGACCGGCCAGACGTCGAGTTGCGGCTCGCCCGACACGATCCATTCGGCCAGCGCCTTGCCGGCGCCGCCCGAGGACGCGATGCCCATCGAATTGAAACCGGCGGCGACGAACACGCCTTTCACCGCCGGGCTTTCGCCGAGCACGTAGTTGTTGTCGGCGGTGAAGCTTTCCGGCCCGTTCATGAAGGTTTTGACTTCGGCCTGTTCCAGCGCCGGCACGCGCTGAATGGCGTTCTGCATCAGGATTTCGAACTGGTCCCAGTCGTCCGGCAACATGCCGAACTCGAACTCGTCCGGCACGTCGGTGAGCCACGGCTTGGCGGTCGGCTCGAAGCCGCCCATCAGCAGTCCGCCCACTTCCTCCTTGAAGTAGATGTAGCCGTCGGGATCGCGCATGCACGGCAGGTCGGGCGTGACGCCGGGGATCTTCGCGGTGACGATATACATATGCTCGCAGGCGTGCAGCGGCACCGAGACGCCGATTTTATCAGCCATCTGCCGCGACCACTGGCCTCCGGCGATCACCACCACGTCGGCGTCGATGCGGCTCTCGCCAACCGACACGCCGGTGGCGCGTCCGTCTTTCACGCGGATTTCTGTGACGCGCGTCTTCTCGAATATTTTCGCGCCGCCCATCCGCGCGCCCTTGGCCAGCGCCTGGGTGATATCGGCCGGATTGGCCTTGCCGTCGCCCGGCAACCAGACAGCGCCCACAAGATCGTCGGTGCGCATGATCGGATATTTGTCGCCGGCTTCCTTGGCCGATAGTTCGTCGCAAGTGACACCTTGCGCCTTGGCCGAGGCCGCAACCCGGCGCAGCAGCGTCATGCGATCGGGCGTGCGGGCGACGGTAAGCGAGCCGCAGCGCTTCCATCCCGTCGCTTGGCCGGTCTCGGCTTCGAGGCTGGCATAAAGTTCAGTCGAGTAGCGGATCAGGCGCGTGAGGCTCGAATGCCCGCGTAACTGGCCGACGAGGCCGGCCGCATGCCACGTCGTGCCGCCCGACAGCCGGCCCTGTTCCAGCAGCACGATGTCGGTCCAGCCGAGTTTCGTCAGGTGATAGGCGATCGAGCACCCGGCGATCCCGCCGCCGATGATCACGGCGCGGGCGTGGCTGGGGAGGGAGGCGGCAGCGGTGGCGGTCATGGCGGGCGAGTATCCTGGTGGGCGCAGTCGAGCCAGTATGACGAGCTGGCAAGGAACGGGGACAGTCTACGGATTTCCTGCTTGAGCCGGGATCGCCCCACCAACTTAAGCCTGAAGTTCGGTAAGCTGTCCCCGAACGCACCCGATCACGTCATTTTCTTTTTACGTTCTGCTTGCAACGGCCGCCGACCACTTTGTCGCCATCGCCGGGAAGGCAGCGAATGCAATTCCTCGCTCCGGCGGTGCTCTGCATGAGAGGCGCATTGCACTTGCAGTGCGTCGCCTTGATGCTTTCGCCTTCCCTGCAAGCCGCGCCGGCTGCGGTCGGAACGCCACAGCGACCGCCGGGGAGCACTTTCAACGGCGCCTGACACCGGCAGCCGCTGGCCTCCGGTACCATGCCGGCTTCGCAGATCGCGTTCACGCCCGTCGTGGTGCTGGTGTTCGTCTTGGGTTTGACCGCGCCACTGCCGCAGATGTTGCCGGGCAGATACTTGAGCGGCGGACGGCACGTGCACGCCGGCTGGTTGCCCTGGCGCTTCATCTCTTGCCCGTCGGCGCACACTGCTGCGGCAGCATTGCCGGCGCTGAGGCCGAAAGCGACGATCGTCAAGCCAAGGGCGATCAAACATTTAAGTCCATTGAGCATCTTGTTCCTCTTTCTCATTTCTCAGGCGAGTTGCAGGTGTGGACGAGCTAACGGCAACATCAGTGAACATCTTTCACATTCGGCACGATATCGATGCGAGAAACTCTTGCAATGGCAATCGTCCAACGGTGGGCTCGCAATTTCGCGCGTGCGAGCGACGGCGGCACCTTCCTTTAACTCGCCGCCCGCCTACTCCTTCTCCCGGAAATCCTTGATGATGTAGCGGTGGATGTTTTCCGGTTTGATGCGCTTTTCACTCAAGGCCCAGTCGCGCACGGAGATGCCGGCTTCGTGAACTGTGTTGGGATCGCCCGAGACCAGCGGATGCCACCATTGCAGGCCGATGCCTTCGTCAACCAGGCGATAGCCGCAGGTCGGCGGCAGCCACGACAGCGAGCGGACCTTTTCGGGATCGATGGCGATGCAGTCAGGCACGTGGCTGTGGCGCTCGGGATAGTTCGAGCAGCGGCAGGAGCCGACATCGAGCAGCCGGCAGGACAGGCGCGTCAGGTGGATATCGCCGGTGTCCTCGTCCTCAAGCTTGATCAGACAGCAGCGACCGCAGCCGTCGCACAGGCTCTCCCACTCGTCGCGCGTCATGTCCTCCAGCGCCTTCTGTTTCCAAAACGGAACATCAAGCGGATTTGTAACCTCTGCCAAGCTGTTAGCCCTCGCAATACTGCCTCAGTCAGGTGTAAATGATCCAACGCGCCAAGTCTTCGCGATTCTGGGCGGCGCGAGTGATTTCGTTGGAGCGGTTCGACGCCGCAGGGGTGAATTGAGTTGAACGACAAGTTCGACAAGGCTGGCGGTAAATTCAATTTGAGCGGCTTGATGCGGCTCGATTCATTGATCAATTCGTCGTTGGCTGGCGCCTGGGAGCGGATCAAGGACGGCTACAATGCCGCGTCCAGCTTCGGCATGCGATTCCGTCTGGCGGGCTGGAAGCGGTTCGCCAATGAAGCCGCCTCGGAGGCATTATCGCTCGGTGCCGGGGGGCTTGTCGTCATGTACATGCTGGCGTTGCCGGCGTTCATGGAAGTGAACGAGGCGACCTATCTGACGCCCGGCAAGTATTCGGTGAAGTTCCTCGACGCCAGAGGCAACGAGATCGGCAAACGCGGTCTCAATCTGAACGATGCTATTCCGCTCGAGGAAATTCCCGAGGTTCTGATCCGCGCCACGATGGCGACCGAGGACCGACGCTTCTACGATCACTTTGGCATCGACTTCATTGGTACGCTGCGTGCGCTGGTCGCAAATCTCAATGCCGGTGAAACGGTGCAGGGCGGCTCGACGCTGACGCAGCAGTTGGCCAAGAATTTGTTTCTCTCATCCGAGCGCTCGCTGCAGCGCAAGATCAAGGAAGTGTTCCTGTCGTTCTGGCTCGAAAGCCGGCTGACCAAGCAGCAGATTCTCAAGCTTTATCTGGACCGCGCCTACATGGGCGGCGGCGCTATCGGTGCCGAAGCCGCGGCACAGTTCTACTTCGGCAAATCGGTGCGCGAGATAAACATGGCCGAAGCCGCCATGATGGCCGGTCTCTACAAGGCACCGACCAAGTACGCGCCGCATGTCAACTTGCCGGCGGCACGCGCGCGCGCCAACGACGTGCTCTCGAATCTCGTCGAGGCCGGCTACTACACCGCCGGTCAGATCTACAACGCCAGGCTCAATCCGGCGAAGGTGGTGGAGACGCGCAATGCCGCCAGTCCCGATTGGTTCCTCGACTTCGCTTATGAGGAAATCCAGCGAGTCATGGAAGGCAAGGGGCAGTTCGTCCTGACGGCACGAACCACTGTCGATCTGGCGTTGCAGCAGGCGGCCGACAACGCCCTGCAATCCACGATCCGGCTGGAAGGCAAGGGTGCACGATTGAAATCCGGGGCGCTGGTCTCGATGGAACCCGACGGCGCGGTTCGCGCGCTGACGGGCGGTCTCGACTACGGCGAGAGCCAGTTCAATCGCGCCACGCATGCGCGCCGGCAACCGGGATCGTCGTTCAAGCTCTATGTTTATGCCACCGCGCTGGAAAACGGCTACACGTCGAAATCGATTGTCAGCGACAGCACGGCCGGTTGTGGCAACTGGTCGCCGAAGAACTACAACGGCAGCGGCGGCTCTGGCCGCTCGATCTCGATCGGCGATGCGTTCAAGACGTCGCTCAATACAACTGCTGTCGATCTGTCGCTGAAGGCCGGTCGCGACAAGGTTGTGGAGCTGACCCAGCGACTCGGCGTCGAGGGCGTAAAGAAAACCTGCTCGATGGCGCTTGGCGACACCGGGATCACGCCAATTCAGCACACCGGCGCCTACGCGACCTTCGCCAATGGCGGCAAGCTCGCCAAGCCGTACGCCCTGCTTGAGGTGTTCAATTCCAAGGGCGATCTCGTTTACAGCCGCGAGCGCGACGAACCGCCAGCGGCGCAGGTGATCCGGCCACGGGTAGCCGAGCAGATGAACCAGCTCATGCAACTGGTCGTCACCGAAGGCACGGGCA
The DNA here is from genome assembly GCA_963732635.1 of uncultured Alphaproteobacteria bacterium. GTDB lineage: Bacteria > Pseudomonadota > Alphaproteobacteria > Rhizobiales > Hyphomicrobiaceae > JAKFWF01. The sequence goes on from CAVTAL010000023.1 coordinate 17,527, forward strand.
AGAAAGCAACGCTCGACTTCACCTATTCCGCCGGTAAGACTGGCACCAGTTCCAGCTATCGCGATGCTTGGTTCATGGGGTTCACCGGTGCTCTGGTGACTGGCGTCTGGCTCGGCAACGACGACTATACGATCATGAACAAGATCACCGGTGGCAGTTTGCCGGCGGTGACATGGAACAATTTCATGTCGGTCGCCCATCCCAATAAAGACATCCCGACGATCCCCGGCTTGACGCCGCATCCGGCCCAGGTGGCGGAAAAGCAGCGACTGGCGGAGGCGCGCCGCTTGGAACCTCAGAATGCGGCCACCGCTGGTGCTGATGGTGCGACGAAGCGCAATGCCAGCATCATGCCGGAGCCGACACGCGAGGCATTGAAAAAGCTCGCTGTCGCCCTGCGTAAGGCCGGTGGGTTGGCAGCGTCTGAGCCAGCGTATCCGGCTGCGCCATCGGCCCCAGGCACGGCACAACCGGCGGCGACCGATCGTCGGGCCGAAGCCGCGAATGCCGGCGTCGGCGGTGTCGCAACGCGCACGCGCGGACAGCCCTGACATGGCGATCGATGTTGCTAGGACGCTCAATTCCGTCCGAAAACTGAAGCCGACGAAGTTGCCGGCCATGCCCGGTGGTTCGCGCATTCGTGAAGCGGTCGTCGGTGGCCTCGACGCAATCCTCAATGTCGGCCTGTTCTTTGCCATCGCGCTTGGTTTCGGCGTGTGGTCGAGTTGGGTGATGGTCGATCGCGGTTCATTCCTCACCACCCGTACCAGTGGTGCCTGGGTGCTGTGGCCAAACGCCGGGCGGCCAGACGCCGATCCCTATACGCGCGCGCATTTCGCTCGTCTCGGGAGCTTGCCGTTAAGTTCGACCGCCATCTATGCCTGGGAGGCACGCGTCGACGACGATGGTCAGAAATTGCATTCGTCGTGCGAGTATGCCTTGCAGGGCGAGGGTCTTGCCGGTGATTGGTGGAGTATCGCAGCGTTCGACGAGAAGGGCGGTTTGATCGCCAATTCGGCGGGGCGGCACGCCTACAATTCCGGCACCATAGCGCTCGGCACGGATGGCAGTTATATCGTGACGTTGGCACGGGATGCGCGACCGGGCAATTGGTTGCCGACGGGAGGTGCCGGTCGGCTGGTGCTGGTGATGTCGCGTTCGGCGCCCAGACCCAATGCGACGCCGGTCGAGATTGAAGCCGCCGGTCGCGGGCTGCCGGCGATCCGCCGCATTGCGTGTCGTTGAGGAGAGGCGCCGATGGCCGAAGCGATCGACACGCCGCGCCGCTACCCACGCCCGCGCCTGCATACACTGCTGTTGGCGTTTATCGGTGCTGGCATTGTTCATATCTGCATGACTTTGGCGTGGCCGCACTGGACGTCGAACAATCCGGTAAGTCGGATTTCCGCAGTGCTCCCACCAGATGTCATGCGCGTGTTGCCGCAGCCATCGCAGAAGTCGCAGATATTCACGTTCCAGGGGCCCGACATCAGCTATGCGGCTTGCCGGTTCAACGTCGCCGAAGCGGCATATGCGGTGCGCGCGACGCTGCCGGATGCCGGTTGGACTTTGTCGGTTCACAACGCGACGGGCGACAGCGTGTACATGGTGACCGGCCAGGAACAGCGGCGCACCGATGTGGCTGTTCTGGTTTTGCCGCCGGGGGATCGCTTTGTCGGTGTGCTACCCGAGGCGCGATTGGCGGCCGGCTTCGCGCAGGTGCCGGTTTCCAGTTCGGAGGGAATCGTGTTGCTCAGGGCCCCCAATAAGGGGATGGCGTACAAAGCCGAAGTCGATGCCGAGCTCGCGAAGGCAACGTGCGTGCCCCGCCGGCCGTGACGACGGTGCTTGATCGTTGTGCTATTCGGCGATTTCCAGGCGGTCGCGCTGCTTGTTGCTACGTCGGCCGGCGCGCTCCTGGGTGTCGGCCCAACGCTCGTAGCGCACGCCCGGAAACAGGATGATTTCGGCGCTCAATGGCAGGTGGTCAGAATTCGGGCTGTTGCCGCGCCGCGCCGAGGTCGGCTCTATTCGATGTATGGTGGCCATGATCTCTCGATGCCTCAAAAAAAATCCCCGCGCCCGGCCCCGTTGCGGCCGCTCCTGCCGTGTTCGGCATTCGGATCTGACGCACAATGACGGCCAGGCGAATTCCACTCATTACTGCTTCGGTTAATAAATAGTTAACGACGCTGATTCTGTGGATACTTGTTCATCAGCGGTTGCAATTTGCGCTAGCACTGTTGCCTGAATGCGCGTCAGGCTTGTCGATCATCAATCGGGCGGACCCCCTCGTCTGGCTCGGATTTCGTCGCCTTATTCACATCGAGTGCATTGCGAGATTTGATCAATTCGGAGCTGCGTGGTTGGCTCCGGCGATGAAGCAAGCATGACGTTTACGTCAGCTCCATAGTTGACGTTAACGTCAACATTAGCTATGTTCGGCTCGTCGGGCTGCGCGCAGCAGTCGGTGGTTGCGTGGCAATTTACATCTTAAGGATCGATCGATGGCGGAATTCATCTTCCTGGGTCTATGCCTTGCCGCCGTGACGGCGCTGGCGATGCGGCGCGCGCCGATGTGGCTTTGGGCGATCGCGGCGGTGGTTGCCACCTACCTTTGGCAGAGCGGTTTGGTCGACGGTCAGCACGATGGGCCGGAGCTTGGGTTGCTGTCGCTCGTCGGCTGGATACCGGCGTTGCTGGCGGTGCTGATGGCGATCCCGGCAGTGCGGCGCTTGCTGCTGGTCGAGCCGGCCTTTGCCATGGTCAAGAAGGTCCTGCCCAAGGTTTCGGAGACCGAACAAGAAGCACTCGATGCCGGCACCATTGGCTTCGATGCCGAGCTCTTCTCTGGCCATCCGGATTGGGAGAAACTGCGCGCAGTGCCACCGATCGTGCTGACGGCGGAAGAAAAGGCGTTCATCGACGGCCCGTGCGACGAACTATGCCGCATGGTCGACGACTGGCAGATCCGCTTCGACGACAAGGACATCCCCGACACGATCTGGAAGTTTGTCGGTCGCCACGGCTTTCTCGGAATGTTGATTTCGAAAGAGCATGGCGGTTTGGGCTTTTCCGCCCAGGCGCAGTCGCTGATCCTCGGAAAAATTGCCTCTCGTTCGCCCGATGTGGCGACGATTGTCATGGTGCCGAATTCGCTCGGACCCGGCGAGTTGATCGAGAAATACGGCACCGACGAGCAGAAGCATTATTACTTGCCGCGCCTTGCCAAGGGCTTGGAAATTCCCTGCTTCTCGTTGACCGGCCCGACGTCCGGTTCGGACGCGGCGACGATGCGCGACATCGGTACCGTCGTGCGCGCCATGCATGAGGGTCGCGAGACGCTCGGTATCAAGCTGTCATGGGACAAGCGCTACATTACGCTCGGCCCAAAGGCGACGCTGGTCGGCCTCGCCTTCCGGTTGTTCGACCCCGACAAGCTCATAGGCGACAAGGCCGACATCGGCATCACCCTGGCGCTGATCCCGGCCAATCATCCCGGCGTCAATATCGGTCGCCGACATTTGCCGTCCGGCTCGGCGTTTCCGAATGGGCCGAACTGGGGCAAGGATGTCTTCATTCCGATTGATTGGGTGATTGGCGGCCAGAAAATGGCGGGTCACGGCTGGCGCATGCTGATGGAATGCCTCGCCGCTGGCCGCGCGATCTCGCTGCCGTCGTCGGCGACCGCCGCCGCCAAGGCGATGCTGCGCTTCACGACTGCCTACACCCGCATCCGCAAACAGTTCGGTCTGCCGATTGCGAAGATGGAGGGCATCGAGGAACCGCTCGCCCGCATGGTCGAGACTGCCTATGTCAACGAGGCGGCCCGCGCCGTCACCGCCGCGATGGTGGCGCGCGGCGAGAAGCCGTCGGTGATTTCTGCGCTGATGAAGTACCAGACCACTGAGCGTATGCGCCGCACTGTCAATGACGCCATGGACATCCATGGCGGCAGGGCGATCTGCGATGGGCCGATGAATTACATTCAGGCGGCCTATCAGGCGGTGCCGGTCGGCATCACGGTCGAAGGCGCGAACATCCTCACCCGCACGCTGATCACGTTTGCCCAAGGCGCGCTGCGCTCGCACCCTTACCTCTACAAGGAAGTAAAGGCGGTGCAGGATGCGGACGCGCAGCGTGGCCTTGCCGCCTTCGAGGATGCCTTCCTCGGTCACATCCAGTTTGCTGTCGGCAACGTGTTCGGCGCGCTATTCCACAATTTGACTGGCGGCATGCTGGCGCACGTGCCGGAGAAGGCCTACGGCACCGCCGAATGGTATCGCCAGCTGTCGCGCTCGGCGCGCAATTTCGCCCTCGTCGCCGATCTGACCGTGGCGCTGCTCGGCGGCGGCCTCAAGGTCAAGCAGAAGCTGACCGGCCGGCTCGCCGATGCGTTGTCGGAACTCTACATGCTGTCGTGCGTGCTGAAGCGCTACGAGGACGACGGTAAGCCTGCTGCCGACCGCCAGATTGTTGAACTCGCGGCGCGCAACGGCCTCTATCGCTTCCAGGTGGCGCTGCGCGGCACCATCGAGAACTTCCCCGTGACATGGGCGCGCATCTTGATGCGCAGCATCGTCTATCCGCTGGGCAGCCACTATCATCAGGCGCCGGATCGCCTCGGTCATGACGTCGTCCGCCTCGTGCTGGAGCCCGGCGAGGTGCGCGACCGGCTTACCCGCTTCATGTTCGTGTCGAAGGACGTCAACGATCCGACCGGCCTGCTGGAAGTGACGCTCGAAAAGGTGATCGCCGCGGAACCTGCCGAAAAGAAGCTCGACCGGGCAGTGCGCGACGGTGTTGTTATGCGCTACCATGGCCGCGACTGGATTGGCGACGCGGTGGCTAAGAACGTTATCACCGAGAGCGAGGGCATTGCGCTGCGTGAGGTCGAAGTGTTGACCGCTCGCGTCATCGCGGTTGATCATTTCGACCCGGCCGAAGTCAGGCCGCACTTTCTGACGGCGGGCCACAACGCTCGCGCCGTTCAGTCAGCTGCAGAATAGCTTAATCCCCTCTCCTCGTTTTGGCGGGGTGAGGGTTAGGGTAAGGGGCAAACGCAGGTTCTGGTGCCGGCGTTTCGCTACCTTTTACCCGGTTTCGAAACGTTCGAGCTTGCCATCGCCCCTTACCCTCGGCGTGGCACGCGCCACACCTTTTCCCTCTCCCAGCGAGAGGGCGGGGAGAGGGGAATTCAGGAGGCAACGATGACCGAACTGGCACACCTCAAGGACTGGAAAGTCTCCGTCGACCAGGAGAACATCGCTTGGGCAGTGTTCGACCGTGAGGGCGAGAGCGCCAATTCGCTCGGCCGTCGCCCGCTGGAAGAACTGGGGCAGATCGTCGAATTCGTCGAGAAAGGCGCGGCCGCCAAGACCGTCGGCGGCCTCGTATTCCTGTCGGGCAAGGAAAAGGGCTTCATCGTCGGCGCAGACATCCGCGAGTTCGACCAACTCGACACCGAGGCGAAGGTGATCGAGGGCATCCGGCCGGTCAACGCCATGCTCGATCGGTTGGAGAAGCTCACCGTGCCGGTGGTGGCGGCGATCCACGGTGTATGCGTCGGCGGCGGTCTTGAACTGATCCTCGCCTGCCACTATCGCATCGCTACTCGCGACGACAGCACCCGCGTCGGTTTCCCGGAAGTGAAGCTTGGCATCTTCCCCGGCTTCAACGGCACCGCTCGCTCGATCCGTCAGGCCGGCGCCATGTCGGCAATGACGACGATGCTAACCGGCTCGATGATCCGCAGTTCCGCCGCGCGTGGCATGGGGCTGCTGGACGAACTCGTCAACAGTCCGCAAGCTTTGCGCTGGGCCGCCCGCAAGGCGGTGATGCAGAAGCGCAAATCAAAACCTGCATCGGGCTGGAAAGCGATGCTCGCCAAGTGGCCGGCGCGCGGCTTCCTCGCCAAGAAGATGCGTCAGCAGACAGCGGCCAAGGTGCGCGAGGATCATTATCCCGCGCCCTTTCGCCTGATCGACCTTTTCGAAAAGGAGGGCGGCAATCTCGAGGGCCTGAAAAAGGCCGAGACGCGCGCCTTCGCCCCACTGATGGTGAGCGACACCTCGCGCAACCTGCGCCGCGTCTTTGGTCTTTCCGAGCAACTAAAGGCCCAGGCGCCGAAGGGTCTCGGCTTCAAGCCGATGCGCGTTCACGTGATCGGCGCCGGCACGATGGGCGCCGACATCGCCGGCTGGTGCGTCGCCTCCGGCATGGAAGTGACGCTGCAGGATCTCAACGCCGAAGCGATAAACAAGGGCATCGCGGCGCAGTCAAAGACACTTGCCCGCAAGTTCAAGACCAAGGCGCAGCGCGATGCCGCCAAAGCTCGACTGATCGCCGACCCGACGGGCGAAGGGATCGGCCGCGCCGACGTCGTCATCGAGGCGATCGTGGAGCGCGTCGAGGTCAAGCAGGCGCTGTTCAAGGGGATCGAGGGCAAACTGAAGCCGGGCGCGGTGCTGGCATCGAACACCTCGTCGATCATGATCGAGGACATCGCCAAGGGGCTTCGCCGATCCCGGCCGTCTGATCGGTATCCATTTCTTCAATCCGGTGGCGCAGATGCCGCTGGTCGAAATCGTGCGTGGGGCGACGAGCCGCGACGAAGAAGTCAACAAGGGCGCGGCATTCGTCACTGCGATCGACAAGTTTCCCCTGATCGTCAAGAGTGTACCGGGCTTCCTCGTCAATCGCGTGCTCGCCCCTTACATGATGGCGGCAATGAAGCGGATGGAGGCCGGCGAGTCGAAGGAGAAGATCGACGAGGCGGCGCGCACCTTCGGCATGCCGATGGGGCCGATCGAACTCGCCGACACCGTCGGCCTCGATGTGTGCGCGCACGTCGGCAAGATCCTGGGCAACAACCCGGAGGGTTCGGCGCTGGACAAGTTGGTGGCCGCCGGCAAACTCGGCAAGAAGTCGGGCCAGGGGTTCTATGCCTGGAAGGACGGCAAGCCGGTGAAGGGCGAACTCGCCACCACCAAGGCAACGCTCGAACGCTTGGGTCGCGAATTAGTCGAACCGCTGATTTCGGAAAGTCAGCGCGCCCTCGACGACGGCGTGGTGCCGACCATCGATCTGGTCGATGCGGGCGTCATCTTTGGCACCGGCTTCGCACCGTTCCGTGGTGGCCCGCTGCATTTCAAGGCGAACGAGGCGAAGGCAGCGCCGGTGGCAACCCGTGCGGCAGCTGAATAGCCGCCTCAGCATCAGGTCATCGGCATGAACTGTTTTTTCACAGCAGCTGCGATCTTGGCATTCCTGGTCGGGCTGTTTCATTCAGTGCTTGGTGAGGTGATGATCTTCGCTCGCTTTCGTCAGGGTGGGTTGATCCCGACCAATGGCGGCGGACTGCTGCGAGAGTTGAACGTCCGTATCCTTTGGGCGAGCTGGCATCTATTGACGGTGCTTGGATGGGGCATGGCAGTGATCCTGCTGGCACTGGCGATGCCGGGGCTCCAATCGCCGGCTCAGGCCATCATCGTCCCGGCCATCGCCCTCTCGATGCTACTCGGCTCGGCGCTCGTCGCCATCGGAACCAAGGCGCGGCATCCAGGCTGGATCGGATTGCTCGGCGTGGCCGTGTTGGTGTGGCTTGGCCGTCCAGGATGAACTCAGCCCGCGCCGGCAGAAGACCAAAATATAAAGCAAACGCACAATCAGCGAGGCCACGATGACCACCCAAGCCCTGCGCCGTATCGCCATCGTCGGTGGCGTCCGCATTCCTTTCTGCCGCTCGAACACGCTTTATGCGGATCTGACGAACCTCGAAATGATGACGACGGTACTGAACGGCCTTGCCGATAAGTACAAGCTTGCTGGTGTCCACATCGACGAAGTGGTTGGTGGGGCGGTTGTCACCCATAGCCGCGATTTCAACATCGCGCGCGAGGCGGTGATCGGCTCGAAACTTGCGCCCTCGACGCCGGGCCTGACCATGATCCAAGCTTGTGGCACTTCTCTGCAGGCGGCGATCACGATCGGCGCGAAGATCGCAACGGGTGAAATTGAATGTGGCATCGCGGTCGGCGCCGACACAACGTCGGACCCACCGATTGTAGTGTCGAAGAAACTTGCAGCCCGTTTGCGCGATGTGTCGATGCAGAAGTCGTTCGGGGCCAAGCTTGGCGTATTCAAGGGCTTCTCGCCGGCCGAGTTGGCACCGCTGCCGCCATCGGTCGCCGAGCCGCGAACGGGGCTCAGCATGGGCCAACATTGCGAATTGATGGCGCAGGAGTGGAAGATCACGCGCGCGGCGCAGGATCAGTTGGCGTTCGAAAGCCACCAGAAGGCGGTTGCGGCCTATGGCGCCGGCTATCACGACGATCTCGTCGTACCGTGCGCCGGAGTCTATCGCGACAACAACGTGCGCGCCGACATCAGTCTCGACAAGATGGCGACGCTGAAGACAGCGTTCGACAAGACGGAGCGGGCTACGCTTACGGCTGCCAACTCGACACCGCTGACCGATGGCGCATCGAGCGTGCTGCTCGCCTCGGAAGAGTGGGCTCGCGCGCGCGGCCTGCCAATACTCGCCTACCTGACGTACGGCCAGACCGCCGCCAACAACTTCGTCGCCGGTGATGGACTGCTGATGGCGCCGACCATCGCGGTCGCCAAGATGCTGAAGCGGGCTGGCCTCCAGCTTCAAGACTTTGACTTCTACGAGATCCACGAGGCGTTCGCGGCGCAGGTGCTGTGCACGCTGAAAGCCTGGGAAGATCCGGCCTATTGCCGCGACAAGCTTGGCCTCGAACAGCCACTTGGCAGCATCGACCGCGCCAAAATGAACGTGATGGGCTCGTCGCTGGCCTATGGACATCCATTCGCGGCGACCGGCGCACGCATCACTGGGCACCTCGCCAAACTGTTGTCGCAGCGCGGAGGGCGTGGACTGATTTCGGTGTGCACCGCAGGCGGCATGGGGGTTGCTGCCATCATGGAAGCGGCGAAGTAGCGGCGGGGTTCAGCTTCGTTGCAAATCGCGCTGTAGAATAGTGCGGCCAGGATCAGCGCGACAGGCGGTGCCATCCCAGGTGCCACCGGTTTTGATGCAGGCCGAGACCGTTGCATGGCGCTGGTATTCCCAAGCCATCAAGGCGGCGACAA
>CAVTAL010000024.1:5000-156817 GCA_963732635.1 uncultured Alphaproteobacteria bacterium
AAGATGGACAGGAACTCGACACGCAAGAGATAACCGACCTCGTCAACCGGGCGCGCGAATCCGAGGCATTCGCCATCCGTCCAGGCTTCCAGGCCGACGGTGCCGAGCTACTGGCCCAGCGCGATCCCTCGCTAATGGCACCCAAACCAATTGCGAGCGAGGCCGTCCCATCGAATACGACGATCCTGCCGAAGACGAGTGGCGATGACTCGATCGAGGATCTGGAGCGCAATGAAGCGCGGGTGGTTCGCGCCGGCCGCGGCGACACACTGCTGAGCGTGCTGCAGAAGGTCAACGCCGACAAGGCACTCGCTGCCGCCATGGTGGCCAAGGCCGGGTCGATATTCCCTAACAACGCGCTGCAGGCCGGCCAGGAAGTCCACATCACGTTGGTGCCTTCGCTGACCAGGCCGGACCGCATGGAACCGGCGCGTCTTTCGGTTTACGCCGACGGCCACAACCACAAAGTCTCAATCAGCCGCGACGCCGACGGCGAATTCATCGCCCGAGCCACCCCATTCGAAAACAAGGTGGCGCAGGCAGTACTCACCGATGGCGATGCCAGCAGCCAGGGCGCCAGCCTTTACGCCAGCCTCTATCATTCAGCGCTGCTGCAGGGCCTGCCACCGGACACGATCTCGCAGATCCTTCGCATCCACGCCTATGAAACCGACTTCCGCCGCCGCATCCGCAACGGCGATCACGTCGAGTATTTCTTCGATGTCAGGGACGAGGCTGGCGCCGAAACCATACCTGGCGAATTGCTGTACTCGTCGGTCGTCACCGGTGGCGACAGCCAGCGCTATTGGCGCTTCCGCACACCAGACGGGCTCGTCGACTATTACGACGAGTTCGGCAACAACAGTCGCAAGTTCCTGATGCGCCGCCCCATACGAGGCGATGCGGCGCACTTCGTATCCGGCTTCGGCATGCGGCGACACCCGGTGCTCGGATTTCTGCGGATGCATGCCGGCGTCGACTGGGCAGGTCCGATCGGCACGCCGATCATGGCCGCCGGTAGCGGCGTCATCGAAGAGGCCAAGTGGAAAGGCGAATACGGCAACTACGTCCGCATTCGCCATGCCAATGGCTACAGTACCTCCTATGCCCACCAGTCGAAGTTCGCCCCCGGCACCAGCGAGGGTGCCAAGGTGCGACAGGGGCAGATCATCGGCTTCATGGGTGCGACCGGCCTCGTAACCGGTCCGCATTTGCACTACGAGGTGCTGATCAATAGCCGCCCGGTCGATCCGATGGCGATCCAGGTGCCGCAAGAGCGTCGCCTGACCGGCAAGCAGCTTGTCGACTTCCAGAAGGAACGAGCGCGCATCGACGACCTGATGCGCCGGCCACCGGTGATGACGCACGCGACCAAGTCGTGATCGGCCGATTGACGGCATGAATATCGGTCGGGTCGGCGGCGCGAGCCGCCAACCCAAAGCTTTGCTCAGCTTTTTGCCTTGCCGAAGCCTAACTCGCGGCCACGCAGCAGCGCCACGACGACGTCGTTGACCGGAGTTGCGACACCGACCGAAGCACCTTCGCGGCAGATCGCGCCATTGATGTTGTCGACCTCGGCCGGGCGGCCGGCGATATGGTCGAGCAGCATCGATGGGCGCGCGCCGGGGATCTTCTGGCCGAACGCCTTCACGTAGGCGACGGGATCGTCGAAATCGAGTTTGATGCCCTTGGCGCGAGCGACGTTGAAGGCTTCCGTGGCGCAGGCCGCCGCGACTTTCCAGGCATCGGGGCTCGCCTGCACGTCACCTACCTTCAGGCCCATCATCGCGCATGGTCCCGAGTAGGTCGTGTTGCAGATCAGCTTTTCCCAGATCATCTTGTGGATGTCGTCGAAGGTCAGCACCTTGAAGCTGCCCGAACGCCAGGTTTCCGCAACCCGCTCTAGTCGGGGCGACATTCCACCGTCCATTTCCCCCAGCCGCAGGAACTCCATGCCATTATGATGAGCATGGCCAGGACCCTTCATCGACGCGCCGAAACCGCCGACGACACCGATCATGATCCGCTTGGAGCCGACCACCGCCGCGACTTTGTCGGCCGAACCTAGGCCGTTCTGAATGGTCAGAATCGGCGCGTCGGACTTGGCCATTTTCAGGGCCGCCTGGGCAGCCGGCGTCACGCCGTCGTACTTGGTGGCAATGATGACAAGATCGCAGTCCTTCACATCGGCGGCGCTGATGGTGGCATTGACCTTGACCGTGCGGTCGCCGCTGGCGCCCTCGACCCTGAGGCCCTTCGAGTTGATCGTGTCGACGTGCTCTTTCCAGGTATCGATGGCCCAGACGTCATGCTTTCCGACGTCGGCGAGCAGGGCGGCATAGACCGAGCCCATGGCACCCACTCCGATAATACCGATCTTCATCCCTGCTGTTCCTCCATGCTGCTTGCGTCGACTTCGAAGAAGCCGCGATGGAGCATTGCTTATCAGGTTTTGCGTCGCGTGCAGCCCGTCCAGGTGGGAATGCCGGCTATGCGGGCCCCGTTTGTTGAACGAGCCGCCTCAGCCCCACACCATCGCCGGGCGTGGCACCACCGGCGCGAACGGCCGCGATACCGGCGCCGGCTGCCGTACGTTCGCTGGCGCACGTCCGCGAACCCGCTTCGGGTCGGCTATGAAGCCAGCCAATCCCAGGAAGAAAAAGAAATATGCATAGAGAGCGTTCCAGTAGTGCACGGTGCATGCGGCGAGCGACAGCGCGATCAGTGAGAACAGCCAGGCGCGCGCGAACCCGCGAACCCCCAGGTCCTTGGAGCGAGTGCCCTTCTTCACGACACCAAGCGTAATGAGCATGATCGCGATGATCATCAGCAGGAACGTGGGGATGCCGGTCCGCATGGCAACGACCAGCCAGAACGCGTCAATTGAGGCCGATGCCATCCACGCGGGCCGTTCCCAGTCGGCAAGCCCAAGGCCGACCCACGGATTGGCCCAGACGTTCTCCAAGCCGTTTTCCCAGATCACGAGCCGATAAAAGCCGGTCCAGCTGTCGAGCGTCATACCGGTGGCGACGAAGGCGATCGGCGAGCGCGTCATAACCATCGAGGCGCCGACGTACATGGCGGCGAGAAATCCCATCGTGATGGTCGCTCGTCCCTGGACGCCGCGGGTGGCGCGATCCCAGCCGATCAGAACGCTCTGCACGGCGCACACCAGCAGCGGCGCCGACGAAAGCGCAGTGAAAGTCGCGCCGAGTATGGCGACCGCTCGACCCCAGCGCGGCAGTCCGGCGCTCGAACTGTACCAGGCGAGCGCGAAGACACTGGCGCAGAAGGTGCCGAGATGGATCGGGTGATCGAACGTGCCGTAGGCGCGGGACAGACCGAGCCGCTGTTCGATGTTTCGCGGATGGACATAGCCGGTCAGCCCCTGCAGCAGATCGTGTGTGAAGTGCTGGCCAAGCAGCGTTTCCGGCAACGCGATCATTCCGGCAATCAGGGCGGCCACGACCAGCAGGCGCAGCGCCGCACGGAACTGCTCGACATCGCGAATGTAGGTCCGAGCGACAAGATAGCCGCCGAGACTCTCAAGTGCGAGAGAGCCGCCGTAGACCAAGCCATTCGAAGGCACCAGATCCGGTCCAAGGAACTGCACGCCGTGATAGTTGAACGCCGCCACCGTCGCGATATTGAACGCGATCATGGCCCAGTCGAAACCGCAGATGCGAATGTCGGAGCGCAGCAACAAGCGGTAAAGGGCGATCGGAATCACGAGAATGAGCGCAATGCGATGCGGCGGCAGGCGCAATCCGGCGATGTACAGCGACAGCTCGGTCGGGCACAGCAGGCTCAAGATCAGCCCGACGACCGGCAGTGGCACCCGCTTCAACATCTCGAACGTTCCACCTCGTGCCCTGCCGTGCAAGGCGCTTTCTCATTAGTTGGCGTTATCGCCGCGCACGACCACACGTACGGTCTGCGCCAGTATTCGGAAGTCCTGGCCAAGCGACCAATCGGCGATGTAGGCCAGATCGTGCTCGACCCGCGCTTGCATCTTTGCCGGCGTTTCGGTCTCGCCACGCCAGCCCATGACCTGCGCAAGACCGGTCATCCCAGGTTTGACCTGATGACGGTTGGCATAGGATTCGAGCATTTCGCCCCAGTGCTCATCATGAACGAGGGCGTGCGGTCGCGGCCCGACCAGCGACATTTCGCCTTTGATGACATTGAGCAGTTGCGGCAACTCGTCGAGGCTCGACCGACGAAGGAAGCGACCAACCCGCGTAATGCGCGCGTCGTTTTTCGTTGCCTGCTTCACGTCAGGACCATCCTCCATCACCGTCATGCTGCGGAATTTCAGAACCTCGATCACTTGCTGGTTCAAACCCCGGCGGCGCTGCCGGAAGAATACCGGCCCGGTACTGTCGACCTTGATCGCAATCGCACACAGCAGCAGCAGTGGCGCACATAGCACCAGCAATAGCGCGCCCAAGCCATAGTCCTCGACACGCTTGACCAATGGCGCCCAGTCGGCGAGCGGCTTGCGCTTTACATCGAGCAATCCGACCGGTCCCAGGTTGGACACCCGATGCCTGGCCGCGCTATCCACCAGATCTGACGCGATGTGCGTGACGACGTGGAGGCTGAGCGGCAACTGCGCGAGCTTCTTTGCTACCTCGGCGGCTCGGCGATCGGCCGCCTGTGGCAATGCGATGATGATCTGGTCAACACGACCGGCGCGACCAGCGTCTATCAAATCCTCAAGCCGGCCATCGACATCGAGGCCTTCCGGGTTCAACCGCTGTTGTCCTTGGCGATCGTCGTAAACGCCGACAAAGCTGATGCCGAGCGCAGGGTCGGCGAGATAATCATGTACGCGGCGAGCAATGGCGCCGGCACCGAACACCGCGACGCGGGTGTCAAAACGACCAGCGGAAGTATACCGCGCTAGAATCATGCGGGCCATCATCCGTGACCACAGGATCAGGGTGAAGCTCGCCGACAGCCACACCGCATACCAGATCCAGGAGTGAGCGGCACCCGGCGAAAACGGCAAGCCAATGCCGTGTACAGCGGCGAACGAAAGCAACAGCGCCGCAAACAGACGCATCGGCTCGATCGGAAAGCGGTTCATTCGCGAAGTGTCGTAGAGGCCCCAGCTCCGCAGGCAGCACACCGCGATAATTGCCGAAATAATGCCTGTCTGAGCGACTTGGGTCCAATTGACCACCACGCCGCCACCGACCTTGTAGATGATCGCCGGCAACACCGCACCGAGTTCGATCGCGATGGCGTCGGCCAGACCGACCAGATCGGCTGCGACCTGTCGCGACCAGCGCGCCTGCGGATCCTTGCCCGCTTCACCTGAAGTCCGAGACAAGCCAGGGTCAGTGGTGAAAGTCGACAGGTACGCTGACATGTAACCCCCAACGCGCGCGATCCAGATCACTGGATTCGGCTAGATACTGTGACGTCGAGTAGAACCCATCAGCATAAAAAATGATTGAACAGCACCTGCAATTGCCGACAAAAATACCGACAAATCCTTCACACTGACTGAGACTGCGGCGCGCTTGCCACTCAAGCGGCCCAGCGCCGCTGTTGTCCGGCATGGACCGGAATCGCGTCAACGTAGGGCCGGCCAATCGCGCTCCAATCCTCGACCATGATCGAATAGTCGACCTGATTGACGACCGCACCGACGACCTTGCGGCCATCAGGGCCAAGGGTCTTAAGCGCTTCCTTGGCAAGTTGCCGGGGCGTGCGCCGCCAGGCGGTGACGAATACGATCGCCTCGGCATGGCCGGCGATGATTCGAGCATCGACCACCGGCAGCAATGGCGGCGCGTCGATGATTATGATGTCGAATTCGCTACGCAATTGCTCAAGAACGCGCAGGAACTGATGACTTTCGAGCAGGCTGGCGGCGTCCACCATGAAGTCCGGGCGGCGGGCTGCGGTCATGACGTGCAGGCCGGTGGATCGGTCATGCAGGATCGCCTCCTGCACCGTTGCGCCTCCCGCGAGCACATCGATCAAACCGGGTTGATCGGCAACACCAAGATCGCGGGACAAGCCGCCATTGCGCATATCGGCGTCGATCAGCAGTGTTTTCGCTTGGCCGGCCGCGTAATGCAGCGCCAAGTTCGACGCGATGACCGAGCGCCCTTCGTTGGGCAGACTCGATACGATCAATATGACGCGGCGCTGCGCGCGGCCGATACGATTGTCCAGTTCGTGGCGAATTCCGCGCATGGCCTCGGCGAACAAACCGCGAGGTTCCGCCAGCACCATCCGCATCGTGCGCATCGGATCTGTCGACAGCGCATGCGGGTTCTCCGCACCGGGGAGTGATCCCAGATGCGTGAGGTCGAGCACGGTTTCGATGTCCTTGGGTCGTGCGAAGCTGCCCGAGCCCAATTCCAGGAACAGGGCAATGGCAAGAGCCAGCGCAAAGCTACCCGCCGCCGCGATCGCCGCCAACTGCTTGCGCTTTGGCGACATGGGATAGAGTGGCACATCGGCCAGTTCGACTACCCGGGCATCCGGGAACTGCAATCCCTGGGTTTCAACGGTCTGCTTG
This sequence comes from uncultured Alphaproteobacteria bacterium, assembly GCA_963732635.1. Lineage (GTDB taxonomy): Bacteria > Pseudomonadota > Alphaproteobacteria > Rhizobiales > Hyphomicrobiaceae > JAKFWF01. The sequence goes on from CAVTAL010000024.1 coordinate 11,542, forward strand.
TTGCGGGCAAGCAACGCCTCGTAGAGCTGCTTGGATGCCGTCGCCTCGCGCTCCAGTTCGCGTAGCTGCCACTGCTTCTCGCGTGAGTTCGCAATCTGGGACTTGAGTTGCTCCAAACGCGTTTCCTGTTGGCGTTCGCCGTCGACCGCAACGTCGAACTCGGTTTTCAGGTTCTTGATGATCTTGTTGACTTCACTGCCGAGTTCGGACTGCGCCTTGGCGACGTCGGCGCCAATCTTCTGCATCTCGGGATGCTTCGGACCGTATTTGGTCCCGGCCTCGGCCTGCTTGCGCAATGCCTTGGTGAACTCATCGCGCAGCAAGCGCACGGTATTGCTCTGCAACACGTCGGCGAGCGACTCATTGCCCTCGCCGTCGATCATCATCCGCCGCGCCTGTTCGTAGCGGGATTTAGCTGTAAACGTCCTATTGCGCGCCAGTACCAGCGCTTCCATCTCGCGTGCGAGTTGCCGGTCGACCAGCAGGTGACCGTCGGCGTCGAAAATGTCGTGCTGCGATTTGAAGCGCTCGATCGCGCGCTCGGCTATGGCAACTTTTTCGCGAACGCCCCGCAACGCATCACCCAGACGACTGCTGGCGTCCACCATCGCCTTGGTCTTCTGCTCGATCTGCATCTTGATGTATGTCTCGGCAATCGCATTGGCGATGCGCGCCGCCTTGAGCGGATCGGCCGACGTGAAATGGATTTCGAGCACAAGCGTGTTGCGCACACGGTTGACCTTCAGCCGCTGGTCAAATGCCCGCGCGATCTCGTCACGCTCGGGCCTATGCACCGGATCGATGATCTCGGCGATCGAAACCGGGGGCTGCGGCTCCGCTTTGAAGCCGCCGCGTGCGATGCCGAGTTGTGCCAGCCAAGTCTGCAGGCGCGACAAGCCGACGAATTCGACGTCCTGGCGCAGCCCCAATTCCTCGATAACGCGATGGGTGACCTGTTTGGAGCGGATGACCTCGACCTCGCTGTCGACGGTCGCTGCGTCCGCTTTCAGGTCAGAGATCACGCCCTTGATATTGACGATCTCCTTGTTGCGTTGATCGATCTGAACCGATGCGACCGCCTCGTACCGGTTAGGCAGCAGCCAGATGACCAGTGCAGCGCTGACCGTGAGGGCGATGGATATGATCGCGATCAGCTTGATTCGGCGACGGGCCGCGGACACGACATCGCCCAGGGAGATCGCGGAACCGCGCTCCCCCTCGCCATCGTCATTCCTCGACCGATCGGTCATTGCACTCTTCAACTCTAGAAGCGAAGCTTCGTACCCAACCACACTCGGTTGCGCGTCACATTGTCTTCCTCAATGTTCGAGCGCTGCGTCTGATGCTCAAACCCCAAGGAAAACAGCCAGTTTTTCGTGTAATGGTAATCTGCCCCTATGCGACCGATGGTGACGCGGTCCCGTCTGGAACTCCGAGAAGAACTCTGACTCGCGATATTCACCCCCTAAGGTGAATACTAGGTTTCTAAAAACCTCGTAGTCCGCCTTGGCACTGATAGAATTATCCATGCGGCCACCCGCACCATCGCCGAGTATGCCTTCCGCGTAGGCGCGCCGGGCGGTCGTCGTAAAGGTCAGCAATTGGGTCGGCAACCATTGAATTTCCGCTTCAAGCAGGGCGTTGCCCGCCGTGCGCATGCTGCTGCTGTCATAGTCGCGGATGCCATAGCCGCCGAGCAGCCGCCATCGCAGCAAGGGGCTGACTTCGGCTGATACACCGGCAATTGCTTCATAACCGTAAGCCGAGAAATCGACGGCGGTGGCGCCAAAATTATCCTGCCGCAACGCTCGCAGTTTGCCTTGAATTTCAAAGCCTGGCGAAAATCGGTAGCCTAGCCTCGCCTGGGCGGCTGCAACCTGAGTGTCGCGCAAATTCTGATCGATCGTCGAACCGTCGCGAGCTTTGACGTCCTGGAAGTCCCAACGCTCGAACGAGGTCGAAAAGCTCGCCCACAGCCTTCCCGCATCGCGTTTGAGGCCGATAATCGCGCGATTGTGAAAGACCCCAGTCTTCTCGGCGGCATTCTTCGGCGCGTCCGGCGCGGCGCGATCCTCGTGATCGAGTGCCGAAAGCAGGCTGAACGACAGCGTGTGCGCGTTGTCGAAATGCAGCGCCCCATCCATGTTGAAGCGGAAATCGGCGGTATTGAGTTCGTCGTGCCGAAGATATTCAGTCAGCTTCGCGCCGACCGCAAAATCGAGGATGTGTCTTGGCAGATCAGATTTCGCCCGCACCACCGGCACGATCTCAAAGCGTACGTCGGACGCCCGATTTTTATTAGTTGCATAGATGTTGTCGTCGAACAGAACCGTCGCGCCGATCGTGGGATAGACGACATAATTGCCGGCCCGGACACCATCCGGCTGATACATCGTACGGTCGCGGTCGACGACCCGTTCGGCACCGAAGCGCTTGGCATTGTCCCACTTGCGCAGACCATCACGGAAGGCGACCGTGTCCTCGCGGCCAAGCCCCTCGTCGCTCAGGTCGAGCGCGGTGGCGCGTGTCGCCAATGCAAACGACGCCAGTACGGCGACCGCCGTGCGGCAACAGTGCGTCCATCGCTTGCCAGCCGACGCGCGAGGGAATGAGGATGTTTTCAAAAGAAGCGCTCGGGAACACGGATGTTATCACCGGGCAGCACGTCGACATCCGCCGGCAATGCCACCTTGACCTGAGCCGGCGAGCCTTCGCGAACAAGAATGACGTGGGTTTCGTTGGCCCGGTAAGTGAACCCGCCCGCGAGAGCGACGGCATCTCGCAGTTTCAAGCCGTTCTTGTAGGGAAATTCGCCGCCGCTGCGGACTTCCCCGTGGATATAGATCGGTCGGAAGTTGACGACTTCGACCGAGACTTTCGGATTGTTGAGATAGCCCTGCGATAATTTTTGCCGGACTGCATCGCGGAATTCGGAGATTCCTCGCCCCTTGGCCGGCACTTCGCCGACCAGCGACACCGGCACATTGCCGACGGCGTTGACCTCGTAGGTGCCCGACATGTCTGGTTCGCCGAAGATTGTCAGCTTGATCTTGTCGCCGACGCCGAGGCGATAGACGCGTGACAACTCAACCGCGCCAGCCTTGTTCGGCTGCAGGTCGATGGGCGCGCTGACGGTGTCGGCGCACGCGCCCGCCAGCGCAGCCACCATCGAGGCTGCGACAAAGGCGGACGACAATCGAGGCGAGCTACGCGACAACATGAGCTCTAGCCGTTTGATGCCAAAACTGAGCGGCGGAAAGAACACCGAATGCCGGGTCTCCCACCTTGCCACTAGAAGACCCTGTTCGGATTAAAACGTGGTTAACGCGTCGGCGGTCAGCGCCATCATTTGTTTGTCTTGTTAGCCAGACGTTCAATGATCCAGGTTACCGTCGCCCACACTCAACGATTGTATCAGCGTCATGGAGTTGGTCGCGTGACAGCAGACGTGGTAGCCGCAAACCAAGGCCTCGCTCGGTTCTATCAAACCAAGAAGGCAAGCTACTTTTCCGGCGCCCGCGCCGACCTCATCGCACGCTTGCCGCAGGATCCGACTGCACGCATCCTGGAGATTGGCTGCGGCACCGGCGCCACCGGCGCGTTGGCCCTGGCCCGTGGCCGTGCCGTCTCCTATACCGGCGTTGAATTGTTCGAGAATGCCGCCGCCGAAGCCCGACCACTGCTTTCCGAGGTGATCGTCGGCGATGTCGAGCAGCTTGAGTTCAACTGGGCGCCGTGTTCGTTCGACGCTCTCATCATGTCCGAAGTGCTGGAGCATCTGGTCGAACCTTGGACAGTGCTTAAGCGCCTGCGTCCATTCATCCGACCGGGCGCCACCGTGCTGGCAAGTTCACCCAACATTTCGCATTGGCGCGTGATCCGCGAACTCGCCCACGGCCGCTTCCGATTGGCTGACCAAGGCGTGTTCGATCGCACCCACATGCGCTGGTTCACGCCCGAAAGTTATGCCGCTATGTTCGAACAGGCCGGCTACGATGTCGTATCCGTTGCGCCGGTAACACCGTTCTCGGCCCGCACACAGCTGATTTCGCGCCTCACCGATGGTCGTTACGACCACCTGTTCATGGCTCAGATCTGCCTGGAAGCGCGGCGCAGATAGTTCAGCCGCGCGAGACGCTGGCGATGCCGTGCACGATGTCGTACTCGCAACTCACGTTCGACATCCGGTCGCCGGTCGCCAGATGCAGATATGGATTGCGGTAGCGCGCATTCCAGAGCGCGTTGTCGATCTGCCAGAACCAGACGTCGAGATCGCTCTTGCCGATCACGACCTTGATATCGGCGGGCTTCGACCAGGCACTTGCGTTGGCGACCAGCCCTTGGTTGCGCGGATCCTTCTGGCAAGCGGCAATCGCGCGATCACGGTAGGTGTTGACCAACACCTCCCTGGTTCCGGTGCGATATAAATAGTCCTGCGTCGCGACCTTGCCGGCCGCCAGCAGTACCAGCACCAAAACAGCCGCCTTCATCCGCCGCATGCGACCCTCCCGCAGATCCCGGACCAAGTGTTGACGCAACGTGGTGAAGAAAGTGTTGCCGATGCGCTGATCCCTCCATGGCCTCATGCGCGGCCGGGATCTGGCGCTTCCCGAAGTTCTGATGCACGGTGTGACCCGCAGTTGCACTGCCGGTCTGGCGACAGCCATTCAGCTCCACCAAAATCAAGAGGAACGCCCCATGGATCTCAAGCTCAAAGGCAATCGCGTGCTCGTTACAGGCGGCTCGAAGGGCATCGGCAGTGCCTGCGCCAAGGTGTTCCTGCAAGAGGGCTGCTCGGTGATACTTGTCGCCCGCGATGCTGAAAAGCTAGCCGCCACCGCCGCAGAACTGAAGAGCTTTGGCAAGGTCGAAACCTGTGCCGCTGATCTGTCGAAGGGGGAGGAACGCGAGCGTGTCGCGGCCACCTATCCCGACGTCACGATCTTGGTCAACAACGCTGGTGCCATTCCCGGCGGCGGCCTCCTCGACCTCTCGATGGAGCGCTGGCAGGAGGCCTGGAACCTCAAGGTGTTCGGCTACATCCATATGACCAAGCTCTATCTCGCCAAAATGAAGGAGACGTGGCGCCGGCACCATCGTCAACATCATCGGCGCCGCCGGCCGCAGTCCGCGTTACGACTACGTCTGCGGTGCAATGGGCAATGCCTCGCTGATGGCCTTCACTGGCGCCGTCGGTGGCAAATCGGTTGACTGGGGCGTGCGCGTGTTCGCAATCAACCCATCAGCGACACTGACCGATCGCATCATCACGCTGTCGAAGGCGCGTGCCAAGACCGCGCTTGGTGACGAGAACCGCTGGGAAGAGATGCTGACCAACATGCCGCTCGACCGGTTGGCGTCCGCCGAGGAGATGGCCAACGCAGCTGCCTTCATGGCTTCGCCCGCATGCGGCTACGTAAGCGGTGCGACGCTCGACGTCGATGGCGGCAGCGCGTTCAGGAGCTAGCCGAGACCGAATGGCGCGTGGTTGTATCCCGGCGGATGCAGCCGCTCGACCTCGGCTGCGACACGAACGACGTCGGCCTCACCCAGCGCGCGGCCGACGATCTGCATGCCGACCGGCATGCGATCCGCCGCAATGCCGGCGCACACGGTAGCTGCCGGCTGGCCCGTCAGATTGAACGGGTACGTATAATAGACCCACGACAATAGATTTCGGTCCGCCATGCCGTCCGGAATATCGCGTCCCGCCGGCACGGAAGTCACCGGCAGCACCGGTGAGATCAATACGTCATAGCTTTCGAAGAAAGTTCGGATCTTGTCGCGCAGAGCATAGCGTTCGAACACGCGGGCATAATACGTTCGCAGATCCTGGGCCAAGGCATGATCGAGAATATCGGCCACCGCAGGATCCAGCAGTTCGCGCTGTGTTTCAAGGAACGGTCTCAACCGAGTACCGACGCCGGCATAGAATTCCGCCGTCCAAAGGTCGCACGGATCAGTGTCGAACACCTGCTCCACGAGATCGACGCGCGCGCCCCGCGCCTGAAGCTGGCGAACCGCGCCACCGACGATTTCGACGACTTCGGAAGTTGGCTTGGCATACCCCAATGTCGGGCTCCAGGCGATTCGGAGCCCTTCGATGCCAGTCCGGCAGGCCGCAACCACATCGGGCACCGGACCGGCGACACTTGCCGGATCGCGTGCGTCGTAGCCGGCGATCACGGAGAACAGCAGCGCCGCATCCTCGATCGAACGCGCGATCGGCCCAACATGGGCCAGCGTCGGCGTTGCCGAGGTCGGCCAAACCGGTACACGACCGAACTGGCCCTTGATGCCGGCAAGCCCTGTCAGGCAACATGGAATGCGGATCGAACCGCCGCCGTCGGTGCCGAGCGCGAACGGCGTGATCCCGGCCGCAACCGATGCCGCCGCTCCCGCGCTCGACCCGCCCGGTGTCTTGTCCAGGTTCCAGGGATTGCGGGTGATGCCGGTGAGCGGGCTGTCGCCAACCGGCTTGCAGCCAAATTCGCTGGTCGTCGTTTTTCCGATCAGGATCGCGCCGGCCGCCTTGGCGCGCGCGACAGCCGGCGCATCGACCGACGCTATGTTGCCGGCCATCGTGCGCGAACCGGATGCGTAGCGCTGGCCGCCGACAGCCATGAGATCCTTGGCGGAAAACGGCAAACCGTGCAGGGCCCCGCGTGGCTCACCCTTCATGATCGCCGCTTCAGCCGCATAGGCTGCCGCCATGGCGAGCTCCGGCATCAGGAGAAAGAACGCGTTGAGGCTTGATTGGGTGGCATCGGCCTTTTCCAGGGCCCGGCGCGTGAGCTCGACCGGCGATACTTCCCGTTCGGCAATGAGCCGCCGCAATTCTACCGCGCTCAGAAAATCGAATTCGGCACTCATGCTGCTTCCAGCGCGTTGATGAGCACCGTGAGCGCTTCGGCTGCGAACCGCCGCATATTCGCCTCGCGATCGGATGAGGCAGTTTCGAGTGTCATTGTGTGAGGCTTCGGCCCAGCGACCGCGATGCAGGCGTGACCGGCGGCATCGCCGTAGCGGTTGCCGGTCGGACCAGTGGCGCCGGTTTCGGCGAGCCCCCAGGTCGCACCATGACGCGCGGAAACAGTCTTGGCGAGCAAGGTTGCATAAGGCTCACTCGCCGAGCGCATGCCCTTCATGGCGGCATCGTCGATACCGAGCAATGCGGCCCGCGCCTGCCGGGTGTAGATCACCGCGCCACCGAGAAAATAAGCCGAGGCACCCGGCACTTCGAGCAGCGCCGCCGATATCAGACCACCGGCCGAGGACTCCGAAACCGCAATCGTCTCGCCGCGTGACTTGAGCAATGCTGCTGCCTTGGCCGCCAGCGGTCGCAGGGTTTCCATGAGGCGCATCTCCGGTCAGGCGGGTTGAAACAACTCGATCACGTTGCCGGACGGGTCTTCGCAAAGGATCTGCAGCCCGCCGGGACCGGCCAGGACGTCATTGCGGAACGTGACGCCTTGGCCACGCAGACCAGCAACCAGGGACGCCAGATCCGGCACGGTGATAACGAAACGGTTCCAACCGCCCGGCCCGGGCTTCGCCCCATCCGGCATCGGCTTCGAGGCCGAAGCAGCGGGTCCGGCGAGCCAGAGCTTGAGGTCGCCGTGTGCCAAGATCGCCATCGCCGGCCCGAACTGCTGCTCAAGCGTGAAGCCTAGACAGCCGGTGTAGAATGCAATCGCCTGATCGACATCGGCGACGAAATAGCGAACCTGGACCATGGACGTGTCCTATGTTGTCGCATCCGACACCGCTTCGCGGAGCCGGCCGGCTGCGACGGGACGGGGTGCCAAGCCGAAGCTTCGCATCATCAAATCAGCCGTGTTCGTCGCGGCGCTCGCGAGCGTAGCGCACCAGCGCCAGGAAGCGATAGATGCCATGCACGAACTTGCCGTAAGGCATGGTCAGGAACAAGGCGAATACCACGCCGAGGTGGATCGCCAGCAGCATGCCCATCGCCGGGGTCGCGCGCAGAACCAGCAGCAACAATCCGGTGAAGCTGGTCATGAACAGCATCGCCAGGAAGGCAACCTCCATGCCCGTGGCCGACCCATCGCTCATGTCGGGATCGCGGCGACCTTTGGCGGCGAGCAACCCTGCCGGACCGATCAGTAGACCGATGCCACCAACTGTGCCCAGCACCACCGGCAGATCCCACCAGGGATAGGGCGCGATCCGTCCGAGCAAATAGTGATAGAGCGTAGCCACCGAGGTGGCCGCGAAGCACAGAATGAAGCCATACAGCGTCATGTGATGATAGAACCGCCGGTGATCGGTCGGCCGCTCATCGGCGTTGTAGCAACCGACACCGCCGCCATCGAGATAACGCAGACTGCCGGCATCCCGGATCGCCTGCAGCAGCGGTTTCGGCTGCCTCAGCGTCGCGGCCGGTTCGCCAATATCGCGCCAGAAATTGCGCGCCCCCATCAGCACCGCGACTATGGCATAGAAGAACACGGCGCCGAACAATGCCGCCATCGTATTGTGCGGCATCAACTTGTAAAACGCACCGGGCCCGGTGTGGGCGCTGTAAAGCACCCGCGGATCGGTCCAGCCGACAAAGCCGGCAATGAACACCGCGACGCCCAGCGCCGCGATGATGCTGACCGCCAGGCCATTGCGGTCGAACAGCGGCCGAAATGCCGACGGCCACGCATAGGAGCGATAAGACTGGGCCCGCACCACAGCGAGCGTCTTCGGCACGTTGACGTTGAATTCGTGCGGCGGAGAGAACTGGCAATCGACGTAGCAGGCGCCGCAACCGTGACAAAGGTTGGCGAGGTAGTTGAGGTCGCCGTCGGGAAACGCGCGCCGCATTTCCATCGCTGGGAACACCGCGCATAAGCCCTCGCAATAGCGGCAGGAGTTGCAGACGGTCATCAACCGGTCGGCTTCGGTGAGTGCCGCCGTGGCGTGCGTATTACTTGCTGACATGACGCGCCGCCTCCCGTCCAGCGATCCGGCCGAACACGCTGCCGATCGTCATTCCAATTCCCGCCGCATAGCCGCGACCCAGCACGTTGCCTGCCATGATTTCTCCCGCCGCGAACATGTTCCCGGACGGGCCGCCGTCGTTGAGCATCATGCGCGCCTCGCGGTTCACCCTCGTGCCGAGATACGTGAAAGTGATTCCGGGCCGCACGGGATAGGCATAGAACGGCGCTTTCTCGATTTTGCGCGCCCAGTGGGTCTTGGCCGGTGTCAGCCCTTCGGTGCGGCAATCATCGAGGATTGTATGATCGAAAGTGCCGGGCCGGACTGCGGCGTTGAAGTCGGCGACGGTCTTTTCCAGTATAGCCGCGTCAAGCTGAAAATTGCCCGCCAGTTCAGCAATCGAGCCAGCCTGGATCGGCGGATACAGCGACGGCATGAACATCTCAAGCGATGACGCATCGAAGATGATGTAGGCGATCTGGTCGGGCTGGGCGGCGACGAGGCGGCCCCAGATCGCATAGCGTTTCGGCCAGACGTCCTCGCCCTCGTCGTAGAAGCGCTGCGCATGCTTGTTGACGACGATGCCGAACACCACGCAATCGAGTCTCGTAATAATGCCACCGTCGAACTTCGGCGCGCGGGCATCGATCGCAACCGCGTGGCACTGCGTGGCATCGCCGATCGGCTGCACACCGCGCTCGATCAGCATCTTGAGCACAGTGCCTCGATTGTAAGGCGTACCGCGAATGAGAAAGTTGTCGGCGGCGGGGCCCCAGGATTCCTTCAACCACTCGATGTTGGCCTCAAACCCGCCCGAAGCCGCAACCAGTGCCTTGGCCTTGATCGCTTGCCGCGCGCCATCGCGCTTGATCGTGGCCGAATGGAACATGCCCTGCTTGATGTCGAGGTCGATCACCTCGGCGTCGTACAGCACCTCGACGCCGAGCTTTTCGGCTGTGAGATAAAGTGCGTTCAGCATCGCCCGGCCGCCGCCGAGGAAGAACGAATTGGTACGGCCCAATGATAGGGTGCCACCGAGCGACGGCTGAAAACGCACGCCCTGCTCGGCGATCCAGTCGAGCATCGGCTTGCTCTCGGCGATCATGTAGCGGGCGAGCTGCTCGTCGGTGTTGCCGCCGGTGACCTTCAGCAGGTCGTCCCAGAACTCGTCCTCGGAGTAGGGGCCGGACAGCGTCGCGGTTGCCGCATCGTGGGCGCAGCGCATGTTGCGCGTGTGACGCGTATTGCCGCCGCGATAGAACTTCGGCGCGGCTTCCAGCACCAGCACCGAACCGGCACCTTCTCGCTTGGCCGAGATCGCCGCGCAGATCGCCGCGTTACCGCCGCCGATCACGACGACGTCGAAAGTCTGATTGAGATCAACCATGCCGCCCCGTCTTATCCGCCCGCCCGCCTGCACCGAACAGTTCTTGCCCCATACGTCACCCCACGAGCGGTGTCATCCCGGCATTCATTGCCGGGAACCATCGTGCAAAGAATTCTGATGACGAGTTTGAGGCACCATGGGTCCCGGGGACAAGCCCCGGGATGACAATAGTGGAGTGGCAAGAGCGGTGGGTCAAACGCGGCTAGTTCAATGTTGCTGCTCGAACTGCGGCTGCCAGCGCAACAGATACGACTGCACGCGACGCACGAAATAGGCGAGGATGATGCCGACCACCATCATCACGAAGATCGTCACCATCATCTCGGCGGCGTTGGCGCGGGCTTCGGCCTCGATGATCAGCTTGCCGAGGCCGCGCTCGGCGCCGATGAACTCGCCGACAATGACGCCGATCAGCGCGAACGAAACCGCCGGCGTCAGCGACGCGAACACCCAGGCCAACGCCGACGGAATGACGACGGTGCGCATCACGGTCAGTTCGCTAGCGCCCAGCAGTCGGGCGGCGGCGATCTGGTCGCGGTCGACGGCGCGGGTGCCCTCGAAGGTATTGAAGAACACCACGAAGAACACGACGATGCAGGCGGTGACGATTTTCGACATATCGCCGAGGCCGAACATCAAGATGATCAGCGGCACCAGGGCGATGCGCGGAACCGAATTCATGGCGACGATATAGGGACTGAAGATCTTCGACAGATAGTCGGAACGACCGAGGATCAGGCCGGCCAGGATGCCGCCCGAGGCGCCGAACAGGAAACCCCACCACATGTTCTTCAAGGTGACGAGGGTCGCCAGCCACAGGTTGTTCGGGTTGGCGGCGAAGCAGGCGGCAAACCCGTTCTTGTCCGAGAAGCAGCCGAGCTTCAAAAAGCTGGTCCAGATCGAGGACGGCTTCGAAATGAAATAAGGGTCGAGGATCGATGGCACGAACGGCTTCATGCCGGCAACCTTGCGCAACTCCCAGCCCCATTCCCAAACGCAAAACGTCACCACCAGGATCGCGATTTGCCAGAACAGGATTTTGAGACGTTCGTTGGCCATCGTCACTCTGCCTTGGTGCGGCGGAATTCCTCGCCTAGCGAATGCCAGATGTGCGAGTAGAGCCGGCCGAATTCTTCCGTTTCGCGCAAGGTCACGGCATCGCGCGGACGCGCGAACGTCACCGCGAAATCCTCCTTCAGCCGGCCGGGACGGGCCGACAGCAGGATGATGCGGCTGGCGAGCGTCAACGCCTCGCCGAGGTCGTGGGTGACGAACAGCACGGTCTGACGCTCACGCTCCCAGATCTCGAGCAGCGTCTTGTGCATCTCAAGCTTGGTGTGGGTGTCGAGCGCGCCGAACGGCTCGTCCATCAGCAGGATCTCGGGCTCCATGATGAGCGTGCGCATGAGGGCAACGCGCTGGCGCATGCCACCCGACAACATGCGCGGAAAGCTTTTGCCGAAGCCGCTCAGTCCCGCGATCTCGATCGTGCGAGCGACCTTGGCTTCGCGCTCCGGTTTCGCGACCCCGGCGATCTCCAGACCATAGCCGATGTTGGCCTCGACGGTTCGCCAAGGAAACACGGTGTCGCGCTGGAAGACGTAGCCGACTTTGCGGTTGACCTGTCCCTCCACCACCTCGTCGCCGTCGATGCGGATGCGCCCGCCCGACTTAGACAGCAGGCCGGCAACCATGTTGAGGATCGTGCTCTTGCCGCAGCCCGAGGGACCGAGCAGTGCCACGAACTCGCCCTGCTTCACTTCGAACGAGACGTTGTCGACGGCCACCACATCGGCAGCCGCCGTCTTGTAGCGCTTATCGAGCGCCTCGACCGTAATGCGGGTCTTCTGCGCCGCCGGCATCAAACCGGCGTCCTCAATCGCAGCGACGCTCACTTGTACTTCGCCTGCGCCGCCTCGATGAAGCTCATGTCGACGATGTCCTCGTACTTCGAAGGCGGAATATCGGAACCGGCGCGATACCAGACCTTGCCGCCGCGCTCGAAGGCCGCTTTGTCGAATTGGCCGTTGTAGTCCCAGGTGATCTTGTCGAACCCCATCTCCGCCTTGACCGCGACCGGATCGACACCGGCATAGTGTTTTTCGCCGACGAGCGCGTAGACCTCGTCGATCGGCGTCGCCTTGACCCATTTCATGGCCTGATACATGGCGTTGACGAACGACTGCACCAGCGGCTTCTGCGTGGCGATGGTCTCAGCCAAGGTATAGACCACGAGTACCGGCACGGTGCCGCCGAAATCGGTCGTGAATACGCCGGGCTTGGAGGTGTCGTAGATCACCTTGCCGAAGCCGAGCTTCTCAGCCTCGATCACCCAGCCCGGCACCGCCATGATGGCATCGAACTGTTTGGTTTCGAGGCCCGGATACATCGTCTTGGGGCCGCCGCCGGCAACCCAATTGATCTTGTCGCCGAGTTTCTTCGACTCGAAAATGTAGGTGCCGTACATCCAGGTGCCGGACCCGATGGCGGTGGCGGCGACAATCGGCTTGGCGCCGTCGGGTCGCTTGTAGTTGCCGAGCTTCTCGACGGTGTTAATACCGGCGTCGAACAGGTCCTTGCGCACCACGACGTTGGCAATGGACGAGATCATCTGCGACGCCATGATGATCTTGGCTGGCTTGCCACGCGTCGACAGTTGCAGCGGGTGGCTGGCATCACCGTGCGCGAACATCGCCTGGTCGGCGGCAAGCGCCTGCCGGCCGTGGGTGCCGGCATTGCCGACGACGAGCTTGAAGTCCAATCCTTCGGCCTTGAAGAAGCCCTTCGCCTCCGCGATGGGCGCAAGCGCATAGATCGGCGTATTGGGCCCAAAGGCGATGGAAGCCGCGCCAGCTGCACGCGATGCGGTTGGCAGCAGATTGGCACCGATTATCGCCGATGCGCCGGCCAGTGCCTCGCGACGATTGAACTTCATGTCTCACTCCCCTTATGTTTCCGATGCCTTCTCGCAGGCTTGACGACACTTTTACTCGGCTGCGGGCGATTTCGCGAGCCCCAATTCGGCAAGAATTTCCGCCGTGTGCTCGCCGACCTGTGGCGGATCGCGCCGCTTTTGCGTGCGATGGCCGTCGATCGAGAATGGCAGCGTCGGCGTCCGGACGATGCGGCCATCGGTGAGTTGCAGCTCCATCAACCCGCCCGATGCGTTGAGGTGCGGGTCGTCGAACAGGTCGCCTGGCTTGTTGACCGGCGCGAACGGCAAGCCGAGCGTTTCCAGTATCTGGCATAGATCCGTCATCGAGCGTGTCTTCAGGATCGATGCGATTTCCGGGATGATCCAGCCTCGATTGTCGACCCGGCCCTGGCTGGTCGCAAGCCTTGGATCGGCCAGCCACGATTCACGCCCAAAGGAGCGGCAGAAGCCCTCCCACTGTTCCTCACCGACGATCGACACGAAGATCTTCTCGCCCTCGTTCGTTTCGAAGAGATCGTAGACCGGCCACGGCGACGCCTTCACCGACCAGGGTATGGACTTCTCACCGGTGACGCTCTCGAACATCATCGCCTGCGCCATCAAAAACACGTTGTTCTCGAACAGTGCACTTTGGATGTAGGCCCCCTTGCCCGTTCGCTCACGGTCGCGCAGCGCCGCCTGAATGGCGATCACGCCGAACATGCCGCCCATGATGTCGTTGACGGACGCACCGGCCCGCATCGGCTGCCCCGGTGGGCCGGTCATGTAGGCGAGCCCGCCCATCATCTGCACCACCTCGTCGAGCGCGAGGCGGTTCTCATAAGGCCCCGGCAGATAGCCCTTGAGAGAGCAATAGATGAGGCGAGGCGCGAACTTCGCCACCGCCTCGAAATCGAGGCCGAACCTTGCCATCAGGCCAGGCCGGAAGTTTTCGATCAGGATATCGGAACGCTCGATCAGCCGGCGCGCCACCTCCTGGCCTGGCGCCGTCCCGGTATCGATGACGATCGAACGCTTGTTGCGGCTGTAGGTATTGAAGAAGCCAGAGGCCACGCTTTTGAAATAGCGGGTGCGATCACCCTTCGGTGGCTCGACCTTGATCACATCAGCGCCTAGGTCGGCCAGGATCATGCCGCAAGACGGCCCCATTACCATCTGGCTGAACTCGACGACGCGGATGCCGGCGAGCGGCAAGGTGCCGGGCGATGTGGACTGCGGATGGCTCACGACTCTACTCCACGTTTTTCGCCTCCCGGGCGAGGTCCAAGCGGCATCTCTATGCCACCTTCGTGGTGCCCGCCAGGACTTCGATCACGTTGGCCGACGAAGCCCTGCAACGGCTTGGCGGTCCGAACTCACGACAAAATGATCGGTGTATTTCTTGTTGCAACGCAGCAGATCCAGCAAGGACGGGTGCCCGTAAACCATGCCGATTGCCGACCTCCTCTGGCACAGCCAAAAATGTTCGCGTAGGTTGCGGTCGATTGTCCAAGTCGCAAAGTATCCCGTTGTTCGCGGAGGAACCAAGTCGATGGCTAAACTCAACGTGAATGGTAAGGCAATCGACGTGAAGGTCGAGGACGACACGCCACTGTTGTGGGTGTTGCGCGAGCAGGTCGGACTTACCGGAACCAAGTACGGCTGTGGCGTTGCTCAATGCGGCGCATGCTCGGTGCACATCAATGGTGAAGTGCAGCGTTCGTGCTCGATCCCGGTCAGCTCTTTGAAGGCCGGGGACAAAATTGTCACCATCGAGGGCTTGTCGGCGACATCGACGCACCCAATTCAGAAGGCGTGGGCCGCCCTTGACGTGCCCCAGTGCGGCTATTGCCAGTCCGGCCAGATCATGGCCGCCGCGGCGCTGCTGAAAAAGAAGCCGAACCCGACTGATAAGGACATCGAAGATGCGATGACCAACATCTGTCGCTGCGGCACCTATCAGCGCATCAAGGCCGGCATCAAACAGGCCGCAGCTGAAATTTCTGGCAAGACCAAGGCCAAGGCGTGATCGCCCAGGAGACGATGCAGCAATGACCAAGTTAGCCAAGCTTTCGCGTCGCCAGTTCTTCATTGGCAGTGCCGCCGCCGGTGGCGGCCTCGCCATCGGCATATCACTGCCCGGGATCGACGGCGTATTTGCCCAGAAAACCGCTGAAACGACAGGTGACGAAGTCGGCGCCTGGGTATTCATCCGCCCCAATGACGACGTGGTGATCCGCATTGCCCGTTCCGAGATGGGCCAGGGCACGTTGACCGGCCTCGCCCAGCTCGTGGCCGAGGAACTTGAGTGCGACTGGAAAAAGGTGAAATGGGAATACCCGACGCCCGGCCAGAACCTCGCGCGCAATCGCGTGTGGGGCGACATGTCGACTGGTGGCAGCCGGGGCATCCGCGCCTCTCACGACTACGTCCGCAAGGGCGGCGCCGCTGCCCGCGAAATGCTTCTGCAGGCCGCAGCCAATGAATGGAAAGTGCCGCTTGCCGAGTGCTCTGTTCAGGCAGGCGTCATTTCGCACGCCGCTTCGAAGCGCAAGACTACTTATGGCAAGGTCGCAGCCGCCGCTGCCAAGCTCGAGCCGCCGAAGAACATCGCCCTTAAAGATCCAAAAGATTGGAAGATCGCCGGCCGGCCGATGAAGCGGCTCGATACCGCCGAAAAACTCAACGGCAAACAGGTCTACGGCATCGATTTGAAGCTGCCGGGCATGCTGGTTGCCTCGATCAAGGATGCGCCCGTGCACGGGTCCAAGATCAAGAGTTTCGATGGCGCGAAGGCGAAGTCCATGCCGGGCGTGACGCATGTGCTTCAGGTTGGCACGAGTGCGGTGGCCGTCGTCGCCGATACCTGGTGGCACGCCAACAAGGCGCTGGAGGCGGTCAGTATCACGTACGAGGAAAATCCTAACACCAAGGTGACGAGCGCCGGTATCGGCGAAGCGCTGAAACTCGGCCTCACCGCCACCGAGAACGTCGCGGCCTACAATAAAGTCGGTGATGCGTCAGGCGCGATCGCCGGTGCCGCCAAGAAAGTTGAGGCGGTTTATACCGCGCCCTACTGGCACCACGTAACCATGGAGCCGATGAACGCCACAGCTAAGTGGACCACCGACAAGTGTGAGGTGTGGGTGCCGACGCAGAACGGCGATGCCGCGCTCGCGGCCTGCGCCGAGGCTGCCGGCCTTCCGCCCGCAAAATGCGACGTCTACAAGGTCCACCTCGGCGGCGGCTTCGGACGTCGCGGCTTCCAGGACCCGACGACCAAGGCTGTGTTGCTGGCAAAGCAGATCCCAGGCGTGCCGATCAAGCTGCTGTGGAGCCGCGAAGAGGACATGCGTCAAGGCCGCTATCGGCCGATCAGCCAGTGCCGGTTGCAGGCCGGTCTCGACGACAAGGGCAACCTCGTCGGACTGCAGGTTCGCCTCTCCGGCCAGTCGATCCTGGCGTCGGTCGCGCCGCAACGCATGGAGGACGGCGTTGATTTCATCGCCTTCCAGGGACTGAACCCGCTCGATGGCAAGTATGCCAAGGAAGGGTCTATCCCCTACGCCATACCGAACGTGCTGGTCGATTACGCGATGCGCAATCATCACCTCACGCCCGGCTTCTGGCGCGGTGTCAACAACAACCAGAATGCGTTCTATCTCGAATGCTTCATCGACGAAGTGGCCAAGGCCGCCGGTCGCGATCCGCTGGAGTTTCGTCGCGCGCTGATGACCAAGGACCCGCGCACAGCCAAGCATCTCGCCGTGCTCAACGCGGTTGCCAACAAAATTGGCTGGGAAACGTCGAAGCCGCCGGCCGGTCAGTTCCGCGGGTTGTCGGTGCACATGGGATACGGCAGCTATATCGCCGCCGCCGCCGAAGTCTCGGTCAGCGATGTCGGCAAGGTTACCGTACACCGACTGGTGATGGGCACCGACAGCGGCCACGTCGTCAATCCGGATCAGGTCGAGGCCCAAGTCGTCGGCTCGGTCGCCTACGGCCTGTCGGCGAGCTTCTTTGAGGAAATCACCCTCAAGGACGGCGCCGTCGAGCAGACCAACCTCGACAGCTACGAGGTTATGCGCATGGCCGATTACCCGAAACTTGTCGAGACGGTGACGGTGCCGTCGGGCGGTTTCTGGGGCGGTGTTGGCGAGCCCACCATCGCGGTCGCCGCACCCGCCGTATTGAACGCGATCTTCGCCGCCACCGGCAAACCGGTGCGCTCGCTGCCGCTGAAGAACATCAAGCTGCGCGCGTGAGGCATCACCGTGCATCGGCTGACACAGGGACTGATTGCGGGCCTGATCGTTTCCGCAATCAGCATGCTTCAGCCGGCGCTAGGCGCTGACACATCAATCGCCAGCTACGAAGTGGTGGGCGATGCGATCCCGGCGCCGCTCGCCGGTCTTACAGGCGAGCCGAAGCGTGGTCGCAAAATCGTGCTCGACCGGGAGACTGGAAATTGTCTGATCTGCCACCAAATACCGGCAACAGGTGAGCCGTCCCAGGGCGATCTCGCTCCCACGCTCGCGGGCGTCGGCGGGCGGCTCACCGTAGGTCAGCTACGCTATCGGCTGGTCGACCAGAGCCAACTCAATCCGTCGACCATGATGCCGCCGTACCATCGGATTGATCGCTTGACGCGGGTCGCGCCCCGGTTTCGCGGCAAACCGGTTCTCAGCGCCCAAGAAATCGAGGATGTGGTGGCATGGCTCTCGACGCTGAAGGACGGAAGGGATTGACGCGATGATATCGATCGATCGCCGAAACATCCTGAAAGGCGGCGCCGCGCTCGGCGCGATCACCGTCGTCCCAGGTGCTGCTTTCGCGACCCCCGACACGATGACGGCGGCAATGGCCGAAGCGCTCGGCGGGGTCGCGCCGAAGCCCGGTCGCATCAAACTTGATATCTCGCCGCTGGCCGAGAATGGCAACTCGGTGCCCTTGACGATCACCGTCGAGAGCCCGATGTCGGCGACCGATCACGTCAAGACGATTTACCTGTTCTCGCCGGAAAATCCGCAGCCTGACGTGGCCCGTTTTCACATCGGGCCGCGCGCTGGTCGTGCCCAGGTGAAAACCTCGATCCGCCTTGCCACCTCGCAGCATATCCATGGCATCGCCGTGATGAGCGACGGTAGCGTGTGGTCTGATAGTGCCGAGGTGATCGTCACCCTATCCGCTTGCATCGATGCCGGTTGAGGCACAAGGAACACAACTATGCGCACCGCCCGCATCGTAATGCCGAAGTCGGCGAAGAAGGGTGACATCATCGAGATCAAGACCTTGATCACGCACCCAATGGAAACCGGCTATCGTCGCGACGACATGGGCAAGGCGATCCCTCGCGACATCGTCAAGCTGCTGCGCGTCACTTACGCCGGAACGGAGGTGTTTCGCATGGATATGTTTCCAGGCGTCGCCGCCAATCCGTTCGCGGCCTTCACCACCGTCGCCACGGAGACGGGCGAGTTGGTTTTCGCCTGGACCGACGACAAGGGCGAAACGCACATCGAGAAAACGTCACTGACGGTGACCTGATGCACCGGTTGTGGATCGGATTGCTGGCACTATTGCTGTCCGTGCATTTTGCCGACGCCGAGCCGCGCACGTCGGCACGAGCGTTCTTGCCGCCCGAACTGCAGGCGCAGCAGGCCGACGACGGAGCCAATCCCGGCATGCTTTGGGTCGAAGGCGGAGTTAAGCTGTGGTCGAAGACCGATGGCTCGACGGCCAAGAGTTGCGCGGCCTGCCATGCCGATCCCACCACCGCAATGCGTGGCGTTGCGGCCCGTTATCCAGCGATCGATGCCGGCAGCGGCACTCTTTTTAATCTCGAAGCGCGTATCAACAATTGCCGCGTCACGAAGATGGGCGCCGCGCCATTCAAATATGAAAGCGACGAACTCTTGGGTCTCACGGCCTTGATTTCGTATCAGTCACGAGGGCTGCCCTTCTCCGTCAGAATCGAGGGTCCCTCGGCCTCGCACTTCGAAGCTGGAAAGGCGTTCTTTTTCGAGAAGCAAGGTCAGTTGAATGTCGCCTGCAACCAGTGCCACGATGACAACGTCGGCAAGCGTCTGCGCGGCGACCGCATCTCGTCCGGCCTGTCGACCGCCTATCCGGCTTATCGGCTCGACTGGCAGAAGATGGGCTCACTGCATCGACGCCTGCGCGCCTGCTCTTTGGGCGTGCGTGCGGAACAACTCGAGTTTGGCAGCTCGGCCTATGTCGACCTCGAACTCTATCTCGCGGCTCGCGCCGAAAATGCCGAGATCGAGACGCCCGGCGTCAGGAAATAGCCTGCACCTCGTTGGCGAACGGCATCGAGATCGCGGTGCCCCGGCGGGTGACGCTGATGCCGGCGGCGCGGTTGGCGTAGGCAGCCGCGGTGCTCAAGCTGTCACCGCGCACCAGCGCGGCCGCCAGCGCGCCGATGAAGCAGTCGCCGGCACCGGCAGTGTCGACGGCCTCAACGGGCGAACCTTCGACGCGCGTGACGGTGCCCGACGCAGCGACCAACACGCCGGCGGGGCCAAGGGTGGCGACGACCGCAAGCGACGCTCCCGACAATTGCAACGCGGCGGCGGCGATGGCGGTGAGATCGGTGGCGGCGATCGTCTTGCCGCACACAGTCGCCAGTTCGGCTTCGTTGACGACCAGAATGTCGACCAGCGGCAACAAGCGCGCCGGCATCGGCCGTGCCGGAGCAGCATTGAGGATGGTCTTCGCGCCAGCCTGCCGCGCCCGATCGAAGGCCTCGACGATCACCGCATCGGGAATCTCGAATTGCGCGACGACGATATCGCCGGCCGCGAGCGACAGGTGATCGAGCGCGCCCGGCGGCCATGCCATGTTGGCGCCTGGAATGACGACGATCGAATTCTCCGATCTGGCATCGACCAGGATGATCGCCGCCCCCGAAGGCACGTCTTCCAGTCGCGCTACGCCACTTTTATCAATGCCTTCGGCATCGAGAAACGCTGCCAGCGAATTGCCGGCATCATCGCGGCCGAGATTGCCGATGAAGGTGACATCGGCACCCAACCGCCGCGCCGCCACCGCCTGATTGAGCCCCTTGCCGCCTGGCGACGTCATCAGCGTCGAGCCGAACACCGTCTCGCCCGGCCGCGGCAGCGTTGTACTGTAGGCGGCGATATCCATATTCATGCTGCCGACGCAGACGATCCTGCTCATGGTACTCGCTCCGGGTTCGCGCACGTCTTTCGCATTCGCCGCCCGGCTAGTGCAAGACCGTCGCGGTGTGTCAGGTTGATTTCCCGGTCTCCTTACGCCAGCGAGTCTCCATGAAAGCCATCTATG
The DNA here is from genome assembly GCA_963732635.1 of uncultured Alphaproteobacteria bacterium. Lineage (GTDB taxonomy): Bacteria > Pseudomonadota > Alphaproteobacteria > Rhizobiales > Hyphomicrobiaceae > JAKFWF01. The sequence continues at coordinate 32,121 of CAVTAL010000024.1, forward strand.
ACGCTGCCCACATTGATCACGATCCGCAGTTCTTCCTGCAGCGTGGCCAGGTCCGCCGCACCACCGAGGTGCCGGAGCGCGCTGATCGCCTGCTGGCCGGTTTGATGCACGGCCGACATGAGTTGCTGCCACCACACCGCCATGGCCTCGCGCCGGTCGCCGCCATCCACACGCCTGAATATCTGGCGTTTCTGGCCGGGGCCCATGATGCCTGGAAAGCACTTGGCGACAGCGGACCGGAGATCATTCCGAACATCCACCCGTCGCGCTACCCGCCGACCTATCCGGACAGCATCGTCGGCCGCGCCGGCTGGCATATGGCCGACACTGCCTGCCCGATCGGCCCCGGCACCTGGAAAGCGGCGCAACTCGCAGCCGACGTGGCGCTGACCGCGACCGATCTCGTGCTCGACGGCGAACACGCGGCTTATGCTCTATGCCGGCCGCCCGGCCATCACGCCTATGCCGATATGGCCGGCGGCTTTTGCTTTCTCAACAATACCGCCATCGCCGCGCAACGCCTGCGGACGAGGCACGACCGCGTCGCGATCCTCGACGTCGACGTGCACCATGGCAACGGCACGCAGGGCATATTCTATGGTCGCGGCGACGTGCTGACGGTATCGATCCACGCCGACCCGCATTTCCTCTATCCGTTCTTCTGGGGCCATGCCCACGAACGCGGCACTGGCGCCGGCGAAGGCTGCAATTTCAATCTGCCGCTGCCGCACGGAGCCGATGATGCGACGTTTCTCGCAGCCCTCGACAAGGCAATCGCCCGCATCGCCATGTTCCAACCCAGCGCGCTGGTGCTGGCGCTCGGCCTCGATGCCTCCGAAGCCGATCCCTACAAAGCCCTCGCCGTCACCACAGCCGGCTTCGAGCGCATCGGGGCGGCCGTGGCGCGGATCGGACTACCCACGGTGATCGTTCAAGAAGGTGGCTATCTGTCGCCAATCCTCGGCGACAATCTCGCGGCCACCTTGCGGGGTTTCGAGGCAGCCGCATGACCCATCGTGCGGCAGTGCAGCATAGCGACCGACTTCAAATGCGCGTGATAGGACCTTCGGCCCTTTCGGGATCAGACCTTCCCGCCTAGGGTCGGCGGCGCCTTTCGCCGTCCGCTCAACCAAGGGAAAACAATAGTCATGACCAATGTTTCTCGCCGCAATCTGGTGTTCTCGGCCGGCGCTGCCGCCGCCGCCTTCGGCCTCAACGGCCCGCTTGAGTTCCTGTCGCCGGCATTCGCGCAGAAGGCAGGTTCTGGCTCTGGCTCGGGCACCGCGCCGAAGGCGATGGGCTTCAAGCGCTTCAAGGTCGGTGATGTCGAAGTCACCACCATCTTCGACGGCATCTGGGAGAAGGCGCACGACGCCGCCTTCATCAAGAACGCATCGATCGAGGATACCAAGAAGGCTCTCGTCGCCGCCAAGATGACCGACGCGCATGTGCCGATCCCGTTCACCGTCACGGTCGTCAAGATCAAGGGCAAGTACGTGATGTTCGACGCCGGCACCGGTGGGCAGGTTCAGCCGACCGCCGGCCTGATGATGTCGCAGAACATGAAGGCGGCCGGCATCGATCCGGCCAAAATCTCGACCATCATCGTGACCCACTACCATCCGGACCACATCTTCGGCCTGATGGCGAAGGATACCAACGCACCGATCTTCCCCAACGCCGAGATCATGGTCGCATCGGCCGAGCACAAGTGGTGGACCGACGCCAGCGTTTTCACCAAGCTTCCCGAGGCGCGCCACGGCCTCGCCAAGCGCATTCAGGCGACGCTCGGCACCTGGAAGAACGTCAAGCTGATCGAGGATGGCAAGGAAGTGGCACCCGGCATCAAGTCAGTTGCGAGCTACGGCCATACGCCCGGCCACACCAGCTTCCTTGTTTCTTCCGGCAAGAAGCAGTTGATGGTGATGGGAGACGTGACCAATATTCCGGCCCTGTTCGTCAAGAATCCCGGCTGGCATGCCGCCTTCGACGCCGACGCCGCCATGGCTGAAGCCAATCGCCGCAAGATGCTGGATCGCGCCATCGCCGACAAGATGATGGTCACCGGCTATCACTTCGGGATGCCGGGCGCCGGCACTATCGCCAAGGACGGCGCTGGCTACGTGTTCAAGCCGGTCGCCTGATGCAACTGCCGGCCAATCGGCCCACGCAATCGAGAAAGGCGTCGCGGCGTTCCGCGGCGCCTTTTCAATGCCGACTGGTGGTGATGGCGAAGGTGCCGAACCTCGGACGGGTGAAGACCCGGCTCGCGCGCGAGGTCGGCGGTGTCGAAGCGGTCCGCTTCTACCGACACACGCTTGCGGCAGTGCTCGGCCGGGTCGGACGCGACCGGCGCTGGCGGACATCGCTGTCGATTGCGCCCGATACCGGGCTCGACCACCGGGCGTGGCCGAGGGCCCTGCCTCGGCAGCCACAGGGCACCGGAGATCTCGCCCACCGCATGCAGCGGATCATGGATCGTCCAGCGCCGGGCCCGCTGATCATTATTGGCACCGATATACCCGCGATCCGGCCAGCCCATATCGCCGAAGCGTTTAAGCTCCTCAAGCGCTGCGATGCGGTCATCGGGGCTGCTCCCGACGGTGGCTATTGGCTGGTCGGCCTCAGGCGCAGTCCCGGCATATTGAAGCCGTTCGGCAACGTGCGCTGGTCGAGTCCCATGACACATGCCGATACCACGGCCAACCTCGTCGGCAAGTCGGTCGGCCACGCCGCCATGCTCGGCGATGTCGACAACGCCGCGGATCTAGCCGCCTGCCAAAGCTGGTTCGGGCGCCGCGTTTTGCCGGCGCAACTCACCTGACAGCGGCTAGAATGGCTCCTTGCAGACAATGGCTCGCAAATGTTCTAATATCCATCATTACAACAAGTCATTGGAATCGCAGCGCCATGGCGCAGAGCCCGCAGCAGTTTACGCCACAGCAGATCCTGGAGGCCGGCCGACGCGCGGAGACCGAGGGCCGGATCGAATACGCGATCCAGTTCTACCGACACCTGACCGACCATCTGGCGCGAACGGCGGAGGCAGCGACTGCCCGGGATTCATTGGCGCGGCTTGGCGCCAATGTCGCCTCGGGCACCGGGCATTCGCCGGCGGGCCCAGGTGCCAATGGGCATTACCACACGATTGCACCGCCGGGTCCGCAACCATACGGAGCGCAGCCGATGAACGGACACCCCACGGGACCGCAACAGGCATCGACCGGCGCTGCGCCGACCGCCGGGACGATGCCGGGGCGCCCATCGAACGGCCAGCCGGGGAGCGGCGCATTGATCGTTCGTCCGTCGCCAGCAGCCCCGGCGGCGGATGCCGTCGCGCGTCGCAAGCTGGTGTTGCCAAAATCGCGCCGCCGCTATCGCACCGGCCGCTTCGTCGCCCGGGCATTCACGGTGCTGGGCTTCGTCGAGATCGCCATCGGAGTGGTGCTGCTGGGCGCCGGCCTGTTCTCCAAGGTTCCGGCGCTGCCCGAATTCCTGGCCGCGCAGCAGCAATTGATCGGTGTTTCGGCCGGGCTGACGGTCTTGATCCTGGGTCTGGTGCAGGTAATGGGCGGACAGTTGGCACGGGCGATTTTCGACACCGCCAGCGCCAATCGCGATCTGGCGGCCTACGCCCGCGCGCGCGCCATCTTCGAGACCGGTGGCGCCGACGAGCCCCCGCCGCGCGACTGAGGCGGACACGCGCCAGCCGCGACATGCAGCGCCGGGCCATGCACTATGCTGCCGCGCTGTATTGACGCGCGCCGCCCCGGTCCGCACTGTCCGGCACCGCGCAGAACGCACAGGACCGCAGCCAGATGACCAGCAAACCCACCCGCCCGCTCGATGGCATTCGCGTCATCGAGATTTCGAGCTTCATCGCCGGCCCCTACTGCACGACGCAATTGGCCGAGTTCGGCGCCGAGGTTATCAAGTGCGAGCTGCCCGGCGTCGGCGATCCCTTGCGCAAGTTCGGCACCCCGCACGAATGCGGCGAAACGCTGCCGTGGCTCTCCGAATGCCGCAACAAGAAATCCGTCACGCTCGACATCCGCAAGCCGGACGGCGCCCAGATCCTGAAGGATCTGGTGGCGAAGTCGGATGTGCTGGTTGAGAACTTCCAGCCGGGAACGCTCGAAAAGTGGGGCCTCGGCTGGGATGTGCTGAGCGCCATCAACCCGCGCCTCGTCATGGTGCGTATTTCCGGCTACGGCCAGACCGGCCCCTATGCGGGTCGTCCGGGCTTCGGCCGCATCGCCAATGCCTTCGGCGGCCTGTCCTACCTCGCCGGCTACCCCGACCGGCCGCCGGTGACGCCGGGATCGGCGACCATCCCCGACTATCTCGCCGGCATCTACGGCGCGTTCGGCGCGATGCTGGCGCTACGCGCGCTGGATCTGACCGGCAAGGGCCAGGTGGTCGATATCGGCCTCTACGAGCCGGTGTTCCGGATTCTCGACGAGTTGGCGCCGGCCTACGACACCAAGGGCTTCGTGCGCGAGCGCATGGGCCCCGGCACCGTCAACGTCGTGCCGCACAGCCATTACCCGACGCGCGACCAGCGCTGGATTGCCATCGCCTGCACCAACGACAAGATCTACGAGCGCCTAGCCGAGGCGATGACCAAGTCCGACATGGCGCCGTCCGCCCGCTGGGCGACACTCGCCAACCGGGAGCCCGATCGCGCCGCCGTCGACGCCCACGTCGCCAAATGGACGTCGAGCCTCGACAAGGCCGACATCCTGCGCATCTGCGAAGAGTACCAAGTGCCGTGCGGGCCGATCAACTCGATCGAGGAGATCTTCGCCGACCCGCAGTACGCTGCGCGCGAAAACATCGCCCGGGTCGCCGACCCGCGCTTCGCCACGCCGCTCGCCGTCGCCAACGTGGTGCCGCGCCTGACCGACACCCCCGGCGGCATCGATCACCTCGGCCCGTCATTGGGCGCGGACACGGCGGCGGTGTTTGGGGAGCTGCTGGGGATGAGTGCGGGGAGGATGGCGGAGTTGAGGGGGCAGGGGGGTGGTTTGAGGGTGGTGGGTGAGGAAGTAGGCGGTCCACCCGATGTCCGCCATTGGGCCACTGCTATCGCAGTTTGAAGCGGTTGCGATAGGTGCTGATGAGCCTTAGGCCACCTTGCCAATTTGCACTAGATACCGATCTCGGTTGAGGCTAGCATGTCGTCTTTGATCACCCTGGTGTCCAGTCGAACCATCCATGTTCGATGAGCTTCATAGCGGGGGACGGTTCGATGAGTTGTCGAGACATCATTACGTTATTGAGTGGCGCCGTTTTCGGTTGGCCCGCTTCCGCGAAATCTCAAAAATCAGATGGCACAAGGCGCATTGGCGTCCTCAGTGGAATCGCGGCAAACGATCCGGACGTACCGCTGCGTGTCTCAGCTTTCAGTCAGGGGCTAAATGAGCTGGGTTGGATCGAAGGACGAAACGTTGTGGTCGAGTATCGTTGGGCGGCCGGAGACCTCAATAGAATGGGAGTTTTCGCGAAAGAGCTGGTCGACTTTCAATCCGACGTGATCGTCGCGCAGTCTACTCCATCTGTGGCGGCACTCCGGCGTGAGACCAAAACGATGCCAATAGTATTTGTTAACGTCGCCGATCCAGTCGGCAGCGGTATGGTCGCAAGTTTGGCTAGGCCCGGTGGCAACGTGACGGGCTTCACCAATTTCGAACCGGCTATGGGATCCAAGTGGCTTCAATTGCTCAAAGAGGCCGCGCCCGCTGTTGATAGGGTTGCTGCCCTTTTCAACCCACGAACGACACCCTACGCTGTGTTCCTAGGGGCAGTTCAAGCCGCAGCCCCAACATTTGGGATTAGGCTAATTGCAACACCAGTCCAGAGCACCAAAGAGCTGGAGATCGCCCTAGAAGACCTCGCTACCCAACCGAATGCGGGGATTGTCGCACTGCCAGATACGTTCTTATCGGCACATCGAGAGCTACTCATTGGACTTGCCGCTAGGCATCGCCTGCCAGCGATATATCCGTTTCGATATTTCGCCACGAGTGGCGGCCTACTGTCGTATGGCGTTGAAACGGTACGCGTGTACAGGAAGGCGGCTTCTTACGTCGACCGCATCCTAAGGGGCGTGAACCCCATCGATCTTCCTGTGCAGGCGCCGACAGCGTTTGAATTGGTGATCAACCTGAAGACCGCTAAAACTCTCGGCCTCACAGTTTCACCCATCACACTCGCTCGCGCAGACGAGGTGATCGAGTAGGACAAAGTGCACATTGGTGCAACACCGAATGCATGACACTTAACCCATCATGTAAGCTAACGACTGTCGGCTCATTGATGTGCAGCAGTCGGGTGGTCTCGCAATTTTGGAACGGCGCTGCCCATCATCGCACTCGCCTCTACCTCCTCGCACTCCTCCTTCCCTATCCCACCAATACCCAGCCCCGAACGCCACTCGATGCGCGCCTAGCCGCGTGTCGAGCGTGCCGAGCTTCCGCTGTTCCGCTCGCCAACCCACCCAGTGCCGTCATCCCGGCGAAGGCCGGGACACACGACAACGGGCCGCAATCGCGTTGTTGATGTTGGAGACGGATGTTGCAGCAGTCGCGTTAGCTCTCGACCAATCCGAAGCGGAGGCTTGTCGATCGTCCCGGCCTTCGCCGGGATGACGGCTGTGGGGAGGAGAGTGCCGGCGTTCGAATTCCACGCGGCTTAGGTTGGGCAAAACTCGCCAGACTCAGTCGGCGCGATGAGATGTAGCGCCGATAACTTTCGACCCTACGCTCTCGCCTCTACTTCCCCTTCCCGCCACCCCTCTGCCACCAATACCCAGCCCCAAACGCCACCTGATGCGCGCCGAGCCGCGTGTCGAGCGTCCCCAATTTCGGCGGCTCGCTCCGCCACCAGGCCATGAACTGGCGCAACAGATCGCCGGGCATGTTGAAGTTCTTCCAGGATTCGTCGCCGGTCAGGGCGGCGGCGATCCAGGCGTAGGTGAACTTGTACTCGACGAAATAGGACCACTTGCCCGAGCGCAGTTCGACGCCGGCAACGAACTGCGCCGCCGGTCCGGCCAACTGGTACTCGTTGGTGCGGGTCTCGCGCGGCTCGCCGGTATGGCGCACCTCGACATGCGGCAGCGCGAAACCGCCGCCAATGCCGATGTAGGGCTTCAGGCTCGGCGTGAACTGGAACAGCCGCAGCATCGGCGTGAAGATCAGCACGTTGTGGCCGTGCGTAAACTCCAGCCGCTCGAACACGTCGGTGAGCTTCATGCGCGCCGGCGCCGGCTGGCCCTTCCAGGTGCCGGTCGCCTCGACCTCCTCGATCACCCCGTTCTTGAGCTTGCGGCCGTGCGCGCCGTTGCCCAGGCGCGAGATCGCCTTGTTGTGCAGGAAGTCGATCATGAAGCCGGCCGGCTGCCACCACTCGACGCTGCGGATGCCGCCGTCGATCGGGAAATAGAGCGCGTCGCCGTCCCAGCCGAGGCGCTTGAGGCGGAGGTCGGTGCCGTCCGGCCGCTTCATGTGCACGTCGCTGCGATAGTAGAACGGTTGCGAAATGTAGCCGGCGATGAAGATCTCTCTGGCTGCCTTGTCGAGGGTGTGCAGCGGCGGCAGTGGCTCGGTGATTGCCGCCGGGCGGTCGTCGGGCGCCACCGCCTCGACGATGAAGGGCCGCGCCACAGTCGCCAGCAGGAGTGCCATGGCAACAACGCGGGCGAGCATCAGGCCGTTTCGGCCCCAGTGCCACGGCTCCCGCGCATTCGCAGGCCGCGTGGTCCAAGTCGTCGCAAGCATTGGCGGTGTCCCCGGAGATCGTACGATGCACCCGAACGCGGTACGCGACAGCCCCTGCCGCCGATCACCGCATCGAGCCGTTCGCTTATCCGGATCAGCCGGTCTTGGCTAGGCCAGCGCTAGGCCAGCTCATACTTGTCGCGCCACGCCGAGGTCACGTAGTTGATGATGATCGAGCGCCTGAGCCCCTGGATCGGGTGGTGCCCGACCGCATGCCACGTATTCGCGCCTGGGATGAAGATCACGCCCTTGTTGCGACCATACGGCGCCGAGCCGACATACTTGAAATCCGGCGGGCCTTCGTGAATGTCGGTGCCGGCGAGCTTCAAGCCCGGATCATCCGACAAGTACACCAGCATGGTGTACTTCTTGACCGCGATGTCGGTATGCGGCTCCAGCCAGAAGCCCGGCTCGTCCTGGCAATACTCAACCCTCAGATGGCCATCCGACAGATCGGCGCCGGTGGTCCGCTCGATCAATTGCCGCACGCGCGGCTGGTTGAAACCCTGGGCGACCCGCGCACAGACCGCAAAGCGCTCCTGGTTCTCGGGCGAGAAATAGACGCGCGTCGAATTGTTGGCCTCGCGGCGACCATTGAACACCGCGCCACTCGGCGGCGCGAACGGCAGCGCCAGAATGTCCGAGACGTCCTGCGCCGGCAGCGCATTCTCAAGCAGCCAGTGGTCGAACGGCCATTTCTGGTGATTGGCCGACTTCAAGCAGCCGATGAACTGGTCGGCGACCCGGTCGCCATTGTCGAGGACCGCCGGTGCGGCGCCTGCGTCCCGTGCCAGGCTCGTCATATCAGGTCCCCTTGTAGAAGAATGGAATGAGCTTCTTGACGCGTGCCGAGAACTTGTGGCGTCCGAGTTGCCGCGTCAGTGCGGCTTCGGACTTCACCCAGTTGAACATCACGTAACGGCGCTGGCCGACGAACGGCTTGTGGCCATGCCAGGAATTCTTCGCCACCTTGAACGACGCGAACGCGCCGCCATTCGGCGGGATCTCGACCAGATAATCGTCGAGGTTGTCGCCGCTGCGCAGCAACCGCAGCCGGCCGCCGCTGTTGTCCCAGCTATCGTCGTTGAGATAGAGCAGGCAGGTGACGACCTTGTCCTCGGTGTCGGTGTGGATGCGGCCATCTTTCGCCTGCGCCTGGCCGCGCACCGTGATCATGACCGGCAAGCCGGTGAGATCGACGCCGTATTTGTCACCTACAGCCTTGGCGAGTTCGGGTGAGCGAATATCCTCGACGAGCCTGGCGAACGCCGGACCGTATTCGAGTTCCGACAGTGGAAAGATTCCGGGCTTCTCGATCCTTGGAAAGTCGCTCGCGATCGCGGCGAGATCCGATTTTGAAAGTACGCTACTTGCAGCGAAAAACTGGAACGGCTCGACAGCCGTCTCGGCCCTGGTGATTGCGTCGAGATTGATCACGTCTCAATTCCCCCGGACTGGATCTCAACTCGTTCAACTGGGTGGGCTCACATCAGCGCCGACCACTCCGTCCCGCGTCACAGCACGTTGTGGGTACCGTCGCAGTACGGCGGATCGCTCGTCTCCTTGCAGCCGCACAGATTGACGGTCTCGCTATGCGGGGCGACAAATTCCAGCGGTTCGAAGTCGCTGCCGGCGTGCGATTCATCGCAGAACGGTTGCGACTTGCTCATCCCGCAACGGCACCAGCGGTACGTTTTGCCCGCCTCCAGCGTAGCCTGATAGGGGCTCAACTGTGATTTGGTGGGTTGGCCAGTCATCGTCGCAATCCCCGTAACATCGGCAGGGGGCTTCACGCTCATCGTCCCCCCCGGGCCAATGGCAATCCCGCCTGCTACATCGCTGTCCCTTTTCGGCAGTCGGGTTCTTATCGCGCACGGTGCCGCAAACTCGATTGATGGAAATCAAATTCGGCTGCGCGGATTGCCGCACTTCACGCACGCAATTGGCAATCGAACGATTGCACTTGCGCAATCAATCGGGCCGTCATCATCATCGCCGATCGCAGCAGCGCCAGGAGTGTGCCCCATGTCCGACCAGACAAATCCGCTCGAACCCTGGCAATGGCCCGAGGCCCATTGGCGCAAGCTCGTCGACCAGGTTCGCGCCGGCCGCAGCTACCGGCCGAAGACCTGGAGGGGCGGCGCCAGATGCGCAGTCGCACTGTCGTTCGACAGCGACCACGAGACCAACGAATTGCGCGACGGCGGCAAATCGATCGGCCGTATGAGCTGGGGCCAATACGGCAACCGCGTCGGCGTGCCGCGCATTCTCGCACTGCTGCAGCGGCACGACATCAAGGCGACGTTCTACGTGCCGGCGGTGGCGGCCCTCCTACACCCCGACGAGCAGCGGCGCGTCATTGCCGAGGGCCACGAGATCGGCATTCACGGCTGGATCCACGAGCTCAACTCAGTGCTGCCTTACGAAGTTGAACGCGACCTCATGATGCGATCGGCCGACACGCTCGAAAAGATCACGGGCAAGCGCGCCGTCGGCTTGCGCACGCCGTCGTGGGATTTCAGTCCCAACACGCTGCGCATCGAGAAGGAGATGGGCTTGCTCTATGATTCGTCACTGATGGCGGACGAAGATTGCTATGAGTTGCTGCTCGAAGGCAGCCCGACCGGTATTGTCGAATTCCCCGTCGAGTGGGTGCGCGACGATGCGGTCTACTTCATGATGAACCGATTTTCGGCGCTGCGGCCCTACACCCCACCCACTGATGTGCTCGACATCTTCCGGCGAGAATTCGACGCGGCTTATGAAGACGGCGGCGTCTTCCAGCTCACCTGCCATCCGCACGTGATCGGATATCGCTCGCGGATCTGGATCCTCGACGAGTTGATCCGACACGCCAAATCCAAGGGCGACGTGTGGTTCGCAACTCACGCCGATGTGGTCGCATGGGCGCGCGCCAACGCGGCCTGATTTCTCGCCGAACCGGGCACGCCTTCGCTCGTCAGAACAAGAAATCATCCGTCGTCAGTAGGCCACCGTTGTTGGCGACGACGATCAGGTCGGGGCCGGCGCCGATCTGTATATGAGCGTGGCCGAACGAGTTGGTGATCGAGAGTGCGCCGAAGCTGGTGCCAAGCGCGGTGAGGTCGAGCTTGTCCTCGCCGACGATGAAATCGAACACGAAGTCGGTGCCGAAGCCGGCGCCGAACACCGCCCGATCGAGCGCCCCGTCGCTGCCGCCGCCGCTGTTCATGTAGACGACGTCGATGCCGGTGCCGCCGGTCATCACATCGGCACCGATGCCGCCAACCAGCACGTCGCCACCGTCGTTGCCGGTGATGGTGTCGCCGTCCGCCTCGCCCCACAGGAAGTCGTTGCCTGAACCGCCGGTGATGATGTCGGCGCCGCCGCCAGTGAAGGCGGTCATGTCGACGATGAGGTCCGCGCCGTTCAGCGTATCGCTGCCGCCGGCGAAGTCGATGACAAACTCTATGTTGCTCGTCTGCATGTTGAACGTCATGCCGGGACCGCTCGTGATGTAGACCGCGTCGACGCCGGTGCCGCCGTCAACAAGTGTGTCGCTGCTGTCAACATAGATGCGGTCGTTGCCGCCACCACCGGACAGACTGTCCGCTCCCAGATCGCCGAACAACATGTCGTCACCATCGCCGCCCGAGACCACGTCGTCGCCAACGCCGGCCCACAGGAAATCGGCGAAGGCACTGCCGGTGATCGTGTCAACGCCGCCGCTGGCATAGATTTCGACGCTGGCTGACTGCGAGGCGGCATTGATGGTGTCGTTGCCGAAGCCGGCGAGCATCCATTCGATACCGGTGGCGCCGAGATTGATGTTCCAGTCGAAACTGTTGACCGCATAGAGCACGTCGGTGCCGGTGCCGCCGATGATGGTGTCGGTGAACTCGCCGTAGAGCGTGTCGTTGTCGGCGCCGCCGTCGAGGGTATCTGCTTCCTGCGCAAAGATGTCGTCATTGCCGACGAGGGTATCAGCGCCGTCACCGCCATTAAGCGTGTCGTGCCCGGCGCCAGCGAACATCACGTCGGCACCACCATTGCCGTAGACGTGATCGGCGCCGGCGTTGCCGTAAATGCTATTGTCGGCAGAATTGCCGATGATGGTGTCGGCGCCGCTGCCGCCAAACGCGTTTTCGACTACAACGCCGCGGGCAACGGCAATGTTGTTGATCTTGCCACCGATGTCGGACCAGGTCTCGGCATTGAGATCGATGCGCTGGCTCTGGGCGTAGCCCGAGGCATCAAGCGAATCGATCCCGCCATTGTCGTAGATCGTGAATGCCGGCGGTTCGGTCGCATAGATCGGGTCGGACAAATTGTAGATCTGCCCGGCATTCGAATTGAACCCATAGACCGTGTCGCCTGTCCGCGTGCTCGTTGACAGACCGTAAAGGTTGCCGATGGCCACGATGTCGGCCATCTGCGGACCCATTACGGTCTCATCCGTACCCACCCCCGCTTCGGTTGGCGTGAAGTACGACATGACGGAAGCGGCCACGCTATCGTTGGCGAAGAGATTGTCGAGGCCATAGATGGCGCCGCCATTGTATGGTCCGGTATGCCCAAGCCCCAGCGCATGGCCGATTTCATGTACGTAGGTCTGGTACATGTAGCCGTTGATCGAAAGATCACCGTAATACCAGTCGGTCGAGATATGGACCGTCGCACTGGTGCTGTTGCCGAACGATTCGGCAAAGCCAGAGCCCCAGTTTTCGAATGTGATGGTCGCGGCGCCCGACGTTTCGACAAACGTGAAGGCACCGACGTCATCCCATGATTGCAGCGCCAGATGCGCCAGCGTGCGCTCCGCGGCGCTCAACATCTGCAGATTGTAGGTAAAGGTGCTCCCCGCCAATTGGTAGGGCTGTTCGTAGGCGAACCCTGCGTAGCCGATTTGAAGATACGTCGCGATCTGATCGAGGGATGCCGTTGCTCCAACATCGAACGCGGTTATGCGGAAATCGCCGGTATATCCATCGATGAAGCCGCCGGCATCGAGGTAGTAGGTCCCGCTGGTGACAGCGGTAAACCTGATCATCGAGTTCCTGAGCACACCGCCTTCGACGTCGTCGTTGGTGACAATCCACCCCCCTGCCGCATCCCGCAGAGTAAGTTCTGGATCAACGAGTGCCGAACCACCTTGCAAGATGGTCCCGTCGAGGGCAAACGAGTAGGTGTGCCCGGCCTCGAGTTCGACCCGATACCAATCGTGATCACCAAAGGTGTCGATGGTGCTGGTCAGCGCCGTACCAACGGTGATCACCGCTGAAGTGCTGATGCTGGCCGCGATATCGGGCATGGTGGATCTCGCAAATAAGTGGCGAATCTGTATGCCCGTCTAACATGGCCCAAACGCCGGGAATGCGGCGCGGATGCGACAATCAGTTTTTTGCGATCACGGTGTCACCCGTTCACATCGGGCGGGTACGGCTGAAGCATAATCAGCGGCAATTCGAAGCACGCTCGCCAGCGAGCAGGGCATCGACCTGAGCACGGTCCGACGATGACATGGCGGCCCGGGCAGCCTTTTCGTCGCGGGAGCATCCGGCATTGCCGAACTCCTTCAGTCCGCGCGCGCTGGTGAAGCAGTAGCCATGGCGATGCCAGATCGCATTGCGACGCTTCCACATGCTGTCGCAGCTATCGGCGACTTGCGGAGTTGCCACCGACGTCGCCCAAGACGCGGCTGTAGCTGCCGGCATCGTCCGGCAACAGCCGATCCATTTGCCATGCGCCCAGCCGGATGTGCCATCGAGCAGCACCACCTTGCGCCAGTCGCCGCGCGATTCGACGACTTTCAGGAGTGTATCCGGACCCAAGGTGGCGATGCGCGCGCCATCAGCCCCGGTGGCGGCACGTAGCGCCAGGAAGTTGTCGCCCTTGGGATCGAGCCCCGTGACGTAGTGATAGGACTGAGTAGCCGGCGCGGAAGGCTGCACGCGCGCGGGCGATGTTGCTTGAGGTGTCGTCGGAGGCTGCTGTGAATGTGCGATCACCGACGAACCGCCGGTCGCGAACGTTACTTCGTCGACCAGCGATGAATTCTCCCATGGTATCTGCTGCTCGGCCGTCGCCTTCTGAACATCACCGCGCACCCGACGCATGACAGCATGCACATCGGCGCCGGGCGTCGCCATGTGCCGCAGCAACGCGTCGGTAAAGGGGCTGTTGCGACCGCTGCCGTCGAGCGCGACGTTACCGGGTTGGGTCGAATAGGCGATGAACGTACCGACGCCGGCATAGACGCGGGCAAGGCCGTTCGACGCGCCGGCCGAACGTGTTGCCTGCGCCTTGGCGATACCTTCGGCGAACGGGTTGTTGCGACACGCGTCGAGAATCACGATCCGGGTGCGAATGTTGCGCGACAGATCGGCCAGAAGCGCATTCAGCGGCACCAGATGCCGCCGGGCATCGGACTCTTGTTCGACCCGGGCATCGACCGGAAACAGATAGTTCTCGCCGCCGATCTGGAGGCCATGGCCCGCGAAATAGATCAACGCGAGATCATCGGGTTGGAGCGACTGGGTGAACTTCTGGAAGCTGGCAAGAAACTGGGCGCGACTGATGTCGAGACCCAACGTCACCTGATATCCGAGTGCACCGAACTTGGCCGCCAAGTCCTGCGCATCATTGGCGGGATTGGGCAGACTTGAGGTGTGCGCATACTTGGAATTGCCGACGATGAACGCCTTGTTGGCGGCGGCGACCGGACCTGCCGCCAGAATGATTGCAATCGCCAACGACAGCAAAAATCTGCTCACGGCGCACAACATGCAGATGCTCCTAATAATGCCGGTGTAACTCTCATGCCCCACAACCTCGCCGACTGCGAAAATGCGGCTTAGACGTGCTGACCGCCATTGATGTGCAGTTCGGCGCCGTTGACGTAGCTCGACTGATCCGTGCACAGGAAATAAATCGCTTTAGCCACCTCTTCCGGTTCACCGAGACGACGCATCGGAATCTGCTCCTTGACGATTTTGTCGGTGCCCGGCGACAGGATCGACGTGTCGATCTCGCCCGGTGAAATCGCATTGACACGGATGCCGCGCTTGCCGAAGTCAAAGGCCATTTCGCGGGTCAGCGCCGCCAAGGCCGCTTTCGACGTCGCGTAGGCTGCCCCGGCGAACGGATGCACGCGACTGCCCGCGATCGAGGTGACATTGACCACTGCCCCCTTCGCCCGTTCCAATTCTTCGATCAGTCCGCGCGCCAGCACGACCGGCCCGAAGAAATTGACCTGGAATACCCGCTGCCAGTCTTCGAGCGGCGTATCGATGGTGCCGAGCCGCAGGCCTTTTGGCCCCTTCGGGCTGATCGCCGCGTTGTTGACGAGCGCATGTAGCCGGCCGCCCTGGGCCGCGAGTCGCTCTTTCATCTCGCGGATCGCCTCGGGCATCACCTTGGGGTCGGCGAGGTCAAGCTGAATGTGATCCTCCGGTCCCATCTCCCAAGGGCAGTTTTCCGGAAACGGCTGACGTGAGCAGGTAATGACCCGCCAACCTGCGGACGAGAACCGCTTGACGGTCGCGTGTCCGATGCCGCGCGAGGCACCAGTCAAGATCAGCGTCTTGCGCTCGGCGTTGGTTGGATGGCTGGTTGGCACTTGGCAGATTTTCCTTGCCGATTGAACAGTCGTCAGTCGCGCCACCCTATCACGCTTCCGCCGACCGAAGCCACGGCGCCGACGTCACGGATAAAGTCGGATCCGGCTCCAAGGCTGATCCGCCTCCTGACGCCGGAACACGATCCGTTCATGCAGGCGGAATGGCCGATCATGCCAGAATTCGATTTCGAGCGGTGTCACCCGGAACCCGGACCAATGAGCCGGCCGCGGGATCTCGCCGATGGCGAATTTCGCCGTATAGGACGCGACCGACTTCTCCAGCGCATAGCGGCTTTCCAACGGCCGCGACTGAGCCGAGGCCCAGGCACCAATGCGGCTGCCACGGGGCCGAGAGGCATAGTAGGCATCGGCCTCGGCGGCACTGACGGTCGATACTTCACCGCGCACCCGCACCTGCCTGCGCAGACTTTTCCAGTGGAAATTGAGCGCACATTTCCGTGCGGCGAGCAGCTCTCGCCCCTTCGTACCCTCGTAGTTGGTGTAGAATACGAAGCCGCGCTCGGCGGCACCAGGCTCATCGAGTCCCTTCAGCAGCACCACGCGTACATTCGGCAGGCCAGTCGGATCGACCGTGGCCAATGCCATCGCATTGGCGTCGTTGACTTCGTGTTTGCGGGCTTCCGCGAACCACTCATCGAACAGCCGGAACGGCTCGTCGACGCCGGAAAAATCACCGGCTTCCGGTCCCTTGTAATAGTCTGACTTTGCCCATTCGGTCTTCGGGTCGTCTGCCATTGCCGCTCCAAGCGTTGATCTGCGTGCCGTCGTGAAACGTGCGACACAGGCGTTCAGCCGATTTTAACTTCGTTAGGGCAGCATTCTCAACGTGGTCCGTGCCCGTTGCGGATCATGCGTTCTTGTAACAGTCGAGTAGAGTATCGTCATGCGTACGTCGTCCAGCATCGTAGCGATTTCTCTGACCGCGTTCAGTGGCTTCTTTTTCGCCACCGCCATCTTGCTGTCCTCCGATCCGGGGTTGGCGCAGGACCAGCGACAGAAACTCGGCGCCGTCGAACTGCCGCCGCCATCGGCCAACAACAATGCCGCACCGCCGAACCCAGGCACATGCAGTTGCTCAAACAACAGTCAACAGCCGGGCAGCAACTCGGGCAAGATCGACCAGGAACAGCGCGAAAAGCTGTGGCCAAGGCCTTCGCTTGCAGAGCTTAAATCGACGCTCGACGATACCGACGCCGTAGCGGCGCTGGAAGCGGTGCAACTCGCCCTCACCGAAGTCGGCGATGGAGCGACCTACGTCTGGCATCGCAAACATGGCAGGCTCAGCGGCGCGATCCAGCCGACGAGTTCATTCAAGGATGGCACCGGCCACATCTGCCGCCACATCGTCATGGCGCTCACCTCCGGCAACTATTCCCGCAAGGCCGAGGGCATCGCCTGCCGCCAGCGCGACGGGGTCTGGGTGCTGGAAGGCTAAGCGAACTCCCGACAACGGCAATAGTCCGCACTGCCGGCACTATTCGGCGGCGATGCTCGTCGCCCTTGATGTTTCCCGATTGCCAGCATCGACACTGGCTTTTGCCATTTCGGCGGGCACCGGGGGCAGCGGCACTTTCGTCTCTAGGCGGGCAAGAGCGCGGCCAAAGCCGCGCGTCAGCCGCTTCAACTGTCGCCGGTAGTCGAAATAATTTGCCTCCAGAAGATGACGGTCCGAGGCGACGAACCAGCCCTTGTCCGCCGACCGGCCGGCTGCCTTCACACGACGGAACCACTCCGCCTTGGCCGGATCGCGCTCCTGCGCGTTGATGAAGCGCGAGATCAGCCGCCCTTGATAGTCGGCGAGGCGCCAGATGCTGCCGTTGGCCTGGATCAGGCCGGCCGCGAACAGGTTATCATATTCGGGATGGAAGGCGTGGGCGAAGAACTTTGGCCGCCCAACCGCGTCGTTTATCAGCGCGCTTTCGATGAACGGGAATTCCACCCTATATCCGGTCGCAAATACGATCACGTCGAACTCGCCGCTGCTACCGTCCTTGAAATAGACGCGGCGCCCCTCGTAGTGCTCGATTTCCGAAGCGACCTTGATGCGCCCATGCGCTGATAGACGTGGAATGTCGTCGCTCATCGTCGGATGCGCCTGATCGATGTGGTATTCAGGATTGGGCAGCTTGTAGCGCGACGGCGGGCCTTGCAGCAGCCACAGGCTCGCTTCGAAAAAGTAGCGGCGGATCAGGCGCGGCATCGGGATCAACTCGACCGTCGCCACCACATCGTAAGTCGGAAATCCCAGCAGGAATTTCGGCACAAACCAGTAGCCGCGACGGAAGCTCATGGTGACGACGTTACCGCTGGCGTGCGCCGCATCGCGGGCAATATCGCAGGCCGAATTGCCGGCGCCGACGACCAGCACACGTTTGTCACGCAATTGCCGGGGCGTGCGATATGCCGACGAGTGGATGATCTCGCCGGCGAACTGCCCGGGATAGACCGGCATGCGCGGCTTATGATGATGGCCGTTCGCCAGCACGACGCCGCGATAGACGCGCGGCGCCTCTTCACCCGCAACTTTCACATCCCAAAACTTATCGGGCCGTGGTGTTACTCGCTCGACCGTACGATCGAACTCGATGTGCGGCAGCAGATCGAAATGGCGCGCGTAGTCGCGGAAATATTGCAGCACCTCGGCGTGGCTCGGATAGGCCGGGACTTCTTCTTCGACCAGGGGAAAGTCCTCGAACCAGGTCGAATAATAGGCCGATACGAGATGTGTCGTCTCGTAGACGACGCCGGTGGGAGTGGCGAAATTCCACAACCCGCCAATGTCGCCCTCGCGCTCCAGGCACTCGAAGCCGATGCCGTTCAACTTGAAATTCTTGGCAACAGCGAGCCCAGAAGCACCGGCACCGATAACGCAGAACAAGCTTTTCCGGTCCGTCACGCCACGCGCCCTTGAGTATCGCTGATCACCTCGGTCGGCGAAAGTTGCATCAAATCCACCACCAGATGAACACCTTAGTGGAAAATTGGCAAATTTCCGGGCGCTGGCCGATTCTCAAGGCGTGTGAACTGCGACTGTCAGGCAGCGGGCTTTTGCGCCGACAACAGAATTCCTTCGAGTTCCTGGCGGGCCGCATCCAGTCGACGACCCATCGCGGCCATGAATTCCACCACCTCGGACGGCATGCCAGCGGCGTCGGCGCGTGCCGGATCGTACTTGTCCCTCAGCTGGTCATGGGCGGCGGCGATGGTTTCGAGATCGGCCGTTTTCGGCACGCCAAGCGTCTGATGGGCATGCAGCTTCTCAGCCGCCGCGAGCCGCTTGTCGAGCTGAATGGCTTTCGGCAGGGCCGCCGGACGCACCGATCGCAATGCCTCGCGCTGGAACACGATCGGCCCGTTCTCCAGACATTCAACCTCGAGGAACGTGTCGGTGACGTTGAAAACATCCTTGAGCGTCTTTTCCCGCGGCACCATGACGATGGCGCGCATCTTCGTGCCGTCGCTCAAGACCATGTCGACCGTCATCGGGTCGCTGTTCTGCTTGCGCCAAGTCGCGAGATCTGCGGCTGCCATGGGGTCGTGCTCCTGGGCCGGCACGGGTCGTGCCAGTTGGCGCCAAGGTAGCAGGCAAGGGTTAATCGGGGACGAGCAGGCACCTTAAAATTGTATCGATTACGACCGCATCGGCGAGGAGTAGATCGGCGTCGAAGTGTTGATCGTGGCTTGCTTCCTGACCTGCTGTGGAGCCTCCAACGCGGCATAGGCGGCGTTGATCCGTCGCGCCATCGACGCCAGGTAGTCACGCACTTCCGGCGGTAGTTCAGCCGAGGAGTAGCGGTCGGGGTGATAGACCTTGGCCAACCGATGATAGGCGCCCTTGATTTCCTCCCAGGTCGCCGCGCGAGTCACGCCCAGGATCGTGTGCGGATCGAACCCGTCCATGTCGCGCAGGCGCAAGTTGAGGTTCGCCGCCCGCCCGACAGAAATCAGCTTGACGGTGCGCAGCGAAACCTTGGCGATGAATTGCCGCTCGCCATCGAATGGTTCGAAGTCCAGGTACGCCCCCGCCCCATTCAGCACATCATAGACTGACTTATGCAATGGGATCGCTACTTTGCCCTTCAAGATGCGGCCGTCTTCCAGGCCAGCCTCGATGGCAACTGCTGTCTGCTCCGGGCTGCTGTCGACTTTATTGCGCTCGAACATGGGCGAAATACTTCCGTGATGGCTCATTCTGGGACAGACGTTCGTCTGTCCTGGACCAATCGCAAGAAGCGTGCTCGCTCGACGGCATGCGGAATTTTTCGCTCGCGGCGCCGGATCGGGGGCATTAAAGCTCTCGGAGCAATGACACGGAGCCCCCCATGCGAGAATATTCGATCGCCGCGATCCCCGCCGACGGAATCGGCCCCGAGGTGATCCAGGCCGGCCTTGCCGTACTCGAAGCGCTGCAAAAGCGCGTGGGCGACATCAGGTTCAACGTCACCACGTTCGACTGGGGCTCCGACTACTATCGCCGCCACGGCATCATGATGCCAGCTGACGGATTGCAGCAGCTGAAACCCTTCGACGCAATCTACTTCGGCGCCGTCGGTGCGCCCGATATTCCCGACAGCATCACGCTGTGGGGCCTGCGCCTCCCGATCTGCCAGGGCTTCGACCAGTATGCCAACGTGCGGCCAACCCGCATCCTGCCCGGCATCACCTCGCCGCTGCGGAACGTCGGCATCGGCGACCTCGACTGGGTGATCGTGCGCGAGAATTCGGAAGGCGAATATTCAGGCAGCGGCGGACGCGCCCACAAGGGTCTGCCGGAAGAAGTCGGCACCGAAGTTTCGATCTTCACCCGCGTCGGCGTCACCCGCATCATGCGCTACGCCTTCACGCTGGCGCGGGCGCGGCCGCGCAAGTTCCTCACCGTGGTCACCAAATCGAATGCCCAGCGCCATGGCATGGTGATGTGGGACGAGATCGCGGCCGAAGTCGCGACCGAATTCCCAGACGTGACGTGGGACAAGATGCTGGTCGACGCCATGACCGTGCGCATGACGCTGAACCCAAAGTCGCTTGACACCATCGTCGCGACCAATCTGCATGCCGACATTTTGTCGGACCTCGCCGGCGCGTTGGCCGGCAGCCTCGGCGTGGCCCCGACCGCCAACATCGACCCTGAGCGACGCTTCCCGTCGATGTTCGAGCCGATCCACGGCTCGGCCTTCGACATTACGGGCAAGGGCATCGCAAACCCGGTGGCCTCATTCTGGACCGCGGCGCAGATGCTCGAACACCTGGGGGAAGCGGCAATCGCCGCGCGGCTGATGCGGGCGGTCGAGCAGGTAACCGGCGCCGGCATCCTGACACCCGACGTCGGTGGCAAGGCTACCACCAAGGAAGTCACCGCCGCTGTCGTCGATGCAATTCACGGCGCAAATTCGTAGCCGAGGCGCTGCCCGATCGCGTTGGATCCGTGAGGGACCGATCCAACGACGATCAGGCAGCTTCGACACTCACGAACGGCGGTCGCTGCGATGCTTTTGATCGCGGCTCTGACTGCGGTCGCCGTCCTTGTCGCCGTCGTGGCGCTCGGACTTGACCTTGTTGGATCGGCCATCGCGATGGTCACGACGGTCGGACCTGGCTTCGCGGGACTTGTCATCGTCGTGCGAGCGCGACTTCTCGGCGTGCGTGCCGTGGCGCGACCGGCCGTCATTGTCGCTTGAGGCAACCGCCGCGCCGGACAGGGCGAGTGACAGACCGATAGCCGAAAGCAGGATTGTCTTGCGCATATGAAGTCCTCCGTTGATCGTGCCTTGATGTCTGGCACGAGAACGACAATCACACATGCCAGCTGACGTGATCCTGGCGGGCACGATCATGTTCCGGTCAGGGTCGCGATTGTTGCGGCCCCCGCCGACACCCTTGTCAGGCGCGCGGCGTTCTGTAGGTTCGCAGCGAATGCGTCAGCCTCACACCAGCGACCTACGGAACCGATGCCCGCCAAGCCCAAATCAACGCCCGCCGTATCCGCACACGCGCCTTACTGGCTGCTCAAGTCGGAACCCGACGTGTTCTCCTGGGAGCAGCAGAAGGGGCGTGGGCCGAAGGGCGAGCCGTGGACGGGCGTGCGCAACTATCTCGCGCGCAACAACATGCGGGCGATGAAGCAGGGTGATCTCGGCTTCTTCTACCATTCCAACATCGGCAAGGCGGTCGTCGGCGTGGTGCGCGTCATCAAGACCGCTTACCCTGAACCCGGCGATGAAACCGGCAAATGGGAGATCGTCGACGTCGAAGCTGTCTGTGACATGCCGAAGCCGGTGACACTCGCCGATGTGAAGTCCAATCCGAAACTCGAAAAAATGAGTCTCGTTACCTGCATGCGGCTTTCGGTGCAGCCAGTCACGGCCGACGAATGGAAGGAAATCTGCCGCATGGGCGGGCTCGACCCAAAGAACTTGAAGGCATGATAAAGGACCCGTCTGCCTTCATCCGCGACAACACCAAACGTCTCTCTCCCCCGCTGGTGCCGGAGATCAAACTGCACCTCGCGGAGGAAAGTCTGCCGATCTGGCTCAAGACCGAGGAAGAGCTGGGCGAGATCAATGTACCGCCGCCTTTCTGGGCGTTCGCGTGGGCGGGTGGACAGGCCCTGGCGCGCTATCTGCTCGACAATCCGGCCCTGGTTGCGGGCAAGACCGTGCTCGATCTAGGTTGCGGCTCCGGCCTGACCGCGATCGCGCCGATGCTGGCCGGGGCGCGTTCCGCCCTTGCGGCCGATATCGACAAACTGGCGCTGGTTGCGACCAAACTCAACGCCGAAGTCAACGGCGTCCTGGTCGAGACCACTTCAGACGACTTGTTGGCACGCGCGCCGCAACCCTTCGACGTGACGCTGGTCGGCGACCTGTTCTACGAGCGTGCCATGTCGGAAGCGGTACTGGCCTACATCGAGGCGGCGGCCAAGGGCGGCAGCCTCGTGCTGATCGGCGATCCGCAGCGCAATTATTTCCCGCGCGACCGCTTCACCAAAGTTGCCGAGTACAACGTGCCGGTGACGCGCGAGTTAGAGGACAATGAAATCAAGCGCACGGCGGTCTGGCGACTGGACGCCGCCTGATTGGTGATCGACAACGGCGCCGACAGTTACCACTTCGCGGCGCGCTTTTCGGCGAAAGAGGCCAGCCCTTCCCTGGCCTCCGCCGACTGCCGCTTGCGCGAATGCGAGTCGATAAGCTTCGCCAGCACGCCACCACCGATCTTGCCCTCCGAATGGTCGAGAGTGCAGGCCTTGGTCTCGGCGATTGCCCGCGGGCCGTTTTCCAGCAGTGCCGCCACGATTGCCTCGCCCTTGGCCGCGAGGTCGGCCGCCGGCACCACCTCATGGACGAGGCCGATGCGGTGCGCTTCCTGGGCATCGAATCGCTCTGAGGTCAGGGCATAGCGACGCACCTGCCGCGCGCCGATCGCATCGACCAGTTGCGGAATGATGATCGCGGCAGTCAGGCCCCATCGCACTTCGGAAATCGCGAACTTGGCATCGGCGGCGGCAATGGCAACATCCGCCGCGGCCACCAGGCCGGTCGCGCCGCCGACGCAGAAGCCGTTGATGAGCACCACGGTCGGCACCGGCAATCGGTTGAAGCGGTCGACAGCCTCCGCCGTCAGCCGGGACGCCTTGTCGTTGTCGGCCGGAGACGACATCCGAACAGCATTCAGCCACTTGAGATCGGCACCTGCCATGAAACTGCGACCGGCACCTGTAACCACCACGGCCCGTAATCCAGCCTGCCACCGAGATCGGTCATGGCGTCGTGCAACCCTTGAATCAGCGCGCCATCGTAGGCGTTATTGACCTCGGGGCGATTCAACGTCACGCGACCGACGCCGCGCGAATCGAGTGTCCAAAGTACGGGCTTATCGGTCATCCAACCGGCATCCTGGGTGTGTTGCGTTATGCGAGTTCCACTAAACTACCGGCCGTGAGGACTGTCGAGAAAACAACGTCGACCTATGGCAGCTTTGCACCTGCATGATCACAATTGCTTCACTGCTGCGTTGGGAAAGGGCAACAACCAGAACTGAGAAAATCACAAAATCTACATTTCGTTCATATGCTTAGCGACAATTTCATAACTCGCCAACGCGAAGCGCATTGATCTGCAGAACAGATGCCGCACCCGTCAACTGCAACTGGCGGGTAGCTCCGGCGACCCAGCGCTGTTAAACGGTCTTGGTTTCGCCAAAAGTGTCGCCGAAGTCTGGCAGCCTTGCATCCTCGATTTCCATGCGAACGACGGAACTTCGAGTGGGCGGACGTTCGATTTGATACAGCCCCACGGAACGGTAATCGATGACGAGGAAGACTGATCGCCGCGCGCGGCCGAATGGAACGCTGGCCAAGCCGAGCCGGCGCAGCCTGCTGGCTTCGATCGCGTACGTCGGGCTTGGCGCTGCCACCGCGCGGGCGCAGTCCAGCGGCAACTGGTGGGACGGCCTGCCAGGATTTGGTCGAGGCAACAGTCACTCGCAGGAGGCATCCGCCAAGCGTGAGCGGCCGGCGGAAATTCTGGCCGACCTGCGCAACGACCCGACCCCTTGGCGCAGCGACCAGATGGTCGACAACATGGAAGCCGCGATCGCCCGTTACCAGCAGATTGTGCAACGCGGCGGCTGGCCAGCGGTGCCTACCGGCCGGTTGTTGCGCCCGGGCGACGACGACGAAAGAATACCTATTCTGCGCCGCCGGCTCACCATGGGTGGCGAACTGAAGCGTTCGGGTGTTTCCGAAGGCAGCTACTCCTTCGACGACGATCTCGAAACCGCGGTCAGGGCTTTCCAGGAACGGCATGGACTGCGCGTCACCGGCCGCGCCGAACAATCGACCATCGCCCAGCTCAACATCTCGGCGGCATCCCGGATGGAGCAGCTGAAACTCAATCAGCGTCGAATCAAGGAACTGCTGCAGACCCGAGTCGAGGACCGGTACATCCTGGTCAACGCTGCGGCTTTCCAGCTGGAGGCCGTCGAGGGCCACGAAGTTCGCCAGCGGCACCGCGTTATCGTTGGCAAGCCGGAACGCCAGACCCCGATCGTACGCGCCACTGTCCGCGCACTCAACTTCTTCCCCTACTGGAACGTACCGCAAAGCGTCGCGACGCTCGATCTCATTCCGCGCCTGCGCAAGGAGCCGGAATACCTGCAGAAGGAGCTGATCCGCGCCTTCAACGGCTACAAGGGGCCCGAACTCGACCCAATGTCAGTCGACTGGTCGAAGGCCGACGGCAAGATCGTTCATTTCCGCCAGGACCCCGGACCGCAGAACGCGCTCGGTCTCGTCCGCATCGACATGCCGAACTCCGAAACCGTCTACATGCACGATACACCGATGAAGCCGCTGTTCAGTCAGCGCTCTCGGCCGTTCTCGGCCGGTTGCGTGCGTGTGCAGGACGTTTTCAAGCTTGTCGAATGGATCGCCCAATATGAAATCGGTTGGGACAAGCCCGGCCGCGCCGAGGATGTGATCGCGGGCGGCCAGCCTCTCGACGTGACGTTGACGCGGCCGGTACCGGTGTACTTCACCTATGTGACCGCCTGGGCCGAAGCCGATGGCCGCGTCGAGTTCCGGCCCGATATCTACGGCCGCGACGGCGCCAAGGATCTGGCCGGCGAGCGCGACCCCGACGCCGCCCCGCCGCCGACCCAGTTGCAGGCGCTGGCGCCCTAGAATCATCGACGGACATCGCAAATGAAGATCCGAGCCCCGCTGGTGCAAACCGCGGGGCTCTTCTATAGCTCGTCGCCTGACCTCATGTGAAAGGCGCGCCCCTATGCCACGCACCGTCGCGATGTACGACAAGTCATACGACTACATCGGCAAGCGGCTTGACGCTCTCGGACTCGACATCGAGGTCGCGACCTTCGACCAGACTGGCAATTTCACCTGCAAGGGCAAGACGCGCCCGGCGGCAGAGATGGCCGTCGACTACATGTGGCTCAGCACGCACCTCAACGCCGACAACTTCCGGGATCAGGGCTTTGACATCGTGCTCAAGTGCAAGTCGGTCGGCATCCTGCAGACCTTCAACGCTGGCCTCGACCATCCGTTCTACAAGAAGATCTCGGATAAGGGCACGCGCGTCTGCAACAGCAGCGCGCAGGGCGTGGCGATCGCGGAGTATACGCTCGGCCAGGTGTTGTCGGTGCTGCAGCCTATCGAGCAGCAACGCGCCATGCAGGCCGCAAAGAAGTGGCAGATGACACCGTTTCGCGAGCTGTCGCAAACAAGCTGGCTGATCATCGGATTCGGGCCCATCGGCCGCGAGATTGCCGGCCGAGTGAAGGCATTCGGCGCGACGACGTCGGTGGTTCGACGCACACCCGAGGCGACCCCGCTCGCCGACAGCATCGGCACCATGGCCGACCTCGGCACGATGCTGCCGGAAGCCGACGTGGTGGTGCTGGCCTGCGCCCTCAATGACGAAACCCGAGGCTTCGCCGGCGAAGCCTTCTTCTCGAAGCTCAAGCCCGGCGCCATCCTGGTCAATATCGCTCGCGGCGCGCTGATCGACGATAAGGCGATGCTGGCCGCACTCGATGGCGACCGCCTCGCCACCGCGATCCTCGACGTGTTCCACCAGGAGCCGCTGCCGACCGACAACCCCTTGTGGGTCCACCCGAAAGTGCGGTTGACTTCGCACACCTCATTCTCTGGCAGCGGCGTGCGCGGCCGGTGGGATGCACTGTTCCTGGACAACATCGCCCGCTTCGCCAAGGGCGAAGCTCTGGCGAACGAAGTCAAGCCGAGGGATATCGTTTAGAAATCCGCAATCCCAGCACCGCGCCATCGCCCCCGCAAAGAGCCGTGACCGTAAGTCGGGTCAAGCCCGTTTGCGCGACCCGACAACCAAGACCGGTGCATTGAAGGTATGGACCGGTTACCAAAATCTCCCCACTCACGCCGGGTCCCAGATACTCTGAGGCATCGGCAGATTGCCGAACGTCTCCGATCCCAACGGCCGATCAGGTGAGATGCCGAGCTTGTCCTGCATCGCCCACATCAATTGACGGGTGTGCTGGCCGGCGTGCCAGGTGGTGCGCTCAAGGTAGTCGTGCATAGTCTGCTCGGCGTAGTAGACCTGCGCCGGCGCCTTCCAGTCGCGCGACGGCCCCTTGGTCGCCCACCAGTCCGCGACTCGGCCACGCACCTTGGTGCCATAGGCCAGCAATTCAGCCTTGGTCATCGTGCCCGGCGCCGGTTCGCGACAGTAGGACTCGAACGTCAGCGCAATGCCCTCCTCGTGCTCGACCAAAGCATCGGCGACGTTGAACAGGTGATAGGCGAGCTGCGTGAGCGACCGTGGCCGGTTCGGCAGAACGGTGCCTTCCAGGTCGACGGGTGCGATCTGGCCAACGAAGCGCCCCGCCCCGTCGATCACCGTGAACAGCCGCTCGACAAGGACAGCCGGCGGCAGCTGCCGCGTTTCCTGGTGCGCGATCCCGACCAGTCGAGCGATGTCCTTGAGCGACTGGCCGTCGACCCACTGCTCACCCTTCGATACGATCGGAACTCGCTTCAAGCCGAAACGGGCGAGTTCGTTGTAGGCCGCGTCGTCAGCCAGCACGTTGCGCGAGCGGAACGGGACGTTGTGGCGGGTCAGGTATTCCTTGGCCCGCAGACAGCTGGTGCAGCCTGGCTGCCAGTAGACCGAGACTTCCGGTTCGACCATGACGTGTTCCACCCTAGCCAGCGTGCGAATGTTGCCTTTGTTTAGACCATATGGCAGCGTTGCGTGAATAGGTCAGGCAAACCGACCGATCGAAGCTCAAAACGCATTGTCGTCTTTAAACCGGGGAGTCGTCTGATGCGCGTGCTCGCGGCACTACTCGCCGTGGTAATTTCCTTTGCCACAGGGGCCGTGCCAGCCGAAGCCAAAAAGGTGTTCCGCTTCACCATCCAGTTGCCGTTGAAAAGCGTCGTCGGGCAAAATGTCCTCCAATTCAAGGAGGAAGTGGAGAAAGCCACCAGCGGCGCAATTGAGATTCAGATTTTCGACAGCGCGCAACTCTTCGATGACAAGGATGTGCCGAAAGCCGTCGGTACCGGCCAGATCGACATGGGCGTTGCGTCACTTGCCCGCTACGTCGGCGACGTTCCGGCCGTCGATATATTTCATGTCCCCTTCCTGTTCGGCTCGGATGCCAAGTTGCGCGCGGCGGTGGTGCCGGGATCACCGGTGCGCGGTCCGCTCGACGAGGCAATCGCCGGCACCGGGGCGCGGGTACTATGGTGGCAAGCCTACGGCGGCACCGTGTTGCTGACCAAGGGTGGCGAGCCAATCCGCACCCCGGCCGACATCAAGGGCCGAAAGGTTCGCGTGTTCAGCAAGCTGCTCGGCAGCTGGGTGACGGCGAACGGTGGCTTGGCCGTCAATGTGGCCGGCGGCGAACAGTATTTCGCCTATCAGCGCGGCACCGTCGATATCGGCATGACCGGTCCAGACAGCATCAAATCCCGCCGATTATGGGAAGTGATGGACACGGTCACGATCGCCAACGTCGCCAGTATCGAGTTTGTGGTGGTGATCAACGAAAAGGTTTTCCAGGCCCTGAGCGATGCCGAGAAATCGATCGTCGTCAACGCCGCCCGGAGCGCGGAAGTCAAATTGCGCAACGAATTCACCCAGCTTGAGAAGGAAGCGATTGAAGCTGGCCGGCAGAACAAGATGACCATCTATGCGCCGACCGCGACCGAAATGGCGGCACTCAGACAATCGGCAGCCACGGTGCGCGATGAGTTCCTGAAAGGGGCTGGCGAGTTGGGCCGGCAAGTGCACGATGCGGCACTCGCCTTGAAGTGACGATAACGACAATCCACAATTGCCCGAGGACGACGACAATGACCAGCAAGGCCGCCGCACTGCGCCATCTCCTGGCGCAAGATACCTGCCACATGGTGCCCTGCTGTTGGGACGCAATGTCGGCGAAGATGATCGGCCAGGCGGATTTCCCGTTCACTTTCATGAGCGGCTTCGCGGTTTCCGCCGCCCGCCTCGGCGAGCCCGACCTCGGCCTGATCTCCTATGGCGAAATGGTCGATCAGTTGCGCAATATCTGTGTTGCAACCACCATTCCCGTGATCGGCGACGGCGATACCGGCTACGGCAATGCCCTCAACGTCGAGCGCACGGTGAAGGGCTATGCCATGGCCGGCGCCGCCTCGGTGATGATAGAGGACCAGGTCTCACCGAAGCGCTGCGGGCATACCAAGGGCAAGCTCGTCGTCGACCGGGCCGAAGCGATCGATCGCATCAAGGCCGCCGCCCATGCCCGCGACCAGCTACGCCAAGCCGGCGGCGACATCATGATCCTCGCCCGCACCGATGCCCGAGCCCTGCACGGCCTTGACGAGGCAATCTGGCGAGCCAATGCCTTTCGCGACGCCGGTGCCGACATCCTGTTCATCGAGGCGCCGCACTCGGAAGCTGAGATGGCGCGCATGATCCGCGAAGCGCCCGGCATCCACATGGCCAACATGGTCGAAGGCGGCGCCTCTCCGATCCTCAACCAGAACGCATTGCGCAGCCTCGGTTACGGGTTGGCGATCTTCCCCTTGACCTTGTTCTCGGCGGCGATGAAGGCCGTTCGCGACAGCCTCGCCACGATGAAAGCCGGCGAACACCCCGGCAATGCCCTGATGGACTTCGCTGACCTGCGAGCTGAGATCGGCTTCGACGCCTACTACGAAGCCGAAGGTCGCTACGCGGGCGCGAGGAAGGCCTGAGGACCGCATGACGAAGGACCCCTTCCGCTACTATCTCCGCGTCCGCTACCAGGAATGCGACGCTCAACTCGTCGTGTTCAACGCGCGCTACGGCGACTATGTCGACATCGCGACAATGGAGTTCTTCCGCGCCATCGGCCTTGCCGAGGAAGTCGCTTCGAGCGCGTTCGACGTGCAGTTGGTTAAGCAGACCACGACCTGGAAGGCGCCGGCGCGCAACAATCAGGTGCTGCAGATTGCTGTTTCGGCGCAGAATCTCGGCACCACATCGTTCACCATCGCCGCCCAATTTCGCATTGCAGGCACTCTTGCCGTGATCTGTGAGATCGAGACAGTCTATGTTCGAGTGGACAACAAGACGCTGACCAAGCGACCCCTCGGCGACGACCACCGAGCACTGCTGACGCGCGGCGCACCGGGGGTCATGATCGATCACGCGGGCTACCAGGCCACTTCGTCGTAAACTTGGAAGCAAGGAGGGAGGTCATCGCGATGCGGACAATGCTGCTGACTCTGGGGCGCGTTCTGATCGCCTCGATCTTCCTCATCTCCGGCGTCCGCAAGGCCCTGGGATTTGCCGGCACCGCCCAATTCATGCAGAGCAAGGGCCTGCCATACGCCGAGATCCTACTGATCGCGACCGTTGCGCTGGAGCTGATCGGCGGCTTGATGATCGTGTTCAACCGCTTCGCGGCGCCAGCCGCCGTACTGCTCGCTGGCTTCTGCCTGCTCTCTGGGCTGATCTTCCACAATCCCTGGACCGCCGACGCTGCCCAGTTCATGAACCAATTCAATCATTTCCTAAAGAACGTCGCGCTGGCCGGCGGCCTCCTGTTCATCGCCGGCTCCAATTCCTCCGAACGCAGCTAGCAAGGGCATCACGTATCATGGCCAAGACCAAGCACGCTAAGTCGAACGCGTTGAGGATCGCCGTCATTCCCGGCGACGGCATCGGCAATGAGGTGGTGCCGGAGGGCATTCGCGTGCTGGAGGCGGTCGGCCGCCGGTTCGATATCGCCTTCGAGTGGAAGCACTTCGACTGGAGCTGCGAGCGCTTCAAGAAGAAGGGCTCGATGATGCCCGAGGACGGCCTCGACCGTCTACGCGAGTTCGATGCCATCTATCTCGGCGCCGTCGGCTATCCGGGCGTTCCGGACCACGTATCGTTGTGGGGGCTGCTGATCCCGATCAGGCGCGGCTTCCAGCAATACATCAACTTGCGCCCGGTGCGGTTGTTCGAAGGCTTGGCGAGCCCGCTCGCCGGTCGCAAACCGGGCGACATTGACTACTGGATCGTGCGCGAGAACAGCGAGGGCGAGTATTCATCGGTCGGCGGCCGCATGTATGCCGGTACCGAGCACGAACTGGCGGTGCAGCAGGCGATGTTCTCCAAGCGCGGCTGTGATCGCGTCATGCGCTACGCCTTCGACCTCGCCATGACGAGGAAACGCCGCGAAGTGGTTTCCGCCACCAAGTCGAACGGCATCTCGATCTCGATGCCCTATTGGGACGAGCGCTTCGCCGACATTTCGAAAGAGTATCCGAAGGTCAAGACCAGCCAGTTCCACATCGACATCCTGACCGCGCACCTCGTCCGCAACCCGCAGTGGTTTGACGTCATCGTCGGCTCGAATTTGTTCGGTGATATCCTGTCGGATCTCGGCCCGGCCACCACCGGCACCATCGCGATCGCGCCCGGCGCCAACATCAATCCGGAGAAGGAATATCCATCGATGTTCGAGCCGGTACATGGCTCGGCTCCCGACATCGCCGGCAAGGGCATCGCCAATCCGATCGGCCAGATCTGGTCCGGCGCGATGATGCTCGATCACCTCGGCCACAAGGAAGCAGGCGCTGCAATCGTAACGGCTATCGAGGAGCTTCTTGCCAGCCACGACGTGCGTACCCCCGACATGGGCGGCAAGGCCTCCTGTAAGGACCTCGGCAAGGCGCTGGCGGAGTTGGTGAAGGGGTAGGCGCGCTTTCGCCGGGCGGATCGCAGGCGCGACGGCGGATTTGCGCAGCGTAGCCTGCCAATTCGACCCGCCCCGCTCCCGCAGGCATGCGCCCGATACATCCCGGCTGCCCGCGAGTGGCACTGACAGGGGTCGGTGAACCGGCTAAGCATCGGCTTGGACTTGCCCCGCGCGGGCGCCAGCGCGGACAACCCAACTCCATGCAACAACCCGAGCCTGCTGCACCTCCCACTAGTCGCGACCGGATCCGCGCGATCGGGCTGATGATCCTGGCGGTGTCGATGTTCGCCTGCCTCGATGCGACGGCGAAGTATCTCGTCACCCGCGCGAACGTGCCGCTGGTGCAGGTGGTTTGGATGCGCTTCATCGGCCAGTTCGCGGCCATCGTGATCGCGGTCGGGCTCATCAGCATGCCGCGATTGCTAGTGACGAAAAAACTCGGTCCCCAGCTGTTCCGCTCGTGCCTGTTGCTGGCGTCGACGGTCTTGAACTTCGCAGCGTTACAAACGCTCAGGCTCGATCAGGCGCTGACGATCCAGTTTCTTGCGCCACTGCTGGTCGCGCTGCTCGCAGGGCCCCTACTCGGCGAATGGGTCGGTTGGCGGCGACTGCTCGCCATCATCACCGGCTTCATTGGTATCCTGGTGATGATCCGCCCCGGCTTCGAGGCCGTGCCGATCGGCATCATCTACTCGCTAGGCTGCATGCTGGCATACACGTGCTTCATGCTGATCACGCGCTATATCTCGGCATACGACCCGGCCGATGTGACGCTGACCTATTCACTGTTCGCCGGCGTCGCGGTGATGGCGCCGTTCGCGATTCAGGCTTGGATTTGGCCGGTCGATGCACTCGGAACGGCTCTCGCCATCAGCCTCGGCTTCTGGGGTGCGCTTGGCCACTTCATTTTCATTCTCGCCTACCGACTGGCACCGGCCTCGACACTGGCACCGTTCATCTATTGCCAACTGCTGTCGATGACGATCCTGGGCTTCACCGTGTTCGGCGACCTGCCCGATCAGTGGACCATCATCGGCGCGGCGATCGTGATCGCATCCGGCATCTATCTCGTCCACCGCGAGCGCGTGAAGAAGGTGCCGACGACGCTGCCGTGAAGGCTTTCTGTTTGCCGCATCGCGGACGACGGTGCCTAGCTTCAGCTTGGCACCGTCACGGGCAAGGTGCCAGGCTGAAGCTAGGCACCTATCAACCTTCCCCGAATTCCAGCATATAGCCCGAGCCGCGCACGGTGCGCACCGGATCGGCTTCATTGCCACGGATAAGCGCCTTGCGCAGGCGGCCGATGTGCACGTCGACGGTACGCTCGTCGACATAGGCATCACGCCCCCAAACACCATCGAGCAATTGTGCGCGCGAGAGCACTCGCCCGGGGCTTTCCAGCAGAAATTCAAGCAGGCGAAACTCCGTCGGACCGAGCCGCACCTGACGCGGTCCGCGCATTACCCGGTGCGCCGCCCGATCGAGGGTGATGTCGCCCATGGAGAGAACGTCGGCGATACGATCCGGCGCGGCGCGGCGCAGGATCGCCCGTACACGCGCCATCAGTTCGGGCAGCGAGAACGGTTTCACAACGTAGTCGTCGGCGCCGACCGACAGTCCCCGGATGCGATCAGCCTCCTCGCCACGCGCGGTCAACATCAGGATCGGCACGTTGCGGCTGTCCGGCCGCGCCCGGATGCGCCGGCAGATCTCGATGCCCGACACTTCCGGCAGCATCCAGTCGAGCAGTACCAGATCGGGGTGCTCCTCGGCGACCAGCACCTCGGCCTCGTCGCCGTTAGCGGTATGCCGCACCGCATACCCCTCGGCCTCGAGGTTATAGCGCAGCAATTCGCTGAGCGCGCCCTCGTCCTCGACGATCAGTACCTTGGCGGTCATTACAAAGCCTTCTGGATCAGCGTCGAGCTGGTATTGTCGCCTTTCGGCCGATCGTCGGTGATGGCAGTTCCGTGCACCAGATAGTGCACTGTTTCGGCGATGCTGGTGGTGTGATCGCCGATGCGCTCTAAATTCTTGGCGCCAAACAGCAGGTGGGTCGACAGGCCAATGTTGCGCGGATCTTCCATCATGTAGGTCAGCAGCTCACGGAACAGTGAGTTGTACATTGCGTCGAGCTGCTCGTCGTTGCGCCAGACGGTCAGCGCCTTGTCTGCATCGCGCTCGGCAAACGCATCGAGCGCGTCCTTCAACTGGCGCAGCGCCAGTTCGACCATGTGCCCAAGGCCGAGCAACAAGGGCTTCGGGTGACTTTCGCCGGCGATCGCGAGCGCCCGCTTGGCGATGTTCTTGGCGAAATCACCGATGCGTTCGAGATCGGCGGCGATCTTCAATCCGGCCATGATGTGGCGCAGATCGTCGGCCACCGGCTGTCGCTTGGCGATCACCAGAACCGCATGATCATCGATCTCGCGTTGCAGGTTATCGATCGCCTTGTCGCTGGCTATCGCCGCAGCGGCAAGTTTGGGATCGCGCCGGTTCAGCGCATCGAACGACTGACCGAGCAGCCGTTCGACGAGCCCCCCCATCTGCGCGATGCGATTATCGAGCAGCGTCAACTCATCCTCGAACGACTTCACCGTATGCTGTGCCATGAGATGGTTTCCTTACTGCTTTTCGTCAGCCGAACCGGCCGGTGATGTAGTCCTGGGTGCGCTTGTCCTTCGGCCGGGTGAAGATGTTGTCGGTCTCGCCGAACTCGATCAACTCGCCCAGGTACATGAAAGCCGTGAACTGCGACACGCGTGCCGCCTGCTGCATGTTGTGGGTGACGATTGCAATCGTGTAGTCAGAGCGCAATTCATCGATCAGCTCTTCGATCTTGGCCGTCGAAATCGGATCGAGCGCCGAGCATGGCTCGTCGAACAGGATCACGTCGGGCTTGATCGCAACCGTGCGCGCGATGCACAGCCGTTGCTGCTGTCCACCCGACAGGCTCAGACCGCTGGCATTGAGCTTGTCCTTCACCTCGTTCCACAACGCCGCCTTGACGAGCGACTGCTCAACGATGATGTCAATGTCGGCCTTCGGCAGCTTCTCGTAGAGCCTGACACCAAACGCGATATTCTCGTAGATCGTCATCGGAAACGGCGTCGGCTTCTGGAACACCATGCCGATGCGCGAGCGCAGCAGATTGAGATCCTGACCGGGCGCGAGGATGTTCTCGCCCTCGAACATCACCTCGCCTTCTGCGCGCTGGCCGGGATAAAGATCGTACATGCGGTTCATCACGCGCAGCAATGTCGACTTGCCGCAGCCGGACGGACCGATGAAGGCGGTCACGTGGTGGTCGAACAGTGGCAGCGTGATGCCTTTCAGCGCCATGTTGTCGCCGTAGAAGAACCTGAGGTCCTTGATCGAAATCTTGGTCGGCAACGTCTGAGTGCCAAGCGGGGCCATCATGTTCATTTGTGTTTTCCTGCGGAGCCGAGCCACCGCGCGACGACGCTTAAGCCAAGAACTGTGAAGGTGATGATCAGGGCACCTACCCAGGCGAGACGCTGCCAGTCGGCATAGGGGCTAAGAGCAAATTGGAAGATCACCGCCGGCAGGCTCGCCATCGGCGCATTGAGATTGGTGCTGAAGAACTGGTTGTTGAGAGCGGTAAACAGCAGCGGCGCCGTTTCGCCGCTGACGCGGGCAACCGCCAGCAGGATTCCTGTGAGAATCCCGGCGCGGGCGGCAGTGTAGGCAACCCTTCGGATCACCAGAGACTGCGGCATGCCAAGCGCCGCCGCTGCCTCTCGCAGCGGCCCCGGCACCAGCATCAGCATGTCTTCGGTGGTGCGCACGACGATTGGGATCACCAGAACGGCGAGTGACACCGCACCGGCAAAACCGGAGAAATGTCCGAGCGGCGCCACCAGGATCGTATAGACGAACAGCCCCATCACGATCGACGGCGCACTCAGGAGAATGTCGTTGATGAAGCGCACCACCATCGCAAGCTTCGAATGCCGGCCGTATTCCGCGAGATAGGTTCCAGCGAAAATTCCGATCGGTGTGCCAATAGCTACGCCCAGGCCGGTCATAATGGCGCTGCCGACGATGGCGTTGGCGAGCCCGCCATCCGCGCCCGGCGGCGGCGTCATCTCCGTAAACACCTTGAGTGACAGACCGCCCAAGCCCTTGGTGAGCAGCGTCGACAGAATAATCAACAACACGCTGACGCCCAGCGCCGCAGCGGCCCAGCAAAGCCCCATTCTGATAGCGTTGCCTCGCTTGCGGGCGGCGAAGCGTGCCTGATCGAGTGCCATGTCAACGCCCCGCTTTTTGATCGAGCCGCAGCAATAACAGTCGCGCACAGGCGAGTACGATGAAGGTGATCATGAACAGGATCAGGCCGAGCGCGATCAGCGACGAGGTGTAGAGGTCGCCGACGGCTTCGGTGAATTCGTTGGCGATCGTCGCCGAGATCGTCGTACCGGGCGCCAGGATCGAACCCGAGATCCGATGCGCGTTGCCGATAACGAAGGTAACCGCCATGGTCTCGCCCAGCGCGCGGCCAAGGCCCAGCATCACGCCACCGATGACGCCGACGCGAGTGTAGGGCAGCACGACATTGCGCACCACCTCCCAGGTGGTGAAGCCGAGGCCGTAGGCGCTCTCCTTCAGTACCGGCGGCACCGTCGCGAACACATCGCGGCTGATGGCGGTGATGAACGGCAGCACCATGATGGCGAGGATCAGCGACGCGGTCAAAATGCCGATGCCGTAGGGCGGTCCCTCAAACAGGGTGGACAGCACTGGCACGTTCTCGAACGTCGCGATCAGAGCCGGCTGCACGTACTGCTGCAGGAACGGCGCGAACACGAACAGGCCCCAGATGCCGTAGATGATGCTCGGGATGCCTGCCAGCAGTTCGATCGCCGTGCCGATCGGTCGGCGCAGCTTCAATGGGCACAACTCCGTCAGGAAGATCGCGATGCCAAGGCCAATCGGCACGGCGATCAGCATGGCGATGGTGGCCGTCACCAGCGTGCCAAAGATCGGCGACAGGGCGCCGAAATTCTCGGTCACCGGATTCCAGCTTTCGGTTACGAAAAAGCCGAGCCCGAAAGCGCGCCAAGCCGGCCATGATCCGGCCACCAGCGACACGAATACGCCGCCGAGCACCATCAGCACAGTGATGGCAGCGCCGAGCGTCAGCCATCGGAACAGGTTGTCGCCGGCCCTCAGGCCCGCCAGCACCTTGGCGCGGCTGGCCGAAGCAGCGCTTGTCGGTCGTGAATTCGTGTCAGCTACATCGGCCATTTGGCTACCATTGCTCGCCTCACCCAAAGGTGTCATCCCGGGGTGTCCCCGGGATGAAAGTTATTGCTGGAACTGCCGACGCGGCAAATCCAACCATCTCACTTCTTCACATACAGCGGCTTGCCGTCGGCGCCGACGATGCCGGCCCAGGAAGCTTCAATCTGCTTCACCACCGCCTCGGGCATCGGCACGTAGTCGAGTTCCGACGCCATCTTGTCACCCTTGGTGTAGGCCCAGTCGAAGAACTTCAGAGCCTCGGAGGATTCGGCATCCTTCGCGGCCTTCTTGTGCATCAAGATGAAGGTCGGGTTGGTGATCGGCCAAGTAGCGGCACCGGACTGTTCGGTCAGGATCACGCCGAAGCCAGGCGCACTTGCCCAGTCGGCGTTGGCAGCAGCGGCCTGGAACGACTCCAGGTTCGGCGACACCGTCTTGCCGTCCTTGTTAAGCATCTTGCTGAAGGCAAGTTTGTTCTGCTTGACGTAGGCATATTCGATGTAGCCGATCGCGCCCTTGGTCTGCATCACGTTGTTGGCCACACCCTCATTGCCCTTGGCGCCGATGCCGACCGGAAACTGCACAGAAGTGTTGGCGCCGACCTTGGACTTCCAGTCGGGGCTGACCTTGGACAGATAGTCGGTCCATACGAACGTGGTGCCCGATCCATCGGAGCGGTATACGACGGCGATGGATTGGCTCGGCAACTTGGCGTTCGGGTTGAGCTTCTTGATCGCCTCATCGTCCCACTTCTTGATCAGACCGAGGTAAATGCGCGCCAGCGTCGGGCCGTCGAAGGTGAGTTCACCAGCGCCGATGCCGTCGATATTGTAGGCTGCGGTCAAGCCGCCCATCACCATCGGGAACTGGACGAGGCCGTCCTTTTCCAACTGTTCGCCCTTCAGCGGCATGTCGGTGGCACCGAACGTCACGGTCTTGGCCAGGATCTGCTTGATGCCGCCGCCGGAGCCGATCGACTGATAGTTGATCCGCGCACCGGTCTCGGTGCTGTAGGCGGCGGCCCACTTTGCATAGATCGGATACGGGAACGTGGCGCCGGCGCCCGAGATGTCAGCGGCCTGTGCCGAAGCCGTTGCAAGGCCCAGCGTACCGACGACGACCACCGTCTTGGCGAGGGCAGAGAAGAATGGTTTCACGTTTTCTCTCCTGAAGAGACTAGGGAGCGGGGAAGCACTGACATCCAGGCTCCTCCACACACCATCTCCTAGGGCATCGATGTCACCGTCACATGACAGGTTATCATATTGAATTTATTACTGTTTCCACGATGCGGCCGATTCATCAAGCACCACGGTGAAGGTTGATCCCTGGCCGGTCTTCGATGCGATCAGAAGTTCGCCGCCGTGGCGCCCCATGATGTGCTTGACGATCGCCAAGCCGAGACCGGTCCCCCCCTTGTCGCGGCTCTGCGGCGCATTGACCCGATAGAACCGCTCGGTCAGGCGCGGAATATGCTCCGCCGCAATACCCGGACCATCATCGCCCACCGCGATCTCGATCCGCGGCGGCTTGCCGGGAGCCGCTTGCCGTCGTGCCACGCGCACATCCACCCGCCCACCTTCGCGGCCGTACTTGATGGCATTCTGGATCAGGTTCTGCACTACCTGCAGCAATTCATCACGATCGCCGCGAGCCATCAGCGACGGCTCGTCCGCCTCTAGGCCAAGCTGGATCTTGGCCTGCATGGCTTGCGGCTCTAGCCCCTGGATCGACGTTTTCGCGATTTCCACCAGATCGACGATCGTGGTCGGCGCCAAGATGCTGGCGCATCTCAACCCGGCTGAGTGAAAGCAGATCGTCGATCAGCCGCGTCATCCGCTCGGCCTGCTTGCCCATGATGCCCAGAAACCGCTCGCGCGCCGCTGGATCATCGCGAGCAGGCCCTTGCAGGGTCTCGACGAAACCACGCAATGATGCGAGCGGCGTGCGTAATTCATGGCTGGCATTGGCGACAAAATCGGCTCTCATCTGCGCCAGACGATCCTGCTCCGTGAGATCCCGCAAGGTCACCAGCAGCGCCGGCTGACGATCCCGTCCTTCGGTCGCGAGCAATGGCGCAACGGTGACCGCGAGTCGACGCTCGATCGGCACGCGCTCGTGCAGCATCGCCGATTGCACCGTGCCCGACGCTAGCGCCCGCTCAACCGCTTCGATCAAATCTGGACTACGCACGACGGATGAAACGTGAATGCCGGTCCTCAGACTGGCGAAAACGCCACGCGACGGGGCATTTGCATGCAGCACGATGCCCGATTGATCCAGCATCCATGCGGGGTCCGGAATGGCGGCGATGATCGCTTGCCGCTCAGCCTCGCGCCCCTGGGCGCCGATTGCGCGACGTTGGCCGAGCTTTGCGCTACTTCGCTCACCGCTCTGACGCAGCAACGAATATCCAAGAACGGCCAGAAATGCCATCAGCCCAGCACTCACGCTCAACGCCTTGGGAACGACGAGCGCCAGGATACCCAGGCTGCATACGAAAACGACCTCGGAACGCGCGACGAGGCGCTCCGAGATCGTCTCGATCATTGCGGACAGGTTGGGCAATTTGCGCCTTTCACTGATGAAACCCGTCCGCCCATTCTATTGCATATGCTGACCGCCATTGATGGCGATGTTGGCGCCAGTGACGAACGCCGCTTCTTCCGAGCACAAGTAGATGATCAGGCCAGCGACTTCTTCCGGCTTGCCTAGACGGGCGACCGGGATCTGCGGCAGGATCTTGCTGTCGAGCACTTCCTTCGGAATCGCCGTCACCATCTTGGTGCCAATATAGCCCGGCGAAATCGTATTCACTGTGACACCCTTGCGCGCACTTTCCAATGCCAGCGATTTGGTGAAGCCGTGCATGCCGGCCTTGGCTGCGGCGTAGTTGGTCTGGCCGAACGCGCCTTTGGAGCCGTTCACCGACGACACGTTGATAATGCGGCCCCAGTTGCGATCGGTCATGCCGTCGTGCACCTGCTTGGCCATGTTGAAGGCGCTGTCGAGGTTGGTGCGAATTACCGCATCCCAATCGGCCTTGGTCATCTTCTTGAAGGTCATGTCCTTGGTGATGCCGGCATTGTTGACCAGGATGTCAACCGGGCCGAGATCCTTGGCGACCGAGGCGACGCAGGCGACGCAGCTATCGTAGTCGGCGACGTCGCAAGGATAAGCGCGGAAATCATAACCCGCCTTCTTCTGGGCGGCCAACCAGTCACCCGAAGTCTTGTTCGACGGCGAGTAGGTGACGGCGACCTTGTAGCCGGCGTCCGCCATCTTGGTCGAAATGGTCTCGCCGAGGCCACCCATGCCGCCGGTGATCAGTGCCACGCGCTTTTGCATTGCTTGACTCCCTTTTTCAGTTTCTTCCCTGTCTTCTTTGTTTCGCGCCTTAGCCCCGGCCGCAAGGGCGAACTGCCGCAAAAGTTGGATTTTTTGCAGTCGCGAGCTAGACAATTAGCCTAATTTCGAAAAGCCGGGGGCCAGACCGATGATCCGATGCGAGGAACTGACGACCGAGGCGTTTGCGCCGTTCGGACAAGTGATCGAGACGCCAGCAGGCCCCGGTCGGGCCTATTTCAGTGAGGCACTGGCGAGCGGCCGGCCAGGCGCCCGACCCAGTCTGTCCATGGCATATCGCGCACCATCGCCGTTGCCGCTCACCGCCACCATGATGGAGCGGCACCAGTACTCGTCGCAGTCGTTCGTCGCGACCGACGTTTCACGTTGGCTGGTGCTGGTGGCGCCGCACGCGGCAACAGGCGGGCCGGATATGAGCCGGGCGCGCGCTTTCCTGCCGAAACCGGGCCAGGGCATCACCTTCGGCGCCGACGTCTGGCACCATCCGCTGACGGTGTTCGACCGGCCCGGCACCTTCGCACTTTTCATGTGGCTCGACGGCAGCAAGACCGACGAGGAATTCTTCACGCTACCGACGCCAATGCCGGTGGAAATCGACATCCGATGATGCGTCACCTGCGTTTGCTTGTGGTGCTATTCACGAGCTTAGTGGCTTCGGCGGCAACGGCGCAAAATCCGCCGACCTTGAAGCGCGGCATCAACGTCGGCGACTATCTGGCTTATCCGCAGAGCAACGACTGGCCGATCTTCCGTGGCCCGCGCGCCGAGACCACCGACGACGAATTGCGCCGGCTGGCAGTGGCCGGCTTCGATTTCGTCCGACTACCGGTGGAGCCGTCGCCGTTTCTTGACCGCTCGCCCGGCGAAACCCAGGCCATGGAACAGCGCTTGGTCGCGTTCGTGAAGCGGATCACTGCCGTCGGCATGAAGGTGATGGTGTCGGGCTGGGCGCGACACGAATCGACGCCGAAATGGCGCGCGCCACAGATTGTCGCCAGCCGCGACAATGCGGACCTGCGTGCCTATCTCGAATTCCTCAAGCGCATCATCGTGCTGCTGCGCGACGTTCCCAGCGACCAGTGGGTGCTGCAGCCAATGAACGAGCCGCAGGCCGCCTGCTGGCGTTCGGACGGCCCCGATTGGACCGTCATCCAGCGCGACATCTTTTCAGAGTTGCGTGCCTTCGCGCCCGCCCTGACGCTGGTGCTGACACCTGGATGCTGGTCGAAGATCGAGGGATTGCCGCATCTCGATATGACCGGCTACGACGCCAATACGCTGGTCGATCTGCACTACTATGATCCTTACACCTTCACCCACCAGAGCGCGACCTGGGGCCATGACTGGATCCAGCATCTGGCCGGGTTGTCGTTCCCGCCGTCGCCGGCCAACCGGCAGGCCGCGATCGAGGCCAGCCGCAGGCTGTTCGAGGTGCGAAAGACCGGTGGCGAGCGCGCTCTTGCCGAGACGCTGCGCAAGATCGACGTCTATCTCAAGGAGGATTTTGGACCGGCCAGGATCGCCGCCGATTTCGCGACCATAAAGGCCTGGGCCGACAAGCACCAACTATCACCCACCCGCATCGTCATCGGCGAGTTCGGCGCCTACCGCCAGCCGCCCGAGGCGCAAGCCTTCGACGACGGCAGCCGCGCCCGCTGGTTGGAGGCCGTGCGCAAAGCCGCCGAATCCCAAGGCTTCGGCTGGGCGCTCTACGCCTACCACAGCGACTTCGGGCTGGTGCGGGATGAGGCGACGGCGAGCTGGGACAAGGAGATGGCTCGGGCATTGGGGTTGAAGTGAGGTGGATGAGGGTGGGGCCAGTTACCGATCTGTAAAATCGCAAGCAATTACAATC
This sequence comes from uncultured Alphaproteobacteria bacterium, assembly GCA_963732635.1. GTDB lineage: Bacteria > Pseudomonadota > Alphaproteobacteria > Rhizobiales > Hyphomicrobiaceae > JAKFWF01. The sequence goes on from CAVTAL010000024.1 coordinate 73,723, forward strand.
GAATAGTCAAAATCAGCAACCCCGTGGATCCACTCTCTCGTTCGGCGCAATCAATGCGCCGGCTGGTGAATGCTGGACACGGCCCATTTTGCCGTCGACGCGATGGCGGCGTCTCGCGAAGCCAAAACACGCTCGCCGTAAATGCAAACGACGAGGAATGCGACCGTGAAGGCAAGAGCCGCCAGCGTTACGCCCAGGATACCCGGCACTTCGTCAGCACCATCGTCGCGCCAATTCGAAACCATATGCATACTTTCAATTTGGTTCATGGCAACACCATCAAGCTGTGGCTAGATGTGGAACGCGCAGGCCTACTGCGCAAATAGACGATAGTCGGGATGGGGGCCGATTTTGCCGCGATGGCCGTCGCCCGGCGGCTCGCGGTCAGCAGGTCGAGGCTCCGCTCGCCACCCGAAATCGATCATCATGGCGAGTAGGCGACTGAACCGGCCTGTAAGCGACGATAGCCACAAGTTCTTGAACATGAGACGCACTCCACGCAATGAGAGCTGTGGTTTCACCGACCGGGCATCGCCCGTCGCCGATAGTTCTGTGCGGTCAAAACGCACTGCGGCGGGATTCGTTGCATGGGCCGATGGGCTCCCATCCTTGACATCGCTCCCCCCGCGTGGTGGCTACGCGGCAACCAATTCGCCAAGTGAACAAATCAGGATCAGGCACTCCCATGGCTGCTCAAACGGCTGCTTCCCAGGGCACATCCCCCGCGACCACGTCCCGCTATCGCACCCACACCTGTGGCGCGCTGCGAACCGCCAACATCGGCGATACCGTCCGCCTATCGGGCTGGGTGCACCGCGTGCGCGACCACGGCGGCCTGCTGTTCATCGACCTGCGCGACCATTACGGCCTGACCCAGATCGTCGCCGACAGTGACAGCCCGGCTTTCAAGGCGATCGAGGCGGTGCGCTCGGAATGGGTGGTGATGATCAACGGCACCGTGCGTCAGCGGCCCGGACGGCACCAGCAACAAGGACCTGCCAACCGGCCAGGTCGAGGTGCTGGCGACCGAACTTGAGGTGCTCTCCCAAGCCAAGGAATTGCCAATCCCGGTGTTCGGCGAGCCCGACTATCCGGAAGACCTGCGGCTGACCTACCGCTTCCTCGACCTGCGCCGCGAGACGCTGCACAAGAACATCATGACCCGCCTGTCGGTCATCAAGTCGATCCGCCGCCGCATGGACGACGCCGGCTTCAACGAATTCGCGACGCCGATCCTGACCGCCTCGTCGCCGGAGGGCGCGCGCGACTTCCTGGTGCCGTCGCGCATCCACGCCGGCAAGTTCTACGCCCTGCCGCAGGCGCCGCAGCAGTACAAGCAGCTGCTGATGATGTCGGGCTTCGACCGCTATTTCCAGATCGCGCCGTGCTTCCGCGACGAAGACCCGCGCGCCGACCGCCTGCCCGGCGAGTTCTACCAGCTCGACGTCGAGATGAGCTTCGTCGAGCAGGAAGACATTTTCCGCACCATGGAGCCGGTGCTGACGGCAGTGTTCGAGGAATTCGCGAGAGGAAAGCCGGTCACCAAGGGATGGCCGCGCATCCCCTACGACACCGCGATCGCCAAGTACGGCTCCGACAAGCCCGACCTGCGCAATCCGATCGAGATGGCCGACGTCACCGAGCACTTCCGCGGCTCGGGCTTCAAGGTGTTCGCCGGCATGATCGAGAAGGACCCGAAGGTGCGGGTGTGGGCGATTCCCGCGCCGACCGGCGGCTCCCGCGCGTTCTGCGACCGCATGAACGGCTGGGCCCAGAAGGAAGGCCAGCCGGGGTTGGGGTATATCATGTGGCGAAGCAAGGCTCGGCTGATCGAGCAGGACTTGCCAAGGGATCAGGCTTATCTGGCGCGCAGTGGACTTTCCCAATCAACTGAGCTTGTCCAGCAAAGCGAAGGAGCGGTCCAATCGCCAAAAATATTGGCGAAGAGCGAACTGAGGCCATTCGGACGCAGTTGGGCCTAAAGGACGGTGACGCCTGCTTCTTCGCCGCTGGCGATCCGGCCAAGTTCTACAAGTTTGCCGGTCTTGCCCGCGATCAGGTCGGCCGCGAACTCAAGCTGATCGACGAGAACCAGTTCAAGCTGTGCTGGATCGTCGACTTCCCGCAGTACGAGTGGAACGAGGACGACAAGAAGATCGACTTCTCGCACAACCCGTTCTCGATGCCACAAGGCGGGCTTGCGGCCCTCAACGCCGCCACGACCGACGCCGAGATCCTGTCGCTCAAGGCCTATCAGTACGACATCGTCTGCAACGGCTTTGAGATCGCTTCAGGCGGCATCCGCAATCACTTGCCGGAAGCCATGGTGAAGGCGTTCGGCATCGCCGGCTACCCGGCCGAAACGGTGGAAGAGCGGTTCGGCGGCATGTACCGCGCGTTCCAGTACGGCGCCCCGCCGCACGGTGGCATGGCGGCCGGCATCGACCGCATCGTCATGCTGGTGTGCGGCACCAAGAACCTGCGCGAAGTCGCATTGTTCCCAATGAACCAGCAGGCCAACGACCTGCTGATGGGTGCCCCCGCCGAGGCCACGCCCAAGCAGATGAAAGAGTTGCACCTGCGCATCAATCCGCTGGACAAGAAGGTGTGATCGGTCCGGCGTCATGAAACGGCGCCGGATTCTTGCTCATTGTGCCGTTCAGTCGTAGCGTGCTGCGGTTGTCAACGGCGGTATAAAAAATGAAGAAGTCCCTGATCGGCCTCCTGGCCATCGCTGGCGCGGCAGCGCTCGTGACTTTTGTGCCGGAAGCCCGGCAGCGATTCGAAATCCGCGACGGGGTGGAAGGTTCCCATCGGCGGCGCCCCCGCCGCCGACACCAAAGCCGTCCAGAGGAAGGGCCCGGCGACCGTCCCCGTCACCGCTGCCTTGGTGACCGAAGCCGACATGCCGATCATCCTTTCGGCCGCCGGCACCGTCGAAGCCCTCGCCTCCGTCTCGGTGCGCACCCGGGTCGATGGCCAGATTGTGACAGTCGGCTTCAGCGAGGGCGAGCTCGTGCAGGCCGGTCAGGTGCTGTTCCAGTTCGACGACCGACTGGTCAAGGCGCAGATCCAGCAGGCGGAAGCCAACATCGCCAGAGACCGCGCCGGGCTCGCGGATGCAGAGGGCATTCTCGGCCGGCGGGAAACCCTGATCCAGAAAAAGATCACATCCGAAGCATCGCTCGACACCGCCAAAGCGACCGTCAACGCGTTGAAGGCCAGCATTGCCGCCGGGCAGGCCGCCCTTGAGGTGCAAAAGACCCAACTCGACTATCTCACCATTCGCGCGCCGATAACCGCCCGCACCGGTAGCCTGTCCGCCAAGGCCGGCACCAACGTCCGCGCCGCCGACGCGACGCCGCTGGTCACGCTCAACCAAGTAAGGCCAATCGTCGTCGCTTTCGCCATGCCGCAGACCGACCTAACCGTGCTGCGCGAGGCGCTGAAGCGCGGCGCCAAGGCCGAAGTTCTGGTGCCCGGCTCGAAGCCCTTGCGCGTGGTCGGCGACCTCACCTTCGTCGATAATCAGGTCGACAAATCGACCGGCACTGTGATGGCCAAAGTGACTTCCAAGAACGAAGACGAAGCGCTGTGGCCCGGCCTTGCCGTCGAGGTCATTCTGACGGTCGAAGTGAAGCCGAATATGCCGTCCGTACCGGCGAGCGCCATTCTGCCAGCGCAGCAGGGCATGATCGCCTGGGTGATCGGCGCCGACAACAAGGTTTCACCGCGCCCGGTCAAGCTGGAGCGGATCGTCGGCCAGACCGCGTTCCTCGGCGACGGTCTCAAACCCGGTGAGCGAGTTGTGACCGATGGTCAGCTGAGGTTGTCAACCGGCGCCACCGTCACCGTGCCCGAACCCAAGTCGGCGCCACCCGCGGCGACCAAGAAGAGTGGCACGCCAGAAGCCAAGAATCCTGCGCCCGCACCTGGCCGGAGCTGAACAGCCATGGGTCTTTCCGAGCTTTGCATCCGCCGACCGGTGATGACGACGCTGCTGATGGCGTCCTTGCTGCTGGCCGGCGCGATCGGCTATCGCACGCTGCCGATCGCCGCCATCCCCCGCATCGACGTACCGACGATCACCGTCTCGGCGCAGCTTCCGGGTGCCAGTCCCGATACCATGGCGGTGTCGGTTGCGGCGCCGCTTGAACGCCAGTTCGCAACGATTGCCGGCATCAAGGACATCACGTCGTCGAGCGTTGAGGGCGCGACGTCGGTGACGCTCGAATTCGAACTCAACCGCAGCATCGACGCCGCGGCTCTCGACGTACAATCGGCAATCTCGGTCGCGACCTCGCGCCTTCCGGCCGAGATCACCGCCCCACCAAGCTTCCGCAAGGTCAATCCGGCCGACAGTCCGGTCATCTTCCTGGCGCTGACCTCCGACACCGCGCCGGCGCAGCAGATGAACGAGTTCGCCGACAAAGTGATGAGCCCGCGCATCTCGACCTTGCCCGGCGTCGCCCAGATCAACATCAACGGCGCCCAGAAGCGCGCCGTGCGCATCAAGTTCGATCTCGATGCCTTGGCCGCGCGCGGCATCGGCGTCGACGAAATCCGTACCGCCGTTGGCGCTCTGACTTCGGTTTCGCCGCTCGGCTCGATCCGCACCGAGCGCCAGATCTACATGCTGGAGACCAAGTCGGCCGAGCCGACCGCCGCCTTTTTCAAGCCAGTCGTCATCGCCTGGCGCAATGGTGCACCGGTCCGCCTGCAGGATGTCGCCCGCGTCGAAGATTCGGTTGAGAACGACGAAGCTCGCGCCGAGTTGCAGGGTAAACGGGCGATCACCCTTTCTGTACAGCGCCAGCCTGATGCCAACACCGTGACCGTGACCGACGCGGTCCGCAAACTGGTGCCGAAGTTCCAGGCCGAACTGCCGCCAACGATCCAGTTGCGCATCCTCAGCGATCGGTCGGAATCGATCAAAGACAGCGTGCACGACGTACAATTGACGCTGTTCCTGACAGCTTTCCTGGTGATCCTCGTGATCCTGGCGTTCCTGCGCACCTGGCGGGCGACGATCATTCCGGCAATCGCGCTGCCGCTGTCAATCATCGGCACCTTTGGCGGCATGGCGGTGCTGGGCTTCTCGCTCGACAACGTCACCTTGCTGGCGCTGACGCTGGCGCTTGGCTTCGTCGTCGACGACGCCATCGTCGTGCTCGAAAATATCGTGCGCTACGTCGAGCAGGGCATGCAGCCGTTCGAGGCCGCCATCAAGGGTTCACGAGAGATCGGCTTCACCGTCATCTCGATAACGATTTCGCTGGTGGCGGTGTTCATCCCGATCCTGTTCATGGGCGGCGTGGTCGGACGCTTCTTCTTCTCTTTCGCGATGACGATCTCGATAGCGATCCTGCTGTCCGGCTTCATTTCACTGACCCTGACACCCATGCTCGCCGCCCGCATGCTGAGTTCCCAGCATGAGGAAAAGCCAGGCATGATCTCGCGTGCGTTTGAAAGCGGCTACGCGGCGATTGCGAAGGCCTACCAGGTGACTCTCGACTGGTCGCTCAAGGCGCGCTGGCTGATGATCCTGCTGACCTTCGGTACAGTTGCCGCGACCATCACCATGTTCGGCATGGTCAAGAAGGGCTTCATGCCGATCGAGGACACCAGCATACTGCTGGTGCGCACCGAGGCTGGTCCGGATATTTCTTTCCAGGCGATGCTGGAGCGGCAGCGTCGGGTGGCGGAAATCATCCGCGATGATCCCGATGTGCTTTATGTCAACTCGAACGTCGCCGCTGGCAACTTCAATCCAACGCTCAATCGCGGCACCGTCTTCACGCAGTTGAAATCAAGATCAGAGCGCCAGGGCAAAGCCACCATCGTCGAAGTGCAGAATCGCCTGCGCGGCAAGCTCGCGGCGGTGACCGGCATCCGTGCCTTCCCGCAGCCGCTGCAGAATATCCGCATCGGCAGTCGCGCCGGCGCCTCGGCCTACCAGTACACGTTGTCGAGCGTCGACCAGGAACAGCTATACCGCTTCGCCGGCCAACTCACCGACGAGGTGAAGCGAGCGCCCGGTTTCGCCGACGTAACGACCGATTTGCAACTCGGCGCCCGGCAAGTGACGATGACCATCGATCGTGATGCGATGGCGCGCTACAATGTTACCAATGATGCGGTGCGCTCGACACTCTACTCGGCGTTCGGCACGCGCAAGATCGCTACCGTGTTCACACCATCGAACGACTATGCGGTGATCCTGGAAGCCGACAAACTGTCGCTGCTCGATCCCGGCGCGTTGTCGAAAATTTACGTCAAGTCGACCACAGCGCAATTGGTGCGCCTCGATACGCTGGCCTCGGTCAACCTCGGGGCAGGGCCAATCGCAGTGGCCCGCCAGAGCCAGCTGCCGGCGGTGACGATCACCTTCAACACTGGACCTGGTTTCACGCTCGGGCAGGCCGTCACCTCGATGGGAGAACTTGAGCGCAAGATCAACATGCCGGCTACCATCAACGGTCAGTTCGCCGGCACCGCGCAAGTGTTTCAGGACAGTTTCCGCGACCAGCCGCTGTTGATCCTGGCCGCCGTGATCACGATCTACATCGTGCTCGGCATTCTCTACGAAAGCTTCATCCACCCAATCACGATCCTGTCCGGCCTGCCAACCGCGAGCCTCGGCGCGCTGCTGATCTTGTACTTATCGGATACCGAACTCACCATCATCGCCATGATCGGCATCCTGCTGCTGATCGGCATCGTCAAGAAAAACGCGATCATGATGATCGATTTCGCGATCGAGGCTCGCGCACACGGAGCGACGCCAGAGGCAGCGATTCGCGAAGCCTGCCTGCTGCGCTTCCGGCCGATCATGATGACGACGATGGCCGCCCTGTTCGGCACATTGCCTATTGCACTCGGCATCGGCGCCGGCGCCGAACTTCGCCAACCGCTTGGCCTCGTCGTGGTCGGCGGCCTTGCGGTGTCGCAGTTGTTGACGCTCTACATCACCCCGGCGGTCTACCTGATGTTCGAAGGACTGTCGCAGCGGCTGAAGCGTAGAAGGGCGCAGACGCCCAACAGCGCGGCTCACCCCGTCGCGGCGGAATAATCTACGCCACCAATCTTGCCATCACCTTGGCGAAATGCAGCTCTGCCATTGCGCGGCCAATATGGCGGCCGCCTTCAACGACCTTGCGGCCACCGGCCCATACTTCGCTGACGAGCGAACGGCCTGACGCGAAAATCAGCGCATCAAGCAGGCCGTCACCAGTGCGGCCCACCAATTCAATCGCATCGGAAGCCAGCACGACGCGGTCATCTCGACCGACTGCCACACCACCTGCTTGCTGGCCACCGACGAGGCTTGCCTCGAACAATGTGCGGCCAATTGAACGCCCCGGGGCGGCCAATCGGTTTCGACGACGATCACGCAAGCGCTGGCCATATTCGAGCGTGCGCAGTTCCTCGGCGAGCGAGATCAGCACATTGGAATCGGTGCCGACGCCAAGCTTTCCACCGGCAGCCCAGTAGTCCACGGCGGGAAAAATTCCGTCGCCGAGATTGGCCTCGGTGATCGGGCACAAGCCCACCACCGCACCTGACTTCGCCATGCCGTCTACCTCGGCCGGCGTCACATGCGTCGCGTGGATCAGACACCAGCGCGCGTCGACAAGTCCGGTGTCGAGCAGCCATTGGACCGGCCGCTTGCCCGACCAGGCAAGGCAGTCGGCAACCTCCTTTTCCTGCTCGGCGACATGAATGTGGATTGGCGCCGATGGTACCTCGGCCAGCACCGCCCGCAACTGCTCGAGTGACACCGCCCGCAGCGAATGCGGTGCCGCGCCGACGATGGCGCCAGGGAGATTGCTCACGGCGCGGATCGAAGCTTCGCGCAGCTTCAAGAACCGTTCCGTATCGTTAAGAAATCGGCGCTGCCCCGGCACGCTCGACTGACCGCCGAAACCGCCGTGCGAATAGAGCACCGGCAGCATCGTCAGGCCGATGCCGGTCGAGCTCGCGGCCGCGGCAATCCGCTCTGCCATCTCGGCGAGGTTGGCGTAGGGACGGCCGTCGATGTCGTGATGCAGATAGTGGAACTCGCAGACCCGTGTGTAACCTGCTTCAAGCATTTCCACATAGGCCATGGTGGCGATGGCTTCGACGTCGTCGGGCGTCAGTTGGTCGAGGAACCGGTACATGACCTCGCGCCAGGTCCAGAAGCTGTCCTCGCCCGTGCCCGCCCGTTCGGCGAGACCCGCCATGCCGCGCTGAAACGCATGGCTGTGCAGGTTGACCATGCCGGGCAGCGCAAATGCACCGGCATCGTTCGTCGAATCCGTCATGCCCCTTGACCTCCGCCCGCCAACCTCGGACGTTTGTAGCAACGAAAGCCGAGAAACCGAAAGGGAACGTCGCCAATGCCCGTATTCGTGAATGCACGCATTGCGACCATGGACCCGGCGCGGCCGGGCCTCGGTATCATTGAGAGCGGTGCGATCCATGCTGATGCGGCTGGCAATATTGCTTGGATTGGCGCGGTCAACGATATGCCCGCGAGCCGCGAGCCGGCTCAAGACCTCTCCGGTCGCCTCGTCACCCCCGGCCTGATCGACTGCCACACGCATCTCGTCTGGGCTGGCAATCGCGCCGACGAGTTCGAGATGCGACTTGCCGGGCGCGGCTATGCAGAAATTTCGGCGGCCGGTGGCGGCATCGTCTCGACGGTTAAGGCGACGCGAGCGGCGAGTGAGGCGGAAATCGTTGCCCTCGCCGCGCCTCGGGCACGGGCGCTGATGGCCGACGGCGTCACTACGATTGAGGTCAAATCCGGCTACGGCCTGGACACTGGCAACGAAATGAAGCAACTGCGGGCCGCCCGTGCACTACCGGCGGCAGTCGGCCAGCGCGTCGATGTCATGGCGACTTTTCTCGGTGCGCACGCGCTGCCGCCAGAAGCCAAGGGCGACAAGGACCGCTACATCGATCTCGTGGTCAACGAGATGATCCCGGCGGTCGCGCGCGAGAAACTCGCCGACGCCGTCGATGCCTTCATGGAAGGCATCGCATTCTCGGCCGAACAGACCGCGCGCGTGTTCGATGCCGCGAAGAAATACGGGCTGCCGGTGAAGCTGCATGCCGACCAACTGTCGAATCTTGGCGGCGCGGCGTTGGCTGCCAAATACGGCGCACTGTCCGCCGACCACCTCGAATACACCGACGAGGCCGGCGCCGTTGCCATGGCCAAGGCTGGCACGGTGGCGGTGATCCTGCCCGGCGCGTTCTATTTTCTGCGTGAAACCCGAAAGCCGCCGATCGATTTTTTCCGCAAGCATGGTGCCGCCATGGCAGTCGCGAGCGACGCCAACCCCGGTTCGTCGCCGATCCTGTCGCTGCGCCTCGCCATGAATATGGCCTGCATCCTGTTCCACATGACGGTCGAGGAGGCGATCCTCGGCGTCACCCGCAACGCGGCGAAGGCGCTCGGGCGCAGCGACATCGGCATGCTGAAGGTCGGCGCGCAATGCAATCTCGCGGTATGGGACAGCCCGTCGCCGGCCGCACTCGTCTACGAAATGGGACCGGCGCCGCTGCACAGCCGTGTGTTTCGCGGCATCACCGATCAGGAGCGTTGCGCATGACCACGACGGTAACCTTGCGCCCCGGTTCAGTGACCATGGCCGACCTGATGGCCATCGCCGAAGGTGCCCATGCCAGACTCGATCCTGCCTTCTGGCCCAAGGTCGAGGCGGCGGCGAAGATCGTTGCCGATGCCGCCAACGGCAAGGCGCCGGTTTATGGCGTCAACACCGGCTTCGGCAAACTCGCCTCGAAGCGCATCGCGCCGGCCGACACCGCAACCCTGCAGCGCAATCTCATCCTGTCGCACTGCTGCGGCGTCGGCGAGGCGACGCCGAAGCGGATCGCACGGCTAACCATCGCGCTCAAGATCGCCTCGCTCGGCCGAGGTGCTTCCGGCGCGCGCCGCATCGTCATCGAACAATTGGAAGCTCTGCTGGCGCACGACATTTATCCCTACATTCCAGTGCAGGGCTCGGTCGGCGCCTCGGGCGATCTGGCGCCGCTGGCACACATGACGGCGGTGATGCTCGGCGAGGGCGAGGTGATGACCGACAGCGGCCCCAGACCCGCGCGCGATGCCTTGCAGGCTGCCGGGCTCGCACCGATCACACTCAGCGCCAAGGAAGGGCTCGCCCTCATCAATGGCACGCAGTTCTCAACGGCCTGGGCGCTTGCCGGCGTGGTCGACGCCTTCGCGCTGGCGCAGAACGCGCTGCTGACCGGCGCGCTGTCGGTCGATGCGGCGATGGCGTCGACTACGCCGTTCCGGCCCGAGATCCAGGCACTGCGTGGCCATGCCGGCCAGATCGCGGCGGCGGCCTCTTTGATGGCCCTGCTCGACGGTAGCCAGATCCGCTTGTCGCATCTCGATGGCGACGAGCGCGTGCAGGACCCCTACTGCCTGCGCTGCCAGCCGCAGGTCATGGGCGCCTGCCTCGACCTGTTGACGCAGGCGGCGCGCACGCTCGTCGTCGAGGCCAACGCGGTGACCGACAACCCGCTGGTGCTGGTCGAAACCGGTGAAATCCTGTCCGGCGGCAACTTCCACGCCGAGCCGGTCGCCTTCGCTGCCGACCAGACCGCGATCGCGATTTCCGAAATCGGCGCCATCACCGAGCGCCGGATCGCGACGCTGGTCGACCCGGCGTTGAACTTCGGCTTGCCGCCGTTCCTGACACCCGATCCCGGCCTCAACTCCGGCTTCATGATCGCCGAGGTGGCGGCGGCCGCGATCTTCGCCGAGAACAAGCATCTGGCCAATCCGTGCTCGACCGACTCGACACCGACCAGCGCCAACCAGGAGGACCACGTCTCGATGGCGGCGCACGCCGCCCGCCGTCTCGCCCGCATGAATGACAATCTCGGCCGCATCATCGGCATCGAGTTGCTGGTGGCGGCGCAGGGCATCGAAATGCGCGCGCCGCATGCGACGAGCCCAGCGCTCACGGCCGCGATGGTGAAACTGCGACCGAAGTCGCCAAGCTTGAGAGCGACCGCTATATGGCGCCAGACCTCGCCGCCGCGAGCGCCTTGGTCAGAACCGCGGCCCTGCTTGATGCCGCCCGCGCCACCTGCAACAGCCGATCCATTTCCAACCCTCACCTGAGGTACCGCCCCATGACCCGCATCGACAACGCCCGCATCATCACGAGCCCGACGCGGCACCGAGATCTCCGCCAAGAGCTGGCTCACCGAAGCGCCGCTGCGCATGCTGATGAACAACCTCGATCCGGAGCGTCGCCGAGCGGCCGGGCGAGCTCGTCGTCTATGGCGGCATCGGCCGCGCCGCGCGCGACTGGGAGAGCTTCGACCGCATCGTCGCGTCGCTGCGCAAGCTCGAAGGCGACCAGACGCTGCTGGTGCAATCCGGCAAGCCGGTCGGCATCTTCCGCACCCACGCCGATGCGCCGCGCGTGCTGATCGCCAACTCCAACCTCGTGCCGCACTGGGGCGACCTGGGCGCACTTCCACGAACTCGATCGCAAGGGCCTGATGATGTACGGCCAGATGACGGCCGGCTCGTGGATCTACATCGGCAGCGCAGGGCATCGTGCAGGGCACCTACGAAACCTTCGTCGAGGTCGGCCGCCGGCACTACGGCGGCACGCTCGCCGGCAAATGGATCCTGACCGCGGGCCTCGGCGGCATGGGCGGCGCGCAGCCGCTGGCGGCGACCATGGCCGGCGCCTCGATGCTCGCCATCGAATGCCAGCCGAGCCGCATCGAGATGCGCCTGCAAGACCGGCTATCTCGACGTGCAGGCCAAGGATCTCGACGACGCGCTGCAGATCATCGAGCGCAGCTGCCGCGACAAGAAGCCGATCTCGGTCGGCCTGCTCGGCAATGCCGCCGAGGTCCTGCCCGAGCTGCTGCGGCGCGGCGTGCGGCCCGACGTCGTCACCGACCAGACCTGCGCGCACGATCCGATCAACGGCTATCTGCCGAAGGGCTGGACGCTCGCCGCAATGGGAAGACAAGCGCGTCAGCGATCCGAAGGCGGTCGAGACGGCCGCCGCGCAATCGATGGCCGAGCACGTGCGGGCCATGCTCGAATTCCATCGCGCGGGCGTGCCGACGCTCGACTACGGCAACAACATCCGCCAGATGGCGCAAGGAGGAGGGCGTGGCCGACGCCTTCGATTTCCCGGGCTTCGTGCCGGCCTACATCCGCCCGCTGTTCTGCCGTGGCGTCGGCCCGTTCCGCTGGGCGGCGCTGTCGGGCGATCCGGAGGACATCTACAAGACCGACGCCAAGGTGAAGGAGCTGATGCCGGACGACACGCATCTGCACAACTGGCTCGACATGGCGCGGCAGCGCATCAACTTCCAGGGCCTGCCCGCGCGCATCTGCTGGGTCGGTCTCGGCGACCGCCACCGGCTCGGCCTCGCGTTCAACGAGATGGTCGCGAGCGGCGAACTCGAAGGCGCCGATCGTGATCGGCCGCGATCACCTCGATTCAGGCTCGGTCGCCTCGCCCAATCGCGAGACCGAAGCGATGCAGGACGGCTCGGATGCGGTGTCGGACTGGCCGCTGCTCAACGCGCTGCTGAACTGCGCGATCGGGCGCGACCTGGGTGTCGATCCATCACGGCGGCGGCGTCGGCATCGGCTATTCGCAGCACGCCGGCATGGTCGTCGTCGCCGACGGCACGGCGGAAGCCGCCCGGCGCCTCGAGCGCGTGCTGTGGAACGATCCGGCGACCGGCGTCATGCGCCACGCCGATGCCGGCTACGACATCGCGATCGAGTGCGCGCGCGAGAAGGGCCTCGATCTGCCGGGATTTTGTAGTAGTGTTCGCCGGCTTCGAAGCGCAGATGCGCACCGTCTTGGAATCTTGGAGCCCATCATGTCGACATCCGCCGCCGCCCTCCCCTGTCGCCCGATCGGCAAGGCCGGCCTCACCGTCACCGAGATCGGCTTCGGCAGCGCGCCGATCGGCAACTTCCGCTACAGCATCAGCGACGACGATGCGCAGGCGTCGATGCGGGCGCTGTGGTCCGGCGGCGGACGGCTCTACGAACCTCGCCATTCTACGGCTACGGCCGCGCTGAATTGCGCGTCGGCCGCTTCCTGCAGAGCGTGCCGGCAGGCGATTACGTGCTCTCGACCAAGGTCGGTCGCGTCCTGCGGCCATTGCGGGCCAACGACGACACCACCGGCATGCGCCAGAACGGCCTGCCGTTCTTCCCGACCTACGACTACAGCTACGACGGCGTGATGCGCTCGCTCGAGCATTCGTTCCTGCGGCTCGGCGTGCCACGCATCGACATTGCGTTGATCCACGACGTCGACGCCTTCACGCATGGATCGGACGCTGCCACCGAAATTCACTTCAAGACGGCCATGGCCGGCGCCTACAAGGCGCTCGACGAGCTTCGCCGTTCGGGCGACATCAAGGCCATCGGCGTCGGCATGAACGACACCCGCTGGTGCCGCCGCTTCGTCGAGGCCGGCGATTTCGACTGCGCCATGATCGCCGGGCAATACTACGTTGCTGCAGCACACACCGGAAACACTGGAGTTCATCGAACTATGCCGAAAGCGAAACGTCGGCCTGCTGCTGGCGGCGGTGTTCAACTCGGGGCTGCTGGTTGCCGGCTCGAAGTCGAAGGCGTTGTTCAACTACAATCCGCCGCCCGCCGACGTCATTGCCCGTCTCGTTCGCATAGAGGAGATCGCCAGCGCCCATCGCGTATCGATCCCGGCCGCCGCCATCCAGTTCGTGCTGGCCGAGCCGGTGGTGAAATCGGCCGTCCTCGGCGCCACCTGCGCCGCCGAGGTCGAAGCCAACCTGAAGGCCCGCAGTGAGGTCATTCCAGCTGCGTTCTGGTCGGACCTGAAGAGCGCCGTCCTGCTGGCGGCGAGCCTGCCTTTGCCGAAGTCGTGAGGCGATCGCCTCCCGTCCCGCAGGCGTGATTTGCGCTTTTGCCGGAGTCGCCTAAAAAGCGGGCTCAAATACGACAGGGAGCGCGCGCTTGCTGACCCATTTGAAATCATTCGCGCTTTTTGCGCGCTCGCGACGTGCGCCACAAGCTTCGCGCAGGCCCAGTCGGCCACGGCCTGGGTGGAAGGCCACAATTCGAAGGCCCGGATGATCGCCGGCACCCACGCCAAGTCGGCGGCCCGTCGCGCACGATTGCCGGCATCGAGATCGTGATGGCCGACGGCTGGAAGACCTATTGGCGCAATCCGGGCGACGCCGGCGGCGTGCCGCCGTACTTCGACTGGGCGGGGTCGGAGAACCTCGCCGGCGCCAAGGTGTTGTTCCCGGCGCCGTCGCGCCTGAAGGACGCCAGCGGCGACTCGGTCGGCTACAAGAAGGTCGTGGTGTTGCCGGTCGAAGTCACGGCCAAGGACCCGGCGAAGCCGGTCACGTTCAAACTCGCGATGGAGTTCGGCGTCTGCCGCGAGATCTGCGTGCCGGCCGAAGCCAAGCTGTCGCTGGCGATGCCGGCTGCCGGCGTGCCGTTGCCGGCAGTGCTCGCCGCCGCCTCGAACTGGTGCCGCGCAAGGCCACCGACCGCCGTCCCGCCGATCCCGAATTGAAAGCTACCCGCGCCATGCTGACCGGCGACAAGCCGAGGCTCGCATTCGATGTCGCATTCCCAGGCGACGGCGCCGGCGCCGACGTGTTCATCGAGGCTCCCGACGGGGTCTATCTCAGCCTGCCGAAGAAGATCCAGCGCGACGGCCGGCGTCCAGACGTTCGAGATCGACCTGGCGACAGGCGTCGACATCGCCGAGATCAAGGGCAAGACCCTGGTGGTGACCATGGTCAGCGCCACCGGCCAATCGGAAGCGACCTGGAAGATCGACTAGCGCGTAAACGGCTATAGGCTACGTGGCTAGCAGAATTTCATCCCCACAAACCGGAGAAAAACATGGCCATCAAAGTCGGCGACAAGCTGCCCGAAGCGACCTTCACCATGATGGGCCCGAGGGACCGAAGCCGGTAACCACGGCCGAATTCTTCGGCGGCAAGAAGGTCGCGCTGTTCGCGGTGCCCGGCGCCTATCACGCCGACCTGCAGCAAGCAGCACATGCCGGGCTTCGTCGCGAACTCGGCCGAGTTCAAGGGCAAGGGCATCGACGCGATCGCCTGCACCGCGGTCAACGACGTGTTCGTGCTCGACGCCTGGGCGAAGGAGACCGGCGCCGCCGGCAAGATCACCATGCTGGCCGACGGCAGCGCCGACTTCGCCAAGAAGATCGGCCTCGAGATCGACCTCACCGCCCGCGGCCTCGGCGTGCGCTCGAAGCGCTATTCGATGATCGTCGACAACGGCGTGGTGTCGGTCCTCAACGTCGAGGACGCGCCGCCGCAGCACGACAAGTCGAGCGCCACGACACTGCTCAGCTGCAAGTTCTGAAGGTGAGGGAGTAGGGAGTGGGGAATTGGAGTAGAGGCCCGTTTCCCTATTCCCTATTCGCGATCTCCCTACTCCCTGCATTACTGGTTTCCGTCGCCCGTGATCGCCTCGTCGGCCCTCAGGAATGCTTCGACGTCGGGCGTCATCGGCGGCGACTCGTCGTCGGCACCGATCTCGTGCATCAGCCGCGCGATGGTCACGAACGACTTCGTCTTGCGGTCATACAGCCCGCCCTTGAACAGGGCCGGGCGAGCGACCTGGCCTTGGCGCGGACCGCTGGCGAACCGGATCATCTGCTCCATCACCACCGTGACGTCGTTCCAGGTCAGCAGCCGCGTTTCGAGTCGACCTTGTCGAGAAACACCAACTCGCGGCGGAACCTGATCGCGATGCCGCTGGCGATCGGCGTCCATCGATGCCGCAGAGCGGCCGCCACAGCCCGGTGCGCACCATGAAGTCGAGCCGGCCGAGATCCATCAACGTCAAGTAGCGGCCGTTGTTCATGTGCATCGACAGGTCGAGATCGGTCGGCCAGACGCGGAAATCGCAGCGTCGAGATCGCGTGCGATGCCTCGAGCGTGGGTCGCCGCCACGCGGTCAGCAGATACCAGATCAAGCGAAACCATAGGTTCATGCGCGAGGCTCCTCAATGGAACCTCGCGCCTAGCGCTCAATGCGACGGCAGCAAGAGGGCAAGCCATCACACCTGCTCTATTGCGATAAGCGCGCCTGGTGTTGACGGCATCCGCAGTTACACATAACCTGTGTAACATGACCAGAACGTCACCTCGCTATCGATGAAGATCTGTTGCGGCAGGCACGACGATACGCGGCCGAGCACGACACGACCGTAAACGGTCTGGTGCGTGACTAGTTGCCTCGTCGCCCAGCGCGACCAGGCTGCCAAGGCGCCCAGACCTGTCAGACTCGGCCAGGCGAGCGATTGGACCCCGGATCCGGCGTGGCAGTGGAAACGCGAGGAAACGTATGACCGTGGCGGTCTTCCTGGACACCAACATCCTGATCTACGCGGCGTCAAACCAAAGAACAGACGCAAGAAAAAGAATGCGCGCGGCGGAGTTGATCGCCGAGACCGAGTTGGGAACCTGGGCTCAAGTGCTGGCGGAGTTCTACGTGACGGTGACCCGCAAAGGCGCACCGCCGATGTCACCCATCAAGGCGATAGAATGGGTGGAACAATTGGAGTTGCAGCCCTGCGTTCCGATCGATGCCGCACTGGTCAAACGCGGCATCGAAAACAGCTGTTCACCGCATCTCCTACTGGGACGGCGCGATCATTGCCGCAGCGGAAGCCCTCGGCGCCACTACGCTGTTCACCGAGGACCTAAGTCATGGGCAGGCTTACGGATCAGACCGCGCGATCAATCCGTTCCTGCCCGCCTGAACAGAAATTCAACCCGGCGCGGCGCCCTGCGTCGCGACGTAGACGGCGTAGAGCGACTGGCTCGCCGCCATGAACAGGCGATTGCGCTTGGGCCCGCCGAAGCAGACGTTGCCGCAGATCTCGGGCAGGCGGATGCGGCCGATCAGCTTGCCCTCCGGGGTCCACACCGTGACGCCGCTGTAGCCGACCGCGCGGCCGGCGTTGCTCGAGCACCACAGGTTGCCGTTGACGTCGGCGCGCACGCCGTCGGGCCCGCACTTGACGCCGTCGACCATGAAGTCGCTGAACAGCTTGCGGTTCGAGAGCTTGTTGTCGGCGCCGACGTCGAACACGTACATGTCGCCCTTGCCGCCCGGCCCGGTGTCGCCCGGCCCCTTGCCGGTGCTGACGACGTAGAGCTTCTTGTAGTCGGGCGAGAAGCACAGGCCGTTGGGATCGGGCACCTGCTCCTCGGTGACGACCAGGTCGACCCGGCCGCTCGGATCGACGCGATAGCAGTTGGTCGGCAGCTCGCGCTTGGCGATGCCGATCTCGGCCGGCTGGCCGAGCCGATTGTTGAGCTTGCCGCGCGGCGTTGCTCGGCCCGCCGGCGGCGTCCGGCGTGCCTTCGTAGAGCTGGCCGCCATAGGGCGGATCGGTGAACCAGTAGCTGCCGTCGGGATGCGGCACCACGTCGTTGGGCGAGTTGAGCCGCTTGCCGTCGTAGCTGTCGGCGAGCACCGTCACCGAGCCGTCGAGCTCGTAGCGCACGACGCGCCGCGTCAGGTGCTCGCAGGAGAGCTGCCGGCCCTGGAAGTCGAAGGTGTTGCCGTTGCTGTTGTTCGACGGCGCGCGGAACACGCTGACGCGGCCGTCGTCCTCGAGCCAGCGCAGCTGCCGGTTGTTGGGGATGTCGCTCCAGACCAGATAGCGGCCCTGGCCGTTCCAGGCCGGCCCCTCCGACCACAGCGCGCCGGTCCACAGCCGCTGGATCGGCGCGTTGGGCTGGGCGAGGCCGTTGAAGCTCGGATCGACGGCGATCACGTCGGGGTCCCAGAAGTAGGTGTTGGGCGCGCCGTTCGGGCCGAAATCGCGCGGCGGGGTGGTGATCGTGCTCGGCGGCGCGGCCGGCCCGGACTGGGCAGCGGCACGCGACGCGCCGATCGTAATGGCAGCCGCGCCTGTGCCGGCTGCCTGCAGCAGCGATTCGTCGGGACAGTCTGGAGGCATCGGGATTCGGGACGCGAAGAGCGCTTGACCATTGGGCGTCTCCCCGAAAAATGTGGTTTGTTGTTCAGTCCCCCGCGCTGCCGAGATTGGGCTCGCCGCCTTGCGTATACGTCAAGTTGTAGCACAGTATGAGCGCCCGCCCCGACCAACGGCGCACTTGCCCTATTCCCGCCGCCTGCTAAACCACTGCCAGAATTCAGCGGAACCGCTGGGAGCCGAGACCAACCCATGGCCATTCTCGTCGATCGCAATACCAAGGTCATCTGCCAGGGCTTCACCGGCAGCCAGGGCATGTTCCATTCCAAGGCCGCCAAGGCCTACGGCACGCAGCTCGTCGGCGGCGTGACGCCCGGCAAGGGCGGCACCAAGGTTGCCGATCCGGACCTCGCCGAAGTGCCGATCTTCGACAGCGTCGCCGAGGCCAAGGCCAAGACCGGCGCCACCGCGACCTCGATCTACGTGCCGCCGCCGTTCGCCGCCGACGCCATCCTCGAAGCGATCGACGCCGAAATCCCGCTGATCATCTGCATCACCGAAGGCATTCCGGTGATGGACATGGTCAAGGTGAAGCGGGCGCTCGCCGGCTCCTGGTCGCGCCTGATCGGGCCGAACTGCCCCGGCGTGCTGACGCCCGAACCAGTGCAAGATCGGCATCATGCCCGGCAACATCTTCAAGGCCGGCAATGTCGGCATCGTCTCGCGCTCGGGCACGCTTGACCTATGAAGCGGTCAAGCAGACGTCGGACGCGGGCCTTGGCCAGTCGACCGCGGTCGGCATCGGCGGCGACCCGGTCAAGGGCACCGAGTTCATCGACGTGCTGGAGATGTTCCTGGCCGACCCCGATACCCATTCGATCATCATGATCGGCGAGATCGGCGGCGCGGCCGAGGAAGACGCAGCCGAGTTCATCAAGCGCGAAGCCGCCAAGGGCCGCAAGAAGCCGATGGCCGGCTTCATCGCCGGCGTCACCGCCCCTCCCGGCCGCCGCATGGGCCACGCCGGCGCCATCATCTCCGGCGGCAAGGGCAAGGCCGAGGACAAGCTCGAAGCCATGCGCTCGGCCGGCATCGCCATCGCCGACAGCCCGGCCTCGCTCGGCACCACCCTGGCGAAAGTGCTGAAGCGGTAACGCCGATCGCACCGCGACGAAAACGCAAGCGATGGGGCGCGACGTTGTTCGCGTTGGTGTTGCTGGCGTTCGGCGTGCATCGGTCGCGTTCCGGCAGGGATTGATTCCGCCGCAACTGTCGCCGCTGCCACTGATCGATCTGGCGCGGCCCGATGGCTGGTTCATCGATTGGCGCCTGTCCGAACTCAAGACCGAGCGCGAACTCTGCAACCGCGCCTTGCGTGCGCCCTTCATCGAGGCGCAGGCGATCGCCGATCAGCCACTGGCCGACGGTTGCGGCTGGCGTAATGCCGTCAAGGTGACCTCACTATCCGGCGCCAAACTATCGACCGACAAGCTATCCTGCCAATCCGCCGCCGGCCTCGCGCTATGGGTTGCGCACGACGTGCAACCGCTGGCCCGCGAACTGCTCGGAAGTCCGGTGATCGCGATCCGCCAATTCGGCACCTATTCCTGCCGCAACGTCATGGGCAGCCCGATGTTCAAGCATTGGCGCAGCGCACACGCGACCGCCAACGCCATCGACATCGCCGGCTTCACGCTGGCCGACGGCCGGCAGATCACGGTGAAGAAGGACTGGAAGACGGCCGGACGCGAGGCTGAATTCCTGAAAGCCATCGGCAAGCACGCCTGCCGCTATTTCCATGTCGCCATCGGGCCTGACTATAACGCCGCCCACCACGACCATTTCCACTTCGATCGCGGCATCGGTCACGCCTGCAGGTAATGATTTGATCGGTTCAAGTCGGCACCGGATAGACGAGGCCGGGCTTGATGGTGGACTTCGAAATATCGCGGCCGATGCAAATGGCGCCGATCACATTGCCGCGGTCGTTGCGAACAGGCTCGCAGCTCAAGGAGTAGGTCACTTTCCGTTTGCCGCGAAGATATGTAACTGGGATAGTAAGCGACTGACCGGCAAAGCATTTCTCGAACGTCGGCTGGGTGATTTCTTCAAAGCGACGCTTGCCCACCACCATCACGGCCGTCTTACCCAAAATATCGGCAGGGGTCTTGCTGTGAAAAGCCGCATTCGCCTTGTTGGTGTAGAGATAGCGATAATTGCGATCGGCCACCGCGACCCGATCAGTGAGGTTGTCCAACAACCGCAGCTCTTGTGGCAGATTTGCCGAGAGCGTGGAGATTGGCGCCTCGCCCGCCAGTCGCTGCGCAATTGACAGGCAATCCTTGAGCATGCGCTTGGACTTACGCTTGTCGTCCACCTCCTCCGCCAAGCCTGCGATCATGAACTTAAGTTGGACCAGCGTAACCTGCGGATGTGGCGACGAATAGCGGACGAGTTCGTCGAACAGGCGTTCCCGTTCCTTCAGCAAATCGTCGAGATGCGCATCGGTCAACATCGAACGATAATCGGCAATCGCCTGCTGCACGAACTCATGGGACTTGAGCAGGCGGATTATCTCATGGGGCATCCTGGCCTCCCTTGCCGACCAAACCGCACTTTCACCGGCTGGATAGCAGGTCTAGAATTGCACTGAGCGAAATTCGAAACTGCCCAATTATGCATTATGCTACAGCAGCACAGCGGCGGTTCAAGCACCAGCACCATGAAAGTCGTCGCATTTTGGTGCCGGCGGTGCATCGCCGCACTGAATCGTGTCGACGGCTTCCTGAAACTGGACCAATTTGGTCCACCGATCGCGACGCCGCCCTCTACTGCGCCGCCTTGGCGAGCCCGAGATCACCCTCGAGCCTGGTGATTTCTTCGCGCAGCCTTTTCATTTCCTGACCACGTCGCGCCATTTGCATCTGAACCCCGCCGATCTCGAACGATAGTTCCGAACCAGTCGGCGCACCTGGCTTGCGACCGGAATTATACTGCATGTCAAAAATGCGCTTCTGATCGGCCTTATTTGCCTCGTCGAGCGACCGCAGCCTTTCGCGCGACTGGGCGAGCGTGACCACCTTCTGGTTTGCTCCGGGTCGGACTTCTTCTTCAGTTCATCCTCGAGCTGGCGCAGCCGCTGCTGCACCGCCGCCCCATCCGAGGGCGCGGCCGAGGGCTGTGAACCCGGCACCATGCCCGGCGCCGAGGCGAGGTGGAAGAAGAAGTCGCCGGTGAGCGCTGAGTGATCCCACGGCACTTGTTTGCCACCGGTCACCGACAGCACGTCCTTGCGCACGTCGATCATCACCGAGGTCAGATTGCGGCCGGGCTCACGCACCCGCTTCGACAACGCCGCCGTGAACGGCGAGTTGCGACCTTGGCCGTCAGCCGCGACGTTACCCGGCTGGGTCGAATAGGCAATGAAGGTACCGACACCGGTCTGCACCTGGGCGAGGCCGGAACCGATGCTGGCCGACCGCGTACCCATGCTGCGGGCGAGGTTGCGGGCCAGCGGATTGTCTCGGCAGGCATCGAGGAACACGATGTTGGTTTTGCCGGCGCGCTCGAGCTCCATCTGCTTCAGGATGAAGTCGGCCGAAATGCCTTCGAAATCGAGATCGCGCTCGTTCTGCATCTGCGCATCGACCGGCACCAGATAGTTGCGGCCCGACGCCTGCAGGCCATGCCCGGCATAGTAGAACAGCGCCACATCGGCCTGATCGAGTGCGCGGGCAAAATCCCGCACCTTGACGTCGAAGCCTCGCTTGTCGAGATCGAGCCCTAAGATCACCTCGAAGCCGACGTCCTTGAGTGCCGCCGCGATGTCGTTGGCATCGTTAGCCGGATTGGGCAGCGGGTTGGCATGTACATAGGCCGAGTTGCCGATCACCAGCGCCACGCGCTTCTGCGCCTGAGCCGGCAACCGCACACATCAGCATCGCCGCCACAACGACTAGCAATCGCACACACGACATGACACCACCCCAGTTCCACACGATTGGGCCACTTGCACCATTGAACTTGGGCGCTTCGAAGACTTGACGGCCGGCGCGGAGTGTATACCGATTTCGCGTGCGATCTCGATCGACGGTGGGA
The DNA here is from genome assembly GCA_963732635.1 of uncultured Alphaproteobacteria bacterium. Lineage (GTDB taxonomy): Bacteria > Pseudomonadota > Alphaproteobacteria > Rhizobiales > Hyphomicrobiaceae > JAKFWF01. Next base: position 95,826 of record CAVTAL010000024.1, read on the forward strand.
TTGGCGATCCGAAATCGGTATACTCTCCTCACAAAGCAAGCACGAGGACACGCCGCACATGGCCGCGAATTTTGCATCAACCGGCGATATGGCCGAAAAGAAGATCACTTTCGGCAAAATCGGCGAGGGGCTCTACGCCTATACCGCCGAGGGCGATCCAAACACCGGTGTCATCGTCGGCGACGACTGCTGCATGGTGATCGACGCCCAGGCGACGCCGCTGATGGCCAAGGACGTGATCGCGCGCGTGAAAACCGTCACCGACAAGCCGATCAAGTACGTGCTGCTGTCGCACTATCACGCGGTGCGCGTGCTCGGCGCCTCGGCGTTCAATGCGTCGGAGATCCTGGCCTCGGAAGCGACCCGCAAGCTGATCATCGAGCGCGGCGAGCAGGACAAGGCCTCAGAGATCGGCCGTTTCCCGCGCCTGTTCCGAGGCGTCGAGAGCGTGCCGCCTGGCATGACCTGGCCGACGCTGACGTTCAAGGACTAGCATCACCTTGTGGCTGGGCCGCCGCCGCGTCGACATCGTCCAGATCGGACGCGGCCACACGGCGGGCGACACCATCGCCTGGGTGCCGGATTCCGGCGTGATGTTCTCCGGCGACCTCGTCGAGTACCACTCGGCCTGCTACTGCGGCGACGCCCACTTCACCGATTGGCCCGGCACCCTCGACAAGCTCGCCGCCTACAAGCCGAAGGCGCTGGTGCCGGGTCGCGGTGACGCGCTCGTCGGCGAGAAAATGGTCGGCGATGCGATTGCCGGCACCCGCGCATTCCTATCCGCCACCTTCGAGACGGCACAGCAGGCGGTCGCCCAGAACAAGAGCCTGAAGGAAACCATGAAGGCGGTGCGCGCGGTGATGGACGAGCCGTTCGGCAAGTTCGCCATCTACGAGCACTGCCTGCCGTTCAACGTCTCCCGCGCTTACGACGAGGCGCGCGGCATCGACAATCCGGTGGTGTGGACCGACGTGCGCGACCGCGAGATGTGGGCGTCGCTGCAGGGGTGAAGTCGTTCCTGCTCAAATTCGTACTGGCGCCGATCGGGTTGCTCCTGGTGCTCGTGGCAGCGGGCGTCTGGTACATGCTGCATGTGCCGGGCGTCTCGCATCATGGCGCATTGGCAGTGATGACAGCCGCCGAAAGTGAGCTGTCACAGCAGTTGAGACGACACGTCGCCGCAATTGCGAGCACGCCTCACAACACCGCCCATTTCGAGAACCTGACGCGGGCCGCGGCATACATCGAGCGCGAGCTGCGATCGCTCGGATACAAGCCGACCAGGCAGACCTACGATGCACGCGGCCTGCCGGTTTGGAATATCGAGGCAACAATTGAACCGACAATTCCGAATGCGCCAAGCCTTGTCATCGGCGCCCACTACGACTCGGCGGGCGATGCCCCCGGTGCCAATGACAACGGCACGGGCGTCGCGGCATTGCTGGAGATCGCACGCGAGCTAAGAGCCGGTCCTTCGCCCCGACAGCGCATCCGCCTCGTGTTCTTCGTCAACGAGGAGCCACCCTATTTCCGCACTGATCTAATGGGTAGCCGCAAGTACGCAGCCCTGCTGCAGGAGCGGCACGAACATGTCAGCGGCATGATTTCGCTCGAGACGCTCGGTGCTTTCTCCGACGTACCGGGCAGCCAGAAATATCCCGAGCCGTTCAACCTGCTGCTGCCCAACGTCGGCAACTTCATCGCCTTCGTCGCCTTGCCGGGGTCGCGCGCCTTCATGCACGAGGTGATCGGCACGTTCCGAAAGCAAACGCAAGTTCCCGACCGTCGGCGGCGTTGCGCCAGTCACTCGTGCAGGGCGTCGACTGGTCGGATCACGCGAGCTTTGCCTCGCTCGGCATTCCGGCACTGATGATCACCGACACCGCGGTGTTCCGCTATCGCTACTATCACACGCCGCAGGACACGCCCGACAAAGTCGACTACGACAAGCTGGCGCGCATCACCCGCGGGCTGGCCCTTACCGTTAGAGCACTCGCCGACTGACCGCATCGCGCCCGGCGCACACATTCGCGTGATTTTGGAAAACGTGATGTGCGGTTCAATACATAAGCGACTATAGTCTAGCTTCAGCAGCCAGGATTTCCGCGTGCCTTGTCGCTCGCACCACCGAACGCTGCCTCGGCTCCGATTTGAGCCCTGCCTATAGGCACCAGACGTTAGTCACGACCATCTCACCATTCCGCAGGAGAGGTTCGCGATGAAAACTCATTATGCAGAAGAAAATGACGACGTGATTTCCTCCACCGACACGGCCGATGAACATTGCTGGCGGGAGCACCAGATCAGCAAACGGCATCTGCTCGGCGACATCGCGATAACCGCCGGATTGATTGTCGCCTTGTCGATCTCGGGCCTGTTCTGGGAGACCTCCGCGCCGTCACCGACTGATCGCAGCACCAGCGCGCAAAATCTTCCGCCAGCGTTCGCTCTTCGCAGTCACTCTGATCGGGCACGGATGGTCAGCGCCGACGACGACCACTGACTTATCTGGCGTACCTTGCGCCGAAAAGCCTCACCGTGTCAGTGCTGGTCGCCAACCGGCGGCGAGCGCTTCGTCTTCGGAGCAGAACCAGCGTTTGCCCTTGGCCGCGCCGCGACCGGACTCGTCCATGCGCACCTTCTCGTACCAGGGGCTCCACGGCATGTGATAAATGCGGCCACCGTTGGTGACGTTGCCCTTTATGGTGCAGCCGCCCGGTGACTGAACCTCGGCCGATGCCCATGACCTTGCGCGGTACTCCCAGGCCGGCATGGCGCTGCCTTGCCAGATGCCGATCAGCGCCTTCTTCGCTTCGGCTTCCTGTGGCAGGTAGACATTCGAGTACCGCACGAACGCCCAAGCATAGCCCGAACGCACCATCTCGGCATTGATGTTCAGAGTTCCGGCATAGCACCGGCCGAGCGTGCGGCCATACTTGTCGAGCCCCATGTCCTCGCAGCGAACCGGCTGCGCACCGATCAGTCGCGCGAGTTGCCGCGTCGCCTCGTCGCCGCACCGCCAGTAGCCGACAAACCGCCTTCCACAACTTTGAGTTGCTTCCGGCGCATCAATACCTTCGAGCCGGATGCGGGTCTCGCCTAGGATGATCGTGTCGCCGTCGACGACGCGCGCATCATTTTGAATAATGTCACTTTTCTTTGCGACCGTCGCATCCGATCCGAACAGGATGACGGGGATGACCGACAGACCCGCGAGCGCCAGGCCGGCCAGTTGACGCGTTACAACGCGCTTCAAATATTCACGCATAGGTTGAAATTGACTGATTCGCGTGACCCCAGCGAGACCGAATCAGGGCGTTTTCCACGGTTCACGATGGCGAACCGATGGAGATCGTTGTAGCGGCGCGCCCAAGGGGCGACCGGCGGACCCTATTCCGGCACTTGGCGAAGGTCGCGCTGCGCGAACTGCACGATGAACCCCAATGCCGCGAGACGCCGTTGAACCTCGGCCCGCTGTGTCGGGTCGGCGAGATACTCGACCACGAATACCGGCCGGCTCTCGGCCTTCAACCGGCTGAGTTGTCGGATGCCACTTTCAACCTCCTCGATCGTGTTCGGCTGACCGTCACCCTTGATTCCGAAGACCAGATCTTCCTTGGCGACTGCATCAATGGCGCCGCGATATTCGGCGAACCGCATCAGCTCCTCGCCATTCTGCGGCACGACCAGAAAACCCGGTCGGCGATGCTTGGCGTAGCCGGACAACGCGCGCACGAACGCCACCATATCGGCCTGCGCCGTTGGCCGCTCCTTGGACCATGTTTCGAACGCGTCGATGCGATCGAGGTAAACGCCGTCAAACCCCGCTTCGATGATCCGGTCGAGATAGGCCCGACGCGCCGGTTGCCACGCATCGAGCGCGCGCTCCAGCAGCGAAGTTTGCGGTTGCATGATGATCTGGCGCCAACCCGGCTCCCAATACCGGACAGGGAAATTGCCGCGCCATTCGCGGTTTTCAGGACCAAGCCAGTTGGGCGTGCCCGGCGTCCAGCCCCGCCGCCAGTAAAACCGGTAGTTCTCCGCTTCGCCAATCGACATGTAGGCGAGGACGATGCGCTTTGAACCGTCGGCACGGGTGCGCAGCGTATCGATCTCGGCCGGTTTCAGCACGCGGCGTTCCGAGCCGTCGCGCGAATAGTCGACCACCAGCAGGTCGATGCCATCGGCAATCGACTTCAAGTTCACACTCTGCAGTTGATAGCCCCATGAGCGCGCATCACCGATGGCGGGGCCCTCGCGCGGCGGCAAGGACGGCCGATCCACCGGCTGAAGGGCGAACATCAAGGCCACCCCGCAGCCAACGCAAACCAACAGCCAACGCGCCAGTCGCGCCACCGGATGCGCCCGGCGGCGCCCCGACTTCGCGATCCCCTGCTCTGATTTTCGCGTCGTTGCCATCAGCGTGCTATATGTGTTCCTGAACTGGCTCGCGCCAGCCCCTGATCGGGCAACCCCGGCATGTCTGGCCCGGCCATGACTTTTTCGAATCAAACCGATGCATGAGGCGTCATCACCATGAGCGAACCGGGCGGAGTTGTGACACCCAAGGTCGAGGTCGATACTTTGCGGGCGGCACGCGAATGGCTGTTGCGCGATGGTCACGTGGCGCTGGCGACCGTCGTCGACACCTGGGGCTCGGCGCCGGTACCGGTCGGCGGCCAGATGGCGATCGCCGCCGATACGCGCTTCCAGGGCTCGGTCTCGGGCGGCTGCATCGAAGGCGAAATCATCACCGAGGCGGCAGAGGTGCTCGAAGCCCGGACCCCGCGCACGCTGGCGTTCGGCGTCGCCGACGAGACCGCCTGGAATGTCGGCCTGCCGTGTGGCGGCAAGGTGCGGGTGTTCATCGAACGGCTTGCGAAGGACAGCGGCGGACTCGCTCTGCTCGACAAGGCGATCGCCGCCCGCACCGCCCGCACCGGCCTCGTGCTGCGCACCCGCCTTGCCGACGGTACCCGCCAGATTTTCGAGCGCGGCGACATGAACGTGCCGGAACAGATCGCGGCGCGCTTCAAGTCGGCCAAGAGCGCGCTTGAGGAAACGCACGGACGGCGAAGTCTTCCTGCATGCCCTGGTGCCACCGGCGCGCATCCTGGTCATCGGCGCCACCCACATCGCCCAGATCGTGACCCAGATCGCGAAGCTGGCCGGCTACGAAGTGATGGTGGTCGACCCGCGCACCGCTTTCGCAGCCGCCGACCGCTTCCCCGATGTCACACTGCACGCCGAGTGGCCACAGGATGTGCTGCCGAAGATCGGCCTCGATCCCTACACCGCCATGGTGGTGCTCGCCCACGTCGCCCACATCGATGACGAAGCCCTGAAGCTCGCGCATGCGTTCCGATTGCCTCTACGTCGGCGCCCTCGGCAGTTCGCGCAATCACGCCAAGCGCACCGAACGGCTGACCGAGGCCGGCTTCACCGCCGCCGAGATCGCCCGCATCAAATGCCCGATCGGTGTCGATATCGGTGCGCAAACGCCGGCCGAGATCGCGGTGTCGGTGATGGCCGAGGTGATCGGCGCGGTGCGTGGCCCAAAGCCGAAGAAGAAGCCAGCACCGACGACATGACTTCGAACCGCACCCCGGTGATCGCCGCGATCGTCCTCGCCGCCGGCTCCTCCCGACGGTTCGGCGTCGACAACAAGCTGCTGGTCGAAATCGACGGCCGGCCGCTGGTCAACCGCGTGATCGAGGCGATCGAGGCCGCCGGCATCGCGCGCATCGTCGTCGTCACCGGCCACGAACATGGAGCGGGTCGAGGCCATAGCCAGCGGTCCGGGACGCCACTTCGTCCACAACGACCGACACGGCGAAGGCATGGGCACCTCGGTCGCCGCTGGCGTCGCGGCCCTCGACGCGGATGTCGATGGCGTGCTGATCGCGCAAGGCGACATGCCAGCGATCGATGCCAGCCTCGTCGCCACCTTGTGCCGGCACTTCGTCGACACCGGTTGCAATCGGATCGTGCATCCGCTGCTCGCCGATGGCCGGCAAGGCAATCCGGTGATGTGGCCGCGGCGATTATTCGACAAACTTCGCGCACTCACCGGCGACAAGGGCGGCAAGCGGCTGATGGAGGACGAAGGCGCTGGAACCGTTGGCGTTGTAATCGCGGGCGACGCTGCCGCCACCGACATCGACACGCCCCAGGAACTCGCGGCCTACCTCGCCGCGCGCGCGAGCCAGCCCTCGTAGCGCACCAGCAGGCCCAGCAGCGGCATGAAAGCCTCGACCTCGAAGCAATAGCGGCCGCCGCGTTCGGTTTCCCGCGTGTGGATGCGCGGCAACAGCACTGCCGGCAGCGGGACACCAAGCACCTGAACGCCGGCCAGGGTCAGCCCGAGGCCTTCGGCATCCTGCTGCATCGTCATGCGCAGCGTCACCGGTCCGACGCGCTCGCGCAGTTGCGCGCCCTCGGCCCATTGGGTCGAGACGAACCGCTTGGTTCCGAAAGCGCGGGCCCACACTTCGGAGCCGCTGCACGGCTTGAATGTGACACGGAGCGACTGATCGCGACCCTCCGGCGGCAACCCCAGTGCAGAAGCCAGACCGCGTGCGATAGCATTGCCACCCCGCCGCACATCGGCCTTGCCAACCCAAATGCATTCGACTTCGACATCGTGCAGCGCGCGGACTTGGCCCGGCAGGTCGTCGAACCGCTCGCCCAGCAATCGTCGATAGAGTGCGGTCATCGTTCGCTCATCGTGATGGCGAGATCGGCCAATTCGCGCTCGATCTCCGGCAGCGTCACGAGCCCGACGCATGCACGCGCGCCTCGTTCCATTACGTCGCCGCGCACGAGCTTCTTGGCGAGGACCACCGCCGGCGTCGTCGGAATATAAGGGCCATGCCCCTGCCGCGCGACGAGATGCCAGACGATGCGCTTCGCGGACCCACCAGCGTCGACACCTTCGAGTTCGACGAACATACCGCCGACGTCGCTGCCGAGAAAAGGCAGCCGCCGCTTGATTGCCAGCAACGGCGCGGCAATGGCATCGGGCCGGCGCATCAGGCCAAACCGGCCCGGCCATGACAGCGCCCACAGACCCAAATGAAACAGCGTCACTTCGACGCCGGCGCGGAAGTCTACGGTCTTCAAGTCGGGGTATCGCTCGGGAAACAGCATCAGGTCGGGCACATTGCAATAGCCCATCCATCGCCATGCGCCGTCGGGAAAGCGATGCCTCGACAGTCCTTGCCAGCCGTGCACCGTGATCCACGCGCCACCGCGCTTCATGCGGAAGGGCTGACCGAGCCCGCCCAGAATCGATGCGGTCGTCGCCGGACCTGGATCAAAACTGTTGCCGGGCGATATGCCATGTCGCATCGCGTCGAGCATGGCGAACCGTGGCGCGAAATGGTCGAGCACCGCCGCCGAGAGTCGCCGGCACCGTGCTTGCCCCGCTCGTCGCCAGCACACCGTGCGCGCGCGCCTCCTGGTCGAGATCCCGATCGCGCGCGAAGCCGGTGACGAATTCGGCGGCATCCGCCAGATCGATATAATGCGCGCCGTTGCCGATGGCGGCCCGGGCCAGCCCGAAATCCTGCGCCTGAAACGGCCCCGAAGCATTGATGACAACGGTTGGTGCGATAGCGGACAGCACCGCCGCGTCGGGCTTCATCGCATCGAAAGTGGCCGCCTCAACCTTGGCAACGGCGGTCAACGCCAGTTGCGCTGCAGCCTGCCGGGCCTTTGCCAGCGAACGCCCGGCCACGACGATCTCGAATCCAGGTTCACGCGACAGCCGTTCGGCCGCGCGCGCGCCAAATGCGCCATAACCGCCGACGATCAGAATGCGAGGCTTGAGGCTCATGCGCCAGCTACCATCGACATTCAATGATCGCCATTTTTGACCTTGCTTTCGGTACCGACGCCGACTGGCCCAGCCGATTTGTCGCCATGGCCGGCGATCTTGTCCGACAGCGCCAGCATCAAGCTCGAAATAACGAACACCAGATGCACGACGACATACCAGAACATCTCCCGGTCAGTGACGGTCTTGAGTGACATGAATTGCTTCAACAGCTGGATCGCGGAAATGGCGACGATCGAGGACAGCAGTTTGAGCTTGAGGCCGGTGAAGTCGATCGTACCCATCCATTCCGGCCAATCGCGGTGGTTGGTGTGATCGATCTTGGACACGAAATTTTCGTAGCCGGAGAAGATCACGATCACCAGCAGCGAGCCGGTAAAAGCGAGATCGACGAGGCTCAGCACGCCAAGAATGACCTGCGCCTCGCTGGCCCAGATCGCGGTCACGGCGATGTGCCAGAACTCCTGCGCGAACTTGACGAACAGCACGACCAGACTGAGCGCAAGCCCGGCGTAGATCGGCGCCAGCATCCATCGGCTGGCAAATAGGAAAGCTTCGAGCGCCTTCTCAAGCGCGGCGCAAATCCGTGCATAGGTCAATTCTGGAACTCCTCATCGGCCCGGACCAGCGAGGTGCTAATCCGCGTTATCGAGGCGTTGTTGTGGGTATTGGACGGAGCGTTGGCAATAGGCCCCGCGTCAACGCGTGCGTGCGGCCGTTCGCTTGCGCGGCCCCGGCAATGGTTGCCCATCGCGGAAAGCCAGCGCCTTAGCTGCCGCCCTCTTTCGCAGTTCGAGCCACTTCCGGCAGCTCGCCAGACTGGGATCGCACAGCACTTCTTCCGGAATCGCGGCGTCGAGGCTTGCGCGGCCTTGCATCAGACTCGCTGGTGTCGACTGCCGCGCGTCGTTGGGGTACTTCGGCTGCCGGCCGGCGCTGAGGTCGGACGACGGCAGCACCGACGACAGGATCGGTCGCTGCGATGCTGCCAGTTGTGGAGACCGGCGAGGCTGCGGATAGCGCCGGTCCGACACGAACCGGTTCGACGGCCGTAGCTGCGGTCGCGACAACTTGCTGAATTGGAGCTGGGCAGCCTTGCTCAACCGATCCCACTCGGAAACTGCGGCGAGCGAAGCGCCGCAAACGGCTAAAGGGCCGTGAGCGGCCACCTCCTCTGGGCCGGCCTGCTGAACCACATAGCGCCTTTCGCAAACACCGATATGCGGTGGCACCTTGGTTTGCTCGAAGGCATCGTAGCCTTCCTTCAGGTTCTGCCAGAAGGCGAACCAATCGCTATTCGCGTAGGTGGCCATGTTCGCGTCAGTCATGCGGAAAGGAAATACGTGCACGTGAACGCGATCCTGACCACCCTTGATCGCGCGCTCGGCCAGATCATAGATCTCAGCGACGACGGAATTCGTCATCGCGAAGCAGCCGACCGACGAGCAGCCGCCGTGCACCAGGATGTAGGAGCCGGTGCGCTGGTTGATCTTATCGAAGGCGTTCGGGAAACCGAGATTGAGCGAGCGCGGGTGACGACCGATCAGGTGCAGTTGCTTACGCGTGACTTCGTAGAAGCCTTCCGGAGTCTGCTTGTCGCCCTCGTGGATCTTCGGTCCGATGGTGCCAGACCAGTGACAAACGGGATAGGTGTCCAGCAGCACATAACGGCCGCCTGAGCGCATCCAGATCTCCAGCTCGGACTCGGCCTTGAAGATGCGAATGAAAACTTCGTTGCCGGCCTTCAGCCCCTTGGACGACAAGCGCTGTTCGAAGCTCGCCAGATCAGGGGTGCCAGGCAGCGGCAGGCTGCCGACGGCGGCAGCCCGTTGCCGCTCGACCCGGTCGGAGGCTACATCCTTCAACTCGATGCTGACTGCGCCGGCGGACAACGCGGTAACGGCCAGAGCAACCGCCATCACCGCCGTCGTGCGAACCGCTCGCGAAATCCACCTTCGCATTCCTGCAGAGCCCCTTAACTCGAATACTACCGGGATCGCCCTGCGGGCGCTGAACGGATATCAAACCATGCACAGACTAGCAGTTCGGATGCCCAGCTTGCACTGTAATAAACGACGACACACACTACCCCCAGCACACCGGTGCAGTTCAGCAACGGCGCTCCAATACGATGCACTATTGCTGGTTGAAACCCAAAGCTGACGACGATTTCTTGGTTGCACCGAACCCGAGACCAAAAGACGGCGCCGATGCCGTCGCGGCCGGCTGCGACGCGATCCCGCTGCTGGCGATGCTGCGCATTTTCGGTCCCGGCACGACGACGGTCTCCGCGTCGGCGACCTGACCGGTCGACGGCTTGAATGGCTCCGGCGGCTGCTGCTCATAGGCCGGGCAGGCACGCTCCGCATCGAGTTTGACCTGCTGGATGCCACCGCGCCACTTCGGATTGACCACGTATTTGCGATCGCAAACCGCCACCTGCGGCAACTGTCGGGTGGTTTCGAAGTAATCGTAGCCTTCCTTCAGCGACGCCCAGAATTTCAGCGCCGCGTGATTGTGATGGCGCGCCAGATTGGCGTCGGTCATGCGGAACGGGAAGGCATGTACCTGAAAGCCATCCTGGCCACCGATGAACGCCTCCCGCGCGAGGGCGTAAATCTCCTCGACGAATGCGTCGGTCATGGCGTAGCAGCCGGCCGACTTGCATTTGCCGTGCACCATCAGCGCATCACCAGTGCGCTTGTTGGCGCGGTCGTAAGCGTTCGGGTAGCCGATGTTGAAGGCCAAATAGAATTGCGAATTCGGGTTCATCTGATGGCGGGCGACGGAATAAAATCCTTCCGGCGCCTGCTTGTCACCCTGGACGATCTTGGGGCCGACATCTCCCGACCAGTTACAGATCGGATAGGTCTTGAAGTGGTAGAAGTGGCCGTCTTCGCGCTGCTTCCAGACTTCGAGTTCTGATTCTTCCTTGAAGATGCGCACGAAAATAGGCGCATTGGTCTTCATCTGCTTCTTGCCCAGAAGCATCTGCGCTTCCTTGGACAACGGACGCAGATGTGGCGGCACGTCGATCTGGCCGCAAGCTGCGAGAGCCAGACCGGCGGCGATGACAAGGCCGCTTCGTATGAGGTTCTGCATTCTTCCTTCCAGGCCGATCAAGCGATACACCGTGCCCCTGGCGCACGCCGATCCCCTAGTCCCTCAGTCATTAACACCCGGTTAACGTTAGTGATTCGTTACCACTTTTCGGAGGCTGGGCCAATGCCCATCGTGCATCCGAATGGCCTCAGGATTCCCCCTCGATTCGGGCGGAATTCAGGTTGGTGTTTTGCTCAATTCGAAACGTCAGATGGTCTGACCGATGGCCATGAACCGATCCTGACGCTGCCGACGCACCTGGCCGGGCGCCATGCTGTCGAACTCGGCCAACGCCTTGCCGATGGCGTCGCCGGTCGATTTGAGCATTGCCGCGCGGTCTCGATGGGCGCCGCCGATCGGTTCCGGGATGATGCCGTCTATCACCTTCAATTGCAGCAGATCCTGAGCAGTGATCTTCATGTTGGTGGCGGCGTCGATGGCACGCGCCGCGTCACGCCACAGGATCGAGGCGGCGGCTTCCGGCGAGGCGACAGTGTAGATCGCGTGCTCCAGCATCAAAATGCGATTGGCGGTGGCAATTGCGACCGCGCCGCCCGACCCGCCCTCGCCAATCACCACCGAGATGATCGGCACGCCGAGGCCGAGGCAGACGTCGGTCGAACGCGCGATGGCTTCGGCCTGACCGCGCTCCTCGGCGCCGATGCCGGGATAAGCGCCGGGCGTGTCGATCAAAGTGATCACCGGCATGTCGAAGCGTTCCGCCAGTTCCATCAGCCGGATCGCCTTGCGGTAACCCTCGGGCTTCGCCATGCCGAAGTTGTGGTGGATGCGGCCCTCGGTGTCGGCGCCCTTCTCGTGACCCATGACGATGACCGACCGGCCACGGAATGATCCCATGCCGCCCATTATCGCCGCGTCCTCTGCAAAGAACCGATCGCCGGACAACGGCGTGAAGTCGTCAATCAGCGTATCGATGAACGCAAGTGTATGCGGCCGGTCCTGATGCCGGGCGACCTGCGTTTTCTGCCAGGGAGTTAGCTTGGCATAGATATCGACCAGCGCCTGATGCGCCTTCTGCTTGAGCTTGGCGATCTCTTCGGCGATCGACACCGAATTGTCGCCAGCATTGAGCGCCGAAAGTTCGGCAATCTTGCTCTCGAGTTCCGCGATCGGCTTCTCAAAATCGAGATAGGTTTTGATCGGCCCGCGATCGGTCGCCGGCGTGGTTTGCTGGTTCAAAGGTCTAACCTCGGCCACGAATGAGCCGCCCGGAACACCCAGGCCGGCTCGCGTTCAAGTTTCAGCCCGCATTCGCCATGCCTGAGGCCAGCAAGTCAAGGCAAGTAAGGGCTGCATTGTAAATCGCCAGACCATGTCTAGATTGCCCTTGAACTACCATATCAGCGTAGCGCGAGGAGAATTTCATGAGCAAATCGACCGCGGCCGCCCCGCTTGCCCGCTACGCCGCTTGGCAACGCAAGGGAGATTTTGTCTTCCTGTCGGGCGTCATCGCCGTCGATCCGGCGGCCGGAAAGATCGTGCGGGGGTTCGACGATATTCCACCAGATGCCAGACAAGCCATTGGCATAACTGGAGAATTCTCGGTCGACATCAAACAGGGACCGATCCTGGCACAGAGCTGGGCGGTGTTCGATAAAATTCGCGCCACCATGGAAGAGGCCGGTGGCTCGATGGCCGACGTATTCAAACTCGTTCAGTATTTCAAAGATTTACGAGATTTTCCGCTATACAATCAAGTGCGCCGGCAGTTCTTCCCTACCGATCCGCCTGTGTCCACGGTTGTAGAGGTCTCCGGCATGATGCCGACCGCCGACATCCTGGTCGAGGTCGAGGCGACGGCCTATTTGCCAAGGTTGCCCTGAAGACCCCGGCCCGCCTCACGCCAAGCGGTCCAGCCCGAACCGCTTCACATCCTTCAGCAGTTTGATGAACTCAAGCGCCTGGAATTCGGCGGTCAGGCGGCCCTTTTCGGCGGTCCCGCGCGAGGCGTCGCCAGCGGCGCCCGATTCGTGCAGGTCCTGGGCGATCCAGCCGAAGGCATTGAAGCCGGTCGGCCGCAGGATGTCGAATTCTCGTGCGATTTCAATGGTGGTTGGCGCGAAATTACCAGCGTATTCCATATGCACGAGATCAGGTCGGAAGTGCAGCATCATCGAGGTCTCGATGTCGCCGGCATGAATGCCAACCGCCAATTCTTGGTCGGTATAGAGCCCCGGCGGCCGGCCTAGCCGGCTCCACGCCGCCGACACCACCAGCATCTGGTGCCGGACCCGCAATTCCCGCGCGACGATGCCCAGAATATCGACGTTGCCGCCGTGCGAGTTGACCATCACGAGTTTGCGCAGGCCCGCCCGATGCACCGCCTCGCCGATTTCGACCCAGGCGCGCATCGCCGTCTCAGCCGACAAGGTGATGGTGCCGGGTGAACGCAAATGCTCGTTCGATTTGCCGATGCTCTGGGTCGGCAGCACCAGAATATGCAGGTCCTCCGGCAGCCGCTGCAAGCACTTCGCTGATCATGCCATCGGCGATCACCGTGTCGGTCGAGACCGGCAGATGGGGGCCGTGCTGCTCGATCGCCGCCACCGGCAGCACCGCAATCGTCGTTTCAGGGTCGAGGCCGACGAAATCCTTGGTGGTCAACTCACTCCAGCGGTGCATTTTCGTCATTGGTCGCATTTGCGTGCCTCGTTGCGGTTCGCCAATCGCGCGTTCCTGCAAACTGCCCCCATTGCGCTTCGGCGTGCAACCCTCTTCAATGGCCGCAGCGGGCAGTATCCGTGCCGTGAAGGAGTTGAGCTTTGCGAATTCGACTGATAGCGAGCGCCTTGCTGCTGGCGATGGCGGGCGCGCCTGCCCAAGCGGCCGAGCCCGCGACTGGCTTCGCCTGCACGTTCAAGATCGGCTCGACGCTGACCTACGACAAGTCGAAGTTCCGCCGCGTGGTGGCCAAGCCGATTGCGTTCGAAATCGCCGGCGTCGACCTCGACGGCCAGAAAGCCGAGCTGATTACGCCGCAGGGCCGCGGTCCGCTGCGGATCGTGCGCGCGCTCAACGCCAACCACTACCTCGAAATCGTCGGCGAGGGCTTCCTCAACATCACCACGATCTACGATCGGGACGCCAAGGTCGGCAACCATCCGGCGGTGCACTCGCGCCACTTCGGCCTGTTCGGAGAGCCGGTCGTCGCCCAGTACCAAGGCTCCTGCCTGCCGAAATGATCACGACCTAGCATCCCGATCGTGTGGCTTATGATTTCGAAGTCGCGTCGGAGCCTGCAGGAAGAATGAAGCGGACTTCGAACCGCACAGGATTGAATGCACATGCTGAAGAAGCTGCTGATCGCCAATCGCGGCGAAATCGCCTGCCGCATCATTCGCACCGCGCGGCGGATGAGGATCAAGACCGTTGCCGTCTATTCCGATGCGGACGCCAAGGCGATGCACGCGCGCGATGCCGACGAGGCCATCTACATCGGGGCAGCACCGGCAACTGACAGCTACTTGAGGATCGACAAGATCATCCAAGCCGCGATTGACACAGGCGCCAACGCCATCCACCCCGGTTACGGCTTCCTGTCTGAGAACGCCGACCTGCCGGAAGCCTGCGCCAAGGCCGGCATCATCTTCGTCGGCCCGACCGCCGATGCGATGCGTGCGCTTGGCGGTAAGGCTGCGGCCAAAGAGATCGCAATCGCGGCCGGCGTGCCTGTGGTGCCCGGCTATCAGGGCGCGGCCCAGGATCTCAAAACTCTGAAGTCCGAAGCCAAGCGCATAGGCTATCCGGTAATGATCAAGGCGGTGGCTGGCGGCGGCGGTCGCGGCATGCGTCTCGTCGAAAATGATGCCGAGTTCGAAAGTCTGCTCGACAGCGCCCAGCGCGAGGCGAAGTCCGCCTTCGGCAACCCGGTCGTGCTGGTTGAGAAGTTCGTGGTCGCGCCGCGCCATATCGAAGTTCAGGTGTTCGGCGACAGCCACGGCAACGTCGTGCATCTGTTCGAGCGCGACTGCACGCTACAGCGCCGCAACCAGAAGGTGATCGAGGAAGCGCCGGCCCCTGGCATGTCACCTGAGTTGCGTGAAAAAATCTGCGGCGCAGCGGTCAAGCTCGCGAAATCGGTCGGCTATGCCGGCGCCGGCACCGTCGAGTTCCTGGTCGAGGGCGGCAAACTCACCGCCAATGCGCCCTGGTACTTCATCGAAATGAACACCCGCCTGCAGGTCGAGCATCCGGTGACTGAGGAGATCACCGGCCTCGACCTCGTCGAATGGCAGTTGCGCGTGGCGGCCGGCGAAAAGCTGCCGCGCCGGCAGGCCGAAATCCTCATGCACGGCCACGCGATCGAAGGCCGGCTATGCGCCGAAGACCCGGCCAAGGGCTTCATGCCAAGCGTCGGCCGCATCGACCTGTTCGACATGCCCGAGATTGAAGGCCTGCGGCTCGAGACCGGCGTCGAAACGGGCGCCGAGATCTCGCCGTTCTACAATTCGATGATTGCAAAGCTGATCGGCATCGGCCCCGACCGGCAGACCGCGATCGACCGACTGACCGTCGGCCTGGAAGAGCTTGAAATCCTCGGTCCCAAGACCAACGCCGCCTTCCTCGACCGATTGCTCGAACATTCGGACGTGATCGACGGCCTGATGGATACCGGCTTCATCGGTCGCGAACTCGAGCACCTTACTTCGATAGACGCGGACGAACTGAAGCGCGGGCTCGGCGATGCGGTTGCACAGCTCATGGCCACCCGGCGCAACTCACCGCAAAGCGATCCGTGGTCGAGTGCCGACGCCTTCATGCTGGGCGCCCCACGCAAGCAGTTGGTGGCGACCTTGGTCGACGGCGCGCCACGGACGTTCAACGTCGAATGGACCGAGTCTGGCTTCGTCTCGGTCGATGGCATGGGGCCGCATCCGGTCGGCGACAATATATTCGCCACGCTGGCCGGCGGCCGGGCCTACGCCTACGCCGAGAACGTGCGCTACGCCGTCGAATGGCCGACCTACGATATCAACGACATCGCCGACGGCGCATCGGCCGACACTATTCGCGCGCCGATCAATGGCCGCCTTGCCAAGATCTTCGTCGCCGAAGGTGACGCGATCATAAAGGGTGACAAGGTTGCCGTTGTGGAGGCGATGAAGATGGAGCACGTCCTGCACGCCGCGCGCGACGGCACGATCGCCAAGATCGCCGCAAAGGAAGGCGCACAGTTGACGCAGGGAACGCTAATCGCATCGCTGGTGGAAGTTTGAGCGACGGGCGCCACCCGCCTCAATGCGCCATCAGTACGGGCACCGTCATGTGCTTCAGGACGTGACGCGTCGCGCCGCCGAATATGAATTCGCGCAGGCGGGAGTGGCCGTAGCAGCCCATTACCAGCAGATCCGATGAATTTCGCGCGACGCAGCTTAGCAACGCCTCGCCGACGCCACGTGGGCGCGGCTCATGGTCCGCAAGAGTGCAACTGACGCCGTGCCGATTGAGCGCGGCGCGCAGCCGATCGATCGAAGCATCGCTCAACGCCGAGCCTTCGCCTTCGTCCTTGATCGCGACAATCTTCACTTCGTCGGCCGAGCGCAGCAGGTCGAGTGCGTCGAAGATCACTCGCGCAGCCTCGCGGCGTCCGTTCCATGCCAGCAGGATTCGCCGCCCCACCATAGCTGACCGGGCCATTTTCGGCACCACCACGACCGGGCGTCCACTTTCGATGATCAGGTGAATCGGCGATGTCGAACTGCTCCGATCTCGGCGCATCGCGATCGGCCTGACCGGCGACGATGAGATCGGCGGCGCAAGCGGTCTCGAGCATCTTGGCTGCAACCGTCGTCGCCCAGGCGTCATGTTGTTGCCAGTGCGCCTCGATGCCAGCGTTTGCCGCCCGCTGCTGGAACAGCATCTGCATCCGGAGGCACTCGTTGATGTAAGCGCGGCGGTAGTCTTCGAGCAGCACAGGCGCTGGCACGTCCGGCAACCCTAAGGCGGCAATGATCGGCGGCGGTAGCACTGCGACGCCAATCAGTTGAGCCTTGGCGCTTCGAGACAAGGCGATCGCAACATCGAGCAATCCATCGGCACGCACCATGTCCGACATATGAACGACGATTGTTCGAATGGGCATGACGACGCTCACATTCACGGCCGCAATGGTCGCGACGACGGTGATACTTCTATCGAAGCAATGCCTCAGATCAGCGGCAGATCAGCACCGGCACCGAACTGTGGGTCACGACATTGTTGGCCTGGCTGCCCAGCAGTACGCGCGACAAGCCACGACGACCGTGCGACGACATTACGATCAGATCGCAACTACGCGCCTTGGCCGTTTCGACGATGCCTTCGGCCGGCACTCTGTCCTTTACGTGCAGGGTGTCGCAGGCAATGCCCTGTTTGGTGGCCGAGTTCGGCCAGACCGGCCAAGACCTTCGCCGCATTGGACGCAGCCTGATCCTCGTACTCCTTGACCGGAAATGAGATCGCCATCTCACCAGACACATACGACGTCCACGGCTCGGTCACCGTCACCAGCAGCACCTTGGCGCCAAGCGCCTTTGCCAGCGCGAAGCCCTGGTCGACGCCCTTCTGCGCCAAAGCCGAACCATCCGTCGCAATTAGAATGTTCTTGAACACGCCGGTTACTCCCTGTTTGCGTCCGCGAAACGAGCCCACAGCCCGCGCTTGTCGACCAGTTCCCGTCGACCTGGAATGGCCCACTGATACGTCCGGACTCGAGCGCAGCGGATCGAGGTAAAATTTGCACAAGGGCCCGGTCTCTTCACGCCCTCGTTAGATGGATCCAGCTTCGGGCACATTGATCGCCATCAAGCCACCCGCTCCTTGCTCAATTTTTCCGTACGTTTTCATGCCGTTAATGGCAGTGAGTGCTATCGCAGAGATCCGTCCTAATGCGCACCTTTACTTCTCCCGCCAGATTGAAACTGCAGTTATGGGAGCGACTGAAGTTGATCACGATCAAGGCGTGCAATGGTTTCAATTCGCACGCTATCAGCGAGGTTGGGATGCAAGGGCCGTGAATTCGATGATGCCGTACAAGACCATTCTGTTACACGCCAGCTGCGAACGGCGGTTCCAGAGCCAGCTTGCCATCGGCGTCGACCTCGCGGCCAGGTTTCGCTCGCACGTCGTCGGTTTGGCGGTCGTGCCCCCGGCGATCACCGTTCCTACGGGCGTACCCGGCGTTTCGGACGTCTTCACCGTCGACAGGCATCGGGCAGCATTCCGCGACGAAGCGCTGCGCATGAAGGCGATTTTCGATCGAGGCGTCGACAGCCCAAACATTTCAGCCGAGTGGATTCTCACTGATGCAGCCGGCATCGGCTGTGACGCGGTCGTCAACGATCACGCGCATTCTGCTGATCTCATCGTGTCGGGACCGATCAAAATGGGGCCAAAGGATGCGAATGGCTCCAATATGACTGAGCGACTGATCCTGGGATCTGGACGCCCGGTCCTCGTGGCGCCGCGGTCGAATACATTTCCATCGCCGATCGGCGGCCGCGTTCTGGTGGCGTGGAACGGCAAACGGGAAGCGACCAGAGCCGCGTTCGATGCCCTGCCGATTCTGCGGCAAGCAACCTACGTCAAGGTGCTATCGATCAGCGACAGCAAGGGAGATCGCGAGCAGCAGGTGAACTCGCCTGAACAGCTGTGCAAGATCTTCGCTCGCCACGATGTCCGCGCGAAATCGGAAGTCATCGCCCTGCCTGGGGCCGATATCGGCAGCGCCTTGATGTCCGCCATCAAGGCCGAGGCTGCGGACCTGCTGGTGATGGGGTGCTATGGTCGTCCACGCCTGTTTGAATACGCGCTCGGCGGCGCCACGCGCTTCGTACTGCACGAAACGCCGATACCAGTGTTGATGTCGCATTGAACAGCATCTAGTACGCTTCGGCGCGGTGCATATCGTCTAGCGCGGAGCAATGCCCCATGGACGAACAGTCCGATGTGATTGCGTTCCTGAAGTCGCCGGCGGCTCATGGCGGCGGTGCAGTGACGGTCGATCTGCTGCAGACGCACGGCGCGTTGGTATTCCTGGCCGGTTCGCATGCCTACAAGATCAAGCGCGCGGTGCGCTATTCCTACATGGACTTCTCGACGCTGGCACTACGTCGAGCGGCCATCGAGCGCGAGATGGAGATCAACCGGCCGCACGCGCCACAGATCTATCTCGGTGTCGTGCCGATCACC
Source organism: uncultured Alphaproteobacteria bacterium (assembly GCA_963732635.1). Taxonomy (GTDB): domain Bacteria; phylum Pseudomonadota; class Alphaproteobacteria; order Rhizobiales; family Hyphomicrobiaceae; genus JAKFWF01. The sequence continues at coordinate 114,958 of CAVTAL010000024.1, forward strand.
CGCGAGGCCGACGGACGCCTGCGGATCAACGGCCTCGGAATGCCAGTCGAGTGGGCGGTCCACATGCGCCGCTTCGATCAGGCCGACCTGTTGAGCGCGATAGTTGATCGGGGTGGGATATCGCCGCCACTGGCACGGCAGCTCGCCGATGCGGTACGCGCAAGCCATCAACTCGCCCCCCGCGTTCGCGACGACCATGCCGATGACCGGATGCGCCGAATTGCAACCGACCTCGCAGCCAACCTCGCGCTAGTTGATCACGCGCTGGCGTCCTTCCAGCATGAGGCATTTCGAGCGGCGGTCGCCCTGCAGCTCGATCGCGCGGCGCCGATACTGCGCGCACGCGGCGCCGCTGGCCTCGTCGCGCGCTGCCACGGCGACTTACATCTCAACAACATCGTGCTGTGGCACGGCACGCCGACGCTGTTCGATGCGATCGAGTTCGACGAAGATCTCGCGACCATCGACATGCTGTATGACCTCGCCTTCCTGCTGATGGATCTCGATCATCGCCAGCATCGCGAGATTGCCAACATAGTGTTGAACCGCTACCTCGCCCGATCGGATACGGATCTCGACGTCGAGGGACTGGCGGCGCTGCCGCTGTTCCTTGGATTGCGTAGCGCCATTCGCGGATTGGTCACCGCCCAGCGTGCGTTGCTTCAACCCGATGATACCGGCACCCATGATCGTGACCTGAAGGCGGCGGGTGCCAGCCTCGACGACGCGATGCGCTACCTGTCACCCGGCCCGCCACAGCTGGTCGCGGTCGGCGGCTTCTCCGGCTCCGGCAAGACGACGCTGGCAGCATCCCTCGCACCTCATCTCGATCCAGCCCCCGGCGCGTTGCATATCCGCACCGACCTCGAGCGGAAGTCCCTGTTCGGGGTGGCTGAAACCGAGCGGCTGCCACCGGACAGTTACACCAAGGACGTGTCCGACCGGATCTACGCACTGGTCATGGACAAGGCACGCCGGGCGCTGGCGGCTGGTCATTCCGTGGTCGTCGACGCGGTCTTCTCGGATTGCGGCGAACGCGACGCCATCGCGGCGCTGGCAAAAGTCGCCGGCGCCGCTTTCACCGGGCTCTGGTTGAGCGCACCACCCGAGGTCCTGAAGGCCCGTGTCGCCGCGCGCCAGGACGATGCGTCGGATGCCACCGCCGATGTCGTCGAACAGCAACTTCGGCGTGGTAGTGGTGCAATCGGTTGGCAAACCGTCGATGCTAACGGAACGTCTGCGTCAACCAGGAGTTTGGCCTTGAAGCTGGTCGCCCCGGCCGGCCGCACTGGCGCACCCACCGACCTCGGAGCCAGCGAACAATGACCGTCCGCAACCTTGAGTTTCTGCTGGCTCCGAAATCCGTTGCCTTGATCGGGGCCAGCCCGGAGCCCGGCTCGATTGGACGCATCATCGCTGCCAACCTGATCGGCAGTGGCTTCACGGGTCCGGTCTGGCTGGTCAATCCGAAGCACACTTCGATCGACGGCCAACCTTGCTACAATTCCGTGGCGCACCTCCCAGGCGTGCCCGATCTGGCCGTCATCGCCACACCACCGGCCACCATTCCCCGCCTGATCGACGAACTCGGCGCCAAGGGCACCCGCGCGGTTGTCGTCATTTCGGCCGGCGTGACCGCGCCGCTGCGGCAAGCGATGCTCAACGCGGCGCGGCCCCATCTGCTGCGTATCCAGGGCCCGAACTGCCTCGGCCTGATGCTGCCGCCGATCGCGCTCAATGCCAGCTTCTGTCATCGCAGTCCGCTCGCCGGCGATTTAGCGTTGGTTTCGCAATCGGGCGCACTGATCACCGGCATCGTCGACTGGTCCGCCAGCCGCGGCATCGGCTTTTCGCATATCGTGTCGCTGGGTGACATGGCCGACGTCGACTTCGGCGACACCCTCGACTATCTGGCCAGCGACACGCGGAGTCGCGCCATCCTGCTCTACATCGAGCAACTGACCCATGCGGCGAAGTTCATGTCGGCGGCGCGCCGTGCCGCCCGCTCGAAACCCGTCATCGTCATCAAGTCGGGACGACACGCAGAGGGCGCCCGCGCCGCACTATCGCACACCGGCGCACTGGCCGGTGCCGATGCCGCCTACGAGGCGGCCTTCCGGCGCGCCGGGCTCGTTCGGGTCAACGAATTACAGGACTTGTTCAACGCCGCCGAGATGCTGTCGCGCCAGCCTCGCCTCGACGGCGAGCGGTTGATGATACTGACCAACGGCGGCGGCGCCGGTGTGCTTGCCGCCGACCGGCTGGCGGACCTCGGCGGCATGCTCGCCAAACTGCCACCGTCGACGACCGCCGCGCTCGACGCCGTCCTGCCGCCGACATGGTCGCGCAACAACCCGGTCGACATTGTTGGCGACGCCGATGGCCGGCGCTACACCGCAGCACTCGATGTGCTGCTCGAAGCTGGCGATGCCGACGCCATCCTGGTGATGAACTGTCCGACCGCACTCGCCTCCAGCACGGACATCGCCCGCGCCGTCATCGCCAGCACGACCAACCGGCGCGCCGCCGGAAAGCCGGCGCGGCCACTGCTGACAAACTGGCTCGGCGACGATGCCGCCGCGCCCGCCCGCCAGCTTTTCGCCGACGAGCAGATCGCGACGTTCGACACGCCGGCGTCGGCGATCGAAGGCTTCATGCAGCTCGTCCGTTACGCGCGCGCCCAGGACGAACTGATGCGGACGCCACCGCCGATGCCACCCGGCTTGACGTTCGACGCCGATGCCGCGCATGCCATCATCGGCCGTTCGCTGGCACGCGGGCAAACCATGCTGTCCGAAATCGACGCCAAGGCGCTGCTTGCGGCCTACGGCATCCCGATTGTCGAGACCGCGATCGCCCGCACCGCCGAAGACGCCGCCGTGATCGCGCGCGCCCAACTGGCGAACAACAAATCCTGCGTCATTAAGATCCTATCCGACGACATCACCCACAAGTCCGACGTCGGTGGCGTCCGACTGGGGCTCGAGACGCCCGACATCGTCCGTGCGGCTGCGAGCGAAATGCTCGAACGCATTGCGAAATCACACCCGACGGCACGCATCGAAGGCGTCACGGTGCAGCCGATGATCCGCCGCCCGCGCGCGCACGAGTTGCTGATCGGCATGAGCGATGACGCGACCTTCGGGCCGATGCTGATGTTCGGCGCTGGCGGCACGGCGGTCGAAGTCCTGCGCGACACTGCACAGGCGCTGCCGCCGCTCGACCTTGAGCTTGCGCGCGACATGATGCGACAGACACGCATCCAACGCCTGCTCGACGGCTATCGCGACCGGCCGAAGGCGGACCTCGACGCCATCGCGCTGACGCTGGTGAAAGTCGGTGCCATGGTCATCGCCCATCCCGAAATCCGCGAGATCGACATCAATCCCCTGCTGGCGGACGAGAGCGGCGTGATTGCGCTCGACGCCCGTGTGCGCGTGGCCGGACCAGATGCGCCGGCGCGCCGGCCGCTGTCGATCAAGCCCTATCCGGTGCAGTGGGAGCGGCGCGACACGCTGGCGGGCGTCGGCGGCATCCTGCTGCGGCCGATCCGCCCCGAGGACGAGCATCTCTATGCCGAGCTGATCAAGCGACTGACGCCGAACGATATGCGCATGCGGTTCTTCATCAACCGGCCGCACTGGTCGCACAAGCTCATCGCGAACCTGACGCAGATCGACTACGCGCGGGAGATGGCCTTCGTCGCCATCGACGAAGGCAACGGTGCACTGCTGGGCGTCGCTCGCCTGATCGCCGATCCGGATTTCCAGCGCGCCGAGTATGCCATCATCGTGGCCTCCGACCTCAAGGGGCGCGGGCTGGGATGGCGGCTGATGCAGCACCTCATCGAATACGCGCGCAGGGAGGGGCTGGCCGAGCTTTATGGCGACGTGCTCGCTGACAACGCAACGATGCTGCGGATGTGCCAGGAACTAGGCTTCAAGGCCACCGACGTTGCTGGCGATGCCGGCGTCAGGCGGGTAACACTCAAACTGGGCGATGCCTGAGCACTTATCCGCCCTCGCACATCCTCACGGTACGCGCGGGCGAGCTTCGGGATGATCGCGCAGGAAGTGATGCAGCACGTGCAAATTCGTCTGCACTTTCTCAAAATCGCCGCAGGCCTGGGCCCGACGAACGTCATCGACGATCATGTCGCGAATCTTATCTGCGCCGTGCTTGCGATGCAGCAAGTACTGGGCGAGCGCGGCGGCGGCTATTTCCGGAATGTGCTCATGCTCGGCGATTGCCCGAACTTCCTCCTCGCTCAGGCCGCAGAGTGCGATGCAGTCGTGCATGCTGATCATGACACCCACCTCAACGTTCAGGCGATTCTCCATCCCGTCCGGCCACCATGACAGTCTGGTGACAACCGAAAGTACAGCATTGATCCGGCTCAATATGCAAGCAGCCAGCTTAAAGCGCGGCGGCGTGCTCGTAAATGTCCTCTTCCTGCGCATTGTGGATGCGCACCAGGGCCTCGATCGACTCGATGACCCGCTGCGCATCTCGGACCAGATAGCGGTCGGCATCCTTCGCCTCGAGCCCGTCGGACAATCGCAGCAGCAGCCGGGCCAAATGGGCGATTTCGCGATGAGCGCGGCTCATCGCATCGAGGCCGTGACCGTCGGGTAGAAAGCGGGCAAGACGCGGGTAGACGATGCTCTCGTCCTCGCGCTCGTGCTCGGTGATCTCGGCGGCGACCAGCCGCTGCGCCTCGTCGATCAGACGAACGGCCTGCTCCGGCTCGGCGTCGTCCAGCTGATCGGCGATACCTCGCAATCGGTCGAGAGCCTTTTCCAGAGCGACGTGTTGGTCCGCCAGCACCTTCGCCGCCGAAGCCGGCATCGACGCATGCGCGTGCCGTCTGCCGGGCCACAGCGCACGCAGTGCGTTGAGGATTACAGCGACGTCGATTGCCTCCTGGGTCAACGCGCCGGCGACAGGCGGTAGCCAACCAAACGCGGCCGCCGCCATGGCAACACCGGACAGCGCCATGCCGACGATGATGCTCTGCAGTGCGATCCGGCGGGCCCGACGGGCGATGGCAACGGCTTGTGAAACCCGATCCAGTCGATCGACCAGCACAACGACGTCAGCGGCTTCCGAAGACGCGCTGGCGCCGCGCGCGCCCATGGCGATACCGACATCGGCGGCGGCGAGCGCCGGCGCATCGTTGATGCCGTCGCCGACCATCAACGTCGGATGCAAGCGTTGTTCGGTCGCTACTGCATCGACCTTGTCGGATGGCACCCGATCGGCCAGCACCGCGTCGAGGCCGAGCGCGGCGCCGATCGTCTCGGCGGCATCGGCACGGTCGCCGGTAACCATGATGATGCGCGTGATACCGCTCGCCCGCAGCGACTGCACGGCGCGCGGCGTCTCCCGGCGCAGTTCGTCACCGAGCAACAGAGCCGCCACGACCTTGCCGTCGACCGCGATGAAGACGCTGAGTGCCGAACGCCAGGCGGCGCGGCGGAGCGCGCGGGCTGCCCAATCGTCGGGGCGCCTGCCGCCACCGACCAATTGATGCGAACCGACGCGAACCGCTCGACCATCGACCGTGCCTTCCAACCCGGCGCCGTGGGTTTCCCGCACGTCGGCCGGCATCGCCAGCGCCAGACCCTTGGTGGTCGCGGCGGCGATGATCGCGGTTGCCACCACATGGTGCGACGCCTGCTCCAGCGATGCCGCAAGCCGCAGCGCCTCGTCGGCCGACTGACCGGGCGCGACTTCGATGGCGACCAGCCGGGCACCACCCACCGTCAACGTGCCGGTCTTGTCGAAGATCACCGTATGCGCGCGCGCCAGCGCTTCCAGCGGCCCGCCGCCCTTGATGAGGATGCCATGGCGCGCCGCCTGCGATACACCGGCGATAAACGCGACCGGCGCCGCCAATATCAGTGGACAGGGCGTCGCCGCCACCAACACCGCTAGGCCGCGCAACGGGTCGCCCGAGAACAGCCACGCCGCACCGGCAACGATCAGCGTCACCGGCAACAGCAACAGCGCATAGCGATCGGCGAGACGAATGAACGGCGACTTCGCCGTCTGGGCGGCGGTGACCATTCGCACGATGCCCGCGTACGTGCTTTCGCCAGCGCTCGCGGTGGCGCGTAGTTCGAATGTATCGCCCGCATTGATGGTGCCACTGAAGACCGGGCCGCCGCTGCGCTTGTCGACCGGCATCGGCTCGCCGGTCAGCGCCGCCTCGTCCAGTGTCGCCGTTGCGCTGACGATCAGGCCATCGACCGGAATGACCTCGCCGCCGCGCACCAGCAGGCGATCACCGATGCCGACGGTTTCGACGGCAACGTCCTCGACCTGGGCGTCACGCAGTCGGTGGGCGACGCGGGGCGCCCGGTCGATCAACGATTTCAGATCGCGCTCAGCGCGGCCGACCGCGAAATCCTCAAGCACGTTGCCGCCCGAGTACATGATCGCGACGACTGCGCCGGCCAGTGGTTCGCCGAGTACCAAGGCCGCCGTCATCGAAACGAAGGCGACAGCATCGACTCCGAAACGGCCGGCCAGGAAATCGCGCGCGATCGAGATCGCGAGACCCGCGATCACCGGCACCGTACCGGCCGACCACAGCCAATCGGCGGCTCGCGGCGACCCGAGCAGATAGGCGATCAAGCCAAGCGTGAAGCCTGCCAGCGCGACAACCACCATTGAGCGACGGGCATTGCGCTCGGTGAAGAGATCCTCACGGCGCCACCACGCCGGAGCCCCAGCTTCCGTGTCCAAGATCTTTACCAGTCCTTGAAGTTGTCAGGGCCGGACGCGCTGATCACATGCCCGATCTTCAATCGAGATCAACGACGGCCTTGATGAAGAAAGTCCGCTGCACGCCATCGTGCTCGGTGAGTGAAACGTACTCGCCCGGTACGAAGCGGTGCTTGTCGAATTTAAAGCCGGGCTCGTCGTCGTCGGTCGATTTGGGGTTGTAGTCGAAGGCCCAGGTGCCGCCACGCCGATGCACGAGACGACCGATCTCGCCTGGCTGGCCCGGCCAGAAGCGGCGGACGCGGCACCGATCGCGATTCGCCTTCCACTCGATTGCATCGAGATGGCCTTGGTCGTCCAGCGGTGCGATGAAGTCATAGCCGCGATCGTGACTACCACTAGGAAAGTCGTGATCGCGGGCGAGTTCCAGTCGGACTTGCTTGAGGCTCATGACGGTCTCCAATTTTCGGGATCAATGCGACAACAATACGGGGAGCTGCGTGTGTTGCATGATGTGCTTCGAAGCGCCGCCGAGTATGAATTCGCGCAACCGCGAGTGACCGTAGCAACCCATCACCAGCAGATCCGAGCCGAAGGCCTGCGACTGACGCAACAGCTCGTGGCCGACATCGGCACCGATCGCCGAGGCCTGCGAGGCGACGCACTTGATGCCTTGCCGGGACAGCATGGCGCACAATTCAGCGGCCGGCACATCGCCGGCTACTTCCGGCTCTTTCTCGGGATTGATCCAGACGACATTGACGCTTTCCGCCAGTTGCAGCAGCGGCATGGCATCGAACACGGCGCGGGTCGCTTCCCGTCGGGCATTCCAGGCGATCGTCACGATCTTCGGCGGCATCGCCGCCTTGCCGAAGTTGGGGATGAGCAGCAACGGGCGCCCGCATTCGATCGCGATCCGCTCCGGCTCCTCCAGCATGCTTGAATAGCGCCATGCCGGGTCCTGCTGGTTTACGATCACGATATCGGCGGTGCGAGCTTGCTCGATAATCACGCCGGCTGCCGTGGCGAACCCGGCGTCGGCTTCGCGCCACTCTGACTGGAATGTCCGGCCTTCGGTCGCCTTCGTGAACAGGGTCTTCAACGCCGCCATGTCGCTCTGATAGGCGTCGCGGTGCTGATCGACGCTCACTGTCACGCCGGTGCCGTCCATTGCCGGCACCACCACAAACGGCGGCATGACCGCAAGTCCGATCAGGTGCGCGCGCATGCGATCGGCCATCGACACAGCGGCCTCGACGAGGCGCGGCGCGCGCTCGACATCGGCCAGATGCACGAGAATGGTTTTGTAGGTCATGTTCAGCCCCTTTGCTCGTTGCGGCAGGCGACAAGTGCTCGGCGGTGCTCGATGGAGATATAGTCAAGCGGAAGGCGCCGTGTCAGGGCGTCGCTCGGCAACAGCGGCTCCCTGTGATGAAGGTTGCCACGCCGACGAGCCCGCACGTTTGATGGTGATCAAGACGGCCGATGCCGTATTTCGGGGCTCGCCCTGATCTCGACCTCGGCGGCCGCCAGCCGGCGATAGAGTTCGAGATCGCGACGGATCGGCCACCAATCGTAGAGAAAGATCTCAATCGGCCGCCAGTTCGCGACCCAGCCGAGGATCAGGAAGCTCTCCTCGAAGATCCGCCCCCAGGGCCGTGGCGCCAGCACCCCGCCGATGTATTGGCTCGCCAGCAGACATAGCACCAGGAGCGGCAGGCCGACCGCGAGATGCCGCCGGCCGCTGCGGAACAAATCCCGCAGCTGCAGCTCGATGCGGCGAGCCCGATAGGCGAAAAAGTTTGCCATCGCCGTGGGCAGGCCGCGCTCGCCCGCCATCAGCGCCTGATCTGGCGGCAGGTGAATCACCACGCGAAACGGTCGCCCGGTTCGAAGTTCACGCGCATAGTCGACGACGTACTCCTCGGCGCCGGGATCGATGTCGCGCTCATGAAACGGCGAAGGATCGAGCGAATTGAAGAGTTGCGCCACTTCGCGCACGCGCAACTCAATGACTTCTGGCTCCAACGGAGCGGCCATGACTTTACGACGCTCCGATCTCAGTCAGTCGCGCCACGGCACGAGATGCGATCAGCGCCGGTTGAAACTGATCGACGCCTTGCTCATGCCGATGCCCTGGGTCGTGATGTTGACCGAGTGCTGCGACTTGCTGAATGAAACCGCCATCGAGCCGCTGAAGCCGCCGCCGGCGAGGCTGAGCGACATGCTGTCGCCACTAGCCTTTCCGGTCGCGTTGCCGCTGGCATTGAATGTTCGTTCCTCCCAACTGCCAGAGGCGCGCGCACCGTCGATCTTGAGGCGGCTGCGCATGTGAATGGGATTGCCCTGTCCCTGGCACTGAATGGCCATGTGCAGTTCACTGCCGCCGCCGGTGTAGTAGGCGGTGCAGCGGATGGTCTCCGTGCTGCCGTCGGTATAGTGGATGCGTCCGCTGCCACCCCAATTGCCGAGCAGCGTCGTGACGACCGCACTGTCGGCGGCCAATGCCGGTGCCGAAATCGCGATGCCCACCGCGACGGCGAGCGCCGCCGCCGATCGAATGGTCGATGCAAGACCCAAATCGCTCATCACTACCTCCACCCAAGTCTGGTTGCTGCGATTATTGCACGGATCATCCCGCCGAGTTCATCGCCTTCAGCGCCCACGGCACGAGTTCGCCGACGACGCGTCCGAAGGCCTCGTCGAGCGCACCAGTCATGCCGCTACCGTCATTTGTCTTGGCGGGAACCGCGGCTCGGAAGATGCGCACTTCCACAACCTTGCCGTCATTGCGCAGCACCTTGGCGGCGAGTTCGACCTCTCCCGTCGTCGCGGCCCCGATCGCCATGTGGAAGCCGCGGATGTCGACTAACACCTGATGCTCGGCCGTGACGCCTTCCGGCGCGCGCGCAAATATGCGCAGCAGCCCAGCATTCTCGAAACTCTGGATAATCCGCGCCTGCAACAGCTTCGGCAGCATGTCGGGCCACTGGGCGTTTTCCAGGATCGGCTTCTGAGCCTCGCCACCGCGCAGCAGCACCTTGTCGGTATCGAACGTGCCAAGCCCGGTCAGTTCAGGGATCAGAACCTGCCCGGCCGGCAGTTTCGCCAACTCAGCGAACTGGCGCACCGCGGTCAACTCGAAAATGCGGGGCGGCGATTTCTGGCCGCCACCGGTCATCCGCTCGAGCCCCGCGACGATCCCATCGACGCGGTCGGAATTGCGGGCGAGCGCACTGGAGAACGCACTGATGCTGGCAATGGCGCTGCGCAGCGGCTCGGCATTCTCGACCACCAGTCCGTCGATGTGGCGCAAGGTCTCGCGCGCGACCTCGGTGACGTTCTGGCCGGTATTGGGATCGGCGACGAGCATCGGCGGCGCCTCACCGGTGGCGACCAGCATCGGCGCCGCTGCTACTCCGCCGAACAGTGATACTACCGGCGCGCCGGTCAGCCCCTGGAACTCGATCGCGGCGCGTGTGTCGGCTCGCACCGGCGTCTTGCGGTCGATAGCGACCGAGACGACAATCTGGCGTGGCTGATCCGGATTGAGATCGAGCGCCGTGACTTCGCCGACGCGAATACCGTTGAACAGCACCGCCGAACCCTTGAGCAGACCCGACACCGTCTTCTCGTACTGGATGCGGTAGACTGACCGCTGCAGCATTGCGCCCGAGTTGTTCAACCAATAGACGAAGCTGAATCCGGCTACGATCGCGGCCAGCGTAAAAGCTCCGATCAAGACATAGCGTGCCCGAATTTCCATGATAGTCCCCTCAACCACGGGCTTCCAGATGCCGCTGCTCGATCGCCTGACCGCGCTTGCCGCGAAAATACGACTTAACCCACGGATGCTCGCTTTGCAGCATCGCCGGCAACGCGCCGATCGCCACAACCTGACCGTCGGCCAGCGCGGCGATCCGGTCGCACACGGTTCTCAGGCTATCGAGATCGTGCGTGACCATGAATACCGTGAGGCCGAGTGTACGCTGCAAGGTGCGGATCAGGGCGTCGAATTCACCAGCCGAAATCGGATCGAGGCCCGAGGTCGGCTCGTCGAGAAACACGATATCGGGCTCAAGCGCAAGCGCGCGGGCCAGCGCCACACGCTTGGTCATGCCGCCGGAAAGCTCCGACGGGAATTTATCCGCTTCGCGCGGACCAAGGCCAACCAGCGCGAGCTTGGTCAGTGCAACCTCGTCCATCAGCCGTTCTGACAGCGCCAAATGCTCGCGCATCGGAAACTGCACGTTCTCCTTGACCGTCAGCGACGAGAACAAGGCTCCCTGCTGAAACAGCACGCCCCAGCGCCGCTCGATGGCGCGGCGCTCGATCTCAGTCGCTGCGTCGAGATCCTGTCCCAGAACCTGGATGTGCCCTTGGCGTTTTGGAATGAGCCCGATGATCGTCCTTAGCAGCACCGACTTGCCGCTACCCGAGCCGCCGACGAAGCCGAGTATTTCGCCGCGCCGCACATCAAGCGAGAGCCGGTCGAGGATGACCCGGTCGCCAAAGCCGACCACGAGATCGCGCACCACGATGGCATTTTCGGTTGTTTCGCCCGCCATGCCGGTCACATCCCGATCGAGGCGAAAAAGATGGCGAACAGGCCATCGAGCACGATGACAAGGAAGATCGCCTTCACCACCGAGGCCGTGGTTCTCAGGCCCAGTGACTCGGCGCTGCCACGCACCAGCAGCCCCTCGGAGCAGGCGACGATGCCGATCACGAGAGCCATGAACGGCGCCTTGATCATGCCGACCTTGAAATGCGTGATCGAGATCGCGTCCTTGAGACGGGCGATGAAAATGTCGGGGCTCATGCCGCCATAGAGCCACGCGACCAAGCCGCCGCCATAGAGCGCCGACATCGAACCGAGAAACACCAGGATCGGTAGCGCCACCAACAGCGCCAGAATGCGCGGCAGAATCAGCACCTCGGTCGGATCGAAGCCCATGGTGGCGAGGGCGTCGATTTCCTCGCGCATCTTCATCGAGCCGAGTTCGGCGGTATAGGAACTGCCTGATCGCCCCGCCACCATGATCGCGACGATCAGCACGCCGATCTCGCGCAGCACCAGGATGCCGACCATGTCGACGACGTAATCATCGGCGCCAAATTTGCGGAAATGGAAAAAACCCTGCTGGGCGATAATTGCGCCGATCAGGAAGGTGATCAGCAGGATGATCGGCACCGCCTGCCAGCCGACGCGATCGAGCTGGTGCACGGTCGAGGTCAACCGGAATGATCGCGGGCGCTTGGCGACGCGGAACGCTGCCACCCCGAGCGCGCCCAACATGTTGAGCAAAGTTGCGAGATCGCTGCCGAGCGCACCCAGTTGCACGCGCATCTTGCCTGCGGCGCGCTGATGCCACGGCGTGACGGCGGCGGCCGATGGGGCTGCATCGCTGACACCGCGCACCGCATCGAACAGACCGATATAGGTCGTCGACAGACCAACGACGCGCGGTTCAAGCCCGCGCGCGCGCAGACGCTGAACCAGACGCTGCAACAGGCGCGCGCCGAACGTATCGAACGCCTCGACGCCGCCCATGTCGATCACGGCCGGCTGGGCGGACGCCACCGGCAACTCCAGCGCATCGATCGCGATATCGAGTTCGGCCGCGCGCGATGCCGTCCAGGCACCCGCCGCCACCAGTTCGACCCGGCCATCCTTGAGAGCTGTTGCGCAGCACGTCTCGGTCCGCTCGTTGCACGTCCTCCGAGGGCCCCCCCGGAAGTTGGTTCGTTCAGCATCGCACGATTGGTGTCGCCGTTGCGAGACCGGCTCTGACTAACGTCCATCAATCGGCCGCAAAAGGCGCAAATTCGGGATAACTTGCGGCAATCAGGACACGGCAATAGCCACTTTATCCTGACCTTCAACGGTGGTAGCCGACCTTACGGACGGCGATTGCGCTTTAAATCCTCGGCATCGTCCCACATTAAGAAATCGGCGCCGAGAGACTTCACGTCGCGTGCGCCGAGTTGGCACATGATGGTGGCGAGATCACCCCTGATCATCTTGACCGCATGATGCGCGCCGGCCTGCCCGCCTGCCGTCACTCCATAGAGCGTCCAACGACCGACGAACACGAACTTGGCGCCGAGACACAGCGCGGTCACGATATCCGAGCCGCGACGGATGCCGCTGTCGAGCATCACCGTCATCTTGTCGCCGACCGCTTCAGCGATCGCCGGCAGCACCTCGATTGGCGATGGCGCCCGGTCGAGCTGACGTGCACCGTGGTTCGACACCATGACGCCGTTGACGCCCATTGACGCCAACCGCGTGGCGTCCGCTGGGTGCATAACGCCCTTGACCACCAGATTGCGCGGCCACAGCTTGCGGATACGGGCTATGTCGTCCCAGGTGAATGGCGTCGGATGCTGAGTCGCCAGGAAATCCAGAACCTGGGTCGCATTCGAGCCCGGCGGCGCATACTTGATCCAGTTCGAACCGGTCAGCGGCGGCGCGGTCGCATATTCAAACAGCCAGCCCGGATGCGTCAGGGCCTCGAACTTGGCGGCCCACGTCGGCTTCAAGGGTCTGGCGAAGCCATTGCGCTTGTTGCGCTCACGGTTGACCGATCCGGGCACGTCGACCGTCAGCACCAGCGTCGAAAGGCCAGCCTTGTCGGCGCGCATCACCATGTCATCGGCGATCTTCGGGTCACGGGCGTTGTAGAGCTGATACCAGGCATGCTCCGGCGCGACCGCCGCCACATCCTCTATCGAGGCGGTACTGGCCCCTGAGATGATGAAGGGAATGTTGGCGTCCCGCGCCGCCTTCGCCAGCATCAGGTCAGCGCCTGACCGAAACAGCGCGGCGGCGCCGGTCGGGGAAATGCCGACCGGGCTGGCGTAGGTGCGGCCGAACAGCGTTGTCGACTGATCCGGCTTCGATGCATCGACCATATACCGCGGCACCAGGCGCCGCTTGGCGAACGCGCCCTCGTTGTGTGCGAGCCCCTGCTCGCCGTCGACACCGCCCTCGATGAAGTCGAAGGCGATTTTCGGCAGGCGTCGCTTGGCCATGCGGCGTAGATCGTCAAAATTGATGGCGTTCTCGATACCCATGTCTCATCCAATGGTAAGCCGTTGCATTCATCAAGAGCCTGGCAGCCCGTGCACTTCCGGGAAGAAAAGTTCCTTCCAATCGCCCGGCTTCGCCTTGATGCTACCGACCGAGTGCATGAACTCGGCGTATTTCATCGAGTGTTCCGGAGCCATGGTCCACTTCACCTGCGGACCGCCGGCAATGCCTGCCACCTTATCAACGGGCATTTTCGACTTGACGTTGTCGATCCAATACTGGGCGGCCGGCTTCACATCTTTGTTGAGCTTTTCGGTTGCTTCCACGAAGGCCGCATAGAGCGCCTTGTACAGCAACGGGTTTTTCTCGCGGAACTGGGCCGAAGTCCAGGCCAGGGTGAACGTGTGCGGGCCGCCGAATACGTCATAGGAATTGAGCACGGTGCGGATGCCGGGCTTCTCAAGTTGCTGTGCCTGGAACGGCGGCACGCTGAAGACGCTCGTTACATCGCCCGAACCCGACAGCAGCGCGATGGTCGAATCCGGCGGCGACATGCCGACCGTGATCGGATCGAGCTTGGCGTAGTTGGCCTGCCCCCATTTCTTCGCGGCCGCCATTTGCAGGATTATGGCCTGCAATGAGACCTTCACCGCCGGCAACGCGATCTTGTCTTTGTCGGTGTAGTCCTCAAGCGCCTTGATCTCTGGCTTGCTGGTATTGAGCAGAATCGGCTGCGAGGTAAACGTCGCGATCCCCCGCACCGGATTGGGCGTATCCTTGGTGCGCGCCCAGATCGTGAGCAGACCCGGCATGCCGCCGGACACGATATCGACCGAGCCCGAAAGCAGCGCGTCGTTCATCGCCGCAGGGCTGTTGAAGGTCGCCCAGGTCACCTTGATCTCCGGGATGCCCAATGCCTTGGCATGCTTTTCGAGCAGTTGCTCGCGTTCCATGATGTTGAACTGCAGATAGCCCATGGAGAACTGCCGCGCGAAACGGATCTCCGGCACTTGCGCCGTGGCAGCGGTGGCGACGAATGCAAGTACAGCGGCAACCAGCCGGAAGAACACCTTGTCGAAACGCATGAATACTGCTCCCTTTTTTTGTTTTCTGCTTTTTGTTTTGACGGATCAGGCAGCCAGACTTGCGTAATCCTTGGTGGCCATGACCTGCACGCGACGAATATACCTCGGCTCGCCCGGTCCATAATCTGGAACGGCGTTGTGTACTGTTCCAATATTATCCCACATCAGCACATCGCCCTCGGACCACTTGTGAGCGTAGAAATACTTCTGTCTCGCTTGATGCTCGAACAAGTATTCGAGCATTGCATCGCTCTCCTTGCGGTCCATGCCGTCGATCCACATGGCGTATCCCGGATTGCAATAGAGCACGGTTCGGAGCGTGATCGGATGGGAGAGGAAGACCGGCTGCGACACCGGCGGCTTCTTCGCCCGCTGCTCGGGTGTTAACGGTCCCCGGGTCGAGCCGGGCTTCGCCCGCATCATGTCCCAGAACTTGATGAAGTCGTGCGTCACGGTGCGACCAGCAAGCCGCTGCTTGATCTCATCGGGCAGATCGTCATAGGCCGCGTGCATATTGCGAAACTGGGTGTCGCCGAGCGGCCGGCCGTCGCGCACCGGTACTTTCTGAGCATGCAGGATATTGGCGAGCGCGATGTCGCGACTATAGGACATGTCGGTGTGCCAGCCCTGGCCGGCATCGCCGAGCCCGACCGGTTTGCCGTCCCGCACCATGTTCGAAAGGATCATCACTTCCGGGTGGTCCGGCTCGTGAAACATGGTTGGCGACGTTGATCTCGAGGTCGCCGAACATGCCGCCGAAACCGCGCGAACGCGTCGGTATCAAACGTCTGCCGCGGGAAACACAAGCACGCCATGGGCACCGAGCGCCCGCAGGATCTGCTTGAAATCACCCGGCGAAACCGGCTGCGCCAGATCGATTTCCTCGACCAGGGCACCCAGGGCCTTGCCCGAGGGGGTAATCTTCATGGCGCCGCTTCCTCGATGTGTTTTTTGCGAGCCTAACATCGAGATCGCCGACTTCGGAAGTCATGTCGTGGGCTTCAGGGCTGCGTCCGGCCGACATCAGCCCTGCGACGACGCCGAAACAAAGGGATTGCGCAGCGTGCCGATGCCGCTGATCTCGACCTCGACCACGTCGCCAGCCTTCAGATCAGGCGAGGTGCCGTCGGTGCCCATCCACAGCACATCGCCTGGATACAGCGTCATGTAGCGGCTCATGGTGCTGATGAAGCGGGCGACGCCGAATACCATGGCGTTGGTGTGAAAGCGGGTCGTCTCGCGGCCATTGACCCGGACGCGGGTTTCGAGCGCCTCAAGATCGACTTCGGTTTCGATCCACGGCCCCATCGGCTTGAAAGTGTCGCAGTTCTTCGCCCGCCAAAGAGTGCGATCCGACTTCTGCCAGGCCCGTTCGCTGACGTCGTTGCCGATGGTGTAGCCCAGCACGCAGGACAGCGCCTCGGCTTCCGAAAGATTGCGCGCTTGTTCTGCCGATGACGACGGCGAGTTCGCCTTCGTACTGCATCTTGGTGGCATCGGCGGAATCACCACCGCCTCGTCATGCGCGATCAGCGCGTTGATGGCGCGATAGCCGACATCGGGCTGCTTCGGCAGATCAGGTGACAGCCCGAGCTTGGCGGCTGCTTCGGTGATGTGCTCGGCATAGTTGAGGCCGACGCAATAGAACGTCGGCGGGATCACCGGCACTTCGATCTTCACCGCCGCGATGTCATGCTTTCGACTGGTGCGCTCGTAGCCCTTGAACGGATCACCTGTGACCTCGGCAATGCGGTCGCCTTCGAGGATGCCATAGGCGGTGCCGGCCGGCGTCGAAAACCTGATCCAGCGCATGTGTTTTTCCTCTGCACGGCGATCGCGCGGGGCGCCATTTGTGACGTGCCCGCGCAGCCAAGGTGCCCGCCGCCACCACGAAACGCAATCGCGGTTGTCGTCCGCTCGCGATGCCAAGCGCACGATCGTAGGTCGGGTAGCCCCCTTGCGAAACCCGACAATCCTTCGTCGCACGGACCGAATGCTGCGGGGATCCACACGCGGTAAACATGTTGCTCTTGGGTGTCGGGTCGCGCAAACGGGCTTGACCCGACCTACGGTCACGGCTCTTGGCCGCTCCCACCCTTACCTGCAGACATGGCCGCGTTCTCGGTCATCCCCTCTCCCCCGCCTTCGGGGGAGAGGGTTAGGGTGAGGGGCAGCCGCTTGTTCGGTGGTCACAACAACGGGCTTGGCGCATTGCGGTAGCGGGTTCGAGCAAGCGGCCGCCCCTCACCCTCGGCCGGCTCAACCGCCGGCCTCTGCCCTCTCCCCCGAAGCCGGGGGAGAGGGGAAGTGGGACACGAATCATCTCTTTGCGCATCACAACTTCAGTCGACATCCTGCTCTTGGTTGTCGGGTCGCGCAAACGGGCTTGACCCGACCTACGGTCACGGCTCTTGGCCGCTCCCACCCTTACCTGCAGACATGGCCGCGTTCTCGGTCATCCCCTCTCCCCCGCCTTCGGGGGAGAGGGTTAGGGTTAGGGGCAGCCGCTTGTTCGGTGGTCACAACAACGGGCTTGGCGCATTGCGGTAGCAGGTTCGAGCAAGTGGCCGCCCCTCTCCCTCGGCCGGCTCAACCGCCGGCCTCTGCCCTCTCCCCCGAAGCCGGGGGAGAGGGGAAGTGGGGACACGAATCATCTCTTTGCGCATCACAACTTCAGTCGACATCCTGCTCTTGGGTGTCGGGTCGCGCAAACGGGCTTGACCCGACCTACGGTCACGGCTCTTGGCCAGCCTCCACCCGTCGACACGGCCACCACTCCATCAGCTTGCGTTCCCGGCCGAGCCGGCCCGACGGATGGCGCAACGAACCGAAGCCCTTCGCGCGCAGCGCGCTCGTAGGGTCAAGAGAGCGCGATAGCGCGTCGCGACCCAACAGAGAAAAGAGCGCGCAGCGCACAAATATTTCGGGCTTCACTCGTCACTCTGTCCCCGCCTTCACCCCTTCAGCTTCTTCTGCACCCGCTCGTCGAACTTGGTGACGTTGACGACGACGCGCTGATGGGTGCCGTCGCCGACGACTTCGCGTTCGTCGCGGGCCTCGACGCGGAACGTCAGCGTGCGGCCTTCGATCGCGGTCAACTCGGCGGTGGCCGTCAGCTTCATGCCGACCGGCGTCGCCGCGAAATGGCGGACATCGAGATGGATGCCTAGGCTCTGGTGTCCGGCCGGCAGGTGATCCTCGACACAGGCGAGAGCCGCCGCCTCGATCAGGTTGATCATCACCGGCGTCGCCAGCACCGCCACCCGGCCGCTGCCGACGCGCGGCGCGGTGTGCTCCGGCCCGACCAGCAGCTCAGCCGAACCCAGTTGCCCGACCTTCAAGTTCGGCAGCGCGAACGTCGATTTCTTCTCGCTCATGACCGCATCCGCTTGGCTTCGGGATCGAACAGCGGCGTCAATTGCAGCTTGGCCGGCCGCATCTGACCGATGATCTCGATTTCCCACTTCGCTTTTTCGGCGTCCGGCTCGAGCGTCTCCGCTGGCACGTAGCCGATTGCGATCGAGCAGCCGGCGTGATGGCAATATCCGCCTGACGTGATCCAGCCGACCACCTTGCCGTCCTTCCACACCGCCTCGTCACCGATGGCATCCGCGTCGGTCGCATCGACCACGAACGACACGCGGCGGCGCTGCGGCCCCTTCTCCTTTTCGGCGGCGGCGCCGGCACGGCCGATGAAGTCGTTCTTCGATAAGATCGACGAAGCGGCCGAGGTCGGCTTCATAAGGTCCGTAGATCGGCCGGAACTCTCTCGACCAGCTGCCGAAGTTCTTTTCGCGCGCCAGCGACATCAAGGCGCGGGAGCCGAACGGTTTGATGCCGAATTCCTCGCCCGCCGCCCACAGCGCGTTGAACACCGCGACTTGGTTTTCCGGCGCCATCCACAATTCAAAGCCGAGATCGCCGGTGTAGGAAATCTTCCCCACCATCGCCGGCACCATGCCGATGTCCATGCTCGGCCGGAAGTCCATGAACTTGAATGCGGCCGCCGACACATCCTCGTCGGTGAGCTTGGCGAGAACGTCGCGGGCCTTGGGGCCGGCGATGGTGAGGCCGCACAGCGACGCGCCGAGCGCCTTCACCGCCACACTGCCGTCCCCAGGCAAATGCTGCTCGAACCAGCGCATGTGGTATTTCTCGGCCGAGCCGGTGCCGAACACGAAGAAGCGCTCGGGCCCGGCCTTGGCCACCGTGAAGTCGCCGATCAGCTTGCCCTTTTCGTTGAGCATCGGCGTCAGCGTGAGGCGGCCCTGCTTCGGCATCTTGTTGGCCATGATGTACGACAGCCAACCTTCGGCGCCGGAGCCGGTGACTTCGTACTTGGCGAAGCTCGATGTCTCGGAAATGCCGACGCTCGTGCGCACCGCCTGACACTCGGCCTTGACGTGGGCGAAGTCGGTCGAGCGGTGGAACGAGAACTCGTCCTTGATGCCGGCGGGCGCAAACCACAGCGGGATTTCGAGCGTCCAATAGTCGCCCATGACGGCGCCGAGTTCGAGCCACTTGTGATAGAGCGGCGTCGTGCGCAACGGCCGGGCGGCGGGCAGTTCCTCGTTCGGAAAGCGGACGCGGAAGCGGCGGCCGTAGTTCTCGCGCACTTTCACATTGGTGTAGGCGCGGCCGGCCCAGTCGCCATAGCGCGCGCAGTCCATCGCCCAGACGTCGAAGCCCGGATCGCCATCGACCATCCAGTTCGACAGCGCGAGGCCGACGCCGCCGCCCTGGCTGAAGCCGGCCATCACGCCGCAGGCGAGCCAGTAATTCTTGATGCCGTTGACCGGGCCGACCAGCGGATTGCCATCGGGCGCGAACGTGAACGGGCCGTTGATGATCTTCTTGATGCCGGCGTTCTGGAACGCCGGGAAATGCTTGAAGCCGACCTCGAGGTTTTCGGCCATCCGGTCCATGTCGTCGGGCAGCAGGGTCGGGCCGAAATCCCAGGGCGTGTCCTTCGGACTCCACGGCACGCCGTGGCGCTCGTAGGTGCCGAGCAGCATGCCCTTGCCTTCCTGGCGCATGTAGATCTCGCCGTCGAAATCGACCGCGTGCACGACCATCTTGCCGGTGTCGGCGTTGATCTTCTCGACCTCGGGCATGTCCTCGGTGATGAAGTACTGGTGCTCCATGGCGAGGATCGGCAGTTCGAGCCCGACCATGCGGCCGACTTCGCGCGCCCACAGGCCGCCGGCATTGACGATGTGCTCGGCGTGGATGGTGCCTTGCTCGGTGACGACGTCCCAGGTGCCGTCGGCGCGCTGATTGGTCTCGACCACACGGTTGCGCACCATCACCTCGGCGCCGCCCTTGCGCGCGGCACCGGCATAGGCGTGCGTCACGCCATAGGGGTCGACGTGGCCCTGATCGGGATCATAGAGCGCGCCGACGAACTGCTTCTTGTCGATCAGCGGCAGGATGCGCTCGGCCTCGTCGAGCGAGACGAGCTCGATCCGCATGCCCATGTAGCGGCCCTTGGAGTACATGTTCTGCAGCCATTCCCACCGTTCCTTGGTGGCGGCGAGCATCAGGCCTTCGGTCATATGCAGGCCGCACGACTGGCCGGAGATCTCCTCGATCTCCTTGTAAAGGTTGATGGTGTACTGCTGCAGCTTGGCGACGTTGGGGTCGCCGTTGATGGTGTGCATGCCGCCGGCCGCGTGCCAGGTGGAGCCCGATGTCAGCTCCAGCCGCTCGATCAGGATGACGTCCTTCCAGCCCTTCTTGGTCAGGTGATAAAGGACGCTGGCGCCGACGACGCCACCACCGATAACCACGACCTTAGCGTGCGTGCGCATGAGATTGCTCGTCCCTGGCGATTTCCCAACCTCGAATGGATGAACCATCGATCCCGACATGACAAGCGGGTCGCATTGCGCGAGCCGCCATGTTTGATCACAATCAAGGCAGCGGCTGCCCGGATACCTAGGCAGTCATGTACGATTTGCGGACAACCGCGCCATGCGTGAAAGGAACTCCAATGTCAAAGCTGCAATCCATGCTGGCCGGTGTGCTGGCTCTGGTCGTAATCACGGGGGCGGCGACTGCGGCCGACGTCGGCTACAAGGACTACGTCAAGGCCGGCACCTATGACGACGTCGCCGAAAACCTCAAGGACGCGATCATCAAGCGCGGCTACGTCATCGACTATGTCGGCCAGTTCAACGCCATGCTGGAGCGCACCGCCGCCGACACCGGCACGATCACCGCCGGTGGCAACAAGTCGCCCTACAAGCATGCGCAGTACATGCAGTTCTGCCCATCGAAGCTGACCCACGAGGCGGTCAACGCCAGCCCGTTCGCAATTGCCAACTGCCCGGTTGCACTGTTCGTCTACGAAACCAACTACGAGGCCGGCAAGGTGCACGTCGGTTATCGGTTGCCGGTCGTCAGCCCATCGAAACGCGTCAACGAAGTCAACGCCGGCTGACCGCCCTGCTGCACGAGATCGCGACCGAGGCGACGAAGTAGGCGACTTACTTGGGTGATGCCTGCGGCACCGGCGTGCGGTCGACCAGATAGTCGGTTGCCGCGGCGCCGATCCACATGGCGGTGAGCGCAACCCAGCCGGTGATCGCAAATATCGCGCTGCCGGTGACGCCGGCGCCGACCGCGCAACCGCCCGCCAGCATACCGCCGAAGCCCATCAGGCCGGCGCCGGCGAAGTAGCGCAGCATGCTGGTGCCGCCCTCGAAGCCCTGCCATTTGAACTCGCGGGCCAGCAGCGCCGCCGTCATCGAGCCCAGGAACACGCCGGGCACCAAGCCGATGTCGAAACCGAGCGGTACCGAACGCGAGTTGATCAGGCCCATCAGCGTGTCGGCCGAGGGTCCTGTGAAACTGACGCTGGTGATCTTGCCGGCTTCGAATGTCATCTGCGACAGTGCGTAGGTCAGAGCCCATCCGGCCGCGACCGTCGCGCCGACGCCAACCGCCGCCAGTGCTTCGGAGCGCCCCACCCGGTTGCGCCGCGCGAGCCAGATACCGACGCCGAGCCATGCAAGGCCAAGTAACAGCCCGGTGCGCGGGCCGGCG
This sequence comes from uncultured Alphaproteobacteria bacterium, assembly GCA_963732635.1. Classification (GTDB taxonomy): domain Bacteria; phylum Pseudomonadota; class Alphaproteobacteria; order Rhizobiales; family Hyphomicrobiaceae; genus JAKFWF01. The sequence goes on from CAVTAL010000024.1 coordinate 136,855, forward strand.
TTGATTTGCGCCAACAGATTGCGGCTTGGACCACCCGCCACGGTCCACAGAGAAGCCAGCCACTCGCGCAACGGCGACAGCACGCCGCGCAGCGACGCTTGCGACACCACCGTCAAGATCAGACCCGACACCAGCGCCCGCAGATTGCCGGTCGCCGACAGCACCAGCAGGCGACTGGCGCAACCGCGCGCCAGGATCATGCCGATGCCGAACAGCAGGCCACCAATTATGGCGCCGGAGATGCTGCCGGTCGCCGACAACTGCCGCGCCTCGGTGACGTCGAGATATCCGGAGTAGATCACGGCTTGGGTAGCTGCGACCGCCGCCGCGAAGGCCAGCGCCCATACCGCGATGCGCGGGCCCAAGTCGCCGTGCGCGAATTCGATCACGCCGGCACGCAGGCAGAACTTGCTGTGCTGCGCCAGCGCGCCGAAGGCGATGCCGATAACGAGGCCGCCCAGCGCCAGAACTGCGCTGTCACCCAGCCGATCGAGCAGGAATGGAATCACCGCAGGCGCCTTTTCATTGCCTCGACGAGGCTATGCCGATAGCGCTTCTGGTGGTTTGACCCGGATCAAAATCGCGCACGCACGCATCATTTCGCCGGCAAACTCACCTTCGCCTTGTCCAGCTTGTAGGTCCACGGCAGGCCGGTATTCTTCCAGCCGTTGACGTCGCGGCGACCGTCCTTCGACATGTCGCCCTCAAAGCCTTCGATCTGGTTCCACACGTTGGTGTAGCCGGCATCGGCCAGCAGGTTGATCGCGCGCGCCGAGCGGTCGCCGGAGCGGCACATCACCACCACGCGATCGGCCTTGGTCAGCCCCTTGGCCGCCAACAGTTTGTCGACGCCCTGGCTGAACACCGGATTGGCGTCGAGCTTGAAGCGGTTGTTGGCCGCATCCCACTCGCCGAACTCGTTCATCTCGACGTACGCCACCTGCCCGTCGATCTCGTGCGTCATGCCGACGAACTGCAACTCGGCGCGGGTGCGCACATCGACGAACAATGTCCTGGCCCGCTCCGCCTTGACGACCTCGTAGGCCTCCTTGGCGGTAAGATACTTTGCCAGTTTGGTCTGCTTTTCCTTCGGCACGTCGGCGGCAAGGCCTGCAATGGTGGACAGCACCGTGAATAGCCCGACGACGGTCAGGCGCAGAAACGTGCTCATGGGTCAGAACTCCTTGGAATTTTCGATGACGTCCTATGCGGCCACGAACCGATAGGCATTGTCCTTGCGCTCGACGCGCCCAAGCCCCGGCCACGGCAGGTGATAGCCGAGCAATTGCGTCTTCTCGGTCGCCAACCGGTCGAGCAGCGTGCGGCGCGACTTGACGGCGCGTTCGGCGTCCAGATCCGGCCCCCAACGCCAATCCGGATTGGCAAATGAAATGACCGCTTGGCTGAGTGCATCGCCGCCGATCAACAGTTGCTCCGTGCCCGAGCGCAGCATGATCGAAACGTGACCCGGCGTGTGGCCTGCGCTGTCGACGAGCGTAATGCCGGGCGCAACTTCATCGCCGGCGCCGCGCTTCGTGATCTGCTCCGCCAACGTCTTCAATCGCCGATGCGTGCCAATGGCCGTCGGCTTGAAATTGTCACCGACGCGCGTATCGACATCCGGTTTGATCCAGAATTCGAACTCAGCCGCCGACATCACATGCTCGGCCTTCTCGAACATCGAGCCGCCACCGAGCGGATCGACAACACCCCAGAAATGATCGGGATGGGCGTGCGTGAACAGGACCCGGGTGACACTCTCCGGCTTGATGCCTGCCGCCTCCATCCGTTCGGCCAGCTTGCCCATCGTCGGCATGAAATCCGGCCCACCGCCGGTATCGACCACGATGGTCTCGGCGCCGAGCTTGATTACCGCGACATTGATCTGGGCGTTGAAGGCATCGAAGGTCTGGCCCGCGGCCTTGAACGCCGCTTCGATCTCGGCCGGTGGCCGCCCTGGCAGCACCAACGACACCGGCAACGACATATTACCGTCGGACAGCACCGTGACCTCGGCCTCGCCGACCTTGAAGCGATAGGGCGAACCTTGCGCCCGCACCGGTAGCGGCAGGCTCCCGACCCAAGCGCTGGCTCCAATGCCGGTGAGAACGGTTCGGCGTGAAAGTTTCATCAACCCACCTTCACGTAGGCAAAGCCCTTGGACTGCAGCGCCGCGACGGTGGCGACGCCGGACGGCACCAGCTTGATGAAGCTGTCAGCCCGCGCCTTCGCCGGATCGATCTTGTTGTTACGGAACGTAATCTGGCACAGGTAGACCTCGACCCCGACCTTGGCGAGATCGACGAACCGCGTGAATACTTCCGGCGGCATCTGATCCGCCTTCCAAGGCGTGCCTTCGAGATCGCTCAGGAACGGCTTGATGCCCTGGCCGTGCGCCACCACCACGATCTTGATCTTGAACGGATCGGCGTCATAGACCGATAGATGGTTCTCGATGTTGGTCGCCATCTGCAGGATGCGCTTCGGATCACCGAAGTCGCAGTGATAAGCACAGGCGAGATCGCTTTCCTTTTTGAGCGCACCCAAATCGAGCGTTCGTGACTGTGCCAGCGCCGAACCTGCGGCCGCCACCATCCCGGCGCCTAGCGCCACGCCGCTGATCAAATGACGTCGATCGATACCGGTCATGGAAGCCTCCTCAATTGTCGCATCCGGCTCCGCCCCCTCGGAGGAGCCGGATGCACCCCCACCCAATCAAGAGAACATGTCGGCGGTGATGCCGGAGTACCAGCCGACGTTCTCTTCCTGGGTTTGCTTGCGAAGCTCGGCCGCCTCGCCGGTCTTCGACACGAAGGTCTCGACGGCTGCGATCTTGCCGTCCTTGGCTTCATACCGACCACCGACCTTCACCGTGTCGTCGGTCTGGATCAGCGACCAGCAGGTGTTGGTGTAGCGCGCCGGGAACGTCGCCGATTGGGTCAGTTCGCCACGCACCATCAGCGCCGCGACCTTGGCTTGGCTGTTGGCCGAGAACGCCGACTTCGGCATGTCGCCGGCGATGCAAGCGTCGCCGATCACGTAGATATTGGCGTCCTTGGCCGACCGCATGTTGGTTGGATCGATCGGGCAGAAGCCGCTCTCGTTGGCGAGGCCCGCATCACGCGCGATCTTGCCGGCCATCTGGGCCGGAATGACGTTGACCAGCGCCACGTTCTTGTAGGTCTCGAAGCCGGTGACGACGGTGTTGGTCTTGGGGTCGACCGACTTCAGGCCGTCGTGGATCTTGGGGCTGAACCATTCGACCATCTTCGGGTAGTGCTTCTCCCAGCCTTCCTGGAACAGCCCCTGCTTGGAGAATGCTTCCTTCGGATCGATGATCACGATCTTGGCGTTGGTCTTTCCGGCTGCCTTCAAAACGTGCGCCATCATCGACACGCGCTCGTAGGGGCCAGGCGGGCAGCGATAGGGATTGGGCGGCGCGATCATGACGATGACGCCACCATCCGGCACCGCATCAAGACGCTTCTTCAGGATCTCGGTCTGCTTGCCGGCCTTCCAGGCGTGCGGCAGCGCCTCCTCGTGCTCCTGTCCCCAGCCCGGCACGCTGTCGTACTTGAGGTCAATGCCCGGCGACAGGACAAGACGATCGTAGCTCAGCACCGAACCGTCAGCGAGCTTCACCTGCTTCTTGTCGCGATCGATCGAGGCCGCTGCCTGATGATTGAGCTTGATGCCGTAGCCGGACGCCAGCTTGTCGTAACCGAAGGTGATGTTCTCCATCGTCTTGTAGCCGCCGACGTAGAGGTTCGAGTGGAAGCAGGTGATGAACTGCTTCGACGGCTCGACGAGGGTCACCTCGATGGCGCCTTTCGAGTCCTTGGCGATGTACTTGGCAGCCGTCGCGCCGCCGGGACCGCCACCGATCACCACGACGCGCGATTTGGCCTGCCCCAGTACCGCCGGTGCGCCGAGGGCCAGCGTGCCCAGTGTCGCCGTTGAACTGCCGATGAAACTCCGTCTCGTGATCTTCATTGATTCTCTCCCGGTTCGCGTTGTGAGTTTCTGATTATCTATTGATATCGTGTCGTCACGTCACTTCGGCTTCAAACTTTCGAAGTATGTCGCAAGTGCGTCCATGTCCTGGTCGGACAGCCGGCCAGCGATCGTCTGCATTACCTGGTTGGCGCGGTCCTTGGCCTTGTACGATTGCAGCACAGCGGTGAATTGGTCGGCCGGCCAGCCGACGATCGGCGGTATGCCCTTGTCCTGTCCGTCGACGCGATGGCACGTGACACATTCGCCGGACAGATACTCCCCGAAGGCGATGTCGCCCGCACGCGCGGCCGTCGTCAGACCCGCCAGGATCACGACTGTAAGCACGATTGCAGGCATCTTCGCCATGTCAGTCGACCTTTGGACCGCTCTTCGCATCGGGCGTCACATCGAGGATCGCGGCGCGACCGGTGACCTTCGCCGCCGGTCGGCAATCCTTCATGCACGCCTTGGCATTCCAGAAATGCTTTTCGGTTGCTTCCCGGTCGTCGTCGTAGAAGCCCGCCTCATTCGGCAGTTTGATCGAGGCGAAGTTGCCCTGGTTGAGCTCAAACTTGGTGTCCTTGATCACGTCGTTGAGATGCAGCACGTAGGCCGTGACCGCGTACAGCTCATCATTCGACAGCGACTGCGCGTTGCCGAACGGCATGGCCCGGCGGATGTAGTCGAACACCGTTGATGCGTTGGGCCAGAACGAGCCGATCGTTTTCTCCGGCCGCTCGTGCTTCAGGCTGCCGTGACCACCAGCCAGCACCGGCCATCGGTCCTTGCCTTCGCCGAACTCGCCGTGACAGGCAGCGCATTGCGCCTGGAAGATCTCCTCGCCCTGCGCCACGGTGCCCTTGCCCGGCGGTAGCCCTTGGCCGTCGGGTCGCACCGCGATCGCCCAACCTGCGATCTCTTCCGGTTTCGCCTCGCGGCCGATGCCGACTTTCTGTGCTTGTGCGGCGCCGGCGCTCAACGCGAGCGCGCAGGCGACAACAATGACCTTAGCCAATTTCGACATTTTCGGTCTCCCCGTTGGCGCGCACCAGCCACGTCTGGATGCCGTTGTTGTGATAGATCGAGTTGACGCCGCGCACCTTGCGCAGTTCGTCCTTCGAAGGCTGCACGTAGCCGGTGCTGTCATGCGCGCGCGACTGGATCATCAGTTCCTGGCCGTTCCAATCGAAGTCGACGTAGAAGCGGACCATCGACTTGTCGAGCACCGGCCCGTCGATGCGCGCCTCCTGCCAATTGCGGCCGCCATCGATCGTCACGTCAACGCGCTTCACCGTGCCACGCCCCGACCAGGCGAGGCCGGAGATCACATTGCGGCCCTTGAACTTCAACGGCATTTCCGGCGACGGGCCGGTGACGATCGACTTGGCGTCCATGAAATAGGTGTACCGGCGTGAGCGGCCATCGGCCATCAGATCGGTATATTTCGAGGTCTCTTCGCGCGCCTGCCATGGCATATCGCCGACCTCGATCCGTCGCAGCCACTTGATCCAGATGTTGCCTTCCCAGCCCGGCACCACAAGACGCACGGGGTAGCCTTGCTCCTTGCGCAGCGCTTCGCCGTTCATTTTCCAGGCGACGATCGTGTCTTCCAGCGCCTTTTCGAGCGGCAGCGAGCGGTTCATGCCGGCGGCGTCGCCACCCTCGACCAGCAGCCACTTCGCCTTCGGCTTCACACCGGCCTCGGCCAGCAGGTACTTTAGCGGCACGCCCGTATACATGACGTTGTGGATCATGCCGTGCGTGAACTGGCAGCCATTGAGTTGCGATCCGCGCCACTCCATGCCGGAGTTCGCCGCGCACTCCAGGAAGTGCACCTTGTTGGTGCGCGGAAAGCGCATCAGGTCTTCGAGCGTGAAAATCAGCGGCTTGTCGACCATGCCATGGATCATCAGGCGATAGTCGGTCGGATTGACCTCGGCGGCGCCGCCGTGATGGCGCTCGAAGCACAAACCGTTCGGTGTGATGATGCCATCGAGCGCATGCAGCGGCGTGAAGTTGATCGAACTGGTGCGCTCGGCCGTCAACCACTCGACGGTCTTGCGGACGACGCCGTTCTCGTACTTGATCGGCATGCCGTAGGGATGGTCGGTGACGCCGTCGCCGAGATAGCGCGACCAATCGGCGGCTTTCGGCGGCTGGTTCTTGAGGTTCGGTACCGGCGGTCCGGCCGGTGCGGTCTTGCCCTGCGCCAGCGCCGAGGTGGCACCTGCCGCGGCCACACCGCCAGCCAACGCCGCTTTCAGGAAGCTGCGCCGGTCACTGTGCTTATTCGGCCCCGAACCGTCGTTGTTGAAATCTGTCATCGTCCACTCCTCGGCAAAACGCGAAATCTTCAGGCGCCGACGATCTTCACCGCCGCCGACTCGGTGGTGGTGATCGTCTTCTTGGTTTCGATATGCTTGGCCAGCACGTCCCAGATCGGCGGGCCCTGCGTGCCTTCGTTGACACTGGCCCAGCCGGCGACCGTGTAGTCGCGGCCGGCTTCGATGGCGGCGCCTGTCTTCAAGATGGTGAGGTTTGAGATGCGGCTGCCGATCTTCTGGCCGATGTCGATGGTGTAGCCGAGCCCGCCGGTGCGGACCATGTCGCCGCCCTGCTGGAAGTAGGGGTCCGGATTGAAGATGTTGTCGGCGACGTCCTCGAGGATTTCCTTGAGGCGCGCGCCGCTCATCGTCATGCGGTAGCAGGCCGGATAGCTCATCGCCGTGGCGTTGGTGATATCCTCGAAGGTGATGTCCTGATCGGGCAGGATGCTGGTGCCCCAGCGGATGCCCGGCGACAGCGCGATCTCGGCATCGCGCTCGGAAAGCATGGCGTCGCAGATGATGTTGTCGAGGGTGCCGTTGAAGTTGCCACGCCGGTAAAGCAGCGAACTGGTCTTGCCGAGCACGCGCGACAGATCCTTGGCATAGGGCGCGCGATGCTTGGCGATCACGGCGGCGGTCTCGGGGTCGGGCGTGATCGCATCGGAGAAGATCGGGATCAGGCGGTAGTTGAAGCCCTTGATCGCCTTGCCCTGGACATCGAGGTCGAGCCTCGACACGAACTTGCCGTGGCAGCCGGACGCCACCAGCAGCGTCTTGCCGATTTTTGTCACCTCGGGAATGGCATCGTGCGTATGGCCGGTCAGCACGACATCGATGCCCGACACCCGGCTTACCATCTTGCGGTCGACGTCGAAGCCGTTGTGCGACAGCAGCACCACGAGGTCGGCGCCGGCGGCCTTGGCGGCATCGACTTCCTTCTGCATTTCGGTCTCGCGGATGCCGAACGTCCAGTTGGGGATCATCCAGCGCGGGTTCGCGATCGGCGTGAACGGCAGTGCCTGTCCGATAACCGCGATTTTCACACCGCCGCGTTCGAACATCTTCTGCGCCGGGAAAACCGGATCCTCGAATTCCTTCTCGCGGATATTCTGCGCGAGGAACGGGAAGCCGAGCTTGTCGACCAGTTCCTTGACGCGGGCTTCACCGAGCGTGAACTCCCAGTGCCCGGTCATGGCGTCGGGCTTCAGCATCGCCATGGCGTCGACCATGTCCTGGCCGTTGGTCTTGAGTGAAGTCCAGCTGTTGGTCCAGGTATCGCCGCCGTCGAGCAGCAGAACCTTGCCGTCGCGTTCGGCGCGGATCGCCTTGACCACGGTGGCGATGCGGTCGAGCCCGCCCATGCGGCCGTAGTTGCGTGCCAGCGCCGCGAAATCGCCAAAGGTCGTCGCATGCGCTGCCGCCGTGCCCGGCTGCAACTTGAAGGCCTTGAGGAAGTCGTCGCCGGTGATATGCGGCACTACGCCCTTATTTTCACCGACGCCGATGTTGATCGACGGCTCGCGGAAATAAAGCGGCATCAACTGGCCATGCAGGTCGGTCACATGCACCAGCGTGACGTTACCTGTGCCGTCGAACTTCAGCAGATCGGCTTGGCTGAGCTTGCCCTGTGCCGCGAGACGCGCCAATGGCACGCCGCCGCTTGCCGCCAATATTGCCGCCGCCGAGGCGGCCGTCATGAAGTCGCGACGAGAAATCATCGTAAGCCCTCAACTGCAGTCGATCAGCCCTGGGTCCGGGCAACAACCATCGTTCGCCGGGAGCGCTCCCGTCGGCAAATCAATTCAAGCGATCGCTGGATCTTCAGCCGACCGTGACTTTGTGTTCTGACTTGTAGACCGCGCCGTCATCGTCGAGCCACGAGAACACAAACGTGCCGGTCTCGGGAACCTTGACGAAGAACGACTGGTAGGGATTGGCCGACACCGACGTGAACCAGTCCGCGCGCAGGATTTCCTTGCCGTTGAATGTGGCGGTGAACTGCTTGATGATCTTGCGCGGAATGACGTTGCCGGATGCGTCCTTGCGCTGACCGCTTTCCATTTCGTGGCTGATCAGCGTCTTGACCTCGATGACTTCGCCGGCCTTGGCGGTGGCAGGCATACGAACGCGGGGAGTGGGGGTTGCCATGCTGGGTATTCCTCTTTGTCTGGAGCAGGAAATCGGAAGTCGGAAATCGGAAGTCGGATGGCAGTCCATCTCTCGTTCGCGAATTTCGATCCGTCGATTTCGACCCCACTAACTTTTCCGATTTCCGACTTCTGATTTCTGACTTCTACGCACTAGCCGCCGCAGCCGCCGATGGTCACTTTCACTTCCTTGCGCGCGATGAAGAGATTGCCATTCGACATCTCGGCCAACGCCACGATGTTCTGGCTCTGGGCGAGGCGAATGCGGATCGATGCCGCGGCCTTTGGCGCCAAGCTTGAGAACATGAAGCTCGCGATGTTGGGGGTCGGATTGCCCTCGGCGAACAGATGGACCGCCTTGACGTAATCCTTGTCGGTCATCGGGCTCTCGACCTCAAAACCGAGCGGCACCACGAGGCCGTTCTCGGCGATCGACGGCAGGTCGAGCTTGATCTTGCCTTCGGCCGGCTTCTTGTCGCCGTACAACTTCTTGATCTCATCGGCGACCTGCTGCGGCGTGGCGAACGCGGGCAGCGGCAAAAGGGCGAGCGCGGCGCCGCCGGCTGCAAGCATCATGAAATCACGTCGCGTCGACGCAGTCTTCGAGCCACTCATCTGGGCCTCCTCCTGTGCGACCGGCCAAGGTCGGAATTTGCTAATCGGCTTTGCCGCGGACGCGATGCACGCCCGGCGATCTTCTCTCGTATCGCGCTTTACATTACATAGTCAAAATCAAATATGTCAATCTGATCTTGCGATCCATGCCGCTCATCTGGTACCTTTCCGGCCGCAACAATAGTCTAACAACGCGGCGCGAAAAAATGCTGCGGCGCAACAAACAAAGCGGGAGGTCCGTCTTGCGATCTGGCACATTCGGCAAAGCATTCGGAATGGCGGTTGGCGTTTTAATCGCGATCGCGGGGCACGCGGTCGCGCAAACGACAGACGCCGAAAAGGAGATCGAAAAGTATCGCGAGATGATCAGCGACCCGATGTCGAATCCGGGATTTCTGAACGTCGACCGCGGCGAAGTCCTCTGGAAGACTGCGCGCGGGACCAAGAACGTCACGCTCGAGACTTGCGACCTCGGTGAGGGAGCGGGCAAGCTCGAAGGCGCGTATGCCAAGCTGCCGCGCTACTTCAAGGACACCGACAAGGTGATGGACCTGGAGCAGCGCCTCGCTTGGTGCATGCAGAAGATCCAGGACCTCGACACCAAGGATGTGTTTGCCCGCCGCTTCGGATCCCCAGGCAAGACCTCCGATATGGAGGATCTCGTGCTTTTCATCGCCAACAAGTCGAGTGGCCTGAAAATCGCGGCCCAGGTCGAGCATCCGAAAGAGAAGGAAATGTACGCCATCGGCGAGGCGATGTTCTTCCAGCGCGGCGGTCAGTGGGATTTCTCCTGCGCGACCTGCCATTCGGAAGACAACAAGCGCATTCGCTTGCAGGGATTGCCGAACCTTTCCAAGCCCAGCAAGAATTCCCAGGAAACGATGGGTTCGTGGCCGACTTATCGCGTGTCGCAGAGCCAGGGCAGGACGATGCAGCATCGGCTATGGGACTGCTACCGGCAGATGCGCTGGCCGCGACCGGATTATCTGGCCGACGGGCTTACCGCGATGACGCTCTATCTGACCAAGAATGCAGATGGCGCGACGCTGCAAGTTCCGTCGATCAAGCGCTGACGCGGGGGAAAACACATGAAAATGAAATTCATCATTGCCGCACTCGCCAGCCTCGTTTCGGTCATGCCCGCATCGGCCCAACAGCCGGGGAAGGTCGATTCGGCGCTGGTCGCCAAGGTTGTGGCTGACACCTTCAAGGGCGCGCCGGCCGATTGGCAGTCCCGGATCGTCCAGGACGAAACACAGCAGGTTTGCTCACAGTACCGCAACGAGCCGCCCAAGGATCTGCTCGAGAAACTGATCGCACGGGAGAAGGCCGCGGTTGTATTCCCGGCCGACGGCAAAGTGCTTGGCGACTGGAAGAGCGGTGAAAAGCTCGCCCAGCGCGGCACCGGCGGTCAGTTCAGCGACAACGACAAGACGGCCAAAGGCGGCAATTGCTACGCCTGCCACCAGATCGAGATCAAGGAATTGAGCTACGGCACGCTCGGGCCGTCGCTGCAGGAATATGGCAAGATCCGCAAGTATTCGGCCGAGGAAGCGAAAGCTGCCTACGCCAAGATCTACAACGCACAATCGGTGCAGCCGTGCTCGAACATGCCGCGCTTCGGGCACAACAAGTTCCTGAACGAAGCTGAAATGAAGGATCTGACTGCCTATCTCTTCGACCCGGAGAGCCCGGTCAACAAGTGACGCAGGACATGTCCAAGAGCATCGCCAAAGAACTGGAAGACACCCTCGGCAATGAGCTTGAGATGTCGGAGAAGCTGCGTCGGCTGATGCAGCGGGCACGCGACGCCAGCGACTTTCTCAAGGCGGTTGCACATGAGAACCGGTTGGTGATCCTCTGTCTGTTGTCGGAGCGCGAACGCTCCGTCACCGAACTCGAAGGCCTGCTCGCCCTGAGCCAGGCCACCGTATCGCAGCAGTTAGCGCGGCTGCGATACGAGGGTTTGGTCGAAACCCGCCGCGACGGCAGGCAGATCTATTACAGTCTGCCCGACGAAACGACGAAGCGCTTCATCCAGGCAATCTACGAAAAATTCTGTCGCGACTGAAGCTTACCCACGGTTTGAGTGCGTCTTAACGGCGCTGACAGGGCGCAATGCCGGAGTTCGATTGGATCATCGCAGGCGGTTTCCTCGCCGGCGCATTGGCCGGCGGCGCCGCGCGTTTCGGCAAGCTCTGCACCATGAGCGCGATCGAGGATGCCCTGGTCGGCCATGATTATCGCGGTATGAAGGCCTGGGGCCTTGCCATGGCGGTGGCAATCATTGCGACACAGGGCGCCAACCTGCTCGGCCTGATCGACATATCCCGCGCACTCTATCTCTCGCCACGCGTGCATTTTGTCGGCACCGCACTCGGTGGCGCGATGTTCGGTCTTGGCATGACCCTGGTCGGCACCTGCGGCTTCGGGCTATTGGTCAGGGCCGGCGGCGGCGATCTGCGTGCGGCGGCGTCGGCCGTCGTCGTCGGTGTCTTCGCCATGGCGGTGACCGCCGGCCTGCTGGCGCCATTGCGGATCTGGCTCATCGAACTCGACGTGATCGACCTCACTTCGACAGGTGGCGTCTCATTGGTCGCCATGACGCAGAAGCTCGCCGGCAAATGGCTGAGCATCGTGGTGATCGCGGCTTTAATCTCGATGCTGCTGCTCGCCCCCTTCCTCGACCGACGACTGCGGCAGCGACCGCGCTTGCTGATCGGCTCCATTCTTATGGGCCTGTCGATTGCCGCCGGATGGTTCGCGACCAGCCGGGCCATGGATGCACTCGCTCTCGATCGGCCAGAAAGCTTGTCGTTCGTGGCTCCGGTCGGTCGCGCCCTGTTGCAGCTGATGATGGAACCGTTCCGCAACGTCGGCTTCGGTGTCGCCGCGATGTTCGGTGTTCTGACGGCTTCGCTGGCGGTCGCGATCTGGCGCGCCGAGCTTCGCTGGGAAGCCTTCGACGATGCCACCGAGATGCGCCGTCACGTCCTCGGCGGCGCGCTGATGGGCGTCGGCGGCGTACTGGCCCAGGGCTGCACCATCGGCCAGGGCATGAGCGCGGCGAGCACGCTCACGATCACCGCGCCGATCTTCATCGCCTGCGTGATCGCCGGCGCCAAGCTCGGCCTGCTGCACCTGATCGAAGGTCGATCGTTGTGGCGTCTGGGCCGGTCGCAACGAACAGACTAAATTACCAGGCCGCTAGCGTCGTCGATCAGATGCATGTTGTTGAGATCGGCGGCGAGCCGCAGCGGTGCGCCATCGCGGGCCCCCGCATTGGGGCTGACCTTGCCGCAGACGTCGGCGCCGTTGAGCTTGAAGTAGACCAGCGTCTCGGCCCCCATCGGTTCGGTAACCTCGAGTTCGGCATCGAACGGCACCACGCCGGCTTCGGCATGGCTGCTGGCCTCGGTAATGTGCTCCGGCCGCATGCCAAGCAGCAGCTTGTCGGAGTTGGCGCGCGACCTGTATCGCTCAGTGCGTGCCGCTGGCACCGGAAACGAGATCTTGTCGGTGATCTTGATCCGCAATGCGCCGGCGGCCTCTTCCAGGCGGCAGGGAATGAAGTTCATTGCCGGCGAACCGATGAAGCCGGCGACGAAGCGGGTCTTGGGATGATTGTAGAGCTCGGTCGGCGGCCCCACCTGCTCGATCCGGCCCTTGTTCATCACCACCACGCGGTCGGCCAGCGTCATCGCCTCGATCTGATCGTGGGTGACGTAGATCGTCGTCGTCTTGACCTTCAGATGCACCTTCTTGATCTCGGTGCGCATCTGCACGCGCAGTTTCGCGTCGAGGTTCGACAACGGCTCGTCGAACAGGAATACCTTCGGATTGCGCACGATCGCTCGCCCCATGGCGACGCGCTGACGCTGGCCGCCGGACAGCGCCTTCGGCTTGCGTTCCAACAACTCGGTGATGTCGAGAATGCGCGCCGCCTCGTCCACTCGCGCCTTGATCTCGGGTTTTGGAAACCGCTTCAGGCGCAACCCGAATGACATGTTCTCGGCAACCGTCATATGCGGATAGAGCGCGTAGTTCTGGAACACCATCGCGATGTCGCGATCCTTCGGCGGCACGTCGTTGACCACATGATTGTCGATCGCGATCTCACCGGCCGAAATCTCTTCGAGCCCGGCGATCATCCGAAGCGTGGTTGACTTGCCGCAGCCGGACGGCCCGACCAGCACCACGAATTCGTGGTCGGCGATTTCGAGATCGATACCGCGAACGGCTTCCACGTCGTCATACATCTTGACGACCTTGCGAATTGAAACGTCTGCCATGGATGTTCTCGTCAGCCCTTGGTTACGCCGGTTAGGAGATCCGTAGGTTGGGTTAGGACGCCCTTGCGTCCGTAACCCAACTTTTCATGGGTGGTGCCAAGTTGTTGGGTTACGACCGGCAAGCGGGCCGGTCTAACCCAACCTACGCTTTTTCGTTCCCGTTAGCCCTTGGTTGCGCCGGCGGTTAGGCCTGCGATGTAGTAGTCCATCAGGAACGCGTAGATGATCAGTGGCGGCGCGGCGCCGAGCAGCGCTCCGGTCATGATCTGCCCCCAGTTGAACACGTCGCCCTTGATCAAGGTGGTGATGATGCCGACCGGCAGCACCAACTGGTCGACCGAAGTTGTGAAGGCGAGTGGATAAAGGAACTGTGCCCACGACACCGTGAAGGCGAAGATGGTGGCAGCGATAATGCCGGGCAGCGCCACCGGAATGAAGATCTTGGTCATGGTCTGGAACCAGCTGGCGCCGTCGATGATCGCCGCCTCGTCAAGTTCCTTCGGAATCGAGGCGAAATAGCCGATCATGATCCAGGTGCAGAACGGCACCGTCAGCGTCGGGTAGAGCACAAGTAGCACCCACCAGCGATTGATAAGCTGGATGCCGGTCAGTTCGTTGACCATCGCGAAGATTTTGAACAACGGGATGAACAGTAGCGTTTCCGGAATGAGGTAGGTGAGGAACACGCCCGTCGCCAAGGTGGTCGAGCCCCAGAACTTCATTCGGGCAAGCGCGAACGCGGCCGGCACCGAAATCAGCATCGTGATGGTCACGACGAAAATCGACACGATGGCCGAATTGCGGAAGAACACCTGATAGTCGCGCGAGCCGAGCAACTCGGCGTAGTTGCTCAGTGTCGGGTTGAACACCCACCAAGGGTTGGTGGCAGCCGATATCTCGGCGCTGGTCTTCAGCGACGTGATCAGCATGTAGACCGGTGGCAGCAGAAAGAAGATCGCGAACAGCACGAGGAAGAAGTAGGACCACTTCAAGGCCCATGCTCGGTCACGGCTCATGCTGCCGTAGCGGGGCCTGTTTGCTGCTGGACGTACGACCGGAGCGGTTTCGGTGGTCATCAGGATTCGTTCCCACGCCGATTGATGTCGCGCAGTATGAAGATCGCCGCGACGGACAGGATTGGCACCATGAACAGGGACACGCTGGCGCCGAGCGGTATATCGCCGCCTTCGATGCCGACACGGAAAGCCCAGGTCGCGAACACATGCGTCTTGTCGAGTGGTCCACCGGCGGTCAACACGCGAACGATATCGAAGTTCGCGAACGTGACGATCAGCGAAAACAGCGTCGTGATGGCGATAATGTTGCGCATCATAGGCAGCGTGATGAACCAGATCCGCTGCCACCAGTTGGCGCCGTCGATCTCGGCCGCTTCATAAAGTTGCTCCGGCACCGATTTCAAAGCCGCCAGATACATGATCATGAAGAACGGCGCGCCAATCCAGATATTGACCAGGATCACCGAAAACCGGGCCCAAAAGGCGTCACCGGTCCACGGGATCGGGCCGATGCCGAACTTGGCGAACACCCAGTTGAAGGCGCTGTAAGACGGGTCGAACAGCCATAGCCAGGCGAGGCAGCTCATCGCCGGCGGAATGACCCATGGCACCAACAGCATGCCGCGCCACTTCCGTTGCCCCTTGGCCGGGATGTTGTGCACGAAGTGGGCTACGATGAAGCCGATCAGGGCTTTGAAAAATACCGCGGTCAGGGCGAAAATGCAGGATTGCTGCACCACCATCCAGAACGTCTCGCGCTTGAACAGGAACAGGAAGTTTCCAAACCCGACGAAGCGCTCCATCGACTTGTTCAAGGTCGCCAAATGGATCGAATATAGCGCCGGGTAGAGCACCAGCAGCACGATCAGCACGATCAGCGGCAGCGCCATGAAAAAGGCGATGGTCGACTTGCGCTGGACGAATTTCTGCATCTGCGAACGGCGCGGCCTGGTCAGCAGCTTCTGCGTCGGTCCGGCAGTCGTATCGACCATATCCATCCCCAGTTGAATTGCTTCAAACGTCCAAACATGCCCTGGAAGCCGCGCGCAAGGCAGCCAGTGAAACTACGGCGAAAATCACGCGTTCGCGGCGTCGTCGCAAGTCAGACATCCGCAGACCTCGGCCAAATTGGAGTTGATCAAAACGCGCAAAGGACAGGCGAAGGCCGTCGCCGGCCGTCGCCCGATCCGTCGTCATCGGCTCAGCCGCGCATGAAGCCTTCGACTTCGCTTTCCGCCCAAGCCAGCGTCTTTTCCATCGCCTCGCCCTGGAAGTGGCGCACGGCCATCTTGGTCATGATGCCCTGCGTGTAGATCTGCACCGCGATCTTCGGCGGCGCGGGCGCGGCCGCGATCGACAGGATCTGGTGGTTGTGCGGGTTCGGGTAATGATAGAGCGTGCCCTTCGGCGGCCCCTCATTGGCCCAGGTCGGGAACGTCGTCAGCTTCTCGAACGACGGCAGGTCATAGCCACCGCTGGCAATCACCATCTTCTCGGCCGATGCTGGCTGGGACAGGTGGGTCAACAGGCTCTTGGCTGCCGACTTGTTCTTCGAGAAGTTCCAGATGCCCCAGAAATAGGGCAGGAACGGCGCGAAGCGACCCTTCGGACCGGACGGCATGCCATGGGTCCATAGCTGCTCGGCAACCTTCGGCGCATCGCGCTTGGCCACCGCCCAGGCGCTCGGCGGGTTCATGATCAGCGCACCACGGCCAGATACGATCCACTTATTGTTGGAAGCGTCGTCCCAGGCCGGAACGTCGGTCGGCAGGAATGCCATCAACCGCTTGTAGTATTCGACTGCCTGACGGACGTTCTCGGTCTTGATCGTGATCTTGCCGGTGGCATCGACCAGATCGGCGCCGAACGACCCGAAGATCGCGCCGGCCGTATCAACCGAATCCGACGTCGTGCCGAGGCCGATGCCGAACGGCACGCCAGCCTTGTGGCACGCTTCAGCAGCCTTCAGGAACGTCTCCATGTTCCAGGCATCGGCCTTCGGCGCCGAGCCAGCTGGATACATCGCCTGAATGTCGACGTTGGCATGCTGCTTCAGCAGGTCGATGCGGGTGCAAGGCCCCTTGATCTGACTACCGACCGTCGCCGGCACGGCGACCCACTTGCCACCTGAGCGGCCGAGATATTCGACGGTCTTGTTGACGTTGCCGTTCTGCTTGATCAACGGCTCCATGATATCGTCGACGGGCTCGAGCAGCTTGGCATGCTCGGCTGGCTGCCACGTCGGCATGGCGAGAATATCGTGTCCGGATTTCGCCTGTGATTCAGCGGCGATCGTGAGCAGGTTCTTGTTGCCCTGACTTGGAATGTAGTCGATCGAGACTTCGACTTTCTCCTTCGCTGCCCATTCCTCGGTCAAGGTTTTGGTGGCCGCGTTGGCGCCCGGCACCCAGTGGTCCCAGAAGCCGATCGACAGCTTGCCGGCGGCATGGGCGGTGCGCACGTACGGTGCGGCGATGAGGGTGGTGGCAAGGGCAGACGTAGTGCCTAGAAACTTACGGCGCGAAATCCGGCGTTTAGTCATCTAGCGTTTCCTCCTGTTGGTCGATCCAGCAATGCCAGGACACGCGGACGTCCAGTTTTATTGGCGCCCGAGCATCGCCCCGTTGATCGGGAGCCGCGTCCGGGCGCGAACCGGTTCGGTCGCGTTGCGTGAAGTTAAGCGCACTTGGTGATTGAAAGCTAGACGTCAAAATACTGAATGCAGAATGCCTCGGCGGGGCCGACACCAGCCTTCAATGATCGAGGTCAATCCAGCAATCGATCCGTGCTGTCGCAGGGGACTTGCGCTTCTACACGGACGGCGCGAACATCACCGGGTCGCGCTATCGCATCAGGCGCGGATGTCGCGGCACCTGTTCCCTAGCGCCTGGTTCAAGGAGGAACCATGGGCTCGCCCGCTGGCCATAACGGCCAAGCTACGTCTGCCCGGTGCATTGCACTGGTTGGCCCCTATCTCGCCGGCAAGACGACGCTTCTCGAAGCCATCCTCGCCCGCACCGAGACGATCAAGCGACAAGGTACGGTCACCGACAAGTCGACCGTCGGCGACTCGAGCACGGAGGCCCGCGAGCACGGCATGAGCGTCGAACTCAATGTCGCCGACGTGGATTTCCTAGGCGATCGGTTCACCTTCATCGATTGCCCCGGCTCTATCGAATTCCAGCAGGAGGCCGCCGCCGCTCTTGCCGCCTGCGACGCCGCCGTCATCGTCTGCGAACCCGACCCGAAGCGGCTGCCGGCATTGCAGACGCTGTTCAAGCAGCTCGAAGACCAGGGCATCCCGCATTTTCTGTTCCTGAACAAGATCGACACCGTCGAGACCCGGGTCCGCGATGTGATCGCACTGCTGCAGCCTGCCAGCACCAAGCCGCTGGTTCTGCGCCAGATCCCGATCTGGGAGAATGGCGTCGCCACTGGTTTCGTCGATCTCGCCCTCGAACGCGCCTTCGTCTACCGGCCGCACGCGCCGTCCGAGGCAATCAAGATGAAGCCGGCTGACCTCGATCGCGAGAAGGAAGCTCGCTTCCATATGCTGGAGCAGCTCGCCGACTACGACGACACATTGATGGAGCAACTGCTGTCCGACCAGCCACCGAAGCCGCAGCACGTGTTCGAAGATCTCGCCAAGGAACTTCGCGAGGGGTTGATCTGCCCGGTGCTGCTCGGTTCTGCACATAACGGCAACGGCATCCTCCGCCTGATGAAGGCCCTGCGTCATGAAGTGCCGACCGTTGAAGTGACGGCAGCGCGCATGAAATTAGGCAACCCGAAGAGCGCCGCCCGCGTGATCAAGACTGCCCACACGGCGCACGGCGGCAAGCTGTCGATTGCCCGCATTCTGGCCGGCACATTCGTCGACGGTGCCACCATCCACGGCGGCAATGGCGTCGATGAACGTATCGGCGGGTTGTTCTCTATGCTGGGTGCCGAGACGCGGCGCCGGCAGTCAGCCACGGCCGGCGACACGGTCGCGTTCGGTCGCTTGGAACGGGTCAAGACCGGCGACACGGTAAGCCTGGAAAAGGCCGGCGTCGCGCAAGCGATCCGCGCCCCCGGTCCCGAACCGGTATGCGGCACCGCGATCGAGCTCAAGGACCGCAAGGACGAGGTCAAGCTGTCCTCGGCCCTGGCGCGGCTCGGCGAAGAGGATCCGTCACTCACAATCCAGCACGATCCGGAAACGCATCAGGTCTTGCTGCTTGGGCACGGCGAAATGCATCTGCGTGTCACGCTGGAACGGCTAACCCGCAAGAACGGACTGAGCATCGAGCGCCAACCTCTGCGCGTGCCCTACCGCGAGACCATCAAGGGCCAGACCTCGATCCGCGGCCGGCACAAGAAGCAGTCCGGCGGTCATGGCCAGTTCGGCGACGTGGTGGTCGAGATCGAACCGCTGCCGCGCGGCTCCGGCTTGCAGTTCGACGAGCGCATCGTCGGTGGCGTGGTGCCCAAGCAGTTCATCTCGGCGGTCGAACACGGCGTGATGGATTATTTCAAGCACGGCCCGCTCGGCCATCCGGTCGTCGATGTGAAGGTGACCCTGATCGATGGCAGTACCCACAGCGTTGACAGTTCCGACATGGCCTTCCGACAGGCGGCGCGCATCGCCATGTCGGATGGCATGCCGCAATGCCAGCCGATTCTGCTGGAACCGATCATGGCGGTCGAGATCGCGGTGCCGAACGACGCCACGGCGCGGGTCAACGGCATGATTGCCCAGCGTCGCGGCCAGATTGCCGGCTTCGATGCTCGGCCCGACTGGCCCGGCTGGGATGTCATCGAAGCCCGCTTGCCAGCGGCTGAAATGAACGACCTCATCATCGAGCTGCGCTCGGCAACGGCCGGCGTCGGCACCTTCACGTCAAAGCTCAGCCACTACACTGAGCTGACCGGTCGTCTGGCCGAAAAGGCTCTCGGACAGTAGACCGCCCGAAACATTGGCCTCGCGCCGATCTCGCGCCTCCCATGGGGCGGGGTCGGCGCATGCGGTGTGGCCTGGCCCACGAAAATT
This sequence comes from uncultured Alphaproteobacteria bacterium, assembly GCA_963732635.1. GTDB lineage: Bacteria > Pseudomonadota > Alphaproteobacteria > Rhizobiales > Hyphomicrobiaceae > JAKFWF01. The sequence continues at coordinate 156,280 of CAVTAL010000024.1, forward strand.
CCGCCAAATCGCCCTCACGGCAGATTGTGCGGCATCTTGTACCGGCGCACAGTGTCCCCCTCACCCGATGCCTAGGGACCGCCGATGCCATTGCCCAACAAGCTCGATCGTATCGACCTCAAGATCCTAGCTGAGTTACAGAAGCAGGGCCGGATCACCAACGTCGAGTTGGCCGATGCCGTGGGCCTTTCGCCGAGCCCTTGCCTTACGCGCGTCAAGCGCCTCGAAGCCGCCGGCTACATCATCGGTTACAGCGCGCAGCTGGAATTGCGCAAACTCGGCGACGTTCTGACGGTATTCACCCAGGTCACCCTGTCGGATCATCGCTCCGATGACTTCGCCCGCTTCGAGGCCGCCATTCGCGGCATCGGCGAAATCGTCGAATGCCATCTGGTCAGCGGCGGCCACGACTATCTGCTGAAGTTCATCACCAACGGCGTCAGCCACTACCAGAGCGTGATTGAAATCATGCTCGAACGAAACATCGGCATCGAGAAGTACTTCAGCTACATCGTGATCAAGACGCCGTTCGTGAAGA
>CAVTAL010000025.1:0-27476 GCA_963732635.1 uncultured Alphaproteobacteria bacterium
CCGCAAACCGTGGATGCCGTCAACAAAGCGCGCGCGAATGCCAGCGGGCAGGTGGTTGGCCGAGAGAGGTGAGCTATTGGTCATGTCGGTTTTCGTTTCCGCCGCGATGATGTGACCGGTCACCGGTTGGCGGCCTGAAAAGCTGTCGTGTCTCGCTGGTGACGTTTCAACATCGCCGCCGCGTCGCTGCCTTCGGTGAAAGGACTGAACGCATAGAAATAGACCAGCTTGCCACGGACGATGTTGACGGAAAAAATGCACAATTGCGTCTTCTCGGTTTTCAACTCGGTGGTCAATTTCTGCAGCATCGAGGCGTAACAGGTTTCCGAATCCTCGGCGACAACGCCGAGGAACTTCATCTCGTTAAGCTTGATCGCCTTGAGGTGGACGGCGGCGCGGGCGCGAACGTCGGGGAGTGCTTCGGTGGTATATTTTTCGCCCTCTTTGCGCAGGCTGGCACAGGTCAGTTTCAGCATCTCGGCTTTCGAGACTGGCAGTGGCTTGTCGATGAATGCCTTGAGCACTTGATATTGCACGAAATCGTCCAGCAATCTTCCGGATTTGGTTCGCCAGGCATCGAGTTGATTGCAATCGGCGAATTGCGCCAATAGCCGGTTGCCGCCGCCTTCGATCATTTTCGACAGGGGCTGCAGAAGCCTCGCATCAGCGGGCTTCTCTTCGTCCATTAGGCAGTGGCCAGCGGAGGGCAGCGTCACGATCTCCACCTCGCCGACCTTGACGGTTTTGGCTGCGGCGCCCAGGGCCGAGAAGGCCGAGATCAGCGATATCAGGCACGCAAACAATCTGCGCATGGTGTTGCTCCGCTTTCCATTTGAGCATCTTGTTCAGTCAGCGCTAAGTGCTTTGCTTCGCCTGCTCCCGCAGTACGAATTTCTGGATCTTGCCGGTCGAGGTCTTGGACAATGGCCCAAAGATCACCGTGCGCGGTACCTTGTAGTGCGCCATGTGGTCGCGACAATAGTCGATCACTTGCTTTTCGGTGAGCGGCGCGGCACCCGGCTTCAGGGTGACGAAGGCGCACGGCGTCTCGCCCCATTTTTCATCGGGCTTGGCGACGACGGCAGCCTCCATGATCGACGGATGGCGATACAGCACCTCTTCCACTTCCAGTGAAGATATGTTCTCGCCGCCCGAGATAATGATGTCTTTGGAGCGGTCCTTGACGTCGATGTAGGCGTCCGGATGCCAGGCCGCGAGGTCGCCGGAATGGTAGTAGCCGCCGGCAAAGGCCTCCGCGGTGGCCTTTTCGTTCTTCAGGTAGCCCTTCATGATGGTGTTGCCGCGCTGCATGATCTCGCCGATGGCGGCGCCGTCGCGGTTGACCGGCAGCATGGTCTGCGGATCGGCAACCATGATGTCCTCGACGATCGCGGTGGTGACCCCCTGTCGCGCCATCAACGCGTAGCGCTCGGCCGTCGGCTTGTCGTCCCAACCGTCGCCGGGTGCACAGAACAGCGATGGGCCATAACTTTCGGTGGTGCCATAGGCGTGCAGCACATCAAATCCCATCGCCTCCATGTCGCGCAGCACCTGCGAGGGCGGCGCCGCGCCGCCGGTCATCAGACGTGGCCGGACCGGCAGCTTGCGCTTGTGATCGTCGGGCGCGTGGATCAGCATCGTCAGCACGATCGGCGCGCCGCACATGTGAGTGACGTGGTGCTCGTCGATCAGTTCGAAAATGCGTTTCGGATCGACCTTGCGCAGGCACACATGCGTGCCACCGACGGCAGTGACGGCCCAGGTATAGGTCCAGCCCGAGCAGTGAAACATTGGCAGCGTCCACAGGTACCGGGTGTGGTGGTCGAGCTTGAAGGTCAGCGCGTTCGACATGGCCGCCAGATGCCCGCCGCGATGGCTGAACATCACGCCCTTCGGATTGCCGGTGGTGCCTGACGTGTAGAGCAGGCAGATGCTTTCCCACTCGTCGACGATGCCGGGATAGGCGAATGCCGGGTCGCCCTCAGCGACGAAATTCTCGTATTCTTGTGTCGCGATGTGGGGCGCGCCTGCAGTCTCGGCATCGGCGATGTCGACGACCTTTATTGGTCGCCTCAGCAACTCTAGTGCCGACTTGATCTGGGCATGGAACTCGCGGTCGGCGAGCAGCACCTTGGCTTCGCCATGCTCCAGGCAGAAGGCGATCGCCGCCGGGTCGAGCCGAATGTTGATCGGGTTCAAAATGGCACCCAACATTGGCACCGCGTAGTGGGCTTCGAGCATTGCCGGCGTATTCGTCGCCATGATCGCGACCGTGTCGCCGCGCTGGATGCCGGCGGTCTGAAGTGCGTGTGCCAGCCGACGGCAACGGGCATACAACTCGCCGTAGGTGAAGCGCAGGTCGCCGTGGATGACGGCTGAACGCTCGGGAAAGAAGCTGGCCGCGCGGGCGAGGAAGCTGATCGGGGTTAGGGGGACATAGTTGGCATTGTTCTTGGCCAGTTCCGGCCGCTCGACTGCAAACGCCATTGTCGCTTCCTCACACCTGCCCGGCCGGCTTCGCGGCCGTCGGGTGGAGTGTGCCCGCAACCGAGGCATGGCGGCAAGACGGGAGTAAGGATGTGGTGCGGGGTTCTACCCGGCTTCCTGCTTCGAACGACTTTCCCTCGGCACTGCCTCAAAGCGGACCGATCAACCGTCGGAACTCCAACTCGGGTACTCCATAGGATGCGCCTGCCGCCCTTTCGAGGCGAGTTCGATCGAGAAATCTTGATGTTTCCCCGCGTTGCCTTGATCAGGGCATCGCCCTCAAGCAAATGGATTGCATCGGTCACGCTTGAACGGCGTACGCCGAGCATCATCGACAGGAAGTCGTGGGTAATCGGAAACTCATCCATCTCCAGTCGATCTCGGCACATCAAGACCCAACGCGCCAGGCGCTCTTCAACAACGGAACTTCCATTGACCAAGGCAGACTGTGCCGTCTGCGTCATGAAGACGTGGATGAAACGCAACATAAGATTTCGAATGGTCGGGCTCTTTTCCACGACCTCAAGAAAATCCACGGTCGTCATTCTCAATCCCGTGCCGCCGATCTGCATGTAATGATGATGCGGGGTCTGGTCGGAGCCGAGCAGGACTGTGCTCGGGCCCATGCCATCGCGGCCATATACCCCGACCTCGATGCTTCGTCCGTCTGCCTTTTCGGCGACTACGGACACCATTCCACTTTCGATGAAAAAGACATGAGCGATTGGGGTATTCGGGACCGCCAGGACGTAGTCACGATAAAGATCAAGTGGTTCCAAATGGCGCGCCAGCAGCTCGAAATCACTGGGAGAAAGCAAGGCGAGCAAGCGATTGGAGACGTCGGACTGTTCAAGCATGGCGAGTACACAAAAAAGTTGGGAACTGTGCTTCCGTGTCGGCGGAAACGCTACCGCTGTGGTGGTTTTGTGCAAAAAAGTTCCCACCGCTGCAACTGATTTTGCTGCTTGGTGCGGTATCGGACCGAGGGTTTGGCCGGGGTAGAAAGCGTGTAGCATTTGCTGGTGGGTTTGCGGACCAGAAGATTTGCGCATTTTTCGCCTCGGTGTGGCGCACTACGAATAGGCGAATGTCCGAATCGTTGCCGGCGGAACTCACAGTAAGGTTGAGCCAAGGAAGGCGCGATCCCTCGGCCTATTTCGCAAGTTTCCGAATATACCATGCGTTTGACGCGCAACTTTTGTTCGACCGAAGCGTTAGTCAATTCAGTGCAGCCAGTTCGGCAACGTATACAGCCCAATGTATGCGGCCGGTGTGCGCGGCCAATGGAACTGCATCTGGATGCGTCGAGGACACATATCATGAGGATTCTCGAGCAGGCAGTTGCCCAATTGGAGGAGGCAATCGTTCGGTCGCAACGATCCAATGACCGGCTGTCCGTCAGAACTCTGCAGCAAGCGCAGCAGGTCATTCTGGAGGTGATTGCTGCTGAATCAACCGTGCTTCGCTTGGTGGCGTCGGATGCCGATGCCCGGTCTGACGTTCTTTACTTAGCATGCATGCAAGATGCATCCGAACTTTTGGATGGTGATACGCTGATACGCGGCGAACAGTTGATAGACTCGTGTGGCCGGGCGATTGTGTGGGGCGGTGGAGCTTCTCTTAGTATTGATTCGGGGAGATGTCATGGTACTTGCGCTGGAAATCAGGAAAGACGGCACGCAGGAGGTGCTGCGAAAGCTTGAGAAAGAGGCGGAAGACGTGTGGGTTGCGCGCCGTATTCGCGCGATCGCCAGCGCTCTTGACTGCATGAGCCGTGATGATGCCGCGCGAGCGGCAGGCATGGATCGGCAGACGCTGCGCGAGTGGGTGTTTCGTTATAACGCGCACGGCGTCGACGGGCTAGCGGATCGCTGGAACGGCGCCCGGCGCCAGATGCTCATTCATGAGGAACAGCCCCAATAGTGGAGATAGAGCTGGAGAGGTTGGATATTGCTATGAGCGAGCTCTAGGCCTATACGCTCGAGGATGTCAAAAGGTCTGCGAGAAGCGAAAGGAGAAGAGAATGCATTACTGCTCGTTCGGGAGGCTTCTGTAGAAAAAAGGCCTGTAGAGGTAGAAGATGCGTTATTCACTCTGAAACGTCCTGTTGCTGCGGCGGCTCTAAAAATGCCGCTCAGTCATTGGAAGCCAAGCCGAAGTCGGTCGCGACAACGTAGTCCGGAAATTTGCAGGGCATTCGGCGGCAGTTGACGATCTGGACTTCAGTCGCTGTGGCGCGCTGGTTATGGGGATCGGTTGAGAGCACCCCGCCCCAGATTTCCTAGCTGACAACGCCATCGACGTAGTACCACTTGCTGCCTTCGCGCCGGAAGCGGGACGTTTCGTGCAGCGCGTCCGTGCGGCCGCCGATGCGCGAGCGGGCAATGAACTCGACGATTGCCGTATCACCCGCGGTTTTCGCACTGACGATCCGAAGCCCCAACCACTCCTGTCCGGTCGTGAACGTGATTTCGGCGGGGTGGGTCGATGGGTGCCAGGTGGCGCTCAGATACCGCGCATTCTTGAGGGCAAACGCGGCATAGCGAGAACGCATCAATGCCTCGGCGGTCGTGGCTGAGCGTACCCCATCATGTAGCGGCCGGCAGCACTCGGCGTAAGCCTCGCTTTCGCTCTTCTTGCGGCAGGGACAGCGCATCGTCAGATTTTCAAGCCGCGCGAGCGCAGGAAGCGTGGGTTGCGGACTTTCAACTCTCCGACCAGCACATTACGCAGCTTCACGCCGAGGCCCGGATGCGTCGCCTCGCTGATTTTGCCGGCGCGGATGTCGATCGCCAACTGTTGCGGCGTGCCGTCGCCGTCGTCATAGACCTGATCGAGGATCGTCCAAAGCGGCGCCTCGTCGGCGGTAGTGATCTCGCGGCGGGCAATGTCGAGCGCGTTGGCGATCATCGCCGCCGCATATCGCTGTTCGGGGTTGAGGCCGGGCACTATCTCCGACTTCAGGGTCTCGGTGGCGAGCGCGATCAGGGTCTCGGCGTTGAGGCGCTTGGCCTTGGTCTTCTGCTGCTTGGAGGATTTGCTCATGCGCCGCTCCTTCGCTTCTCGATGGCGGCGATGCCCTCCAATGCGTCGAACTCCATCTCGGGCGCCATCAATCCGGTGAGTGCGAGTTCGATCGCGGTCTCGCCGCCGGTCAGGAACCGGTCGCCCTGCAGGATCGCGAGCACCGCCCATTTGGCGGCGGCCATCACCTCCCAGTAAGGGATCATGGCTTCGTCGATCTTGATTGCCGAGATCTCGTTGTAGCCGTCGTAAAACGCGCGACGGGAGCCGATACCGCCGGCTTCCTGATGGGGTTCGTCATTGCCGACCCGCCAGCAGCGGGCGCAAATCCAGCCGATGTCCTCATGTCGGTCGCCCCAGTGGGCGAACTCCCAGTCGAGGATGGCGGCCACGTTCTTGCCATCAAGGATGTAGTTGCCTGTCCGAAAATCGCCGTGCACCAGCGCGAGGGCTGGTGTCTGAGGCGCGTTGGCGTCGAGCCAGCTCAGTGCATATTCCAGCGCCGGCCGGGCTTGCGATGCGGTGGCGAGCGGTGCGCGAACCCGCGCCACCTCGACCTTCGCTGGCGCAATCATCGGGATCGGCAGGGCGGGTAGCATGCCGCCGGTCGGGGTCACACTGTGGATCCTGGCCAATGCCCGGCCGAGGTCGCGGGCGAGTGCGTCGCCGAAAGTCGCGAGTTCCGGATGGCGCGCAACCTGCCGCGCCGCCGAGGTGCCAGCGATGAATTGCTGAATCAGGAACGGCCGGCCGATCACGTCCTCATCATCGCAGCGCGCGATCGGTTCTGCCACCGGCACGCCCGCCGCATGCGCGGCCATGATCGCGGCGGCTTCCGCGCCCCGATCGATGCTGACACTAAGGCGCTGAGCGCCGTCGGTGCGCAAGATCCAGGCATGGTGACCGGCACGCGGACCATCGGCCACCGTGACGTCGATACGCCAGTTCTCCTGCACCGCGCCGCCGCCGAGCAGGCTCGACGAGGTGATCTCAACCGACGCGGCGAGTGCCCGCGACAGCCATGCCGACAGCACGTCCGACTTGGAAACGTCGAACGTGCGCGGGCGCGGCGATTTCGGATCTAGGGTTGCAACCATGTCGATCAGCGGCTGAACGACATTCCGAGGAAGTCACCCTTGCTGAGTTCGACGCCATTGTGGCGCAGAATTGCGTAGGCGGTGGTCAAGTGGAAGTAGTAGTTCGGGATCGCGAAGGTGATGAGGTAAGGCTGGCCCTTGAAGGTGTGCGCGTTGCCGGCGATCTTGAGGTTGATGTCGCGCTCCTCGGAGCCGTCAATTTGGGACGGCGACAACGTTTTGATGAAGTCGACGGTCTTTTTGATGCGGGCCTTGAGGTCCGCGATCGTCTTTTCGCTGTCCTCGTAGGCGGGGACGTCCACCCCGGCGAGGCGGGCACTGGCACCCTTGGCGAAATCGCAGGCAATCTGCACCTGGCGGGCAAGTGCGAACATGTCAGGCGCCAGGCGGGCGTTGACGATCACGGTCGGGTCGACCTTCTTGGCCGTGCAAAAGGCTTCCGCCTTGTCGAGGATCTTCGACAAGGCCTCAAGCGTGTGGACAAAGGTCGGGACGCTTGCCTGATACATCGAGATGGTCATGGGGTTCCTGCCGGTCGAACTGAAGTCACGGGTCCATCACATAGTTCATCGGCGGCCATAACACCATGCACGCCCGGAAGTGCAGTGCTTGGCGGCTATTTCGCCTCCTGCTGCTTGATGCCGGCCTTGGCGAACATCGTCTTGAAGAACTCGAACTGCTCGGTGACGTGGGCGGCGTGCGCTTGCGGCGAACGCTTGTCAGCGGCGAACGCGACCGTGCCGGTGCTATCAAAGCGCTTCAGCATCTCGGGGTCGGTCAGCATCTTGCCCAGGGCCGCGTTGATCTTTTCGACCACGGCCTTCGGCGTGCCCTTGGGTGCATATAGCCCATTCCAGATGGTAACCTGCAAGCCCGGCAGTCCGGCTTCCTTGTTCGATGGCACATCCGGCAGGCTTGCCGAGCGCTCGGATGAGGTCACTGCATAGGCTTTGACGGAACCGGCCAGCACCTGCGGCACTGCGGTCGTCGACTGGTCGCAGAGCACGTCGATTTGGCCGCCGACCAGATCGTTCATTGCCGGTCCGGTACCGCGATACGGCACCATCGATGGCTTGGTGCCGGTCAGGTTCTGCAGCACGGTGGCGCAGATGAAGGAGTTCGAGCCGACACCGGCAAAGCCGATGGTCGCCTTGTCACCCTTCTCCTTGAGCCAAGCGACAAGTTCGGCGGCGTTCTTGGCCTCAAGTGTCTTGCGGCTGATCAGCACCATCGGCCCGGTGTTGATCAGGCCGATCGGCTCGAAGGCGGTGCGGGCGTCGAACTTCAAGTTTGAATAGAGCGCTGGTGCTGCGGTGAAGGCACTGTGGTGCGTCAGGAGCGTGTAGCCGTCGGCGTCGGACTTGGCCACCCGATCCATGCCGAGGGTGCCGCCGGCGCCGCCGACGTTCTCGACGATGATCTGTTGTCCGAGCGTGCGACCGAGGTAGTCGGCCATCAGCCGGCCGATCACATCCGAAGGCCCACCGGCCGCAAATGGCACGACGAGCGTGATCTGCTTTGTCGGCCAGGATTGGGCGTGGGCTTGTATGGGCGAGAGCAGTGATGAAACGGCAACGACGAGTGCCGCGATCGAACGACGGTGGATGTTCCCGAGCATGCAACCTCCCTGAGTCAGATTGGTCTTGGCGGCAGGTTTGCCCGGCTCGCCTGTCATTTTGTCAGGGCTAGTTTATTGTGACAGTGCGGCAATGCAAGGGCTCACGTAATGGACTAACGAGCGATCACATCTTTGTGCCTAGCCCGACCCCAACTCTGTGAGAAGGTCGGGCTAGTTCCACCAGAATGCCGCCGCCGCCATGCCGAGACCGCCTAGCATGGCGATGTAGCTGGCTATGCCGACGATCTGCGCTATGAAATGCCGAGCCGCCATACCGGCTACCTGTTTGCCACGTCCGATCGTCGAGCCGTCGGACTTCAGCGCGTCGAGCTTGGCTTGAATTTCCGGTGTCATGGCGGTCTTGCCGCGTGATTTGGCGGCCGTCCAGGCGGCGTCGATCGCCAATCCCTTGATGTCGTGCCGCCCGGACCAGCGAAATAGCAGCCAGCCGATGACTAGGCCGATGGCGCCGGCCACGAGCAGATATGGATGGTGGAGGGTTGGCAAGTGTAGCTCCCGTGCAATCGCGTCCGTCTACTGTTTGCCAGCCGATCGTGGCCCCTGCAAGTCGTCCACCGGTCGTGCTAGTCAGCGCCCATGAACCGACAACCGATTCGCATCATTGGCATCGACCCGGGATTGCGCCGTACCGGCTGGGGCGTGATCGAGAGCGACGGCGTGCGCCTCGTCTACGTCGCCTCCGGCATGATCACGTCCGACGCCGCTGAAAGTCTCGCCTTTCGCCTGCGCGAAATCTATCAGGGGCTGACTTCGGTGATCACGGCGATGAAGCCGGCCGAGGCGGCGGTCGAAGAAACGTTCGTCAATAAGGATGCGCGCTCGACCCTGAAGCTTGGGCAAGCGCGCGGCATCGCGCTGCTGGCGCCGGCGATGAAGGGACTGCATGTTGCCGAATACGCCGCCAATGTGATCAAGAAGACGGTGGTCGGCGCCGGCCATGCGGAAAAGAAGCAGATTCAGGCGATGATCGGTTTCCTGCTGCCAAGAGCAAAGTTCGACAGCGCCGACGAGGCGGATGCGCTTGCCATCGCCATCTGTCATGCCAATCACCGCACCAGCCCGCAGGCGAGAGCGCTCAGAGCGATGAAGGAGGGCGCGTTATGATCGGCAAGTTGCGCGGTCTCGTCGACGCGATCGGCGAGCAGTACTGCATCATCGACGTCAATGGTGTCGGCTACGAAGTGTCGGCCTCGTCGCGCACGCTGCGACGCATGGAGCAGGGCCAGGAGATCAGCCTCGTCATCGATACGCATGTGCGCGAGGATGCCATCAAGCTCTACGGCTTCACGAGCGAGGTCGAGCGCAGCTGGTTCCGTACCCTGCAGACGATCCAGGGGGTCGGCGCCAAGGTCGCCTTGTCGCTGCTCGGCACGATGTCGACCCAGGACCTCGCCAACGCCATCGCACTGCAAAACTGGGCCGCCATTGAAGAAACGCCCGGCATCGGCAAGAAGCTGGCGCAGCGGATCGTCATGGAGTTGAAGGACAAGGCGCCAGCGCTTAGCGTCGCAGGATTGAATACGCCAATTGCATCCGCCGGCAAGTCGAAGTCGGCGGCACCGTCGCGGCCGGAAGACAACTACGCCGCCGAAGCGATTTCAGCGTTGACCAACCTCGGCTACCAGCCGAGCCAGGCTGCACAAGCCGTGGCGGTTGCCATGAACGAACTGGGCGATGCTGCTGACACAGCCAAACTGATCCGGCGAGGCTTGAAGGAGCTGGCGAGATAGATGCCCATCTATGTCGATGCCGATGCCTGTCCGGTCAAGGACGAGGTGTTACGGGTGGCCGAGCGGCACGGCTGGCAAGTGTTCATGGTGTCGAATAGCTTCATGCGGCTGCCGGCGCATCCATTGATCAATCGGGTGGTGGTGGAAGACGGTCCCGATGTTGCTGACAACTGGATCGCCGAGCGAGCCGTCAAGGGTGACGTGGTCGTCACCTCCGACATTCCGCTGGCGCACCGGTGTGTAAAGGCCGGCGCGATCATTATCCGCTCCGACGGCAAGGTTCTCGACCAGGGCAGCATCGGCATGGCGCTCGCCATGCGAAACCTGATGCAGGATTTGCGCGAGGCGGGCAACATGCAGACCTACAACGCGAGCTTCACCAAGGGCGACCGTTCCAAGTTCCTGCAAGCCCTGGAAACGGCGATTCAGGCGATCAAGCGCGGTGTTTGAGGGCAACAAGATGACCAAGCGCCGATTGGGCCAATTGGCTGCCATCGTACTGGTGTTCGTCACTGTCGGGCCAGTGATTGGCCTGTTGGCGGCGGCGGCGCTCGCCGGCTTGGCGATCGCGGCGGGCGGCGATCCCGGCGGTGGCGGTGCATTCACGATTTTTCTGCTGATCTATGGATTGTTGTTCGCCCATTTTATCGGCATCGTGCCGGCCGCCATGGCAGGTACAATTGTAGCCGGCGTTGCGAATTGGCGGGGTCGCGTTCCGCTCGCCTTCGGCGCAGTGGCGGGCATCGCGGGCATGGGCCTGATGGCGCTGCGAAGTGGCGTGCCGCAACCGAGCTGGCGGGAAAGCAGCACAACAGCGGTTGCCGTGATATGGCTCCTGGCGCACGTGCTGGCGGCACTGGCCTGCACGCGGCTGACGCGGCGCTGGCAATGAAGATCGAACTGGAGCCGTGATGGCCAAAAAGACCAAAATCACCAATGGCGAACGGGCGATGTACACGTTCTTCATCTCGACGCTGGCCGGGCCGTTCTTTGCCGCGGTGATTATTGCGTTGCTGACGATTGGCTCGGGAATCATCCAGAAGGGACCGCCGAGCATCATCGGTCTGCCGATGGCAGCGGTTGTGGCCAAGGCCGGTGGCTGGGCCCTGCAATCATTCATCTGGGGGGCGATGCCGGCGGGGCTCGCTGGCGCGGCTTTGGCGGCCTGGGTTTCGCTCAAGGGCACTGTGCCGTGGATCGTCGCGGTGGTCGCCGGCGTGGTGGCGTTTGGGGTGGCCAGCGTGTTGGTGCCGGGTCTGCTGCCCAACCATAACGCCGCCCTGGCATTCATCGCGGCGCTTTCGAGCCTTGGCGTCTGGTTCGTGCTGCGGCGCGCCCGGATCATCGCGCCGGAATAGCCGGAATAGCCTAGTACCCCACAGCCTTCGGCAGCCACAGCGTCAGGGCTGGAATGTAGGTCACCAGCAGCAGCACGATGATCATGGGTATGTAGAACATCATGATCGAGCGCGACACCTGCTCCATCGTTACCTTGCCGATGGCGCAGCCGACCGCAAGTGTCGGCCCCACCGGAGGCGTCAGCAGGCCGATGCCGAGGTTGAAAATCATGATGATGCCGAAGTGCACGGGATCGATACCGAACTTCTGGATCACCGGCAGGAACACCGGCGTACAGATCAGCAGCATCGGCGCCAGATCCATGAAGGTGCCGAGGATCAGCAGCAGGATGTTGACGTAGAGCAGGAAGGTGTATTTGTCGGATGAGACGGCGGTGAAGAACTCGGCCGCCAAGGCCGGGATGCGCATCAGCGCCATCATGTAGCCGAATGCGACCGAGAAGCCGATCATGATCATCACCATGCCGACGGTGCGGATCACGCGGCCGATCAGCACCGGCAGATCGCGCCATTTGTATGTGCGGTAGATGAACATGGTGACGAAGAACGCCCACACGCAGGCGACGGCCGCGCTTTCGGTCGGCGTGAAGATGCCCGACAAGATGCCGCCCATGATGATGACGACGGTGACGAGGCCCCAGATCGAGTCGACGGCGATCTTCAATGCCTGCGGCAGGGGAATCGGCTCGCCCTTCGGCAAGTTGTTGCGGTAGGAATAGATCAGCACCAGGATCATCAATGAGGCGCCGAGCATCAGGCCGGGAATGATGCCGGCCATGAACAGCGCGCCGACCGATACCGAGCCGCCGGCCGCGAGCGAATAGATCACCATGTTGTGGGACGGTGGGATCAACAGCGGCTGCAGCGAACCCGAGATCGTAACGTTGACCGCGAACAGGCGCGGATAGCCGGCCTTGATCATCTGCGGGATCATCACCGAGCCGATCGAGGCGGTATCAGCTACCGACGAGCCGGAAATCGCGCCGAACATGGTCGAAGCCAGCAGATTGACGAGCGCCAAGCCACCGCGAATGAAGCCGACGAAGATCTTGGCCAGATTGATGATGCGTTCGGCCATGCCGCCTTCGCCCATGATGGCGCCGGCGAGAATGAAGAATGGCACCGCCAATAGCGGGAAATCGTCCATGCCATCCGAGGTCTTGAGGGCAATCGCTTCGAGCGGGATGCCCATCCACAGCGCGGCGGCAACCGCGGCAAGACCGAGCGCATAGGCGACCGGCATGCCGAGCAGGCACATGATTGTAAATGTGCCGATGAGAACGAGCGCGTCCATCGTGGCGGGTCCCGTCTATTCGCTGGAAATGGTGTTGGCGGAGATATCGTCCGGAGCATGCGGCTCAGGGAACCAATTGCCCTTGAGGCAACGTTCGATGATGAACAGCACGGTGATCAGGCCGCCTATCGGAACCGGCAAATAGGAGATGCCGACCGACACGTCAGGAAACTCGGCGATCGACTGGAACCAGGTCTTCTGCACCAGCTTGGTGCCGAACCACAGCAGGAACACGTTGGTCGTGAGCATACTGAATTCGATAAGCAGGCCGAGCAATGTTCGCGCGGCGCCGTTCAATGCATTGGGCAGCATGCCAACGCTGATGTGCAAGTGCTCGCGATAGCAGATCACGGCGGAAAGGAACGACAACCAGATCATCAGTAGGATCGACAGCGGTTCCGGCCAGGACGAGGCGCTGTTCAGCACGAAGCGCGTAAACACGCCATAGGGGATGATCACGGTGATAACGACGAGGGCGGTGCCGGCGACGAACAGGCACGCTTGCGCCAGCGCATCCATTGCCCTGAAGTAGGCAGTGACCATCTGTGTGTCCCCCGTAGGCGCGGATTCGGCCGCAGGCGCTATCGCCGTGCGGCCGTTTCTTGCAGCTCTGTCCGATTTTTACTTGATCGCCTGGATCCGGTCGATCAGCGCCTTGTGGGCGGCGCCGTACTTGTCCCATACCGGCTTGACGGCGGCTTGGAACGCGGACTTGTCGGCCACATCATTGATGACGACGCCCGCCGCCTTCATCTTCTCAAGTGCCGCATTCTCGCTCGCGTACCAGAGCTTGCGCTGCTCCAGCTGAGCTTCTTTGGAGAGCTTCATGATCAGTGCCTGATCTTCCTTCGACATGGCTTCGAAGGACTTCTTCGAGAACACCAGGATCTCGGGGATCATCAGATGTCCGGTCTTCGAATAGAACTTGGCATAGCGATAGTGCTGGCCCGAAGTCGTAGCTCGGTTCATTGTTTTCGGCGCCGTCGACGACACCGGTCTGCATGCCATTGATAAGCTGGTCGAAGCCCATCGCCACGCCGTTGCCGCCGAGCGCGTTCATGGTATCGACGAACAGCGGATTGCCCATCATACGGATTTTGAGGCCCTTGAGGTCCTCGAGCTTGGTGATGGATTTCTTGCTGTTGTAGACGTTGCGCACGCCGGCATTCATGTAGCACAAGCCGATCAGGCTGGCGGTCGGGTGCTTCGTGAGCTTGTCGAGCAAATCGGTGCCGATTTCGCCGTCGATGACCTTTTCCATGTGGGCGACGTCGCGGAACACGAATGGCAAGTTGAAGACGTTGAACTCAGGCACCAGCGGGCCCATTGGGCCGACCGAGATGCGGGCGATCTGCAAGGCACCGAGCTGCGCCTGCTCGATCATTTCCTTCTCGCCGCCGAGTTGCATCGATGGGAACATCTGGATCGACAGTCGACCATTGGTGGCCGCTTCGAGCTTCTTGCCCATGGCTTCGACGGCGGCGACCGTCGGATAGCCGGTCGGATGCACGTCGGTGGCCTTCAGAACCATTTTCGCCTGCGCCGAAGCTGGCGTCAGGCCGAGACCTGTTGCCGCCGCGCCGGCAGCACCGAGCTTCAGGAAATCGCGTCGTTCGATCTTGGAAGTCATGTCCGTTTCCTCCGTGCCGCGTGCCCTTGGTTGAAGGGTGACGCCTGCTTCTCGTTCATGCCCGGCATTGCGAGCGGTTTTTATTGTTCGACGGCGAGCGATCGAGTGTGTTTGCCCACTGCCAAATCGCGTGCTATCAAAGTTGTACGATGACCCGACAACGCAAAGCCGTAGCATCTGACGCAGCCGATGGCAACCGGGCCATACTGGCTCCATTGCGTCCGTCGCGCAATCTGACGCAGGAAGTTGTGCAGCGACTGCAGTCGGAGATCGCCGCCGGCCGGCTGGTGCCAGGAGCGCGGCTGCCGACCGAGCATGGCATGATGGTAGCCCTTGGGGTGTCGCGTACGGTGGTGCGCGAGGCAGTGGCGGCGCTGAAGGCGGAGGGGCTAGTTACGACAAGGCAGGGCTCCGGCGCGTTCGTCGCCGCGGACCTCGGTCGGCGCGGTTTCCGTATTGATGCGGATGGTCTCGGCTCGCTGGAGCAGGTGTTGCAGGTGCTTGAGTTGCGCCTGGCGATCGAGGTCGAGGCGGCCGCATTGGCCGCCACGCGCGCGCCAGCGAAAGCCATTCGCCGCATCCAAGATTGCCTGAAGGCTTTCGAGGCGGCGATCGGCCGTCGCGAAAATGCAGTGCCGGAGGACTTTGCGTTTCATCGCGCCATTGTCGAAGCGACAACCAACCCGCATTTCACGCGACTGCTGGAATTCCTCGGTCACTTCATCATTCCACGACAGAGCATTCGTGCGGAAGGACTGACCGAAGCCCGGAACACGGCTTATCTGCTGCAGATCCAGCGCGAGCATCAGGCGATCCACGAAGCCATTGCCGCACATGACGGCGAGGCGGCCCGTGCGGCAATGCGGGTCCATCTGACGCGGGCAGGTGAGCGTTATCGCGCATTCGCCGGCACCAGCCGTCGAGGTGGCGAGCGCGACGGTGTGGCCGCAAAGTCCTGATGCCGGCCCTGCCGTTACGAGGCCATCTTGACGGCTTGAACGAACACCGTCAGGAACAAAGCATGACCGATCGGCTAGTGACGGGTGCCAAGAAAGAAGCGGACGCCTTTGAGGCGACGATCCGGCCGCAGGCGCTCGGCGATTTTATCGGCCAGGAGCAGGCGCGCGCCAATCTGCGGGTGTTCATCCAGGCAGCGAAAGCGCGTGGCGATGCGCTCGACCATGTGCTGTTCGCGGGGCCGCCGGGTCTCGGCAAGACCACGCTGGCGCAGATCATGGCGAAGGAACTGGGCGTCGGCTTTCGCGCGACGTCCGGTCCGGTGATCGGCAAGGCCGGCGATCTGGCGGCCCTGCTGACCAATCTCGAAGAGCGCGATGTGCTGTTCATCGACGAGATCCATCGCCTCAATCCGGCGGTGGAGGAAATCCTCTATCCCGCGATGGAGGACTTTCAGCTCGACCTGATCATCGGCGAAGGACCGGCCGCGCGCTCGGTTCGCATTGATCTAGCCAAATTCACGCTCGTCGGTGCCACCACCCGCGCTGGCCTGTTGACCAATCCGCTGCGTGACCGCTTCGGTATTCCGGTGCGGCTCAATTTCTACACCCACGATGAGTTGGAGCTGATCGTGTCGCGCGGCGCTCGTGTGCTTGGCGTGCCGATGAACAAGGATGGCGCCATGGAGATCGCCCGGCGCTCACGCGGCACGCCGCGCATCGCCGGACGTCTGCTGCGCCGGGTGCGCGATTTCGCCGCCGTCGACGGTTCGGGCACGATCACGGCTGCCATTGCCGATAAGGCGTTGCTGCAACTCGAGGTCGACCGCGAAGGCCTCGACGCGCTCGATCACCGGTACCTCAATTGCATTGCGCGGAACTATGACGGTGGCCCGGTCGGCATCGAGACGATGGCGGCGGCGTTGTCCGAGCCGCGTGATGCCCTCGAAGAGATCGTCGAGCCCTATCTGCTGCAGCAGGGCTTCATCGGCCGTACCCCGCGTGGCCGGGTGCTGACACTGCGGGCATACAAGCACCTGGGGCTGTCCGGGCCGGCGCGGGCTTCCACGCCGCAATTCGGACTTTTCGATCCCGATAAGGTCGCCGACGACGAAACTGGCACCGGGTAACGTCTTGCTAACGCCACCGCCCGAATTGACGCGCCGCAACTGGAATTCGTCACGAAACTTGCTCCAAGTCGGTGATAGCGAGCGCCGCGTGTGGTCGGCATGAGGAAAGCCAAGTGATTTCGCGACGTAAGATCCTGCAAGGCCTGGGCAGCTTCATCGCGGGTGGCGTCGGCCTTGGCGGTTACGCTTTCGGCATCGAGCCGTGGTGGGTCGGCATCACCCGCTACCGTATTTCGCCGCCCGGCTGGCCGCCGGGTCTCAAACTGAAGCTCGCGGTGTTGGCCGATATCCACACCAGTGAGCCGTGGATGCCGGTGTCGCGCGTCGGATCGATCGTCGAGCGGGCCAATGACCTCAACGCCGACGCCATCCTGCTGCTCGGCGACTACACCACCGGCCATCGCATGGTGCATCGCGCCGTGCCCGATGTTGAATGGGCCCGCGCACTTGCCCGACTGAAGGCGCCGCTCGGCGTCCATGCCGTGCTCGGCAATCACGACTGGTGGAATGACCGTGACGTGCAGATGCGCATGGCGGGGCCGCCGAAGTGCCGCCCGGCGATGGAAAGGGCCGGCCTCAAGGTCTACGAGAACGACGTGCTGCGCCTGGAAAAGAACGGCCAGCCGTTCTGGATCGCGGGCCTCGGCGACCAGTGGGCGTACTATCGCAATCGTGGCCGCAAGCGCGGCGATCGCTTCGGCTACATCGGCGTCGACGATCTCGACGGTACGCTGGCGAAGATCACCGACGACGCGCCGGTGATCCTGATGGCGCACGAGCCGGACGTGTTCCCACGTGTGCCGTCGCGGGTGTCGCTGACGCTGTCGGGCCATACCCATGGTGGTCAGGTGCAGTTCTTCGGTTACGCGCCAGTGGTGCCGAGCCGCTATGGCCGCCGCTTTCTCTATGGCCACATCGTCGAGGACGACCGCCACCTGGTGGTTTCTGGCGGTCTCGGCTGCTCCGGTCTGCCGGTGCGTTTCGGACGCCCACCGGAGATCCTGCTGGTGGAGATCGGCGCGTGATTTGCAGGTCACGGCACGTCACGGCCGGTCCCGACTGAACGGGAAAGCGGTGTGCCGCCATCGGCGACACCGATCCGATTCGGCGTCCCGCCCCAAGCCATGGCGGTCACTTCTCCGGTAACATTCTTAGTGAGGAATGCCCCCCACTCAACCTGAATGCCGAAGTGAGCCTATGCTGCAAGGACGGCGCTCGAATTCCAGCGCTCTATTTCATGCGGAACCGAACTTATCGGAACTGGCCTGCAGAAATAGTAGCCTTGCGCTTCGCCACAGCCTAGGTTCTTGAGAATCTCATACTGCTCTCGCGTCTCAATCCCCTCGGCAGTCACCTTCATTCCAAATTGTGCCGCTATTTGGAGTATCGATTTGACGATTACACTTTCGTCAGAAGCCGTGCCAAGATCCTTGATGAACGATCGATCCACCTTGATTTTATCGAATGGGAATGATCTCAGGTAGCTGAGAGATGAGTATCCAGTGCCGAAATCGTCCATCGAAATGCCTACCCCGAGGCCTTTCAATTCGTGCAGGAGTTGCAGCGTTTTTGCGTCATCCTGCATCAGTGTTGTTTCGGTAATTTCCAACTCCAACCGATTGCTTGCAATTCCGGTCATGGAAATTGCTGATCGTACCGTTTCACACAGGAAATCGGACTTGAATTGAACCGGCGACAGGTTCACTGCCACCTTGATCCCATCCGGCCATTGAACCGCATCAGCACAAGCTTGCTTTATCGCCCAGTCACCGAGTGGAATGATCAGGCCAGTCTGCTCAGCGATAGAAATGAAATCACCTGGCGGTATTAGTCCCTTGACCGGGTGGCGCCACCTCACCAAAGCCTCGAAGCCATTAACCCGGTCTTTCTGCAGATCGATAAGTGGTTGGTAATGCAGCTCCAGTTGCCGCTCGGTGATCGCGGTCCGAAGCTCCATTTCAATGGTTCGCCGAGCATTGACCTTTTCCGTCATGCCGCGATCGTAGAACGCGTACCTGCCCCGGCCGCTCGTCTTGGCTGAATACAATGCCATATCCGCCGCCTTTAACAGGTCATCCTGATTCAGGCCGTCATGAAGAGATGTGGCAATTCCGATGCTAACGCCTATGCTTATGCATTGTCCGTCGATCTGATATGATTGACTGACAATTTGGACAAGGCGCTTCGCCAAGGCTTCTGGTTGCGACGCTGACGTTATGGTTGGCAACAGAATTGCAAACTCATCTCCACCCAAGCGGGCGACAACATCTCCTGATCGCACTGTGGATTTCAGTCGCGCGCTGACGGCTTGCAGGAGTTTGTCCCCGGCGGGGTGACCTAGGCTGTCATTGACATCCTTGAACTGGTCCAAATCCAGAAGGAGTATTGAGTATCCCACCCTGGTTGAGTTCTCAATCTCCGGTTTTGCCAGACGGCGTCCCGCGACGCGCAATTCATTGCTGAAGGCGCGACGATTGGGCAGGTCCGTCAAAGCGTCTTCCAGCGCAAGCTTGGTTGCGATTTCTTGCGCCTTGCGTCGCTTTGATATATCGGAGAACGTCCTCACGAACCCGCCATCTTCGAGTAGCACCGTGCGGATCTCGAGAACGCTCCCATTGGACCGGGTGCGCTCGTAACTGGGAATAGGCGCGCGATCCCCGGACGGGGGAAACAATTGCTGCATGGTGGACTCAACGGTAACGGTTTCGCTGAATTCTCCACTTGATTCCTGGAACTTCAAAAGCTCAAGGAAGCTTGGCTTGTGGATCAAAAAATCAGTAGGTAGGCTGAGCAAATTACATACTTGCTGATTCATTATCGCGATGGTGCCGTTTGATTTCACCATGAGAATTCCTTGATCCATGTTATCAAGGGTTAGCTCAAGGTTAGCGGCCTTCTTTTTCGCTTTCCGTTCGCTGCGGCATAATGCCGTCTGTGCAAGCTTGAGTTGCAATTGGCTCTTGATGCTGCGTTGCATCACAAAGGCGATGATTATAGAGAGAACGAGAGATACAAGTGAGGTCCAGAATAAGTCGGTCCGAGAACCAGCCAGGATTTCATCTTCGGGGGTGCTTACTAGAACTGCAAGATCCTGGTTGCGGACTTTGCGGAGCGTGGTGATGCGCTTCTGCGCCTTGTCGGCTCCGTACTCTGGAAAAGTGCCGACATCCTTGTCATTCAAGCGGGCGAGCGCTGGCTCTATGTCTATTTGCGTTCCAAGCGCCAATCGATCAGGACCTTGGCCACCGCCACTAGCGCGCACGATGCCATCGGTGCCAATCAATGTTATGGAGTTGCTTCCACCTTCCGTTATCTCGTCGTAGAATTTCGTAAAGTGCCCTGGGTTCATTGAGGCAACCACAACGCCACCGAAGCTGCCATCCTTGAGCATGAACCTGCGCGTCAATTGAACTGACCATTTTCCGCTGGCGCGACCAATCAAGGGCTTGCTGACAAAAAGGAAGTCGTCTTGCCGATGCAAGTGCGCTTTGAAGTGCTCTCGATCACTTAGGTCAATCGGCGGTGCTGGTTGCGGCCCGGCGCTGGATGCTCTCATAATTCCGCGACCATCAATGATTGCAACTTGAACAATCAGCGGGCTTAGGATGTCCCTGCTTGCAATCACCGACTGAAGGCCAATGGTGTCGTAATCGCGTTCAATTTTGCGACGCATGTACAACAGCGCCTTGTCTATCTCAGCAATTGATCGTTGAATGGTTTCCTCGAACAGTAGCGAGAGCGTCTCGTTACGTGATTTGGATTGTGAGAGTTCCTTTGATGTGCGCTCGGTATGTCTCGCGAAGACGCCCAGCCACAGCATCGCAAGCATCGCGACACCCAAAAGCACGACGCCATTCTTGGGGCCGTTGACCAGGCGTTTGGTCGTTAGAGATTTGGGCAGCATTGTTCGGCTACTTTCGGAGAGGGGGCATTGGCTGAACAACGTTAACTTGAGTATCGTTAATGAATACCCGTCAAAGCGGTGCGATTTGTGTGATTTTGGAATAGTTGGCGCAATGACTCTAATTAAGACCGATGCTTTCTCGTGATCTCTGCGTGATCAGTAGCGCGGGGATTGATCGATGATGACCAAGGATTTCAGTTCACTGCCGACGGCGCTTTGGACGATAACGTCGGGGCAGCGCAACGCTGCATAAGCGACGACTACTCTTTTCGGCGCGCTCCTGTCGGATCGACTCGTGCTTGTGCGATGACGCTCCACGAGCCTATGAGAAGGTCGGGGCCTAGAAGTGCAATGGTTGGGACAAATATGTTGGCGGCTTGGGTAGCGGGCGGGCTCGATCTCGGCTTCGCGGCATTTCATGTCCTGTTCTGGCGGCTGTTCGACTGGCCGGGCCGGTTAGCCGCATCCGGCCAGACCAATGCGGCGATCACGCAGACGCTCAATATTGTGCTGGTGTATATCTTCGTCGTCGCCGGCATCAGCATTCTCGGGTATGCGTGGCGCGGCGGGGCGGTACCTGCCCCGCTGGCGTGGGCGGCAGCAGTCTTCTGGCTGCTGCGGACGATATTGCAGCCAGTGATGTTCTCCATGCGCAACACGCCGTCACGGGTAATTACGGTCCTCTTTGCGATCAATGCCGCGGTTCACGCATTCGCGGCCTTGGAAAACTGAAGGCGGACGGGCAGCAAGAAATGAGCAATTCGCGGCAGACCCAGTGGCCCGATCTTGCCGGCCGGTTGATCGACGAAGCGGGCGTTCGCCGGCACATTTTGCCGATCCGGGTGTACTTCGAGGACACCGATTTCTCCGGTCTTGTCTATCATGCCTCCTACGTGCGCTGGTGCGAGCGGGGGCGGTCGGACTTCCTGCGCCTCGCCGGCAACGATCATCGCGGCCTGATTGACGGCTCGGGCAGTCGCGAGCCGGCCGCCTTCGTGGTTCGCCGCATGAACATGGAATATCGGCGCCCGGCGCGGATCGATGAGGTGCTGGAAGTCACGACGTCGCTGAAGGAGATCGGCGCGGCCTCGCTGCTGCTCGATCAGCGCATTGCCCGCGACGGGCAGCTGCTGTTCGAAGCCGAGGTGATGGTGGTACTGGTCTCGGTCTCCGGTAAGCCGCTGCGGATCGCGCGTGAGTTGCGTGCGGCGTTCAGCGGCGCCTGAGCCCCTCCAAAGCTGCATGGCGCGACGATTTGGTCCGGCACCGGGGTTGCTTTGCAGTATGTGCCTGCGAGATATGATACCGACGGTTTTCAACTTTTCGGGCGCACAGGGGCGAGACGTCGATGGCGAATGATGCAATGGAACTGCCTTCCCGTGAAGGCATGGATTTCGATGTCGTCATCGTCGGTGCGGGTCCTGCCGGGCTCGCCGCCGCCATTCGCCTGAAGCAGCGCGCCGCCGAGACCGGCAACGACGTCTCGGTGGTGGTGGTAGAAAAGGGATCTGAGGTCGGCGCCCACATCCTGTCCGGCGCGGTGATAGATCCAATCGGCCTGGATGCACTCTTCCCCGACTGGCGCACGCAAGGTTGCCCGCTCGACACACAAGTGCAGGAGGACCAGTTCCTGTATCTCGGGCCGGCCGGCGACATGCGGCTGCCGAACTTCCTGATGCCACCATTTATGAATAACCATGGCAACTACATCGGCAGCCTCGGCGCCGTCGTGCGTTGGCTCGGCGAAAAGGCGGCGGAACTCGGTGTTGAGATTTACCCGGGATTTGCCGCTTCCGAAGTTCTCTATGACGACCAGGGCCGCGTCACCGGCATCGCCACCGGTGACATGGGCGTCGGAAAGGACGGCCAGCCGAAGGACAGCTTTACCCGTGGCATGGAATTGCGCGGCAAATACACCCTGTTCGGCGAAGGCGCGCGCGGTTCGCTGACCAAGCAGTTGACGGCCAAGTTTGGTCTCGACAAGGGGCGCGAGCCGCAGAAGTACGGCATCGGGCTCAAGGAGCTGTGGGAAGTAAAGCCGGAGAAGCACCGGCCGGGCCTCGTTCAGCACTCATTCGGGTGGCCGCTCGACAACGCCACAGGCGGCGGATCTTTCCTCTACCACTACGGCGCAAACCTGGTGTCGGTCGGTTTCGTCGTGCACCTCAATTACAAGAACCCCAACCTTTCGCCGTACGAGGAATTCCAGCGCTACAAGACCCATCATCGCATCGCACCGACTTTTGATGGCGGGAAGCGGATTGCTTATGGCGCTCGCGCCATTACCGAGGGCGGTTGGCAGTCGATCCCGGAACTGGTGTTCCCCGGCGGGGCGCTCCTTGGCTGCGCGGCCGGATTCGTCAACGTGCCGCGCATCAAGGGCTCGCACAATGCCATCCTGTCCGGCATCCATGCCGGCGAGGCGGTGTTCGACGCGGTCGGCGCTGGTCGGGCGCAGGATACCCTCGACGCCTATAAGACCGCCGTCATGACCGGCCCGATCGCACGCGACCTGAAGCGGGTCCGCAACGTAAAGCCGCTGTGGTCAAGGTTCGGCACCAAGATCGGCGTGCCGCTGGGTGGCGTCGACATGTGGCTGAATACCCTCATTTCGGGTATCGGCCTCGGCTACACGTTAAAGCACGGCAAGGCAGACTACGCGACGCTGGAGAAGGCACGGCGAGCCGAGCCGATCGCCTATCCGAAGCCTGATGGCGTTTTGACCTTTGATCGCCTGACCAATCTCGCGTTCTCAGGCACCAATCACGAGGAAGACCAGCCCGTCCACCTGAAGCTGGCCGATCCTCATGTGCCCGTGGCGGTTAACCTGCCCGACTACGCCGAGCCGGCGCAGCGCTATTGCCCGGCGGGCGTTTATGAGATCCTGACGGACGATGCCGGCCGGCCGCGCTTCCAGATCAACGCGCAGAACTGCGTGCACTGCAAGACCTGCGACATCAAGGATCCGAGTCAGAATATCAACTGGACCTGCCCCGAAGGCAGCGGTGGCCCGAACTATGCCGGCATGTGAGCCGGGATACGAGAACGGCGAGGCGCTGATCGTGCCTCGCCGAAGCAGTACAGCTGACAGGCTAGCAAATGGCTACGGCTTTGCCGGTACTGCCGGAGCGGCATCGGTCTGCGCCTGTATGATGCCAGCGACGATGGCGCCAGCGGCGTATTCGGCCATGCAGCGATAGCCAAGATCGTTGAGGTGGAAGCGGTCGTTGGCGAGCAGTGTGTCCTCGCCCTTCTGATTGGCGAGATCGGCCATGGCGCTGAACCGGTGGACCAGCATCACACGCTCCTGTCGCGCAACGTCCTCGATCGCCCGAACGACCTTGGTGTAGTGGTCGTCATTCGCGAGGCGAGCCGTGAACTGCGGGTCGATCAGCACCACATCGATGTGGTTTTTCGCCAGCCATTGCAGCGTCTTGGCGAGATTGATCTTTAACTCGTCGATATCTGCGCGGGCCATCGCGTCGTTGGTGCCGACTTGCCAGACAACGAGGTCGGGCTTCGTTTCCGCAACCTCGCGCTTCATGCGGCTGCAGGCGCCAAGGCCGGCCTCGCCTGGCACGCCACGGCTCACCACGTCGATGTCGACGCCCTTGAACAGGACCTCCAGATCACTCTCGAGTCGCACTGGATAGGTCGCGAACGGCGACGTCGCGCCAATACCTGAGGTTGACGACGAACCGACGGCCAGAACCTTGACGACGCGGTTTTCCTTCAGCGCGCGACGCATGGTGCGAAGGGCTGTGCGGCCTTCGTGCGCGGGGGCAGTGATGCGGCAGTCACGCGAATAGGCAGGCTGAACTTTGGCCAGCGTCGCTATTTGCTGTTCGACGGTCGCGACTGCCACCTGCTGAGCGGATGCCGCAGCGGGAATAATTATGATAGCCGAGAAGAAGAGCCCGGCGATCGGGAGCGCCATTCCACGAACCATGCAGTCCACCCCATCCCTACGAGACCACATAGTATCGTAAAAGTGTCAATCGTCAAACCACCACCATTGATGAAGCGCAAAAGTTGGGCGGCAAGGCTTAACAATGAACCAACCGCAAACACTGCCAGCGAGTTGCGTCCGAGGCCGCACAACCAGCTGCCGAACCAGCCGATCCGTTGCTGAAGCCACGGAAAAACCTGACTGAATGCCAGCACCAAGGCTAGCAGGCTGATCACTCGTGAAGGTGAAAGGTTGGTCTTATCAATCAGAAAGAAGAAGCGTGGTTCAGGCACCGACAGCGGGTCGGGATCGAAACCCGAGATGGTTAAGATCGTGAACATCAGCACTAGAATCGCAGCCGCTGGGATGAAACGGCGCATTATGGTGCGAAACCTTTCGTCATCTTGTGCCATCTCCGCGCTGAGGAATCCAAGAACCAGCAGGAGCTGCCAGGCAAGAGGGTTGAAGAACCAGCCAGTATCACCGGGCCAGGTCGGCAACTTGAGATTGAAGGTCAGTGTCACGCCGTAAAGGAGCAGCGAGGCGGCCAGCCCTGCCATTCGGTTCCACCGGGTCAGGATCACGAACAGCGGCGCCATCAGCAGCACCACCACATAGAGCGGTAAGATGTCAAAGAACCACAGGTGGTGAGTGAGCAACACCCATCCGATTGTGGCGCGCACCGGATCGTAGAACGCCGGTCCTGCGTTGTGCCATTCAAGGAAAATCGGGTTGTTGCGCAACAGCGCCGTCGCCGCCAGCATAGCCAATGCGATGGCGGTGAGCACAATCTGGGCGCGATAGATCTCGATTGCGCGTGCGACCAGCCGGATAATCACGCGGCCGGCCGACTGGGGGGCTTGTGGGCCGCCAGTCGCGTGCGACAGTGACCAACCGGCCAGGAAGACGAACAGTTCGGCGGCGTCGCAAAATGCCAGCTTGTGCAGCGTGAAGGAGCTGTAGACGTTGCCAGGAACGTGATCGATGAAGATCATGATCAGGGCGATCCCGCGCCAGAAGTCGACCGAATTGGATGTGCGGCTGGGCATTTTCGGTGCTGGGATTGGGGTGCGGTGTCGCGATGTTGCTGCGGGGTGCGGCCCGATTGCGTTGTCGACTTGCGGTATGCCGTGCCGTTTCGCATAACGCAATGCTTGCGGCGGCTGGATTTTGGTTGGCCGGTCGTTGCTCCACCTGGAAGGTCCTTGGCCGATGACACTATTCACGCTCGAAGAACTCGAGGCCGCCGCTCATCTGGTGCATGCACATGTGCCGCCGACGCCGCAGTTCGCGTGGCCGTTGTTGCGGCAGCGCACCGGTGTCGAAGTCTGGGTCAAGCACGAGAACCACACGCCGACCGGCGCTTTCAAGGTGCGTGGCGGCATCGTCTATATGGATTGGCTGAAACACAGCGGCTTGGATGTAAGCGGCGTGATCTCGGCGACACGTGGCAACCATGGACAGTCGATCGCGGCGGCGGCGGCGCGGGTTGGGCTGCCCTGCGTGATCGTCGTGCCGGAGGGAAATTCCGTCGAGAAGAACGCCGCCATGCAGGCGTTCGGTGCGGAACTGATCACCCATGGCAGCGACTTCGACGCCGCCAAGGCTCATGCCGCGGAGCTGGCGAAGGCGCGCAACCTTCATTTTGTGCCGTCGTTCGATAAACAATTGGTGATGGGCGTCGCGACTTATGCTCTTGAGCTATTCCGCGCGGTACCTGATATCGCACGCGTTTATGTTCCGATCGGGCTCGGATCAGGCATTTGCGGGGTGATCGCTGTGCGCGATCTGCTGGGACTGAAGACCGAAGTGGTCGGCGTCGTCGCCGATGCAGCCGCTGCCTACGCGTTGTCGTTGGAAGCGGGCCATGTGGTGTCGACCAATACCGCGGCGACGTTCGCCGACGGCATGGCGGTGCGGGTGCCGAACGAGGAGGCGTTTGCGATGATCAAGTCTGGCGTGTCGCACATCCTGCGGCTCACCGATGACGAAATCGCCGATGCAATTCGCATCTATTACCGCGATACCCACAATCTGGCCGAGGGCGCGGGAGCGGCACCGCTTGCCGGGCTCATGCGCGAGCGCACTCTGATGCAAGGCCAGAAAGCGGCGGTGATACTTTGCGGTGGCAACATTGACGCACCGGTTTTTTCACAGGTTTTGACGGGAAACACGCCGAAGGCATAAGCGCGGCTGAAGTTTTGGCCTTAAGTTGCCAAACAGTAGTTGTGTTTGCTACACTACGGCTAACTTACAGAATCACTTGCGGACTTCGGGTCTGCTCGAAAGAGGTCGGATGCCTTCGTTTGCAAAGTCGGCCGAGAAGTTGGCGCGCTATGCCGCTGTCGTAGCGGTGTCATGCGCGACCATACTAGTTTGCGGCCCAACGTTAGCCGCCTCTGGCGCAAAATCCACCGACGTGTCGCTGCTTGGCAGCTACCTCGCTGGGCGCCATGCGCGTGGGCTCAACGACACCGCCGCGGCGGCTGATTATTATCGCAACGCGCTCGCACTTGATCCGAGCAACGACCAGTTGATCGAGCCAACTTTCGTCATGGAGTTGACCGAGGGGCGGTTCGATTCCGCGATCGAGCTAGCAAGGAAGGTTTCGCCAGCCGCGAAGGAACGCCGGATGACCGAGCTGTTCCTGGGGCTAGTTGATTTCAAGGCGAAACGCTGGGCTGATGCCGACAAGCATTTCAAGGCGGCGAGTTCCAATCCGATCGGCGAGTTGACCAGCGTCCTCGCGCGGGCCTGGACGTTGCAGGCCCGAATGGAAGCGGACGAGGCACTGCAGCTGATTGAAGTTCAGAAACAGCCCGAGTGGGCACAGTCGTTTCTGCGCTATCACCGAGCCTTGATCGCCGATGTCGGCGGTCGGCGGGCGGAGGCGCGTTTAAACTACGAACGCATTTTCAAGTCCGACAATCGGACATTGCGCACGGCACTTGCCTATACGCAGCATGCCGCCAATTCTGGTGACTTGAAGCTCGCGCGCTCCGTACTCAAGGAGCATATGGATAAGCTGTCGAGCGACAATCATCCGCTTGCACTTGATTTGCGAGATCAGTTGAATGGCACCAGCACTCTGCCGCTGATGATCGAGACACCGCAGGATGGATTGGCGGAGGTCTTCTATGGTCTGGGTGATGCCTTGATTGGCGAAGGCGGTGTAGGCATCGCCGCGCAGTATTTGCAGATGGCGCTCTATCTCAAGCCGGAATTTCCGCTTGCACTGGTCTCGCTCGCCAACGTCTACGAGACCACCAAGCGTTACG
>CAVTAL010000026.1:0-12918 GCA_963732635.1 uncultured Alphaproteobacteria bacterium
CCGGGACCCACGGCTACGGGCGGCACGGCCAGTGCGTCAGGTGAAATCGGAATGCTGCGACATCGATTGCTATCGCGAGCACCGCGATTGCTGAAACTTGTCGTGTGTCCCGGCCTTCGCCGGGATGACGACTGTGGGGAGGGTGCTCTTGCGATCTAGGATATGGCTTAACGTCCTGCACTGACCGCGATGGACCTCGCGTGCCGCGCAGTTGCTACTCGGGCTGAACTACTGAGACACGATTCATCGCCCACGTCACACGAACACCAACAGGGGAAAACCGTCATGGCCATCAAGTTCACCAAGGACCACGAGTGGGTCAGCATCGAGGGCGATGTCGCCACCGTCGGCATCACTGACCATGCGCAGTCGGCACTTGGCGACGTCGTGTTCGTTGAGGTGCCGGACGTCGGCCGCAAGGTCGCCCAGCACGAAGCGGTGGCGGTGGTCGAAAGTGTCAAGGCGGCCAGCGAAGTGTTCGCGCCGATCTCTGGCGAGGTGGTGGCGTCCAACGCCGCGATCGCCGGTCAGCCCGGATTAGTCAACGAGGACGCCCAGGGCAGGGCCTGGTTCTTTAAATTGAAGATCGGCAACAAGTCCGAACTCGACGGTCTGCTCGATCAAGCCGCCTACGACGCGTTCGTGAAGGAGAGTGCTTGATGCGCTATCTTCCACTCGAGGACGCCGATCGGCGCGAGATGCTCAGCCAAATCGGCGTGAAATCGATCGATGAATTGTTCGCGGCGGTGCCAAAAGACAAGCTGCTATCGAAGCTGCCCGATCTGCCGAAAACCAAGGGCGAGTTGGAGGTCGAGCGCGAGTTGGGCCGCCTCGCGTCACGCAACACGCCAGCCGGCAACGTGCCGTTCTTCGTTGGTGCCGGCGCCTATCGACATCATGTGCCGGCTTCGGTCGACCATCTCATTCAGCGTTCGGAGTTCCTGACCTCCTACACGCCGTACCAACCGGAAATCACGCAAGGTACGCTGCAGTACCTGTTCGAGTTCCAAACCCAGGTAGCGCGGTTGACGGCGATGGATGTCGCCAACGCCTCGATGTACGACGGCTCGACCGGTGCCGCCGAAGCAGTTCTCATGGCGCATCGCGTGACGCGGCGGAAGAAGGCGGTGGTGTCCGGCGGTCTGCATCCGCAATACGCCGATGTCATCGCAACGTTGTCGAAGTACGGCAGCGCCCACGTCGATCACTTGGCGCCGAAACCGCTGGCAGCGGAAGACATCATCGCCCGCATCGATGGCGAAACCTCGTGCGTCGTCGTGCAGTATCCGGACGTATTCGGCAACATTCGCGATCTGCAGCCGATTGCCGACGCTGCCCACGCCAAGGGCGCGTTGCTGGTCGTGGTCGTGACCGAAATCGTCGCGCTAGGCGCGCTGAAGGCACCGGGCGAGATGGGGGCGGACATCGTCGTCGCCGAGGGACAGTCGATCGGCAATGGCTTGAGCTTCGGTGGCCCTTATGTCGGGCTCTTTGCCACCAAAGAAAAGTATGTCCGGCAGATGCCAGGCCGCCTCACCGGCGAGACGGTGGATGCCGAGGGTAAACGCGGCTTCGTGCTCACGCTATCGACGCGCGAGCAGCACATCCGCCGCGAAAAGGCGACGAGCAATATCTGCACCAATTCCGGTTTGTGTGCGTTGGCCTTCACTATCCACATGACACTGTTGGGCGAAGTCGGATTGAAGCGGCTTGCGGCCATCAACCACGCCAACGCCTGCGATCTGGCCGACCGTCTGGCAGCGGTCAAGGGCGTGAAGGTGTTGAATGACACCTTCTTCAATGAGTTCACAATTGCAGTGCCAGGCGACGCAGCGGCGGTGATCGAGAAGCTGGTTGCGAAAGGCATCATGGGCGGCGTGCCGATGTCGCGACTGCTGCCAAGCAATAAGTCGCTTAGCCATCTGATCCTCGTCGCCTCCACCGAAATCAACACCGACGACGACCGCGCGGCTTATGCCAAGGCGCTTGGGGAGGTGCTGTGATGCTCACTCTCGCCCACCCTCAACTGTCATCCCGGGCCTTGTGCCCGGGACCCATGGCGCCGCGAGCCGTGTTGTCGCTCGCGTACTGTGACGTCGTCGCGAATGATCGAACGCCACAATTTGCGGAGGTATGGGTCCCGGGAACAAGCCCCGGGATGACACCGGTTTTGGGAATTGCCATCGCGGATCACCGCGGAAACGCGGAGCCAACTTCATGACCATGAACACT
Organism: uncultured Alphaproteobacteria bacterium; assembly: GCA_963732635.1. Classification (GTDB taxonomy): domain Bacteria; phylum Pseudomonadota; class Alphaproteobacteria; order Rhizobiales; family Hyphomicrobiaceae; genus JAKFWF01. The sequence goes on from CAVTAL010000026.1 coordinate 2,233, forward strand.
CAAGGCCGGCCGACGCAGGCGAGCACCGCCGCTACCTCCGAGATCAAAACTTTCACCGGTCATCGCGGGCTCGATCACGAGGAGGCGCTGATCTTCGAGCGGCGCGGCAGTTACAGCAAAACCGGCGTCGATCTGCCGGCGCCGAAGAAACACAAATCCCGCCTCGGTGGTCTCGATCGCAAGGCCGACATCGGCTTGCCCGGCCTCACCGAGCCGGAAGCGATGCGCCACTACGTTCGGCTCTCGCGCAAGAATTACGCGATCGACAGCGGGCTTTATCCACTCGGCTCGTGCACGATGAAGCACAATGCCCGCCTCAACGAGAAGATGGCGCGGCTGCCGGGTTTCGGTGACATCCACCCGCTGCAGCCGCAGTCGACGGTGCAGGGCGCAATCCAGTTGATGGAAATCCTCGCCGGCTACCTGCTCGAACTCACTGGCATGGAAACTGTCGCCATGAGCCCCAAGGCCGGCGCGCATGGCGAGTTGTGCGGCATGCTGGCGATCAAGGCGGCGCACGAAGCCTCCGCCTCATCAAAGGGGGGCTCCAAGCGCTCGGTTGTGCTGGTGCCGGAATCGGCACACGGCACCAATCCGGCGACGGCGGCCTTCATGGGCTACTCGGTGAAGTCGATCCCTGCGCGTGCCGACGGCACAGTTTCGGTGGAGGCGGTGAAGGCAGCACTTGGTCCCGACATCGCCGCGATCATGCTGACCAACCCCAACACCTGCGGCCTGTTCGAACCAGAGGTGGTGGAGATCGCCAAGGCGGTGCATGAGGCTGGCGCCTACTTCTACTGCGACGGCGCCAACTTCAATGCCATCGTCGGCAAGGTGCGGCCGGGCGATCTCGGTGTCGACGCAATGCACATCAATCTGCATAAAACGTTCTCGACGCCGCACGGCGGTGGTGGCCCGGGCTCAGGGCCGGTGGTGCTATCGAAGGCGTTGGCGCCGTTCGCGCCGTTGCCCTACGTGGTGAAGGACAAGGACGCTTACCGTCTTGTCGAGACGCCAGCCGAAGCCAAGGGCACGCAGCCGTTCGGACGCCTCACCGCTTTCCACGGCCAGATGGGCATGTATGTCCGCGCGCTGGCCTACATGCTGAGCCACGGCTCGGACGGCATGCGACAGGCGAGCGAGGACGCGGTGCTGAACGCGAACTACATCCGCGCTGGGCTGCGCGACGTGTTTAGCCAGCCGTTCGGCGACAAGGCGTGCATGCACGAAGTCTTGTTCGACGACGCCTGGCTGAAGGACACCGGCGTCACCACGCTCGATTTCGCCAAGGCGATGATCGACGAAGGGTATCATCCGATGACGATGTATTTCCCGCTGGTGGTGCACGGCGCAATGCTGATCGAGCCGACCGAGTCGGAATCGAAAGGCGCGCTCGACCTCTTTATCGCCACGCTGCGTGATCTGGCGAAGTCGGCGAAGGCAGGTGATCTCGATCGGTTCAAGCAGGCTCCGCGTCTGGCCCCGCGGCGTCGTCTCGACGAGACCAAAGCGGCGCGTGAGCCTCGCCTCACCTGGAAGGCTTCGAATGAGCACAAGGCGACGACGGAGTAGCCGATGAATACGCTTTCAGGAACTCGACGGAAACCTGCCGCGTTTGTCGTTGAGCCGTTGGGGAAGTCCAACCGGCTGAACACAAAGGAAGGCCTATGTCGAAACTGAAGCTCATGACGCTGGCTGCAGCGCTGCTGGCGATTTCCGTGATCGGTGCCGAAGCGGCGCCGGCCGTTCCCGCCAGCGGGCAGCAGGCAATTCTCGGTAGCCGCTGCCGCGTCAAACAGAGGCAACAAGGTGCAGTACTTCGCAACGGCTCCCGCCGGATCTACGGCGGTGGCGGTTACGGTTATCGCCGTTATGGCGGCTGGCGAGGCCCGGCGATCGGCCTCGGTGTCGGCGCGCTCGTTGCCGGCGCGATCATCGCCAACCGGTCTTATGCGCCGCGCCGTGGCTACTACTACGACACCTATGCCTACGACGGTCCGTACTACTATCCGGAAGGCTATGCCGGCGATCCGCGCAAGATCTGCGCCGATCACTTCCGGTCGTTCGAGTGGCGCACCGGCATGTACACCACCTACGGCGGCGAGCGAAAGCTGTGCCCCTATCTGCGCGGCTGATCGATCGCGCTTGCAAATAGGTCAGCATTGCTGACATAATCCTTGGGCGCGCCGACCATGGGCGCCGCCCGAGGAGACCGCCGCGATGAGCCTCCACGCCAAGTCCGATTTCGAGCCGCGTTACGCCACGCGCGCGGCGCGCATGCGCTCGTCCGAGATCCGCGAGCTGCTGAAGCTGCTCGACCAGCCCGGTGTGATATCGTTTGCTGGTGGCATTCCCGATCCGGCACTTTTTCCCGTCGATATGGCGAAGGCGGCCTACGACGACATCCTGTCGAACGCGCAAGGTGCTGCTCAGGGGCTGCAATATTCGGCGAGCGAAGGCTACGCGCCGTTGCGCGACTGGGTCGTGGCGCATATGGCCGAGCGCGGCGTCACCTGCACACCCGACAACATCGTGATGACCAACGGCTCGCAGCAGGCGCTGGAGTTTCTTGGTCGGCTGCTGCTGTCGCCAAACGACACCGCCCTCGTCGAAGCGCCGACCTATCTTGGCGCGCTGCAGGCGTTCTCGGCCTACGAACCGCGTTACGACACCATCGCACCGGAGAATTCCAATCGCACGCCAGCCTCCTACCTGGAGGCGGCCTCGGCGGTCGGTGGCACGGCAAAGTTCGCTTACGTGGTGCCTGACTTCGCCAATCCGACCGGCGTGACGATGTCGCTCGCCGCCCGGCAGCGGTTGCTGGCGCTGGCCCGCGAGCTCGATATCCCGGTGCTGGAGGATACCGCCTATGTCGCTTTGCGCTTCGAGGGTAGCGACGTGCCGAGCTTGCAGTCGCTCGACGTCGCGCACGAGGGCTCGATCGACCGCTCGCGTGTTGCCTATCTCGGCACTTTCTCGAAAACGATGACGCCCGGCCTGCGTACAGGGTGGATCTGTGCTTCGGCGCCTTTGGTCCGCCGTCTGGTGCTGATCAAGCAGGCTTCCGACCTCAACAGCCCGGCGATCAACCAGATGGTGATGCAGCGCATGGCGTCCGCCATCTACGACGCACAGGTGATGAAGGCGCGTGTGCACTATCGGGCGAAGCGCGATGCGATGCTGGCGGCGTTGTCGGCGCACATGCCGAAGGGTGTTACCTGGACGCGGCCCGAGGGCGGGTTGTTCGTATGGGTGACGATGCCGCCCGGCATCGACGCGGCGGCGTTGCTGAAGCGTGCGGTCGCCGAAGCAAGGATTGCCTTCGTCCCGGGGCACGCGTTCTTCAACGACGGCTCCGGGCGCAACACCATGCGGCTCAGCTACTCGCTGCCTTCCCTCGCCGACATCGACGCCGGCATTGCAAGGCTCGGCAAGTTGATTGGTGAAAGCGTGGCCTAAGCTGGTCGGGCCGCCCCACCAAGTCGTCCGCCTCGGCAGCGCCCGGTAGGTGCGATAGATGCGCATGCTGCCTCACCCTTGCCGAGCGGGGGCGTCCACAATGACACCTGTTGTGGGTTTGCCGGGGTGCCAGCGATTGGTTTGGGCCGGGCAAGAAGCGAAATTGCCCATATTCCTTGCCAAACCGGTTGCCGCGATGTATCACGCGCCCACTCCACACGCGGATCACTTTCGTGTTGGGCGGCCGACAACGCCGCTTTGACGCTCCGGTGGGTGCCTCGACAACCCGAGGTCACCTATTCCGATCCGCGGCGGTTCAACCGGAAAAAGGACTGTAATATCATGGCGCTTCCCGCGTTCAATATGCGTCAGCTACTCGAAGCTGGCGTTCACTTCGGTCACCAGTCGCATCGCTGGAACCCCAAGATGGCGTCGTATATCTACGGCGCCCGCAACAACATTCATATCGTCGACCTGACCCAGACCACGCCGCTGTTGCATCAAGCGCTGGTGAAGATCGCTGATACCGTCGCCGCTGGTGGCCGCGTGCTGTATGTCGGCACCAAGCGTCAGGCCTCGGAATCGATCGCCGAAGCCGCCAAGCGTTCGGCGCAGTATTACATCAACCATCGCTGGCTCGGTGGCACGCTGACCAACTGGAAGACGATCTCGGCTTCGATCCGCCGCCTGCGTCAGCTCGACGACATCCTGGCCGACCCGCAGGGCCGCACCAAGAAGGAAATCCTGACCCTGACGCGTGAGCGCGACAAGCTCAATCAGGCGCTGGGCGGCATCAAGGAAATGGGCGGCACGCCCGACCTGCTGTTCGTGATCGACACCAACAAGGAGCAGATCGCGATTGCCGAGGCGCGCAAGCTCGGTATTCCGATTGTCGCCGTGATCGACACCAACTGCAATCCGGATGGCATCGACTTCCCGATCCCGGGTAACGACGACGCCGGCCGCGCCATAACGCTTTACTGCGACCTCGTCGCCCGTGCCGCAATCGACGGCATTCAGCGCAGCCAGGCCAACTCAGGCGTCGATCTCGGCGCCATGGAGAATCCAGCTGCAGAAGCGATCCCGGCGAAGGCCGTGTTCAAGGGTATCGAGGCCGCGCGCGGTGAAGCCGACGACCTCAAGCGCATCACCGGCGTCACCGAGAAGATCGAGCAGCGCCTCAACGATGCTGGCGTGTTCCATTTCTGGCAGATCGCCGACAGCGATGTCGACGGCCTGGGCATGCTCGACAAGCAGCTGCGTTTGAAGGGCCAGATCGCCAAGGACGACTGGGTCGCTCAGGCCAAGAAACTGGTCGCCGCCGCCGCCGTCTGATTTGCGGGCGCTAATTCGCGCCCCATATCGAATGAACAATCAAGTGCAGGTTGGGTTAGCGCCACGTTGGGCGCCTAACCCAACATGGCACGGGCGGTCGAAGTTGTTGGGTTACGGCCGCCGAGTGGGCGACCTAATCCAACCTACACGATCAGTGTCCGCGAGCCACGGAATGGCGCAGCGCATACGATCAAGACCGCACAGGCACATTGCCAAAGAGGAAAACATGTCAATTATCTCAGCTGCCCTCGTCAAAGAGCTTCGCGAGAAGACCGGCGTCGGCATGATGGACTGCAAGCAGGCGCTCATCGAGACCAAGGGTGATATCGAGGGCGCCGTCGACTGGCTGCGTAAGAAGGGCTTGGCCAAGGCTGCCAAGAAGTCCGACCGCATCGCCGCCGAAGGTCTTGTCGGCATCCTGGCGCACGGCCACAAGGGCGCCGTCACCGAGGTCAACTCGGAGACCGACTTCGTCGCCCGCAATGTGCAGTTCCAGGAAATGGTGACCGCAATCACCTCGATCTCGCCGGCTGCCGATGGCGACATCGCCAAGCTGCTGGCCACGACCTATCCGGGCAAGACGGTGACGGTCGAGGAAGAGGTCAAGGAAGCGATTGCGACGATCGGCGAGAACATGAACGTGCGTCGGACCGCGACCGTCACGGTCAAGGAAGGCGTGGTTGCCGACTACGTGCACAACAAGGTCTCCGACGGCCTCGGCAAGATCGGCGTGCTGGTCGGACTTGAGAGCAAGGGCGATGCCCCGACACTGAATGCGCTCGGCCGCCAGATCGCGATGCACGTCGCCGCCCGCAACCCGGTGGCGCTCGACATCACCGGCGTGCCGGCTGACATTCTGGCGCGTGAAAAGGCGATCCTGCTCGATAAGAACAAGGGCAAGCCGGATCACGTACTCGCCAAGATCGCCGAAAGCGGTCTCAAGACCTATGCCAAGGAAAACTGCCTGCTGGAGCAGACATTCGTGCTCGACGAGTCGAAGACCGTCGGCCAGGCCGTGAAGGATGCAGAGAAGACGGCTGGCGCGCCGGTCAAGCTCGTCGCATTTGTCCGCTTCGCATTGGGCGAAGGCATCGAAAAGAAGGTCGAGGACTTCGCCGCCGAAGTCGCCGCCACCGCCAAGGGCTGAAGACGGGCGCGCTGTCGGCGCATTTGGACCAATACATTGAACGGCCGGTTGGGATATCCCAACCGGCCGGTTTTGCTTTTTTCGGTGCAACGGGATGAACTCGAGGGCGGTTGCCAATCACTGCCGTTGTTGACGCTTTGCGGGAAATGCCTCCGTTTCCGTAGCGGACCGCGGCAGTTCCAATCTCATTGTTTGCTGAGGGGCAAAGAAAATCAGACCGCCAGCACGTGCTGGAAACTGGCCAGATTGGTGTGGCTACAGGCGGACCGGAGTTCGAACCGGACCTGTGCATGCCCCAATTGCCCAATGCAAAGCTTTGGCATTCGACGAAACACCTAACTCGTTGTGGTTGCAAGGCTCACCGACATTTGGCATGGTCCGGCCGCTAGTCGAACCCGAACGGGGGCGTACGGTGAGCGGTCAGTCCCGCTCGGCCGGACTTTTTGCGTTCTATTCATACCGGGCAACGGGTCGTTCCAAGGGCCCAAGGGGAGTGTAATGATATCCAATCTGCTATGGGGAGTGATCGCCTGCGGGGCGCTCTCGATCCTCTACGCGATCATCACCATTCAACAGGTGATGAGCGCTGACGCCGGCAACAAGCGCATGCAGGAGATCGCGACCGCGATCCGTGAAGGCGCGCAGGCCTACCTGAACCGCCAGTACATGACCATCGCCATGGTCGGCGCCGTCATCTTCGTGATCGCCTGGGTTCTGCTCGGCCATCTGACTGCGTTTGGCTTCCTGATCGGCGCCGTGCTTTCGGGTATCGCCGGTTACATCGGCATGAACGTCTCTGTGCGTGCCAACGTGCGCACGGCCCAAGCCGCGACCCAGTCGCTGGCCGGCGGCCTCGACATTGCCTTCAAGGCCGGCGCCGTCACTGGCATGCTGGTCGCGGGGCTCGCGCTGCTCGGCGTGACCATCTATTACTTCATCCTGATCGGCCCGCTCGGCTTCAAGCCAGCCGACCGCACCGTCATGGATAGTCTCGTCGCCTTGGGCTTCGGCGCCTCGCTGATCTCGATCTTCGCCCGTCTCGGCGGCGGCATCTTCACCAAGGGCGCCGACGTCGGCGCCGACCTCGTCGGCAAGGTCGAAGCCGGCATTCCGGAAGATGATCCGCGCAACCCGGCGACCATTGCCGACAACGTCGGTGATAACGTCGGCGATTGCGCCGGCATGGCTGCCGACCTGTTCGAAACCTACGCCGTGACCGTCGTCGCGACCATGGTTCTGGCCGCGATCTTCTTCGCCGGTCAGCCGAACCTCGCCAACCTGATGGTCTATCCGCTGGTCATCTGCGGCACCTGCATCGTCACGTCGATCATCGGCACTTACTTCGTCAAGCTAGGCTCCAACGGCTCGATCATGGGCGCGCTTTATCGCGGCGTGATCGTGTCGGGCATCCTGTCGATCGGTGGCCTGTACCTCGCCACCCAGTTCGGCCTTGGCACCTGGGGGCAGGTCGGCACTGCGGTCGGCACTGTGATTACCGGTCAGAACCTGTTCATGTGCGGCCTCGTCGGCCTCGGCGTGACCGGCATGATCGTCTGGATTACCGAGTACTACACCGGCATCGGCTATCGTCCGGTGCGCTCGATCAGCCAGGCGTCGGTGACCGGTCACGGCACCAACGTGATCCAGGGCCTCGCTGTCTCACTCGAAGCCTGCGCGCTGCCGACGATCGTGATCGTGGTCGGCATCCTCGCCACCTACAACCTCGCAGGTCTGTTCGGAACGGCGATCGCGACGACGACGATGCTCGGCCTCGCCGGCATGATCGTCGCCCTCGACGCCTTCGGTCCGGTGACCGACAATGCCGGCGGCATCGCCGAAATGGCCGGCCTGCCGAAGGAAGTGCGCCGTTCGACCGACGCGCTCGACGCAGTCGGCAATACCACCAAGGCCGTCACCAAGGGCTATGCGATTGGCTCCGCCGGTCTCGGCGCCCTGGTGCTGTTTGCTGCCTATAACTACGACCTGCAGTACTTCATCGCCGAAGCCAACAAGCCAGGCGCCAAGGCGTTCCAGTACTTCAAGGGCGTCAAGATCGACTTCGGCCTCGACAACCCTTACGTCGTCGTCGGCTTGCTGCTCGGTGGTCTCATCCCCTACCTGTTCGGTGGCATGGGCATGACCGCGGTCGGCCGCGCCGCCGGTTCGGTGGTGGAGGAAGTCCGTCGCCAGTTCAAGGAGAAGCCGGGCATCATGAAGGGCACCGAGCGCCCGGACTATGCCCGCGCCGTCGACATGCTGACCAAGGCTGCGATCAAGGAAATGGTGCTGCCGTCGCTGCTGCCGGTGCTGTCGCCGATCGTGCTGTTCTTCATCATCAGCGCCATCGGTGGCAAGGGTGCCGCCTTCTCGGCGGTCGGCGCCATGCTGCTCGGCGTGATCGTCACCGGCCTGTTCGTCGCCATCTCGATGACCTCGGGCGGCGGCGCCTGGGACAACGCCAAGAAGTCCTTCGAAGACGGCTTCGTCGACAAGGACGGCGTCAAGCACATGAAGGGTTCGGAAGCCCACAAGGCATCCGTGACCGGTGATACCGTCGGCGATCCCTACAAGGATACCGCTGGTCCCGCCGTCAACCCGGCGATCAAGATCACCAATATCGTGGCATTGCTGCTGCTGGCCGTGCTCGCGCACCAGTAACCGCAGGATCGAGACTTGAACGATCGAACCGCCCGTACCTTGCCAGGTGCGGGCGGTTTTTTTGGTGCGCCCGGCATTGCGTTGCGGTTGGGTTTGTGAAGGGCGGGCTAGCGACGCTACGCACTCACCCGGCCAGTCTCCCAGCCGATCAGGGCGCGCTTGCGGGTGAGGCCCCAGTGGTAACCACCGAGCGTGCCGTCGCCACGCAGCACCCGGTGGCACGGTACCACGAACGAGATCGGGTTGCGGCCGACCGCCGAGCCGACCGCGCGTGACGCCGACGGCTTGCCGAGATGGCGGGCGATGTCGTGGTAGCTGACCGCCCGGCCCATCGGGATCTTGAGCAGCGTCTCCCAAACTCGCACCTCGAAATCAGTGCCGATCAGGACGAGCCGCACCGGTTGCTCTGGTGTCCAGGTGCCGGGTTCGAATATGCGCGCGACGTGGTGGATCGTTTTCTCCGGCGCCTCGACATAGCGGGCCGCCGGCCAGCGCGAGGTCATGTCGGCGAGTGCTTCGGCGCGGCTCTGGTTCTTGTCCTCGTCGACAAAGGCGAGGCCCGCGACACCGCGTTCGGTCGCCAGGATCAACACATCTCCGAATGGCGAAGCGTGGAAGCCATAGGCGATCTCCAGGCCCTCGCCGCGTCGCTTGTAGTCGCCGGGCGTCATCGCTTCGTGATCGACGAACAGGTCATGCAGCCGGCCGCCGCCGGACAGCCCGACTTCGTGCGCCGCTTCGAGCACGCTCGCGGAATTTCCCAGCAGGCCGCGTGCGTGATCGACAGTGATGGCCTGCACGAACTCCTTCGGCGACAATCCGCACCAGCGTTTGAACAGCTTCTGGCAATGTGCTGGCGACAGGTTGAGATGCCGCGCGAGGCTGTCCAGATCGGGCTGATCGGTCCACTGTTCGGTGAGGTATCGGATGGCGCGGCGCACGAGATCGTAGTCGTGGCTGCCATCAAGGGGCAGCGGGCGAATTGGTACAGTATCAAGGTTGTTGTGCATGCTTTCATCCTGCCTGGTTGCTTAGCGAGGCTGGTTGAAGGTTTAGCGTTCCAGCCGCTGGCCGGCGACCCGGAACTTGTTGGGCGGATCGCGGTTGCGGCAGTCGGCATGGTCGCGTTCGACAGACGCCGGCGCCAGCTTCCGCGGCCCGTTGCAGCGGGGCGCCGTGCGCGACACTTTGAGTGGGCAGTTCAGCCGTATGCCAATTCGGGCTGCAGTTCTTGGCCAGAATAAAACGCGTCCAACATTTTCTGCGATGTGTTAGAAGCATGTATGCGTCTTCGCCGTTTGTTGAAACTGCGGCGATTATCCTTCGCAGATATAGCCCGGCACCGACGCGCGAAAAGCACCGCTTCCGCATCGCATAATTCAACCGACGAATGGACCGATATCATGCAGATGCCCGTCGCGCTCAAGCCAGCAATGTGGGGTGCCGTGGCCGGCGCCGCAGCCCTCGCCGTCGTTGGATTTTCCTGGGGCGGCTGGGTCAGCCATGCATCGGCCGAACTGCTCGCCACGCAGAAAGCCTCCACGGCGGTCGTGAGTGCGCTGGCACCAATCTGCCTCGATAATTATAGACGTTCGGCCGATGCCCCGACTAGGCTCGCCGAGCTGAAGAAGGCCAATTCGTGGGAGCAGGCAGGCTTTGTCGAGAAGGCCGGGTGGGCCAAAATGCCCGGCGCCGTTGCGATCGATCCGGTAATGTTGCGTGCATGCGCTGCACTTATAATTTCCGAAAAACCTTGATCGATCGCCCCAAATAGTGCGGGGTAATGGCAGGTTGGCGCATAAGGTTTTTGGTGTTAGTTGCGCAGCCTGCGATATCCGCAATCGCCTCTGGTTATATCGACCGAGCGACTTGTGCGCGTGAGTTCAGCTTGATCCGGGAAGCAACAGGCTCTCCGATCTAATGGAAAAGGACCAACACCGATGGCCAAAGGTCAGCAAAAGGGTAATCGCGAAGTAAAGAAGCCGAAATCCAAGGTGACCAAGCCGCCTGCCGGGCAGACGTCGCCCTTCGCCAGCGGTCCGAAATCCGGTGGTGGTGCAGGTAAAAAGCCGCGATAATTTTAGTTG
>CAVTAL010000027.1:0-24945 GCA_963732635.1 uncultured Alphaproteobacteria bacterium
GCAGTTTAGCTGAAATGGTGCGTCGCAATATAGATGTGCGCGAAAGCCGAAATTTTGCTGATTGCGGCACGAAGATGCAGCCATGCGACGGTTGGCGGCGCACCGCCGTGCATTGTGACAAATATTTGATCAGGAACGTGTTTTAGGCGCGCGAAGGCCGCCTTGCTGCAATGCAATATTCGGGGTGGTGACAGCGTGTGGTCAGGGCCAGTTAATTGGCATCGGTCCGCGCCGCGGCAACACGGCCGGACGTGATGAGCGCCGCTTGGCGGGCATCGCAGGTTTGAGCCCATGGAGGCCCCAATGATCCGTCCCGATAACCTCAGTGCCGACTACGGCACTATCACCAAGAATACCGGACCGTCATTCGCCGGCCGGGTGCGTTTCGCATTCGCCCGCGCCTTTCGCGCCGTCATTGCCGCCCAGGAAGCCCGCGCCAAGCGCAGTGTGGACGGTTACATGGCCCGCCAGAGCGATGAAGTTCTAAAGCGTCTCGGCCGCAGCGACGCCGAGATCGAAGTCATTCGGCGACAGGGGGCTGGGGTGCCACTTGGCTGGATGTGAGCGATATCGTCGGGCCGAAATTCTGAGCTGTCCTCGAAGCGATACGCCAAAGGCTTGACGGTATCCGCGCAGGGTTGGCGTGCGATCCGGCAACGCAATCAGGGCGCGAACCCTGCGGTCGCGCCCTGCCATCGCATCCAATTTGACCGTAAGCGCCGCTGACTATTCAGCGGCGACATTGGTGTTGGCGGCATGTGCTGTCGCAGGGGCGTGGGTGCCATTCGCTGCCATCGCGACTGCTGGCCGCGCAACGATGCCGCAGCGCTCCTCGGCAGCGGCCAGGATCTGGCCCAGCAGCTCCGAATAGCGAATGCCGGCGAAGCCCGCCATGATGTTGAGCTTGCCGTCCCAGCACCAGCCGGGGTTCGGGTTCACTTCCAAAAGTTTGACCTCGCCCTTGGCGTCGGCGCGGAAATCGAAGCGCGCGTACTCGCGGCAGCCGAGCCGCTCGAACAGCCGCGCCGAATGCTCGATCATCTGCGACTGGATGTGATCGGGCAGTTGTGCCTCGTGGTACTTGATCTGGGTCCAGTAGGGGCTCTCCGGCTCCCACTTCGACTCGTAGCCGAGGATTTTCGGCAGGCTCGGATCGAGCCGCGAGAAGTCGACCTCTAGAATCGGCAGCGCCCGCAAGCCCTGGTCCGGGTTGCCGACGAGGCTAACCGAATATTCGGCGCCCGGCAGGTATTCCTGCACCAGCACCGGCCGGCGCGGGAATTCGGTGCGCAACCGTTCCAGGTAGTCGAGCAACGCGCTCTGGTTGCGCACCACCGCGTCCTTGGTGATGCCCTGCGAGCTGTCGCCGTAGTTGGGCTTCAGGATCGCCGGGAACACCGATGGCAGGGTCGCGCCCTGGTCGCCGGGGCGGACGTAGGTCTCCAGCGGCACCGGCACGTCAAGCGAGGCCGCCACCGCACGGACGAGGCCCTTGTCGTAGCAGGCGGCCAGCGCCGGGGCGGCGGCGCCAGTGTAGGGCAGGCCCAGCACGTCCAGCAGGGCCGGGACATGCAGTTCCTTGAACGGATCGTTGTTCCAGCCCTCGTCGCACAGGTTCATGACGAGATCGGTACGCAGGGCGCCCAGATCGCGCTCCAGCGTGGCGTGATTGTCGAGGAAGCGGAACTTGTATTGCGGCAGCTCCGACAGCGCGTCCTGCAACTTGCGGACGGTGTCGAGATCCTCCGGGTTGAAAGTTCCGCCACGCTTGACCTGATCGGGCAGGCGCGGGTCGCCCAACAGAACGGTGACATCGATCTGCTGCATGCGAGTCTTGGCCTTGCGGGCCGGCAACTGCGGCGCGTCGGCGGTGAGCAGGATACGGCGCGCCATCATGCCAAGGTCCTGGTCGCGGTCGGACTGCGCCTCGGCGATGCCGTGGTGCCGCACGTTGCGGAAACCGCACTTCTCCAGCAGCTTCGATATGCCGTCCTTGGTATAGAGCCGCTCGGCGTAGAACTGGTCGGCGATAACTCCGCTTTCGTCATGCACGATGACTTCGCGGCTGATCAGCCGGTCGCCTTCCTTGCTGATCGAGCGCTCGCGGCAGACGAAGTGGTGTTCGTCGATCCACTCCCAGGAGCGACGGTCGAAATTCTCCGCCATGTAGGCGCCGTCGGTAATGTCGAGCACGATCTGGCCCGATGGGCGCAGCATCTTGCCGACCATGGTCAACACCTTCTCGTCGTCCTTCTTGTTCGAGAAGTAGCCGAACGAGTTGCCCATGATGGCGACGCAGTCGAAGGTGTTTTCGGGCAGGCGAGGGTTGCGTGCGTCGCCTTCCTTGAACGACACGGCGAGGCCTTCGGTCTGCGCGCGCTTCTTGGCAAGGCGGATCAGGTAGCGTGAGCGGTCGACGCCCTGCACATTTTTGAAGCCGCGACGGGCGAGTTCGAGGCAATGGCGGCCCTGGCCGCAGCACAGGTCGAGGATCGTGCTGTGCGGCTGGATGGCGGCGGCCGACATGATGAAGTCGACTTCGCGGCGGGTGTTTTCGATGTTCTCGACAACGTCGCCGTCGGTCTTGACGTACAACGCATTGAAGAGTTTGCGCCACCATTCGGCGGGCAAATGGGCCTCCAGGTCACCGACGGGACCGAGACAGGAACGCACAGGCTGGCGCTTGGGTCGCTTCACCTTGGAAGCTGGTGCCATGATGGACGAAAGTCCTCCCCTTGGGTGCCGCGATTGGTCAGCCGATCGCTTGTATTATTCGCGATCGGCGGCACCCGATGGCTGTCGGACGCGCGGCGATAGGCAGTACAAGAACGAAGCCCCTCTGGCTCCTAGCGAGCGCGATCCTTAATCCCAGTGGATGGCAAAGCAAGTGTGAACTTGGGGATAACTCAGGTTCAATTGCAAATGTGATCCGCGTAGCGCGGTTGGCCTGCCGCAGCGCGCGGAATTGCCTGCGGACTGCGCAACTTAAAATTGCCGAAACAACAAAGGCGCACGGGGTGCCGCGCGCCTTTGGAAAATGTACCGATCAGCGATATGTTCCGATTACTGTTTCGGTGCCGGCGCGGCTGGTGCAGCCTTTTCGGCTTCGACCTGCTTCTTCACTTCCGGGTCGACATATTCGAGCTGCGCCTTGGCGCGCAGCCCCTCTAAGGTCTCCTGCGCCTTCTTGTGCATCAGCGAGGCGACGATGCGGTCCTTGACGGCGGCGAACTCGGGCACCTTGGGCGCGGGCTTTTCGCGGCGATCCTCGACCTTGATGATGTGCCAGCCGAACTGGGTCTGGATCGGCGGCGAGATCTCACCCTTCTTCAACTTGAAGGCGGCTTCCTCGAATTGCGGCACCATCTGGCCGCGACCGAAGTAGCCTAGGCTGCCACCGTCTTCCTTACTGCCGGGGTCGAGCGAGTTGGCCTTGGCCGCTTCGGCGAATGCCTTGTCGTCTGCCGATGCGAGTTTGGTGGCAATTTCCTTGGCCTTGTCCTCTTCCTTGACCAGGATGTGGCTCGCCTTGACCTCTTCTTCCGGTTTGGTCTTTGCCATTTGGGCGACCTGGGCATCGTAGAGCTTCTTTGCCTCGTCGTCGGAGATCGATGCTTTGACGCTGGCGTCAAAAAAGGTCTCGCGCAGTGCCCGGCGGCGCCAATACTGCAGGCGCTCGTCGAAGGCAGCGCCAGTGGCGAGCTTCTGGGTCTCGGCGGCGTCGGCGAACAGTTGGTTCTCGATCAGGTACTCGATCAGTACCCGGCGGCGCGTGGTTTCCGGGAGATTGCCGATGTCGGCGCCGATTTCCGCTTCGGCATACTTGAGGTCGCTTTCGGTCAGGTTCTTGCCGTTGACCTTGGCGACAACCTTGTCCTGGGCCATGGCCGCGGGGGTGGCCGCCAGGAACGCGAGTGCCAGGGTTCCGGCAAAGGCGGCGAGAATCGGTTTGCGGCGGTCGTTCGTCGTCACTGGGCGGGTTCCTCGAAGGTCGGCGATGAAATGGACAAGGCTTTGGCGCGCACATAGACCGCACTGGTGGGGCTTGCCAAGTTAACAAACGGACAGATGGCGGGACTGTGACGATCCTGCACGGTCGGTCCCCTCAAACTTCCGTGATTCATTGACAATGCGAGGGTGCGGTCCTTATTTCACCGAAACGAAGCGGCCGGGCCTCCGGACGTATGCATTTTCTTTGGGGTTTGGCCTGGGCGGCTGTTGCCAGTCGCACGCCCAGGCATGGCCCGCCTATTGATGTATCGGAACGAGCGTCTACATCAAATCCCGCAAATGACTGGCTCCCGTGGCCGGCGCGGCATCGGCCGCGGAACCTTTGAAGATCGAGGACTGTCAGCATGGTTTCCATCGGTGCGCTCGCCGCGAAGGTTTTCGGCTCCGCCAACGATCGCAAGGTCAAGAGCTATCGCACGAAGGTCGAAGCGATCAATGCGCTGGAGGCCGACGTCGCCAAGCTGAGCGATGACGAATTGCGGGCTCGTACGGCCGAATTCAGAGCGCAGATCGAGAACGGCAAGACGCTCGACGACTTGTTGGCGCCGGCCTTCGCGACGGTGCGCGAGGCGGCGAAGCGGTCTCTCGGTCAGCGGCATTTCGACGTTCAGCTGATTGGTGGCATGGCGCTGCACCAAGGCAAGATCGCCGAGATGAAGACCGGCGAAGGAAAAACGCTGGTAGCCACGCTGGCGGTCTATCTCAATGCTCTCAACAACCGGGGCGTGCACGTTGTCACGGTCAACGATTACCTTGCCAGCCGCGACGCTGAATGGATGGGCAACGTCTATCGTTTCCTCGGTCTCACCGTCGGCTGCATCGTGCACGATATGGACGACGAGCAGCGCAAGGCCGCCTATGCCTGCGATGTGACCTACGGCACCAACAACGAGTTGGGCTTCGACTACCTGCGCGACAATATGAAGATGAGCAAGGAGGAGATGGTTCAGCGCGGCCATACCTTCGCGATCGTCGACGAGGTCGACTCCATCCTGATCGACGAAGCCCGCACGCCGCTGATCATTTCCGGTCCAGTCGAAGACCGCGCCGACCTTTATGTCGCGATTGACAAGCTCATTCCGTCGTTGGCCAAGGGCGACTTCGAACTCGACGAAAAGCAGCGCTCGGTGTCGCTCACCGAAGCTGGCAACGAGAAGATGGAGCAGTTGCTCGAGAAGGCCGGACTGCTGACCGCCGGCGGCTCGCTCTATGACATCGACAACGTGACCACGGTGCACCACGTCACCCAGGCGCTGAAGGCGCACAAGCTGTTTCTGCGCGACCGCGACTACATCGTGAAGGGCGGCCAGGTCGTCATCATCGACGAGTTCACCGGCCGCATGATGCAGGGCCGGCGCTACTCGGAAGGCCTGCATCAGGCGATCGAGGCCAAGGAAGAAGTCGAGATCCAGCCCGAGAACCAGACACTGGCCTCGATCACGTTCCAGAACTATTTCCGTCTCTACAAGAAGCTCGGCGGCATGACCGGCACGGCCTCCACCGAAGCCAACGAGTTCATGGACATCTACGGCCTCGACGTGCTCGAAATCCCGACCAACCGGCCGGTTGGGCGCCTCGACGAGGACGACGAGATCTACCGTACCGCGCGCGAGAAGTGGGAAGCGATCATCCTCGAGATCGAGCGGGCGAAATCACGCCAGCAGCCGATCCTGGTCGGTACTGTCTCGATCGAGAAGAGCGAGCAGTTGTCGGAGATGTTGAAAAAGCGCGGCATCGAACATCAAGTGCTCAACGCCCGCTTCCACGAGCAGGAAGCGGCGATCATTGCGCAAGCCGGCAAACCCGGCGCCGTCACGATTGCAACCAACATGGCCGGTCGCGGCACCGATATCCAGCTTGGTGGCAACGCCCAGATGCGCATACTCGTAGAGGCCTCCGAGATGGAGGACGGCCCTGAGAAGGACAAGAAGATCGCCACCATCAGAGCCGAGATCGAGAAGAACCGCGATTACGTCCGCGACATCATCGAGACGGTCGAAATCGAGCCAGCCAAGGGCTCCAAGCCGGCCAAGACGATATCCAAGCCCGGCGGTCTTTATGTGCTCGCCACCGAGCGCCATGAGAGTCGGCGCATCGATAACCAGCTACGCGGCCGTTCTGGCCGACAAGGTGATCCCGGCCGCTCCAAGTTCTACCTGTCGCTCGAAGACGATCTGATGCGCATCTTCGGCTCCGAGCGCATGGATTCGGTGCTGAAGACGCTCGGCCTCAAGGAAGGCGAGGCGATCATGCATCCGTGGATGAACAAGTCACTGGAGATGGCGCAGCGCAAGGTCGAGGCCCGCAACTTCGATATCCGCAAGCAGATCCTGAAATACGACGACGTCATGAATGACCAGCGCAAGGTCATCTTCGAGCAGCGCCTTGACATCATGAATGAGGACGATGTCAGCGAGACCGTCGCTGACATGCGCCAGCATCTGATCGACGAACTGGTCAAGAAGCATATTCCCGAGGCCGCCTACGCCGAGCAGTGGGATGCTAAGGGCCTGCACGAGGTGGTTGGCGGTATCTTCGGTCTCGATCTGCCGATCGAGCAGTGGGCGGCCGAGGAAGGTATCGCCGACGCCGAGATCAAGGAACGTGTGCTCAAGGCGATCGAGGAAAAGGTTGCCGCCAAGGAGGCCGAGTTTGGACCCGAAGCCGCCCGCCAGATCGAAAAAATGGTGCTGCTGCAAACCCTCGATCACCTGTGGCGCGAGCATCTGGTGACTTTGGAGCATCTGCGTCAGGTGATCGGCTTCCGGGCCTACGGTCAGCGCGATCCGCTCAACGAATACAAGACCGAAGCGTTCGTACTGTTCGAGGCAATGCTGGCGAAGTTGCGCGAGGCGGTCACCGGCCAGCTGATGCACATCGAGATGGCGCCGATGGAGGAGCAGCCGCTGATGCAACCGGTCGAACTGCCGGAAATGCACGCCCATCACATCGATGCCACCACCGGTCTCGACGAATTGGCGATGGTCGACGCCGTGCTGACCGCCGAGCACACGCCGCGACAAGCCGCGCCGGAAAAGCGCGCGCCGATGCAGACGCGCAAGGCCGGTGACGGCTCGAGCGTCAATCCCAAGGATCCGGCGACCTGGGGCCGGGTGTCCCGCAATGCGCCGTGTCCCTGCGGCTCGGGTAAGAAATTCAAGCACTGCCACGGCAAGCTCGACTAACGAGCTGCGGTGATCCATTCTGGTTGACCGAACCGTCCGCCGGAGTGCGATCGAGATATGCCGCCACGTTCCCGTCCCGGCCGCCTTGGATGGGTGCAGGCGAAAACGCCGCTGGCCATGCCGGGCCAGCGCATCGGCATTTTGGGTGGCAGCTTCAACCCGCCGCATGCCGGCCACGCGCAGATCTCGAATATCGCCCTGGCGCGGCTGCAACTCGACCGGTTGTGGTGGCTGGTGACGCCGGGCAACCCATTGAAATCAAACGGCCAACTGCCGTCTCTTGAGACCCGCATGGACGCTTGCCGGCAGCTAATGCCGTCGCCGAAGGTCGAGATCACGGGTTTCGAGGCGGAACTCGGTACGCCCTACACCGCCGCGACGCTGGAGTTCCTGTCCCGCCGCTACCCCGAATGCCGCTTTGTGTGGATCATGGGCGCTGACAACCTTGCCACGTTTCACCGCTGGCAAAGTTGGCGAAGCATTGCGGCGCACGTACCGATCGCAGTGGTCGATCGGCCCGGCTGGCGGCTCAGGGCCATTGCCTCACCGGCCGCCAGGTACATGTATCGCGCTCGCATGCCAGAGGCTCAAGCGGCGCTACTGCCGATGCGGGAGGCGCCAGCCTGGACTTTGCTCAGCGGACCGCTGTCGCCGCTGTCGTCGACCGCGCTGCGCCAGAAGTTGCCCGCGCCGAACGCCCTGATCGGCATCGACTAGTTTGGCGATTAACCAACGTGTCCTTTAGCGTTGCCGGCGCGGATTTGACTGCTTTCAGCAGGGCAGTCGAGCTTGGCCATGGCGGTGTAGTCGCCGTGCCAGTGTACAATTTGTGCCTCGAAGCTTATGTAGACGACAGAAACGACCCCGGCTGCGGGGTGGAGATCGGCTCCAGGCAGCATTGTGGAACAGAAGAAGGAAGTTCGCCAACAGATGAGAACCGCGCAAGGGAGTGCCCGTACTGGCACTGCACCCAGCGAGCGCGTCTCCAAGGAGACCAGCTCGTCCACCCTCGTCGACCAGATCACTTTTTGGCTCGACGAAGCCAAGGCCGAGAATATCGTGTCGATCGATCTCGCCGGTAAATCCTCCATTGCCGATAGCATGATGATCGCATCCGGCCGCACCGATCGCCACGTCGGCGCCATCGCCGACCAGCTCCAGCGCCACCTCAAGGAGGCCGGCTGCAACAAGGTGCGCGTCGAGGGTATGCAGACCTGCGACTGGGTGCTGATCGACACTGGCGATATCATCATTCATTTGTTCCGACCGGAAGTGCGCGACTTCTACAACCTCGAGAAGATGTGGTCGGGTGATCGACCGGCGGATCAGTCGGCGCATTAATCGGCCTGTCATGAAGCTCGCCATCGCAGCAGTCGGGCGTCTCAAGGACGGCCCCGAGCGGGAGTTGCTCGATCGCTATATGAAGCGACTTGCCCAGACCGGTCGCGGTCTGGGGCTTGCGCCCGCCGAGGTTCTGGAAACGCCCGAGGGCCGCGCCGAAACGGCGGCGCTGCGCCAGTCGGACGAAGCTGCCCGCCTATTGAAAATCACTGCTAGCTACGATGTGCTGATCGCGCTCGACGAAACTGGCCGGACGATGACGAGCCGCGCCTTCGCGGCGTTGATCGCCAAATATCGCGACGGCGGCACGCAAGGCTTGGCGCTGGTAATCGGTGGCGCTGATGGTCATGGCGAGGCTGTGATCACCAAGGCAGCGGTCAAGCTGTCGCTCGGAGCGATGACTTTGCCGCACGGCCTCGCCCGCATCGTGCTCGCCGAACAACTCTATCGAGCCACTACGATACTTGCCGGCCATCCCTATCACAGAGACTGAGGCGGGCGTGGGTGCGAACCGCGATTGCGGACAGCACCATGATCGCAAAGCCGCCAGCCACGAAGATGATGTTGGCGGCCCAGTCGCCCTTCATGCTGCCGAGCTTGCCGGAAATTACCAGCATCATGATGCCAGCCGTGCCGGCGATGCCTTGCGCCGCCGCCATCAACGCCACGGCATTGAGCAGGCGCGGCCGCCGCAATGGACTTGAGGGCGACTCGATGCTGAGCGCATAAATGAAAATCAGGGACGCGATCAGCACCATGCCCGAGCCGTATTGCCAGCCGTGCTGCCATCTCAGCCCTGAAAACCGGTAGACGGCGAGCATCGATACCGCGCCGGCAGCCCACGTCCAGGCAATTAGCCGCGCATTGCGTCGCGACGCATCGGCGATGGCCTGGATACCTGACGGTGCCGTCGCACGTTGCCAGTAGGGCGAGTTGACCTTCAACGCGACGACGATCGACATGATGGGCAGGAACAGCGCCGCGGCGCCTGAGATCCATGGCGAGCCGATGCGGGCACCGATCACCTGGCCGATGACGGCCGGCACAAACGCCGCCAGGAGCCAGGGAATGAAGGGATTGACCGGCATGTACGCAGACGACGCCCTTTGCGAGTTATTTGGTCCGCGGCAGCAAGGTCAAGGTGGTGCCGCTGAGTGCCGCAATGGCAATGGCGCCGAAGAACATCACGTTCTTGGCCGGCCAGTCGGTGTAGCGTTCGACCAGGAAGCGCTTCATCTGGCCGTCGAGCAGGAAGCCGACGATCAACAACAACATCGCAACGAGATGCACGATCAATACGATACGACCGACCGACATCATCGTTTCATCGCTGGTTCGGTTCGCCGCCGCTTTCGATAGGGCCCCCGCGACCGCGAGGCAAATGCCAGCGCCCACGAACATGCCGATGAAATGCGATGGCCACTCCTTCCAGGCCAGTACGCTGGTGCCATAGGTGACCGCGATGACGAGGCCGGCCCAGATCCAGACCATGCCGTTGGCGCGAATTCCTTCGGCGGCGATCGCCGGGCGGGAGGCGCCTTCGCTGGCAAGCGCATTCAGCTTCCGGATGCCGTCGAGGGCGAAGAATATGCAGATGCAGGCCGAAATCGCCAGATGTGTATAGGCCATCGAGACGTTGCCTGGACGCGTCGCAGCAGTGACGATCAAGGCCGCCACGCTGATCCCGATTGCCAGCATCCATAGTATCATTGGTTTCGCTCCCAAGGTCGCGCGAAGCCCCACGCGAATTGCGAATCATGCGCGAAAACTAACACTGTTCGTAGCCGCGATACCAGGACACGAACCGAGCCAGCCCCTCCTCGATCGAGGTCGCGGGGCTGAACCCCACGTCGCGCATGAGTGCGTCGACATTGGCGAATGTGGTGTGCACATCTCCTGGTTGCATTGGGAGCATTCGCGTGCGCGCATTCAGCCCTAGCGTGCGTTCCAGGATCGCAATCATGTCGAGCAACTCGACCGGCCGATGGTTGCCGATATTGTAGACCCTGAATGGCGCGGTCGAGGTCGCCTGCGTCATCGGCGTGCGGGGATCGGCTGTCGGTGGATGGTCGAGGGTGCGCACGACGCCTTCGACGATGTCGTCGACATAGGTGAAATCTCGCGCATGCTGGCCGTTGTTGAAGACGTCGATCGTTTCGCCGGCGAGGATCGCTTTGGTGAACTTGAAGTAGGCCATGTCCGGCCGGCCCCAGGGCCCGTATACCGTGAAGAAGCGCAGCCCGGTGACCGGCAACCCGTAAAGATGCGCGTAGGTGTGCGCCATAAGTTCGTTCGACCGCTTGGTCGCGGCATAGAGGCTGACCGGGTGGTCGGTGCTGGAGGTACCCTCGGAAAACGGAATGGCCGCGTTGGCGCCATAGACCGAACTCGACGAGGCATAAACGAGGTGGCGCACGCCATGGTGGCGGCAACCTTCCAGGATCGACAGGAAGCCGACCAGATTGCTGTCGATGTAGGCTTCCGGATTTTCGATCGAGTAGCGCACGCCGGCCTGGGCGCCGAGGTGGACGACGCGGTCGGGGCGGACGTCGGCGAACAGCGCCTTCATTGCCGGCCGGTCGGCGAAGTCGGCGCGCACGAAGCGAAAGCGCGGCAGCCTTTCGAGTTGCGCCAGTCGCGCCTGCTTCAGCCGCACGTCGTAGTAGGCATTGAGATTGTCGACGCCAACCACCTCCTCGCCGCGTGCCAGCAGGGCCTTGGCGGTATGGAAGCCGATGAAGCCGGCGGCGCCGGTGACAATGATTGCCATGATATTCGCCGTCCTCAGCTCGTTATCAGGTCGTAATCAGATTGACCGGCTTGCCCGCGAGCCAGCCTTCGATCGCAGCCACCGTACCGCCGTAGAACAGCCGATAGGTTTCCTCCGTCACGTAGCCAAGATGCGGTGTCAGCAGGGCGCGCGGCTCCGATCGCAACGGATGGTCGGCCGCAAGTGGTTCGCTATCGTAGACATCGAGACCGGCCGCCGCGATGCGGCCTTCGCGCAGGGCCGCCAGCAGCGCCGAACCGTCGATGATTGGTCCGCGCGAGGTGTTGATGATCGCAGCCGTCGGCTTCATCGCTGCCAGTTCGGCCAGCTGCCGACCAGACCGCGCGAGCGCTCCGACAGCACGGTGTGGATCGACACAAAATCAGCGCGGGTGAACAGTTCGTGCTTGGTGACAAGTTCCGCGCCGCCCGCCGCTGCCTTCTCTGTCGTCAGGTTCTGGCTCCAGGCGATCACCGTCATGCCGAAGGCTTTCGCGTAGGCGGCGAGTTGGCTGCCAAGTTTACCGAGCCCCACAATACCGAGGGTCTTGCCCCTCAGATCTTGGCCGACCGTCGTCTGCCAGCCGCCTTGGCGCATCACTTGCGATTCGGACGGGATGTTGCGGGCGATCGACAGGATCAACCCGAAGGCGAGTTCCGCGGTCGCGTGACCGCCGCTTGGCGTGCCGCTCACGACGACGCCGTGTTTCGCCGCCGCGGCAACGTCAACCGAGGCATTGCGCATGCCGGTGGTGACGGCGAGCTTCAGTTTCGGCAGCCGTGCGAATAGGGATGCCGGAAAAGGCGTGCGCTCGCGCATCAGGCACACGATCTCGAACTCAGCCAACGCCATGGCGGCCGCGTCCTCATTCGCGAATGGTTGCCGGAAAACCTTGATCTGGTGCTGCCGTTGCAGGGCGCTCCAGTCGGCCATTTTCAATGCCACGCCCTGGTAATCGTCGAGAATTGCAATCGAAGCCATGGTGAGGTTCGTCCTGGTCGCTGGATTTTCGCTATTGTATGCGATGAATCAGGCGCTGTCGTCCCGCGCCAAGTCGAGGTTGGTCTGATGATTTTGGGGTTGATCGCACTGGTGCTGATCCTGTCGCTCAGCTTTCTGCCGGGCATGTGGGTGCGGGGGGTATTGACGCGCCATTCGGTCGAGCGGCCGGATTTTCCCGGCACCGGCGGTGAGTTCGCGCGGCACCTGCTTGACGAAATGAAGCTGCGCGAGGTCAAGGTCGAGCAAACCGAGAACGGCGACCACTACGACCCAATCGAGAAAGTGGTGCGATTGTCACCAGCCCACATGAACAGGAAGTCACTTGCCGCAGTAGTGGTGGCTGCGCACGAAGTCGGCCACGCCATGCAGGACGCAACCGGTTACGCGCCGCTGAAGAACCGGATCAGGCTTGCCAAGCAAGCGCACTGGTTTGAGAAGCTGGGCGCCATAATCATGCTGTTGTCGCCGGTGTTATTGCTGGTGATGCGGGCGCCAGCCGCAATGCTGGTGGAACTTGGCCTCGGATTGGTCGTGCTTTCGTTTGGCGTGCTGCTGCACATCGTGACATTGCCGGTCGAGTTTGACGCCAGCTTCGGACGCGCCCTGCCGGTGCTACAGGCTGGACGCTATATCGCCGCTGAGGACATGGCGTCGGCCCGGCAGATTTTGCGCGCGGCGGCATTTTCGTATGTAGCGGCCGCAGCCATGAGCTTGCTCGATGTCGCGCGCTGGCTCAGAATTCTGCGATTCTGAAAATGTCCGCATCGAATTACGAGCGGCGCTGTGCCGCGCCGCCCGCATCTCCTTACCAGTAGTACGGAGCGTTGTAGTGCTGGTGAACGCGACTTTCCCAATTGCGATCAGCCCACGACGCATTGTCAGTTACCGGCGCATTCTGCAGCTGCTGTTCGGTGATGCCAGTGACATAGCCTTCGAGGCTGGTATCGTACTTCAGTGCGCTCCACGGTACCGGATAGTGGTCCTTGCCCATACCGAGGAATCCGCCGAAACTCATTACGGCGTAAGCGACGCGGCCAGTGGCTCTGTCGATCATCAGGTGATTGATCTCACCAATCTGCTCACGATTGGCGGTCGAATAGACAGTCGTGCCTTCCACTTGCTCGCTGGAAATGAGGGCGCCATAGGGGGATTGACTCGCCATTTGTTGTCTCCTGTCCTTTGTCATAGGGGTTGAACTTGCACTCGGCGATCGAGCGAACGGCGGCCGAACATTGGAGCGGCAGCCCGATGCAAGGTGAACGCATGAGTAGAAGCTGCGTTCCCGGCGGCAAATATCGAAGTTTTTAACAGCATGGACATGCACTGGCGCGCAGGGTCATTCCTCAAGGCGGTCTTGACCGGCGTTGCAGCCACCGCCGTGCCGCAAATCTGTCTGCCCGTCGGCTGTGAGCCAATCAATGTAGTGTGGCGAAGGGGCATTCCCGAACATGACGATTGAGAATTCGACCACGGCGGCGACCTTGCAGGGTTTGGTCGCGGTGCTGTTGTGGGCGGCGCTGGCGGCGCTGACGACCTATGCTGGCGCTGTGCCGCCTTTCCAGTTGGCGGCGATGACGTTCGCGGTCGGCACCTTGGTCGGTCTCTGTTATGCCTGGGCCAGCGGCGAGCGGATCGTGCCGATTTTGCGAAGTGTGCCGATGGGGGCCTGGGCTCTAGGTGTCTACGGCCTGCTGCTGTTCCACGCCTGCTATTTCTACGCCTTGCAACAGGCACCAGCAATCGAAGTGAGTTTGATTGTCTACCTGTGGCCATTGCTTATCGTGCTCGCCTCCGGGCTGCTGCCAGCACGCTTTGGCGGCCAGGGCCTGAGGTGGTGGCATGTCGTCGGCGCACTGTTGGCTTTTGCTGGCACCATACTGATCCTGCTTGGCGCGTCGGCCCGGCCCGATCTCAGCGGCAGTGTCGCCGGTTACTTGGCCGCGATCGCGGCGGCGCTGATCTGGTCGAGCTATTCGGTGGCGTCGCGGCTCTATCGCGGTGTGCCGAGTTCAGCAGTGGTCGGCAGTTGCGCGGCGACGGCGGTCGGATCATGGCTATTGCATCTAGCGCTGGAGCCGACGGTGTGGCCGGCAAGCGCCACGCCCTGGATCGCAATCCTGGCACTCGGACTTGGGCCCGTGGGGCTCGCCTTTTATGTCTGGGATCGCGGCATGAAACACGGCAACATCCAGTTGCTCGGCGCGATTTCCTACGCCACACCGCTGCTTTCGACGATCATCATGGCAGGCCTCGGCAGGGGGGAGGCCACTGGCACCCTTTGGGTCGCCGCCGCCCTGGTGACCGCGGGCGCGCTCGTCGCCGCATGGGATACTTTGCGGGGGACGTGATACCGTCGAGTCAAAACTCTGACCTGTCCTCGAAGCCATACGCCAAAAGGCTCGACGGTATCCGCGCGCAGGGTTGGCGTGGCGGCTGCGCGCAAGCAAAAAGCGAATACCGACGAGTAATTTTTGACCACCGGTCAAAAATTCTGCTCGGCGGTATGAGTGGCTTACGACCGAGCCCAATCCGCCAGCCGTTCCATGAAGCCCATGCATTTGTCGAGTTCGGCGACTTCGATCCACTCGTTGGCGGTGTGCGCTTGTGCGATGTCGCCGGGGCCGCAGACGATCGACGGTACGCCGCCCATCTGGAACAGGCCGGCCTCGGTGCCGTAGGGCACCGCGAACACTTCGTTCTGGCCGGCGAGTTTCTGGCACAGCGTTACGACTTCGGAACCCGCCTCGGCGCCGAAGGGAGGCACCATGCCAGTCTGGCGGACGACGATGTCGCAATCCGGCGCCACCGCCTTCATCCGCGGCACCAGGGTTGCGGCCACGGCCCTGATCCGGTCCTCCCATGGCTTCAGGTCGAACCCCGGCATGGCGCGGATCTCCCAGCCGATCCAGCAGGAGCCGGGCACGATATTGCTGCTGGTGCCACCGTGGAACTGGGTCACCGTTAGTGTGTGCCACGGCGGCTCAAAGCGGTCGTTGTGCGGCATCGCCTTCAAGTCGGCGGCCATCTTGTTCAACTCGACCAACAGTTCGCCGGCATAGGTCACGGCGTTGACGCCGAGCGGCGCCTTGCTCGAATGCACGGGATGGCCGGTCAGTTCGATGCGATAGCGCGCGCCGCCCTTGTGGGCATCGACCACGGTCATGTTGGTCGGCTCGCCGACGAAGACGAGGCGCGGCTTGGCAAGCCTCGCGCCGAACTCGCCGATCATCGGTCGCACGCCTGTACAGCCGACCTCCTCGTCGTAGGAGAACACGATGTGGATCGGCGCCGAGAGCTTGTGCTTTTTGAACATAGGCACGGCGGCCAGCACGCAGGCGAGATAGCCCTTCATGTCGCAGGTGCCGCGGCCGTACAACCGGCCATCACGCTCGACCATCGTAAACGGATCGTTATCCCAGGCCTGCTCGGTCACTGGCACCACGTCCATGTGACCGGACAGCCCGATGCCCGGCACGTCGGCGGGGCCGATGGTGGCGAACAGGCTGGTATGGATGCCATTCGGATCGGGCACCATGAAGCTCTCGATACCGTGGCTCGAAAGGTAATCCCGGATGAATTCAGCCATCGGAATGTTGGTCTTGACGCTCGTGGTGTCGAAGGCGACGAGGCGGCCGAGCATTTCCTTAGCCGAGTAGATCTGCGCTGGCATTCGGGGATTCCAGCGTTTCAGTTGAGGCGGCGCTGCACAAACGGACTGTCGAGCGAGAACGCCGGGATGGTGATGTCGAAGAGCTGGCCGGTTTCGTCGGCCATCTGATAGCTGCCCATCATGATGCCGGATGGCGTGCGCAGCGGGCAGCCGGAGGTGTATTGGAAGCGCTCGCCGACGGCGATTAACGGCGTCTGACCGACGACGCCGGGGCCGCGCACTTCCTCGCGGTGGCCGCGCGTGTCGGTGATCTGCCAGACACGGCTGCGCAAATGCATCGCCTCGGTGCCTTCGTTGATAATCTCGACCGTGTAGGTCCAGAAGTAATAGTTCTCCTCCGGCGTCGACTGCTCGGACTTGAACTGCGGGTTGACGCGGACGCGGATGCCGCGGGTGATGGCTTCATACATGGCGTTACTCGGCGGTTGCAGACGGAACCGGCTGACTGGCGATGGACTGTAAGATGCGCTTCGTCCCGGTCAAGCGACAACTCCTGATTGGAATCTTGATTGCTGTCG
Organism: uncultured Alphaproteobacteria bacterium; assembly: GCA_963732635.1. Classification (GTDB taxonomy): domain Bacteria; phylum Pseudomonadota; class Alphaproteobacteria; order Rhizobiales; family Hyphomicrobiaceae; genus JAKFWF01. The sequence goes on from CAVTAL010000027.1 coordinate 16,498, forward strand.
CCCCGCTGCAATGAACCAATTGCAGTGACCGCGCGACCAATCATTAACGGAGCAAGAGAAACCGGTTCAGTGGGAGGCTCACATGTCGCTCGAAAACCTGATCGTCAAATTGGTCGTGCTGCTTCTGATCGTGGCCGTACTTGCCTGCCGGGCACCACGAATAATGGTGTCACGATTAGCCCACAGGGCTCATCAATAGCTGCGCGGCAAACCCAATATGTGCTGCGCCACGTAGGCCAGCACCATGTTGGTCGAGATCGGGGCTGTCTGGTACAGGCGGGTCTCGCGCCACTTGCGCTCGATGCCGTATTCTCGGGCATAGGCGAAGCCGCCGAAGGTTTGCATGCAGGCCTCGGCGCATTTCCATGCCGCTTCGGCAGCCAGCATCTTGCCCATGTTGGCGGCAGCGCCGCAGTCGCGGCCAGCTTCAAACAACGCGGCGGCCTTGCCGACCATCAGGTCGGCGGCGACATAATCGGCATAGGCGCGCGCGATCGGGAAGGCGACGCCCTGGTTCTGGCCGATCGGTCGCCCGAACACCACGCGCTCCTTGGCGTAGTCACTGGCCCGACGGGTGAAGTAGCGTGCATCACCGAGGCACTCCCCGGCGATCAGGATGCGCTCGGCATTCATGCTGTCGACGATATACTTGAAGCCCTCGCCCTCGGTACCGATCAGGTTCTCCGCCGGCACCTCGAGGTTGTCGATGAACACCTCACAGGTGTTGTGATTGATCATGGCATCGATCTTCTTCATCTCGATGCCCTTGCCCTTGGCCTCGCGCAGATCGACGAGGAACACCGACAACCCCTGCGAACGCTTCTTGACCTTGTCTGCCGGCGTTGTGCGGGCGAGCAGCAGCATCAGGTCGGAGTGCATGACCCGGCTGGTCCAAACTTTCTGGCCGTTGACGATGTAGCGGTCGTTACCCTTCTTCTCGGCCCGCGTCTTGAGCTGGGTGGTGTCGCTGCCGGTGGTCGGCTCGGTGACGCCGAATGCCTGCAGCCGCAGGGAACCGTCGGCGATGCCGGGCAGATACTTCTTCTTCTGTTCGGCGTTGCCATGCTTCAGGACCGTGCCCATGGTGTACATCTGGGCATGGCAGGCGGCCGCGTTGCAACCTTCCGAGTGGATCGTCTCCAGGATCGCGACCGCGGCCGATAGCGGCAGGCCGGCACCGCCGAATTCCTCGGGGATCAGTGCGCCGAGGTAGCCGGCCTCGGTGAGTGCGCCGACGAAATCCTGCGGATAGGCGTCCTCGTGGTCGAGCTTCATCCAGTAGGCGTTGTCGAAGCCATCGCACACCTTTTTCACGCCATCGCGGATATCGCCCCACTGCTGGTCGAGCGGCATCGAGAGGTCGGTATCGGTTGTCGTCATGGGGCGCTCACGGTCTCAATGGGCTATCATTGACGGGCAGGCATACTGCCCTGCCGCCGGGTGGTCCAGTGTGTAGCGTGCGGATCAGGTCGTCGCGTTCAAGGGGCGGCGCACCAATCAGCAGGTTGCGGCCATGGGGCCGCCGGGCTACTGCAACCGGCAACCGCCCAACCGCAAGTGATTTGCTCCACCTCCAGCGATCAGTGAAACTCAACCCCATGCGCCGCATCCACGCCGACCTCATGCTGCTGCTGGCGGCGGCCATCTGGGGCGTGGCATTCGTATTCCAGAAATCGGCAATGGACCATATCGGCCCGAACGCCTTTATTGCGGCGCGCGGCTTCCTGGCGGCGCTGACCTTGGTGCCGTTCGCGATCAATGAAGCTCGACGAACGGCTACGCCGCCGCCGATCAAGTTGATGCAGATCGCTGGCATCGCCGGCATCGCGTTTTTTCTCGGCGCACTGTTCCAGCAGTTTGGTTTGCAAACCGCCACTGTCAGCAATACCGGGTTTCTAACCGGCCTCTATGTTGTCATCACGCCGTTCATCGCCTGGGGCTGGATCGGTCAGCGACCGAGGCCGGTCGTGTGGGCGGCGGTGGGGCTTTCGTTCGTCGGCACCTGGCTGCTCGGCGGCGGTACTCTCGATGGCTTCAATCGCGGCGACGGCTTCGTGGCGATCTGCGCACTATACTGGGCGGTCCACATAACGATCGTTGGATACACCTCGCGCTACAACCGGCCGGTGCTGTTCACCGCCATTCAGTTCGCGGTGGTCGGCCTGCTCGGTCTGTTCGGCGCGCTTGTGACTGAAACAACCACGATGAGCGGATTGATCGCAGCTTTGCCGTCGATCGCCTTCGTCGGGGTGCTGTCGAGCGCATTGACCTTCACGTTGTTGGCGATGGCAATGAAGCACACGACGACGGCGGAGGCGACCATCATCGTCAGCCTCGAAACGGTCATCGCCGCGATTGCTGGCGCCTTGATGCTTGGCGAACGGCTTTCTTGGCCGGCGATCGCTGGAGCCGCGCTCATACTGGTCGCGATCATTCTCGTGCAACTCGCGGCGCAGAATTCCAAACCCTCGGTCGAGGCGACGCCCCTGTCATGACGACACCTCCGCCCCCCAGTCCCGGCCGCGCCCGGCTTGCCATCCTGCTGGTACTGTTCGCCATGTTCACCTTCGCGGTGATGGACGGCATGACCAAGATCCTGTCGCAGACATTGCCGATCCCGCAGATCCTGTGGGTGCGCAATGTGGTGTTCACCTGCGTCGCGGTGGCGCTGCTGATGCACCATACCAAGGGCCGTTCGCTGCTCACGCTCGCGCACAGCGAACGACCGCTGCTGCAGACGTTCCGGGCGTTGCTGCTGGTGGTCGAAAGCGCCATGTTCATGATCGCTTTCAAGCTGATGCCGATCGCTGACGTGCACGCGGTCAATGCCGTGGCGCCGCTGCTGGTGGTCGCTTTATCGGTACCGATGCTGGGTGAGAAAGTCGGGCCACGGCGCTGGGCAGCGGTTCTGGTCGGCTTCGCCGGCGTGCTGCTGATCATCCGCCCCGGCTTCGAGAAGATCGAGCCGCCGGTCCTCATCGTGCTTGCTGGCGCCGCGATGTGGGCGCTTTATCAGATACTGGTGCGGCTATGCTCGCGCGTTGACCGGCCGGAGACGACGACACTCTATACCGCGCTCGTTGGCCTCGGCGCGACGACGCTGGTCGGACCTGCCGCCTGGATGCGGCCCGATCCCACGGAATGGGCGATGCTGGCCGCGATCGCGATCATGGGCAGTGTTTCGCACATCGCCCTGATCAGGGCACTTGGCATGACCCAGCCGGCTCTGCTGCAGCCCTACAACTACACACTATTTGTGTGGGCGGTGGTGGTCGGCTACCTGATGTTCGGCCACGTGCCTGACAACTGGACGCTGGCCGGCGCCGCCATCATCATCGCATCCGGTCTCTACGTCTGGCACCGCGAGCGGGTGCGGGCGGCGGAGAAGTAGTCACCCGCCAATCAGTTGCAACCATTCGTCTTCGGTGAGCACCGTGACGCCCAGTTCGCGCGCCTTGTCGAGTTTCGAACCGGCATCCTCGCCGGCAATCACATAGTCGGTCTTCTTTGATACCGAGCCCGCGACCTTGGCGCCAAGCCGTTCGGCCTGGGCCTTGGCCTCGGGCCGGCTCATGCGGGTGAGCGAGCCGGTGAACACCACGGTCTTGGCCGTAACGGTCGAGGTGGTGGTGGCGACGCGCTGATAGGGCGCGACGGTGATGTGCGCCAGCAGATCTTCGACGGCTTTCGCGTTGTGTGGTTCGGCGAAGAAGTCGATCAGCGCGTCGGCTGCCACCTCGCCGATACCGTTGAGACTGGCGAGCTGAATGTAACCTTCGCGCGGCGGCGCTGCGGCGGCCTTGCGGGCTGTGGCAACAAGTGCATCGGCGTCGGTGAAGGCCCGCTCGAGCGCTTCAATCGCGCCGGTGCGCACGCCTTTGATACCGTTCAGCAATTGCGCGATCGGCTTTTGTTGGCCTGAACCGAACAGGTCACTGGCATGCGCGGTGCGGTTGGCGAGGTGCTGGATGATCGCCGCCGCCGATTTCGGTCCGAGTCCCGGGAGCGTCGTCAGTCGCTGCCACTCGCGACCAGGCCGATCGGTCGTCGCCTGATCCACCGCTTGGCGGAAAGCGTCGTAAGTGCCGAAGGCCTTGGCGATATCGCGTGCCGTGCCTTCGCCGACGTGGCGGATACCGAGACCAAACAGGAAGCGGTCGAGTGCGATGGTGCGGCGGGCATCGATCGAGGCGAACAGCTTGTCGACCGATTTTTGGCCAAAGCCCTTCTGCCCGGCGAGCTTGTCGGGGCGCTCGGCGTCGCGTGCGGCGAGGGTGAAGATGTCGGCCGGCTGCCTGATGCGGCCGTCGTCGTAGAAGGCCTCGATCTGCTTGTCGCCTAGGCCCTCAATGTCGAAGGCATTTCGCGACACGAAGTGCTTGAGGCGTTCCTTGGCCTGGGCTGGGCAGGTCAGCCCGCCGGTGCAGCGCCGCACGACATCGGCGGTGCCGGCTTCCTCGTCGGCGTCGCGCACGGCGGCGGAGCCGCAGGCCGGGCAGACGGTCAGCGGTGCGAACGGCGTGGTTCCGGCCGGCCGCTTGTCGAGCAAGACGGAGACCACCTGGGGAATGACATCGCCAGCGCGCTGTACGATCACGGTGTCGCCGACACGCACGTCCTTGCGGGCGATCTCGTCCTCATTGTGCAAGGTCGCGTTCGAAACCACGACGCCGCCAACGGTGACCGGCTGCAATTTGGCGACCGGCGTCAGTGCGCCGGTGCGGCCGACCTGGATATCAATACCAAGCAAAGTCGTTGTCGCCTGTTCGGCCGGAAACTTGTGGGCGATCGCCCATCGCGGCGCGCGGCTGACATAGCCAAGTCGTGCCTGCAAGCCGAGATCGTCAACCTTGTAGACGACACCGTCGATGTCGTAGCCGAGGCTCGATCGCTTTTCGCCGATCTCGCGATAGTAGGTGAGTAGTTCCTCGGCATTCGCGCAGCGGCGCATTAACGGATTGGTCGGCAAGCCCCACTTTGCGAAAGCGGCGATCATTGCCGACTGGGTCTCGGCCGGCAACTTCGAAGCCTCACCCCAGGTATAGGCGAAGAAGCGCAGTGGGCGCGCGGCGGTAATCGTCGCGTCAAGTTGGCGGAGCGAACCGGCGGCGGCGTTGCGGGGATTGGCGAACACCTTCTGGCCGGCCGCTTCCTGCGCTTCATTGAGGCGCTGAAAATCGTCGTGGCCGAGATAGATCTCGCCGCGCACTTCGATCACATCGGGCACGGGATGGCCGGCGGCATGTTTCAGCGCCCTGGGGATTCCCTTGATCGTGGCGACGTTGGCGGTGACATTTTCGCCCTCGGCACCGTCGCCGCGGGTCGCTGCCTGCACAAGGTTGCCGCCTTCGTAGCGGAGCGAAATTGACAGGCCGTCGATCTTGGGTTCGGCGGTAAAGGCCAGTGGCTGGTCGGCTCCGATGTTCAGGAATCGGCGAACGCGATCGGTGAAGTCGGTAACATCGCTATCCTCGAAGGCGTTGCCGAGCGACAGCATGGGGACGGCGTGGCGGATTTTGCCGAAGCCCTCGGTTGGTGCAGCGCCGACCTTGGCCGTCGGGCTGGCGGCGGATTTCAGGTGCGGAAACTCGGCTTCCAGCGCTTCCAGTCGACGGCGCAGCTTGTCGTAGTCCGCATCCGAAATTTCGGGGGCGTCCTTACCGAAGTACAACGCATCGTGACGACCGATTTCGGCATGTAGTCGCGCGATCTCGCCACGAGCCACACTCTCTGCATCGGTTGGCTTCTTGGAGCGTGTTGCCACGGTGGCTCCGCTGGTGCTGTCACGTTTGGGCGCTGCAGTGGCAGCAAGCCACACGCCCGCCAACACATTCTCGCGGCCAACATTTCACAGCAACGGCGCGCAATCAATTCTTGCGCGGCCGACGCTTAGAATGATCGCGGATTTACTGCGAGCTCATCGACAGTTTCGGCACCTTGATGCCCTGCCAAGCCTTGCTCAGCCACGAGCCGCTTTCCTCGCGTGGCGCCAGTCCATCGGACTGCAGCAGCGCGTAAGCGTCCTTGTACCACGGCGAATCGGGGAAGTTGTGCCCGAGCACGGCGGCGGCGTTCTGCGCCTCGTTCTTGATGCCAAGGATCATGTACGACTCGGTGAGCCGCATCAGCGCTTCCTCGACGTGCTGGGTCGTTTGGAACTCGGTCACGACCGTCTTGAACCGGCCGATTGCCGCCATATGCTGCTTCTTCTTCAAGTAGCCGCGCCCGACCACCATTTCCTGCGCCGCCAAAAAGTCATCGCAGATGCGGATTTTGTTATCGACTTCCTTGGCGTATTGGCTGTCCGGATATCGGGCCTTGAGCGCCTTGAACTCGGCCAATGCCTTGCGCGTGTTCGATTGATCGCGGTCAGGGCCGCGCATTTCGTCATAGTAGGCGCTCGCCACGACGTAGTGGGCCAGAGCCGCTTCCTTGGTGCCGGGATGCATCGTGGTGTAGCGCTTGCCGTTGGCAATTGCTTCCGGGTACTTGCCGGCGCGGTAGTAGGCGTAGGCCGACATCGCGATGGCCCGGCGCGCTTCCGGTGCATAGGGGTGATCGCGGTCGAGATCCTCGAATTTCTTGGCGGCGTCCTCGAACTTGCCTTTGGCCATGAAAGCGTCGCCGATGGCGTACATTCGATCTGGCGGGTCTGGATTCAGCGCCGCCCTGGCGGCCTCATTGGACGACGAGCAACCGCCGATTGCCACACAAGCGCCGACCGCGCCCGCGAGCAACAGCATTCTAGAAAGGTTGAACGTCATCATCCGGCTTCAGATCCTAAGGCCAGCCGTCAAATCGTGGCGATCAAACGTAGCATACGAGTCGCGGGGGCGGCAAAGCTGCGCTTCTCGTAACCCACCGGGATATTGAGCGGAACTGAGGCGGCTCGATGGCAAGGGTCTCGATGAGTGTCGGCAAACAGGGCACCTATGCCCCATCTGCCACGCGCTTATTCGCCAGCGGCGAGTGAGAGCGGCGAAGTCCGGAAAACAGACTGCTCACGGACGCGGGCTGCCTGCACCATGGTCCAGGCGGTCGGGTCGGCCAGCAGCGCCTGCAGTACATGGGCGTTCAGCCGATGACCACCGCGCACCGACCGGTAGGCGCCAAGAATCGGATGACCGGCGAGGGCCAGATCGCCAACGGCATCGAGGAACTTGTGGCGGACAAACTCCTGCGGATAGCGCAGGCCGTCGCGGTTCAGGATGCGGTCATCGCCGATGGCCACGGTATTGTCCAGCGAAGCACCGAGGGCGAGGCCGGCCTTCCAGAGCCGCTCAACGTCGCACATGAAACCAAAAGTGCGCGCGCGAGAGATCTCGGAGCGGAATACGCTAGGTGTCATTTCAAGTGAAAGACGCTGGCGGCCGATCAGCGGGGTATCGAAGTCGATCTCGACGTCGAGATGGAAGCCATTGTGCGGAGCGATCTCGCCCCAGCAATCGCCGTCTTCGACGCGGACGGGCTTCAGGACCTTGAGGAATGTACGGGGCTCGGACAACTCGCGAATGCCGACCTCGTCGATCGCCTCGACGAACGGCGCAGCGCTGCCGTCCATGATCGGGACTTCTTTGCTGTCGACTTCGATGCAGCAATTATCGACACCAAGGCCACGCAGAGCGGCCAGCAGATGCTCGACAGTGCTGACACTGGCGCCGGTATCGTCGCCGATCACCGTGCAGAGCGTCAAATTCTTCACAAACCGCACATCGGCGGGGATTTCCGCCACGATGCGACCGCGTTTGCTGACCAGGAACCGCAGCCCGGTGTTGGCTTCAGCAGGGTGGAGCACCAAAGAAACCGGTGCTCCACTGTGCACCCCCGTGCCCTTCAACTCGATCTCACGCGCGACCGTCGTTTGTCGCGCGCCGATAATTTGCTTCGACATATGTGCGCCGTCCCTCGATCCCTGAATGGCCTCAATCGGGTTCCCTAACCGGATTGAAAACCATCCCCCAATTCGCTTAGTCGATAGACACTCACTTCAGGGTCGGCGACTTCAGGAAAGTATTGATCAACTAACCCGACGCGATTGCGACCCTGCCCCTGTTAATCAAACGATAGCCTGCGACCTTGCCTGGGGACAAATCACGGTTTCTTACGACTTGTTACTGCTTGTTTCATGTCGCAACAGTCCCTCCGTGGGGGCTGTTTTTCGGCGTTCAATCAGGGCCGATCGCGAATGAAAAACACTGGCAATTCAGCGTCTTGCGGTGCCTTGCTCGCGGTGCGTTGAGCCTCGGTCTGGCCCCGTTGCGAAGGTGTGGTCTTGGTGGTGGCGGTTCCAGGGTGCTCCGCCCGCAGCGCACCTTGTGGATAACTGGCGTTGCGAGGCGTGGGTGATTCGCTCTCGCGGCGTGCCAATCCGGTCAACCGTTCGAACAGCCCTGGCTTGCGTGCCGGCGGCGTGGGCGCACCTTGATATACACGCGGGCTCGCGCTCGA
>CAVTAL010000028.1:0-16864 GCA_963732635.1 uncultured Alphaproteobacteria bacterium
CAGGCGGGCGATCGTCTCGTCGTGTTGTCGCGCAACCGGCCGGAGTGGTTGATCGCATTCTTCGCCGGCCTCGCCTGCGATGCGATTGTGGTACCGGTCAACCCGGGGCTGGCCGCGACTGAAGTCGGCTACATCGTCGATCATTGCGCACCACGCATCGTGATCGCGGAAGCAGATCTGTTGCCGCTGCTGGCGCACGTCACGCATGCGACGAAGCCGATCCTCATTCCGGTCGGCAACGGTCCATCCGATGCCGAGGACGGCTGGTCGACGCTGATATCCGGGAAACCGGCCCAGATGCCGCGACCGAAGTCGGGCGGCGATGCTCCGGCGGTGATCTTCTATACGTCGGGCACAACCGGCAAGCCCAAAGGCGTGATGCTGAGCCACAATGCCGAGCTGTTCACTGCCCGGATGGTCGCTGCGCACATGCGCATCTCGGCGGCGGATCGGGTGATGGTCGCGGGGCCGCTGGCCTTCATTTATCCGCTGATCATCAATGCGCTGAGCGGCTTCGTTGCGGGCGCGACTGTGACGATCATGCCGCGCTTTCATCCAGCGCTGGTGGCCGAGGTGGTCGCCGCCGAGCGCACCACGGTGTTCATGGGCGTGCCGACGATGTTTGCCATGCTGGTGAACTGGGGCGCTGACAATGATGCCGATTTGAGTTCGCTCAGGCTTGCGATCTCGGCCGGACAAAACCTTGCCTGGAACCTGTGCGAGCGATTTCGCCAGCGGTTCGGCGTCGCCGTGCACGACCTGTGGGGCATGACCGAGGGCACGCCGATCACCGGCTACGATCCGGGAGCCGAGCCGAGCGGCCGGCCGGAGTCGTGCGGCAAGGCATTGCCGGGCTGCGGCGTGCGCATCGTCGACGATGCCGGCCGCGATCTGCCGACCGACGCGATCGGCGAGGTGCTGCTGTCGGGCCCCAACGTCATGCTCGGCTATTATGAGCGGCCCGAGGCCACGGGCGAAACTCTGCGCGACGGCTGGGTTTCGAGCGGCGATCTGGGCAAGCTCGACGCTGACGGCTATCTCTACATTCTCGGCCGCAAGAAGGATCTCATCATCCGTGGCGGCGCCAATATCTATCCGGGCGATGTCGAGGAAGTGCTTTACGGCCATGCGGCGGTAGCGGAATGCGCCGTGGTCGGTCGACCGGACGAACTCTATGGCGAGCGGGTGGCGGCGTTCGTGGTGCTGAAATCGCCGGGAGCGGCCGATGTCGACGCGTTGCGCGATCATTGTCGCGCGCGGCTTGCTGACTACAAGGTGCCTGCCGACGTGCACTTTCTCGACGCGCTGCCCAAGGGGCCGACGGGCAAGATCCTCAAGCGCGTGCTGCGAGATCGCTCGGTTTGAAAATTCGCATCAACGTCCGGCGGTGAGTTCCCGCGCGATCAGCATTTTCTGGACTTCGTTGGTGCCGTCGTAGATCTGGAAGACGCGGCAGTCGCGCCAGAATTTGCCGACTGGATAGCTCTCAAGGAAGCCGTAGCCGCCGTGGATCTGGATCGCGGCGGAAGTCACCTCCTCGGCAATCTGCGAGGCGAACAACTTGGCCATCGACGCCTCCTTGATGCACACGGTGCCGGAGTTTTTGAGCGCCGCCGCATGCAGGTACATCTGTCGCGCCACCGCCACCTTGGTCGCCATTTCTGCCAACGAAAAACTTACCGCCTGATGCTCGATGATGGGTTTGCCAAACGTCTGGCGCTCGCGGGCATAGGCGATCGCGGCATCGAGGGCCGCCTGGGCGACGCCGACTGATTGCGCCGCGACGCCAATGCGACCGTTGTCGAGGCTGGCGAGAGCGATGCGCAAGCCTTCCCCCTCGGCGCCGAGCAGATCCTCGGCCGGGATTTCGAGGTTATCGAGCACGATCTCGCAGGTGTCATTACTGCGGTGGCCGAGCTTGTCCTCGACGCGAGTGATGTTGTAGCCGGGTGTGTCGGTACGGGTGAGGAAGCATGATATGCCGCGCTTGCCAGCGGCGGCATCGGTCACCGCCAGTATCATGGCGAGTTTGGCGCTACGGCCGGAGGTTATGAAGCACTTGGTGCCGCTGAGAACGTAGCGATCGCCGCGCCTGAGGGCCTGGGTCTTGAGGTTCGCGGCGTCCGAGCCGGCTTGTGGTTCGGTAAGCAGTATCGCGCCGCCGGCCCTGCCGCTGGCCGCCGGTCGCAGCCAACGCTCCTTCTGAGCGTCAGTGCCAAAACCGTTGACTGCGGCGCAGTAGGGCGAGTTCGTTGCCGCGATCATGTTGGCGACCCCGGCATCGCCATAGGAAATTTCCTCCATGACGGTGACGTAGGAAACGAAGTCGGCGTTCGCGCCACCCCAGCGCTCTGGCACGCAAATGCCGAAGAACCCGAGTTCGCCCATGCGATCCAGAACGTCGAGCGGGGTGTGACGGCGGCGATCCCAGTCGGCGGCGAACGGCACGATTTCGCGCCGCGTGAATTCGCGCGCGAGATCGCGCAGTTCGATCTGCGATGGCGTTAGCAGCATGTGGTTCGATCCGTCCCGCCGGGAATTGCTGCGCGAAGGATGTCACCCGCCTGGACGGCAGGTCAAGGCAATGAGGACTGCAATTGCCTATCGGCTCGGCAGTGTTTGCGCATAGGCCAGAAGGTTTACGGCGACGTCCATCGGAAACGGCCGCATCGACACCATGATCGCGCCGGGATGGCCGTTGCGGATCTTGTGCAGCACCTCGGTTGGGCCCGACACCGCCTTGGTACCGACATAGAGTGGTACGCCCTGGTGGCCCGGATCTGATGGGTCGGAGGATACGCCGAGTTTGCGCGCCCGTCCGTCGAACCCATGGCACGATGCGCATACACTCTGGAAGATCGGTTTGCCGCGCTCGGCATCGCCTCTTACCGTGTCATTCGGCAGCACGTACTGCGAAGTGGTGTGCTGTCCGCGACTGACGAATAGCGCCAGGCGGTACTTGGCGTGCTGTGGCAGCATGTCGTTGGTGAAGGCGTGCGTCGCATTGTCGAGCACACGCATTACCACCGCCGGATCGAGGCCCTTCACGCGTTGCAGCCCGATGATGCCAGTCGAATTGGCGCCTGACCGGTAGCGCCCCTCGCGGCCGGCGTAATCCCAGCCGTGGCAGCTCTTGCAGCGCCAGGTTGCCTCGCCGGTTATGCTGGTATTTGCCGCCGGCCAGGATGGGTGGGTCGATTGCGGTCCCTTCTTGCCGAGCGCCGCGTACCAGTTGTCATAGAGCCGGCCGCCGCTCGAAATGAGCCAGGTCTGTGTCGCGTCCTCCGGTCCGCCGACAACGAAGTCCTGGCGGTCCTTGGCCTGGCCCGCCGCGCTCTCTTGCACTGCCTCCATGATGGCGGCGACCGCTGGCGTCTGCGGGATCTCGACAACCGTGGTCTCGGTGCGGTGGGCGGTTAGGTTCCAGCCGACGAATAAGCCGCCGGCAAGCAAGAACATCAAGACTGTAAAGCCCTGATTGGCATGCAGCCGCACCAGGATCTGTTGTTCGGTGGAAGGCTGAGCGGCGCTCGGGGTCGCCTCATCGATCTCGACATGTTTGGTGCCGGTCATCATGGCGCCGATCAGGTTCTCCTGATGCATCCAGCTCGAGACAACGACGCCGAGCAGATGGATCGGAATGAGCACCAGCAAGGTGTTGGCGGCGATCATGTGCATCTGCTCGATCCAGACCACGCCGAAAAACCGGGTAGTAAGCTGCAGCCCGCCGCTGCCGACAAGGACAGTCAGACAAAGCAGCAAGAGCACGATCATGTAGCCACCCGCCGGATTGTGCCCGATATGGCGGCCGGCGCGATTGCGGAGAATGTCGCCGACATAGCGCAGGAGCGTTCCAGGCGACCGCACGAAATCGGCAAACCGCGCGTGGCTGGTGCCGGAAAATCCCCAGATGATCCGAAAGATCAGTAGTCCGCCAACGACGGAGCCGGCAAGTTCGTGGAAGCGACTGCCGGTGCCACCGGTCAACCAGGCGGCGGCGACGCCTGCCACCAGACACCAATGGAAGACCCGGACAGCGATATCCCACACCAGGGTGAGGGTTTGCCGTCCGGGCTCCAATGCCGGCGCGTGGGTGGCGCCGGCATCCCCCCCGGCGATCAATCGTGGTTGTTGATTCACGTGATCGCCTTTCCGGAAACGCAGCGTTGCTACTTGGTAACCGTATGGAGCAGCTTGAGGTCCATCGGGTTGTAGAACAGCTCCAGGTTCTTGCCGTCCTTCACGGCGTAGACCTCGTAGCAGGCGCCTTCGATCTTTGAGCGGCGCACTTCGTAGCCAGCCGCCTTAGCGGTGGCTTCGGCCTCCGCTTGCGACTTCCACTTGGACTGCGGTTCGGAGGTGCAGTCCTTCTTGCCATCGGCCAACGCAGGCAGGTTGATTGCCAGCGCCGCGATCGTCGCGGTGACGAACATGGGTACGTACTTTGACATGTAACTGGTTCCTGATCTCGGTTCGGCTGCAGTGATTGGCGTGATCGGATTAACGTTAGCGCGTAGACGGATCAGCTGACAACGGACTGTGGTTTGAGGCCGAGGTCTCCGACTTTGGTCTGATCAGACGTTTGCCACGTCGTGATTGCGAACTAGTATGTCCGCCGTGGGGTCATTAGAGTTGCCGTCGAACCATTGAGTCGAGGCCCGGATGCGTGGCGATACTGAGAAATTTTTCAGCTGTGGTGCGCGCCGGAGCATGGCGTGATGACAGCGCTCGCACCGCACGTTCACATGCTTCGAACAAAGTGGCCGAGGTGGAGCCTCGCGCGCCAGTTCGCAACTTGTGCCACGATCGTCCTATTGCCGGCGATGACGCTGATCGGATTATGGGTTGGCGGTAGTATCCAGCGCAGCGTCACGCATAGCGCGGCGACATCGGCTGCTCTGCACATGGAAAATTTCGTCGAACCCCTGCTGCAGGATCTGGCGGCGGGCCGAGACATATCCGCCGACAACGTCGCGCGCCTGGGCCGCTTGCTTCGCGACACCGCGCTTGGCCAGAAAATATTGACATTCAAGATCTGGGTGAGCGGAGACATCGTGGCGGCGAGCAGTCGTCCGGAACTCGTGGGTAAGCGGTTCACGCCGTCGGCTGGCCTGTTGCGCGCCTGGACCGGCGAGGTGATTGCTGAGTTCGATCACCTCAAGGACATGGAGAACCAGTTCGAAAAGGACACCGGGCTGCCATTGCTGGAAGTCTACATCCCGATCCGGGCGCGGGGCACCGACAAGATCATCGCGGTCGGCGAGTTCTACGAGAAGGCCGAGGACCTGAAAGCGACCCTCGTTCGCGCCAAGCTAGGCTCCTGGCTGGTTGTCGGCGTGGTTACGCTGTCGATGCTGTCCGCCCTGTTCGCGATCGTGCAACGCGGCAGCAAGACGATCGAACAGCAACGTGCGAACCTGCAACTGCGCGTGGCCGAACTCACCCGGCTGCTCGACGAAAATCGCCGGCTGAGGGCGCGTGCTCATTCGGCATCGGCCCGCGCCAGTGAGAACAACGAAGGCTACCTGCGGCGCCTGGGCGCCGACCTGCATGACGGCCCCGGCCAATTGATCAGTCTGGCGCTGTTGCGTCTTGATGATGACCGCCCGCACGGCACGCCAGGCGAGGCAGGCCAGCCTGACGCGATCGCATTGCCGAGTGGCGACAATTTCTGTGTCCGCTCAGTGCTCGTGGATGCGTTGAAGGAGATCCGCTATTTGGCGGCCGGTCTCGCCGTACCGGAGATCGACGGCTATTCGCTGAAGGAAGCACTCGGAACCGTGATCGCGCGGCATCGGCAAATAACAGGCACGACTGTCGATCTGGACTGCGGCGAGCTGCCTGAGTTCATCGGACCGGCATTGAAGCTGTGTGCCTACCGCTTCGTTCAGGAGGGACTTTCCAACGCGTACCGACACGCGGATGGCATCGGTCAGTCGGTCCGTGTGCGATGGGACGGCGAGGCGATCGTGCTGACGGTCGCCGATCGTGGTGGCGGCATGCCGATTGCTGCCTATGATAAAACCGACAGTCTCGGCATTCGTGGCCTGACGGATCGGATCGAGAGCATCGGCGGTTCGCTTCGAATTGAAACCAGCCCACAGCTCGGCACGAGTTTGATTGCCCGACTGCCGCTTGCGACAGGAGTATTTGACGGTGCCTAAGTCCAAAGCCCAGGCGATACAAGTTGCCGTTGTCGACGATCATCCGCTAATGCGGGCCGGCATCGTGCAGGCGCTCAGTCGCGAGATTGATATCGAAATCGTGGCGGAAGGGCAGTCTGCCGATGAAGCCGTCGCGATCGCCCGGAAGCATCTACCTGATGTCATGTTGGTGGACATCAACATGCCGGGCGGTGGGCTCGATGCGCTGCGCCGCATTTCAGAAAGTTGCCCGGCCGTCGCATGTATCGTGATTACGGTCAGGGAAGACGAAGATACGGTTGGGCGTGCACTGCGCGTCGGCGCCCGCGGTTATGTGCTCAAGGGCATCAGCGGCCGCGATCTGGCGAAAACCATCCGCTCGATCTTTCAGGGCGACGTCTACATCACGCCATCGCTCGCCACCCGACTATTGATGGCGAACACGGGGCCGGGCGCCGCGCAGCCGGATCACAAGCGGCTCGATGATTTGACCGACCGCGAAATTCAGATCCTGCGGTTGATTGCGAAAGGCCTCATCAACAAGCAGATCGGCGTGGAGCTGGAACTCAGCGAGAAAACCGTCAAGCACTACGTGACCAATATCCTGCAGAAGCTGCAGGTGCGTAATCGGGTCGAGGCCGCGCTCATCGCCCAACGGGAACTCAAGCCGGTCGACTGACACGGTGTGGGCCGCGCGGTCCCGGCGATGGGTTAGTCTTGCGCCTTCTGTCCGTAGCCTTTGAACTTCTCCACAACGTCGGCCATTTCGGCGGCGTCGAGGATGTGCGGCTTGCCGAGCGTGAGAACCTTGTAATACTGCTCGGCCAATACCTCGACTTCGGCGGCCAGTTCGAGCGCCTGACCGAGGGTATGGCCGATCGCAATCTGGCCGTGGTTGGCCATCAAGCAGGCGTCGCGACCTTTGAGGCCTTGCGCCACGAACCTGGATAACTCCTCCGTGCCGAAAGTCGCGTAGGGGACGCACGGGATATCCGCACCACCAGCCGCCGCCACCATGTAGTGGAACGCGGGGATCGGCTTGTGGGCGCAGGCGAGCACCGTCGCGTGCAGCGAATGTGTATGCACGATGGCGTGGCGATCAGGTCGCACCGCGTAGGCCGCAAGGTGAAATCGCCATTCGCTTGACGGCTTACGCGCGCCTTTCGGACTGGCGCCGTCGGCATCGACAAACACAATGTCTTTCGGCGTGGTGATGTCATAGGGCATGCCAGACGGCGTGATCAGCATGCCGTCGCGCCAGCGCCGCGACACGTTGCCCGAGCGGCCGGGCGATAAACCTTGCGCGCTCATCGACCGGGCACACGCGATCACCGCGGCCCGCGCCGCCGTTTCGGTCTCCTTTGTGACTGGAGGCGGCTTGCTGCTCATTCACACAATATCCTGCATTGTTCGCTGCGGCCTTGATCATCGCGGCGCCACATGAGAAGCGCATATCGGAACTTCCCAGGATGCGAGCCGCTGAAGCAATGAAACTTCCCATTCCCCTGACAGTACTGACCGGCTTCCTCGGCAGCGGCAAGACCACGTTGCTGAAGGCGGCGCTGGGCCAACCTTCGATGGCGGGAACTGCGGTGATAGTCAACGAGTTCGGCGAGGTCGGGCTCGACGACGCACTGATCCGCTCGGTCGGCACGGCGGTCGACGAGAGCACCGTGCTGTTGCCGTCGGGCTGCGTGTGCTGCGAGGTGCAGGGCGACCTCGTCACCGCCCTGTTGAAGCTGCACCAGGACGTTCTCGAAGACCGTATCCCGGATATTACGCGCGTGGTGCTGGAGACCACCGGCCTCGCCGATCCCGGTCCGATCGCCCGCGCGCTGCTGTCCGACCGCGATCTGTTCCGGGTCTACCGGCTCGACGGCGTGGTGACGACGGTTGATGCCGAGCATATCCAGGCGCAATTGGCGGAACATGCGGAGCCAGCACGCCAGATCGCATTGGCCGACAGACTGGTGCTGACCAAGACGGATCGTGTGACGGCGGCGAAGACTTCCAATATTCGATGGCTGCTGGCCGAGCTCAATCCGGCCGCCACCCTCACGACCGCGATCAAGGGCGATATTGATCCGGCGCTGCTGTTCGAAATCGGCGCCACCGAGATCGTCGCCAGTGGCAAGGACGCCGAGGCCTGGCTCGCGGCCGATCGCTATGGCGCGGCGCCAGCTCATGTGCACGGCCCTGACTGCGCGGCTGACGACTGCGACCATCCACACCACCATCACGACGCGGCGGTCTCGACGCATCTACACGGCATCCGATCGTTCGCATTGACGTTCGACAAGCCGCTAGATGGCCGCAAGCTTGAAGGACTGATGGAGGCCGTGCGCATGGTCTACGGCGCCAAGATCCTGCGCATGAAGGGCATTCTCGATATCGATGGGGAGGAACTGCCGGTCGTCATTCATGGCGTAAACCAGGCGTTCTATCCGGCCGAGCAGCTACCGGCCTGGCCCTCCGCCGACCGGCGCTCAAAGATCGTGTTCATCACCAAGGATTTGGACGAAAGCGCAATCCGGACGGCGCTGGCTCCGCTGTTCTAGTGGTCGCATCCGACACGCGTTCCGCGAGCCGGCCGGATGCGACGGGCCACCTTCGCTGTTCCGCGCGCGCCAGCAAAAAGTATCAACTCAGCCGCAGCATAACCACGCCGCTGACTATGACGGCGGCGGCGATCCAACGCCAACGGGTCATCGGCTCGCCGAGGAACAGCACGCCGATCAGGGCGGCAAACAGCACGCCGGTTTCGCGTAACGCGGCAACAAGGGCGATCGGCGCCTTGGTCATCGCCCAGGTGACAATGATGTAAGCAGTCGTCGACATCGCGGCGGCGCCGATTGCCGACGGCCATTGCGTGCGCAAGGTCGCGTAGACCGACGGACCGCGTACATGCAATGCCGTTGCCGCCATGATGATGGCGTTACCAAACATCTCCCACAAGATGAAACTCGCCGCCGAGCCATTGATGCGTGCACCGTGACCGTCGACGATGGTGTAGCCGCAGATCGTGATTGCAGTGGCGAGCGCGTAGCCGACGGCATGCAGCTCGAAGCCACCGCCGCGGCTGCCTTTTAGTGACATCAGGAAGACGCCGGAGGCGAGGGCCGCGACGCCAGCGTAGCCCAGCAGAGAGAGCGTCTCGCCTAGCAGCAGTGCGGTGCCGATGGCCGTCAGCAGCGGCGCTGTGCCGCGCGCGATCGGGTAGACATGCGAAAGGTCGCCGGCGCGGTAAGCGGCGATCAAAAAGTAGCGGTAGGCGGCGTGTAGTCCCCACGAGACTGCGATCCAGGGCCAGGCGGCCGTCAATGGCCACTGCACGAACCACACTCCGACAGCCGCGATGACACCGCCGGCGGCGCTGATCCGCGCCATGCTGTCGAATGGATCGCCGCCGCCCTTCAGCAGCGCGTTCCAGCCGGCATGCATGGCGGCCGACGCCATGACGGCGAGAAAGACATAGATGTCCAAAGGTGAAAATCCCGGTGGCGGGTGATGGCGAAGCTGCAAAAGCTACCGGCAGTTGCTCGCCGTGTCACGGACATTGCCTTTGCCCGTTGCGGGAGCGGGTCCGACTGTGCTCTGTGTCGCCAGAGATTGGCAGGCAAGGGTTGGAGAGCCGAATGATCCCGACACTCAGGACGACGACCGTGCTTGATCGCATGGGGATGAAGCGTGGCGACGAAGCCTATCTGAATGGCCTGCGCAATGCGCCGTCCGCCCGTTTCCTGGTATTGGCGGACGCCAAGCCGGTGATTATCTCGAACGAGGAGAAGTCCGAGGCATCGATTCGCTGGTTCACCCAGGACGAACTGCAGAACCTCGGGTTACCGACTTCGGACGCGCTTTTTCTCGGTGTTGATCGCCAAACCGGCACTGGCTATTTCGCCGTCGCCGTCACCGAGCACCGGGCCAAGAACGCGCCGGGTGGTGCGGCGATGATGCGGCCGATCGTTGATCTGCGCACGCTCGCCATGCAAGGAGCGATGAGCGCCGACGAGTTGTCGCTGGTCGGCCAAGCCAAGTCGCTCACCCACTGGCACGAGGGCGCCCATTGCTGTGGTCGCTGCGGCGGCACGACGATGATCAAGGACGGAGGGTGGAAGCGCAAGTGCTGGGCTTGCGGACAGGAACATTTTCCGCGTACCGACCCGGTGGTCATTATGCTTGTCACCGACGGCGAACGCTGTCTGCTCGGGCATGAGGGGCGGTTCCAGAAGGAGCCCAGGATGTATTCGACGCTCGCCGGCTTCATCGAGCCGGGCGAGGACTTGGAACATGCAGTGCGGCGCGAGATCTTCGAGGAAGCCGGTCTCGACATCGGCGAGGTGCGCTACCATTCGTGCCAGCCGTGGCCGTTCCCGCACTCGCTGATGCTAGGTGCCCTCGCCATGGCGAACTCGACCGAGATCAAGATCGATCCGAATGAGATCGAGGAAGCGCGCTGGTTCACCCGCGACGAGATTTGGTTGATGCTCGATAAGAAGCATCCGGAGAACTATTGGGTGCCGGGCCAGCAGGCGATCGCCCGTTCGCTGATCAAGGCGTTCGTAAACGGCTGGTGGAAGTAGGTGCTCGGTTGAAAGCAAAACGGCCCATCGCGAGATGGGCCGTTGGTGTTCGTGCCGCAATCTCGATCCGCTGTTATGCCGTTTGGGCGCTGGCGGCGGCGTCGATGTGCTGGGCGAGCTTCTCATCGATGCCGAGTTTGGTGGCGAGATCGACCAGGAAGTCGTTCTCTTCATTGCTGTCGATATCGATAGCGATACGCGCTGCAGTGAACACCTGCACCGCCTGCTCGCCCGACTGGCAGGCAGCCGCCAGTTGATCGGCGGTGGCCGGGTTCTGGATCTCGTTCTGCAGGAACTCGCGAGCACCCTGCTCGACGCCGGCCTGCTTCAGGCCGCCGAGGATTTTTTGCTGTTCGGCCGCGTCGATGCGACCGTCGGCGGCGGCGGCGGCGATCATGGCGCGGATGTAGAGCACGGCCGCGTCATTGGTGATTGCCTGTGGCTCGAAGCCCGAGCCGGTCGGGGCCTGCTCGGCCATGAACCCGGCGCCGCCACCGATCATCGGCTTGCCCTGCGAATAATTCTGATAGGCCTTGTACGCGAGGCCGCCAATCAGGGCGAGCGCACCGAGCTTGGCGGCGCCGAGTGCTGCCGAGCGGCCAGTCTTGGTGCCGAGCACAACGGCACCGAGGCCACCAGCGGTCGCAGCCGCACCCATCTGATGCTGGGAGATCAGATCTTTCAGCTTGGCCATCAGCTCTTCCGGTGACTGGCCGGTCTGCTGCGTCACCGCTTCGCGAGCGCGACCGCCAAGGCCGGTATGCTGCTCGATCTGCTGCGCGCCTTCTTTCACGCCGGAGGTCGCCTGCCCGAGGATCTGGCCGAGGATGTCAGCGAGACCGCCGCCCTGTCCGCCGCCCTGGGCGCCACCAGCGCCGCCGAGTTTGCCAAGGATGTCACCGAGGCCGCCCATGCCGCCCGCTCCCGGAGCCGATTGTCCGCCGCCTTGCGGCGTGCCGCCGGCCGGCATCATCTTGCGCAACATATCCTCAAGACCGCCCATGCCGCCGCTCTGGCCGCCAGCCGGAGCACCGGACTGCGGCGCGCCGCCACCCTGCATCATCTTGCCGAGCAGGTCGCCGAGACCGCCCATGCCGCCGGGTGCTGCCTGGGGCGCGGCATGGCCGCCGGGCTGCGCGCCGCCGCCCATGATCTGGCCGAGCAGATCACCGAGGCCACCCATGCCGCCGGCCTGGGCTTGCGGCTGCGCCGGGGCTGCGCCCTTCACCAGAGCTTCGAGAAGGCTTTTCGCGTCGAACATGGGGAGTACTCCGTTTAGGGGATGGCAGGGGCGGTTATCACAGACTTATGACGGGCAACCGGCAGCCGCAACATTGGTCAGGCGTCCGCCTTATCGGACCATCGTCATGGTTTCCACCATTGTTTGCAGATTTTGCGCCGAACCAAGGCACAACAGTGTTCGGTTTCTGAATAAGTTGCCGCTCGGATTTGGTCGTGGGGCCGGCGTTTGCTATGATTAATGAGTCCCCGCGAATCCGTGGGCACTCCGGGAGTTCCAGGCAATGACGACGGCGACAGCTGCGAACCGCGAGGCGCACCCGGAAAATGAGCGTGCACGAGATGCAATCGCATCGGCCAGCCGCACCCTCGAAACCGAGGCGCTAGGTTTGAGCGCGCTGCGCGACGCCCTCGGCAATGGCCTTGGAGCCGCGTTTGCGCAAGCGATCGAGATACTGCACGCGACAAAGGGGCGCGTGATCGTCACCGGCATCGGCAAGAGCGGCCATGTCGGCCAGAAGATCGCCGCCACCTTCGCGTCCACGGGCACGCCGGCTCATTTCGTCCATCCGACGGAAGCCTCGCATGGTGATCTCGGCATGATTACACGCGAGGACTGCATCCTGGCTATTTCGTGGTCGGGTGAGACGGTCGAGTTATCGAACATCTTGACCTTCGCAGGCCGGTTCGCGGTGCCACTGATCGCGCTGACGTCGCGGTCGAGTAGCGCGCTCGGACGCGCGGCCAACGTGGTACTCGAATTGCCGCGCGCGGCGGAGGCCTGCCCGCATGGGCTGGCGCCAACCACCTCGACGACGATGCAACTCGCGATGGGTGACTGCATCGCGGTCGCGCTGATGGAGGCCAAGGGCTTTACCGCGCATCATTTCAAGGATTTCCATCCCGGCGGCTCGCTTGGCTCGAAGCTCAAGTTCGTCGCCGACGTCATGCACACCGATGAGCGCCTGCCGCTGGCGCGCGAGGATGACATCATGGGGCAGGCGCTCGTCATCATGACGGCGAAGGCGCTCGGTTGTCTCGGTATTGTCGATAGCGAGGGCAAATTCGTCGGCATCATCACTGATGGCGACTTGCGCCGGCACATGGGCAAGGACCTGCTGACCTCCACCACCGGTCAGATCATGACGCGCAAACCGAAGACGATCGCGCCGACCTTGCTCGCTTCTGCGGCGCTCGAACAGATTAATTCGTCGCGGATCACGGCGCTGTTCGTCGTCGACAAGGGGGTGCCGGTCGGCCTCGTGCACGTGCACGACCTGCTCCGGCTTGGGTTGGCGTGACCGGAGCAGATCGATTGGACGTCAAGCGCTCTTGGCCGGCAGGTCAAGACGGTGGACGGTGCCCTCGGTCTCGGGCTTCCAGGCCGGGAAGCGCTTGAGGACGAGGGGATCGTGGCCCGGCACCACGCGGGCGCGGCTACCGGCTAATTGCTCCAATCGGGTGTAGGTCTTCAAAGTTTCCTCGACGTCGACCGTGATCGAAAACGGCTTGCGGCGGTCGATGTTCTCGTAGAGGTGCGTGGCATCGGAGGCTAGCACCACCGGGCCATTTGCTGTCATCACCCGCACGCTCTGCAGACCCTTCGAATGGCCGCCGGTCTTGTGCACGGTGACGCCAGGCGCGACTTCGCCATCGCCATTGTGGAAAGCGACGCGGCCCGAATACACTTTCTTCACCAAGCTGCAGACGTGATCGACGGTGAACGGCTTGCGCATCGCGTCCTCGCACATGCACGGGCCGGTGGCGTAGGCCATCTCGGCTTCCTGGATGTGGAATTTGGCGTGGCCGTACTGGTCGAGCGTGCCGGCGTGGTCGTAATGCAGATGCGAAATGACAACCGTCTCGATTTTCGCCGCCTCGATGCCGACGCGCTTCAACATCTCTTGCGGCTCTAGATCGAGCGTGCGGCCGCGCAACTTGGCCTCGGCGTGATCCAATCCAGTGTCGACCAGGATCGTACGGTTGGCATTGCGGATCACCCAGACGAAATAGTCGATCGGTTGGATCGTGGCGTGATCGTCGGCCGACATGAAGTTGTCGAAGCGGGTGCGATTGGCGTGGGTCGCGTACTTCAGGGCAAGGATTTCGTAGGTCTCGGACATGGCGTCTGCATCTCTCGCATGGGGTGTGGGGATGACGGAACCGAATGTGCGCCGAACGGCCATTGTCGTCGAGACTGTTTGTGCGGTGAGCCGAATTGGCGTCCATTTGCAATTCGAGGCGTCGTTTTAATTTGTCGTTTACGCGGGCTCGTTACCCTACGGTGGAACAAGCGTGGTGGTCGACGCGTTTAGGTGGCGAGCGGGACATGATTAACGGTCAAGCAGCGATGGCCATGACAGACGGTCCCCAGACCCATGACACAAGCGTTCTCACCGGGCGGTTGATCGGGCTTTCGATTGTTGCCGTCGCGCCTACGATCTTCTGGACAGTGATGCTCTCCGCCGGTGCCTGGGCGCTGGGCCGCCCTTTGACGTTTTGGACCAGTGCGGTGATCGCGGCCATCATGTTCGCCTTCCTCGCCTGCATATGGGCGAGCTTCGCGATGTCCGAACGGTCGGCGCCGGACGCTGAATAATCCCGCCGACACCGACCGTGATCATGAGGCCAGTGCCGCCCGTGCCAACAGACGCTCGGCATGTTTCAGGTGCGGAATGTCGACCATCTGGCCGTTCATCGATAGCGCCCCCGAGCCTGGGTTGTCCTCGAACAGCTTCACAACCGCCTTGGCATGCGCCACCGCATCCGCAGTTGGCGTGAAAGCGGCGTTGATCACCGCCACCTGATCCGGATGGATCGCGAGCTTGCCGACAAAGCCATCGCGGGCGGCGGCTTCGGCCTCGCGCTTCAGACCTGCGGGATCACGGAAGTTGATGAACACGGTGTCGAGCGGTAGCACGCCCGCCGCGCAAGCTGTGAACAGCGTAAGGTCGCGGGCTAACTGGAACGGCGTGGTGAAGGTGCCATCCGCATGGCGGTTGGCGCTAGCACCGATTTCGGCGCCAAGATCCTCCGCGCCCCAGGTGAGGCCAATCATTCGCGTACTGGCGCCGACGTAGGTTGGCATCTGCAGCACCGACATAGGCACTTCGGTGGCGATCGGCAGGATGCGGGTCACGCCATGCACGAGCCCGAACTTGTCTTCGAGTGTGGCGAGTGTCAGCGACAGTTGCTCGACATCGGCGCCGGAGTTCGGCTTGGGCAGGATGATACCATCAGGCCCGGCCGGCATCACGCCTTCGAGGTCGGCCTGCCAATAGGGCGACGACAGCGCATTCATGCGGACGTAGAGGCGCGGGCGCTTAGCGGTTTGTTTCGCGTTCACGAGCCAGGCGGAAGTGATTTCGCGGGCGGCAGGCTTGCGCGACGGCGCCACCGAATCCTCAAGGTCGAGGAGCAGCGCGTCGGCGCCGGTATCGAGCGCCTTGGACTGCTTTTTCTCGCTGTCACCGGGCACGAAGAGGAGGGAACGCATGGAGGAGTATCCTTGAATTGATGATCGATATTGTCAGGCGGGGCGCTTTTTCATGAATGCCTGCCTCTTGCATTCGGCGACCAGCTTGCCGTGCTGGTTGAAGGCGCGATGGTGGAACTCGACGATGCCGGCATCGGCACGCGACTTGCTCTCGCGTCGCGAGGCGATTTCGGTGGTGAAGTGCAGGGTGTCGCCGTGGAATACTGGCTTGCCGAACTTGCAGTCGGTCATGCCGAGGTTGGCGACCAGCGTGCCGACGGTGGTGTCGCCAACCGAGACGCCGATCATCAGGCCGAGCGTGAACAATGAATTGACCAGCGGCTTGCCCCACTCGCTCTTGGCCGCGAAATCGTGGTCGATGTGGAGGGGCTGCGGATTGTGAGTGAGGCAGGAGAACAGCGTGTTATCCATTTCGGTCACGGTACGTCGCAATGCGTGCTCGATCACGCTTCCGATCTCGCATTCCTCAAAATACAAGCCTTGCATGGGTTCCTCGGGGCGGCGTGCTGATTTATCGTTCGCGCCACACTGCCAAACCAGGGAACCGGTGTCATCCCGGCATTTCTGCGCGCGAGCCTTGCCCGTCGCGGTCAGGCATAGTTCTTGCCACAATCTGGAAAGGAATAGCTCAGCCAACGATCGGAGTATGCGGTACCAGTGTCGTGGCCTTGGCCGGGAATATTACAACGGAGTGGATTTCGGGCCGGGTGACGCAAACCGCGCGCTGTACCTTCGTCGCAAAGGAGATCGCATGTTTGACGCACGCCTGCGCCGTTTGATCAACCCGCCACTTAATGCCGTTGCGCGGCGACTGGCCGCGGCAGGCGTTAGCGCCGACCAAATCACGATTGCTGGTGCGGCGTTCGGTGTCACGGCCGCAGTTGCGATTGCGTTTGGGTCAAGCCTGATTGGCCTCGGACTGTTCCTGGCTGGCCGCATCCTCGACGGTGTCGACGGCGCGGTCGCGCGCCAGTCCGCACCGACCAATCGTGGCGGATTTCTCGATATTGTGCTGGATTTCGTGGTGTATGCCGCGATCCCGCTGGCATTCGCGGTGCGCGATCCGGCGGCGAATGCGCTGGCGGCCAGTTGCCTGCTGGCCGGCTTCCTGGTCAACGGCACGGCATTTCTCGCCTTTGCCGTGATGGCCGAGCGGCACAAGCTCGAGACCGGCGCGCAGGGCAGGAAGTCGCTGTACTACCTGAGTGGCATTGCAGAAGGCAGCGAGACCATCGTGGTGTTCGCGGCCTTCTGTTTGTGGCCCGCGTGGTTCGCGGGCTTCGCGTTCGTCTTCGCGGCGCTATGCCTGCTGTCCGCCGCCGCCCGCATCGCCATGGCGTGGAAAATGCTGTCGAACCCGAACGGCGCAATGCCGTAGGTTGAGTTAGGACGCCCTTTAGCGT
>CAVTAL010000029.1:0-28723 GCA_963732635.1 uncultured Alphaproteobacteria bacterium
CGGCCCTTGGCGGCCCCGCCGAATACTGCGGCGCCAATCGCCCCTTCCAGATGACAGCCGCCGATCAGGGAAGGGTTTCGCTAAAGCCACCCGCCATGCTGCGCTGCCCGATGGTACCAGCGGTTGAACGCTGGGTTCAAATGGTTGTGGAACCGGCAGCGCGTGCGCATCTCGGTTCCCCGATCGTCGAACTCAAGATCGCGGCGTCCTATTCTTGCCGGCCGATGAACAACGTCAACGGCAGCAAGTTGTCCGAGCACGGGCACGCGAATGCGCTCGATATTTCCCAGTTCCAGCTGGCGGATGGGCGAACCATCACCGTCAAGGGCGGCTGGAACGGTGATGTCCGCGAACGCTCATTCCTGCGCGCGGTGCATCGCGGTGCCTGCCAGGAATTCACAACTGTGCTTGGTCCGGACCACGACGCCAATCACCACGATCATTTCCACGTCGACCTCGCCCGCCATGGCCGCGACGGCATGAACCGGATCTGCAAGTGAACTGTGCCAACGGTGGCGCATTCCACAAATTGTTCGAGTTGCGCCTGGCATCAGTCGACGTATAGACCGAACTCAGCCGTCCTGCCTCACCGCCTCACACTCCATGCGACCTTTGCAACCAATCAGGCTAGTGCGCTAGCGACTGAATGGTCAAATTCATCGGTATTCATCTTACCGCCCAAGTCGCGGGTCCGCGATGCAGGGTTGGTAAGGACGGCGTCGACGGCTCTTTCCATTGCGGTGGCGGCTTGGTGGAATGCGGGCTTCGCGTGCCGTGTGCCCATCCAATTGAATAGCATTGCCACCGACAGGATCATTGATGTTGGATTGGCGATATTCTTGCCCGCAATATCCGGCGCCGAGCCGTGCTGGGCCTGGCTGCGCAGCAATGGGTTGCGATAGCGTTTGATCGAACCGGCGAGGCCGAGACTCCCGGACAACTCGCTCGCCAGATCGGAAAGAATGTCGCCGAAAAGGTTCGTCGCGCAGATCACGTCGAACCGCTCCGGGTTGCGCACCAGATGCGCGGTCGAGGCATCGACGAGCAGATCGTCAAGTTGATCAGACTTCGCCACTGATCCGTCACCTACATCGACCGACCGCGCCGATGTTAACCATGGCGCCACACTTTCGTTGGCGCGCCACATGGCCTAAGAGCGCGACAGCCAAATCGCTTCCGCGAACGTGACGCGGCTTATGCGAATAGAAGCGCGACAAAACCTAGTTCCAGGGCCTGACCATATGATTCGTCTTGACAGCATCTCCAAGCAGAATGGCCACCAGATCCTTTTCATCGAGGCATCGGCGGCGCTCAACAGAGGAGAGAAGGTCGGCCTCGTCGGACCCAACGGCGCCGGCAAAACCACGATCTTCCGACTGATCACCGGACAGGAACAACCTGACGAGGGCCAGGTCGGCATCGATCGAGGCATCACCATCGGCTACTTCAGCCAAGACGTCGGCGACATGCATGGCCGCAGCGCGGTCGCCGAGGTGATGGATGGCGTGGGCCCAGTGAGCACGGTCGCTGCCGAACTCAAGGCCCTGGAAGTGGCAATGGCCGACCCGGATCGAGCCGACGAGATGGAAGCTATCGTGGAGCGCTACGGTGAAGTGCAGGCGCGCTTCGAGGAACTCGACGGCTATGCGCTGGAGAGCCGTGCCCGCGAAGTCCTGGCCGGCTTGAGTTTCGCCCCGGAGATGATGGACGGCGACGTTGGTGCGCTATCCGGTGGCTGGAAGATGCGCGTGGCACTGGCCCGCATCCTGCTGATGCGCCCCGACGCCATGCTGCTCGACGAGCCGAGCAACCATCTCGACCTGGAAAGTCTGATCTGGTTGGAGGCCTTTCTCAAGAGCTATGAGGGCGCGCTGTTCATGACCTCCCACGACCGCGAGTTCATGAACCGCATCGTGACCAAGGTGGTGGAAATCGACGGCGGCCAGCTTACCAGCTACTCGGGCAACTACGAGTTCTACGAACAGCAGCGCGGGCAGAACGAAAAGCAGCAGCAGGCTCAGTTCGAGCGTCAGCAAGCGATGCTGGCGAAGGAAATCAAATTCATCGAGCGCTTCAAGGCGCGCGCCTCGCATGCAGCCCAAGTACAGAGCCGGGTGAAGAAGCTCGAGAAGATTGACCGGGTCGAGCCGCCCAAGCGCCGTCGTAGCGTCCTATTCGAATTCCCGGCGGCGCCGCGCTCCGGGGAAGATGTGGCGAGCCTCAAGAACGTCCACAAAGGATATGGCAACCGGCGCATCTATGACGGATTGGATTTCCAGGTGCGGCGCAAGGAGCGCTGGTGCGTGATGGGCGTCAACGGCGCTGGCAAGTCCACGCTGCTGAAGCTGGTGGCAGGCTCGACGCGTCCCGACGATGGGACAGTCGCACTCGGCGCCAGCGTCAAGATGGGCTACTTCGCCCAGCACGCCATGGATCTACTCGACGGCGAGGATACCGTTTTCGAAACGCTGGAGCATGAGTTTCCCAAGGCGGGACAAGGCTCGCTGCGCGCACTGGCCGGCTGTTTCGGCTTCTCCGGCGACGACGTGGAGAAGAAATGCCGGGTGCTCTCGGGCGGCGAGAAAGCACGACTTGTAATGGCCAAGATGCTCTACGATCCGCCGAATTTCCTCGTGCTGGACGAACCGACCAACCATCTCGACCTGGATACCAAGGAGATGTTGATCACGGCGCTATCGCAATATGAAGGCGCCATGCTGTTCGTATCGCACGACCGGCACTTTCTGGCCGCGCTATCGAACCGAGTGCTGGAACTCACTCCGGAGGGCATTCACGCCTACGGCGGTGGCTACACTGAGTATGTGGAGCGTACAGGCCACGAAGCTCCTGGATTGCATGTCTGAACCAGGATGCTTCAAACAACTTGGGCTGCATTGCCGGATCTGAAAGCTGAAACTCTGCCTCGACCTTCTGGATCGCGGCGGCGTCAAGGCGGCGTACAAGTTGCCTTGCAAAGCGGCCCTGACTTGCTGACCCGGCTTCGACCGGCGTTCTGGTTCTTCACGGATTTCCGTCAGAATTGCGCAGCCGCCATCCGGTCCTGGGGCGGCTGCGCTATAGAAGTCCTCGAAGGCCTGCCCACCATCAAGCAAGATCGAAGCGGTCCGCGTTCATCACCTTGGTCCAAGCCGCCACGAAGTCCTCAACGAACTTCGCCTTGGCGTCGTCCTGGGCATAAACTTCGGCCAGCGCCCGCAACTGCGAGTTCGAGCCGAACACCAGATCAACGCGGGTTGCCGTCCACTTCGCCGCGCCGGTCTTGGTGTCGCGACCTTCAAACGTGTCGCCGGCGGCCGACATAGGCTTCCATGTCGTGCCCATGTCGACGAGATTGACGAAGAAATCGTTCGTCAATTGACCGGGCCGCGACGTGAAGACTCCATGCTTGGCACCGGCGACGTTAGCGCCGAGCACGCGCAGGCCGCCGACCAGCACCGTCATCTCTGGTGCGGTCAGCGTCATCAGTTGTGCCTTATCGAGAAGCATGGCCTCGGCCGGAACCGAATAGGCCGCTTTCTGATAGTTACGGAAGCCGTCCGCCTCGGGTTCGAGTACGGCGAAGCTTTCGACATCTGTCTCAGCTTGGGCTGCATCCATGCGGCCCGGCGTGAACGGCACCGTCACGACGTGACCGGCGGATTTGGCAGCCGCTTCGACGGCAGCCGAACCACCGAGCACGATCAGATCGGCGATCGAGACCCGCTTGCCGCCAGATGCGGAAGCGTTAAATGCTTTTTGGACGCCCTCAAGGGCCGCCAGCACTTTCGCCAGTTGGGCCGGCTGGTTCGCTTCCCAATCCTTCTGAGGACTGAGGCGGACGCGCGCACCGTTGGCACCGCCGCGCTTGTCCGAGCCACGGAAAGTCGAGGCCGAGGCCCATGCGGCCGACACCAGTTCCGAGATTGAAGGACCCGAGGCGAGGACCTTGGCCTTGAGATCGGCGATGTCCTTGGCGTCGATCAGCGGGTGATTGACGGCCGGGATCGGGTCCTGCCAGATCAGGTCTTCCTTCGGCACTTCCGGCCCAAGGTAGAGCGGCTTCGGACCCATGTCGCGATGCGTCAGCTTGAACCAGGCGCGGGCAAACGCGTCGGCAAATTCTTGCGGGTTCTTGTGGAAGCGGCGCGAGATCTTCTCGTAGGCGGGATCAAAGCGCATCGCCAGATCCGCCGTGGTCATCATCGGCCGATGCTTCTTTGACGGATCGTGCGCATCGGGAATCATGTGCTCGGGCTTGACGTCCTTCGCCGCCCACTGGTTGGCGCCGGCCGGGCTCTTCACCAGTTCCCACTCGTAGCCGAACAGCATGTCGAAATAGCCGTTATCCCACTTGGTCGGGTTCGGCTTCCAGGCGCCTTCGATGCCGCTGGTCGTGGTGTGCACGCCCTTGCCGCTGCCCAGTGCGTTCTTCCAGCCGAGACCCATCTCCTCGATTGCGGCCCCTTCCGGTTCACGACCGACGAGTGCTGTATCCCCCGCGCCATGCGCCTTGCCGAAGGTATGACCACCGGCGGTGAGTGCAACCGTCTCCTCGTCGTTCATCGCCATGCGGGCGAAGGTCTCGCGAATGTCGCGGCCCGAGGCGACCGGATCGGGCTTGCCGTTTGGACCTTCCGGGTTGACGTAGATCAGACCCATTTGCACGGCGGCGAGTGGGTTATCAAGCTGCCGGTCGCCCTGGTAGCGCTTGTCGCCGAGCCAGGTATCTTCCGCCCCCCAATAGATATCTTCCTCCGGCGCCCAGACGTCTGCACGGCCGCCGCCGAAGCCGAAGGTCTTGAAGCCCATCAATTCCAGGGCGCAGTTGCCGGCAAGAACCATGAGATCGGCCCAGGAGATCTTGTTGCCATATTTCTGCTTGATCGGCCACAGCAGGCGGCGCGCCTTGTCGAGGTTGCCGTTATCCGGCCAGCTGTTGAGCGGCGCGAAGCGCTGCGTGCCGGTGCCGGCACCGCCTCGTCCGTCGCCGGTGCGATAGGTGCCAGCGCTATGCCACGCCATGCGGATGAACAAGCCGCCGTAATGGCCCCAGTCAGCCGGCCACCACTCCTGCGAATTGGTCATCAGGCCGTAGAGGTCTTTCTTCAACGCGGCGAGGTCAAGCTTCTTGAACTCCTGCGCGTAGTTGAAGTCAGCACCCATCGGATTGGAGGCTGGCGAATGCTGGTGAAGAATGTTGAGGTTCAACTGGTTCGGCCACCAGTCGCGGTTCGACCTGGCCGCAAAAGTCGCGTGTTTGCCACCGCCATGCATGACCGGGCATTTGCCCTCATTCGAATTATCATTTCCGCCCATTTTACTCTCCGATCGTGGTTGCGATGATGGACCTGCGCGTTCGTCAGTTCTTGCACGCGGTGGGTTTCGGCAACCTGTGCACCATCAATGATCCTGAAGCCCGACGATGGTGACATTGACTGCGCCTCGCTCCATTGACTTAGGTCTATCAGAACCGCCTCATTAGCCTAAGTTGGATTTACTGATTGCGACGATAAGGTGCGGTTATGGCCAATCTGACGCTCAAGCAACTTCGCTATTTCGAGGCCCTGGCACGACACGGCCACTTCGGACGCGCGGCGGATGCTTGTGCGATCTCGCAGCCAGCATTATCTATGCAGATCAAGGAACTAGAAGAATCGCTGGGAACAGAGCTTTTCGAGCGAGCTTCACGACAGGTTCGGCTCAGCAACTTCGGCGAACAGTTTGCCCTGCGCGTTCGCGATATCCTTCGTTCGGTCGATGAACTTGGCGACTTGGCGCGCGCCTCGCGGCACCGGCTGCTGGGGCGGTTACGCATTGGTGTGATCCCGACAATCGCCCCCTACCTGCTGCCCACGATCATAGGCGACCTCACGCGAGCTAATGCCGGTCTGGACCTTCACGTTCGCGAAACAGTGACCCCGAAGCTGATCCAAGAGCTTCTTGAAGGCAGGCTAGACACAGCAATTGTTGCCTTGCCCGTGTCCGAGCCTTCGTTGACCGAGGTGGCGCTGTTTACTGAAACTTTCGTGCTGGTGCGACCAAGTGAGGATGAGGGGAAGCCCGTGCCCAGTCGCAAGTCGCTTCGCGAAATGCGGCTCCTTCTTCTTGAAGAGGGGCACTGCTTTCGCGACCAGGCGCTATCGTTCTGCGACATGAATTCGACACTGCCGCGGGAATTGCTGGACGGTAGCTCTCTCACCACACTGGTGCAAATGGTCAGCGCCGGCATCGGCGTGACTTTGATCCCGGAAATGGCCGTTGCGGTGGAGACTCGCTCGGCGTTCGTGTCAGTGGCACACTTCCGGAGTCCGCAACCCTCGCGAACCATCGGAATGATCTGGCGCAAGACAAGTCCCTTGGCCAGACAGCTGCTGCAGATTTCCGAAGTGGTATGCCACTCGGCCAACGCATTACGTAGGCAGCATCTTCCGGGATCTCCATTGCGCAAACACCAGACGTAAGGTGCCCATCGAAACCAATTTCAAAGCGTGAGCGGGTTCGTTCCCATGCCTTGACCGACGAGTTCCTTCCATCCTGCCTACGCACAATGCCGAGGGGCAATCTGACAGTCGTCAAGCGGCCGGCAGTAACTTGGGGGTAGACCTTCAGTCGCTCGTTGGAACAATAACCCGCCCGAATGGGGAGCGGGCATGGTCCCGCCGGATCGCGAGCGCTCAATCAGCTCAATTTCCGAGCACCATCCGCGGGATCAAGGTAGTGATCCACGGAATGTAGGTAATAATCAGCAGCGTGATGCCGAGCGGAATATAGTAGGGCATCATCTCCCGCAGCACGTCCTTCATCTTGACGCCGGCGATGTCAGCGACGAGGAAGAGCGCTAGGCCCATTGGCGGCGTCAACAGGCCGATCATCAGATTGAACACCACCACCATTCCGAGGTGCACCGGATCAACGCCCGCGGCGACCAGTGGTTTGGCGATGATTGGCGCGATGACGAGGATCGCGGTCGTACTGTCGAGGAACATTCCAACGAAGATCAATAGAAAATTGACAATCAAGAGCAGCACGTAGGGGTTCTTCGAGATCGAGAGCATCCACCCGGTCATGATCTGCGGCACCTGCTCGACCGACAGTATCCAGCCGAACAGCGCCGCCACCGCCACGATCAGCAGGATCGCCGATGACGCACGGATGGTCTCGATAGCAGCGTTATGCATGCCCTGCCAGGTGAGCTCCCGGTAGTAGAAGTAGCTAATGGCCAGCGTATAGAACACCGTCACAGAGGCGATTTCGGTCGGCGTGAAATAGCCGGCGAGCATGCCGACGATCAGGATCACCGGCGCCAGCATCGCCGGAATCGCCGGCAGCATGTCGTGCCAAAGTTCGGCCAGTGTCGGCCACCGGGGAGAACGCGGATAGTTACGACGCATCGCGAGCCAGCCGGTCATCAGCATCAGCATTATGACGCAAAGCAGGCCCGGCAGGATGCCACCGAGCAACAATTGCAGCACCGAGACGCCAGTCACGGTGCCATAGATGATCAGCGGTATGCTCGGCGGGAAGATCGGTCCGACGATCGCCGAAGCACCCGTGACCGCGCTGGCGAAGGCGGCGCTGTAGCCCTTCTGCTTCATGGCGTCGATCTCGATCCGGCCTAGACCGCCGATGTCGGCCAGTGCCGAGCCCGAGATACCGGCGAAGATCAGGCTGCCGAATATGTTCACCTGCGCGAGACCACCCGGCAATCGTCCCACGGCGGTGTCGGCGAACCGGTAGATGTATTTTGAGATGCCGGCGCTGTTCATCACGCTGCCGACGAACAGGAACACCGGCACCGCCACCAGCGGGAAGCTGTCAAGTGCATAGAGCGTGCGCTGAGCCACGAGTTCCAGCGGCAGGCCGTTGGCGAGGACATAGACGAAGCAGGGAATGGCCAGAGCGATCACCACCGGAAAGCCGATGACGAACAGCCCAAGAAAGGCAGCGACGACGAGAAATCCGATCATTGCTGCGCCCTTCAGGTGAGTGTCGTTTGTTTGTTTTCCGCACGGCCGCGCCGCCACGTATGGTGCAACAGCAGCGCGGTGGCGAGGCACAGAAGCGTCGAGCCGATGGCGAGTGGCGCCATGAAGATCCAGAACGGCATTTCCAGCGTTGCCGTCTGGTTGCTCATGTTGTTGGCGATGGTGACAAAGCTCGCGTAGGCAAGGAAACCGAAAACGGCGATCGCGGCGACTTCGATCAGCAATTGCAGCAGCCAGCGCGGCCGTTCCGGCAGCAGCGCCTGGATCTCCTCCATGCGGATCTGGCCGCCATCGATGGTCACCAGGGCACCCGCCATGAAGCACAGGCAGATCAGCATGTAGCGCGCCCATTCCTCGGCGCCGGCCATGGGAACGTTGAACACGCCGCGCATGATGATTTGCGCGAACGGCGTCACCACCAGCAGGAGCAGCAACAGGCAGCAGAGTGCGCGAAGGGCGCCGACGAAGATGCGCATGGGGGAGGGCTCCGCAGTCTTCTCACTCTCCCCCTGGTCTTTACTTCGAGGGGGAGAGGGTCGGGGTGAGGGGCGGCAACGCGAAGAAAGTTTGAGCGTCACCGGATGGTGTGATCGGGTTCGGAGCAAGCGGCTGCCCCTCACCCCAAGCCTTCTCGCCCGAAGTGGCGGGGGGAGTGGTGACTTGCCTCACTTCACCGCCTGGATCTGCTCGATATAGGTCTTCCACTCGGGGAAGTCCTTGTTGATCTGGCCGAGCACCGCCTTGCGGAACCCGTCCACGTCGAGGCCGTCCTTCTCGGTGACGAAGGTCATGCCCTTGCCCTCGAGGTCCTTGCGATACTTGTCGAAGGTGTCTTTGTCCCACTGCAGCGTCTTCTGGCCGACTTCGAACATGGTGTCCGCCAAGATCTTGCGATCCGCCTCGGGAATAGTGTTCCACACCTTTTCGTTGACGAACACCGACAGCACCGACTGCATGTGCCCAGTCAGCATGACGAACTTCTGCACCTCGTAGAGCTTGAGGTTGTAGATGTTCGGCAGCGGATTCTCTTGGCCAACGACAAGGCCGGTGGCTAGCGCAGTCGCCAGTTCCGACACTTCGACCGGAGTCGCGACGGCGCCCATGCCGGTCAGCATCGACGACCACAGCTTCACCGGCACACCGCGATACTTCTTGCCGGCCATATCCTTCAAGGCCAGCACCTTCTCATTCGAAGTCAGATGCCGCGTACCCTGGAAGAAGCTGCCAACGATACGCATGCCGCCCTTCTGTACGAGTTCGGCGTTGATCGCCTGCAAGGCCGGCGAGGTGCGGGCGTCGGTCGCGCGCAACGAGTGCTCGGCGTCGCGATAGACGAATGGCGTATTGAACACCGCAGTTGTGGCCAGGATTTTGCCGAGCGAGGCGAAGTCGTGGTGGCCCATGGCGATGGCGCCGCTCTTGATGCCGTCGACCATCTCGCCGACGCCGCCGAGCTGCGAGTTGGCGAACACCTGGATTTCGACGCGTCCGCTCGTGCGCTCCTTGACAAGTTTGGCAACTTCGTCGGCGTAGAGCGTCTGCGGCGCATTGGCGACGCCGACGTGGGCATAGCGCAGTTTGATCTGGGCTTGCGCGGTGCCAGCCAGTGGCAGCAGCGCGAGAGCCGCAGTCGCGGCAAGCAGGGCTCTTCTATTCAGCATGGTCGTCTCTCCCGGTTGATGGCCTCTGATGGGCCGATTGGATTGGTATTCAATCGCGATCGAACACCTTGACGATCGCGGCGGTGTCGAGTTCGGCATGGCCGAGGTGTACGAGCAGGCGGTAAAGGTTCAGCGCCTCGCCGGTCATCGGCATCGGCGCCTTCATCTGGCCAGCGAAGGCGCTGACCATTTCGAGATCCTTGAGCAACTGGCGCGAATAGCCCATCGGCGTGAAATCGCGCGCCGCCATGCGCGGGTAGAGCTTCTGCAGCAGCGAGCCGTCGGCATGGCCGCCAGCGAGGCATTCCGGAATTCGGGCGGCGTCAATACCGGCGGTCTCGGCCATTACCAGAGCTTCGGCCATGACGGCGTGGCCGCAACCGACGATCATCTGATTGATCATCTTGGCGACGAGGCCAGCGCCGGATGGTCCCATCGGCGTGAAGCGCTGCGCCACGTCGGCCATGAGCGGCCGAACTGCGTCAATGTCCCCCGACCGGCCGCCGGCCATGACGGTGAGCGTGCCGGTGGCGGAAGCCGGCGGGCCGCCGGAAACGGGCGCGTCGACCCAGCCGCAGCCCGCTTCGTCCAAGAGGCGATTTGCGAAGACGCGCCCCTTGTCGACGGTGATGGTAGAGAAATCGACCAGCCGCTGCGGTGGCTTCATCGCCTTGGCGATGCCGCCCACACCGAACATCACGTCCTCGACCGCGTCGGTCGTCGGCAGATTGAGGACGATGACGTCGGCACCGACGACCGCTTCGGTGGCGGACGTTGCCGCGCGGGCGCCGGCTTCGGCGGCAGCGGCGCGCTTCTCCGCGATGATGTCGAAAGCTGCAATCGTATAGCCCTTTGCCACCAGATGGCGCACCATCGGCAGTCCCATCAAACCGACACCAATGTAGGCGAGTTTCAGTTTAGCCATGAGGCACCTCGATCGCGTAGATGCGGCGCGCGTTGTCCATGAACAGGGCGTCCTGCTCGGCTGTCGTGAAGTCGGCGACGATGTCCTGGAAGCCGCCATAGATCGCCCCGAAATCAGCGCAGACGCGATCGACCGGGAAATTGCTGGCGAACATGCAGCGCTCCACCCCGAACGTTTCAATAGTGGTGAGCACGATGCCGCGATTAGCGGCGACCGTCCAAGGCTTGTCCCGCTGGCCAATGCCGGAGATTTTCACGGCGACGTTCGAGCAATCGGCGAGCACTTCCATCGCTGCACGCCAGCCGGCGAGACCTTCGCCGGAACGATCGGACGGCAGGCCTGTGTGGTTGAGGATGATCTGCGTCGATGGGTAATCGTTCGCCAGCCGCGCCGCTTCCGCCAAATGCCACCACGGCGTCTGCAAATCAAACCGCAGGCCGAGGGGGGCAAGACGAGCAAGACCTTGGCGCCATTTCGAATCCGTCATGCCGCCGGGCGCCCCGTCACTTGGCGAAGCGTTGGCGCGCGGCTTGTGCCGGACGCTGCGCACGAAGGTCCGCGCTGCGTGCGACGCCAGCACCGCGGCTGCATCGTCGCGGTCGAGCCAGGCTTGCGCCACAGCCACGGTCGGCAACCCGTCGCGCGCGATCAGTTCGGCGACGTAGTCCATTTCGCCAGAAGGGTCCTTCGGGTCCCATTCAGTCTCGACATAAACGCTGGCGGCGAGAGTCCACGGCGCGGCATCGGCGCGATAGTCGGCGGGCAGATAGGGGCGACGGATCGACGAATAGTCGCCATACCGGAAAGGGATCATGGGCTCGTCGCAAAGCCATGGATGATAGTTGCGCGTCGGGTCCCACACGTGATGGTGCGCGTCGATAATGACGCGGCCTCGAGTCGCTGGTGTTTCAGATGGCATCACGCACCCGGTCGACGGTCTTGTCCAGGTGCCTGCCCAAAACTTCGGCGAGCTTTTCACCGTCGCGCGCAGTTAGCGCCTCGATCATTTCCTCGTGCTCAGCGACGGCCGCAGCCCAGCGATCCGGCGTCTCGTTGCCGATGAAGCGGATGCGCTTGATGCGCGCCTGCAGCATCTCGTGTTGCTGGGCGAGAACAGCGTTGCCGGATGCCAGCACGATCGCCGAGTGGATATTCTGGTTGAGCTTGAAGTAGGCGAGCCGATCCTTCGCCTTGTACAGCGCCAGCATGCGTTTGTGTAGGCTCACGATCTTCTTGATCTCGGTGTCGGGTGCGCGGTCGCAGGCCAGCAGCGCGGCTCCCTGTTCGACAACCTTCAGCACCTCCAGGATCTCGCGGATGTCGCTTTCGCTGAAGCGGCGCACCACCGCGCCCTTGGCTGGCACGATCTCGACTAGGCCTTCGCTGGCGAGCGTCTTGATGGCTTCGCGTAACGGCGTGCGCGAGACGCCGAGCAAGGCGCCAACTTGGCCCTCGTTGATCCGCGTGCCGGGCATAAGTGTGCCCTCGATGATCATGTCGCGGATCTGGTTGAGCACGGCATCGTGTAAGGTGACACGGGTAATGCGCGTCACACCGTAGAGGCCGTCGCCGCCGTCCTTGTCGTCGTGTCTCAGAACCATGAGGCTCCTGCTCGTTCCTATTTCACCGCCAAGCCTTCGACTGCGTAGATGCGGGCCGGTGCGCCATCGGCACCGGGAATTTTCAGGGGTGCCGCGCACAGGAACGTCCGCGGACCGGGGATCGCGGACGTGTTCACCAGATACTCGATCAGGGTGATGCCCTGGCGCAAGCACACATCATGCGTGACGTGCTGATCGAAAGCCACGTGCTTGTTGTCGAGCAGCAGGCGGATCGGAAAGTCCTGCGGGAAGTCGAAGGCAATGGCGGTCGGCTTACGCGCAGCCAACCATTCGGCGCCCGAGCGATTGATCCATGGCGCATCGAGCCAGAACTCGCGCGTGTTCCAGTCGCGTTGCCGGTCCCAGCCTGACGACAGCAGGAGTATCTCAGCCTCCGGGCCGCCCGGATCGGCCTTGGCCAGACGTTCGGCTCCGATTTCTTCCATCGGTTTCACATCGCGCAAGTTCAGCACGCGTGCAGGACCGACCACCTTGGCGAGCGGTGTCGCCTCGATCGTAGGCGCGTGGGCGAGAATGTGCGCCTGCGCGTCGACGTGGGAGAAGCCGTGACAGGTCGCGTGCAGTCGGGTGACGCGAAACTGGTCACCCGCCGCTATGTCGCCCTTCACCGGCGTCTCCGTCGGCCAGCGGAAATGCGGGCCGATCGGCATCGAAAGATCGATAATATTCATGGTGCCCCTCACGCCATCTTGAGGATGGCGTCGAGGGTTTTGCCGCCGAACTTGGCGACGCCCCCCCACTTGAGAAGCGTGCCGGTGACGATGGAAGCCACGCGTAGTTCCTCCGGATTTCGATGTGAATGCTCTGGCGGCATTCTGCATACAATATGCGGCCGCCCGGCCGGTCATTGTCAACCTCCCGTCGGTGATTGGCTGTTCATTGGGGAACGAA
Organism: uncultured Alphaproteobacteria bacterium; assembly: GCA_963732635.1. GTDB lineage: Bacteria > Pseudomonadota > Alphaproteobacteria > Rhizobiales > Hyphomicrobiaceae > JAKFWF01. The sequence continues at coordinate 13,085 of CAVTAL010000029.1, forward strand.
TGCCTCGTACCGCCGCCGCCGCAGCGTCAGCAACTGGAAGCCGCAAGGCGCTGACGGATTACTGATGGTGCTTGATCAAACACACGATCACACCCGGCATCACCTCTCCCGCAGTGCTTCGTGCCGCGCCACCTGGATCGGCCGTAGTAGATAGTCGAGCACCGACTTGCGCCCCGTCCGGATGTCGGCGGTCACGACCATGCCGGGGATGATGGGCAGCGCGTCTTTGTCGTTGCCCAAATGATTGTTGTCGGTGCGCAGGATGACACGGAAATAGGGGTTACCCTTTTCATCTGGGATGGTGTCGGCCCCGATCCGTTCGACGACGCCCAGCATATCGCCGTAGACCGTGTAATTGTAGGCTGTAATCTTGACGCTCGCCGTCTGACCGGGATGGATGAAAGCCACGTCCTGCGGCCGCACCCGTGCCTCGACCAGCAGCTTGTCCTCTATCGGCACGATCTCGGCAATGCTCTCGCCAGGACGCACCACCGCGCCGATGGTGGTGACAACGAGCTTATTGACAATGCCGTTGACCGGAGAACGCAGAAGGGTGCGGCGAACACGATCCTCGGCCGCCTTCAGGCTTTCGTCGATCACCGCCAGATTGGCATTGGCCTCGCCTAGCCCCTCGCTGGCGCGCGCGCGAAAAGTGAGGATCGTTGCCTGGATCTTAGCGGTCGCTTCAGCAATCGCCGCCGCCGTGCGTGGCAGTGATGCTGCAAGTACGGCGATATCACGCTGCTCAGTGCGGTATTGTCGTTCGAGCCGCAGCAGTTCCATCTCGGGGTAGGCGCCGCTGCGCTTCAGATTGCGCCCGAGTTCGAGTTCGCGTTGCGCGAATGCCGAAGTCGCCTTCGACTTCATCGAGTCGGGTCTGCAATCTCGATGCGTTCGAGGCGCCGCTGGGCGAGTTGCTGCTCCACCACGGCCAGTTCCTCGGCGAGTGAAGCCTGGCGCGACTTGTAGAGAAGGAGCTCGGCACCGATCATCGCCCGATCGAGCCCGGCATCGGCGAAGGAGGGTTCAGTGCCCGAGGACTCGGCATCGAGCCGAACCTTGCGCGCAGAAAGCGCCATACGCTTTTGCTTCAATTCGCCGAGGCTAGACGAGAACGAGACGTCGTCGATCCGTATTAGCGGCTCGCCAACTGATACACGCTGGCCCTCCTTCACTTTGATTTCTGCGATGATGCCGCCTTCCAGCGGCTGCACCACTTGCACCTGGCTCGACGGGATGACGCGCCCCTCGCCGTGCGTGACTTCGTCGAGGATGGCGAAGTGCGCCCACACCAACCCGGAAACTATTCCAAGACCTGTGATCATCAACACCGGCCACGCACTGCGCGAACCCTGGCGATCGAGCGCCGCATCCACATCATTTGCAAAGGCGTGTTCGAGCCGATTCATGGCGCCACCACCTCGCCATTGGCTTTCGCAGCTACCGGTGGTGTCGACTTCGCCGCCTCACGCAGCCGCTCGATGACTTCGGCTCTAGGCCCATCGAGGATGATGCGGCCATTGTCGAACACGACCAATCGATCGACCAGTTCCAGGAGGCCATCACGATGGGTCGAGATCAGCAAGGTTACGTCCGGATCGAGTTCGCGCTTCAGGTTGGCGACCAGCGCGCGCTCGGTCGACGTGTCCATCGCCGACGACGGCTCGTCGAGGAACAGGATCTTCGGTTGGCGCACCAGAATACGGGCAAGCCCGATCGCCTGCCGCTGCCCGCCCGACAGCGAACGTCCGCGTTCGGCCACGGGCGTTGCGAGGCCGAGGGGCATGCGTGCCGAAAACGCCTCGACGCCGGCGATACGGGCCGCCCGCTCGATGTCCTCCTGCCTTGCATCCGCGGCGCCCATGGCAATATTCTCCCGCAGCGTGCCGGAAAACAGCTCCGTGTCTTGTTGACTGAACCCGACCAGCGATCGGATGTCGGCGCCGAACTGGCGGATATCGACGCCGTCAATCAGGATCTGACCGCCGGTCGGCTGGTAGAGACCCGACAGCAATCGGCCGATCGACGTCTTGCCCGACCCGATGCGGCCGATCAGGCCGACTCGCTCGCCCTTGCCGATCTTGAGATCGATGCGGTCGATGGCTGAAGTGCTGGCTCCAGGATACGTGAGTGATACGGCGCGAAGCGAAATATCGCCGGCGCGCGGACGAGAGCCGTCCAGCGCGGCAGCGGATTCAGCCGGCGCCGACATCAGGGCGTCGAGGGTGCGGAAGGCCGACCATGCCTGCAGCGCCCGCGCCAGGGTTTGCACGACACTGCCGAGCGGCGCCAGGACACGGCCCGAAAGGATGCTGGCGGCGATCAGCGAACCGACCGTTATGGTGCCATCAAGCACCAGGAACACGCCCCACACGACGGTTGCGATCGAGACCGCCTGATTGACGAACGCCACCATGTTGCCGGAAAGATTGGCCCAGAAGCGCGCCTGCGTCGTGGTCCGGCTGGTGGCGGCGACCGACTCGTTCCAGTTGCGCCGCAAATAGCCTTCCGCGCCGATGCTCTTGATCGTCTCGACCGAACCGGCGGCCTCGACCAGAATGCTGTGCCGACGAGCGCTGTCTACCTGGCTCGACTTCACTGCCCGCGCCAACGGCAACTGGATCAGCATCGCGCACACCAGGACCACGACCACGGCGATCAGCGGCACCAGGGCCAGCGGGCCGACGATAAGCCACATGACACCAAGAAACACACCGATAAAGGCAAGGTCGGTGAGCGCGATCAGTGTCGATGACGTCATCACGTCGCGCACCGAGTCGAAATCGCGCAGCTGGCTGGCAAGCCCGCCGGTGGTCGCCGGCCGGATTTCGAGGCGAAGCCCCAGAACCTGCGCGAACAGCCGCCCCGAAACCGCCAGATCGACACGCCGCCCGGTGGCATCGACGACGCTAGATCTCAAGGCGCGCAAGACGACATCGAGGACCAGCGCCAAAAGCACACCGGCCGTCAGCGCCCACAGCGTTGGAATGGCGAGATTGGGGATGACCCGATCGTAGACGTTCTTAACGAACAGCGGTGCCGCCACCCCCAGCATGTTAATGAGCAGGGCCGCGACCACTACCTGGGCGTAGTCGCCCTGGAACGCCCGGAAGGTCGACCAGAACCAATGCGCGCGCTCATCGGGCGGCCTGCCCTGGAAAGTGGGCCCGCTCGTCTGCGCGGCAGGCTTCAGAAAGACGACGACACCGGCGTGCTGTTTTGCGAGTTCGGCGAGTGCGATCTGGCGTTCACCTGCCCCGGCAGCCGGCACGACAATCCGCGCGGTATTGCTGCGCGCCGAGACCCCGGTCAGTACCATGGCGTGGCCATTGGTGTCGAAAATGATGACCGGCAATGCAATCGCCGGCACGGCGGCGATTGGCATGGTGGCGAGGTGGATCTCGAACCCGAGGGCCGGTGCCACCTCCCGCAGCGAGATCAACGTCATGCCGCGCTCGTCGAAGGGCAGGCGGCGTAACACTTCGGCGGCACCGACCGGCTTGCGCTGACGTGCCGCGACGTCGACGAATGCCTCGATCAGGCCGTTGGCACTTGCCCGCCCCGCCCCATCGAGAACTTCTGTTCGCACTGGCGAGTTCATGGCCTGAGCCCACTGCGCTACAACAGGTTCGCGCCTTCCATGTCAAATGCACGAATGGTGCCGGCAGCCTGCATCACCTGTGATACGGCGACAAGCAGCGGGCTGCTTCGGCGAGCCGCTCGACGTTAACGCCGCAGATTTGCCGGGTCTGCAGGCCGGTCCCTGCGGTCACGGTTCCACGGTCGCACCTCGCTTTCGGCCTCCACATCGGCACCGAGCCCGAAGTGATCGAGCAGCCCGCCCATCGCGGCAACTAACTGATAGCGGGAATAGGTCGCCAGAGATCCGGCGGTAATGCCCTGCACGCGCGCGTTGAAATGAACGTTCTGCGCTTCGAGCAGATCGAGCATGGAACGACGGCCGCCCTCGAATTCCTGGCGATAGGCGGAGATCAGCTTGCGGCCCGCCTCGATCTGCCGGTCGAGAACGCCGCGGCGCTCGTCGTTGGTCTTGATGTCCGACCAGGCGCGCATCACCGCCTCGTCGACATCGCGGCGCAGTTTGTCGAGGCGCGACTCCACCTCCGCCAGACGTTCGGCCTTTTCGCGCCGCCGCGCCTGATCGATATGACCGTTGAACATGTTCCAAGACATCACGACCTTGGCTGTGGCATCGTGGTTCGGACCTGGCACGCCGTTGAGATCATGGCCGGCGCTGCCGCGGCCTTCGAGCGCCACGTTCGGCCGGAAGGCAGCCTCGCTCTGAGTCAGATCGGCTCGCGCAGCGCCGATATCCTTGTCCAGCACCTGCAACGTCGGGTTACGCGCCCGCGCCACTTGGATCGCCGCTGATTGGCTCGTTGGCAGCGAGCGTGGCTGCGACACCGGATCGACGCCGCTCGGCCGGGAGCCAACGAGATTGACGTAGCGGGCCTCGGCGGCGCCGAGCGTCCGCTTCACGTCCGCCCGGATGGCCTCCGCCGCCAGCACCCGCTCCTGCGATAGGTAGACTTCGCCTTGGGTCGAAGAGCCGCCGCGGAACCGCACGTCGACGAGGTTCAGGAGTTCCTTGTGTACCTTTATGTTTTCGTCGGCGGCGCGCAGGATACCGCGAAAGCGCGCCAGGTCGAGATAGGCCTGAAGGGTGTCGAGTGCGATCAGCTCGGAACGCTCGCGCACACGCAGCGCCGCACCGCCGACGCGGGCGGTCTGCTTGGCGACCTCGGCATTGCGATAGCCGCCATCGAACACGGTGTATCGGGAGACGAGGCCAGCGGCGTCCCCCCAACGACTGTCCTGATTGACGCTCGCGCCCGGTCGATGATTGTAAGCAAACCCGGCCGACGCTTCGAGATCCAGCCGCGGCAGGTACAGCCCGCGCGCCTGATTGAGCTCCTCGTCGATGGCCCGACGGTTCGCACCAGCTTCCTGAATTTGCGGATTGTTCGCCACTGCCTTGGCGATGGCGCCCTTGAGAGTTTCAGCCCGAACCTCGCCATATCCGGCGCAAACACCGAGCAGGATCATCGCAACAACTCGAGTGTGGTTTGTCATGGGATAAATCCGTCGCGCAATAGTCAGCCAACCGTTCGATTAGTGAAACACTGTACAATTTCTTGTCTCTAAAAAAAACAATCGTTACAATTCAATTAATTGATCCTATCATGGTTGCGCCGAACGATGTGCCTCTTTGGCATCGGGCGTGCCGTCAAAATAGTTAACAGCTGCGCTGCGGTCCAACCTTTCGTTTGAAGTATCAAATGGTGCGCACAACTTTTATGCCGACCCTTGTGAACATTAAGTGCTGCAAGGGCAGCATAAGTTCACAGCGTGTGATTTGATGGTTGAATTCGTGGCTTTTGCACAGATTATCTTCGGTCCGTTTTGGGGACTTTAGTCTGATCGATTGGGTATTTCGTAGCGTTCGGGAGATGCGTATGTCGCGATACCAGGCCATTGATCCTGCAGGCGCAACGCCGGTCGACTATGTTCTCGATGCGCATGGCACCGGCACGATCGTCGTTCCAGATGCCCACCTCTTGTTTTCCGGGTCGTTCAAGCGCGTCGGGCCGGATCTGCTGATCGAGGGCGAAGGCAGGCGGGCGCTGTTGCCCGACTATTTTGCACACGAGCACGGTGCCATACTGCGGTCCCCGGACGGCGCCGAACTCTCGGCAAGTGTTGTGCGATCCCTTTCCGGGCTAGATTCAGCGTGGCAAGTGGCCCAGGCCGGCGGCGGCGGTGGTCCACCTGAAATCGGGACAGTCAGGACCATTGCGGGCACAGCCCTGGTGCAGCGCGGCGGCGCCTCACAACCGCTGGCCAGCGGGGAGCCGATCTTTCGCGGCGACGTGGTCGAGACCGGCGCCGGCAGCAGCCTCGGTATCGTCCTGCGCGACAACACAGTATTTTCGCTGTCCGCCAGCGCCCGCATGGTGATGAACGAACTGGTCTATGATCCAGCCCGCAACGACAACGCGATGTCCGTCAACCTGGTGCAAGGCGCGTTCGTCTTCATCACCGGGCAGGTCGCCAAGAGCGGCACTGTCGCCGTCACTACGCCGGTCGCAACAATGGGCATCCGCGGCACGACGCCGATCGTGAAGCTGTCCACCATCGATGGCAGCGGCGAATTTTCGCTCGCAGCCGATCCGGGTGGCCCGGTCGGCGCCTACATCCTGACGTTGCCCTCCGGCCTGCAGACCACGGTTGCAAGCACCGATATCGTGGTGCGAGTTTCGAGTGCCTCGTCATTCAACGTCGTCACCAAGTCGGCACTCGAAGTCCAGACCGATCAGCAGATCGTCGCACCTGCCTACCAGATCTTCTCGCTGATCGGTCAGCGCGGCGATCTGCCGACCCCGAACCAGCAGGCGAACAACACGGGCAAAGGCCAGGGTGACGGCGGATTCCAATATGCCTTCGCCGTGTTCGATCTACATCAGCTCGGCGCATCGCAACTGCTCGACAACACGACGCTGGAGTTGCGCGACCCGCTCGGTGACGGCACGCAAACGTTCGAGGACATTTTGCTTCGAAAGGTCGTGTTGGGGGCTGCACTGGGCGTCGATCTCGATACCACCCAGCCCGGCGTCAACCGCGTGGCGTTCTTCCCCGAGAATGCTGGCCCGCTGCCCGTTAGCAGTGCCACCCAGATCACACTGCCGCCCAACGTCACGCAACTGTCAAGCGCCACCGTGGTGCTGCAGAACCAGTTCGCGGGCGACAATCTGCTGGTTGGCACCCTGCCGCCCGGCATTACCGTGACGATCACCTTCGGCAGCATCCACGTCAATCTCAGCGGTGTCGCCAGTGCCGCCGACTATATCGCAGCGATCCAGTCGATCCGGTTCGTCAACACGAGCGACAATCCCTCGACCACGGTTCGCGTCATCGACGTCACCGTGACATCGGTCACCGGCGAAACCGCAACCGCCACCACGTTCGTGTCGATCGAGGCGATCAACGACCCGCCCGTCAACTACCTGCCCGGCGCCCAGATCGCCAGCGAAGACACCGTGCACGTGTTCTCAGCCGCGAACGGCAATGCCATCACGATTGCCGATCCGGACGCCGGCACGGTGCCGATCACCACGGCGCTTTCGGTCCAGCATGGCATCTTGACGATTGCCGCCTCGGTCGTCGCCGCCACCGGCGTAGTGGTGTCGGGCAATGGCACGGGGACAATAGTCGTCACTGGATCTCAATCGACCATCAACGCCGCGCTCGACGGCCTGACATATCTCGCCAATGCCGACTTCCAGGGTGCCGACGGTCTGCTGGTCAGCACCAACGACAACGGTGCCACTGGCAGCGGCGGCGCGTTGATAACCATCAGTGTCGGAGCAGGGATTTCCGTCGCCAGCGTCAACGACGCGCCCGACGGGCACAACAATTACATCGCGGTGACGGAAGACACGTCCGTCACCCTGCATGCGGCCGACTTCGGCTTCACCGATCCGCACGACAGTCCGGCCAACGGGTTCCTGGCGGTCAGGATCGCGACCCTTCCCGGCACCGGCCAACTGACACTCGCCGGCGTCGCCGTCGCTGCTGGCGCGGTGATCTCCGTCGCCGAACTCGACGCCGGCAAGCTCGTCTGGACGCCGGGCTACGACGAACACGGCGACGGCCTCGCCGCTCTCACCTTCCAGGTGCAGGATGACGGCGGCACCGCCAACGGCGGCATCGATCTCGACCCGACCCCGAACAAGCTCACGTTCAACGTCGCCGAGGTCAACGACGCGCCCGACGGGCACAACAATTACATCGCGGTGACGGAAGACACGGCCGTCACCCTGCATGCGGCCGACTTCGGCTTCGCCGATCCGCACGACAGTCCGGCCAACGCTTGCTGGCGGTCAGGATCGCGACCCTTCCCGGCACCGGCCAACTGACACTCGCCGGCGTCGCCGTCGCTGCTGGCGCGGTGATCTCCGTCGCCGAACTCGACGCCGGCAAGCTCGTCTGGACGCCGGGCTACGACGACCACGGCGACGGCCTCGCCGCTCTCACCTTCCAGGTGCAGGATGACGGCGGCACCGTCAACGGCGGCATCGATCTCGACCCGACCCCGAACAAGCTCACGTTCAACGTCGCCGAGGTCAACGACGCGCCGGTCAACACGGTTCCTCTTGGCACTCAGGAGATCGACGATCACCACGCCACGCTTAAGTTTTCGGCGGCTACCAACAACGCCATCCGGGTCTTCGATGTCGATGCCGGCAATTCCGATATACAGGCAAACCTCACCGTCGAGCATGGCATCTTGAAAATTGGCACTGCCGTCGGCGAGGTGTCGGTCCACGGCAATGGCACCGCATCGGTGACGCTGATCGGCTCTCAATCCGGCATCAATGCCGCGATCGATGGGCTGCGCTACATCGCCAATCATGACGATGAAGACGATGACGACCACGAGGACGATCACCACGAGGTCAACGCGGATGTACTGACGATCACCACCTCGGATCTCGGCAATACCGGGGCCGGCGGCGCGCTCAGCGACACCGATACCGTCAGGATCGAGATGCGACGACCATTACGGGTCGTCGAGTGCACGCTCTGCCGCCAGTCTCACCGGAACCGCTCCTGGATCGACGTTCACCGGCATCGGTTCGGCGATCGACGTGATCGACTTCGCGTCGGCGACCTTCGCCGGCATTACCGCGGTCGCGTTCGGCGCCGACGCGCCTCTCGACGCGGACTATGCGATAGACATCCTCGGCCACTTCGACGGCGACAGGCACCAAATCGACCTGTCCGGCTTGTTCGAGCAGGCTCTGAGCAGCACCGCGGTCAACGCAGCCAACGTTGCAGACCACATCCAAGCCGTGGACAATGGCGCTGGCCAGATCGCGATTCTCGTCGATGCCGACGGGCCTATCGGCGCCACCGCGCCGGTCAAGATCGCCGTCATCACGGGCACGACGGGAGCCGACCATCATACCCTGGGGACCAGTGCCAGCGATGTCATCTCGGTCGTCTTCGACCAAGCGCAACCAGCGGCACACATTTCCATCTCGCACGCGGGATAAGCAGCAGGTCGGTCAAATCACTGCGACGGGGAAGGTGCAATGAAGTTGCTGTGGCGAGCGCTCGGCAGTGGTTTTGGCTGGGCGCGATTGGTCGGGCTCGCCGTGCTCGCTCTGGCGCTGGTCGTCAAGGTGCTCGATCCGGGGTTGATGGAATCGCTGCAGCTGCGCACGTTCGACGTATATCAGAAGCTCAAACCCAGGCAGCAAACAGCGCCGCTCCCGGTCGCCATCGTCGATATCGACGAGCAGAGCCTCGCGAAGCTCGGCCAGTGGCCATGGCCGCGCACGATGGTGGCCGACCTCGTCGCCCGGCTGATGGCCGAGGGCGCTGCCGCAGTGGCGTTCGACATGGTGTTCGCCGAGGCCGATCGGCTGTCGCCTGGACATTACGCGGATATCGCCCTCGATCTTCCGGTCAGTGTCCGGGATGAGCTGAAATCGAAGGCCAGCAACGACGCAATCATGGCCAAAGCGCTGGGGCGGGCTCGTGTCGTGCTCGGCCAAGTTGGGTTGCCGACCAAGGCTGCCGGCAAGGTCCGAGCGATGGCGTCGCAGACGCCGGTCGCGACCATCGGCGGCGATCCAGCGCCTTTCCTGGAAACCTACAGCGGCCTGCTCCGCAACATCACCGAACTGGAAGCTGCTGCGACAGGTCGAGGCCTATTCTCGATCCGCCATGAGTTCGACGGCATCGTTCGACGCGTACCATTGGTCGCCGCAGTGGAAGGACAGTTGCACCCCGGCCTCGCCGTCGAGCTGCTGCGCGTCGCCACCGGTCAGAACGCCTTCGCGATCAAGACGAACGCCGCCGGCATCGCCAGCGTCGTCGTCGGCGGTGTCGAGGTGCCGACAGATCACAAGGGCCGGCTGTGGGTCAACTACACGCGGCATGATCCGGCGCGTTTCGTTTCCGCCGCCGACGTGCTGGCAGCCGACTTGCCTAAGGGACGCCTCGTCGGCCACCTCATTTTGATCGGCACTTCCGCGGTCGGGCTCGGCGACCTCAGGGCGACGCCACTCGCCGGTGCCATGCCCGGCGTCGAGATCCACGCTCAGCTGCTGGAGACCATTCTGAGCAAGAGTTGGCTCGAGCGGCCGCAATATGCGCTTGGAGCCGAGATCGCCGCTGCCGTAATTCTATCACTTCTGATGATCGCGCTGATGCCGGTGCTGGGCGCCGTCCGTGCTTTGAGCCTCGGCGCATTGCTGGCTGCGATCACGGCCGCGGGCGGCTGGTATTTGTATTCCCGCCACCGCATGCTGTTCGACACGCTCTATCCGTTAGGGACCAGCTTCGCCGTGTTCGTGGCTGTCACTTTCATGGAATACCGCAAGGAGGAAAAGAGCCGGCAGTCCATCCGTAATGCCTTTGCCCGCTATCTCGATCCGGCAATGGTCGAGCAATTGGCGCAGCGCCCGGATCGATTGTCACTCGGCGGCGAAACCCGCGAACTGACGCTGCTGTTCAGCGACGTCCGCGGTTTCACCACGATTTCAGAGTCCTATCGCGATGACCCGCAGGGCCTGACCACCCTGATGAACCGGTTCCTGACGCCGATCTCGCGGGCGATCATCGAAACGCGCGGCACAATCGACAAGTATATGGGCGACGCCGTCATGGCCTTCTGGAATGCGCCGCTCGACGATCCCGATCACGCCGCGCACGCCTGCGCTGCCGCGCTCGAAATCGTCCGTCGACTGGAAATTCTCAACGCCGAACGAGCAGCCGAGGCCGAGGCGGAAGGCCGCAAGCACTTCCCGATCGAGATCGGCATCGGCCTCAACACCGGCCCCTGCGTCGTCGGCAACATGGGCTCGGATGTCCGCTTCGACTATTCGGTGCTGGGCGACAGCGTCAACGTGGCCTCGCGCCTCGAAGGACAAACCAAGACCTATGCCGTGACAATCCTGGTCGGCGCCGAGACCGCCGCCAAGGTCGCCGATCGCTTTGCGCTGATCGAGGTCGATCTGATCCGGGTCAAGGGCAAGCGCCTCCCCGCCCGGTGCTTCGCATTGTTGGGCGATCATCATTTGCGTGCTCGTTCCGATTTCAATCAGGCAGTCCGTGAAATCGACGCGCTGCTGGTTGCGTATCGCCAATGCCGCTGGGACGATGCGCTGGCGGCTGCCGCAGCTACCGTGGCAGCGCGGAGGCTGGGTCTTGCCGGATTGCTGTCCCTATACGAGGCCCGGATCGCCGCGTTCGCGTTGTCGCCCCCACCGCCGGGTTGGGACGGCGTATTCGAAGCCGACCGCAAATAGCGGAACAGACCGATGAAGCCATATTCTTTTGGCAATGAGGCTATCATGGGTGGCTCTGCCGGTGCCGCCGGAAAATTCAACGATTTTATTTTTCCGAAGACTGATCTTATTGGTCGTGGCTGCTGGAATATTGTTTGAATTTCACTCTCGGCGCCATTCATGTGCGGTGCTTGGCGAAGCGGCCCCGATGAGCATGCGACGCTACGCCATTCTTGCAATCACCACACACCCAGGTGGCCTGCTGCCGCCACGTCGTTAGCACTCACGATCGACTTCCCGTCAGTTCGGCCGTCGAGCAGGTTCCAGAGCCAACCCGCTCAGTCCCATTGCGCGTGCGCTTAGTGTTTGGCTGCGGCCGTGAGATCGCTGCCCTCACCGGCTATCTCTTTTCCCCGATCGTGCGATAGTCGCAGCGCGAATCTTGCTGCTGCGGGACAATGCATGACGGTCACGAAAGAACAGGGCGCCCAGCGTCGTGCAAGCACGTTTGCCCCGCTCCAGGTCGGCCTCTTCCGAAACATGTGGGCGGCAAGCTTGTTCTCGAATTTCGGCTTGTTCGTCCTTGGTGTCGGCGCTGCGTGGGACATGACGCTGATGAACGGCTCACCCAGCATGGTCGCACTGGTACAGACGGCGATGATGTTGCCCGTCGCGATGTTCTCGCTCGCGTCGGGAGCGATCGCGGACATGTTCGATCGTCGCAAGGTCGCGCTGACGGCATTGATGATCTCGATCGCTGGATCCATAGGAATGGCGATTCTTGCACGAACCGGTCACATCTCGCCGATGTCATTGCTCGTGCTATGTTTTATCGTCGGTTCGGGGACGGCACTGCTTTGGCCGGCCTGGGGCGCCGCGGTTAGCGAGCAGGTACCGACCAACGTCCTGCCGGCAGCGATTGCGCTCAACGGTATCAGCTACAATGTCGCGCGGAGCATCGGCCCGGCGATCGGCGGGCTCATCGTGGTTGCGGGCGGTGGCCTCGCTGCGTACGGCACGGCTGCATTATTCTACATTCCGTTGCTGCTCGCCCTATATGCATGGAAGCGCGTCAGCGAGCCGTCACGCCTTCCGCCGGAAAACCTCGGCCGAGCGATGATCTCGGGCGCGCGCTACGTCTTGAATGCGCCATCCATTCGGGTCGTGGTCGGCCGGACATTGGTGGCCGCCTCGGCCGGCGCATCAGTATCGGCGTTGCTGCCACTCGTCTCGCGCGACTTGCTTGGCGGCAATGCCCAGCTGTTCGGCTTCCTTCTGGGTGCATTTGGCCTAGGCTCCGTGATCAGCGCCCTTAATATGGCGCAGATCAGGAATCGATTGAGCAACGAAGCCACTGTTCGGCTCTGCACACTCGGAATGGCACTCGCCATCGTCGTCGTGGCTGTCTCGCGCTGGCCTGTTCTGAGCGGGATGGCCCTCATGCTGTTTGGTCTTGCGTGGACTGGGTGCATGATGACACTCAATGTGACCGTGCAGATCTCGGCGCCACGCTGGGTGGCGGCTCGAACGCTGGCGACGTACCAGGCCGGCGTCGCCATAGGCGTCGCGCTCGGCGGCTGGGGCTGGGGCATTCTTGCGAATGACAATGGCGTTGATCGGGCACTGCTGGCGTCGGCCGCCGTCCTCCTTGTTTCGACGCTGCTTAGTCGCTGGATGCATCTCCCCGCTGCGGGACTGGTGAATGCGACCGGCGCGGAAGCGTTATCCGACCCAAATGTTCGCCTGCCATTGACGCCACGCAGCGGGCCGATCGTGGTCGAGGTCGAGTACCGTGTCGAACCGACGCGAGCGCGCCTCTTCTACGCTGTCATGCAGCGCGTGCGGTCGAGCCGGATGCGCAATGGTGCCTATGGTTGGTCAATCGCGCGCGACATCGAAGATCCTGAACTCTGGATCGAACGCTATCATTGCCCAACGTGGCACGATTACCTGCGCCAGCGTAACCGCCCGACGCAGGCTGAGCGCGATTTGCACGCCCGGGCACTCGAATTCCATATTGGACCAGAGCCTGTACGCATCCACCGGATGCTCGAACGGCCAGTGGGTTCGGTACGCTGGAAAGACACGACGCCAGATCGAGGTGAGCCGGTCCCGCCAGTCGGCGGGCCGTGAGACTGGAACTTTGATCACGCCCGATCGGCCGAGACGGACTTCCATTGCTTCACAGCGGCTCGTCCACCGTCAGAGAGGGCGTACACACCGCGTTCTTGCCGGTAGAACCAGCCGTAGACGTTTCGGTGCAGAATTTTTGCAGCATCCGGAAAGTTCGGCTTCAGATCTCTTGGCCTAGCAGGAGACTGTGCCAGCACTTCTGCGCACCCGAGAGCCTGTTGACGGTAGGCCGTCATAATGGGCTTTCGCGTACTGCCGCCGGCAGCAGGGTCACCTTGGCGCCTTCGATGTTCGTCAATGATCTTGGACCGACGTTTGGCATTGTTGCGTGGTCGCCACGGCGCTGGCTCAACCAACAACTCCACCTTGCTGGAGCTAGTCACGGCCAACAGGCCAAAGCCCAGAAAGCGGCAAAGCTTTTTCACGCGAGGATCCGCTTCACGTCCTCGACCGCGCTTGGATGCGCGAACAGCCAGCCAAACCTCATCACATACTGCTGTGCGATCGACGGCTTGCAGCACCAATTCCAGGGTGAATGCGAGCTTGAGTTCTCCGATCACCAGTGCTGCTGGCGCACCTTGGTCCAGAGCCACCACATCGCAGCCGCAAATCTCGCCTTTGACCTCGAAACCCAGGCCTTCGAGGAATTGCTTGACCGGCAAATACAGGCTCGTCTCCAAAATGCATCTCCCCGCGTCGATTCTGCGTGGGGTAAATGCGATTCGCGTCGAAGTCGAGGACCACTCCGGAAAAATCCGCGCGACAATCTCCATACAAAATCAATGCCGCCAACGGTGGCATCGCTGACTTGCCGCTGCCCGTGCAAGACGGCTACATCGCAGCCAAGAGTGCAACTGTCCTAGACTCATCCATTAGCATTTCAGCAGACGCGCGTTGACCGTCGCCGAGCTAGCGGCCGACGCTGGCGTCACGCGTAGACGACGAGCACGCATCTAGCGCGCCTGCTCGCGCGCTTCTAGGCCAAGGCCGGCTGGATGCGCCGCATCGACGGCAGCCGCGCGGTAGCGGTCACGCCGGATTGGCCGAGATTGTCGATTTGATGCCATAGACGGCAGCGATGAGCGCACACACGCCGACGATCACAGCCATAGCGGTGTAGCCAAACGCCGCTGCTATCCACGCAAACATACCAAGGCAGATCACGTAGAGAAGCGCGACGGCTCCTGTGCGCGGCTCCTTCTGAAGGGCAAGATAGGTTACGCTCCCCAACAGCGGAAAGAAGAACACGAGATCGACGCGGATGTTGCAATTCGCGTCGCATAGGGTGCCATTGGCCACGTAGTACTCGTAGACTGCGTAGGCCGCCCATAGGATGACGGCCAATATCTCCGCCGGGCGCGGTCGCTGGAGTGCCGCCACCATAAAGCACAGCGCCATCACCCCAGCGGCGAGCGCGAACGGGTACATTCAGCTTCTCCATTAGTATGCTGGCGTGGCGCGGAACTTCTCGCGTCAAGCCCTAGGACAAACCCGGCACAGGGCTTTCAGTTGCCGGATTTTTACTTCAGTGCAACCAAACGACTCGGCTGCTTCACTGAGGGATTTTGTCTCCGGCGGTTACAGTCAGCATTCGAATGTGCATATCGCCAAAGGCGCACAGACGTCCTTGGGCATCCAACGTGCTGTGTGCATTTTCACACTTTTAGAAGCTGAAAACTGGTTAGCGGAAAAGCCAATCAAGTGGCAACGGCTCACTTGCTGCGTCGCCTGTCTCGACAGACAATGTCTCGTTTAATTGGGGCGCCATAAAGCTAGTAGTCAAGTGGCGAAGGCGGCCGCTGACGACAAGAATCTTGGTTATTGCTGCCCAGGCGGCAGTCAGCGTTCTGTAAGGCCCGACCATCTTGTTAGCCCCCTGTGACGACCGCAACATCGCGATTTGCGTAAGCTGGAGCGTCGCAAAGTTGTATTTGAGAAGCGGCATTGGCACCAGCGATTGGGTTCGGGCCAAGCGCTCGAGCCGACGGTGACTGCAAAGAATGACTGGATTGGGCGAGAGCGGCACGATCGACCAGGACAACGAATGCGGATGACTTTATAGCTTGGGCGACTGCAAGTGGAGCGGTGACCTGGGGCGGATGATTTACCGCTTCTGAGGCTCCCTAGGAGATCCCTAGCCACCAGGTGGTCAACTTTTGTGACAATCTAAGTTCTTGAAAATATTGGT
>CAVTAL010000030.1:0-53100 GCA_963732635.1 uncultured Alphaproteobacteria bacterium
CGCCTCCGGCAAGACTGGACAACCGAAGGCGCCACAAGAGAGATGGATTGCGTGCCGACCGAACTTCCTTCTGCCGGTGCGTGTTCTCTCGCGCCTGTTCCGGCGTCTCGTCATCGAGATGCTGATCGCGGCACACTGCGCCGGCAGGCTCGTCTTCTTCGGTATCCATGCAGGCCTTGCCGACGCCGCTGCATTCGCGGCATTCCTCGCTCCGCTCCGGTGCTGCGAATGGGTGGTCTACGCCAAGAAGCCCTTCGGCGGGCCCGAGGCCGTGCTCGCCTATCTCTCGCGCTACACGCACCGCATCGCCATTTCGAACCGCCGGCTGGTCTCAGCCGATGCCAACACCGTGGCGTTCAAATACAAGGACTACCGCATCGAGGGCGAGGGCCGCTTCAAGACCATGACGCTGGCCACGGGCGAGTTCATCCGCCGGTTTCTCAGCCACGTCCTGCCGAAGGGATTCCATCGCATCCGGCATTACGGGCTGCTGGCGAACGGCAACCGCGCGGACACCATCGCCATGGCCCGAGACCTGCTCCGCGTGCCGGCGCCACCTCCCGATCCAAAGCCGGAACCTGCCGAAGCCGACCAGCCGCGCGTATTGCCCCGCCCATGCCCCTGTTGCGGCGGGCGCATGCTGGTCATCGAGGTGTTCGCGCGCGGACAGGTACCGAGGCACCGGCCGACGCCAATCGTGAACAGGATCGACACGTCATGACGGCGCACCGCATGCCCTGGGTTGCCACATACTGGCGCGACGCCGGCATCGAGCCTGCACGTGCCGTCACACGAGATCGGCGGTCAGAGCAGCGACGACCGGCTCCAAGAGCCTGCCTCCCGGCACTCTGCGGCGCTCTGCCTGAAGCAGCCAGAGCGATGTGGACGCCATCGCGCATCCGCCTCACCGCCGGCGCCAGCCTCAAATCCCCATAACGCCAGCAGCACCGCCATCGCCAAGCCTGCCCGCGATTTCGTGCCTGGGCGCTTCTCGGACGTCGGCCCCAGCACGCCGCTGACACCGCCACGCCGACGTCCGAGAAACCTGCACCGAGGCAGAATGACAAGCTCCGGCCAACGACGGTCGGTATTGAAGGTATTGCTTCGAGGTTCCTCAAGTGTTCGTTGACCGACATCTTCTGAGGGGTAAGGATGCAGGACGGTCGCCCATTGGCGCGACCTGATTAGTTTGGGCACTCATCACTGACCATCCGCTGCAGCCGTCCCGGAGAAGCGACCCGTGATCCAGAAACCGGTTGTCCTGCTTGTACCGCCGTCCGAGGAGACGGGCGAACTCGCAAAGAGCCTTGCTTCCACCAACACCGAACTGGTGCTGGCGCAGCCGGGCACCAAAGCCTTCGACGCGGCGCTGAAAAAGGCCCAGTACATGATCTGCTATCCGAACGTGCAGATGGAAGCGCGTTCTACAAGGCGGCCCCAAACTTGAAGCTGGTGCAGCTGCTCTCCGCCGGCTACGACGCCGTCGACATCGAGGCCGCGCGGCGCGCCAAGGTGCCCGTCTCCAACAACGGCGGCGCCAACGCCATCTCGGTCGCCGAGCACGCCATGATGCTGATGCTGACCGTGGCGCGCCGCGTGGTGTGGCAGCACGCGAGCGTGTCGGGCGGCCGCTGGCGCGGCAACGGCCCGGCGCCGCGCCATGTACGAGCTCTACGACAAGACGCTCGGCATCGTCGGCCTCGGCAACATCGGCAAGAAGGTCGCGCGCCGCGCCCAGGCCTTCGGCATGAAGGTCGAGTACTACGACATCAAGCGCCTGACCGAGGACGAGGAGGACGCGCTCGGCGTCAAGTTCCGCCTGCTGCGCGAGTTGCTGCGGCGATCCGATTTCGTCTCGCTCCACGTGCCGCTCAATGCCTCCACCAAGCACATGATCGGAGCGGCCGAGCTGGCGCTGATGAAGCCGACGGCCATCCTCGTCAACACCTCGCGCGGCCCCGTCATCGACGAGAAGGCGCTGCCGAGCCTCTGGCGGCGGACAAGATCTTCGGCGCCGGCCTCGACGTCTTCGACGAGGAGCCGCCGCCGTCCGACAATCCGCTGTTCAAGCTCGAACAACGTGGTGCTGACCGCCCATTTCGCCGGGCCGACGTCCGACAACCACATCGCCCGCTTCCGCAATGCCTTCGACAACGTCGAGCGCATGATGCGCGGCGACAAGCCGTTCTGGGTGGTGCCGGAGCTGTTGTGAAGAAGTTCCGGGATAACATGAGGCCGACCATCGACGTTATTGTCCCGATGCTGAGATGTTGTCAGCAGGCGCGATGATCCGAGGCTGAACTCGTTGCCGTAGGTGTGTATCGCAACCTGGTCGTTCCGGCGCGTGACAACGCCGGCCTCTTCGAAGACGACTATGTGGTGAGCGACCCGGCCGAATGGTCGAAAGAAGCCGAGAGGCTTGACCGGCTCAAGGAATTGCTAATCGCGCCTCAGCTGGGCACGAGTTGATCGGCCGCCATAGGCCCAGGAAACTTTGATCTCCGGACCCGAGGCAATTGATGGAAGCCGTCCTGTCTACGACGATCGGGCGGTTTTTGGCATTTCCAGTTTGCACAATATTCTATTCTGACTTCGTCCTAGGGGATCCCTAGGGGATTGAGCGTGCGTTACGGCAGAACCGGTCAGAGAGTTAGAATGAGTATTGATTCGATTGAACGTATGAAATTCAACAATTTATGGCGAGAGCGCGGGCTTGTTTTGTGCTCATGCCGGCTGCGGCATCCAGGGTTCGGTCTGACGTCTGCTCCGGAACCGTCATAACCCCAAAGTCGATGTGTTGCTCGCGACCGAAGGGGCGCGGTTTGAAGGATGGCGTCGGGTTGTGAGGGTGCGACGACAGCGACAGGTCTTCGAGGAAGGCTTCAAAGCCGAATACGCCAAGGCAAACGACAAGGCGCTTCGAAATTGGCGTCGGCTGGAATGCAGCTTACGTCCGGTGATTGCGCGATGGCGATCTCGAATTGTGCTGCTTGCGCAACCGTCGGCTGACTGGCGCACGACTTCGGAAATCTGCAGCAGTTTGCCGGCCAAGTGGACTGGTCTTGCGCCAGATCATGCCGATGGTGCGCGAAGGTTGCGGATTCTTGAAGCGAGCGACGGACACCGACGCCGAGCGCGTCTCGACCGCCACCGCCATTTCCGGGATCAGAGTCACGCCAATGCCGGCACTGACCATCTGCACCAGCGTCGGACAGCGAACTGCCATCCAGCAATTCCCGCGGCGGCGCCGAATGCATATTGCAGAACGACAGCGCCTGATCGCGAAAACAATGCCCCTCTTCCAGCAGAACAGCCGCATTTCGCGCAGCATTTCGCGATTGGGCACGGGCTTGCCCTCATCCTCGCCGGCCGGACCAGCACGAATCTCGGTAAACAGCGCGACTTCGGTCAACGAAGGTTCGGAGACCGGCAGAGCGACGATGGCCGTGTCGAGCCGGCCTTCCGCCAGTTCCTGAATGAGCTTCGGCGTCAGCGTCTCGCGGACATGAATATCGAGACCGGCATTCATGCGCGTGAGATTGCCGATGATCGTGGGCAACAGATAGGGCGCGACCGTCGGGATGATGCCGATGCGCAGCCGCCCGACCAGCCGGTCTTGCGAGGCGCGCGCCAAATCGGCCAGTTCATCGACCGAGCGCAGGATGTCGCGGACGCGCAGCGGCGAACTCTTCGCCGAAATTGCTCAGCCGAACCTGGCGCGCGCCTCGCTCGAACAGCTCGGTCGCCAAGCGACTTCTTCCAATTCCTTGATCTGCATCGACAAGGCGGGTTGGGAGATGGCGCAGGCATCCGCCGCGCGTCCAAAATGTCCATGTCGCGCCAGGGCCTCGAAATAGCGAAACTGCTTGAGCGTCAGATTTGTCATAATCACATCTTATCGTCGCAATCAGAAAATCCAACTTAAACTAATGAGCCGGTCTGATAGACCTGAGTCAATGGAGCGCGGTGCTGCCAATGCCATCGTCGCCGCGCTTCAGGACCAATGCTGGTGCCAGGTCACTGATTCCCTCGCCTGCAGAAACTGGCGACCGCATCTCCATCAACGCAACCACGACGGAGAGAAACATGGACGGAAATGACAACGAACGCGGGCAAATGCCCGGTCATGCATGGCGCTGGCAGACACGCGACATTCGCGGCCAGGTCGAACCGCGACTGGTGGCCGAACCAGCTGAACCTGGACATCCTGCACCAGCACTCGGCCGCGTCCAACCCGATGGGCCCGGACTTCAACTACGCCGAGGAGTTCAAGAAGCTCGATCTGGCCGCGCTGAAGAAGGACCTCTACGCGCTGATGACCGACTCGCAGGACTGGTGGCCGGCCGACTGGGGCCACTACGGCGGCGCTGTTCATCCGCATGGCCTGGCACAGCGCCGGCACCTACCGCACCGGCGACGGCCGCGGCGGCGCCGGCACCGGCAACCAGCGTTTCGCGCCGCTCAACAGCTGGCCCGACAACGGCAACCTCGACAAGGCGCGCCGCCTGCTCTGGCCGATCAAGCAGAAATACGGCAACAAGATCTCCTGGGCCGACCTGATGATCCTCGCCGGCAACTGTCGCGCTGGAGTCGATGGGCTTCAAGACCTTCGGTTTCGGCGGCGGCCGCGCCGACATCTGGGAGCCCGAAGAGGACATCTACTGGGGCGCCGAAGACACCTGGCTCGGCGACAAGCGCTACAGCGGCGACCGCCAGCTGGAGAACCCGCTGGCCGCCGTGCAGATGGGCCTGATCTACGTCAACCCGGAAGGCCCGAACGGCAACCCCGACCCGGTCGCCTCGGGCCGCGACATGCGCGAGACCTTCGCCCGCATGGCGATGAACGACGAGGAGACCGTCGCGCTCGTCGCCGGCGGCCACACCTTCGGCAAGGCGCACGGCGCGGGCGACCCGGCGCAGGTCGGCCGCGAGCCCGAAGGCGCCGCCATCGAGGAGCAGGGCCTGGGCTGGATCAACAGCTTCGGCACCGGCAAGGGCGTGCGACACCATCACCAGCGGCATCGAAGGCGCCTGGAAGCCGAACCCGACCAAGTGGGACAACGGCTACTTCGACATGCTGTTCGGCTACGAGTGGGAACTGGTGAAGAGCCCGGCCGGCGCCCAGCAGTGGCACGCCAAGGACGTCAAGCCCGAGCACATGATCCCCGACGCGCACGACCCGTCGAAGAAGCACCGCGCCGATGATGACCACGGCCGACCTGTCGCTGCGCTTCGACCCGATCTACGAGCCGATCTCGCGCCGCTTCCACAAGAACCCGCAGCAGTTCGCCGACGCGTTCGCCCGCGCCTGGTTCAAGCTGACCCACCGCGACATGGGGCCGAAGGCCCGCTACCTCGGCCCGGAAGTGCCGGCCGAAGACCTGATCTGGCAGGACCCGGTCCCGGCCGTCGATCACCCGCTGATCGACGCGCAAGGACATCGCCGACGCTCAAGGCCAAGATCCTGGCCTCGGGCCTGTCGGTCTCCGCAACTGGTCTCCACCGCCTGGGCCTCGGCTCCACCTTCCGCGGCTCGGACAAGCGCGGCGGCGCCAACGGCGCGCGCATCCGCCTGGCGCCGCAGAAGGACTGGGAAGTCAACCAGCCGGCGCAACTGGCCAAGGTGCTCGGCGACGCTCGAAGGCATCCAGCAGGCGTTCAACGGCGCGGCAGCAGGCGGCAAGAAGGTCTCGCTGGCCGACCTGATCGTGCTCGGCGGCTGCGCGGCCGTCGAAGCGGCGGCCAAGAAGGCCGGCCACGACGTGACGGTGCCCTTCACGCCGGGCCGCACGGACGCCTCGCAAGAGCAGACCGACGTCGAATCGCTTCGCCGTGCTGGAGCCGGAGGCCGACGGCTTCCGCAACTACCAGAAGAAGGCCTTCACCGTTTCGGCCGAGGAGATGCTGGTCGACAAGGCGCAACTGCTGACGCTGACCGCGCCGGAGATGACGGTGCTGGTCGGCGGCCTGCGCGTGCTGGGCGCCAACGTCGGCGGCGCCAAGCATGGCGTGTTCACGAAGCGGCCCGGGCACGCTGACCAACGACTTCTTCGTCAACCTGCTCGACATGGGCACGGCGTGGAAGCCGACGTCGGACGCCGGGGACGTGTTCGAAGGCCGCGACCGCAAGACCGGCGAGGTCAAGTGGACCGGCACCCGCGTCGACCTGGTGTTCGGCTCGAACTCGCAGCTGCGCGCCCTGGCCGAGGTCTATGCCCAGGACGACGCCAAGGAGAAGTTCGTGCGCGACTTCGTCGCGGCCTGGACCAAGGTGATGAACCTGGACCGCTTCGACCTCGCCTGATCGTGGGCAGGCCTTCGAGGACTTCTAATAGCGCAGCCGCCCCGAAGGATCGGTCAGGACCGGATGGCGGCTGCGCAATTCCAGCGGAAATCCGTGAAAACCAGAACCCTCGAAGCCTCCCATCACCCTTTCGCACCCGCCTCACATCAACTTGTACGCCGCCCCGACGCCGCCGCGATCCAGAAGGTCGAGGCAGAGTTTCGTTTTCAGATCGGGCAATACGGGCCAAGTTGTTTGAAGCATCCCGGTTCAGACATGCAATCCCGGCGCTTCGTGGCCGGTGCGCTCGACATACTCCGTGTAGCCGCCGCCGTAGGCGTGAATGCCCTCCGGCGTCAGTTCCAGCACGCGGTTCGAGAGCGCGGCCAGGAAGTGCCGGTCGTGCGAGACGAACAGCATGGCGCCTTCGTATTGCGACAGCGCCGTGATCAGCATCTCCTTGGTCATCAGGTCGAGATGGTTGGTCGGCTCGTCGAGCACGAGGAAATTCGGCGGATCGAAGAGCATCTTGCGCCATGACGAGCCGCGCCTTCTCGCCGCCCGACAGCACCCGGCATTTCTTCTCCACGTCGTCGCCGGAGAAGCCGAAGCAGCCGGCCAGCGCGCGCAGCGAGCCCTGCCCCGCCTGCGGGAAACTGCATCTTCCAGCGACTGGAACACGGTGCGCTCGCCGTCGAGCAGATCCATGGCGTGCTGGGCGAAATAGCCCATCTTGACGCTGGCGCCGAGCGCGACGGTGCCATCGTCGGGCTGCGTCGAGCCCGCGACCAGCTTCAGCAGCGTCGACTTGCCGGCGCCGTTGACGCCCATCACGCACCAGCGCTCCTTGCGGCGCACCTGGAAATCGAGCCCGTCGTAGATGCTGCCGGCTGCCATAGCTTTTGTGCACGTTCTTGAGGCTCGCCACATCCTCGCCCGAGCGCGGCGCCGGCGGGAAATCGAACAGCGACGTCTGGCGGCGCTTGGGCGGCTCGACCCGGTCGATTTTGTCGAGCTTCTTCACGCGGCTCTGCACCTGGGCTGCGTGCGAGGCGCGCGCCTTGAAGCGCTCGATGAACTTGATTTCCTTCGCCAGCATCGCCTGCTGACGCTCGAACTGCGCCTGCTGCTGCTTTTCGTTCAGCGCGCGCTGCTGCTCGTAGAACTCGTAGTCGCCCGAGTAGGTGGTCAGCTGGCCGCCGTCGATCTCCACGATCTTGGTCGACGATGCGGTTCATGAACTCGCGGTCGTGCGAGGTCATCATCAGCGCGCCTTCGTAGCCTTTGAGAAATGCCTCAAGCCAGATCAGGCTTTCCAGGTCGAGATGGTTGCTCGGCTCGTCGAGCAGCATCGCGTCGGGGCGCATCAGCAGGATGCGGGCCAGCGCCACGCGCATCTTCCAGCCGCCCGACAGCGCGCCGACGTCGCCGTCCATCATCTCCTGGGCTGAAGCTGAGGCCAGCCAGCACTTCGCGCGCCCGGCCTTCGAGCGCATAGCCGTCGAGTTCCTCGAAGCGCGCCTGCACTTCGCCGTAGCGTTCGATGATGGCTTCCATTTCGTCGGCGCGATCCGGGTCGGCCATCGCCGCTTCCAGGTCCTTCAGTTCGGCGGCGACCGTGCTGACTGGGCCGGCGCCGTCCATCACCTCGGCGACGGCGCTGCGGCCGTGCATTTCGCCGACGTCCTGGCTGAAGTAGCCGATGGTGATGCCGCGATCGATGGCGACCTGGCCCTCGTCAGGTTGCTCCTGTCCCGTGATCAGCCGGAAGAGCGTGGTCTTGCCGGCGCCGTTGGGTCCGACGAGGCCGACCTTCTCGCCCTCTGTTGAGCGCCGCCGAGGCCTCGATGAAGAGGATCTGGTGGCCGTTCTGCTTGCTGATGCTGTCGAGACGAATCATATGGTCAGGCCCTGGAACTAGGTTTTGTCGCGCTTCTATTCGCATAAGCCGCGTCACGTTCGCGGAAGCGATTTGGGTGTCGCGCTCTTAGGCCATGTGGCGCGCCGACGAAAGTGTGGCGCCATGGTTTGTGTTGCGTCTTTCCAAACGGAATTCCACCTGACGCCGGAATACCGTCGGCACGCAACGCGCGCGGCGAAAATTTCTGTTGCCGGCTCTGGGCCGGATCCGCGACCGCTGACCGGATGGTGCGAAGCCGGTCACACATTCGCCAATTCGAATAGTGTCGTGGTGTCGATGCCGTCGCCGAACCAGCTTTTGATGGCAGCCTCGCGTTGTCGATGTAGCGAGTGACGCCGTCCGACTGGGTCATCGGCAGGTCGTGTCCCGGCACCAGGATTGAGCCATCGCGGCGTTGCCATAGGCGCCAGATCAAGTCGATGGTGGCACGGCTGATCGCTGCGTCGTATGTCATGTCGGTGCTGCGGGAGACGAGTCCGGTCATCGCGGTTCAACTCCATGGCGGGATAGGATCAGCGGCAGCATGCCGCCGGCGCTGAGCAACTCGATCTCCGAAAGCGTTTCCACCGCCGCCTCACAGTCCGAGCGGCTCGCGCAGGATGTCGCGATCGACGTCGCCGGCCAGCGCGAAGGCGACCACCATCGGCGGCGACGCCAGGAACGCATCCTCGATGTCGGGATGGACGCGGCCGGGGAAATTGCGGTTGCCGGACAGCACCGCGACCGGACGTCTGACTTGCCCGATCGCCGCCGCCATGGTCGGGCCAGCGGCCCGGAATTGCCGATGCAGGTGGTGCAGCCGTAGCCGACGATATCGAAGCCGAGCGCCGCCAGGTCGTCGAGCAGGCCGGCGCGCGCGAGATACCGGCTGGCGGCCGGCGAGCCCGGCGCGAGCGAGGTCTTCACCCAGGCCGGCGGTTTGAAGCCGAGGCGCGCGCTTTGCGCGCGAGCAGCCGGCGGCGATCAGCAGGCGCGGATCGGTACGTGTTGGTGCAGCTGTGATCGCGGCAATCGCGACCGGCCAGCGCGGCAATCCGACCGCAGTGCCGGCAGATGATGCTGCATCGGCCGAGCTAGCCATCGCCTGTCGCGTGTCCGAGGCGGCAATCCGATCCTGCGGCCGGCGCGGGCCGGCGAGGCTGGTCACAATCGAGGCGAGGTCAAGTTCGACGATCCGGGTGTAGCGCGGGGTCGCTGCGGATCGAACCAGAGCCGGCGCGGCGGCGTAGCCTCGACGAGCGCGATCTGGCCGGCAGTGCGACCGGTCGTGGCGAGATAGCGCCGACGGCTTGCGTCGATCGGGAAATATCCGGTCGAGGCCCCGAACTCGGGCGCCATGTTGGCGACGACCGCGCGCTCGCCGGCCGTGAGCGTCGAAACGCCGGGCCCGAAGAATTCGACGAACGTGCCGGCGAGGTCGGATGCACGCAGACGTTCGGTGACCGACGAGCGCCAGATCGGTCGCGGTGACACCTGCCGACAGCCGCCGGCGAGCCGACGCCGACGACATCGGGAACGCGCAGCGAGACCGGCAGGCCGAACATCACGCCTTCGGCCTCGAGGCCCCCGACGCCCCAGCCGAGCACGCCAAGGCCATTGATCATCGGCGTGTGGCTGTCGGTGCCGATCAGCGTGTCCGGGAAGGCCCAGGCAATGCCGTCGCGGGCTTCGGTCGTCACTACGGTTGCCAATTGCTCGAGATTGAGCGTGTGCATGATGCCGGTGCCGGGCGGATGAATGCGCAGCCGGCAAGCGCGCCCTCGCCCATTTCATCAGCCCGTAGCGCTCGCCGTTGCGCTCGATCTCGCGCTGCATGTTCAGGGCTAGCGCATGCCGTCGAGCCGAAATGATCGACGGCGACCGAATGATCGGTCGAAACATCGACCGGCAGCTGCGGATTGACGGCCGCATGGATCGCCGCCGGCTTCGGCCACCGCCGAGCGCATCGCGGCGATGTCGACGAGCGCCGGCCCGCAGGTGGTGTCGTGCATCAGAATACGCGCGGGAGGGAACGCGATCTCGGCCTTCGAGGTGCCGGCATCAAGCCATGCGATGATCGCCGACCGCCCGGCATCGGCCTCGCACTCAGGCCGCAGCGCACCACATTCTCGAGCAGGATGCGCAGCACCCACGGCATCCGCTCCAGATCCGCGCCGCACATTGCGGGCAGATCGACGAAGCGGAGTAAGCGGCCATCGCCGTCGAGATCGATGCTGTCGACGACCGCTTTCAAGGCTTTAGCTCGACACCGGCCTTCTTGACGATCGCGCTCCAGCGCTCAACCTCCTCGGTGACGAGCTTCAGCATGTAGTCGCCGCCTTGCCGCTCGGACTTCGGAACTTCGCGCCGATGTTCGTGAAGCGCTGCTGCACCGCCGGATCGGCAAGCGACTTCGCAATGGCATCGCGCAAGCTGGGCCAGCACATCCGGCGGCGTTCCCTTCGGCGCGTAAAGCCCGGTCCAGGTCTCGGCCTTGAACTCGGGCAGTCCGGCTTCGTTGGCCGTCGGCACGTCCGGCACCGCCGGCGAGCGCTCGTCGACGGCGACGACCAGAGCCTTGACCGCGCCGCCCTGCACCTGCCCGCTGACCGAGGCGACGAGATCGCAGCGAGCCGTCGATCGCGCCGGACAGGATGTCGTTGATGGTCTGGCCGAAGCCGCGATAGGCGACGTAGGTCGGCTCGACGCCGATCAGCTGGAAGAGCAGCACGCACGTGATGTGCGAGGCGGCGCCGATGCCGGAATGGCCGATCTTCAGGTCCCTTGCCCTTGGCCTTCGCGTAGGCGATGAATTCCTTCAGCGTGTTGGCCGGGAAGTCCTTGCGCACGAACACGATGTTCGGCGTCGTGCTGACGAGGCCGAGATAATCGAAGTCCTTGCGCGGATCGTAACGGAGCTTGGGGTTGATGCCGACCGAAGCGGCGTGCGTGCCCATGTGGCCGAGGCCGATCGTATAGCCGTCGCGGCTGGCGTTCTTGCCGCGCGCGGAACCGGTCGCGCCGCCGGCGCCGGCCGACATTCTCGACGACGATGGTTTGGCCGAGGTGCTTGGCCATGGCGTCGGCCATGATGCGCCGGTGGTGTCGGCCGCGCCGCCGGCGGCAAACGGCACGATCAGCGTCAGGTTGCGCTGCGGGAAGGATTGCGCTGACGCCGGCCCCGATGCCGCGCCGAGTGCCAGCAATGCGCAAACGGCCGCACTCGCCAGATCGGCCCTTGAAGTTGGATGTCGACTTCTCGATCATTGAGCGTCTCCTCCAGTGCCCACTGGCGGTTCCATTTCAGCCGCATCGGATTGAACGCCCGAAAATTGGCAATGGTTTTTGTATTAAATAAAACCTATCATGTGATACTTGCATCGATCAATCGCCAGATCTACCGGACCAGCTGCAATGGACCACCATGCCCTGCCCAGTCGCATCGCCGCCGAGATCGCCGCGTTGATCGCGCTCGGCGACATCGCGGCCGAAGCCCATCTGAGCACCCAGGAGTTCGCGAACCGCTTCGAGGTGTCGCGGACGCCGGTCCGGGAAGCCCTGAATCTGCTGAGCAGCGGGGTCTGGTCGAGCAGCGGCCGAACCGCGGCTATTTCGTCGAGCACGCTGACGCCGCGCGCCAGGCGAAGGCGCGCTCAGGCGCCGTCTCGGACCTCTGCGCCTTCCGCCTACTATCAATTGGCCGAGGACTGGCTGCGCGACGCGGTTCCCGCGGAAGTGACCGAGAATCTTCTGCTTGAACGCTACCAGCTCGACCAAGGCGCAACTGACGGCGATGCTGACGCGCGGCCGCCGAGGGCTGGATCGAGCGCAAGGCCGGATATGGTTGGCGTCTGCTGCCAGTCGCCAAGACGGCCGAGGCGCAGGAGCAGCTCTATCGCATGCGCTTGCTGCTGGAGCCGGCAGGCTTCCTGGAGCCGACGTTCGCCTTCGACCGGCCAGTGGCGAGCGGATGCGCGACGACTTTCCAGACGATGCTCGACCGACGGCAGCGAAGAGTGGCCGGCCGACCGGCTGCAGCGGTCGGCGTCGCGTTCCACGAAGAACTCATGCGCATGAGCGGCAATCCGTTCCTGCTTCAGGCGTGGTGCGCGTCAACCGGATGCGGCGGCTGCTCGAATATCGCTCGATGATCGATCGGCAGCGGGTGTTCGAGGAGACGCGGGAGCATCTTGGAGATATCTCGAGCCGCTGCTTCGCGGTGATCTGACGAGACATCATTCCTGATGCGACGTCATGTCGGCAAGGCGTTGGAACGCAAGCGGCCGGCGCATTCGACGCCGCGGGCTTCGTGAAGGTAATTGGACTTGTTGACGATAAAAACCATATTGTGATACGAGTAATGGCAGAGGTTGCTTTGCCGAAGTTCAGGAAGGGAGTTCCCCATGCGACTGATCGTCATGCCGGGCGACGGCATCGGCCCGGAAATCACCACGGCTGCGCTCGAGGTGCCGAAGCCGCCAGCGGCAGTTCGGCTTGGGCCTGACCTACGACTACGAGGACGTCGGCTTCGCCAGCCTGGAGAAGCAGGCACGACGCTGCGCCAGGACGTGCTCGAAAAGGCCAAAGCCTACGACGGCATCATCCTCGGCACGCAGTCGCATGCCGACTATCCCCCGCCGGAGAAGGGCGGCCGCAACATCTCGGCGAGCTTCCGCGTCGGCCTCGATCTGTACGCCAACGTCCGTCCGGCCCGCACCCGCCCGTTTCTCGCCACCAACATGCGCGAGGGCCGCACGATGGATCTCGTCATCATGCGCGAGGCGACCGAAGGCTTCTATGCCGACCGCAACATGACGCGCGGCTCGGGCGAGTGCATGCCGAGCCCGGACATGGCGCTCGCCACCCGCAAGATCACGCGCCACTGCAGCGAGCGCATCGCGCGCGACTGCGTTCGAACTGGCCATGACGCGCCGCAAGAAGGTGACGGCCATCCACAAGGCCAACTGCTTCCTGATGACCGACGGCCTGTTCCTCGAAGCCGTGCGCGACGTCGCCAAGGACTATCCCGAGGTCGAGCTACGACGACCTGCTGGTCGATGCCTCGACCGCGCATCTGGTGCGCAACCCCGAGCGCTTCGACGTGATCTGCGCGACCAACTTCTTCGGCGACATTCTTTCCGATCTGGCGAGCGAGTTGTCCGGCAGTCTCGGCCTCGCCGGCTCGATCAATGCCAGCGCACACCCATTGCTGCGCCCAGGCCCAGCACGGCTCGGCGCCCGATATCGCGGGCAAGAACATCGCCAATCCGACCTCGATGATCCTGTCGGTGCGCGATGCTGCTCGACTGGATGGGCACGCGGCACGGCAAGCCCGCATTCCACGAAGCCGCCACGGCAATGGAAACGGCCGTCGACACCGTGCTCGCCGACCCGGCATCGCGGACCCGCGACTTGGGCGGCAAGATGAATACCGATGAATTTGGCCATTCAGTCGCTAGCGCACTAGCCTGATTGGTTGCAAAGGTCGCATGGAGTGTGAGGCGGTGAGGCAGGACGGCTGAGTTCGGTCTATACGTCGACTGATGCCCGGCGCAACTCGAACAATTTTTGGAATTCGCCACCGTTGGCACAGTTCACTTGCAGATCCGGTTCATGCCGTCGCGGCCATGGCGGGCGAGGTCGACGTGGAAATGATCGTGGTGATTGGCGTCGTGGTCCGGACCAAGCACAGTTGTGAATTCCTGGCAGGCACCGCGATGCACCGCGCGCAGGAATGAGCGTTCGCGGACATCACCGTTCCAGCCGCCCTTGACGGTGATGGTTCGCCCATCCGCCAGCTGGAACTGGGAAATATCGAGCGCATTCGCGTGCCCGTGCTCGGACAACTTGCTGCCGTTGACGTTGTTCATCGGCCGGCAAGAATAGGACGCCGCGATCTTGAGTTCGACGATCGGGGAACCGAGATGCGCACGCGCTGCCGGTTCCACAACCATTTGAACCCAGCGTTCAACCGCTGGTACCATCGGGCAGCGCAGCATGGCGGGTGGCTTTAGCGAAACCCTTCCCTGATCGGCGGCTGTCATCTGGAAGGGGCGATTGGCGCCGCAGTATTCGGCGGGGCCACCAAGGGCCGAGCGGCTCTGCAGAAACGCGGTTTCACGGATCATGCCGGACGTCAGGCACGCCTGCTCTTCGTCCGCGCGCCACGGCTCTGGCTTCGCCACAAAATACGGCTGCGAACTGCAGCCCCACAGGGCGAAGGCAGTTCCCAGTATTGCAATGCCGACACTGACGCGACTGGACACCATGATGAAAGGATCATGCAACGGCGATGGTTAAGGGCGAATTAACCTTGTTCGCCCGGATGAGCCATGATGACGGGAATTTGCGGCGCCGAGCGGAGCCGGTTTGCGGCAATGTGCGGGCAGTCGCTGGCGCCTGAACAGGCCGAGGGGCTATCGCGCAAACGGTCGTCGAAATACTGCCGCCAGAGCTGTTCGCCGACCGTGCAATCGAACTTCGGACTATCGGCGACATGGGTGAGACGTGGCGGCGGCCGAGGCCGGAAATTTCGAGCAGAAGCTTCTGCTTGCGTTGCGCTGGCGAACTCGCTCTTGTCGCGATCGGGATCATGAACGCGCCGGCACCGCCGATAACGCACGTGGCGTAGTACTGGTCGAGATTGGAATGTCGAACAGCTGCCGGGACCACCAGGCTTGAGCAGGATCGGCAGGCCGTTGATGACGATGCCCTTATCGAGGAGTTCGTCGCGCATCGGTCCAACTGGTGGGCCTGAATTGTTGGGGCCGTCGCCAGAGACATCGATCACGCGGCGATCGCTTGTGATGCCGCCGCGGCCGAATTGGCGTTCAGAAAAATCGAGCGCACCGGACAACGACGTCCGACGATGCCGCGAAATTGGCGCGATTGGCGCCGCAGTATTCGGCGGGGCCACCAAGGGCCGAGCGGCTCTGCAGAAACGCGGTTTCACGGATCATGCCGGACGTCAGGCACGCCTGCTCTTCGTCCGCGCGCCATGGCTCTGGCTTCGCCACAAAATACGGCTGCGAACTGCAGCCCCACAGGGCGAAGGCAGTTCCCAGTATTGCAATGCCGACACTGACGCGACTGGACACCATGATGAAAGGATCATGCAACGGCGATGGTTAAGGGCGAATTAACCTTGTTCGCCCGGATGAACCATGATGACGGGGATTTGCGGCGCCGAGCGGAGCCGGTTTGCGGCAATGTGCGGGCAGTCGCTGGCGCTTCAACAGGCCGAGGGGCTATTCGCGCAAACGGTCGTCGAAATACTGCCGCCAGAGCTGTTCGCCGACCGTGCAATCGAACTTCGGGCCATCGGCGACATGGGTGAGACGTGGCGGCGGCTCGAGGCCGGCAATTTCGAGCAAAAGCTTCTGCTTGGTTGCGCTAGCGAACTCGCTCTTGTCGCGAATCGGGATCATGAACGCGCCTGGCCCGCCAATAACGCACGTCGCGTAGTACTGGTCGAGGTTGGCAATGTCGAACATGCTGCCGGGACCACCCGGCTTCACCAGGATCGGCAGGCCGTTGATAACGATGCCCTTACCGACGAGTTCGTCGCGCATCGGCCCAACTGGTGGGCCTGAATTGTTGGGACCATCACCCGAGACATCGATCACCCGGCGATCGCTTGTGATGCCGCCGCTGCCAAATTGGCGTTCAGAAAAATCGAGCGCACCGGACAACGACGTCCGACGATGCCGCGAAATCGGCGCTTGCTTCAATCTGACTGCCAATGCCTCGGCGCTTTCCGGACCATCGATAACGGTCCACGGCACCACGATCTGCTGGATCTGCCAGCCGGCCCACTCGATGTAGATAACGGCGATGCGTCGGTAACGGCCGTTCTGGATTGCTCGGATGATTTCTGGATCCCGGAAGGCCTCGACGTAACCGTCGCGCTGAAGTTGCTGCTCTTCGAGATCCATCGAATAGGAAACGTCGACGGCTAGGACGAGTTCGAGGTCGACATTCTGCTGGGCGGTGGCGGGGCCCGTGGCGCAGGGCAGCGCCGCGACCAATATAATCGCCAGGACCAGCGCAATGATCTGGCACCTTACGGAAGCAATCCGGCCGCGCGTATCAATTGGCGTCATGCCAGTGATAGTGGCATGACGCGCGCGGCTTGGCAAAGCGGGCCATGGCCCGCTCGGCATCAAATCTAGGCGATCATGCCGGCGAACAGCAACAGCAGGCCGATACCGCCGAGACCGCCGGCGACCCACAGCAAGGCCACCATGCCGGTGATGATCGAGGCCGAGGCCATGACGATGGCGATCTGAAACGCGCCGGTGGCGAATTCGAAACGAACATGCTTGCGGCCATATTTGTCACGCTCGTGCTCGGCTTCCTTGGCGCGCTCAATCAACTCTCGGCGGCCTTCGCCCGGCTTGGTCTTGCCGGTGTCCTTGCCCGATTTCGGGTCCTTGATCGCCTCGCCCGGCTCGCTCTCGTAGCGGGCGGCAGCGGCGCGCCATTTGGTAACACGCTCCTGCATGGCCTTCTTCTGTGCCGGGTCGGATGCGCCTAGCACCAGCAGTTCGACTTCGTCGGCGAAGCTCTCGGTCACTGTCTTGCGCATCGTCTTGGCCTGATAGAAGGCCCACAGATTCGACGCCTCGATGTTCGATTGCAGGGTGTGGGTCTGCGCCTTCTGGCCGAAGATCTCGGAAATGGCGAGCAACAGGGCCAAGACCGAAATGACGAGCGCGACTGTTTTGTTGCCTTCGCCGTGCTCGTGTGGTGCGTGACCGCTCATCGACTTCCCCTTGATTTCGTGTCTCGAACGCGACGACGGACGGTGCGCAGGATTGCGGCACCGCCCGTCGAAACGGCTTTACCCCCGACCCATGCCAAGTGGACAGATTGGGCGCAAGCGGAAATTTTTGATCATCTTATGATGAAGCCGTCACGACGCTTTCGTGACGGCTATTTGGCGCCTCAAAACAATCCTTCGATCTGACCCTTTTCGTTGAAACGGATCTTTTCCGACGACGGTACCTTGGGCAAGCCCGGCATGGTCATGATCTCGCCGCAGACTGCCACAACAAAGCCGGCGCCGGCCGACAGCCGCACTTCGCGAACCGGAATATCGTGGCCGGTCGGCGCGCCGCGCTGGTTCGGATCGGTCGAGAAGGAGTACTGGGTCTTGGCGATGCACACCGGCAGATTGCCATAACCCATTGCTTCCCAGGCCTTGAGCTGGTCCTTGACGCTCTTGTCGGCGGTGACCGAGCCTGCACGATATATCTTCTTGGCGATGGTCTCGATCTTCTCGAACAGGCCCATTTCGTCCGGATAGAGCGGTTTGAAGTTCGCCGTGCCGCCTTCTGCCAACGCCACCACCTTATGCGCCAACTCCTCGATGCCGGCTGAGCCGTGAGCCCAGTGCTTGCACAACACAGCTTCGGCCCCCTGAGTTGCCACATATTCCTTCACCGCCGCGATCTCGGCGTCGGTATCGGAGATGAAGTGGTTGATGCAGACGATCGCCGGCACACCGAACGACTTCACGTTCTCGATGTGGCGGCCGAGGTTGGCGAGGCCCTTTTTTACGGCCTCAACGTTCTCGCGGCCCAAGTCTTCCTTTTTGACGCCGCCGTTCATCTTCATGGCGCGAACGGTCGCGACGATCACCGCCGCCGCTGGCTTTAGACCCGCCTTGCGGCACTTGATGTCGAAGAACTTCTCGGCACCGAGGTCGGCGCCGAAGCCGGCTTCGGTCACAACGTAGTCGGCGAGCTTCAGCGCGGTCTTGGTCGCGACGACCGAATTACAGCCGTGCGCGATGTTGGCGAACGGGCCGCCGTGGATGAAGGCGGGATTGTTTTCCAGCGTCTGCACCAGGTTCGGCTGCATCGCCTGGGCGAGCAGGACGGTCATGGCGCCGTCGGCCTTGATGTCACGGGCGAACACCGGCGTCTTGTCGCGGCGATAGCCGATGATGATGCCACCGAGGCGATGCTCGAGATCTTTCAGATCGGAGGCGAGGCAAAGGATCGCCATCACTTCCGAGGCGACGGTGATGTCGAAGCCAAACTCGCGCGGATAGCCGTTGGCGACGCCACCGAGTGAGCAGACGATCTCGCGCAACGCGCGATCGTTCATATCCATGACGCGACGCCAGGCGATGCGGCGGGTGTCGATGCCGAGTTCGTTGCCCCAGTAAATGTGGTTGTCGATCATCGCCGACAGTAGGTTGTGGGCGCTGGTAATTGCATGGAAGTCGCCGGTGAAATGGAGGTTGATGTCCTCCATCGGCACCACCTGGGCATAACCGCCGCCGGCCGCACCACCCTTGACGCCGAAGCAGGGGCCCAGCGAGGGCTCGCGCAGGCAGATCGCGGTCTTCTTGCCGATACGGTTGAGGCCGTCACCAAGGCCGACAGTGGTTGTGGTCTTGCCTTCGCCAGCCGGCGTCGGATTGATCGCGGTGACGAGGATCAGCTTACCGTCCGGGCGGGCCGACAGCGACTTCATGAAGACTTCGGAGACCTTGGCCTTGTCGTGTCCGAACGGAAGCAGGTGCTCCGAGGCGATGCCGAGCTTCGCGCCGATCTCCTGGATCGGCTTCTTCTTTGCGTCGCGCGCGATTTCGATGTCGCTGCGTACCATATTGGCTGACACTGGCGTTTCTCCGGTTTTTGGCTTTTTTGGTGCCGGCGGTGGGGCCGGCTTGTAGGCGTCGAACGCGTCGCCAACCTTGAGGCCGGCTGCGGTCGCGTACTCGGCAGCGGGGATCTTCTTTGTATCGGCCGACTTCACGCGCTTGGCGAGGATGGCGCCGCCATGTGCGGCGATTGTTATCCCTTGAGCGTCAATTGCGATGATCTGGCCGGGCTTGCCGTCGCCGGCAACCTTGGCGGCGTCGAAGATTTGGACTTCCGTACCCTTGATGATCGCCCAAGCACCCGGTGCCGGGTTGGCGGCGCGAATGATGTTGTAGATTTCAGCCACCGGCTTCGAGAAATCGAGCTGGGCGTTGTCGCGCTTGAACCAGCTTTCGTAGGTTTTCTTCGAGTGGTCTTGCGCGACCTTGGGCGCCTTGCCGGCGCGGACGAGGTCGACCAACTCCATCATCGCGTCAACGCCGATTGGGAACAACTTCTTGAAATAGACGTCGCCGAGCGTTTCGTCGGGGCCAATATCGACCGATTTCTGCATCAGCACCGGACCTTCATCGAGCCCCTCGTCGGGCCAGAAGATGGTGAGGCCGGTCTGCTTCGAGCCCCAGGCGATTGGCCAGTTAATCGACGACGGCCCGCGATGAAGCGGCAGCAGTGACGGGTGATACTGGATGGTGCCGTGCGTCGGTGCATCGATGATCGGCTGCGGCACGAACAGCGTGACGTAGGCCATGACGCACAGATCTGGCTTGAACGACTGCATCAGGGCGAGCGCTTCCGGCGTCTTCCAGCTTTTGGGCTGTTGGACCGGTAGACCCTTCTCACGCGCGAATACCGCGCAAGGGTCTTGCGGTCGGCCTTCCTTGTCGGGCGCACAGAACACCGCGACGACGTTCTCGCCGCGCTCGATCAGTTTTTCCAAAACCGCCTTACCGAAAGCTTCCTGTCCGTGAACGACGATACGCATTTGGTTTGATCCTCAGCTCAAATTGAAAAGAAGGGAGTGGGGAGTAGCGAATAAGGGGTAGGGACTGATGAGGGCATATGGACGCCTACTCCCCACTCCCAATCTCCCAACTCCCTCATTTCCTGGGTGGCTCGGTGCAGCCGCTGGCCTTGATGCTGGCGATCTCGTCGGCCGTATACTTCAGCACCTGTGACAGCACCTCGTCCGTGTGCTCGCCAAGCAATGGCGAGCGTTTCACGTCCGATGGCGATGCCGACAGCTTGATCGGATTACCGACCGACAGATACTTGCCGCGCTTCGGGTGATCGACCTCGACGATCGTTCCGGTGGCGCGCAACGACTGGTCTTCCGCCAGCTCCTTCATCGACAGGATCGGGCCGCAGGGGATGTCGAACTCGTTGAGGATGTCCATTGCCTCGAACTTGGACTTGGTCATCGTCCAGGCTTCGATGCGAGAGAAGATCTCGTTGAGACGTGGCAGCCGTACGGCCGGCTTGGCGTAGTCGGGATGGGTCTTCCAGCCGGGCTCGCCGATGACGTCGCAGATCTTCTCCCACACCGGCGCCTGGGTGATGAAATAGATGTAGGCGTCGGGATCAGTCTCCCAACCCTTGCACTTGAGGATGCGGCCAGGTTGGCCGCCACCACTGTCGTTGCCGGCGCGCGGCACCGCGTCGCCGAAGGGGATGCCCTCACCGAACTGGCTGTATTCCTTCAGCGGGCCATGGGCGAGGCGCTGCTGATCGCGCAGCTTGACGCGGCACAAATTGAGCACGCCGTCCTGCATGGCGCAGGTGACCTTCTGGCCTTCGCCCGTCACGGTGCGCTGGAAGAGCGCGGTGACAATGCCAAGGGCGAGATGCAGGCCGGTGCCGCTGTCGCCGATCTGCGCGCCGGTGACCAGCGGCAAGCCATCGCGGAACCCTGTGGTGGACGCCGCACCGCCGGTGCACTGGGCGACGTTCTCGTAGACCTTGCAGTCTTCGTAGGGGCCGGGGCCGAAGCCCTTGATCGAGGCGACGATCATGCGCGGGTTCAGCGCATGGATCGTTTCCCACGGAAAGCCCATGCGATCGAGCACGCCAGGGCCGAAGTTCTCGACCAGCACATCGCATTCCTTGATCAGGCGTTCGAGCACGCCCTTGCCGGTCTTGTTCTTGGTGTCGAGCGTGATCGAGCGCTTGTTGTGATTGAGCATCGTAAAATAGAGCGCGTCGGCATCGGGTACGTCCATCAACTGGCCGCGGGTGATGTCGCCGACGCCCGGCCGTTCGACCTTGATCACGTCGGCACCGAACCAGGCAAGAAGCTGCGTACAAGTAGGACCCGACTGCACATGCGTGAAGTCAAGAATGCGGATGCCTTCCAGGGCTTTCATTGTTCGCTCCCAAATTTGTTTGATTTGAATTGTTGGGGTTTCAAGCCTTCTTACCCACCACGCTCTGCGGATTGAGATTGCCGATACGCCCCAACTCGGTGCCAGCCTTCTCGTCGATGACTGCGTTGATGAGCGTCGGCTTGCCGGAGTTGATCGCCGCGTTGACCGCGCGCGATAGCTCATCGGGTGAGGTCGCATTGACGCCGATGCCACCAAAGGCCGTCATCATCACGTCGTAGCGCGCATCCTTGACGAAAACGGTGGTGGCCACGTCCTCGCCGCCGGACGGGTTCGTGTCGGTGCCGCGATAGATGCCGCCGTTGTTGAACACGACGACGCAGACCGGCAGCTTGTAGCGGCAGATGGTCTCGATCTCCATGCCGGAGAAGCCGAACGCGCTGTCACCTTCGACTGCAACCACCGGCTTGCCGGTCTCGATCGCGGCGGCAATGGCGTAGCCCATGCCGATGCCCATCACGCCCCAGGTGCCGACGTCGAGACGCTTGCGCGGCTGATAGATGTCGATGATCGAGCGGGCGAAATCGAGCGTGTTGGCGCCTTCGTTGACGAGGATGGTGTCGGGCCGCTCCTTGAATATGCGTTTCAGCACGCCGAGCGCGCCGTGGTAGTCCATCGGCACGTTGTTATTCTGCAGCCGGGGCGCCATCTTGGCGACGTTGCCGTCGGCCTTCTCGCGCACCATGCCGGTCCACTCGGCGGGGGCTTTCGGCCAGTTGTCGCCCATGCCCTTGAGCAGGGCCGCGACCGAGGAGGCGATGTCGCCGACGATCGGGGCCGCGATCTCAATGTTCGAATCCATCTCTTTCGGTTCGATATCGACCTGGATGAACTTCTGCGAGCCGGGCGTACCCCAGGTCTTGCCCTTGCCGTGCGACAGCAGCCAGTTGAGCCGCGCGCCGATCAGCATGACGACGTCGGCGTCCTTGAGCACGGTCGAGCGGGCAGCGGCGGCCGACTGCGGGTGCGTGTCGGGCAGCAGGCCCTTCGCCATGCTCATCGGCAGGTAGGGTATGCCGGACTTTTCGACGAAGGCCTTGAGGTCGGCGTCGGCCTGGGCATAGGCGGCGCCCTTGCCAAGAATGATCAACGGCTTTTTGGCGGCTTTCAGCAGGTCCAGCGCGCGCGTGATCGACTGTGGTGCCGGAATATGCGCTGGCGCTGGATCAACCACCTTGATCAGCGATTTGGTGCCGGCTGCCGCATCCATGGCCTGGGCGAACAACTTGGCCGGCAAATCGAGGTAGACGCCACCTGGACGACCCGAGCATGCTGCGCGAATGGCGCGTGCCACGCCGACGCCGATGTCGGCCGCATGCAGCACGCGGAAGGCCGCCTTGCACACCGGCTTGGCGACGGCGAGTTGGTCCATCTCTTCGTAGTCGCCCTGCTGCAGGTCGACAACTTCACGCTCGGACGAGCCAGAAATCAGGATCATCGGGAAGCAATTGGTGGTGGCGTGTGCGAGGGCGTTGAGGCCGTTGAGGAAACCCGGCGCCGAAACCGTAAGGCAGACGCCCGGCTTCTGGGTCAGGAAACCGGCAATCGAAGCGGCATAACCCGCATTCTGCTCATGCCGGAAGGCGATCACGCGCATGCCCTGCGCCTGCGCGAGGCGGCCGAGGTCGGTAATCGGGATGCCCGGCACCATGTAGATATTCTTGATGTCGTTGAGCTTCAGCGCGTCGATGACGAGATGGAAACCGTCCGTCAGATTTTGCGTGTTGGTGTCAGCCGACATGTTGTTTCCTCTCCCGATTCCCTGTTGCAGGGTTTAAGTTGGTTG
Source organism: uncultured Alphaproteobacteria bacterium (assembly GCA_963732635.1). GTDB lineage: Bacteria > Pseudomonadota > Alphaproteobacteria > Rhizobiales > Hyphomicrobiaceae > JAKFWF01. Next base: position 22,964 of record CAVTAL010000030.1, read on the forward strand.
ATCGAGTTCAATCGATATCGACGAAGCGCTCAACATGTTCGCGCAGCTTCAATGTGTGCTCGCGCACCAATTGCTCGGCGCGTTCGGTGTCGCGCGCCTCAAGTGCCGCGACAATTTCGGTGTGGTCGGCGATCGAGCGCTTGGCGCGATCCTTTTCCACGATCGTACGCTGGCGAATGGCGCGCACATGGAAGAACAGCCTGTCGGTCATCTCGGCCAGCAACTGGCACTTTGACAGCGCGATGATCGCCTGATGGAAACGGATGTTGGCATCCGAATACTCGCCCATCTTCTGGGCGATTGCGTCCGATGAGAAGGTGTCGACGAGACCACGCAGGCTGGCCAGTTCCTTATCCGAGGCAACCTGGGTCGCAAGCCTTGCGGCCATGCTCTCAAGCGCCGCCCAGACCGTAATCATTTCCAGGATTTCGACCTTGGTGCGCCTGACGATATAGATGCCCCGGCGCGGCACGATCCGCACCAGACCTTCCTGATCGAGTTGCGCCAATGCCTCACGCAGGGGAGTGCGACTGACCCCGAAATCGGCCGAGAGGGCGCGCTCGTCGAGTCTCAGCTCGGCATCCGGCGCGTATATGTTCAGCTCCATGATCGCCGCGCGCAAGGCTTCGTAGGCACGCACCTTCAGGCTTTGAGGTTCGGCCAGCGGCATGATCTTGAGGTGTGTACTCGTCATCGAGACCGACCGATTGTCTGCTAAGGTGGATTTACAGATGTAGGCTGAAATTCAGTGCAGTCACAAGCGGGTGGTTCTTGGCATACCATATGCCAAAGTCTTGTCGATTGCCTAGTCCATTTTCCCTGCGATTGGGAAAAATGGCCTGATCGGGGCACGAACCGTTAGTGCAATAGTTTGAATTAGCGTGAAAATCCGTTGGTCGAGCCACAGGCGCAAAGATTTTGCTAGGGCCTATTGCGCCTCGGTCTCATTCAGGCATACGGTATGCCAACGGGGATGCGCTCGTAAACTGGCAAGATAGCCGGGTGCGATCGAGGAGGGACGCTGGTGGAAGAGTTCAGCTCGCTGATGCAGGGCTTCGCTATTGCCCTGACGCCATACAACCTGATGCTGATGCTGATTGGCATCCTGCTCGGCGTGATCATCGGCGTCTTGCCCGGGCTGGGCGGTGCCAATGGCGTCGCGATCCTGTTGCCGCTCACCTTCACAATGCCGCCGACATCGGCGATCATCATGCTGTCCTGCATCTACTGGGGGGCATTGTTCGGCGGCGCGATCACATCGATCCTGTTCAATATTCCTGGCGAACCGTGGTCGGTGGCGACTACGTTCGATGGTCATCCGATGGCCCAGCAAGGCCGCGCGGACGAGGCATTGACGGCGGCCTTCACTTCCTCGTTCGTCGGCGCCCTGGTGGCGGTGATCCTGATCACGTTCCTGGCGCCGATGGTCGCCAGGTTCGCATTGAAATTCGGGCCAGCCGAGTTCTTCGCTGTCTTTTTTCTCACTTTCGCCAGTTTCATTGGCATGGGCAAAGGTTCGCCGTTCAAGGTGATCGCCTCGATGTGCCTTGGATTTGCACTCGGTGCCGTCGGCCTCGACAAGATGACCGGCACATTGCGCATGACCTTCGGTCATGAGGAAATGCTGAACGGATTTGATTTCCTCATTGCCGTCATCGGTCTGTTCGGCATCGGCGAGATTTTGTCGTCGATGGAGAGCGGCCTGAAATTCTCTGGTACCCATGCGACGATCCGGTTCAATGCGGTGCTGCTGACCTGGAAGAAGCTGCTGGGATACTGGGCCACGTCGATCCGCAGTTGCATCATCGGATGCTGGATGGGCATCACGCCGGGCGGTGCGACGCCCGCGTCGTTCATGAGCTATGGACTTGCGAAGAAGTTCTCCAAGCGCGGCCACAACTTTGGCAAGGGCGAGATCGAGGGCGTCATCGCGCCGGAGACAGCGGCGCACGCGGCCGGCACCAGCGCCTTGCTGCCGATGCTGACGCTCGGCATTCCGGGCTCGCCGACCGCGGCGGTGCTGCTCGGCGGCCTGATGATCTGGGGCTTGCAGCCGGGGCCGATGCTGTTCGTCGAGCAGAAGGAATTCGTCTGGGGCTTGATCGCGTCGATGTATCTCGGCAACGTCGTCGGCCTGATTGTTGTGCTGACGTGCGTGCCACTGTTCGCCGCCATTCTGCGAGTGCCATTCTCGATCATCGCGCCGGTCATTCTGGTGATCTGCGCAATCGGCGCTTTCACCGTGCACAACTCGATGTTCGACGTCTGGCTGATGCTGATGTTCGGTGTCATGGGCTACGTCTTCCAGAAGATTGGCTATCCGCTGCCGCCACTGGTGCTTGCGATCGTACTCGGCGACAAGGCCGAGGAGGGTTTCCGGCAGGCGCTGCTCGGCAGTCAAGGCAGCCTTTCGATTTTCTGGTCGAACCCGCTCGTGGCGTCGATCATGGGGCTTGGACTCATACTGCTGTTCTGGCCGGTGCTGACGTGGCTCAAGGAGCGTGTCTTCAGTCCGAGAACTGCTTCTGTTTGACGCGCGCCCGAGCGCCATCATTCGGTGCAAATGCGAGTAGAACCCTGACCTGTCTAGCGGAACAGAAGTCGGGGGCGGCATAAAATCCGCCGAGTAATCTCAACCAGGGAAGGCAGACACCCATATGAATGAACTTCGCATCGCTTCGCGAGCCATTGCTGCGGTCGCCTGTGTGGCGACCGGGCTGGCGTCTTTCGCATCGGTATCCGCGGCGCAGTCCTGGGAACCGACCAAGCCCGTCACGTTCGTTATTCCGGCAGGCACCGGCGGCGGCGCCGATCAGATGGCGCGCTTCATCCAGGGCGTGATCACCAAGAATAATCTGATGAAGCAGCCAATGATCGTGCTCAACAAGGGCGGTGGCGCCGGAGCCGAAGGGTTCCTCGAGGTCAAGAAGGGCAATGGCGACCCACACACGATTATCATCACGTTGTCGAACCTGTTCACGACACCACTCGCCACCGGCGTGCCGTTCAGCTGGAAAGACCTGACGCCTGTCGCGATGCTTGCACTCGACCAGTTCGTGCTGTGGGTGAACAGCGAAACGCCCTACAAGTCGGCCAAGGATTACATCGATGCCGTCAAGGCCGCTGACGACAAGAAGTTCAAGATGGGTGGCACCGGCTCGAAGCAGGAAGACCAGATCGTAACTGTGGCGCTTGAAAAGCAGACGGCGCCGAAGAAGCTTACCTATGTTCCCTATGCCGGCGGTGGCGCGGTCGCGACCCAGTTGGTCGGTAAGCACGTGGACTCGACTGTCAACAATCCGATCGAGGCAGCCTCGCAGTGGAAGGCCGGCGCTCTGCGCGCGCTGTGCATCTTCGACGGCAAGCGGAGCATCTACACGAACAAGGTGACCAAGGACCAAGCCTGGTCAGACATTCCGACTTGCAAGGAGTCAGGCGTCGACGTGCAATACCAGATGCTGCGCGGCATCTTCATGTCGCCGGGCGTCAAGCCGGAGCAGGTCGCCTATTACATCGAACTGTTCAAGAAGGTGATGGCGACCGACGACTGGAAGAAGTTCATGGAAGATGGTGCATTCAACCAGACTTTCATGGCCGGAGACGAATTCAAGAAGTGGGTCGAGACCAATGAAAAGACCCATTATGACCTTATGAAGGAAGCCAACTTCCTGGCGGCCGGCAAGTAGTTCCACCACCCGACCGTGCATTCACGCGTTGTGCCAAGAGGACGACCATGAGCCACCAGGACCAGCAAGCACCGGATGAGCCGCCACTGGTCTCGAACCGTGCCGTCGACATTGTCGTCGCCCTGCTGTTCCTGGTGGTGTGCGCGGTTGTGATCTTCGACAGCAGCCGGCTGGGCGTCGGCTGGCGCGAAGGGGAGGGACCGGCGCCTGGTTACTTCCCCTTCTATGTCGCGGTGCTGATGGCGATTGCGAGCCTCATCAACCTCGCGCGCGCGGTCTTTGTCATGGAGGCAGATCGGGAAGATGTGTTCGTTTCGAAAATCGGCTTCTCGCGCGTCTTGCAGGTTTTGATCCCGACCATCGTCTACGTCGGGCTGATTCAGTTCCTCGGAATTTATGTCGCGTCGGCGATATTCATCATGGGCTTCATGATGGTATTTGGCAGTCAGAGCATCATCACCACGATCGCAGTGGGTGTCGGCGTTCCGTTGGCGCTGTTCATGATGTTCGAGCGGTGGTTTCTGGTGCCGCTGCCGAAAGGCCCGCTTGAGGCTTTGCTGGGGTTCGCTTGACGGCGACCTCGCTTACCTGATCCCCGACCGCATGAAGCTTTGCACGAACTGGCGCTGGAACAGCAGGAAACCCAGCAGCAGCGGCCCCGACGTCATCAGCGTTGCAGCGCAGATTACCGACCAATCGATGCCTTGATCACTTGACGAAAACACTTGCAGGCCGACAGTCAGCGGCCGCGCCTCGACCGAGTTGGTGACGATCAGCGGCCACAGGAAGTTGTTCCAGTGGTAGCTGACAGACACCAGCGCATAGGCGAGATAGACCGGCCGCCCCAGCGGCACGTAGACCTTGAGCAGCGTCTGAAGCGCGCTGGCACCCTCCACCCGTGCTGCATCGTCAAGCTCTCGCGGAACCTGCTTGAAGGTCTGCCGCAACAGAAAGATGCCGAACGCCGACGCCATGTAGGGCAGCGCAATCGCTGGAATTGAATCGACGAGGCCGAGCTTGCCCATGGTGCGGTAGTTCTCAACAATGAGCACATCGGGCATGATCATCAATTGCGCCAGCACCAGCGCGAAGGCAATGCCTTGACCGCGAAACGAATAGCGCGCGAAGGCGTAAGCGGCGAGCGTGCACAGGACCAACTGGCAGCAGAGCACCAGCGTCACCAGCACGAAGGTATTCAGGAAATAGCGCGCGAACGGGGCGGCTGCCCAGGCACGGGCGAAATTGTCGAGCGTCAGCGGCGCGAACGGCGAAAGTCGGGTGGCGTATTCGGGTTCATGGAACGCGGCCCAAACCGCGTAGAGCAGCGGCATGATCCAGAACAGCGCCAATGCCCACGCCGACACCGTTTCCAACGCGAGGCCGAAGCCGCGCGGCTGAAAGGGTCCATCGAGTGCGGTGGATCGTGCCATGGTTCATTTCACCGATAGTGAATACGGCGTTCGAGTACGCCGTATTGAATGAGTGCGAGGCCGGCCAGCACGGCGAGCAGGACGACAGTGATTGCCGCCGCATAGCCGGTGTCCCAGAAGCTGAAGCCCACGGTATAGATATGGAACAGCAGCAGCGTCGTTGCGTTGTCCGGTCCGCCACGCGTCATGACCACGATGTGGTCGATCGCCCGGAAGGCATTGATCACGGCGTTGACCAGCACGAATAGCGTGGTTGGCATCAGCAGCGGAAACTGCACGCGGCGGAAGAAATGCCAGCGCGAAGCGCCTTCAAGTGAAGCAGCTTCGGCAAGATTCGGCGGGATTGCCTGCAACGCCGCCAGATAGAAGATCATGAAGAAGCCGGCTTCCTTCCAGATCGCCACTACCGTGACGGCGGCCAGTGCGGTGTCGCGAGAGCCGAGCCAGTTCACTGCCGGTAGACCGAACAAGCCACGCATTTGTTCCAACAAGCCATATTGCGGTGTGTAGAAAAACAACCAGATATTGGCGACTGCGATCATTGGCAGGATGGTCGGCGTGAAGAACGCCATGCGCACTAGCGTGCGGCCGGGAAATCGGTCGTTGACCCAGGTGGCCATCAACAGGGCAAGCGCGATCGAAACCGGAATGGTGCCGAGGGCGAACCACAGATTGTTCCATGCAGCCTGCCAGAAAACCGGGTCTGACAGCATCTGCGAATAGTTGTCAGGCCCGACAAAAACCGACGGCCGACGCGCCTTTGGCGTCGAGTAGAAACTGTCGATCAGAGTCGCCAGTGCCGGCCAATGCGTGAACAGCACCAGCAGAACGAGCGCCGGCAACAATAGTAACCAGGCGTGGACCTGTTGCAGGCGTGAGGACATCGGGCGGAACCGGTCAGCGGTCGGAAAATTGCCCTCGGCAGTGGCGCAAAGTCACGGCCGAGGGCAAATGGCTCATCCCTTGCGGAATGGCTTCAGGATGCGGTCGGCCTCGGCTTGAGCGTCTTTCATCGCCTGCGCCGCCGGCTTGGCGCCGGTGAGGGCAGCCTGCAGGCCGTCGTTCAATGCCTTGGTGACGCGCTGGTTCTCGTGGGTCGATAGTTCGGCGACTGCGAACTTCAATTGGTCGCGGGCGACAAGCGCTGGCGGGAATTCGCTGGTATACTTCTTCAGTGCTGCCGTCTCGAACGCATCGGGCCGCACAGCGACGTAGCCAGTGTCAGCGCACCACTGCGCCGCGCGTTCGGCACTCGTCACCCACTTGGCGAACTTGAAGGCGGCTTCCTGTTGCGGCTTAGCCACCTTGGCCGAGATGTAGAAATTGCCGCCGCCAGTCGGGCTGCCTGGACGTTTGCCGGCCGGCAGCATGGCGACGCCAAACGGGAACTTGGCGTTGGTGCGCACGTTGGTGAGATTGCCGGTGGTGGTCCACATCATTGCGCACTTCTTCTCGAAGAAGTCTTTCGGTGTGGTGCCCCACTCGACGATACCTGGCGGGTGCACCTTGTGCTTGGTCGCAAGATCAATCCAGTATTGCAGCGCTTCAACCACACCCGGATCATCGTAGGCGGTCTTGTCGCCGGCATTGTTGGCGAGGATCGCGCCGGCCTGGGTCGATAGCCCCTGGAACAACCAGTAAGGAAAGCCCGAAGAAGGGATCTGAATCCCCCACTGTGTGGTGGTCCCGGCGGCGTCGCGCTTGGTCAGCTTCTGCGCGAATTCGAGCTGTTGGACCCAAGTCGTCGGCGGCTTCTCGGGATCGAGGCCGGCTTCCTTGAACAGATCCTTGTTGTAGTAGAGCACCACCGTTGAGCGCTGGAATGGGATGCCCCAGGTCTTGCCGCCGGTCTGACTGTTCAGCATGAATGCGGGCGCGAAACTTGCCAGCCACTTCTTGTCGTCCTCGGTCTTTACGAAGTCGTCGATCGGCACGATCGCTTCCTCGTCGATCAGCGTGAACATGTCGGTAGACAGCAGCACCGACGTCGCCGGTGGCGTGCCGGCCTTGTGCGCGGTCAGCGCCTTGACGATGGTCTCCTGATAGGTGCCGGCATAGATCGGCTTCACTTTGATGCCGGCATTGTCCTTCTCGAAGTCGCTGGCATAAGTGTCGATCAGCTTGGTGATCGGCCCGCCGACGGCGACAGGAAAAAAGAACGAGATTTCGGTCGACCCTTGAGCGCGGATGATGGCCGGCATGGCGATGGTGGCACTAGCCGCAGCGGCCGAGCCCTTGAGGAATGTGCGTCGTTTCATGAGCCGTGTCTCCCTGTTGCGATTGTTGTGTGACTATTCAAGCCAGACGACGGCCTGACGACAAGTCGAACCAGTGCGCTGCCGCATTTTCCCACGACAGCATGATGCTGTCGCCGCGCTTTGCTAGTGATTTCCCGGCAACGCGAACCTGGATCTTGGAGTTGCCGACTGCTGTCTCGATCAGGCTATCGGCCCCGAGGTACTCGATCGCCGAAATCCGCGCCGGGATGCCAGTGTCGCCGATCCGGATCAATTCCGGTCGGATGCCGAGCGCCAGCTTGTCGGGGGCCACGGTCGTTGGTGCTTGGGCCGTGACGTCGGCTGCGGCGGTCGCGAGATCGGCAATGGGCGTAACGTTCATCGGTGGTGTGCCGATGAAGCGGGCGGCGAACACTGTTGTCGGCCGCTCGTAGAGTTCGGCCGGGCTAGCATCCTGCTCGACGCGGCCGTCGTTCATCAGAACCACTTGATCGGCCATGGTCATGGCTTCAAGTTGGTCGTGAGTGACGTACAGCATGGTGATCTTCAACCGCTGCTGCAACTCGCGGATCTCGCGGCGCATTTCCACACGTAGCTGAGCGTCGAGGTTCGACAGCGGCTCGTCCATCAGGCATACCGGTGCCTCGGCAACGATGGCGCGTCCAAGTGCGGCCCGTTGCTGCTGGCCACCGGATAGTTGTGATGGCTTTCGGTCCAACAACGCACCAAGTCCCAGCATTTCCGCGGCGCGGTCGAGCCGGCGCTTCTGCTCGTCCGCCGCGACCTTACGCACCTTGAGGCCGAATAGGATGTTCTCGGCAACCGACAGGTGGGGGAACAGTGCATAGGATTGGAACACCATGGCGACGCCGCGCTCTGCCGGCGGCAACCCAGTGACATTGCGACCGCCAATGCGGATCGTGCCCGCAGACGGCGTGTCGAGGCCCGCAATTAGCCGCAACGTTGTAGACTTGCCGCAACCGGACGGCCCAAGCAGCGCGACAAAGCTGCCGCTGGCGGCACGGAAGCTGATCGCGTTGACCGCAGCCTTACCCGTCCAGCTCTTGGTCACATTCGTGAGCTCGACGTCGGCCAATTCAATTTCCCCCGCGCGCCCACCTTATTGACTGCCGACTGTATCGGCGGTGTGACGGGTGGACAAGTGGGGCTTCTTCACGCCATCCCGCTGCCGAACTTGTTCGAGCGTGGGAAGCCCTTGGGCACCAAAATGCCGGCCTGGGCACGGGCACCCACCCATTCCTTCAATTCCGACATTGGCAGCGTGAAGGTGCGACCTGCGCCGTCAAGCCAGGTCAGGCCTTCCTTTTTGACAAATACCTGCGCGTCCGAGATGCCGCCATCCTTGTAGCGCTGCAGGATCACGCCCTTGCCGCGCGTCATTTCCGACAACTCGTCGCGCGTGAAGATGATCATCTTGCGGTTCTCGCCGACCACTGCGACCATGTCGCCGTTGGCTGGCACGCAGACCTTGGCTTCTTCCGGGTCGGCGACGTTTAGGACCTGTTTGCCCTTGCGGGTCGAAGCCAGCACTTCGTCTTCCGGCACGATGAAGCCGTAACCGCTGGTCGAGGCGACCAGCAACTTGCGGCCTGGTTGATGCACGAAGATTTCGCGGAAGTCGTGGTTTTCCTCGATGTCGATCATGAGGCGGACCGGCTCGCCATGGCCACGGCCACCCGGCAATTGATCGCCGCCGAGCGTATAAAACCGGCCATTGGTCGCGAACACGATCAGCTTGTCGGTGGTGTAGGCCTTGACCGCGCGCTTCAGGCTGTCGCCCTGCTTGAATTCGAGTTTCGACAGGTCGTCCTGGTGGCCCTTCATCGCCCGGATCCAGCCCTTCTCGGACAGGAGCACAGTGATCGGCTCTTTCTCGATCAGGGCCTGTTCGAGGTCGACCGTGATTTCCGGCGCCTCGGCGAACTGGGTGCGGCGGCGACCCAATACAGTCTTCTTCGAATAGCGTTCGCGGGTGGCGCGGATCTCATCCGAGATGCGTTCCCACTGCATGTCATCGGAGGCGAGCAGCTTCAACAGCTCCTTCTTCTCCGTGGTGAGCTTGTCGTGCTCGGCGCGGATTTCCTGCTCTTCGAGCTTCGACAGCGACCGCAGCCGCAGATTGAGGATGGCGTCGGCCTGCACCTCGGAAAGCTTGAAGCGCGCCATCAAGGCTTGCTTCGGCTCGTCCTCGAAGCGCACGATGCGGATCACCTCGTCGATATTGAGGTAGGCGATCAGGTAGCCGTCGAGCACTTCCAGGCGGTGGTTGATCTTGCCCAGCCGGAAGTTCGAGCGGCGGATCAGCACCTCGACGCGATGCTCGAGCCACTGGCCGAGCACTTCGCGCAACGACAGTACATTCGGGATCTGTCCGCCGGACAGCACGTTCATGTTGAGACCGAAGCGTATTTCCAACTCCGAAACACGAAACAGGCTTTCCATCATCACGATCGGGTCAACCGTGCGGGTCTTGGGTTCGATGACGAGGCGGACGTCCTCCGCGCTTTCGTCGCGCACGTCGCCGACCAGTGGCAGCTTCTTCTCGGCAATCAAATCGGCGATCTTCTCGACCAGTTTGCCCTTCGCCACTTGATAAGGGATTTCGGTAATGACGATCTGGTAGCCGCCGCGGCCGGTGTCCTCTTTTTCCCATTTGGCGCGAAGGCGGAAACCACCACGACCGGTACGATAGGTCTCGATGATGCTGTCGCGCGGTTCGACCAGGACGCCGCCGGTTGGAAAATCAGGACCGGGTATGAACTCGACCAGCTTCTCCAGCGTCACGTTTGGATGCTTGATCATGTGCAGCAGCGCAGCGCACAACTCATCGACGTTGTGCGGCGGGATGTTGGTTGCCATGCCGACGGCGATGCCGGACGAACCGTTGGCCAGCACGTTCGGGAATGCCGACGGCAGCACCACCGGTTCGCGCTCGCGCTCGTCGTAATTGGGGCGGAAGTCGACCGCGTCCTCGTCGAGCCCGGACAGCATGTCGCCGGCGGTGGTGTTGAGCCGCGCCTCGGTGTAGCGGTCTGCGGCTGGATTATCGCCATCGATGTTGCCGAAGTTACCTTGGCCGTCGACCAGCGGATAGCGGACCGAGAAATCCTGCGCCAGGCGCGCCAGCGCGTCGTAGATCGCCTGGTTGCCGTGCGGGTGATACTTGCCCATCGCCTCACCGACGATGCGGGCGCACTTCATGTATGACGCCGGTGGCTCGAGGTTGAGCCGCTGCATCGTATAGAGAATCCGCCGATGCACGGGTTTGAGTCCATCGCGCACGTCGGGCAGCGCCCGGTGCATGATGGTCGAAAGGGCATAAGCAAGATAGCGCTGCTCGATCGCATCTTTCAGCGCGATGGGCTCGATCGGGCCGCCGTTGTCGGAGCCCGGTGGAATCGGTCTGTTGTTCATGGGTTGCGCTTACCCCAGGTCGCTGCGCCGCTCAACCCGGTGTGGCCGGTTGTCCTCAGCCGGGTAGTCACAGAGCACGATCATTGGTCCATCGAAAGCGGGTCAATGGTCCGACCTTGGTTTGAATCCTCTTTTTTGCCGCGTTTGCAGAGTCAAGGCTGAGTGCCAATCGAACTATCACCGAGGGTCGTCATGTTGTCATTTGGAAGGGCTTGCGCGCTTGCAATGGTCGCCTGCTGCGCGGTGATTGGTGCTGCTTGCGCGGCCAAGGCGGAGACCTTGTCGGTCTTGACGACTCGCGATGCGAGGCATGTGACACCGGCGCTACGAGCGTTTACCGCTGAAACCGGGATCGACGTCGTCGTCAAGCAATTGGGGAGCGACCTGATTGCCACAATTGCGGCCGATGGCGAACGAAGCATGGGTGACGTCTTGTTGATGGAGGAATTCGGACCCCTGTTGGCGGCACGCGAGGCCGGTATCACCCAGCCCATGGATTTCGGACGGATCGAAAGTTTGGTGCCAGCCGCATTTAGGGATTCGGAGCGGCATTGGATCGGATTGTCGCGGCATGCTCGGCTGGTGTACGCATCGAAAGCTGCGGTATCGCAAGCGACGATAACCTACGAGGAACTGGCTGATCCCAAATGGAAGGGCAAGATCTGTAGCCGATCGGGCTTGCACCCATACAGTCTGTCGTTGACAGCATCGATGATCGCTCACCATGGGCTCGATGGGGCCCGTCGTTGGCTCGTGGGATTGAAGGCAAATCTTGCGCGCAAGCCGGAGGGCAACGACCGATGGCAAGTTCAGGCACTAGCCGAAGGCGTCTGTCAGCTAGCCATCGCAAATTCATACTATATGGCGGAATTGGAAGCCGGCGACGGCGAACAGCAGAAATGGGCCGCGGCGGCGCGGCTGCTGTTTCCCAATGCCGCCGACCGCGGCAGCCACGTGACGGTCTCTGGGATCGCAGTTCTGAAGCATACCCGTAATCGCGCGCTGGCGATGAAGTTGATCGAATATCTCGTGTCCCCGGAGGGGCAGCAAGTCTATGCCATCATGCAGTATGCGTACCCAGTAATGTCAGATGCCCACGTATCCAGGCTCGCGGGCGGCGGGGAACCCCTCGTCGGCGACCAGTTGCCACTTTCGCAGGTTTCGCAATTGCTTGATCAGGCTCGGGTCTTGTCGGTCGAGGTCGATTTTGATGGTGTCGCCAAGTTGTAAGCGTTCGGCGGCGCGAGGGCACGGAGCTGACTGATACCCTGGCTCCGGGTGACAACCCCTTCAAACAAGCAACTCCAGCGGCTTGAGGCTCTGTGCCGGGCAGCCCGGCACCTGACCATTCGCCTGCGGGGGCCGCATCGGCATCGATGGAATGACACTGATGCCCGGCGGCGGCGCCAATGGCGGCTGCTCGGTCTCGGCTTGGGCCTGGGTGTCGTTGGTCGGCGGCGCGTCGCCAGCCCAAGCAGCGGACGCAATCATGGCGCAAGCCAAGGCTGCAAACAGGGTCGTTCCGGACCTATTGAAAAGGGGCATGATCGCGTTGCTCCAAAATGAGCCTGCCGTGCAACGTCTGAACGCTCGATTCGAATTCGGCTCTAAATGTATCAAGATGGCACGCCATTGCATACGCATTTCAGGTTGATCAGGGTTGGCGTCAAATTTGCTCAATGGACCTCGAAACCAGCCCGAGCAGGACACGTTCAATGACGCCCCATTCCGCCATCAACTGGCATCCAGACGAAGATGTGACACCGACACCCAGGGACGTCGAGACCATGGCCTGTGTGCTGGAAGGCCGCCATGGGCAGCATGCCGCCGAGGTCGCCGAGTTTTTCGCTGCCGTTCACGGCCAGAATAACGATGCTGGTCGCACTTGGGCGTGGGCCGGGGTCGCCGAGGTCGTAAGGCATCGTGAAAGGCTGCGGATGCAAGGCTGATCATCTTGGCACGCAGCATGAATGGAAGGTTGCGCAGACTGTTCTGCGGGGAACACTTGCCGCTATGACGACGCCGAATACCATGTCGCAGCCCCAACCGTTGGCAGTCGCCGCGGTTGTGCGCGAACTATATGATGTTGCACGAAAAATAGTTTCTGGTGGCACTGATCGCGCGCGCCTACAGCGTGACGCTGTTCTGGCCTTCGGTGTGCGCGTCGCGAGCGCCGGCATCCTCTATCTGTCCCAGATCGTTATGGCGCGCTGGATGGGCGGGTTCGAATACGGAATTTTTGTCTCGGTCTGGACTTGGGTGTTGGTACTGGGGGGCTTTTCCCACCTTGGCCTAAACATGGGCGTCATCCGCCTGCTGCCCAGCTACAAGGAGGCAGGGCGTCTCGATCTGCATCGTGGGTTGATGCGTGGCAGCCGGATGCTGGCGTTCGGCGTGGGCACCCTGATCGCGCTTGCGGCACTGGCCGGCCTTCATTTCTTAGGCAACCGGATTGAAGGCACGTACGCGTTACCGCTCTATATCGCGCTCGCTTGCGTGCCGATGTACGCCGTCACCGACGTTCAGGACGGCATTGGTCGCGGTAAGGCGTGGATCTCGCTTGCGCTGCTGCCACCCTATGTGATGCGACCGCTGCTGCTATTGATCGTGATGATCGTGGCGCACGAATATGGTTTGCCAATGGAAGCGCGAACCGCCGCTGCCGCTGCCATCGTCGCCACCTGGGCGACCGCCATCGTTCAACTCCTGCTGATCAACCGCCGCGCCGCCGCCGACATGCCGGCCGGTCCGCGCTCCTACGATTTTCGCGGCTGGCTCGAGACCTCGCTGCCGCTGCTCGTCATCGGTGCCTGTGAAATCGTAATGCAAACCGCCGACGTGCTGATCGTGTCGCGCTATTTGTCGCCGAATGAGGTCGGCATTTATTTCGCTGCCGCAAAGACCATGAGCCTTGTGATGTTCGTGCACTACGCCGTCGGCAGCGCCGCCGCCAACCGTTTCGCCACGCTGCATGCTCGCGGCGACCGCGAGGCCCTGCAGCCGCTGGTCGCCGATGCCGTGCGCTGGACGTTCTGGCCGTCGCTGGCCGCTGCCGCAGTACTGTTGGCGCTAGGCTGGCCATTGTTGCGGCTGTTCGGACCTACGTTCACCAGCGGTTACCCGGTGATGTTCATTCTTGTGCTCGGCTTTCTGTTTCGGGCGGCGATGGGGCCGTCGGAGTTCCTACTCAACATGATGGGCCAGCAGAAGATGTGCGCAGCGGTATTGGCCGTAACAGCTGCCCTCAATGTCAGCCTGAACTTCGCGTTGGTGCCCCGCTTTGGCCTAGTCGGGGCCGCCACCGCGACCGCTCTCGCACTGATGTTCGCAGCGATCATGAACAATCTGGTCGCCTATCAGCGCCTCGGCATCAAGCTGTCGATATTGTCGAATCTCGGCAGAGCGCCGAAATCGTAGCCGAAGTTGCCCACGGTCCACCCGATTGGGCTATGATTGCCGTTCCAGGAGAATGGAGCAGCAATTGGCGGCATCGATCAATATCCCGGCCTACAGTGACGCGCTGGTGGTGCTAGGCACCGCTGGCGTCGTCGTTCCACTGGTGCGGCGCTGGGGCTTAAGCCCCGTGCTCGGCTATCTCGGCGCCGGCGCACTGCTCGGACCGTTCGGGCTCGGTTCATTCATCGACCAGGTGCCGTTGCTGTACTGGCTGACCGTGGTCGACGCAAAAAACGTCGCCGGCATCGCCGATCTCGGCGTGGTATTTCTTCTTTTCCTGATTGGCATTGAGTTGTCCTACGAGCGCCTGATGGCGATGCGCCGTCTGGTGTTCGGCCTGGGCAGCCTGCAGATCCTGACTTCGACGGCGGCAATTGCCGCCATCCTGGCGCTGGCCGGCCAGAAGGCACCGGTCGCGATTATGTTGGCCTCATGCCTCGCCCTGTCGTCGACGGCGATCGTGCTGGAAGTACTGTCCAACCAGGGGCGCATGACGACGAGCGCGGGACGTGCGAGTTTCTCGGTTCTCTTGGCTCAGGACCTGGCGGTAGTACCAATCTTGATGTTCGTGTCGATCCTCGGCGCCAACTCGGGAGGCGGTGTGCTGGCTACCATTGGCATCGCACTGGCGCAGGCGCTGGCGGCCGTCGCCATCATCGTGCTAGTCGGCCGAACCCTGCTGCGACCATTGTTCCGTCTCGTCGCCGGCACGAAGTCGAACGAGCTTTTCATCGCCGCCATACTGTTCGTGATCGTCGCCACCGGACTCGTCGCAGCCGTTGCCAATTTGTCGATGTCACTCGGCGCCTTTGTCGCTGGCTTGCTGCTGGCCGAGACCGAGTATCGCAAGGCAATCGAGGCGACGATCGAGCCGTTCAAGGGGCTGCTGCTCGGCATCTTCTTCTTCACCGTCGGCATGAACATCGATGTGCGCGAATTGGCTCGTGAACCGCTGTGGCTGTTGGCGAGTGTGGTCGGACTGATCGGCATTAAGTCGGCCCTGTTGATCGGGCTGGGGCGCTTGTACAAATTGTCGTGGCCGACGGCGGTCGAGACAGGCCTACTGCTGGGGCCCGGCGGCGAGTTTGCCTTCGTCGGCATCGGCTTGGCGGCGACGCTGGGGGTGGTCACGCCACAAGTGTCGAGTTTCGCGCTCGCCGTTGCGTCGCTGACGATGGTGCTGATCCCGGTTCTGGCTGTCGCAGCCCGCCACTTGCGACCCATGCTGGAGGCACCGAAGCAGGTCGATCCATTGCTAAGCGTTCAACCACTGCCGCAGCGCAAACATGCCATTGTGGTCGGCTATGGCAGGGTCGGCAAGGTGGTCTGCCAACTGCTGGACGAACACCATGTGCCCTATACCGCGAGCGACCACGACGCCATGAGTGTCAGTCGCGAACGCCGTGAGGGCAATACGATCTATTTCGGCGACGCGACAAATCCCGAGTACCTGAAGGCATGCGGCATCATGGACGCGTCCGGTGTGATCATCACAATCCATAGCCAGAAGATCATCGACAAGGTGATAGCCAATGTTCGGCACTTGCGCCCGGACATCCTGATCGTCTCGCGTGCCCGCGATGCCGAACACGCCCGCCACCTCTACGCCGCCGGTGTCACCGACGCCGTGCCGGAGACAATCGAGGCAAGCTTGCAATTGTCCGAGGCAGCCCTGGTCGCGCTCGGAATTGCCACCGGACCGGTGATCGCCTCGATCCACGAAAAGCGCGACGTGTTCCGGCATGAACTGCAGGAGGCGGCAGCCCAGGCCGGGCTGCACGCCACCCACTCAGTCCGGCCGAAGCAGAGGTAGGTCAGGGTTTCCAGTCCTTGGCCTGCTTCTGCACTGCGGCGATGTCGAAGGCGTTGATCTCGTCGATCAAGTCGTTGGTGATGAGGTCGCCCGCCTTGGACGCCTCCTTCAACACACCTTGCTTCAGCAGCCAGTCAAGATAGGCCTGATAGTTGCTCTCGACGCTCTCACCCCACTTCTTGGCGCCGCCGGCTTCGAGCTTCAAGTTTCCAAGGCGCGCATTGAGTGTGTTGACATCATCCTTCAACGCCGTCGCCTCGTCCTTGCCGACCGCTTTCGACTGGGGATAGATCTCCCAGAAGATGCGGACTGCCGCTTCCGGATTGGCAATCGCGAACACCGATCCCATGGCATAGCCCTTGGCAACCGCGATCGCGTCCTTGCGGCGATTGGTGAGTGTCTCTTCCAGGGCGACGAAGCCGTTCGATGGGAACTTCTCGATCTCCGTTCGTGGCAGCAGGCGCATCTTGATGCCGGCGTTCTCGACCAGCGCATATTGGGTGTCGAATTGCGACAGCGCGTCGATCTGCTTCGAGCGCAACAACGCCGCGGTCTGGGCGCCTTCGCCGGCAACGACGATCGAGACGTCCTTGTCGGGGTTCATACCTTCCGCCTGTACGAGTGCACGCGCCACGATCAGCCCGGCCGAGCCCATGGAAATCAGGCCAATCTTCTTGCCGCGCAAATCGGCTGCCGACTTGATCGGGCTGTCGTCGGGCACGGCGAAACCGTAGATATTGCCCTGATAGGCCGTATAGAACGTCTTGGCCTTGACGCCCTGTTTGGTAATAACCGCGAGTGGCTCGACCGAGGGCACGGAAAACAGCACGTCTTTGGTTGCCACCGCCTTGACGCAGTCGCCCGAGCCGGCGATCGCCACCATCTCAACCTTGACGCCTTCCTTGGCGAACCAGCCCATCTTGGTCGCTATCGCGAAGGCCGCCGCCGCCGCCGGCGTCATCGTCTTGGCGCAGAAGCCGACACGGATCGGCGTTTGCGCCGCTGCTTCGAACGCTCCGCCAACCAACGTCAGGCAAGTCACGCCCGCCGCGAGCAAAGTCTTCAATGTATGGGTTTTCATGTCGCTGGGTCCTTCTTGATCGAGGTGTCGGATTCACGCGGGCGGTCCCAGAACAGCACGCGCCGGCGCAGGCCGGTGATCATGCCGTTTAGAACGAGCCCGATAAGTGAGAGAATAAGCAGGACGCCGAATTGCCCGGCGACGTCCATGTTGAAGTTCATGCTCTGGATCAGCATGCCGAGGCCGCGCTCCGCTCCGACGAATTCGGCGACGATGGCACCAATGAGCGCGAAGATCATCGCGATTTCGAGGCCGGCAAAGATGTAGGGCAGAGCGTTTGGTAACCGCAGCATCCAGAAAATCTGGGCTTTGGAAGCGGCGAGCGAGCGCAGCAAGTTGATACGGTCTTCGTCCGCCGAGCGCAGCCCGACAATAGTGTTGACCATCAATGGGAAGAAGGCCACCAGCGCGGCGTTTATCACCTTCGATGTCAACCCGAGCCCGAACCACACGACGATCAGCGGCGCGAGCGCCACTTTCGGCATTGATTGGAACATGACGATGAACGGATAAAGGAAGTATTCGACCCGCCGGCTCATCGCCACGGCAGTGCCGAGAATGAATGCGAGTATGGTGCCGAGCGCGAAGCCCATGAAGGTTTCGCTGAGCGTCACGGCCGTATGTTCGAGGTAGATGCCGGATTGGATGCCGCGTCCCAGCCCGACGGCGATGCTCGATGGCGGCGGTAGGATGTATTGGGCGACCTCGAAGTATCTGACACCCGCCTCCCATAAGCCGATGACGGTAGCGACGAGGAGCAAGCGCAGTGAAAGGCCAGTCGCGCCCTTGGTGATGGGATGGCTCATAGCGCGCCTCCGGTCGCGTTCAACGCGGCGCGGATCTGGCGCACGTAGTCACCGAAGTGCTCGGTATTGACCACGTCAAGGGCGCGCGGTCGCGGCAGATCGATCGTCAATTCCGCGCCGATCTTGCCCGGACGCGGTGTCATCACGAGTACGCGGTCGGCGAGGAATACCGCTTCGGCGATCGAATGGGTAATGAACACCACGGTTTTCTGCCGTTCCATCCAGATGCGCTGCAATTCGATATGCATGGTCTCGCGCGTCATGGCGTCGAGCGCGCCGAACGGCTCGTCCATCAATAGCAACGCCGGATCGTGAATCAAGGCGCGAACCAGTGAAACACGCTGCTGCATGCCGCCGGACAACTCGCGCGGATAGCGGTTCTCGAAACCGTCAAGGCCGACGAGCTTCAGCAACTCAAGGGCGCGAACCCGCATGGCCTTGCGATCGAGGCCCTGCACGTCGACGGGCAACTCGGCGTTTGAAAGCACGGTGCGCCAGGGAAACAGTACCGGCGATTGGAATACCACGCCGATGTCGCGCCGCGGGCCGCTGATCGGCCGGCCGGCGAGGCTGGCGTCGCCCTGCGTCGGCGGCATCAGGCCAGCGAGAATGCGCAAAAGCGTCGACTTTCCGCAGCCGGACGGGCCAACGATCGATACGAATTCGCCGTCGCGCACCTGAAAGTCGATGTCGGCAAGCGCGACCACGGCGTCGTCGTCGCCGCCGTAGCGCATCGACAAATGGCGGACTACGATTTGATCGGAAGCGTTCACGTGTTCGTTGCAACCCAGGCGCGATTCATCGCTGCCTTGTTTCGTGCCATCGGCATCCAAGCTCCCTATCCGACCGATTTCGGTGCGGTCGATTGTTTTGACGACACTTCAACCGGGAAGGCACGTCCGGTCAAGGGTGCATGGTACTGCCCTGGACATTCCCCTGTCGCGGCAGCACATATTGACCCAGATCAGATTTCACGAGCCATGCGAGGCAACCAATGAGTTCGAGCAGCGCAAAAGTCAGCAAGACCGACGCCGAATGGCGGGAGCAGTTGTCGCCCGAGGCCTACAAGGTCGCCCGCAAGCACGGTACTGAGCGGGCATTCACGTCGCCCCTGAATGACGAGAAGCGAAAGGGTATTTTCAAATGCGTTTGCTGTGGCGAACCGGTTTTTGCATCAGCGGACAAGTTTGAGAGTGGCACCGGTTGGCCGAGCTACATTCGGCCAGTTTCGGGCGAGGCAGTGGCAGAGCAGTCTGACAACACATTCTTCATGCGCCGCACGGAAGTTCACTGCGCTCGCTGCGAGGCTCATCTCGGCCATGTTTTTCCGGACGGGCCTGCACCAACCGGGCTGCGCTATTGCATCAACGGCGTGTCGCTGACGTTCGAGCCTGATAAGGGCTGACCCAACGCGCCCAGTAACGACAGGAGCTGCCATGTCGCCATCGAAGCCGCAAGCTGCGGGAATGCCGCCGCGCGCCGCCAAGCGCCCGACTTTGGTCACTCATCACGGCGTGACGCTGACCGACGACTACGGCTGGCTGCGCGCGCCCAACTGGCAGGAAGTGATGCGCGATCCAGCGGTACTTGATCCGGAGATCAGCGCTTATCTCGAGGCCGAGAACGCCTACATGGACGCGGCGATGGCGGATACCAAACCGCTGCAGGAAACATTGTTCCAGGAAATGAAGGCGCGGATCAAGGAGGACGACAGCTCGGTGCCATCTCCGGATGGACCGTGGGATTACTATTCGACCACCATTACCGGAGGTCAATACCCGCGCATCTGCCGGCGGCCGCGCGGTGGTGGAGCTGAAACGATCTTGATCGATGGCAACGGCGAGGCGGAGGGCAAGCCCTACTGGTCGCTGGGTGCGATTGCGCACAGCCCTGACCACAAACTGCTCGCCTACTCCGTCGATGATAAGGGCTCGGAACTGTACACCGTCCGTTTCCGCGATATGGCGACCGGCCGCGATCTCGACGACGCCATTGCCGATACACGCGGCTCGATCGTCTGGGCGGCCGACAGCGCCACCGTCTTCTACGTCAGGCTCGACGAGAACCACCGGCCGATGTCGGTTCATCGGCACAAGCTAGGCACGCCGGCCACCGACGATGTGCTGGTGTTCGAGGAGGCCGACAACGGATTCTACGTCGGGGTCGGCCAGACCCAATCGGCCAAGTACATCGTCATCGACGTCCATGATCACCAGACCAGCGAGGCCTGGTTGATCGATGCGCATCATCCGGAGCAAAAGCTGCGTCTTGTCGAAGCAAGACTACCCGGCCACGAATATTCGATCGAACATGCGGCGCTCGGAGGCGAGGATCGGCTGATCATCACCACCAACTCCGGGCATTCCGAGGATTTCCGCATCTGCACGGCACCGGTCGCCAACCCCGGCATCGCCAACTGGAAGGAGTTGATCGCGCACAGGCCCGGCTGCTTGATTTTGGAGAACGTTGCGCTGAAGCACCATATGGTGCGGCTCGAACGCGAGAACAGCCTGCCGCGCATCGTCATCCATCGCTTCATCGACGGCGCCGAGCACAGCATCGCGTTCGACGAGGAAGCTTACAGTCTCGGCCTCTCCACCGGCTACGAGTTCGACACGACGATGGTGCGCTTCACCTATTCGTCGATGACCACGCCGTCCCAGGTGTACGACTACGACGTCGAAACCAAAGTCCGCACCCTGCGCAAAACCCAGGAGATCCCGAGCGGCCACAACGCCGCCGACTACGTGACGCGCCGCCTGTTCGCGCCCGCCGCCGATGGCGAATTGGTGCCGATCACGCTTCTTTATAAAAAGACCACGCCGCTTGACGGTTCGGCGCCGCTGTTCCTCTACGGTTATGGCAGTTACGGCATATCCATTCCGGCGAGCTTTGCGACCACGCGGCTATCGCTGGTCGATCGAGGCTTCGTCTTCGCCATCGCCCATATTCGCGGCGGCAAGGACAAGGGTTATCGTTGGTATACCGGCGGCAAGCACAAGACCAAGCTCAACACCTTCCGCGACTTCATCGCTGCAGGTGAATTCCTGGTGGCGCAGGGCTTGACCAGGCGCGGCCGCATCGTCGCCAACGGCGGATCAGCCGGCGGCATGTTGATGGGGGCGGTTGCCAACATGGCGCCGGACCTGTTCCTCGGCATCATCGCCGATGTGCCGTTCGTCGATGTGTTGAACACCATGCTTGACAAGGATCTGCCGCTGACGCCGCCGGAATGGCCGGAGTGGGGCAACCCGATCGAAAGTGCCGACGATTTCGCGATCATCAAATCCTACAGCCCCTACGACAACGTCGAGGCCAAGGCCTACCCCGCGATCTTCGCCTATGGCGGCTTGACCGACCCGCGCGTCACCTACTGGGAACCGGCCAAGTGGGTGGCGAAGCTGCGCGAGATGAAGACCGACGACAATCTGCTCGTGATGAAGATCAACATGAGTGCCGGCCACGGCGGCGCGTCCGGCCGGTTCGAAGCGTTGAAGGAGGTGGCGGTGGATTATGCCTTCGCGCTCAAGGTGGTGGGGAAGGTGTAGGGCGATCCCAACACGTCCAAGCATTTGGTTGCGCGCGGAATTGACTGCGGAGAGCATACACAAGAGACAGTGGCCGCGCGAACCTATGACCTACGGCGTTCGATTTGAGACTGCGCTATGTGGGGTGGTTTAGCGCGCACTCTAAATTCGCGCGCGCAACCCAACACTTCCCGCCCCTCCACCGACTTCTCAACACCCCTGCCGCCTGCCTCGCTTGCGCCATGGCGGCTGCGGTATGATGGGTCGCGGTTCGATTCTGGACCGATTCGCCGCCATAGCCTGGAGCCACGCGTCCATTGATCATTCGCCAGCTATCGCCGCAGACCATCAACCGCATCGCCGCCGGCGAGGTGGTGGAGCGGCCGGCGAGCGTGGTCAAGGAGTTGGTCGAGAACGCGATCGACGCCGGTGCGCACGAAATCGACATCGTAACAGCCGGTGGCGGCATCTCGCTGATCCGGGTTACCGACGACGGCTGCGGCATGCCGCCCGACGATCTTGTGCTCGCCGTCGAGCGCCATGCAACCTCAAAGCTCACCGATGACGACCTGTTCGATATCCGCACGCTCGGATTCCGTGGCGAGGCGCTGCCGTCGATTGGCTCGATAGCGATGTTGACGATCCAGTCGCGGGCCCGTGGTAGCGACGACGCGCACGAGATCACGGTGGCGCGCGGCACCAAGGGCCGGTTGAAACCGGCAGCGCTCAATGCCGGTACCCGCATCGAGGTGCGCGAACTGTTTTCGGCGACGCCGGCCCGGCTCAAGTTCATGAAATCCGAGCGCGCCGAGAACCAGGCGACGACCGAAGTCGTGCGCCGCCTTGCCATGGCCAATCCGCACGTTGGATTTTCGCTGACCACTGGCGAACGCGCGAGCTTGCGTCTGCCGCCGTCAGCGCCAGGGCCGGAAGGGCATCTCGCCCGCCTCGGCCGCATAATGGGTTCGGATTTCATGGCCGACGCCCTGCATCTCAACGGTGAACGCGAGGGCGTGCGTGTCGAAGGTTTCGCCGGATTGCCGACCTTGAACCGTCCCGATACGACCATGCAGTTCCTGTTCGTCAACGGCCGCCCAGTGCGCGACAAGCTGCTAGTTGGCGCGGTCAGAGCGGCTTATGGCGATCTAATCCCAAAGGGCCGGCACCCACTACTCGCCCTCTTCGTCGAGCTTGATCCGCGCGAGGTCGACGTCAACGTACACCCGGCCAAGGTCGAGGTGCGGTTTCGCGATAACGCGCGCGTGCGCAGCCTTATCATCGGCGGCTTGCGCGGTGCGCTCGATGCGGCCGGGCATCGCTCCAGTGCCGCTGGCGGCACCGCCACCATCGATGCATTCATGCAAGCGACTAACCCGAACCCGATGCGCCAGCAAATCGGTCATGGCAGTATCGGTTACGCATGGCGGCCGGAACAGCCGAGCCATATTCGCCCCGGCTTCGCGGAATTGATGCAGGCGCCGTTGACCGGCCTCGATGCCACCAGCGCCGATACCTCGCCGATCACCGACGCTCTGGCGCCAGACCTGCTCGACCGCCCCTTGGGCGCGGCTCGGGCGCAGTTGCATGAAACCTACATCGTGGCCCAGACGACGACTTCGGTGGTGATCGTCGACCAGCATGCGGCGCACGAGCGACTGGTCTACCAGCGCATGAAGGCGATGCTGGCCAACGGCGGCGTCAAGCGCCAAGGGCTGCTGATCCCGGAGATTGTCGAAGTCGGCGAGGCCGAAGCCACGGCACTGGCCGAACAGGCCGATCAGCTGGCAGAACTCGGCTTGGTGCTCGAAGCCTTCGGCGCCGGTGCGGTGGCGGTGCGCGAAGTGCCGGCGTTGCTCGGCGATACCGACGTGCAGGGGCTGGTCCGCGATCTCGCCGCCGATCTTGTGTCGGAGGGCCATTCCCAGCGTTTGGCCGAGCGGTTGGAAGCTGTTTGCTCGACCATGGCCTGCCATGGCAGCGTGCGCGCTGGTCGTCGTCTTACTGGCGCCGAAATGAACGCGCTATTGCGTGAAATGGAAGCAACACCGCATTCCGGCCAGTGCAATCACGGCCGGCCGACGTATGTCGAGTTGAAGCTGACGGATATCGAGCGCCTGTTCGGACGGCGTTAATCAAGTGGGAGGAGGGGCCGAACGACATGTCGCTCAAGTGGGTTGCCACCGCCATCGCGATCGTGGGGCTTGGCATGGCGGGTTACGGCATCTGGCAGCAGATCGCCAACCCACCGCGTGTGCTTAGCGTCGGCAACGTCGATGTCGCCGACCCGCGCGGCGGCGACGTGAAGAAGGTACGATTGGTGACGCGCAGCGTCGCGGTCGGCAAGACCGTCCGCTCCGAGGTGGAACTGCCGAACGGCACCTGGATCGACTGTAGCGGCGATTGCGCCGATGCCGCCCGCAAGGCCACCATCGATTTCTGGGAAGAGATCAGAAAGAGCCGAAGGTAGTCCCAACTTCGGTTTCATTTCACCTGCTGCGATAACAAATCGACGAATTCGCCGGCTTGGCTGCAAGTTCAAGCTATAACCTTGACCAATCTTTGAGCGCTGTCGCGAATGACGCGTGAAAGCCGCAAGCGAACGCAGCATCCAAAATTTCAGAATACAAAAAAGCCCCGCCATGTCGAGCATGCGCGAGGCTAATAATCGCTTCCAATTCCTACCCAGCTACGCCGGGCTGATTTACGAGCATTACCTCGTTTCAAGTCGACAGATTTTGGTTGCGTGCGGCTCGGCTTGATCAATTCGTTCGCGCGATGCCGAGCCGTGCTCTCGCCTTTCGGCTCGAGCCGATTTGGTGCTGAGGTGGAGTCATGTAGCCTCCATTCGCTGTTTCACCGTGCGACGACCCTGCTCCATCTGATGGGACCGACCAAGACAACATCGCCTGGGTGGTGCGCCGGACGAGGAGAACGTCACACCTCTCATTCTCTCCCAATTGCAATTTCTGTCAAGTCAATAGAAGTTACTTTGGTTGTCATGAAGTGAATTGATCCAGACATTCAAGATAACCATGGTGGCCGATGCCGGCGGTGCTTCAATGATTTTTCGGTTTTGTGTTTTCAAAGGCGGCCTTTTGTTCAGCGGTTGATTCCGTCTGATGTTTTTCTTGCCACTCCTTGTAGGGCATGCCGTAGACGATCGCGCGGGCAGCATCCTTGGAGAGTGGCTCACCACCCGCATTGGCTGCGTCCTGGTACCAGTTGGCGAGGCAATTGCGACAGAAGCCGGCGAGATTCATCAAGTCAATGTTTTGCACGTCACTGCGTGCACGGAGGTGTTCGATGAGGCGGCGGTAGGCGGCGGCTTCGAATTCGACGCGGGCTTTGTCATCGGCGGACATGGCGGCTCCTCAGGAACGTCGGTTGATCAAGTTCGAGTTAGTGGTTTGCGAAATGCCAGTTGCAGATCGGGCCGGTCGAGCAGTTGCCGCATCAGCCTGGCAAGGCGCTTTGCCCATGCCAGTTGCCCGGCTTCGTCGCGGATGAGATCCTGCCGCACTTCGATCAGCGCGTGCGCGAGGCCGCGCGTGGTGCCGTGCTGCCACATCGTGTCGCCTTCGAGGCCGCCGTGATATGGTTCGTTGTCACCGACGATCAGATCGCCTTCGGCATAGAGCGCGTCCAGCAGCGGTTTCGCAAGGCGCGGGTCATTGTCCCACAAAATGCCTGCGTGCCAGGGGCGTGCTACGGCCTTCCAGCTTTCGGTGAAGCTGTGGATCGACAGGATGGCGGGTGTCACGCCAGTGGCGATGCACTGGTCGAGAGCACGACCGATCGCAAGGTGATAGGGCCGATAGTAGAGCGAAATGCGCTTGGTGCGTTCGGCGAGGTCGAGTTGCCGATTGCCCGGAACGATCGCGCCGTCGGACAGCCGCATGATCAGCGTCGGATCGTCGGCGCCGCGATTGGGATCGATCAGGAGTCGGGAATAGTGTGTATGGATCGCCGGCACGCCCAGGCTTGCCGCCAATTGCCGGGTGATCGCCTCGGCGCCGATGTCGTAGGCGATGTGCCGCTTCAGTTGCGCCTCGGGCAGGCCGAGCGTGCCGTATTCCGGTGGAAACGCATTGCGGGCGTGGTCGCAAAGCAGGATCAGTCCGGCATCGGCGGCACCTGCGACTACCGAGTAGCTGTCGGTTGTTTCGGTTGCGATTTGGGTGCGTTTGGCGCGGTCGGACGGCATGACGTGTTGGGCGTTCCGTGGCGAAGTGGAGCGGCTACAATATGCGGCCAAGCCTCAGTTGACCACCTTGACGTGCGTCAGCGATCTCCAGCACATGGGGGATCGGTAGAGGATCGTTCAGGCTTGAAAAATGACAACGAACGACCAAACGAAAGCGACTTTACTTTCGCTATATCAGGTGGCCGTGGACATGGCGCATCCGCGCGTCTGCCTGCCGGCGCATTTGCCGCAATTGGGGGCCAGGGGACGCATCATCGTGATCGGCGCCGGCAAGGCCGATGCCGCAATGGCGGTCGCGACCGAGCAGCACTATGCCCAACGCGGTGAGATCGGCAGGGTCGCGGGTTTCGTCACTACCAGGCACGGCTTTTCACTGCCGACCGAGCACCTCGAAATCATCGAGGCAGCGCACCCTGTGCCGGACCAGATGAGCCTCGATGGCGCGGCGCGCGCGATTGCTGCCGCCAAATCTGCCGGCGCCGACGATCTCGTGCTGGTGCTGCTGTCGGGTGGCGCATCGGCGCTGTGGTGCCAACCGGTCCAAGGCGTAAGTTTCGCCGCCAAGCAGGCTTTGACCAAACAGTTGCTGCGTGCCGGTGCCCCGATTGGCGAAATGAACGTTGTCCGCAAGCACTTGTCGCGCATTAAGGGCGGCAAGCTCGCTGCGGCGGCTTTCCCGGCCCGATTGCTGACGCTTGCCATCTCGGACGTGCCGGGCGATCAGCCGACCAGCATTGGCTCTGGCCCGACCGTGGCGGACCCGACTACACTCGCCGAGGCACGTGCCATCCTGGCCCGCTACGCCATCACGCCGTCGGCCGAGGTCGCGGCGGCACTGGCCAATCCGGCAAACGAGACGTTGAAGCCCGGCGATCCGGCGCTTGACAACTCGTCCTACGAAATCGTCGCCGCGCCAAAGGCGTCGCTCGAGGCGGCCGCGCGGCAGGCTCACGAAATGGGATTCGAGATTGACCTGCTTGGCGATTCGCTCGAAGGCGAAGCGCGTGACGTCGGCCGCGCTCACGGCAAGCTGGCGCTTGCAGCCAAGGCCTCTGGACGCCGCGTCGCGATCATGTCGGGCGGCGAGTTCACCGTCACGGTCACCGGCAATGGCGCTGGCGGGCCGAACCAGGAATACGCCCTTGGGCTCGCCTTGGCCCTCGACGGCGCCGGAGCAATCTCGGCCATTGCCGCCGATACGGATGGCATTGATGGCGGCAGTGGGTCAGCCATCGACCCCGCTGGCGCATTCGTTTTTCCCGATACGCTGGCCCGTGCGCGGGCACGGAACCTCAATGCGGCCACGTTCCTCGCCAACAACAATTTATCAGGTTTTTTTGGTGCACTTGGAGATCTGGTGCGGGTGGGGCCGACGCAGACAAATGTCAACGATTTCCGCGTGATCCTTGTCGATCCCAGCACCAATTGACGTATCGAGACTGCCTGTGACTGACTTCAAATTCACCAAGAAACTGGCCATGCCGCTGCCGATGCAATCCAGACACAAATTATACCACGGCGCGTTCATCGTGTTTCAGGGCCGCCGTGTTGCCGCGTTATTTACCGCGCTGTTGCTGCACGTCACCTCGGCTCACGCCGACTTCAAACTCTGTAACGCCACAACGAGCAGACTTGGCGTTGCGATCGGCTACCAGGATGCCAAGGGCTGGGCCACTGAAGGATGGTGGAACGTCCCGGCCCAGACCTGCGAAACGCTCCTCAAGCAGATGCCGAGCCGCTATATTTACGTGCATGCGGTCGACTATGATCGCGCTGGTGAATGGGGTGGCACCAACGCAATGTGCACCGCGGATCGATCTTTTATGATCAGGGATGTTAAAGATTGCCCGAAACGTGGCTATAAGCGGGCTGGATTCTTTGAAGTAGACACGGGCGAGGCCAAGGACTGGACTGTCCGCCTGACCGACCCGAACGAGAGTGGAGCGAAGCCGAAATGAGGCGTAACAGGCGGGTCAAGATCGTAGCCACCCTTGGTCCCGCGTCGCAAGAGCCGGAGATGCTCGAACGCTTGTTTGAGGCCGGTGTCGATGTATTCCGCATCAACATGAGCCACGCTTCGCACGATGTCGCGCGCAAGCTGCACGCAACGGTGCGTAATGCCGAGGTCAAGTTCAAACGGCCAATCGGCATCCTTTGTGATCTGCAGGGACCGAAGTTCCGCGTCGGCGAGATGGGCGGAGGCCGGGCATTCGTCACTGAGGGTTCGACATTCCATTTCGATCGCGAAGAAGCCGCCGGCTCGACCGACCGCATTTTCCTGCCGCATCCGCAGATCTTCGAGGCGATTGAGCCCGGCCATACCCTGTTGCTCGACGACGGCAAGCTGCGCATGCGGGTCACCGAAAAGACGGCCACGCGCATCACAGCCGAAGTTCTGGTGGGCGGCGCACTCGCCAGCCGCAAGGGCATCGCCATGCCCGATACGCTGCTGCCGATCTCGCCGATCACCGAAAAGGATCGCGCCGACCTCGACTACGCCTTGCGGCTGGGCGTCGACTGGATTGCGCTTTCATTTGTGCAGCGGGCCGAGGATATCCATCTGGCCCGCCAACTGATCGGCCAGGGCGCCGCCATCATGGCCAAGATCGAAAAGCCATCAGCGATTCACGATCTCGACAATATCATCGCGGCGGTGGATGGCCTGATGGTCGCGCGTGGCGATCTCGGCGTCGAGATGCCGGTCGAACGTGTTCCAGGCCTGCAGAAGGAGATTACCCGCAAGTCGCGTGCCGCCGGCAAGCCGGTGGTGGTTGCGACGCAGATGCTCGAGAGCATGATTTCCTCGCCGGTGCCAACCCGCGCCGAGGTCTCCGACGTCGCCACTGCGGTGTTTGATGGTGCGGATGCGATCATGTTGTCGGCGGAAAGCTCGGTCGGCCAATTCCCGGTCGAAGCGATCGAGATGATGAACCGTATCGCCATCGAGGTCGAAAAGGACCCGAGCTACGACGCCATCGTCCATACCACTCAGACGAAGCCGCAGGCGACCGGCGCCGACGCGATTGCCGCCGCTGCCCACGCGATTGCCGATACGGTCAAGCTGCAGGCCATCATCTGCTATACGGCGACCGGTTCCACCGCCTTGCGGGTCGCCCGCGAACGTCCGAACCTGCCGGTCGTCGGGTTGACGCCAGTGCTCGCGACCGGGCGCAAGCTGTCGCTGGTGTGGGGCACCCATTCGGTTTTGACCAGCGATCCTGAGAACCTTGCCGATATGGTGCGCAAGGCTTGCCGGATCGCGATGGAGGAAGGCTTCGCCAAGCCCCGCGACGGCATTCTGATCACCGCCGGCGTGCCGCTCGGTTCGCCTGGAACCACTAACATGGTGCGCGTCGCTTTCCTTGATGAGAACGGTGCGCCGGTGGCCGAAGGAACTTGAGTTTGGTTCCATCCAACCCGCGCGTCCTGATGGTCGGTTTCTCAGAGCGCAACAAGTATTTCGGCACCTTCTTCCATGCGACGCTGCACAAGCTGCGCAACGGCTTCATCCGGGCCGGCAGCCATGTTGTTTGGTTTTCCGATCGCGATATTGCCGACTATAGCGCTCCGTTTCGCTATCGGCCGCTTGGGCAATGGGTGGCGAACGCCAAGCTGGTGAAGCTTGTCGAGACGATTGAGCCCGACGTAATCTGTTTGATGCACGCCGATCTCATCGCCGACGCCACGCTCGAAAAGATCCGCAAATCGCGGCCGGCGACCAAGATCGTCTCCGTCTATCTCGACCCGCTGACCGAGGGCCGGTTCGCTGATCGCTTTCGGCGGGCGGCGTCCACCAGCGACATTGCCTTTGCGACCACCGCCGGAACGGCATTGGCGGTTTTTGCTGACGCCGGAAATGTCGGCTTTCTACCGAATCCAATCGATCGCTCGGTCGAGCGCGCCTGTGCGTACGAAGGGGCCGATCACGACTACGATTTCTTTTTTGCCGGCAAGCCGAAAGGGCGCGAACGGTTGTTGCACAACTTGCAGCAACGCTTGCCGCAGCGGCGCTTCGGCCTGTTCCTGCAGACCGGCAAGACAATGGCGCTTGGCGGAGCGGCCTATACCCGTACCCTCGGCCGTAGTCGCATCGCCATCGCTGCGGGCTTCGAGACCGATTGGAAGTGGTACGCGTCCGACCGGATCGCGCAGTATCTGGGGGCAGGGTGCCTCGTCGCGCAGCCGGCGCTGGGTGATTTCGCCCACCTTTATGGCGAAGGATCGCTCCTGCTCTATGAGGATGCCGACGATCTCGCAGTCCAGGCCGAGAACCTGCTTGCTGGTGATCGCTGGCGCGAGATGGCGAAGGCCGGCCAGTCAGCCGCGCTGGCGGTCAGCGATACACGGATTGTCGCGCGCTATGTGCTCGACAGGGCATTTGGCGAGCAATCGTTCGATTGGCCCGCCTGGACAAGTGAATTCTACTCTAAACTTGGGAATTGAGCTGTTTGAGCGGCTGAGT
>CAVTAL010000031.1:0-11334 GCA_963732635.1 uncultured Alphaproteobacteria bacterium
GACGCAATTTTCGCGTTCCAGCGTTGGTTGGTTCGGTTGCCCGTTTTGGTGTCCGTAACCCAATGACTTCGAGCACCCGCATGATGTTGAATGCGTGCCTAATGGGGCGCTAACCCAGCCTATAACATGCAACGTATAGTTGGTCGCGACGCGCTTGCCCTGGACCGCGCACACCGGTGAGCCTATAGGTCGGCGCAACATTGCCACCGATAGGACTTGCCCCCGTGTTCGACATCAAATGGATCCGTGACAACCCCGCCGCGTTTGACGCCGGCTTGAAGAAGCGCGAGCTCGAACCGCTGTCGGTAGCGATCCTCGCACTCGACGAAAAGCGCCGCGCCCATTTGACCTCGCTGCAGGAGGCGCAGGCGCGCCGCAATGCCGCGTCGAAGGAGATCGGCAAGGCCAAGGCGACCAAGGACGAGGCGCTGGCCGCTTCGCTGATGGCCGAGGTCGCGGCGTTGAAGGAGACGCTGGCCAACGGCGAGGCGGAGGAGCGCGAACTCGACGCCGAAATTCAGGCGATGTTGGCGATCATCCCCAACCTGCCGCGCGACGACGTGCCGGAAGGCAAGGACGAGCATGACAACGTCGAGGTGCGCCGCGTCGGCACGCCGCCGAAGCTCGACTTCAAGCCGAAGCAGCATTTCGAGATTGGTGAAGCCCTGGGTCTGATGGATTTCGAGAGCGCGGCCAAGGTTTCCGGCGCGCGGTTCGTGTTTCTGAAAGGCGCGCTGGCGCGGATGGAACGCGCGCTCGCCGCCTTCATGCTCGACACCCATACGGCGCCGGCCAACGGGCAATCGGCGGCTACACCGAGGTCAATCCGCCGATTTTGGTGAAGGATCAGGCGGCCTACGGCACGGCGAATTTGCCGAAGTTCGCAGAGGATTTGTTCTCAGACGTTCGAGACAGCCGACGCGCGGGCGTAAATGTACCGCACGATGGCGAACAAGGTCCTGAACTCGATGCAGATGCTGAGTCAGCAGGCCAAGCTGAGATGCGATCCTGAATCTGGTGAAGCGCGCTTATTCGCGATCATGTACGCAATACCGACTGCAGGATGCAGGAACGCCTCTGGCTCATCCCAACCGCCGAAGTTTCCCTCACCAACCTCGCTCGCGAGCAGGTGATCGACGAGGCGAAGCTGCCGTGGCGCTTCACCGCCGCCACACCGTGCTTCCGCTCGGAAGCCGGTGCGGCCGGCCGGGATACGCGCGGCATGATCCGCCAGCACCAGTTCACCAAGGTCGAGATGGTGTCGATCACCACGCCCGAAAAATCGCTGGAAGAGCACGAGCGCATGACCCGCTCAGCTGAGAACATCCTCGAAAAGCTCGGCCTCGCCTACCGCACCGTGTTGCTGTGCACCGGTGACATGGGCTTCGCCAGTCCAGAAAACCTACGACATCGAGGTCTGGCTGCCGGGCCAGGATGCCTATCGCGAAATCTCATCGTGCTCGGTGTGCGGCGACTTCCAGGCGCGCCGCATGGATGCCCGGTTCAAGGCGAAGGACGGCAAGCAGCAGTACGTGCACACGCTGAACGGCTCCGGCCTCGCGGTCGGTCGCACGCTGGTCGCGATCCTCGAAAACTACCAGCAGGCCGACGGCTCGGTCGTCGTGCCGGACGTGCTGCGGCCCTACATGGGCGGCCTGACCAGGATCGAGAAGGCTTAAGCAGCGGCGGTACGGCGCGGCCAACCCAACCACCGGTGTCATCCCGGCATTTATTGCCGGGACCCATCGTGCCGCGACCGCGCCGACCGAAATGTGGCATGATGGGTCCCGGTGACAAGCACCGGGATGACATCATTGTGCTGGTCATATCGGGGCGCTTGTGCGGCGGGCGTACGCACGTGGCGACCATATCGCTCTTGGTTGTCGGGTCGCGCGAACGGGCTTGACCCGACCTACGTTCACGGCTGTTGGTGGGTGACAAACATCAATGCCAAGCGTTCAATTGTAGGTCGGGTAGAGCCCCCTGGCGAGACCCGACACTTTGCATCTGAGCGCGCTGGCGCCGGCCCCCGGCCTCCAACCTACCTGCATTCCTCCTCTGCTTAACCAACCCGCCCCCCGCTTGTGGCGTGCATCGGCGCGGCGGGCCTGATAGTTTCGGCGCGATCCATTTCCGATAGTTGCGAGGGACCACACGTGCAGGAGCTACACTACGACGGGCCGGCAACCGTGCCCGACGCGATCGCACTACTAGCGAAGGGCGAGGCCCGCGTGCTCGCCGGCGGTACCGATCTGATCCCGCAGATGCGCGAGGGCCGCCGGTCGCTTGCTCGCGTGGTCGACCTGAAGCGCATCCCCGAACTGACCGCGATCGAGCGGCTGCCCGACGGTAGCTGGCGCATCGGCGCCGCCACCAGCATCGGCAAACTCGGCCGCGACGCACGGTTCGCGAGCGAACATGCTGGGCTGCTCGAATCGGCCCGTCTGGTCGGCAGCCTGCAGGTGCAGAGTCGCGCCAGCCTCGGCGGCAACGTCTGCAATGCCGCGCCTTCGGCCGACGCCGTGCCGCTGCTGTTCAGCCTCGGCGCCATCGGCGAAATCGCCGGCCCGAACGGACGCCGCACGCTGCCGGTTTCGGAAATTGCCACCGGCCCTGGCCGCACCGCGCTGCAACCGGGCGAACTGCTGGTCGCGATCATCCTGCCGGCACTTGGCCCCCGCTGGGCGGCGAGATATCTGCGCTTCACGCCGCGTCGCGAGATGGATATCGCCATCGCCGGCGTCGGCTCGTTCCTGCAAATTGGTGCGGACGGCAAGATCACCAACGCGTGCATCACCCTCGCCTCGGTGGCGCCAACACCGTTGATCGCGACAGCCGCGAGTAAGGCACTGATTGGCGCCAAACCTTCAATCAAACTTTTCGCCGACGTAGCCGCAATCGCAGCCGGAGAGGCCAAGCCGATCTCGGACACGCGCGGCTCGGCCGACTATCGCCGCGACCTCGTCGGCGTGCTGACACGACGGACGCTCGAAGCCTGCGCCGCTGACATCGAAAGGCTCGCGCCATGAAAACCGTCGTCAATCTGGAAGTGAACGGCGAGCCGCGCGAGGCGCTCACCGACACCCGCGATACCCTGCTGCAATTGCTGCGCGATCGCCTCGGCCTCACCGGCACCAAGGAAGGCTGCAGCAACGGCAACTGTGGTTCGTGCACGGTGTTGCTCGACGGCGAGCCGATCTGCGCCTGCCTGATGCTGGCGGCCGAAGCCGAGGGCGCGCGCGTCACCACCATCGAGGGCGTCGCCGACGGCAATACGCTGCATCCGGTGCAGGCGGCGCTGATCAAGACCGGCGGCACCCAGTGCGGCTTCTGCACGCCGGGCGTCGTGCTGTCGGCAGTCGCACTGCTCGACCGCAATCCGAACCCGACCGAGCCTGAGATCCGGCACGCCATCGCCGGCAACATCTGCCGCTGTACCGGGTACGGCAAAATCGTCGAGGCGGTCGCGGCGGTTGCCAGCGATCGCAAGGAGGCCCGGTCATGAGCGCGCAGGAAAAGGAAATGCAGGTCGTCGGTAAGCGGCTGCCGCGCGTCGATGCCGGCGAGCGGGTTACCGGCCGCGCCATCTACCCGGCCGACCTGACGCGCCCCGGCATGGTGACGGCGCGCATCAAGCGCAGCCCGCACGCGCACGCCCGCATCTTGTCCATCGACACGGCAAAGGCCAAGGCGCTGAAAGGCGTGTTGGCCGTGGTGACGGCCGCTGATTTTCCGGAGATCGCGCCGGGCACCATCATCCCGTTCGGCGAGACCGGTGCCGACGTCTGGGTGTCGGCAGTGACCGTGATCGCCCGCACCAGCGTGTTCTGGCGTGGCCATCCGGTGGCGGCGGTCGCAGCCACCGATCCCTACATCGCAGCGCAAGCGCTCGACCTGATCGACGTCGCCTACGAAGTGCTGCCGGCGGTCATGGACATGACGTCTGCGGTCCAGCCGGGCGCGCCGGTGATTCATCCCGACCATAAGCCGAAGGGCTTTGACGCCGCGTCTCCGGCGCCGCGCAATGCCGGTGGCCGCACCCTGATTGAACGCGGTGACGCGGCGGGCGTGCTGGCTTCGGCCGCTGCGGTTGGCGAGATGCGGGTCGTGATCGACACCGCGCATCAGGGTTACATAGAACCGATGGCGTGCGTCGCTGAGACCGACGCCACTGGCAATGTCACGGTCTGGGCCTCGACTCAGGGAGCGTTCCAAACCGAGATACAGACGGCTGTGCTGCTCGGCCTGCCGCAGTCGAAGATCAAAGTCATTCCGCTCGAAATGGGCGGTGCCTTCGGCGGCAAGATCACCGTGCACGTCGAACCCATTGCCGCACGGCTGTCGCAGATGTGCGGTCGGCCTGTGAAGATCGTGATTTCCCGCGAGGAAGTCATGGTCGGCGGCTCCGGCCCGGCGGCGGCAGCCGAAATCGAGGTTCGCGTTGGCGCCGATAAACAGGGCCGGATCAGCGCGATTGAGGGCCGCTACGTGTTCGACACCGGTGGCATTCCCGGCACGCCAACGACGCTTTTGATGCAGGCGTCAGCCGCGCCCTACCAGTGCCCGAACCTCTATCTCGAAGGCTGGGACATCGTCACCAACAAGCCGCGCACCGAGGCCTATCGCGGTCCAGGCGGCATCCAGGCGGCATTCGCCTTGGAGCAGGCGGTCGACGAACTGGCGCTGAAGCTCAATCTCGACCCACTGGAACTTCGCCGCCGCAACGCCGCCGTCACCGGCAGTCAGATGCCGATCGGCACGCCGTTTCCGTCGATCGCGTTCGACACCATCGCGGCCAGGATCGCGGCGCATGACTGCTGGACTTCGCCTTTGGGCACCGGCGCGCTGCCACGTGGTCGCGGCCTCGCGTTCGGATATTGGCGCGGCACCTCCATGACCTCGGCGGCGCATGTGACGATCGCCGGCGATGGCCGGCCGATGGTGACGATGGGCGCGGTCGATATTTCCGGCACCCGCACCACCATGGCGCAGGTCGCGGCTGAGGAATTCGGACTGGCGCTCGATGACGTGCACATCGCCATGGGCGACACAAAATCGGTCGGATATTCGGATGCGTCGGCCGGCAGTCGTGTCGGCCGCACCATGGCGGCGGCGGTTTCGTACGCCTGCAAGGATGCGCTCGGTCAACTCAGAACGCGGGCGGCGCAGAAACTGCAATGTTCGGTCGATGAACTGAGCTATGGCTCGGGCGTGTTCCATGCCGGTGCCGCCTCGATCAGTCTCTACGATTTGATGCGCGCGACATTGACCGAAGGCGCGATCATCGGTCGTGGCGTTTCGACCAAGCTGCCACTCGGCGTCGAGGCTGGCGCGCACGTCTGCGACGTCGAAGTCGACACCGAAACGGGCCAAGTGACGATCCTGCGCTACACCGCGTTCCAGGACGTCGGCCGTGCCCTCAACCCCGCATCGGTCGAGGGCCAGATCGAGGGCAGCGCCGCGCAAGGCATCGGCTGGGCACTGACCGAGGGCTTCGACTATGCGCCAGACGGCCGCCTGCGCAATGCCAGCTTGCTCGACTATCGCATGCCGACCGCGCTCGACCTGCCGACGATCGGCGTCGTCATCATCGAGACGCCGGTGCCGGATGTACCATACGGCGTGCGTGGCGTTGCCGAGATGCCGATCGTGCCGACCGCGGCCTGCGTTGCCAATGCCGTGCGTCGCGCCACCGGCGTGCGCATGAGCCAGATGCCGATGACGCCAGAGCGCATTCGGGCGGCCATTGAAGAAGGCGGGGAAATAAGGGGCGCTGCGCCTGAAGGGTCACTCCCGATGCTAGCCAATCATATACTCAACGATCCGGCTTCTGTTCGGTGACCTGGGCAAGGATCTGGAACGGCGGGGGCATGGCCTCTGCCGCAATGCCGAAGACCTCACCAATGACGCGCGCTGTCGCGCATTCGGCGTGGCTCTCGGGCAACGCATATGCAAGGCGATGATCCATTTCACCAGTTCGAGGTTTGGAGCTTGCCGTTGATCTGGCTAATGTCATTCTGGGGGGACATTACGACGTTCAGTTCTGGGTCATGCGAGGTTTGTAATGCGTGCGACAGCTGAAATCATTGTTCGAGGCCTGGTGCTGACCGTCTGTTTGTTGGGAAATTCCGTGCCGGCCGCCGCCCAGGGAGCTTGGGGTTCGTCGCCATTCTCTTTCTGGAACGACGCCCCGCCCCGCCCCCGCCCGACCGAGCGCATGCGCCGCTACGAAGCGCCCCGCGACCGGGTGACGAACAATCGCATGCGCGCGTTCGAGAGCCGCACCGCAGCCGCTGCCGCCAGCACGGTAGCACCGCTGACGAAGCCGGTCCCGGCTGTCGCTTCGGCGCTGGTGGCGGTGGTCTCGATCAGGGATCAATCATTGACAGTGTGGGATCAGTCGGGGCCGGTGCTCAAGTCCCGGGTATCGACCGGACAAGCGGGCTATGCGACGCCGACCGGGCTATTCAGCGTGATTGAAAAGGATCGCCATCACGAATCCAACATCTACAGCGGTGCGCCGATGCCATGGATGCATCGCATCACTTGGTCGGGTATCGCCCTGCACGGCGGTATCGTCCCGAACTATCCAGCGTCACATGGTTGCATTCGTCTGCCCTATGACGTGGCACCGCTGTTGTGGGGCATGAGCCGCATTGGCATGCGCGTGGTTGTGTCGCCGAGCGAAGTCGAACTTCTTATGGTCGAGCACGATGGATTGCCGCAGCCGAAGCTAATCTCATTGGCTGGGCTTGACGATACGCTGCGTTCGGAACGCGGTGAACGTGGCGAGGTCGCCCGCGTAGTGCTGGCATCGACTGAGCCCGATCGGTTGCTCAATCCGCTGGAAGTCGCGCATCGCTTGAAGAAGCATCTTGCGTCAGCAGTCGAAACGAAAAGGTCCGCCGCGCGAGAAGCACTCGCGCACTCGGTGGAGGCGTCGGCCGAAGCCAATGCAGCCGCCGACGAACTGCGCGCGGCGCGTGCCGAAGTGGCAGCTGCCGAAGCAGCGGCTCGAGCGCTGGTGGTTTCGCTCTCGGCCAAGTCACCGGCCTCGGAAACGGCCGAGGAAATGGCTTTGGCCAAGGCTGCCGAAGATCGGGTGCTTGCCGCCTATCAACGCCGCCAGAGGGCAGTCGCCGCCGATGCCACAAAGGATCCAGCGGCTTATGCTGCGGCGCGTGCCGCCCGTGAAGCCGAGATCGCCGCCGACGAGGCGCCTCAACAGGCCCGCGATGCCGCTCGCCGCACGGAGCCGGTATCGGTATTCGTCAGCGTCAAGGAGGGCATGATCTTCGTGCGCCAGGGCTTCGAGCAGGTGCTCGATACCAAGGTCGAGATCGACGATCCGCTGGAACCGCTCGGCACGCACGTATTCACGGCGATGGCGCCGACCGACGATGGCACGAAACTGAAATGGTCGGCGGTGACGATGCCGACATCGAACGGCACGCGGTCCGGCACTGCAATTGCCGCGCTCGAACGCATCACCATGCCGGCCAAAGTGCGCGAGGAAATCGCCCGTCGCGTCTGGACCGGCGCCTCGTTAGTGATTTCGGATGAAGGCATCAGCAACGAGACCGGCAAAGGCACCGATTTCGTGGTGCTGACCAAGTAGAGGGCGACGGTCGCCGCTCAACCAGCCGGTGTGATCCAGTTGAACAGGCTCAAGCCGCCGTCGACTTCGATGGTGGTGCCGGTGACGTAGCCGGCGTAGCGGTCGGACAACACCGCCATCGTCATCGAAGCGATGTCGTCGGCATTGCCGAGCCGGCCTAGCGCAATCTTGTTGCTGAAATCGAAGGCAGCCGCATTGAAGCCACCGCCGGGAATAGCGCCCGGCGCAATCGCATTGACGCGGATGCCATTCGGTCCAAGCGCACGGGCAAGCTCCTTCACCACCATGGTCTGGGCCGCTTTCGAGGCTGAATAGTGCGGCAGGTTGCGGGGAGTCTCCGCATGCAGTGAAGTGATGAAAGCGATGCGGCCGCGCACCTTTGCCGCGATCATGCGCTCGGCACAAGCGCGGGCGAGCAGGAAGCCAGAACGCACGTTGGTGTCGACCATTGCATCCCAGGTTGCTTCCGACACCGCCATCGCGTGATCGACCTCGCGGCGCGGCGGCGAGGCGGAATGCACCAGCATTTGCGGCGCCCGCTCGTCGAGGGCGGTGATGATCCGGCGCCAGCCGTCGCGGTCGGACAGGTCGACGGTCAGCGTTTCAGCCTTGCCGCCTAGTTCGCCGACTTCCTTGGCGGTAGCCGCGTTGCCATCGGGATTGACGTCGGCGAGGATCAGGTTTGCGCCTTCGCGAGCTAAGGCTCTGGCGATGGCGCGGCCGATGTTGGACGCCGAGCCAGTGACAACCGCGAGTTCACCTGGAAACAAGCCCGTGCTCGTCATTGTAGCCCTTGCTCCGTATTATCTGGGCAGGCCTTACTTCTTGCGGAATGAGTTGAGACTGACCACTTGAGCGCCGCCGGCGGGCGGGGCGGCAGCGGGCACGTTGCCACCGGCTGGCGCCGGCGCGGGAGCCGGCTTCGTCTCGGCCTTGGCGGCGGGTGCCGGTTCGGCCGGCTTGTGCTCGACGAGACGGCGCTGCGGCAGTGGCGGCTTGGTGGTCTCGGGCGTGCCGTCGTCGGTATTCTTGTCGGATCGTGGCTTGCGCGGCGTGCGCGGCTTGCGTTCCGAGACTGAGCGGGTGGTGGTGGGGCGGATCGGCGTCGGCGCATTGCGGCCGACATGGCCCGGCGCTTCGTCGTCCTGCCCGGTGTGAGGATGGGCGATCGCATCTGGCCCGAAATCAGGCGATTCGAATTGCAGGCCGTAGCGCACGCTCGGATCGAAGAACACCTTGATTGCACCGAATGGTACGACAAGTCGCTCGGGGATGCCGTCGAACGTCAGCTTCACTTCGAACCGGTCCTCGGTAACAATCAGGTCCCAGAACCGATGCTGGAGCACGATCGTCATTTCCTCAGGGTACTTTTCCTTGAGGCGCTTCGACAGCGACGATCCGGGCGCCAACGTGTCGAAAGAAATATAGAAATGGTGGTCACCGGGCAGGCCGGTCTTCGCCACGCGGGTTAGGATCGTGCGTACGACGCCGCGCATCGCGTCCTGCGCGAGGGCCTCGT
This sequence comes from uncultured Alphaproteobacteria bacterium, assembly GCA_963732635.1. Taxonomy (GTDB): domain Bacteria; phylum Pseudomonadota; class Alphaproteobacteria; order Rhizobiales; family Hyphomicrobiaceae; genus JAKFWF01. The sequence goes on from CAVTAL010000031.1 coordinate 9,138, forward strand.
AGTCGATCGTATTCGGGTCGCCGGTCATGTCGTCCGGTGCGTTTCCTGTAAGCCAACAGTGATTCTGGTGGAGAGAGCCCGTCCAAGGGGTAAGAGTCAATACCAACACCTGCGCGCAAGTCGCAAGCGTGTTGTCGGACGTTTCGGGCTGAACGCAAACTGCGACGACTGAGATCTCCCGTCCGTGGCTCTGCAAAAGCGCCTGGAGAGAAGTGGAGGGCTTCTGTTGGCCGGTGCCCTCCGAACCGCGCCTGACCCGGCTAGGGGACAGGACTGTAGTGTTCAGGTAACCGGCACCGCATTACGCGGCGACAGCGACCTCAGCATAGTTGTCATTGGCAACTAGTCTGATTGACCCGATAACGGCGGTATCATGCCGGGCAAAAGCGCGTCCTTTACACCCTCGTCGATCCTAGTTCGCCCCCATCATCAACAGCCGGACGGCTGCTCATGGTGGAGGCGCCGGGTACCGCCCCCGGGTCCGAAAGGCTTATTACGACGTCCATTTATCGCCATAGCCGGACGAATCCGGCACACGGTATATAGGCCTTCGCCGGTTAAAACAAAAGCACCCATCGATCGGAACCTGCATGAGCGTCGAAACTGTCGCGATTTCTAGTGGCCGGTACCGGGCGGAAACGCCCTGGGGACCGTGGCAAGCGACTTTCGCGACACTGGCGGTGACGCTGTCGAGCATCGCGCTCAGCGTTGTGATCGGCGTCGGTCTCAAAGTGCTGACGGGGGCAGACATCAGCCAACACGACCAGGCCGTTGCCTGGGCGCCGATGCTCGGTTTCCAGGTCCTGATGGTGCTCGGCGCCATTTGGCTCGCCGGCCGTATGCGGGGCGAGGCGCGGCGCCTGCTGGCGTTGGGGGAATTGGCACCGGCATTGCCAACCGCGCTGCTGACTTTCGTGGTCCTCGGCGCCGCTTCGTTCGCCTACACGATGGCGATCTTTGTCTGGCAGCCGGAGATTGTGCGCGCCGACATGGCGACCTTCGCGCCGATGATCCGCTCCAGCGTTTGGCCGATCTATGCGCTGATCATCATCGTCGGCGCGCCGCTGTCGGAAGAGCTGCTGTTTCGCGGCTTCCTGCAGTCGGCGCTGGCGAAATCGCGAATCGGCTACCTGGGCGCCAGCATAGTGACGACGATTGCCTGGGGCGCGCTGCACATCCAGTATTCGATCTATGGCTTGGCCGAAATCTTCGTCGTCGGCTTCGTGCTGTGTTGGGTGCTGCGGCGTACCGGCACGCTATGGGCGACGATCCTCATGCACGGCCTCTATAATGGCATACAGTTCGTCGGCATGATGTACCGTCTGTTCCCCTGGACCTGAAGGCGACCGTGGAAAGTGCCCCGACCAGGGCATGACGGACGAGCGGAATCGCGCTATCGATGGGCTCATGCAACCCTATCTCGACCTCATGCGCCTCGTGCGCGACCATGGCACGGCAAAGTCCGACCGCACCGGCACTGGCACGCGTTCGATCTTCGGCCACCAGATGCGCTTCGATCTCGGTGCTGGCTTCCCGCTGGTAACGACGAAGAAGTTGCACATGAAATCGATCGTTCACGAGCTGCTGTGGTTCCTCGCCGGCGATACCAACATCGCCTATCTCAAAACCAACGGCGTGCGCATCTGGGACGAGTGGGCCGACAAGGACGGCAACCTCGGCCCCGTCTACGGCAAGCAATGGCGATTGGGCTGCGCCAGATGGCCGGGTGATCGACCAGATCTCCGACGTGGTGCAACAGATCAAGGCCAACCCGGACAGCCGCCGGCTGATTGTCTCGGCCTGGAATCCAGCAGACCTGCCCGCGATGGCGCTGGCACCGTGCCACTGCTTGTTCCAGTTCTATGTCGCCGACGGCAAGCTTTCTTGCCAGCTCTACCAGCGCTCGGCCGACATCTTCCTCGGCGTGCCGTTCAACATCGCAAGCTACGCCCTGCTAACGCTGATGATGGCGCAGGTGACCGGCCTGAAGCCCGGCGATTTCGTCCACACCTTCGGCGACGCCCACCTCTACGTGAACCATTTTGAACAGGCTGACTTGCAGCTATCGCGGGCGCTCCGGCCATTGCCGCGCCTCGCGATCAATCCCGAGATCAAGAGTGTCTTCGACTTTAAGTTCTCGGATTTCGAGTTGACCGGCTACGAGCCTCACCCGCACATTTCGGCGCCGGTGGCGGTG
>CAVTAL010000032.1:0-16809 GCA_963732635.1 uncultured Alphaproteobacteria bacterium
ATCACCGATCGCCAGCGCCTCGATCGCGGTTTCGCCGTCCGGTGTGCGGATCATGGTGCCGGCGAGGAAGCAGACCTGCAGGGCAGTGAAGCCATTCAATGGAGATTGCGGATCGGTCAGTGCCGGCCAGTCAACGCCCAGGTTATCCGAAGTGCCGTCACGGCTCCAATTGGCTGCTGTATTGTAGGCGGTGCGGGCGGCGGCGGCAGTTGCGTAGGTCGTGTTGGCAATCGTCGTGTTGATGATGCCGATATCGGACGTGGCATTTGCCATCATGCCGATGGACAAAGCGTTTACACCGCTGGTCAAGCCGGTGCCGGCAAAGCTCTCATTGCTGGCCACGACTGCGGTAACGAACGTACCGGGGACTGCGACAGTGCCGGTGAAGGCGAAAATGCCGTCATTGTTGAAAAATTTATCGCATTGCCGGTTTGAACGAGGCTGCCGAGATTAACGGTAGAAGATGTGCTTGTCTGGATCTGAATAAGCGTTCCGAGCGCTAGGCCGCCGGCGGGGACCGTCCAGGTCAAGGAACCTTCGCCGCCCGTGAGTTGATTGCCGTTCCAGTTCATGTCGGTGAAGCTGATCTGATACCAGCCGCGAGCGGTGCGAGCAGAACAAATGCAAATCCAGTTGATCCGGCACCATTGTCGCCACCGCTGAATCCCACGAATGCGATGTCGCCTTGCGATACGGCCATTGGTGAACCTCGGTCTGAATTCGTGCGCCGCGGATCGACGTTTGTCGCTCACGGACGAATTACCCCCAGATTGTACGCTCGCGTATTGTTCCTTTTTCTTGCGAAATTGCCAAACTGCTACTTGCCACGCAGTGGAATCGGCGGCAGCGGTCCCTAAGAACAGTTGCGGCGAGAACCGGTTGCCCAGTTCTCGCCGCAAGTAGTCACTCAGCCGTGGTCTGAAAGTCTTAGGCGACCGCTTCGACCAGCGCGCCAATCGCGGTCGCGCGCTCGGCGAGGCGACGCTTGGTGGTGGCCGGCAGCTGACGCTGCGACTTCACGGTCGGCAGGTCGAGCTGCTTGATCGGCTGGGCGTTCGGGTACAAGGCCTTGTACTCGGCGCCGTTGTCGAACACTTCGCGCGGAACGTTGTCGCAATAGGTCTCGGTTGCCGCGCCCTCGGCGAACACGATCTCGTGGCCATCGAGTTCGACGTGGAAGTAGGTGAAGATGGCGGGGCACTGCTGCCAACGCACTACCGACCGGCCATTGACGAGAGCGCTGGCGATGACGAGGTTGCCATCCACCAGCATCGAGTGGCCAGGCGAGGTGTAGAGATCGCGCGCCGGCAGATTTTCACCGAGCGCACCGGCCTTGATCAGGATCGGCTGGGTCTTGAGTTTGTCGGTGAACAGCATCGACACGGTCTGGCGGCCGATGAACTTGACTGGCTTGGCCGCGCCATCGGCGGTGACGACGAGATCACCGATGGCGAGCTTTTCGATCTCGGTTTCGCCGTCCGGCGTGCGGATCATGGTGCCGGCCAGGAAGCAGACGCTGAGCGTGGTGACACCGTTCAACGGCGACTGCGGGTCACTCAGTGCCGGCCATTCGGCGCCGCCGTCATTGACGTTGTTATCTTGAATCCAGTTCGTTGTCGTGTTGTAGGCGGCGCGCGCCGCAGCAACACTTGCCTCGCCCGAGCCAATAGCAGTCGAAGAAATCGAGCCGACATCGCTTCCGCCAGCATTTGTTATCGAAGCAAAGTGTATCGAGTTGACGCCGTCAGTCAGGCCGGTGCCAGTCACGTCTGCCGGTGCCGGCTGTGATCGCGGTGACAAACGTGCCCGGCACGGCGACAGTTCCGGTCATCGCGTAGATGCCGTCGTTGCCAGTAATATTGATCCGATTGCCGGCCTGCGCCGTGAATGCACCAATGTTGACGGTGTTGCCAGGAGCATTCGCAGTCAAAATCTGGATCACCGTACCCTGCGGCAAGCCCGCCGGCGGGAACTTGCCAAGTCAGCGAGCCCTCGCCGGCAGCGAAAGCTTGTGCCGTTCCAGTTCCGGTCGGTAAATGTGATGGTGTCGCCTTCCGTCAGCGGCGCAAGCAAGACGAACGCAAAGCCGGTATTGCCTACGCCGTTGTTACCGCCGCTGTACGCGACAAATGCAATATCGCCTTGAGCTACTGCCATGATAATATCTCCCTGCTTCAATGTGCCCCTGCGGCACTGTGACAATCTGAATTATTGTGGAGCGTATTGACAATCTTCGATCAATGGTTCGACGCACGAAGTGATAATTCAGATACGGTTTGCATATGATGCAACCTAAGATTGTGGTTGCTTGTTGATAGGGCACTGCCGGCGGATTGCAAGTGCGGAGCAATTGTGGGCCACAAATATCGACATCCAGCGACCGCTGCGGTCTGGCAGCGGTTCTATGACGGGATCTGCGATATCGACGCGGAATGCCTAGCGACTGGTGGGCTGTCCGTCGCGTTCGCGACACGTCAGGTGCTGGTTGTTGGCACTGGCCTGCCGGTGCATCGTCGGGCGGACGCGCGCTTGGCGCTGATGAGTGCAATCGACTGCATTGCCATTACGCTTGTGACCGGCGGTGGCGTCAGAATTTACAATGACCCCGACGCACCACCGCTCCAGCCGGGAGATCTGCATTTGGTGGACATGCGCGCGCCCCGAGACTGGCGCGCGATCGGCGGTGAAGCGCTCGATGAAATCAGCCTGTATGTGCCGCGGCAACGTTTCGCCCATTCGACTGCGGACGGCGGCATTGGCATCAGGTCGCTGGCCGGCGCGTCGCCTATCGGCGCCATGGTCGGGGCAACGTTGCGGACGCTGGGCGAGCAAAAGGATGGTCTCGATGCCGCCGGTTTCGATGCCGCGGCCACGGCCATCGTCGGCTTGGCAATCGCCGGATTGAGGACGCAGGCGGCGTCGAAATCGGCAACTGCGGGGCGATCCGTGACGACATTCGACAATCTCAGGCGGTTCGTCGACGTGCATCTGATGTCCGATGCGCTCACGCCCGATTTGATCGCCGGCCAATTCGGCATGTCGCGCGCGGTGCTCTACCGCATGTTCGAGCCGGTCGGCGGCGTGGCCACCTATATCCGCCGGCAACGCATGGCGCGGGCGGTGCATGAGATCGGCTCCGTCGGAATGTCGGGACGGTCGATCGGCGTGCTGGCGCGGCGCTTTGGATACATCAGTGCGGCTGCCTTCACGCGGGCATTTCGCGAGACCTACGGCGTGACGCCCAGTGATTTGACCAGCAGGGTTCCAGTCCGGCCCGGCGGGGATCGACTGATCGATTTGCTGGCACCGATGTGCGGCCGTTCGGTGCCAACCGCCTAGTCCAATACTCTCCTGACCGCCTCGCGCCAGCCAGCGATTTTGCTGTCCCGCTCCGCCGAAGCCATCGTCGGTTCGAACCGCCGATCAAGCGCCCACACCTTGGCGAACTCGGCCGGGGCGGGATAAACACCCGCATGCAGACCGGCCAGATATGCCGCGCCCAATGCAGTCGTCTCCAGTACCTTCGGCCGGTCGACCTTGGCGTCGAGGATGTCGGCTAGGCATTGCATGGTCCAGTCAGACGCCGTCATGCCGCCGTCGACCCGCAAAACCGGTGAGGCGACCGCGCCGGCGTTGGCGCCCTCCCAGTCTCGGCGCATGGCGTCCAGCAGATCGGCGGTTTGGAAGGCGACGGCTTCGAGTGCGGCGCGGGCGATCTCTTTCGGGCCGGTATTGCGGGTAAGCCCGAACATGGCGCCGCGTACGTCGGCGTTCCACCACGGCGCGCCGAGGCCAACGAAGGCCGGCACCAGATAGACGTCCTGGGTCGGGTCGGCGGCGGCCGCAAGCGCGCCGGCCTCTGACGCCGATTTGATGATGCCGAGGCCATCGCGCAGCCACTGCACGGCGGCACCGGCAATGAAAATTGCGCCTTCGAGCGCGTAGGTGCGGCGGCCATCGAGTTGATAGGCAATGGTGGTCAGTAGAGCGTTTTTCGAAGGCACGGCGGTTGTGCCGGTGTTGAGCAGCGCGAAGCAGCCGGTGCCGTAGGTTGACTTCATCATGCCGGGCGAAAAGCAGCCCTGGCCGACGGTTGCCGCCTGCTGGTCCCCGGCGATGCCTCGAATGGGTACGGCTGAGCCGAGGATCGCGGCGTCGGTCATGCCGAAGTCGGCCGAGCTGTCACGTACATCGGGCAACATCGCGCGCGGCACCCGGAACAACCGCAGTAACTCGTCGTCCCATTGGCCGGTAGTGGATGTTGAGCAGCAGCGTGCGGGATGCGTTGGTGGCGTCGGTGGCATGAACACGGCCGCCGGTCAGCCGCCACAGCAGAAATGTGTCGACGGTACCGAACAGCAATTTTCCGGCTTCGGCCTTGGCGCGCAGACTGGCGTCCTGGTCAAGGATCCAGGCGATTTTGGTAGCGGAGAAATAGGGGTCCAGCAGCAGCCCGGTCTTGGCGGTTACCGCCGGCTGTGCGCCTTCGGCTTTCAGCCTCTGGCAAATGTCGGCGGTGCGGCGATCTTGCCAGACGATGGCACGATGTACCGGTTTGCCAGTGTCGCGGTCCCACACAATGGTGGTCTCACGCTGGTTGGTGATGCCGATGGCTGCGATATCGGCGGCGTCCACGCCGGCCTTGGCGACCGCATCCCGCAAGGTGTCAAGCGTCGTCAGCCACAGGTCTTCCGGTTCGTGCTCAACCCAGCCCGATTGCGGATAATGCTGGGTGAATTCCTGTTGGGCGACCGCCTTTACGGTCAGATCGGCGCCGAACGCCATCGCCCGCGACGAGGTCGTGCCCTGGTCGATCGCCACCACGCACGTTGATTTGGCCGCCATGTCGCCCTCCCTGCCCGTTCTTACCCACAACATGGCGCACCGGTCCGGTGTTGTTCAACCGGTCAAATCAGGGATAAGTGGGATGGCCTTTTTGTAGGTTGGGATAGGACGCCCTCTTGCGTCCGTAACCCAACACCTTCCACCACCCGTGGATTGTTGGGTTACGCGGCAAATGCCGCTAACCCAACCTACAAGAGCGGAGTACCCGACGCGGGTATGGCTGTTGCTACCGGAGGCCGTTTCGTGACTGCCAACACTACCCCCAACCTGCGCGCCAACGTCGCCGAGTTCTCGGTCGGCGAGCTAGCGAATGCGATCAAGCGGGCACTGGAGGACGGCTTCGGCTTCGTGCGCCTGCGCGGCGAGATTTCCGGCTATCGCGGGCCACACTCGTCAGGACATTGCTATTTCTCGCTCAAGGACGACAAGGCCAAGATCGAGGCGGTAATCTGGCGCGGCCAGTTCTCGAAGCTCAAGTTCCGGCCCGAGGAAGGCATGGAGGTGATCGCGCAGGGCCGCATCACCACGTTCCCCGGCTCGTCGAAATACCAGATCGTGATCGAGGCGCTGGAGCCCGCTGGCGTCGGCGCTCTGATGGCGCTGCTGGAAGATCGCAAGCGCAAGCTCGGCGCCGAGGGCCTATTCGACGAGGCGCGCAAGAAGGCGCTGCCATTCCTTCCGCGTGTGGTCGGCATCATCACCTCGCCGACCGGCGCCGTGATCCGAGATATGCTGCACGGCTTCGACGAACGCTTTCCCGCCCGCGTCATCGTCTGGCCGGTCAGGGTGCAGGGCGAGACAAGCGCTGCCGAGGTCGCAGCCGCCATTCGTGGATTCAATGCGCTCGAGGCGGACGGGCCGATTCCGCGCCCCGACATCCTGATCGTCGCACGTGGCGGCGGCAGCCTGGAAGACCTTTGGAGCTTCAACGAGGAGATCGTGGTCAGGGCAGCCGCCGAAAGCCGCATCCCGCTGATTTCCGCCGTAGGCCACGAAACTGACTGGACTTTGATCGACCTCGCCGCCGACGCCCGCGCGCCGACGCCGACCAAGGCCGCCGAGTGGGCAGTGCCGAAATATTCGGAACTCATTCAACAACTCGCCGATCTGGCCTCGCGTCGTGCCGCCGCCATTCGCCGTTCGCTCGAAAGCAAGCGCACCGAATTGCGCGCTGCGGCCCGCGGCCTGCCGCGCTTGGAAGATCTGGTATCACTGCCGCGTCAGCGCTTCGATGCGGTCGAGAAGCGGCTCGGCCGGGCACTGCTCGCCAATACCCGCGCCCATGCCATGCGGCATGCCCGCGTCGCCAGCCGGCTCAATCCGCGTCTGATCGAAGTGCGATTGCAGCGCGCGCATGACCGCATCGAAACGCTCGGGCGGCGCAGTGGCGAAGGCCTCGCACGGATCGCGGCGCAGCGGCGCTCGCGGTTGGAAAGAGTGTCGGGTCGGCTCAATCCGCAAATCACTCAAACGCGGATTGCCCGCGCCGCCGAGCGGCTGGCGACGCTTGATCGGCGGGCGGGGCAGGCGCTGCTCAATCGTGTCGCGGGCTGGCGGCGCGTGGTGGATGGCCAAGGCAACATGCTGGCGTCGCTGAGCTACCAGAGCGTGCTGCGGCGGGGCTTCGCGCTGGTGCGCGACGAGGCCGGCCATGCGGTGCGCTCTGCCGGACAGGTGGCGGCCGGTGGTCTCGTCGAGATGGAATTTGCCGACGGACGCCTCGGTGCCCAGGTGCTGGGAAAAACCAGTGGCGGCGACAAGCGGCCGACCCCGTCGCTGAAATCTGTGGCGCCTGCCGTCAAGCCGGCTCGGCGTTCGTCAGGTGGCAGCAATAGCGGCCCGCAAGGCACGCTGTTCTGACGCCTTATCCTTCAGCGTCCGGCTGGTACTGCGGTGCGGCTTTGATGAAAGCGTCAAGAGTGGCGCAGTAGTCAGCGGCGCGGACGATCTTCGGGAACGCATCGAGCGCGACCTTGAAACGTCGGGCGGCATAGACTTGCGGCACCAGATAAACGTCGGCGACCGTCGGAGCCTTCCCGAAGCAATAGTCGCCGCCTTCGATCAATGCCTCGATGGCTGTAAATCCCTGCTCGATCCAATGTCCAACCCAGGCGGCGTTGGCCGCGTCGTCGGCGCCGAGCTTCTTCTTCAGGTAGACCAACGGTCCGACGTTGCCGAGCGGCTGAATATCGCAGCCGATGATTGATGCCACGGCCCGGACGCGGGCACGAGCGAGCGGGTTCTCCGGCAGCAGCGGCGGATTGGGGTGCGTTTCCTCCAACCACTCGATAATTGCCGGCGACTGGATCAGCACCTCGCCGCCATCCAGCACCACTGACGGCACGCGGCCTTGCGGATTGATCGCGCGATAGGCGGGCTGATGCTGCTCGCCGCCGTTCTTCACCAGATGCACGGTCCTGATCTCGTGGGCCAAACCCTTGAGATTGAGCGCGATGCGCAGTCGGTAAGAAGCGCCCGATCGCCAGTAGCTATTCAGGATCATCGGCCGTGCTCCTTTAGGAAATTGTGTCCAGTCAGCGTGGCGTGCACCATCGCGCCATCGCCTTCGACGTACTTGCGGGTGACGAAACCGCGCTCTTCCGCTTCCTCCCATACGGTCAGGCGCGGGCACGAAGTGCGCCAGGCGTCGAGCATGTCGGCGTAGGTGCGCGGCGTGCGCGCCACCCATTCGACGAGATCGAGGATCAGCGGATCGAGCGTGGATGCCGTTGCGTTCGCCATCGGTTTATCCCTTCTTCTCATTGAAGAAATTGTGGATCTGCTGCGCCATCTGCGCCGAAATTCCGGGTACAACCTTTAAATCTTCGATCCCGGCGCGCGACACCGCCTTGGCCGATCCGAAGTGAGTAAGCAATGCGCGTTTGCGCGTCGGCCCGATCCCCTCGATTTCGTCCAATGGGTTGACCCCCATTGCCTTGGCGCGCTTGGCCTTATGGGTGCCTATGGCGAAGCGATGCGCCTCGTCACGCAGCCGCTGCACGAAATAGAGCACCGGATCGCGCGGCTCCAGCATGAACGATCGCGGGCGGCCGGGCACGTGGAAATGCTCGCGGCCGGCATCGCGGTCGGGCCCCTTGGCGACGCCGACCAGTGGGATATGGTCGGTAAGGCCGAGTTCGGCCAGCACCTCGCGCGCGATCTGCAATTGCCCCGCGCCGCCGTCGATCAGCACAAGGTCTGGAATCGAGGGCATCTCTTCTGCTTCGGCGACATCTGCAGCTTCTTCCCCATCTTCCGGCAGGTCCGCATCCAGACTGCCGTCGTCGTGAGACTGCCGGATGCGGCGTTGGCGGATCGGCGCGCAGCACGCCGAAGGCGATGGCGTCCGCGCCGCGCTCGCCACGAGGTGGGGCCGGTGCGTTGATGCGGCTTTCGCTCTGGTCCCCTCTGCCCGCCTCTTGCGGGGAAAGGGTGAGGAGCGGCAAAGAGCTCGGAGTATGTGGCCACCCCTCACCCTTGGTCGGTCGGGTTGAGCCGGCCTCTGTCCTCTCCCCGAGAGGGGACGCGTTGAGGGGAGGTGCATCGCTCCCTTCATCAATCGGAGCATCTCCCGCCAACTCCGCCGCCACCCGCTTGAACCGACGGGTCAGCACTTCCTTCATCATGGCGTAGTCGTCGCCGGGGGTGAGGCCTTCGCCTTTGATGTTGAATTTTCGGTACTGGTTTTTCGCGAAACCTTGTGCGCCGGCAACGATCATCGCGCCGACAGCGCTGGTGCCCATGATGTGGCTGTTGTCGTAGACCTCAATGCGGCGCGGCGGCCTCGGCAACCCAAACCGCTCGGCGACGCCCTCGAGCAGTATCTTCTGCGACGAGGTTTCCGCCATCCGCCGGCCGAGCGCCTCGCGGGCGTTTTGCGACGCATGATCGACGAGGCCAATCTTGGTGCCTCGCTGGGGTACGCTGACTTCAACCCGGCGCTCAGCCTTGATCGACAACGCCTCGGCCAGCAGTGCGCGCGATGGGATCTCGTGCGACAGCAGGATCAGTCGGGGCACCGGCTTGTCGTCATAGAACTGGGCGATAAAACTATCCAGCACTTCGCCAACATCGAGCGCGCGATCGGCTTTCGGGAAGTAGGCACGGTTGCCCCAGTTCTGGCCGGTGCGGAAAAAGAACACCTGGATACAGGTCTGTCCCCCTTCTTGGTGAGCGGCGAAAACATCAGCTTCCTCGATGCCTTCCGGATTGATCGATTGGTCGGCCGTCACGTGCGCCAGCGCCCACAGCCGGTTACGGAATTTCGCCGCTTGCTCGAACTCCAGCTTTTCGGCCGCGGTCTCCATCAGCTTCTGGTACATCTGGCGGACGTTCTGGCTTTCGCCGCGGAGGAATCGCACGCTCTCGTCGACGAGGCGGCCGTAGTCCTCGTGGTTGATTTCGCCGGTACAAGGCGCGGCGCAGCGCTTGATCTGGAACAGCAAGCACGGCCGGGTGCGGCTTTCGTACATGCTGTCAGAACACGAGCGCAGCAGGAAAGCGCGCTGCAGCATGTTTATTGTTCGCCCGACCGCGCCTGCCGACGCGAACGGACCGAAATAGTCGCCCTTTCGGTTGCGGGCACCGCGATGCTTCAGCAGTTGCGGCGCATATTGCTGGGGCTCAAGCTGCCCACTTGCTACCGCGCCGGGCTCGCGGGCGATCAAGATATAGGGGAACGACTTATCGTCGCGCATCAGCACGTTGAAACGTGGCCGGAAGCGCTTGATCAGGTTGGCCTCAAGCAGCAGCGCCTGGGCTTCGGTGCCGACGGTGACGAACTCCATCGACACCGTCGCCGCGATCATTCGGGCGATGCGGTTGGGATGGCCATGCAGGCGGGCGTAGTTTGAAACGCGGGCTTTGAGCGATCGTGCCTTGCCGACGTAGATCACATCGCCGGCTGCGTCGATCATGCGATAGACGCCGGGAGCGGTCGGCAGCAGCTTCAAGTAACGCTGGATGACCTCGGTGCCGGACTCGCACGGCTCTGCTGGTGCCTCGGCGGGCAGCACAATGGCTTCAGGAGTTTGCGGGTCGGAATTCATGGGGCTTCGGGCACAATATACCAAATTCGCGTTTCGAGTTCAGCGGCAAAACCGATAATACTCGCGAAATTGGCATACCGTCCCCTTGCTGTCCCCTTGGCAGTTCAGTCGCACACGCGGCGGCACTGTTTGATCGGGCCGATATAATTGCACTTCGTACGGCAGCGGGCATACGGATTGCGCTCTTCCGGGGCTGAATCGACCTTGCGGCAGTTGGGCCCGACGTGGCGATGCCACCCGGTCACGCCATCCTGAGCCGAGCGATGGCAGCCATGAATCTGCTCGATCATCGAGGCGCCGCCAGTCACCTGACCACTCGCGCCGATCATGCCGCCTGAAGCGGCCATCACAGACATCGCGCCCGCGAAACTGGCGATCGCCGTCACCGCGCCGGTAATCCAGAGTCTCATTGTTCCCTCCGTTGCTACATTGCATTGAGCATCTAGCAAACGCGCACTTCGGAGAAAAGTTCAATTGGTGGGCTGAGCGGTGTGTCTAACGTCACTTTCCCCAACGAAAAGCCAGGCAATCGAGCCCCTTGGCGATCTCGATCAGACTTGCGCGGCTGGCCGGGTGAAGCGGCGTCTGCGGATGGCGCAGCATGTCCGACTTGATGATGCCGCCGGCCAGCATCATCGCCTTGGCGCAGGCGAGACCACACTGCCGGTTCTCCCAATTGATCAACGGCAACCACTTGGCATAGGCGGCTTTTGCCGCGGCGGCATCCCCCTCGAACCACGGGTCGGTGATCTGGCGAATGCCATCGGCATAACCGCCACCGGTCATTGCGCCGGTGGCGCCGGCTTCCAGATCAGCCATCAGGGTTATGCCTTCTTCGCCGTCCCAGGGGCCGATGATGGCATCGCCACCAACTGCGATCAGCTCGCGCAGCTTGGTCGCGGCATAAGGCACCTCGATCTTGAAGTACGAGACGTTGGCAATCTCTTTCGCCATGCGGGCGAGGAACGGCGCCGACAGCGCGGTGCCGCTGACCGGCGCGTCCTGGATCATGATCGGGATTGAAATCGCGTCCGACACGGTATTGAAAAATTCAAAGATGCGCGGCTCTGGAACCCGGATTGTAGCGCCGTGATAGGGCGGCATGATCATCACCATCGATGCGCCAGCGGCCTCGGCGCGGCGGCTGCGCTCGGCGCAGATGTTCGAGCCGAAGTGGGTGGTGGTGACGATCACCGGCACCCGACTGGCGACATGGCCGAGGATCGCATCGGTCAATTGCTCGCGTTCGGCGTCGGTCAGCACGAACTGTTCGGAGTAGTTGGCGAGGATGCAGAGGCCGTGCGAGCCGGAGTCGATCATGAAGTCGACGCAGCGCTTCTGGCCGGCCATGTCGATGTTGCCACGTTCGTCGAAGATGGTCGGCACTACCGGGAAAACGCCGCCAAGGCGTTTGGTCAACTTCGAGGCCATGATCATTGCTCCGGATGCGCAGCTTGGTGAATGTGTTCGCGGCAGGCTAGGTGTCACGTCCGCGACCGTCAATATGCTGCATACAGGAGGCAGCCGAGCCCGATCGTGGTGGCCGACGATTGCGATCACTTGGCACGTTGGCGGTCGATCGATTGCGCTATAGCAAGCAAGTTGGGTCGCTCGACAACCAGGTCGAGACATGAGGAATCCATTGATGAGCGCGGTTGCAGATGTCGATCGCCGAATGGCGGAACTGGAAGAGCCGTATCCGCTGGCCCGCAAATTCTTTCTGCGGCTCCTGCCGCTGGCAATCATCGCGCTTGCTGCCGTGGTCGGCGTCGTGGGCTACGCGGTCAAAATGGCCACTGAATTGGCCTATCTGACGCATGCCACCCGTGTGGCGGACAACATCGCCAACGATGTCGCCAAGAAGTCACCGGTCGCGTGGACGCGATTGATCAAAGGCGAAGAGTTGTCGGCGGCCGACCTTGAAGCGCTCGTTGCTGTGTTTACGAATGAGCAGGCCGAATATCGCCTGTCAGCCTTGAAAGTCTATGACCTGACCGGTCGGACCCTGTATTCGTCCAACACCGACGACATCGGCGGCTTCGAACGCAATGCGACGCTGCGCAAGGTCATCGAAAGCGGCAAGGCCGGCGTCGTGCGGCACGAAGAAGACGATGGCATGGAGCTGTTCGAACTCTATGTGCCGTATGCCAATGCCGGTCGACCGATGGCGGTATTTGAATTGTATGAGTCCGTTGCTGGCGGCTTGCAGAAGTCCATCGAGAACAGCATCTGGCCGGTAGTCGGCACATTGGCTGCGCTGCTGGCGGCCGGATTATTGATGCTTATTCCGGTAATTCGGAAAGCCCAGGCGGCAATTACCGCTCGAACCAGTGCCATTATCGAAATGCGCCAGCGACTCGAACGGCTGGTGTCGCGCCAAGCGGTAACCGCCATGCGCTCGGGGGAGCTCGGTCAAGGCCGCCGGAATGCGCGGATCGACTTGACGTTGCTCTATTCCGACGCACGCAACTTTACGCAGTTTTGCGAAAAATCGGAGCCGGAACACGCTGTGGCGGTTCTCAATCTGTTGATTTCGGCGCAAGTCGAAGAAATTGAGCGCCATGGTGGCGACATCGACAAGATCATCGGCGACGGCATCCTGGCGCGTTTCGAAGGCGACGGGCGGGAGCGGCGCGCGGTGTTGGCGGCGCAGGCATTGCAGCGGCGCCTCATGGTGGCCGATTTACCGCTCGCGGTTGGCGTTGGCTTGTATTCCGGTCCCGTTGTTGCCGGCCTACTCGGGTCTGAGGGCCGGCTCGATTTCACTATCATCGGCGATAGTGTGAACGTTGCGGCTCGGCTGTGCGCGGCCGCTCATGCCGGCGAGGTGGTGGTCGACGGCGCAACGCTAGCACGCGCCGATGTGGCCGGCTTTAGCGGCCCGAACAGCATCGACGTCAAAGGCCGCGAGCACAGTATTTCGGTGCAACGGTGGGCCGTTTTGGGGCAGACGCCCGCACTCGCCTGACCAACCGAAATTCGGCATGGCGAACCATATCTGCGTCCTTGCTAGCCGTGCGCCGGGGCTTGTGCTATGGCACCGCGCAACGACGCAGTGCAGCAAACGGCTGCAACATGCTGATCGGCCCCTCAAGGACCTTATATGCAACTCCGTAATATCGCGATTATCGCGCACGTCGACCATGGCAAAACCACTCTCATCGACGTGCTGCTGAAGCAGTCCGGCTCATTCCGCGACAACCAGAAGGTCGCCGAGCGGGCGATGGACTCGAACGATCTCGAGCGCGAGCGCGGCATCACCATTCTTGCCAAGTGCACGTCACTGGTGTGGAAGGATACCCGCATCAATATCGTCGACACCCCTGGCCACGCCGACTTCGGCGGCGAAGTCGAGCGCATCTTGAACATGGTCGACGGCGTCATCGTGCTGGTCGACGCCTCGGAAGGTCCGCTGCCGCAGACCAAGTTCGTGCTGTCGAAGGCTTTGAAGCGCGGTCTCCGCCCGATCGTCGCGATCAACAAGATTGACCGTCCCGACCAGCGCTTCCAGGATGTTTTGAACGAAGTGTTCGACCTGATCGCCAATCTCGATGCCACTGACGAACAGCTCGACTTCCCGATCCTGTACGGCTCTGGCCGCGACGGCTGGATGGCTTTGTCACCGGATGGCCCGAAGGAGGACATGGCGCCGCTGTTCGACCTTGTATTGAAGCACGTGCCGCCGCCAACCATCGAAGAGGGGCCGTTCCGGCTGCTGGCAACCACGCTTGAGGCCGATCCCTATCTCGGCCGCATCCTCACCGGCCGCATTTCGTCGGGCACCGTGAAGCCCGGTCAGACGATCAAGGCATTGACGCGTGAAGGTGTGCTGATCGAAACGCAGCGTGTCACCAAGGTGCTGGCTTTCCGTGGGCTCGAACGCACCGCCATCGATGAAGGCGTGGCCGGTGACATCGTCGCCATTGCCGGTATCACCGAGTCGACCGTCGCCGATACTCTTTGCGACCCATCGGTCGACACCGCGATTTTCTCGCAGCCGGTTGATCCGCCGACGTTGTCGATGACCTTCCGCATCAACGACGGCCCGTTCGCTGGCCGCGAGGGCGACAAGGTGCAGAGCCGCGTGATCCGTGAACGACTGCTCAAGGAAGCCGAGCGGAACGTTGCCATCAAGATCACCGAGCGTACCGATTCGGACGCTTTCGATGTTGCAGGGCGTGGCGAATTGCAGCTCGGCATTCTGATCGAGACGATGCGCCGCGAGGGCTTTGAACTCACCGTGTCGCGGCCGCAGGTGGTGATGAAAACCGACGAGGTCACGGGCCAGCGGCTTGAGCCGATCGAGGAATGCATCATCGATGTCGACGAGCAGCACTCGGGCGTCGTCGTGCAGAAGCTGTCCGAGCGCAAAGGCGAACTGTTGGAAATGCGCCCGTCGGGTGGCGGCCGCAACCGGCTCGTGTTCCGAGTGCCGACCCGTGGCCTAATCGGCTACCAGGGTGAATTGTTGACCGATACACGCGGCACCGCCGTCATGAACCGGCTGTTCCATTCCTACGCGCCGCACAAAGGCAGCATCGAAGGCCGCCGCAATGGCGTGCTGCTGTCGAACGGCGACGGCGAGGCGACAACCTATGCGCTGTTCTATCTGCAGCCGCGCGGCTCCCTGATGATCGATCCGCAGACCAAGGTCTACGGTGGCATGATCATCGGCCAGCATACCCGCGACAACGATCTCGAAGTGAATGTCCGTGAAGGCAAGAAGCTGTCGAACGTCCGCGCGGCCGGCAAGGACGACGCACTGATCCTGACGCCGCCAATGAAGATGACGCTCGAACGCGCCATGTCCTACATTCAGGACGATGAACTCGTCGAGATCACGCCACTGTCGATCCGGCTGCGCAAGCGCTACCTCGACCCGAACGAGCGCAAGCGTCGCGAGCGCGCCAAGGATGCCGAGGTCGCTTGAAACCAAGGCTCTAGTGTCGCAACAAAAAAAGGCCTCCCGCGTTGGGAGGCCTTGAGTTGGACTGACAATGAAGGCGCCGAAGCGCTTGCATTGCATTTCGATCCTACAACATCGGCTCTTGTTCGGGCCGACCATTGATGCGACCGAGCCATTCGAATTTGACCGGGCTTAGGTCTTTATTGCTTCATAATTTGCTAACCAGCTGATAAAATAGCCAAATCAGCGCGGCGTGATCGTCTGGGTCGCCGCATTTGCCAACGAAATGTCAACACCACATCGGTAAGACCATTGATCGGCCGTTCGTCACGGTTGTTACCAATGGATGTCGACTATGCAAGCTCCTTCAATGCCGGAAACGGCCCCGGTGGTACTCGGCAAGACCGAGGCTGGCCGATCAATCGTCGGCGGCTTCAATATGCACATGCTGTCGCCGATCATCCTCGGGTTGTCGTCGCCGCTGTTGATGATCGGGCTATTTGATCCGTCCGGACTGCGGCATGGCCGATTGGTGATCCTAGCTTTGCTGGTATCGCTGTTGGTGCTGTCGACCCTTCTGTTCGCACTCAGCCTCGTCTGGCCCGGCGAGACGACGTCGGTGATCTTTCACGTCAAAACGCGCAAGGTCGAATTCGTGCAGAGCGGCTTGCTTGCCAACTCCAGCGTCGAAGTGCATTTCGATCAGATCGCCTCAATCGGTGTTGCCTCCCGATTCGACCGCGACGGCTATCCGTTCACCCAGTCCGAGGTGAAGTTGCGCGATGGGCAGCGCGTCGCGCTGCCGCCGGGCACCAGGCCGGAAGCAGTTGAAACCGCGCGCCGCGCCTTGGGGCTGTAAGCGGCGACCCGGATCGGCTAAGCAGGACCGGACCTCATTGGCCCGGACCTCGAACACTTGTCGACCTTGATCCCAACGAACTACGGCCCAGGCATTGCTGGGGCCTGGCCGGCCGGCTTGACGCCGACCGCCGAATACGAAGCCGCGGCCCGCTTTCTGGCCCAGGGTGGTCAGGGACATCTGTTCATCACCGGCCGTGCTGGCACGGGCAAGTCGACGCTGTTGCGCGCGTTGCGCGACATGCTGACGGTGCCCAATGTCGTGGTGGCGCCGACCGGGCTTGCAGCAGTGACGGCCGGTGGCCAGACAATCCACTCGTTCTTCGGGTTTCCGCCCAAACTGATCCAATCCGGTGACATTCGCCGCAGCCGCAATGGTTCGATCATGCGGCGGTTGCAGGTGCTGATCATCGACGAGGTTTCGATGGTGCGCTCCGACCTGATGAACGCTATCGATCTGAGCCTGCGCATCAATCGTGGCCGACCGCGCGAACCATTCGGCGGCGTCCGTTTGATGTTATTTGGCGATCTGCATCAGTTGCCGCCAGTGGTGCAGCGTGGCGAGGAGGCGGAGTTTCTCGAAAGTGAGCACGGAGGGCCGTTCTTTTTCAGCATCGGCGCGCTGCGCGAAGGCGCCGGCACCACGCTACTGGAGTTGGGCGAGGTTTTCCGACAACGCGATGAAGCGTTACTCGATGTCTTGAACCGGGTGCGTGAAGGGGCGGCCAGCGAGGAAGACCTAGGGCTGTTGAACGCGCGCGTGTCGCCGGTGCGCACGCTTTCCGAGGGCGATCCTTATGTCATTCTCACGCCCACCAATGCGGCTGCCCAGAGGATAAATACAGCATTTCTCGAAGCCCTGCCCGGCCTAGCCACCATCTTCGAGGCGACCGTGACCGGCGAATTCAACGACAGCGCGCAACCGACCGACCCGGCGCTTTCGTTGAAGCCGCGCGCCAAGGTGATCATGCTGCGCAACGACCCTGATGGCCGTTGGGTCAACGGCACCATCGGCAGAATTTCCCGGCTGGAGGAAACTAGGGCCTTCGTTGAGATTGACGGCCGCGAATACGAAATCGAGCAGGTGTCGTGGGAAAACCGCCGCTACGCCTACGACACGGCAGCGGAAAAAATCGTCGAGACGATTGCCGG
>CAVTAL010000033.1:0-527733 GCA_963732635.1 uncultured Alphaproteobacteria bacterium
TCGAAAGATGTTCTCGACGTCGACAACCGCGTCGTCGACCAATTCGCCGATGGCGATCGCAAGGCCGCCGAGCGTCATGGTGTTAATCGACAAACCACGAGTAGATTGAACACGATTCCGGCATCAAAATCGACACCGGAATGGCGGTCAACGAGATCAACGTCGAGCGGATGTTCATCAGAAACAGAAACAGGATCTACCGCCACCACCGCGGCCGCTTCCAGCAGCACGCGCTCGACATTGCGGATCGAGGTCTCGATCAAGTTTGCCTGCCGGAATACGATCTGATCGGCCTTGATGCCGGCGGGCAGGGTGCAGGCAGAATTCGCCGATCGCGCGCTCGACTTCGGCCGAGAGCTTGACGGTGTCGATCGACGGTTGCTTTTCGACCGACACGATCACCGCCGGCTTGCCCATGTAGCCGGCCTCGCCGCGCTTCAGTCGGGCACCGAAGCTGACCTCGGCAATCTGGTGCAAATAGACGACGCGGCCGCCAGCGGTCGGGGATGACGACGCCCTTCAGCTCGTCCAAATTCAATGTTCGGCCGATATTGCGGATCAGGAATTCGCGGGCATACTGGTCGGCGAAGCCGCCGCCGGTGTTGGTGCCGAACCGCTGCAGCGCCTTCTCCAACTGCTCCATGGTGACGCCGAGCGTGCGCATCGCCGATGGGTTCGGCGCCACACGGAACTGCCGCACCTCGCCGCCGATCGGGATCACCTGCGCGACGCCGGGAATGGTCAGCAATCGTGGCCGGATCACGAAGTCGGCAAGTTCGCGCAACTCCATCGGGCTCGCGCTATCGGAGGTGATCGCGAACATGAGGATCTGCCCCATGATCGAATTGATCGGCCCCATCTGCGGCGTCACGTTCGCCGGCAACTGATCGCGTACCAGGGATAGCCGTTCGGCAATCTGCTGACGGTTCCGGAAGATCTCGGTCGCCCAATCGAACTCCACGTAGACGATCGAAAGGCCGACGCCTGACACCGAGCGCACGCGGCTGACGCCCGGCAGACCGTTCATCTGCGTTTCGATCGGGAACGAGATGAATTGCTCGACCTCGGCCGGTGCCAAGCCCTCGGCCTCGGTCATGATCGTCACCGTCGGGCGATTGAGATCGGGCAGCACGTCGACCGGCAAGCGGGCTGCGACAACCGCGCCGTAGACCACCATCACCAGTGCCGCACACAGCACCAGGAGCCGGTTGCGCAAAGAATGGGTGACGAGGAACGTGAACATTCCGGCTCCCCTCAGCGGATCTGATTGAGGAGTTCGGCACCCTGCGTCACCACCCGCTTGCCGACATCGATACCGGCAAGCACCAGCACGCGCGCACCGTCGAGCGGCTCGACGCGGACCTCGCGGATGACGAAGCGTTCCGCGTTGGTGTGCTCGTAGACGATGCTCTGGCCATTGGCGCCGCGCAGCACCGCCTCGCGCGGCAAGGCGATGCCGCGCTGTTCGTCCTGGGTCGTGCCAGCACCGAGACGAACTGACCGGCGCGCAAGCCTTTCGTTTCACCCTCGACCGCGAAATGCACCGGCACCGCCTGATTGCGATCAGCTAGGCCCGTACCGAGGTAGGCGAGCTGGACGGTGCGGCCATCGGCCAACACGCCTTGCGCGGCACTGTTCGTTGCCTTCGGCTCGAAGGTCAGTGCCTCGATCCACAATCGCTTCGGATCGACGATCTGGAAGACGATGGTGTTGGACTCGACCACCTGGCCCGCAACCGCGTTCGCCGAGGCGATCACGCCGTCGACCGGCGCCACCAGCGCTTCCGGCGTGCGGTTGGCGCGGGCGAGGTTGGCGCGACGTTCGTTGAGGCCACTCAGTTCGAGTTCGGCATCCTCGAGCTGACTGCGGGCGATCACCCGTTCTATAGACCTGAAGCGCTCCACCTTGCGCGTCACGATCGAGATCTGCTGATCGAGTTCGCGCGCCTGCTGCTGCTGCGACGTCGCATCGGCCGCAGGCAACGGCGGCTGGACGGTGGCCAGAATGTCGCCGGCCTTCACCGGTGTGCCGAGCGTCTTGAAGCCACCGGCGGGGGGCGCGAGTCTACCGCCGACAGCCGCCTGGACGAGACCGCTGGCATTGGGATCGGGAACGACGCGACCGGGCAATTCGATCGAACGGCGATGCGACTGCGCCTCGGTGAAGGCGGTGCGCAACGCCAGAATGCGCTGTGTCGGCTTCGGCACGAACAACGCGCCGTCCGCGAACCGCTGGGCGACGTCGCGCGCGGCGGTCGGGTTCGCTGCCGGCGCGGCCTGAGCGGGCGTCCGCCGAAGCGTTGCGCCAGCGCGCTGCCGGACAGCCACGATCCCGACTGTTCGGCAGGCTTGGCCGCTTCCGGAATTCTCAGCGTCGTGGTCAGCACGTCGACCGCGCTGCCATTGGTCACCGTGATCGCAAGATCGTAGGCACCGGGCTTGGCAAGAAACGGTGCAACGACAGTGTAGAGACCGGGCTCGGCCGCCGCTTGCGCCTTCAGCACACCGGCCGGCGTATCGACTTCGATTTCGGCGCCGCCAATTGGTTCGCTGCCCTTGAAGGCATCGAGATGGAGGGTCAGCGTTTCGCCGCGCGCAACCAGGACCACCTCGAAATCGACCGACGACGCATCGGCCCGCGGCGCGATTGTCGCCGAGACCGGTGGCGGCGGCGCACCGTGATCATGACCGTCGTGCGCATGCACCATCCTCGGGATGCTTACGAGCGATCCCAAGCCGAGCAATATCGTGGCTGCGACTGTGCGCGCGATCTTCGACCGCATTTGTACCCTCGGGCGCTGAAACTCCGTCTCGCGCCGAGACCTAGCCTGCATCGCGTCACGGCGCGTATCGGCTTGGTAACAAATTGTTTCAGGCCGAGCGGGGTGGCAGCGTCACATGAACGCGAAGACCGCCGGTCGGCCGATTGGTCAGCGCGATGGTGCCGCCGACTGCCTCGATATTGGCCTTGGAGATGGTAAGGCCGAGACCGACGCCGCCGGTCTCGCGACTGCGCGACCCTTCGAGCCGCACGAACGGTTCGAACACCGCGCGCAAACTCTCGTCAGGAATGCCAGGGCCGTCATCGTCGATGGTCACATCGACCGCCGATCCGCGGGCCGCGACAGCCACCTCGACCTTGCCGCCGTACCGGACCGCATTGCCGACCAAGTTCGCAAAAGCCCGCTTGAGCCCCATCAACCGGCTGTCGATGACGAGATGCGCCGGCCCCGTCAGGCTGCAATCATGTCCCGCATCGCGCGCGTCGTCGACGATGGTGTCGAGCAGCGCGACGAGATCGATCGATCGCAGCGGCTCGTCGTTGGCATCGCCGCGCAGATAGGACAGGGTCGCGTCGATCATCTGTTCCATATCGCCGATGTCGCGCGTCATGGCGCTGGCGAGCGTGGCGTCGGGCAGGTCCTCGACACGCAGTTTCAGGCGCGTCAACGGCGTGCGCAAGTCGTGCGAGACCGCTGCCAGCGATTGCGTGCGCCGCTCGATCAGGTCGGCGATGCGCCGCTGCATGTCGTTGAAGGCGCCTGCAAGCTCACGCACTTCGCGCGGGCCGGTTGCGGGGACCACGGCCGAACCTGTGCCTGGCGTCAGGCGGCCGACCGCGTCGGCTACGGTGCGAATGGGCCGGCTCAGCCAGCGGGCGACGAGAACCGAAAGCAGGATAACTCCCAGCGCCATCAGGCTCGTCGAAAGCAGCGTGCCATGGCCGGAAGCGCGCGGCGGTCCGGCCGCGAACAGGGAAAAGTTGATCCAGCTGTCGTCCGCAAGGCGCAGTGAAACCAGCGCCACGTGCGGATCGGCACCGGCGCTGCTGCCGATGACGACGTCGGTTGTCCGCAGATCCGGCGCCAGCGCCACGATCTGGGTCGCGAGACCCTGCCACCGTTCCACGCCCGGACCGCCCGCCACCGCGCCCTTGGCCGCGCTCCAGTGCGCTTCGATCGGCCCGCCGGACAAATCATGCGCGACCGTTTCGCGCCGTGCGGCCGGCACCAGCATGACGCTGTGCTTGATGGCGATCAGGCGTTCGGCAAGCCGCGCCTCGTGCACTATCGTCAATTCGCGTTCAAGCGCCCGTTCGTAGGTCCACAGGCTCAACATGTGCACCAGCGTGATGCCGATCAGCGAAACCAGCACTGAACGGGCGGCAATCGTATCGAGGCCGCGGATCATCGGCGCTCTACCGCCGTTACGAACATGTAGCCGCTGCCGCGAATGGTCTTGATCATCGCCTGGCTGTCCTCGCTCGTATCGAGCTTCTTGCGCAGACGGCTGACCTGGATGTCGATCGCGCGATCGAAGCCGGTGGCGATGCGATTTTTGGCGGCATCCATCAACTGGTCGCGCGTCAACACCCGCTGCGGGAATTCCAGGAACGTCTGCAGCAGATCGTATTCACCGGTCGACAGGTCGATGACGACGCCTTTCGGGTCGGTCAGCTCGCGCCGACGCGTATCGAGGGTCCAGCCCTCAAATGTCAGGTGCGATCCACCGCCCGGCGCCGTCGGCGTCAAATTCGCGCGAGCGCGGCGCAACAATGCATTGATGCGGGCCAGCAGTTCGCGTGGATTGAAAGGCTTGGCGACGTAGTCGTCGGCGCCGATTTCCAGCCCGACGATCCGGTCGGTTTCCGATCCCAGCGCCGTCAGCATGATGATCGGCATTGACGAACCGGCCCGGATTTCACGGCACAGTTCGAGGCCGCTGGTGCCAGGCAACATGACATCGAGAACGACGACGTCGATCGCGCCGGTAGCGATGGCCGCCCGCATCTCGCGGGCATCACGCGCACCCGTCACCCTGTGCCCGTGTTGGCGCAGGAAGCGGCTGGCGAGTTGGCGGATCTGGGAATCGTCATCGACAATCAGGACATGCCCGTCGGTGCTCACCGGAGGCGGCGTATCGGCTGACACGGTTTCGGGCGGTGGCATTTGGCGCAAAGATCGGTGACATGGTTGTGGCTTGGCTACTAGTTAACACCAAAGGCGCGCACTGCAGCATGTCAAATTGTTTCAGAACTGGGCTTCTACGCCGGCAGTTTTCTGCGGCCGCTGGTTCGGCGTCTGCTACATTGCCAGTATGCCAGCAAAACAAGACGGACCGGTCATGATCGCAGCCAGGCGCGAAGTCGACTGGTTGCAGGCGTCGAGATTCTACATCGGCCTCTCGGCGACGATGCACCTGTTCTGGGAATGCCTCCAGCTGCCGCTTTACACGCTATGGAACGATGGAACCTGGCGCTCCATAGCCTTTGCGACGCTGCATTGTACGGCCGGAGACGTGATGATCGCGTCTCTAGCCTTGCTTGGATCACTTCTGTTGTTTGGCCACCGATCTTGGCCGGCCGTGCACTTCCTGATCGCCTCCGCTTGAACGCTGCACGCTGGTCCCGCGCGGCCGGCATCAGCCCCGCGTTGCCCATGCGCGTGGCAGATGGCTTCATCGCGTGCTCTCACCACCATTCATCGACGGTATGGCGCTCCGCGGATCGGTTCCGCGCTGCGCGAGCAGTGCCCGCTCGCATGGCCGAGGCCGACACGCCCACTGCGCCCAGCCGCAATCGCCATAGGGCCAGCCGCACTGATTGAGCCAGACTTCCCGCAGGTTCTTTCCCTGAAGGCTTCCGGACGCCGGCCCCGTGCCCGTGGCGACACCAACGATGGGCCGGCGTCCGTAACCTTCAACAAAAGCTGACCTCAAGCGCGTTGGCGCTTGCGACGCCAATCGTATGGCTTGCGATGTCCGCTGCCGAAGGGATGGCGACTGGCTCAAGCGGCGATCCGAGACACGGGTACCGCGCAATGACCATTCACTTGTCGGAGTGGGCGCGGTCCATTGAAGATCGAGTGGATCGCGACGAGCAGATCTGCCTTACGCAATCGCGAAGCCAGCGGTGAGCCGGGTCGGCATCCATCCGCGGGTGCCAGATCAACGATACCATAATCTCTGGCGTGGAGAATGGCAGGGTAAACGTGTGCATTCCGGCGCGCAGCACGCCCGTGTGCCGCTCGGGCACCGTGGCGACAAGATCGGAGCCGCGGGCAAGAACCAGGGCGCTCGAAAATCCTTCGACGACGGTGACGATCGTCCGCTCGAGGTTCAGCTTGTCGAGTTCGTCATCGACCAGCCCTTTGTCGCCCCCATGTCTCGAGACGTGGATGTGCCGGCCTGCACTGTAGCGGGCGGCTGTCGGCTTACCGCGGCTCAGCGCGTGGTTTTTTCGCACGACGCCGACAAATCGGTCCCGGAACAGAGCCTGCGCGCGCAACTCGGGCCCCGTTGTGCTCGCCACCACGCCGGTTTCCATGTCGACGGTGCCATCGCGCAGTGGCGTACTGTCCTTGACCGGCTTCTGCATGAAGCGCACGCGCACTCCCGGTGCTTCTGCGCCAATCCGATCAATGAGCTGCGGCCCGAAATTCTCGACAAATCCTTCGCTGGTCCTGATCGTGAACGTCCGCACCAGGTGAGCGAGATCCAGATTCTCAGCCGGGCGCAAGAT
Source organism: uncultured Alphaproteobacteria bacterium (assembly GCA_963732635.1). GTDB lineage: Bacteria > Pseudomonadota > Alphaproteobacteria > Rhizobiales > Hyphomicrobiaceae > JAKFWF01. The sequence continues at coordinate 6,520 of CAVTAL010000033.1, forward strand.
CGCCTCACAATCCTGCACCAGCTGGCCGACGCGCTGCCGTAGCTCCAGGGCGCGGGGCGTAGGAACCAGATTTCGCCCGGCCCTGACCAGCAGCGGGTCACCCGTCGCCGCTCGAAGTCGCGCGAGCGCACGGCTCATCGCCGAAGGGCTCAGCCGCAATCGCCGCGCTGCGCGCGCGACGCTATCTTCGGCGAGCAGCACGTTCAAAGTGACGAGCAGATTGAGATCGGGTCTCGGCATCGATGTGATCGTAGGTCTCGATCGTGATATGGCGTCACACGCACGGATACAGTGCATTCGTTGCGCGTTCCGCCATCTCGGTCAAGCGACTACGTCTTCAACGGCTCACCTGCCAAAGCCGCCAAAGTAAGAGGTCGCAAATGAATCCGAACCCGCCGCTTAGCAGTGGCAACGTCCCTCCCAGGGCCGAGCAGACACCATCGATCCAAGGAGCGCTGGCGGCATTGTCGATATCCATGCTGCTGTCGTCGCTCGGCACGAGCATCGCAAATGTTGGGCTCCCCACGTTGACCCAGGCGTTTGGTGCCTCGCTCGCCCAGGTCCAATGGGTCGTCCTGGCATATCTCCTCGCCATCACGACTTTAATCGTCAGCGCCGGGCGATTGGGTGACATTACTGGCCGAAGGCGGCTACTGCTCGGCGGCGTGCTCGTTTTTACAGTGGCTTCCGCGCTGTGCGCCGCCGCGCCCACGTTGTGGTTGTTGATTGTGGCGCGCGTCGCGCAAGGGATCGGGGCGGCCGTCATGATGGCTCTCCCAATGGCGTTCGTGGCCGACGCGATTCCGAAATCGAGGACCGGCACCGCCATGGGGCTGCTCGCGAGCATGTCCGCGATCGGCACCTCGCTCGGTCCCACGCTGGGAGGGCTCCTAATTTCTCTCTTCGGCTGGCAGGCCATTTTCCTCGTCAACGTGCCGCTGGGCGTGCTTGCGTTCATACTTGCAGGGCTCAATCTTCCCGTCGATCAGCCTCGTGCGATGGCGCGGAATAAAGGCCTCGACTTCCACGGCACAGTCTTGCTGGCTCTCACGCTCGCGTTATTCGCATTCTCCATGACGCTTGGCCGCGGCAGCTTCGGCTGGCTCAACGCCACACTGTTGGCAGCAGCAATTCTGGGCGTCGCACTATTCGTACGGACCGAGATGAAAGCAGCATCGCCACTGATCGAAATGGCGATGTTGCGCAAGCCGGAACTCGGTGCATCCCTCGTCGCCAGCATGCTCGTTTCGACCGTCATGATGGCAACGCTCGTCGTCGGCCCATTCTATCTATCCCGCGGTCTGGAGCTCGATGCCGCTTCGGTTGGGGTCATCATGTCGGTCGGGCCACTCGTGGTCGCGTTGGCCGGCCTGCCGGCGGGTTTCATCGCAGATCGCTTCGGCGCACGGCGGGTCACCTTCGCTGGCCTCGTTACGATCGCGATCGGGACCGTGCTTCTCTATGCGTCGCCTGATCAATTCGGTGTTTCCGGCTATCTCGTTCCTCTCGTCGTGATCACCGGCGGTTACGCATTCTTCCAAACGGCGAACAATACCGAGGTCATGGCCGGGGTTCCGCAAGATAGGCGGGGTGTCATATCCGGGTTGCTAACCCTGTCGCGCAATCTCGGGCTCATAGCCGGAGCATCCCTTATGGGCACGGTATTTGGATTTGCAACGGGCACGATCGACATCAGTATGGCGCGTCCCGAAGCGATTGCCCTCGGTATGCACGTGACATTCGCCGTCGCAGCGGTGATCATCGTCGCCGCAATCGCAATCATGACTGCAGCCGGCTCTGTCGCTGGACACTCAAGGGGTGGAGCGTGAATGAGGGGGATTGGCACGTCGGTCGATCCCAGGAGCAACCATTGGCATCGCCGCAATTGGCGGGGCAACAAGCACCGCCGATCATGTCTGCAATTGGAGGGACTGCGTCGAGCGTCAGATCGCCTCATCTACCTACAATTCAGGCAGCAGTGCTCCGCGGAACAGTAGAAAGCTCGATTTCGATCCAGCCGAGCCCGTTGACACGGATGACATCTCCGGGCCCGGCCAGCACGGTCGTCGTTTCCGCTTCGACCACCGCCGGTCCCACGATCGTGTGACCGGGTTCGAGACGGTCCAGAGCATATACGGGCACGTCGCGCCAAACGCCCATATAGACCTGACGTTTACCGCTCGGATGGCAGGCGCGATCGGCATCGATTTGCATCGCCGGTGCCATCTCGGACGCAACCGAGCCGACAGCGGCGACGCGGGCGTTGACGAATACGACTTCCTGGCCTGGCGAGGAATACGTGTAGAGCTCCTGGTGTCGCCGGTGGAACCGCTGCTCGATCGTCTCGATCAGCTTCGGGTCCGCGAGGTCGACGTCGGACAGCGCAACGTCCACCTCGAAGATCTGCTCGCCGTAGCGCATCTCCGCGGAGCGCTCGATGCCGATCGGTCCGTCGAACCAGGACCGCAAGCGGTCGGTGGCGTTCCGCTCGAGCCCGGCGAAGATGTCTCGGACTCCGGCGGCCGTCATCCGCGATCCGGTCTCGAAGTGCGTCGCGGCGCGTTCGTAACGCAGGTCCGTCGTGAGCATGCCCCAGGCGGAGAGCACCGAGGCCATGGTCGGCACGACGATACAGGAGATGTCGAGTTCGCGCGCCACCTCGCAGGCGTGCAGGCCGGCCGCACCACCGAAGCTCAACAGCGTATGACGTCTGGGGTCGACGCCCCGCCGCAGCGTCATTAGGCGGATGCCGTCCGCCATCTTGACGTTGATGAGACGGTAGATGCCTGCCGCCGCCTCCATGCGCGAAATACCGAGCCGCTTTGCGAGACGGTCGACGGCCGCGATCGATGCTTCCCGATCGAGCGGGCGTTTGCCACCCATGAAGTTCGCGGCGTCGAGATAGCCGAGCGCGACGTTGGCGTCGGTCACGGTCGCGGCCGTGCCGCCGTTGCCGTAGCAGGCCGGTCCCGGGATCGAGCCGGCGCTCTCCGGGCCGACCTTGAAGCTGCCGCCGGCATCGACACTCGCGATCGAGCCACCGCCAGCCGCGATGCTCGCGATGTCCAGGCTGCGCAGTGCGATGCGCTGTCCCGCGAGGACGCCTTCGCTCGACAGCGACGCGCGCCCCTCGGTGACGAGCGAAATGTCGGTGCTGGTGCCGCCCATGTCGAACGGAACGAGGTCGGGCTTGCCGAGGAGACGGGCACACCGCAAGGCACCCGCTACGCCGCCAGCCGGTCCCGACAGCGTCGTGCCGGCTGCGAGACGCGCCGCCTCCTCCACCGGTGCCATGCCGCCATGCGAGAGGATGATGAAGAGACTGCCGCCGAACCCGGCCTCCTCGAGCCGCCGCTCCAGCCCGGCGAGGTAGAGACGAACGGTCGGTGCGACATAGGCGTTCACCATCGTGGTGGAGAAGCGTTCGTACTCCTTGATCTGCGGCAGCACGTCGCTGGACCGCGAAATGTCGATACCGGGCAAGGCGGCGGCGATGCGCTCGGCGGCTGCCATCTCGTGCACCGGATTGCGATAGGCGTGAAGAAAGCAGATCGCGACTGAGGTGGCGCCGGCCGAGCCGATCGCCGTGATCGCTCGCTGCAGCGAGGCGTCGTCGAGCGGCAGCATGACCTCGCCGTCGGGCCGCATGCGCTCGCGCACCGTGAAACGTAGTTCGCGAGGCACCAGCGGCTCCGGCGGCGGCGAGCGCAGATCGTAGCGGTCGCCTTTCAGGCCCTCGCGCATCTCGACGATGTCGCGATGGCCGGCCGTCGTAAGCAGTGCGACCTTCGCGCCCTTGCGCTCCAGCAGCGCGTTGGTGGCGACCGTCGTGCCATGCACCAGCCGACGCGTCGCCTTCAGCATGTCGGTGCGCGAGAGGCCCAGCCGCCGCGCAAGCTCCTCGAGCCCGGTCATGACGCCAATCGACTGGTCCTGCGGCGTCGAGGGCGACTTTGCGAAGGTAGCGCGTCCGCTTGCGTCGAGCGCGACAAGGTCCGTGAAAGTACCACCCACGTCGATACCGATCGTCAGCATGTCAGTCCCCCTTGCCGTCATGCCCATCCCCGCTCACGAGACCCTGCTCGATATCCCGACGCCGTGCTGCCGGCGACCGCTTCTCCGGTGGCCCCCAGCCGCCGCCGCCGGCCGAGCGCACTTCGAGACAGTCGCCGGGCCTGATCTCTATCCCGACCTCCTTCGTCTTGAGTTCGCGCGTGCGCCCATCGGTCGAGACCAGCCGGTAATGGTGCGGCTTGCCGTCATGGCCGCCGACCATGCCGCAGGACGGGTGCCTGACGCCCTCGCCGGCGGTGTTGGCGAGCGCCGGTTCCCGCACCTCGAACACCAGGTCGAGCGACACACCGAGGCCGCCACGATGCTCGCCGTCGCCTCCCGAATCCACCCGAAATTCGTGATGCCGGAAGTGCAGCGGGAACCGCGTCTCCGCCACCTCGAGGCTGCCGAACTTCAAGCCGCCCACTGTGTGCCACTCGCCGATCGACGACCAGCCATCGCCGCCGATCGAGGCACCACCACCGGGGCGAGCCTGGAACAAGTGCCAGATGAAGCTGCGACCGGTCTTCGGATTCTCGCCTTTGACCGCGACACGGAACCGCCGCCCCCAGCCGCCCATGACCCGCTCGGGGCAGCAATTCGCCATCGCCTTGATGATGGCTTCGACGATCTCGTTGAGGGATGACTGGTGCACAGCGTCACCGGCAGGCCCGCATCCGCCCATACGATCGTGCCCTGCCTTGCAATGACCTGAAGCGGCCTGAGCGCGCCGGCGTTCTTCGGTATGTCGGCGTCGATAAGGTAGGCGAAAGCCATGACAACGGCCGCATGCATGTTGGCGTGCGAAGAGTTGACGAAACTCGTCGTCTGCGGATCGGAGTCCGACAGATCGATCTCGATGTCGCTGCCGCGCTTCGTCACCTTCGCCGCGATGCGGATGTCGGTGCGGCCGTGACCGTCGTCGTCGAGGAAGGCCTCGCCGTGATAGACGCCGTCTTTCCAAGACGTGACTACAGCGCGGGCCTGCTGCTCGGCCGAATCCAGGATCTGCTCGATCGCGGTCTCGACCACGGGCGCGCCGAATTCGCCGAAGAGCTTGGCCATGCGGCGCTCGCCGAGGTGGGCGGCCCCGATCATGGCAGCCATGTCGCCGCGAAAATCGTACGGATTGCGGACGTTGAGCGCGAGCATGTCGAGGATGTCATCTCGCAGCTTGCCCGCATCGTATAGTTTGATCGGTGGAATGCGCAGTCCCTCCTGCCAGATCTCGGTGGCTTGCGGATTGTAAGCTCCGTGAGTGGCGCCGCCGATGTCGCTCTGGTGCGCGCGCACGATGCTCCAGAACAGGCGCCGCTCGCCGTCGAAGATCGGCACGAACGCCGTCACGTCCGGCAGATGGCTGCCGCCGAATTCCGGATCGTTCATCAGGTAGACGTCGCCGGGATTAACATCGCGGCAATGCTTCTCGACGGCGCGCGTCGCCCAGGGCAGCGCGCCGACATGCACCGGGATGTGGTCGGCCTGCGCGATGAGACGACCTTGAACGTCGCAGATTGCCAGTGAAAAATCGCGGCTGGAGTTCAGGATCTGCGAGTAGGAGGTGCGCAGCATCGCCTCGCCCATCTCGGCGACGATACCGCTGAGGCGATGCTGGACGACGGAGCGCGTGATCGGATCGACTTTGATGGTCATATGGCGCCTGCACGTTCGATGCGGGAGGACTGGTTCGTTCAATGGTGGGAGGAAGCGATAGGCCGGTTCCTGTCCTGGCTCGGAGCAAGACAGGCGGCGGTCGGGATTGATTTAGGCCCGCCCTCGAGCACCCAATCTGCCGCCAACTGGCCGATCACGGGGCCGAGCTGAATGCCGTAGCCGCCTGCCCCGGCCGCCGTCACGATCGCTGGCTCAGCCGGGTCGACGCAACCTACGAGCGGCTGGCCGTCAAAGGAGCAGGGATAGAGGCCCGCCCAGCCGCGACCAAAGCCCGCGCCGGGCAAATCAGGCACGCGTTCCAGCAGCATCTCCGCCAGCTGCTCCTTCGCCGTCTCGCTGATCTGATCGTCGTAGTCGTCGGGATCGGCCGCCGTTCCAGCGCCCGACTTGTGGAACTCGGTGATCAACTCCCCTGGGCGGTCGTGGCGAAAATTGAGACCGGTGCCACGACCCTGCACCAGATCCATGACCATCGGCATCACATAGCCGAGCGGACGTTCGAGTTTGATCGTCACCGCCTCGTGCCGCTCCGGCGTGATATGCAGTGTCTGCCCCAAGAGTGCGGCGACCTTGCCGGCCCAGGCTCCAGCGGCGTTGACCACCGCATCGCAGGCGATAACTCCCGTCGATGTCGCAATATCGAAGCCGCCGCCGCTCCGGCGCTTCCCACCGAGCAGACGACAGTCTTGACGTATCGCGCCGCCCTTCTCAGCCACCTGCCGGGCCAACAGCGTGCACATCGAATGCGGATCCAGGAAGCCGTCCTCGGGTCCAAACAAGGCCCCTGCAATGCCATCGGTTCTCATGTGCGGCACGAGCCTGCGAATCTCTACGAGGTCAAGCACGCGCGCCGAGCCAAGACCGAACTCGCGCTGCATCTCCAGGCTTTCGCGGAACAGCGCGAGATCGCGCTCGTCCCGTCCGAGCCGCATGTAGCCGATAGGTTGGAACTCCAGGCCGAGCGACCGCCAGTGCCGGATCTGCCGCACGCTGTGAGAGCGCAGCTCGACAGCGAACCGATCGACGTGCTGGGTGCCGACGACGCCGACCGATCGGCCACTAGAGCCGGATGCGATGTGCGCCGCATCGATCACTGTAACCACGGCCCCGCGCTCAACGAGATTGATCGCTGCCGACATTCCGAGCGTACCCGCCCCGATGACCACTACACGCATTTTGCTCATCGGTCTGTCAGCCAAGATAGAGTGAATAGGCGCCGCAGGACTTCGGATTGAAGATCACGTTATCCCTGTCCGGTGCCAGCGTGCCGTAGGTCTTGTAAGCGAGGTGAGCCGCCGGCACCGTCATCCCGGACTTCAGGACGAGCGAACCAAGCTCGAAGGTCTCGTGATCCGACATGGGTTGGCTCCAGAGAAATGGATCCTCGCCGAAGGCGATGGAAAAACCAACGTAGCGCGTCCGCCGACTTTGGTGCTACCCGCTTTGCCGCCACCTACAGCCGTACCCGTATACCTGCTGGGCAGGAGTTCAGTTCAACTAGGTCTGCCGCAAACTCTAGGCGAGCGTGGCCTACATGTTCCGAAAGTAGGTCCGCGACAGTGGCTATCGGGGCGCCTATGCACGAACGGACATCGAGGGGTGTCACGGATTGGGTCTCGGCCATCGGCAAGCACGGTCGCTTTCGGGGGTATTGCGTCGGCACTGTCGAGCATGCGAGCCTGATCGAGGTGCGGGGCTCCTGGCCGGACGGTCTCGGATCACTTCGACCGTCAGATTGCGTCTCCCTGTCGCGAATGACCCGATGCGGAATTCGTCGGACTGAAAAAATGGAGCTTCCGCGCAGCACATTACGGCGCATGCCCGTAGATCTGATGCCCTAATTGGCTCTTGGCCAGTCTCGGTGTAGCGATCGTCTATTAAGATTGTAGACCCAAGCTTTTCCTTCTGAAACCTGATGTAACATTTCGACCGCTATTACTTTCACGAAATCTCCCGCGATCTTCAAGACTTACCGGTTGCAACGGTTCCCGGGGCGTGCGACAGCCGATGTCCCTCCCGTATCGGCACAGATGCGCACTACACGCCAATGCTGGCCCGGACTGCTACCTGGAGTAGCACGCCCGGGATCTACGCGCAACTAGACGGTTCGGGAGGCGCTGAAGACGCAGAGTGGATTGTCTACCATGGCTGGTTGATCAAGTTGCGACCGTGGACGCTAATAAGCGCATCGCAGAAGCCCTCTATGCACCGTGCCGAACGGGACGGCCTCTGCAGAGACGCGCCGTCGTACGATCCATGCGCGTCATTACGGTCTGGCCATGGCCTACATGGGGCGATTGGCCCAAGTGCAGCCAGTTGATGCTGGTCAAAGCGAGTGCCGCTCGACGTGGCCGAAGGAGCCTCTGCTTTGAGGGGGGCTGTTTGCATCTCGGTCGATCGCGCAGTGAGCCTCGACGATGGCGCGGATAGCAACCGTGGAGTGCGATTCAGTCACTCTCGCGAGGTTGCTCAGTGACGGCAGCGACCGCCTGATCGAACGATCCATGGCGCAAGTCCGCGATCGCCAAGCCACGCTCGTGGCCAATCTTCGACGCGCTTGGAACTGTCGAGGTCGTTGCCGCAAAAGCGCTGTCTGCGCGCGACCAAGCCTGCCGCTGCCGCGGATAATGGAGCTCTGGCCGGCCCGACGCAGGATCCTTGAGCGGAGCGCCGCATGTGGCACGAGGTCAGCTTCCTCTGCTTCCGACCGTCAAGCCTCTGATTCAGCTACCGTCGCGGAAATTGCCGGGGCGGGAGGCGGTAGCGAAAGCCGCTTCCGCCCCGGCGACGCGCAATCTTCCATCACTTCTTCTGATTGCGGAAGCGCGCCATGTAGCTGTCCATGGTCAGGTCGACGACCTGGTTCCACAGATACTGGTCGTCGCGGAACGCCACGAAGTGGTCGTAGATGCGCTTGAACTTCGGGTTCTTGGCCGCGAGCTCATCGTAGGCTTCGTTGGCGGCTTTCCAGCAGGCTTCCATGACGTCCGGCGGAAACGCCTTCAGGATCGCTCCTGCGCCGACCAGACGCTTCAATGCCGGCGGATTGAGCGCATCATACTTCGCTGACATCCACTGGTTCGTTTCGGCCGAGGCAGACAGCAGCATCTGCTGGTAGGGCTTCGGCAAGGCCGCCCACTTTTCGAGGTTGGAGAACACGCCGACCGTCGGCCCGACTTCCCACCAGCCGGGATAGTAGTAGTATTTCGCAACCTTCACGAAGCCGAGCTTTTCGTCGTCGTGCGGACCAACCCATTCGGCGCCGTCGATCGTGCCCTTTTCGAGCGCGGGATAGATGTCGCCGCCCGCGATCTGCTGTGGCACCACACCAAATTTAGCCATGATCGTGCCGGCGAGGCCACCGACGCGGAATTTCAGACCGTTGAGGTCCGCCAGCGAGTTGATCTCCTTGCGGAACCAGCCGCCCATCTGGCCGTTGGTGTTGCCGGCCGGCGAGTAGAGAACATTGTAGCTCTTGAAGAACTCGTTCATCAGGTCGAGCCCGCCGGCGTGGTACATCCACGCATTCCGCATCCGCGGATTCATGCCGAATGGCAGGTCGGTGCCAAAGGCGAAGGTCGGATCCTTGCCGTAGTAGTAGAATGGCGAAGTGTGGCCGCATTCGACGGTGCCGGTCTGGACAGCATCGAGCACCTGCAGGCCAGGAACGATTTCACCAGCGGCGAAGACCTGAATCTGGAATTTGTTGTCGCTGAGTTCGGCGACGCGCTTGGCGAGGTATTCGCAGCCGCCGTAAAGCGTATCGAGGGATTTCGGCCAGCTCGCCACCATGCGCCATTTCACTTCCGGAGCGGATTGCGCAATCGCTGGCGCAGCCAATGACGAGGCTGCCATCGCAACACCGCCGGCCGCGCCAGCCTTGATGATATTCCGCCTGCTTGTCGTCTTCATGCTGCGTGTTCCCTTTGTTTTCTGCTTGTGGGGCCAGTTTGCTTTTTCCCGATGCCGCGGCCGATCGGCCATCGGGTCAATGAATGTGGCTGCCGCCGTTCACGTCGATCGTGGCGCCGGTGATGTAGGCGGACAGGTCAGACGCCAGGAACAGGCAAGCACCTGCGATATCCGACGGCTTGCCGGCGCGCTGCAGGGGGATGCCGGCGACGATCTCGGCGAACTTGTCGCTCGTCAGATTGCCATCCAGCATGGCGGTCTCGACCATCGAGGGGCAAACGACGTTGGCGCGGATACCGAGCGGCCCGAATTCGCGCGCGATCGTGCGGGTGAGGCTGATGACCCCGCCTTTTGATGCGGCATAGTGAGCACCACCGACGAGGCCACCACCACGCTGGGCTGCGACCGACGCGAGATTGACGATGGTGCCGGCTCGCCTGCTCGCAAAGACGTTCAGGACCGCCTGGCAGATGTTGAACGTCCCCTTGAGGTTGACGCCGAGGATGCGATCATAGTCGGCCTCCTCGATCGACAGCATCGATTGTGCCCGGACTATTCCCGCGCAATTCACGAGACAATCGAGCCCGCCGAGGCGCTCAGCGGTTTCGGACACCACCTGCTTGCATTCGTTCGAACTTTGAATATCGCACTTCAGCCCGATCGAGTGTCGGCGCGCGGCCGATAGCGGCGGTGATGGACGCGGCAATGGCGGCGGTCGCCGTATCGTCCATCGCCACATCGACGACTGCCAGTTTGGCGCCGTGCCTAGCGAACAATTCAGCCGTTGCGTAACCGATACCTCTCAACGAGGCTGCACCTACGACCAGGCAGACTTTGTCTTGCAACATCATTTCATACCACCTTGGACCGACATTGGCCTTTTGTTCAGCTGGCGTTCGAAGCGGCAAAGGCCGCGCCCTCTGCGATCAGCCGATCAACCTCGGCCGACGAATAGCCAAGGTCACCCAGCACCACGCGTGTCGACCAGCCGCGTGGCAGGGACGACGATCGGAGCGCCAAATTCTCCGCGTCGACCTTGATCGATGATCTGATGGCGGCGGTTCGACCCTCGGTCGGGTGCTCTTCGAACTCGATCAGTCCGACCGCCGCGAGGTGCGGATCGTGACGCAGCGTATCGAGCGTGTGACACGGCATGGCCGCGATATCCGCGCCCTGCAGGATTTCGAGCCATTCCGCCGTGGTGCGATTGGTCAAAGGCGTACCCCTAACCGCGAACCACTCCGCGACGTACTTGGCGCGCGCCGCAACCGATCCGAATCTCGGATCATCGAGCAGATCGGCCCGATCCGTCACCTTCAGGAACGCTCGTACCTGCGGATCGGTGTTGATGGTGAAGGAGATCCAGCCGTCCGCTGTCTGCACCGGCTTGTTATGTGGGCTGAGCAGCCGCTGATCGCCGATCTTGCCCACCGGCGGGTCGAAACTGTGTTGGGCCAAATGCTCCTGCAGAACAAATGCTGCCATGGTCTCGAACATCGGGATCTCGATGCTCACTCCGTGCCCCGTAGCGTTGCGTTGCATCACTGCCGCAAGGATGGCGCCGGCCGTGATCTCACCGACGACGTGATCGCAGATGAGCATCGGCACATAGGCCGGCGCGCCGTCGCGCGCGAGCATCAGTCCGGCCATGCCGGTCGCCCCTTGCACGACGCTGTCGTAAGTCGGCAAGCCGGAATAAGGACCGTCAGTCCCGTAACCGGTGATCAGGCAGTAGACCTTCTCCGGGTGCCTGGTGCGGACCGATGCGGCGTCGAGGCTCAACCGCTCCAGGGCCTGAGGACGCATGTTGGCGACGACGACGTCGGCGCTGGCGACAAGTCGCTCGACAACGTCGCGCGCCCCCGGCTTTTTCAGATCGAGGCAGATATTCTTCTTGCCGCGGTTGAGGTGAAGGTAGGCGCCGGAGTGCTGGCCCGTGGGCGACAGGCCGCCGAGCCCCCGCATCAAGTCGCCCTCGGGACTTTCGAGCTTGATGATCTCGGCGCCGTATTGACCGAGACGCCATGTCGCCACCGGGCCGACGACGACGCTGGTTAGATCGAGAATTCGAATGCCTTTGAGAGGTTCGAAGCTCATTGCGCGATCACCTCCACATCGACGGCGACGACGCCCGTGTCGTCGTGAACCTTGAGGCGCCAGATGTCGCCGTCATGGACGGCGGTCAGCGTCAGCGGCCGTCCGCAATACAACGGAGCCTTGTGTTTCGCCGAAAGGCGCGCGGGCCGGACTCCGATGTCCTGGCGCATGAATTCCGTCACCAGCAGCGTCGTCAGGCCGCCGTTGACGACGAGGTCGGGAAGCCCCTCGACATCGCGCGCGTAATCGCGATCGATGTGTATCTTGTGCGAATTGAACCCGAGGGCCGAGTACTGGAACAGCAGGGTTTCATCCGGCACGAGGACTTTCATATTTTCACCCAGCACCGGCTCCGAAGGCCGTGCGGTTGCCGCGCGCTCCGTGGACAAACCGAGGAGAATATAGGTCTGATCCTCGACGATGGCTGGCGGCGCGGCGCCGGTGCTGCTCAACTCGTGGCGGATCGTCACGATCGCCATCGGACCGTTCGCGGTCTCCTTGCGGTCGAGCTTGGAAACCCAGCTGCGGCGAAGAACCGGCGCGCCGATCACGAGATCGCTGATGTATTCCACCGAGCGTCCAGCCAACAGCAGCCGTGGCAAGCCCAGATCCGGCATCGGTACGCCGAAGCCCGGGAAGCCGTCGGCGCGCAGGTCCGAGCGTCGCGTCTCACCGCCCAGCACGATGAAGTGCCAGCCGCGCGGCAACGGACCGCCGTCGCGCAGTTGCGCCGGATCGAGGTCCAGCATCGCAGCCACGCGACGCACCGCTGTGACCGTGCAAGCCTCAGTGCGCTCGATCCGATCCTGCATAGTGTCTAAGACCCTGTGTTCGAGCCGACGCGGCCGGCGCCGTTCAGCGGATCGTCACGCCGCTGTCGACAGGGAAGATCTGACCGGTTGTCCGCGCGGATTCGTCGGAAGCGAGGTAGACGACCATATCCGCGATGTAGATCGGCTCGATCAGTCCCAGCAGGTGCTGGCGACCCAACTCCTCCGTCACCGGATTGCCATCGAGCTGCTTCTTGACCCGGTCCGATAGTGTAACTCCGGGCGCGACCGCATTTACGCGGATCCGATCGGAGGCATACTCGACGGCCATCGACCGTGTGAGCGCGGAGATCCCGCCCTTCGCCGCCGTGTAGCAGTCCCGGCCCGGCATCGCCATCAAGGCGACGACCGACGACATGTTGATGATCGAGCCGCCGCCGCTCTTGGCGATCTCCGGGATCGCGTACTTCGAGCACAGAAAGGTTCCGAACAGGTCGAGCTTGATCGCCCGCCAGAATTCTTCGACTGGCGCTTCCGTCACGCGTCCGTCATGCGGGGTCGCGCCGCCAGCGTTGTTGTGCAGGATGTCGAGCTTGCCGAAGCGGCGAACTGTTTCGGCAATTGCCGCCGTCACGCTCTGGGGGTCCGTAACGTCGCACCGCACGAAGGCGGCATCACCACTGCCCCCGGCCTTCTTCCGCGCGGCGCTCGCAGCAGCTTCGCCCAGCTGCTCGTTGATCTCCGCGACGACGACCTTGGCGCCTTCCTCGGCAAATCGCTCCGCGGTCGCCTGACCGATTCCGCCGCCACCGCCAGTGATGAAGGCAACCTTGCCGATGAGTCTCGCCATGGCTTCGAACCTCCCAAAATAGGACGTGCGACCTTTCTGGTCGCTTGGATCGCAATTCCTGCTTGCGGAAGCGTTAAATCACATATGCATTATAACATGCAAGTGTGAAATCACTGAGCGAGAGCTCACCACACGTGCTGACCTGTGTTCTTGGCGTGAATTTTCAGCTGGAACATGCTATGGGGCGCTGCAATGAGCAGACCGGAATGGAACAATGAGCACGACCACACGAGCCGTCAAAAAGTCGGATGAGATCGACGGTCCGGCGTACTCGGCGCCAGCGCTGGAGAAGGGGCTCGATATTCTAGAACTGCTGTGCCGTAGCGAATCGCCACTGCCGCAGAAGGAAATCGCGCAACAGCTCGATCGCACCGTGGGGGAGCTGTATCGGATGCTCAACTGTCTCGTTGAGCGCGGCTATGTCGCCAATATCGACGAGAAGTACATGGTCACCATGAAGCTCTTCGAGCTTGCCCACCTCAATCCACCAACGCACCGGCTCCTGATCGAATCGATGCCGACGATGCAGAAGCTGTCGAGCGATCTCGACCAATCGTGCCACCTCACTGTCTACAATCAGGGCAAGCAAGTCGTCATTTCAAAGGTCGATGCGCCGAGCGGCATGGGCTTCAGCGTCCGCGTGGGTGCGGAGCTGGATGTTTTGATTTCGGCTTCGGGGAGGACATTACTTGCGTTCCAGGACGTCGAAACGCGCAAGCTTCGCATCGAAGAGGCAACCCGCCGGCGTCCAGAGCAATCCGATCCGCAGATCAACGTGCTTCTCGATGCGATCAAGTCACGCGGCTTCGAGTCCATTCCGAGTGTGCAGGTCCGTGGACTGTACGCCGTGGCCTTCCCGATTCTCGATTCCGATGGTCGTGCCATCGCCGCCTTGACTGTGCCTTACGCGGAACGGATCGACCAGGCACACCGCAAGTCGATCGCCAAGGTCGAGGAAATTCTGGGCGCTGCCGCACAATCCTTGACGAGTAGGCTCGGTGGCAAATCACCGCAGCGGCCCCGCTCGAAGGCTAAATAGCCGCGCGACATCGCGGGGCTCATCCTGACGCGTCACGTCACGTCACCGCTAGCGCGAGAGCTAAGACACTGCCTGCGCGTGCTGACGCCGGCAGCGCGTCAGCCGCCGTTCCGAGCCGGCTGGCGCAGCGCGCAGCAAGAATGCATTGACGCACGATTGACTTCATATATGAAACGTTGGTAACGTGGGAACGCAGCTGCTCGCTTATCGGAGCCGCTAGAACAGTTCCGCATCGAGCGGGCCGCTTGATCGCAATCGGGATGTGGAACGCCAATTCACGCCAAGGAGAGCGCGATGAGCTTCAAGTTTCACCATATGAATCTCTGCACGGATAATCTGCCGCGCCTGACGAACTTCTACAGAACGCTGTTCGAGTTGGGCACGATCAACAGCCAGACCCACACCGTGATCAGCCGCGAGCGCGAGGATCGCGCCTACACTGGCAAGGTCGATTTTCTGACGGATGGCGGCATCGAATTTCACTTGGCCGAGCGCGATCTCGATACCGGGTTTAAGATGAAGAAGCCCGTCAACCCGATGGGGCATGGCCACTACTGCTTCCGCACCGACGACATCAAGCAATTCATGAGGAAGTGCGACGAGCACGGTATCCGCTATTCGGACTACGGCTGCTGGGCCATTCCCGGCTGGCACCAAGTCTTCCTGCAGGATCCCGACGGCCACGTGATCGAGGTGCATCAGACCAACGTGTTCTGAGCAGAGAAGCCCATGGCAACCTACTTTCTGACCGGCGCCACGGGTACATAGGTCGGTTCCGTCGCTGCAGCGCTCGTCGAGCGTGGCCACCTCGTGCGGGGGCTCGTGCGCAGCCCGGACAAGGCCGCCCATCTCGCCGAACGTGGAGTGACGCCCGTATTGGGTGATCTCGGCAATTGCGGACCTTCTGACTTCGGAGGCGCGTGCATCCGACGGCGTTATCAACACGGCCAATGCGGACCATTCCGGAGCGGTGGAGGCATTGATTGCGGGACTGGGCGGCTCGAACAAGCCACTGGTGCACACAAGCGGGTCGAGCATCGTCGGCGATGATGCTCGCGGCATGTTTCGCTCAGATGCGATCTTCGATGAAGACACGCCTCTGCTTGTGCACCCGATGAAGCAGGCGCGACGCGACATCGATCTCATGGTGCTCAAGGCAGCCGATCGCGGTGTCAGGTCGGCCGTCATATGCCCGAGCCTGATCTACGGATTGGGGCAAGGCTTGAATCGGAAGAGCGTGCAGATCCCATTTCTCGTCGACGAGGCGCGTAAGCATGGCGTCGTGCATGTGGTCGGCGCGGGGCTCAACACGTGGTCGAACGTGCACATCGATGATGTGGTCGAACTCTATCTGCTAGCCGTGAGCAATGCCCCAGCGGGAGCGTTCTACTTTGCCGAGAGTGGTGAAGCTTCATTTCTCGAACTCGGCAATGCGCTCGCCAAACGGATTGGACTTCCCGGTGCTGAAGGCTTGCCGGTCGAGACCGCAGCTGAGCGGTGGGGGCAAGCAAGAGCCTACTTCACGTTCGGCAGCAACAGCCGCGTCAGAGCCACTAGGGCACGACGCGAGTTGGGTTGGACGCCGCGTCACGCGTCGGTCATCGACTGGATCGCGACCGAGATGCCGGTCTGACGCCTGCACCTGATCCAGCGTAGTCGGAATAATTGATCTGCCGAAGTTCGAATGCTGACCTTTCGAAAGGAGCGACGATGATACTGGAAATTGCGGACATCCACGTCACTGCCGGCAAGCAAGCCGAGTTCGAAAAGGCGGTAAGCCTTGCGCTGAACACGATCTTTGCCAAGGCCAAAGGATTTCGCGGTCATCAGTTTCGACACTCAATCGAATCTCCCGACCGGTATGTCCTGCTTTTGAGCTGGGATACGCTGGAGGATCACACCGTAGCGTTTCGCGGTTCCGCCCTGTTCGCGGAATGGCGCTCGCTGGTCAGCGAATACTTCGCGAAGCCGCCGTACGTCGAACACTTCGAACTCGTGGGCGCGTCAGCAACCTCAGAGCTGCGGACATCGTCACCGAGTTGATAGCCTAACCAAGAATTCAGACACCAGGGAGTACAGCGATGCGCATTGGTTATCTCGGCGTCGGCAATATGGGCCAGCCGATGGCAAGCAAGTTGCTTGACGCCGGCCATGAACTCTGGGTCTACGATGTTCGCGACGAGGCCATTCTCCCGCTAGTCGAACGTCAGGCGCGAAAGGCCACCTCCCCCAAGGCGCTGGCTGACGCGTGCGAGACGGTCATTATCTCGTTGCCCACACTGGATATCTTCCGTCGCACGCTAGCCGGCCCTGACGGCTTACTCGCCGGCAAGGCGCTGAAGACGCTAGTCAACACGTGCACGGTCGGTGGTCCCTTCATTCGCGAAGTGGAAGCGCAATGCAAGGCGATTGGGGTGTCAGTTATCGACGCTCCAATCAGTGGCGGCGTCAGTGGTGCCAATGCCGGTACGCTGGCCGTCATGGTGTCAGGCGATCCGGCCGAAGTTTCCAGATTGATGCCCGTATTCGAGTTGTGGGGGAAATCGATCGTTGTTGCCGGTCATATGCCGGGGGCGGCGCAGACTATGAAGCTCACAAACAACATGCTCTATGCCGTGGCGATCGTCGCTACGTCGGAGGCCATGACGATGTCGAGCAAAGCCGGTGTACCGGATGATGCCATGCTTCAGATACTCAACTCCGGAACCGGGCGCAACTTCGCGACAATGCACCTGTTCCCGCAGTCCGTCGTGCCGCGAACATTCGAGTCCGGCGCAACAATTGAAATTCTCATGAAGGACGTCGATCTCGCTATTGAACAGGGTGAGGAGCTCGGCGTCCCGATGTGGGTGTGCCAAGCAGTGCGGCTCATCATGAAGCATGGCGTGTTTCAGGGCCGAGCCCAGCACGACTTGTCGCGCATTGTCGAAATCATCGAGGATGGAACGCGCAGCTGACCCTGGAAGTCTCTCCAGAAGACTATTCTGTAATCTCCACGCGGAGCGTCATCCTTGGCCGGTTGCGGCGTAAGGCGGCACGGTAAGGTTCAATCATCGCCCGAGACTGACCATTCGTAGTCGTGAATCTCGCTCCTACTGCGAAGCAGCAGGAATTCAGCCATATATCCAATCAGCAGGCGAACACAAAAAGCACACCTCGTCCGATCTTCCGCGTCTCGTGGTGACAGTTATTGGCCCGTCGCGGCGATCGAGCGACGGCAGGTATCAGAGTTCACCGATCGACCGTCGGATCAGTTCAATGCATGGCCCGGGCATACCGTGTCTGCTTGCTGCAGGTATTGCTGCCGAGGCGCAACTTGAACTCAGCCGCCACTTCCGCCGCGTCGGCGAGTTCTGCAAACTCTGCGCACCGACCATCATCGCCTATCATGACATCTGATCGATACCCGTCGAGCCTCAAAAGTCTTGTTGCCGATGCTAATAACCTGTCTGGCAAGAGCGCCCAATGTCGAGTCGATCATCTTTTGCGCACCAATAAGGGCAGTCTGAACTCGCAATTGGAAACTACGGCAGCATATCCCGCGAGACCGCTTCCTCGACACGCTTGCGGTTCGTCCTGCCTTTGGTCAGCAAGGAAAAAATTCGGGGCGGATCGAACCAGCGAGATTTGTCCTTATCTATTCCTGGCGAGTCACCGCTCGCATTAGCGACGCTCGATCCATTGGGCGTCCAATCGCAGCGCCGGCTCCGACTGCGTCTGTCAATTCCGCAGGAATTTGGTCGGAAATCTGCACCGCGACGACGCGCAGCGCGTGGACGTCCCGCCGCAACTTCTCGATGTCGGGAGATCGCCCAGGCGTCAAGGCGGCGCGATCAGCGATAGGCACATGGGCATGCTGCTTGCGTTTGACGAGAGCCCAATAGGCTTCGTCGGCGTCCTCGACATTTTCGACGTCGAACTCCAACTGAGTGAGCGAGCGCGTGACAAGCTCCCGGACATGCAGTTCGCGGCAATAGACGACGATATGCTCCTTCGAGCGCTCTTCAATGCCCGCCGCAGCATTCACGATGAGCTTCGCAAGTTGAGCAATCACTTCGTCCACTCCGAAATGAGCGCAACTCTACGTTCGACTGCGCGATCCAAGGTGAGCGCAAGAATGACTGCACCAGCAGATCGAACGCAATACGGTGCAGCCGCCACCGCAGCGCTACGGTATCCGCCGCGGGCGAGGTTTGTGACCTTGGTGCCTTGGTACCTTGGTACCTTGAGTCCCTGGGACCTTGTGACGGTCCGGCATCTCATGCACAATCGAGCGAACGGCATACCCGGATTGCATGGAGACGGCTTTTGAATGTGGGTTCGGCTGGGGCGGACATCTGGTCGGCGTCCCGGTACCGGTTGGCACTGGTGGCTTTCGCATTCGTGGCGCTGCACCTGTGCCTCGACTGGCTCGGACAGCGCTACGCTGATGCGGCCCAATCGATTACACCCTGGAATCCTGCCGCCGGCCTGGGCATCATCCTGGTCTGCCGTTTCGGTCGGCGCGCCGCGCCTTTGATCCTGCCGACGACTTTGATCTCGTCGCTCATGCTGCGTGGCCCTGCCGAACCGACAATGCTGGCCGTGATGGAAGGGCTCCTCGTCGGCATGATCTATTCGATCGCGGCAATCGTGCTAACCAGCGACCGAGTGGGGTTCAAGAGCCGCTTGAATACGGTCAAGGATCTCATTTTGCTGATGCTCGCCGCGGTGTCGGGCAGTCTCGCGGTAGCGACCAGCTACGTGCTGATCCTGGCGGCATACGGTCACGTTGCGCTCGACAACGTCGTCGCACCGGTACTGCGATACTGGGTCGGCGATCTGATTGGCATCATGATCGTGGTTCCATTCGGCCTGCTGGCGTTGGATTCCCGCCTTGACTTGAAGCCGACCGGATCGCGCCTGCTGCTGTTGCTGACTACCGCGGTGCTGATGACCGTGGCCATCGCATACCGTGATGCCGGCGGCTTCACTTACTTTTATTTTCTCTTCTTGCCGGTAATCTGGGCGGCGCTCGGTTACGGCATCGAAGGAGTGGTTCCGGTTCTCGCCTTGATCCAAGCCGGCGTCTTCGTCACCGTAACCGCTCTGAAAATGGACTTTCTCGACATCACGCACTTCCAGGCGCGAATGATCGCGCTTTCGGCAACCGGTCTCATCGCCGGGGTCCTGGTCAGCGAGCGCCAACGCTTCGAGGCGCATTACCGCCGACAGCAGCAGGCCTTGGCACAAGTGGCATTGCGGGGTGGCATGGGTGAATTCGGCGCTGCTATCGCGCATGAAGTGAACCAGCCGCTATCGGCCGCCGGCACGTTCGCGGGCCTCGTCGTCGAGAGCCTGACTACGGAAGAGCTCAAAGACCCCAGCCTGATCGAAAACGCTCACAAGGTGGTGCGTCAGATCGATCGGGCGTCAGGGGTGGTGCGCCGGTTGCGCGCCCTGGTGAAGCTCGCCCGCGATGATCAAGCGCCGGTCTCTCCCGATCGCATCCTTTTGGAAGTCGTGGAGTTGATGCTGGCAGATTTCTCCCGGGCAGATGTCGAGCTGCGCACCGAGATCGAGTCCGGCCTGCCGATGCTGTACGTCGATCGGCTTCAGATAGAGCAGGCCCTGCTCAATCTGTTGCGCAATGCGCTGGAGGCGTTGCAGTCGAACGGGACCGGCGGGGGCACCGTGTCACTGTACGCGCGCGGAGTCGCCAACGCCATGGTCGAGCTGGGGGTTGTCGACAATGGTCCGGGGTTTCCGGCTGATTTTTCGCTCGACCGTCTGCAACCTTTCAAATCTAGCAAGGAAGACGGACTTGGCATCGGCCTTTTGCTGTGCCAATCGATCGCACTGGCCAATGGCGGCCAATTGCTCATTCACAAGTCGGCGACGGGAAGTCATGTCGCAATCGCATTCGCGTCAGCGGATCGGGTAGGTCATGACCGAAACCTCTAGAATTGCGCTCGTCGACGACGACGACGGCGTGCTCGATGCATTGAGCGCACTGATGCGAAAGCGCGGCTTCGAACCGTTTGCGTTCGCCTCGGCCAAGGCGCTCGTCACGGCGCTGGAGAAGGGCGACGTCTTCGATTGCATCGTAACTGACATTCGCATGCCCAGCGTCTCGGGCAACAATCTGCACCAACTGCTGAAGGAGCGCGGCTCGCTCACGCCGGTGATCTTCATCACCGGGCACGGCGACATCGATTTGGCCGTCGCGTCGATAAAATCCGGCGTCAGTGACTTCATTGAGAAGCCGATCAATTCCGAGCGCTTGATCAGTAGCATCCGCGAAGCGATCGAGCGCGCGCGCGCGACGCGGCACGAAGAGCATTGGGCGGCGACCTTGCGGCAACGCTATGGCGCGCTTTCGGATCGGCAGCGCGAAGTCATGCTGCTTGCCGCCGGCGGACGCTCCAACAAGGAGATCGCTGCAATCCTCAATCTCAGCGCCAGAACAGTCGAGCATTACCGCGAATGGGTGATGGGGAAGATGCAGGCCCAGAACCTCGCGGATCTGGTGCAGATGGCGATGCTACTGAAGCTGCTCTCACCGCAAGTCAAACCGACGCCGAACTGATCGACCAGGGTAAGCGTACCCTGTGATATCTACCCAGGAAAGCTTCACGGATTGTCTTTGCCGCCGATAACCCCTCTCTTGTGGTCGCCAAAGCGCGGTCGAAGCGTGCGGCGTCTAGGGAGGAAGAACGGGCCGGCAGCACCCCAGCAGTCATCTCCAATGTCTCTGATGCTGTCTGCCCATCACCGGGCCATCATTTTCAGCCCTTGGCGGATCATGCTGGTCCGGTGAGTTCATCCTACCGCTAGCGCTGCGCATGTCGGCACTTTTACGGGGGGCAGGGCATGAATTGGGTCGATTACTGGAACGGCAAGCCGACCGTCTACGTTTGTCATCGCCACCAGGAAGTCCACGACTTCGAGATCGCCTACTCCGTAGCGCGACACCTGCCAGCTGGTAACTGCACCGCGCTCGATTTCGGATGCGGGGATGCAACCCGTGCCTATTTCGTCGCGAGCCGGTGCGAAACGCTCTATCTTTGGGATGCTGCGGAGGCCGTGAGGGTACGACTGCGCCAACGCTACTTGAATCATTCGAATATCGCGGTACTCGATTCGGTAGGCTTGCACGCCTTGAAGCCGGGATCAATCGATCTCGTTACGGTCAGCTCCGTCGTGCAGTACCTGGCACCCTATGAGATCGTGGAAGCCTTGCAAATGTTCAAGAAGCTATTGTCTCCGCGCGGCTCACTGATCGTCGCCGATGTAATTCCGCCGTCGGTAAGTGTCGTCCATGATGCCTGGCAACTACTTCGCTTCGCGCGCAGTGAAGGCTTCACGTTCGCTGCCGCTTGCGGGCTGGCGCGAACCGCAGCGTCCGATTATCGCAGCATCCGGACGAAGCTGAACTTGCGCAAATACAGCGAATTGGCCTTTCTCGATCTGCTGCGTGTTCACGGCTTTGCGGGGCGCCGGCTTGGCCGGAATTTTGGCCACAATCAACTGCGCATGGCGTTCCAGGCGCATGTTGCGGCACCAGAGTCAGGGGACAGCCAAGGTCGGGAAGCCGAAGTCGAATTCGCTCTCTGAGCATTCTCACAAT
Source organism: uncultured Alphaproteobacteria bacterium (assembly GCA_963732635.1). Lineage (GTDB taxonomy): Bacteria > Pseudomonadota > Alphaproteobacteria > Rhizobiales > Hyphomicrobiaceae > JAKFWF01. Next base: position 28,524 of record CAVTAL010000033.1, read on the forward strand.
CGCAACCTGACGACCTTGGAGTCCGGGGCACGGTGATGCGACTGACACGGCTAAACATGAGCGGGTCGCCGGACCGCTATGCTGCGTCACAAAGACTGGTGCATTGGCTCACGGCCCTCCTGGTTACCGTTATGATCCCGATGGGGCTCTACATGGTCCATCGCTACGTGGCGACGAACAACGACGCGCTCACCGTTACGATCTACGACATTCACAAGCTGATCGGCTTCATGGCGTTCTGGCTCGTCATACTCCGTCTGGCGCTGCGATACCGCCACGGGGCGCCGCCGTCCGAATCTGCAATTGCGCGCTGGCAGCGGACTGCGGCGAGCGCAGTCCACTTCCTGCTTTACGTATTGCTGGTCTTGGTCCCCTTCCTTGGATGGATCGGTGCATCGGCCGACGGGACGCGCAGCATGTGGGGCGGGCTGGAATTGCCGCAGATCGCATCGAAGAATGAAGAAGTCGGCTGGCGCATCCTGTGGTGGCACGGCTGGGCGGCGCTGACGCTTGGTGCCCTCGCGGCGCTGCATGTGGCCGCCGCAATCCATCATCACATCGTCCACAAGGACGGCGTGCTGCGCCGCATGCTCTGAGGTCAGTGCGAGCACGCATAGACGCGGATGAATGCGCGGCTCGCCTGCGGTATGGCAGTGCTGTGCCGCTGGCTGTCGGTCGCCGTTTGGCAACTGAGCCACCAATACGCCGGATTGGGACTGATAACGAGCCGCGCAGGGATGAGCCTCGGCGCCACCAGAATCGAAAGAAAATGCGTCGTCGATGACCAGGCCACGCGATTCAATCCGTCTGAAATGAGGGCCGATGAAGCGAACCGGGCGGCTGGCGATTCCGGTCCGGCGTCCTTGGCCGTGGCCAGCGCCGCCAGCGCTGTCTTGTATTCGCTCCATACGCGGACGAACTTCGCCGTTTCTACGACGTGCACGGCCGTGATCAGAACGAGGGCTGCGGCAAGGTGACCGGGCCAGATCTTCTGGCGCAGTGTGCCAAGGCGGGCGACGAGCGGGTGTGCGCGCCCGACCTGTCGAATGCCGAGCAACGCCGATGTGGCGAAGAACGGCGGCAGGACCAGCAACGCTGTCCGCAGCGGATAGCGGGCATCGGCGAGTAACGATGCATCGAAATACCGGTAGTAGATCGCAAGCGCCCACAGCACGCCGAAAAGTGCCGAGATCGACGGCGAGTGCAATCGCAGGATGCGGTCGCACAGCCACGCTGCGAGCATGTAGCCGATGATCGCCGCGATCATGGTCCCGATCACCGGATCGATCAGATTGCGCAGGTCGACGAAGCTGAAGGCGGCCGTGTTGATGACCTTGGCGATGTACGGGTCCGGGCGGAATGCAAGCAGCACCGCGGCCCACACGAAAACAGCAATCCCCCCGCCAATCAACATCCGAGGCCTAGACGGCTGCCGTGGTCCCGGCAGTAGTGCGCTCGCGACGATCACGCCGGCCAGCAGCACGCCGCCTCCATGTGACAACATCAGCGCCGTCAGTCCTGCTGCGAAAAGTGCCGTGCGCGTCAAGCTCCAATCGGCGGAGCGAGCCAGCGCCAGCATGGGCCAGAACACAGCGTGCGCGACCCACATCTCGGTCGGAAATCCGAATACGAGCGGACAGATTACCGCGGTCGACGCACAGGCGTGCAGGAACAAGCTGCGGCCTTCGGACTGATCTGCGCTCCACGTCGCACAAAGCCCGGCGAGCGGGGTGCAGAAGAACAGCACCCCGTGGAGAACGACCCCGCCGTGGGCGTCGCCGCTCAATCGCACGTAGGTTTCGGCTGGCCAATGGGCAAGCAGATACACGAAGGCACGACCGGAAATGTTGTGCCAGTGAAAGGCCCATGCCTGCTCGGCGGCAATCGCGTAGGAAAAAATCGAGCCGTCGCCGTACATCTGCAGGTCGAAGCCGCAACCAACGACGACGAATGCCAGCGACCAGCCGATCCCGAGCAGCATGACGAGCGTGCGCAGGAGCGCCGCATCACTGCGTTTCGTCCGATGTGCGAGCGACGAACCGGTCAGGTCGTCGATTTGACTTGCTCGATCCACCGTTTGCGCCCCGTCCCGTCTTGATGGAAACCGCTAGCGCGCAGTCGCGTGCCATGCAATGGGCCGGCTTGGAAATTGCCGCTATTCTTTCGACTCGGAGTTAGTTCATGCCCCGTTCATACCGGTCGTGAAACGAGCGAGACAACTGAAGTGACGCCGTCTGGAACTGGTCGGATCGCAGTAGAACCCAAGTCGAAAACATCGCAGCGGTTTGAACGGCCGGGATATTGCGGTGATCGGCCCATTCGAATTCAGGATCGTTACAAATAGGCTATCGGGTGCCGCGCCATTTCGCTCCCTACATTCTTGGCGGCTTACAATCTGCGATGACGATTGGGATTGCGACGGCCATCGCTACGTATCAGTCCAGCGGTGTCGCTGTGAGCTTCCTGTCGCGCTGGTTGAGCAGTTGGGGAGTATCGTGGGTGATCATGTTAACGATCGTGATCGGGTTTGCTTCTGTAATCCAGCGCCTGGTGCTGATGATCACGCGTCCGCCGAATGTGGGGTGAGACGATGGTGTGACGCTACGTCAGATCGCCCCTCTTTGCAGGCGTTGCGACGGGCATCGCCCCATCAGCCTAGGAAGTAGCGCGGAATCCATGACGCCAGCCCGGGAATGAGCGCCACCATCAGCAGCACCACGACTTCGGCCAGGATGAAGGCCCAGCAATAGCGGATCGTTTCGCTGTACTTGCAGCCGGCGATGCTGGTCGCCACGAATAGCAGCACGGCCACGGGTGGAGTTGTCGAGCCGATCTGCGTCGCCATGACCATCAACAGTCCGAGCTGGAAGTCGTCGATGCCGTATTTGCGCCCGATGACCACCGCGACCGGGATCAAGATGATCAGGATGGCCATGGAATCGACGAACATCGTCAGCACCAGCATGATGGCCATAAGAAGGAACAGCACACCCGTCTTGGTATCCGTGATCTGCGAGATCAGCCGACAGCACATGGTCGTTGAAATTCAGATATGACAGCAGCCACCCGAACGCTCCCGCGACACCGATAATGCCGGAGACCATGGCCGTCGTGATGCTGGCGCGGATGAAGATCTGCGGCAGGTCGGACAGTTTTAAGGTGCGATAGACGAAGAAGCCGATGAAGAAGCCATAGAGGCACGCCACGACACCCGCTTCGGTCGCCGTGAACACGCCGGTGAGAATGCCGCCGAGCACCAATCCAGGCGCGAGCAGTGCCGGCCAGACCTCGACGCCGGCGCTCAACACCTTGCGCAACTCGAAGCGGCCGCTGGTCTGACGCAGCTCAGGAAATGCTGCGTGGAACGCATATAGCCTGATGACAATCATCAATCCGATGCCGATCAGGATGCCTGGGATGATGCCACCTAGAAACAGGCCGCCTATGGAGACGTTGGTCATCGAGCCGTACACGATCATGGTCATGCTCGGCGGGATGATGGCGCCGATGGTGCCGGCGCAGGCGACAAGGGATGCAGCGAAGCCCGGCTTGTAGCCGCGTGACTTCATCGCCGGCACCAGGATCGAACCGATTGCCGAGGTGTCCGCGACCGACGAGCCGGAAACTCCGGCAAACACCATGCTGGAGACGACCGACGCGTGGCCGAGGCCGCCCTTCCAGTGGCCGACCAGCAGTTTCGGCGAACTCGACCAGGCGTTTCGATATCCCACCGCGTGCGATCAATTCGCCGGCCAGGATGAAGTACGGCAGGGCGAGCAGCGAGAAGTTGTCCAGCATCGCGAACATCTTCTGCGGGAACAGCGCAGGATTGAGACCATCGATGCTAAGTATGCCGGCTAGACCGACCACGCCCATGACCAGCAGGATCGGCACGCCGATCGTGATCAGCGCCAGCAGGAAGGCGAACAGCAGGAGCAGTATCATGAGTGCTCACCGAGCGGCTCGGGAATATCGGCCTCGATCAGTCCGAAGAAGGCGGCCAGCCGGCGTACGGCGACCAAAGCGAGGTAGCCTCCGCCGATGACGAGCCCGGCGTAGACGTGGTCCATGCGGAGACCGAGGCCTGGGCTTTCCTGGTTGCGCGCGACGACCATGATCGCGAGTGTATACCAGACGATACAGATGGCCAGGGCAAGCCACATCAGCTCGACGCACAGCTGGATGACACGCTGCAGACCGGCTGGCAGCAGCATGTAGAGCATGTCCATGCCGATATGCGCGCCGCGCCGGTAGGCGACGGGGATGGCCAGGAACACCATCCAGATGTGGCCGAACTTTTGGAACTCCTCGCTCCAGCTCAATGGCAAGCCGAGCACGAAACGATTGAAGATCTGCAGGCCGCCGACCAGCGTGAAGACCAGAAAGATCAAGAATAGCGCGAATTCTACCGCGCGATCGATGGATCGCATCGCACTCTTAAACATGCTCCGCTCCCCTAAAGCAGTGCCGGGCGCCAACATCGGCGGCCGGCACTGTCGCGCTCACTTCGTGTCGCGAATGATCTTCAGCAGATCCTTGGCGCCGAGCTTGTCGGCAAGATCGTCCTGCACCGGGCCGGCGGCCGCAACCATGCCCGACGTGTCGATCTTGTTGATGACCATGCCCTTGCCCTTGAGCAGCTCGATCGATTCTTGATCGCGAACCACGGCCAGCGCCCGGTTGATGTCCTGGCCGAGTTTGGCCGCCTCGCCGACCACCTTGCGCTCGGCATCGGTATAGCCGTCCCATTCCTTCTTCGAGTAGGCGGTGATGGTGCCACCGAACAGGTGGGCGGTGAGGGCCACGTACTTGCTCACTTCGTAGAACTTGTTCGAGTAGATGATCGCCGAGGAATGCTCGAAGCCGTCGAGCACGCCGGTCTGCAGACCCGTGTAGACCTCGCCGAAAGCCATTGGCGTCGCCGCAGCGCCCATCGCGTTCAGCGCTGCGACATAGGTCGGCGTCTGGATGGTGCGGATTTTCAAGCCCTTCAGATCGGCCTGGGTCTTGACTTCCTTCTTGGTCGTAGTGACGTGGCGAAAGCCCCAGCTGTCCTGCCAGCCGATGATCTTGATGCCGAGCTTCTCATGCTCGGCCGCCAGCGTCTTGCCGACCGGGCCTTCGGCGACTTTGTGGAAGTGATCGTAGTCGCGCCACAGGAACGGCAGGTCGAGTACGCCGATGCGCTTGTTGAAGTTGTTGTGGATCGCCGTGCCGCCGATGTGGGCCGACGCGCCAGAGCCAAGCTGCATGGCCTCGACCACGGCACGCTCTTCGCCGAGCGCATTGGCGGCATAGATGCGGGCTTCCAGCGTGTCTGAGTATTGGTTGATGTAGTTGGCCATCACCCAGCACACCATGTAGTTGTCATTGCCGAGATCCGCTGCCGTGGCGGTCGAAATCTTGATCTGCTTCTTCTTCGCTTGCGCCGCAGCGGGCTTGATGCCGGCTGTTGCGACCGCGAATGCAGCCGTAGCCAAGGCCACGCGGCGATTGATCAAACGGGTCATGTTGGAAGTCTCCTGCCCCAAATTTTTGGACCATTGTCTTTGAGCCGAACGGAGGTCCGCACCGTGTCGGTCTTGAACGTATCCTACGCCAGCCATTCACTGTTAGGAAGGCTTGCCGCGGATGGCGCTGCAGACGGCCGACGAGAGGTTCGAGTGTTTGGCCCGTCTCGAAAATGAGAACCAAAGAGTACTCGGCCCGAGACCTTTCTAACGCGAGCCTGTTGCGGTGCACACGTCGCTCATCGACATAGCCTGCAAAATTGCCACACAGGTGTTGAGCACAGGCACTGAGTCTGCAGTGGGCCAAGTGCAACCTAGTGCACCTACTTGAATGGTGCGCCGCACATGATCCATCTCAGTTGGTGAATTGCCCAACGATAGCTATGCGTGACGGCGGGTCCAGCTTACGTCAAAAAGTAACCTTCACGACTTCTGCGCTCCGCGTCGCCTCACCACGATAGACGGCTTCTATGTTGTTCCCGTCTGGGTCGAGTAGGAAGGCAGCAAAATAGCCGACGTGGTACGACCGTTCGCCCGGTGCTCCATTGTCCAAGCCTCCTGCCTTGAGACCGGCCTCGTAGAAACGCCCAACCATCTCGCGATTCTTCGCTTGGAAAGCAATGTGCTGGCGGCCTGTCAACCTTCCGGCCGCCTCGGCACTGTCTGCTGTCGTAACGAACAGCTCATCGGCCCACAAATATTCTGGCGTTTCGCCACCAACCGGAACTTCAAGTGCCTCGAAAACTGCCTTGTAAAAGCGACGACTTACTTCGATGTCGCGGACGGCGATCCCGACATGGTCGATCAGACGGCCACGATAGCGAACTCTTACAGTCAATCGCACCTCCACCCTCGCTTAAGCGCCGCACTGGTTCGCAGAACAACAACAACGGGGTTCCGGTTAATCTACTTCTACCGGGTCTCGGCCGACAAGGCGCAGTGTTTACCGCAACTACTCAGGACCGCTTTGGGTCACCCTCGTCCGATAACGACGTGAAGCTAGCTGCAGCGGCGATGCTCGATGATCCCCCAAGACCGACTGTTCGTTGCCGCGACGTTCGCAGTTTCCGTTGCAGCGCAACGAAATTGGGGCTACCCATAAGCAAGTCGACGCGCCCAAAAAACACATGTCATCAGATGATCCGTGACTGGCTTGTGTCGGTCCTGGCCCATCGGGTCGGCGCCATGATGGCCGGTCTCTGGCTGCCGCCAAGATCAACGTGATCACGCGCAACCTCGCCCGTCCAGAGTGCCGGTAGCCGGGTGTCCGCTGTCAAAGGTAGAGCGACAGCACCAAAGTCATCATCTAGAGTCTTTCCGACTTAAATAGAACTATATCCCGAGTTGGTGAGGTAGTTGGAGCATTCGGTCGGAGAGAAGCATTCGAGTAGCTTTCCGATCCTGCGCCACACAGCTTCGACGGTGCGCTCCTCGGCTTTGCGCAGCAGCGTCTTGAGCTTGGCGAAGACCTGCTCGATCGGATTGAGGTCGGGCGAGTAGGGCGGCAGGAACATGAGCCGGGCACTGACTGCGCGGATGGCATCTTGCGGATGTCGCCGCTCTTGTGCGAGCCGAGATTGTCCATGATGACGATGTCGCCCGGCTTCAAAGTCGGCACGAGGATCTGCTCGACATAGGCCTTGAAGCTCTCGCCGTTGATGGGACCGTCGAGGACGAGCGGCGCTGTGATGCGGTCGTGACGCAAGGCGGCCAGGAATGTCATGGTCTGCCAATGGCCGTGCGGCACCTTGGCCAGCAGAGGTTCGCCGCGCCGCCACCAGCCACGCGTCCGCGTCATGTTGGTCTTGGTCCAGGTCTCGTCGATGAAGACGAGATGTTGCGGCGCAAGGCTTCGTTGAAAGCGCCGCCACCACCAACGTTTCCGCGCGACGTAAGGCCGATCCTGCTCGCTCGCGTGCACGGTTTTTTTGAAGCTGATGCCCTCGCGCTTGAGAAACCGCCAAAGCGTGTCGCACGAAGACGACGACGTTGCGCCGGTCAGCGTGAGGAGAATGCACATGGCAGAACCGGTTCGCGCGGCTGGGGCCGAGGTGACGTTGGCGGGGAAACAGGCTAAGCTCCATGTACTTGGAGATCGATGCGCGGGAGTGGCTGGTCTTGCGTCGCGCGATCTTGATGCTCCACGTTTCATCGTCGATCGGCTTCGGTGCAGACATCGACCGGCGTGCATAGTCTAACAGATCATCCATCGGCGCTGCTCGGCATTGCAATGCTTTTAACCGTTTGCGGACGACGATGGTTCATACTGCGCTTCCAGTTCCGCTGGGTCGGTAGTGCGGACGCACACTCGCCGGCTACGTCCGCTCATTAAGCGCGCACATCGACGCGTCAGTAGCAATTATCAGCTCGGTACGCGGCAATCGACAATGAGGAAAGGCGCGGATGCCCTCGGAAGTCTGTCAATCTTGCAGGCCGCTGCCAGCGGCAAATTCCGACCCATCCCTCTGGTGAGTCGGAGCGCGCTTGAAATTGTTGCTGGCAGGCATCGGATGCGTCATCGCGATCGGCGTGCGTGACGCGTCTGGCGCACAACATCTTGGCCTTGCGCCAGCGGGTGTAACCCATTGGGCCGAGACCCGCGCCGCCGTCGCAACTGCCAAATAGGAAATGCTGCGGGGCTCGGTCGTGCGCCCCCCTAGGGGCCGCACGATAGCACACGGTCGCGGCCGGCTATCGGCCGCGAGGCGCCAGCAGAGCCTGTTTCCCCATTGGAGTTCGTGCGGCGAAGGCCGGCGGCGCAATGTCTCCTGTCCGGCAGCAAAATGAGCATGCTGACTGATGCCAATACTCCGCAGGCGTTAAGCTGCGCTCCGAAATTACGTCGCAAATTCGCTGGTTGACGTTTCGCACATCCGGCTGATGTCTCACGACTGACGATCATGGCTGGACGCGACGTCGGATTGAAGTCAGCTCTTTATCTCGATGTCCCAAAAGTGCACCACAAACTTCCCGCTTGCTCCTGACAATATCGGCATACTTCACCGGGCAGTGCTGGAACGTTGCGGCGGGTTTGGTTGGGTTTCATATCAAGCAAGGAATTAGGCCGTCGATGGCTCAGTTGTGCTGTGCCCATGCGAGCCGAGCACCGGCAATGAGGTCCTTGCGAACATGAGTAGTTTCCGAGGCTTTCGCTTCCGTCTTGCCAATGGCTTGATGGGACCGAAGCCGCGCTCGCGCCATCCCATCAGCATTAACAGGAGTAGCGACATGAAAGGCTTCGTGAAGAACCTCGAGGCTACTGGCTGTCGAGAATTCGAATTTCAGGCAGGTGCTCTACACCGCCCGGAATTGCCAGCTCGTCGTCATGTCGCTGAAGCCCGGCGAAGACATCGGCATGGAAACCCACAAGCTCGATCAGTTCTTCCGGGTGGAACAAGGGACCGGCGAGGCGATCCTGGATGGCGTCACCCAAGGCAATCTGTGGCGGTTCAGCGATCATCGTACCTGCCGGCACGAAGCACAACAACGTCAACACCGGAAAACGCCCGCTCAAATTCTACACTGATCTACGCGCCGCCCAACCATCGTGACGGTGTGATCCACCCCACACGGGCCGACGCCAGAAGGACAGCGAGCACTTCGAAGGCAAGACGACGGAATAGGCATCGTCCGCTCCCATGTTGAAGACAGTTGCTTGAACAGGAGAACACTCGGCCATGAAGCCAATTCGAACCTGGGTGCTCATTGCCGACGGCGCACGGGCGCGCATTCTCGAAAACGATGGACCGGGCCGCGGCGTGATCGCCAATGACCGGCTCGTCTTCGAAGGCGATCACGCCGCTACGCATGATATCGTTTCCGACCGGGAAGGCCGCAGTTACAGCAGCCACGGACAGGGACGTTCAGCGATCGACGCCAGGACCGATCCGCATCGGGAACTCAAGAGGTCATTTGCACATCATCTGGCGGACGTGCTGGCACACGAGCTCGAACAAAACTCCTACGATCGGCTGATCATCATCGCTGCGCCCGTGACGCTCGGCGATCTGCGCGCTGCGCTGTCGCAGAAGGTCGTCGCCCGCGTATCCGCCGAAGTCGCCAAGGATCTGACGAAGCTGCCCAACGACGAAGTGTCGCGCCATCTGGAAAACGTGCTCTCATCGTCCCCACATGATGGCAGTTGAACAGTCCCCTCAGTTCCAGGGAATTAGCACGAAATGAAATCCGCGCTTGTGTTGCGCTTACCCGAGCCAAGTCCCGCCACTCAGCCGCCGCCGAACAAGCACCCCTTGGAGCGAATTGCGGATCAGTTGCGGCAGCGCCTGGGGCCGTTTGCGCAGGCGCTATGGCAGCACAAGTGGCTGGCGCTGTCGGTCGTTGCCGCACTTAGCCTCGCCATTGTATTCGGGCCGACGCTCATTCTAGGTCCCCGTGTCGTGGCCGAGAGTGCCGTGCGTGCCCTGTTCTTGCAGACAGTCGTCGCAAGCGGCCATGTCGAGGCGCCGTTTCGCGTCAATATCGGCAGCCAGATCACCGCCGTGGTCGCGAGCGTGCCCGTGGTCGAGGGCCAGATCATGAAGGCGGGCGAGCCGCTGATCGTGCTCGATGACCGCGAGTTGCGGGCGACGGTCCTCCAGGCCGAGGGTGTCGTCGCCCAGGCCGAAGCGCGCATACGCCAGATGACGGAATTGACGCTGCCGGCCGCACAACAATCGCTGAAGCAGGCGCAAGCGACCCTGACCAATGCGCAGCAGGCTTATGACCGCGCCCTGAAGCTCAACAAGGACGGCTATCGCAACCCGCGTGACGCTCGACGATGCGACCCGGGCGCTGGACGTCGCCAAGGCCCAGACCAAAAGTGCCGAACTGCAACTGGCCACCGCGCAGCCCGGCGGCAGCGACTACGTCATGGCCGAAACGCAACTCGCCCAGGCGCGCGCGAGCCTCGCCTCGGCTCAATCGCGACTGAGCTATACCGTGATAAGGCGCCGCGCGACGGCGTCTTGATTTCGCGCAACGTCGAGAAGGGCAACACGGTGGCGCCACCGACCACACTGATGGTGCTGTCGCCGGACGGCGAGATCCAGCTGGTGGTGCAGATCGACGAGAAGAACCTAGGCCTGATCGCGCTCGGCCAGCAGGCCATCGCATCGGCCGATGCCTACGCCAAGCAAACCTTTCCCGCCGAAGTATTCTACGTCAATCCCGGCATCGACCTGCAGCGCGCTTCCGTCGAGGTCAAGCTGCGGGTGCCGAAGCCGCCGGACTATCTGCGCCAGGATATGACGGTTTCGGTCGACATTGAAGTCGCGCGGCGGGAAAACGCCGTGACTTTGCCAGCCGGCAGCATCCACGGCATCGCCGGTCCCAAGCCTTGGGTGATGAAGGTCGTCGGCGGCCGCGCCACACGGCAGCCGGTTGCGGTCGGCATCGTGAGCGGCGGCAAGGCGGAGATCGTTTCTGGGCTCGACGCCGATGATCTCGTGATCCCGGCCGACCAATACCGCGATCAAGGTCGGCCAGCGCGTCAGGGCGAGCGCGCCGGTCGCGGTCGCGCCGTGAACCGCTGGGCGCCGTTCGAATGGATCACCGCAATCCGCTTCCTCAAGGAGGGGCGGATGCAGACGATGTTCATCATCGCCGGCGTCTCGATCGGCGTCGCCGTCATCGTCTTCATGTCGGCGCTGCTGGCCGGGCTGCAGGCGAATTTCATCAAGCGGGTTCTGACGTCGTCGCCGCACATCCAGCTGATCCCGGCCGACGAGGTCGCGCGCCCGCTGCGAACCGCGGCCGGTGTCATCGAGGCGGCCATCGTCCAGCGGCCGGCGCAGCGACTGCGCTCGATCGACCAGTGGCAGAAGGTGCGCGCGCAGTTGCTGACGTGGCCCGAGATCACCAACGTCTCGCCGTCGGTCTCGGCCGCGGCGCTGGCGGTGCGCGGCAGTGCCAGCCGCTCGATCACCATGACCGGCATCGACGCCGAGGTCTATTTCAACATCGTCCGGCTGCCCGACTACATCGTCGCCGGCCAGCCGCGCGTCAACAGCGACGACATCATCGTCGGCCTCGATCTGGCGAAGGACCTCGGCGTCACGGTCGGCGACAAGCTCACCGTCACCTCGGCCACCGGCGCATCGCGGCTGCTGACGATCAGCGGCATTTTCGATCTCGGCAACAAGGGCGCCAACATGCGCTCGACCTATGTCGGCTTGCGCACCGCGCAGGCACTGGCGAACCTGTCGGGCGGCGTCACCTCGATCGATCTGACGGTCACCGACGTCTACGCCGCCGAGACGATCGCGCAGGCTGTGCAACGCCGCGACCGGCGTGCAGGCCGACAGCTGGATCAAGACCAACGCCCAGTTCTTCACGGCGGTGAATGCACAGCAGACATCCAACACCATGATCCGCATGTTCGTCGGCTTGTCGGTTGCCTTCGGCATCGCCAGCGTGCTGGTGGTCTCGGTGATCCAGAGATCGCGCGACATCGGCATCCTGCGCGCGATGGGCACGTCGCAAGGTCAGGTGCTGCGGATTTTCCTGCTGCAGGGCGGACTGCTGGGCTTTGCCGGCTCGCTGATCGGCACGGCGATGGGCACCGGCGCGCTGGTCTTCTGGCACAGCTCCCTGCGGCAGGCCGACGGCAGCGAAATCTTCCCGCTCATCCTGGAACCCAGCCTGTTCGTGTCGGCGATGGTGCTGGCGGCGCTGACAGGCGTTGCCGCTGCGGCTGTCCCGGCGTGGCGGGCGGCGAAACTCGATCCGGTGGTGGCGATCCGTGGCTGAACACCCTCCCGTCGTCCGGTTGATCGGCGTGAAGAAGGCCTACAACGTCGGCACTCCAGTCGAAGTCGAGGTGCTGCACGGCATCGATCTGGAATTGCAGCGCGGCGAATTCGTGGCCCTGACCGGCCCGTCCGGCTCGGGCAAGAGCACCCTGCTCAACATCATCGGACTGCTCGACCGGCCGACGTCGGGCCGGCTGTTCATCGGCGATCGCGAGACCGGCGAATTGAACGATACCGAATTGACCAAGCTGCGCGGTCACAGCATCGGCTTCATTTTCCAGTCGCACTACCTGATCTCGGCGTTCACGGCGCTGGAAAACGTGATGATCCCGCAGCTCGTCGAAAGCAAATTTCCCGAACGAGGCGATGCGCGAGCGGGCAGCCGAACTCCTGGCCGAAGTCGAATTGACCAAGTGGCAGAACAACCTTTCGAGCAACATGTCGGGCGGCCAGCAGCAGCGGGTTGCGATCGCGCGGTCGCTGGCGATGAACCCAGCGTTGATCCTCGCCGACGAGCCGACCGGCAACCTCGATACCAAATCGGCCGACACGGTGATCGAGATGATGCGCAAGGTGAACCGCACCAACGGCACGACGTTCCTGATCGTCACCCACAACATGGACATCGCGCACCGCTGCGACCGCATCGTCGATGTCGTCGACGGCCAGATCGTCAAGACTGCAAAGTGAGCCTCTCAGTGCAGGGTCGTGTCGACACGGCTTGCGGCGCGGGCGATCACGATCTCCTCGTCGGTGGGCACGACCAGCACATCGACCGCTGCGCCATCGGCACTGATCCTGGTCTGGTCCGCGGCATTCGCGGCGTGATCGAGCGTGATGCCGGCCCAGCCGCCAGCCTCGCAGATCCGTCGCCGCATGCCTGGTGAATGTTCGCCGATACCGGCGGTGAAGACGAGGACATCCAGGCCGCCGAGTGCCGCGATCAGGCCACCCAACTCCCTGACCGCACGATAAGCGAACAAGTCGAGCGCCAGTGCCGCGCGCGGATCGTCGCTCGCTTCCAGGACACGGACGTCACTGCTGATACCCGACACGCCGAGCAGCCCCGATTTATTGTAGAGCAGGTCGGTCACATCCTCGACCGACAGCCCCATACGACCGATCAGATGCAGCACGACGCCGGCATCGAGGGCGCCGCACCGCGCCCCCGTGCACCCGCAAAAAACCCAACTTCGTGTCGCAACACCGCTGTGGAACTTCCCACCGACCTACCTACTGTCTTCTGGCGGTGACGACTGGAAAATGAGCTGGACCAAGGCCGACTTGGGGTTACTTGATCAACCTGAAGATGCAACTGTACCACTCGCGGATTTTCGCTGAGAATTTGCTGGACCGGCGAATCCACTTATGGGCGTGGCACCAATAGGGCCGATCAATGACACTTTCCCTAAGCGAGCGTCTCACAATGCTAACCGTGCCATCTGCGCTCTACTACCGGCACAAAATCGCGGGCGAAGCACTTTGGGGCGAGCACGAATTATATTTGCTAGACGAGCTGATGCAGCATGGGGGAACCGCAATAGATGTCGGTGCCAACAAAGGTTTTTTTGCTTTTGCCTTCTCCCGAATTGTCGACCGCGTCGAGGCATTCGAACCCAATCCGGATTATGCCCGTTTCGCGCGGCGGATGCTGGGGGGCCGAGCACATGTTCATGAGATCGCGCTATCGAACGAAGTCGGCACGGCAGAATTCGTCGTCCCTTTGGCGGAAAACGGGGCAGCCCTGCATCTCGGTGGCAAGTTGTCGAGCGTCGTTGCACACCAATCCAATTCGATGAGTTTCAAGGTGCAGGTTCGTACACTCGACAGCTATGCGTTTGAAAACGTACGTGCCATAAAAGTCGATGTCGAAGGTAGCGAGATGGAAGTACTTGAGGGCGGTCGGCAGACAATTGCCAAGTGGCGCCCGCCGCTGATTGTGGAACTGTTGACCGGAACTTATTCCGATCCGATCGCCACAGCCGAGACAATCTGCGATATGTTCGCCTACACGCCTTGGCTGGTCACGAAAGACCATGAAGTCGTCGATGCTCTCCCGGTGATGCGGGGTCTGGACAGCAACACGACTTGGGGCTCGCCAATACGCAACCGTAACGTATTGTTCCTCCCCCGAGACTGACCCTCCCTAGGTCATCTGCACGCAGGGATTTTTTGGTTCAGAGCATGGCAGCCATCCGCCAGATACAAACTGCCCACTTGCTCGGCAGCTAAGCTCAGGGACCGACGGATCGAATATTACGCAGTACTGGTGGGTGCGGGCCAAGTGCTACCGTTGCGGCGTGGGCACACGAAATTTGACCATGATCGACCGTCTTGTAGATCTTCGTGTCCATTCTTTAACGCGCGCCGCCGGCCCATTTTCAGCACCGTGCTCCGGTCGGCATGAACCGACAATCGGCCCGCCGCGTCCAACTCAATGGAAGCAAGGTCACTGTGCGGCCGGAACCATCAGCAGCCCTTGGCCGTTTCAGACCAATCAGTCAGTCGGAGCGTACCCATGGACACCGCGGCGGAAGACCAACTGAATGCCGCCCTGACAGTGCGGCGCCGTTTTCAGGCCGAACTCATCGCCAGCGACGCCACCGCCGGCGCCCCAACATCGCTGCAGGTCGCGCGCCTCAGGCTGAAACTCCGGCACCTCGATATCATGATTGCCCGTTTCGAGCAGGAGCTTGGGCAATCAGGCTGGTGGAATGTGCGCCTAGTGGGCGGACAAGCCGACCATCAGATGACGGCCTGAGCCGTCTTCCCGTTTGTAATTGTGTGGCGGCTCTTGCGAGCATCTTCCGTTGCTTGCTGACAAGCGCCCATAAAAATGGCGAACCTCGTGTTTCCAAAAGGCCCGCCATGACAATCGTCACAGCTTACCAAGCGTTGTAGTGCCAAGACATACTGCCAGCGTGATACCAGCCGAACCGGTTGCCTTCGCGGTGCCAGCCCCGGCCATTGCCCGACGGCCGATCAGGATGGCACACGAGCCTCTTTTCGCCGCGCTGGTAGGTCCACTTGTTGTCTACCCAGTGGCAATCGCTCCGGCGTTGGCAACGAAGCGGAACTTTCAGCCATACGCGCCGTTAGGCTTTCATGAGCATAATTTTCGAGGAACTGGGCCCGGACTGCGGTCACAATACAGAGGCGACATACGACAGTCGTGCTTCACCGTCGGACTAATATCGACGGTGTCGGCCGGCTGCTGCCACCGGAACGTATCTGGTCCACAGACGAGGCCTAGGTCGACGGGCTCTCGATTGTTGCCCATCGCCGCATGCAAACGGCGATCCTGGTGTCTGCGGGTGTGGCCTTGGAGGCTGGTCGGCAAATCGTGGTCATTGAGTTGGTCATACTCCAGACGGAGCTGTGTCGCGACGCACAAACGGGAAACATCGGCAGCGAAGTCTAGGTAACGAATGGCCGTGACAATGTTGATCTCCGAATTTTTTTCCGGAGGTGCCGCCGTACTGGGCGTCGTCTCAAACCCCTGACCCGAGGCACCCGACGATGGCGATCGAACGCGCACACGTTGCAGTTCACCCGAAACCGTGGGGTGTCACGGACCTGCGCCCTTGGAGCGACGCGGGTGACGGTGCCGTTCGGATCGGCGAAGTGAGCTTCGAGCGCACTGATCGAACTGCCCCAGCGACATCCCTTCTGCTCAAACTGTTGTTCACCAGCGAGCCGCTTTCGATCCAGGTACATCCGGATGACAATTACGCGCGCTCAATCGGGTTGCCGAACGGCAAGAGCGAGGCGTGGTATGTTCTCGACGCTGCACCCGGGGCCAAGGTGGCGGTTGGGCTGAAGGCACCGCTCCACCAAGACCAACTGCGCCAAGCTATCAACGACGGCTCGATTGCGAACCTTGTCGACTGGCAGCCCGTGAAAGCGGGAGACATCATCGCGGTCCCGGCCGGCACAATCCATGCGATCGGGGCAGGCGTGGTCATCGCCGAAATCCAGCAGCGCAGCGATGCCACGTTCCGTCTGTTCGATCACGGACGCGCGCGCGCCTTGCACATCGACGATGCCCTGGCGGTTGCGGTTCGCACACTTCCCGATGTTCAGCCCGAATCCAAGCGACTTACAGCAGAGCGGACACTGCTCGCCGACGAAGCGCACTTCATCCTGGAGCATATCGTGCTCGCGTCCGGCTCCAAGTGGTGCCTCGACGCTGCACGGGAGACTTGGCTGGTCGTGCTCGACGGCATCGTCGATGCAGGCTCCTACGACTTGGTTCGCGGCGATGCAATCTTCGCTCGAGACGAGCGGGTCGATCTGAGCGTCGGGCGTAGCGGCTTGAAATGCCTCGTCGCCTACACCGGGGCGGGAGGGCCGCTGCCGCTGCTGTTGCAGCGGATTGTACAGCACGGCGCGAGGGACGCCGCCCCGCCGGGAAATCATCCTGGCGCTTACCTACAGATCGGATCGCACTCATGAGTAAGTTACGCAGCGTTGCCTTCATAGGTAATCACCTGCCGCGCCGTTGTGGCATTGCAACCTTTACGCACGATCTCCATAGCGCAGTTGCGACCGCTCGCCCTGACCTCGATACGAGTGTGGTTGCCTTGAATGATCGGGGCAACAGCTACAGCTATCCACCCGCCGTTCGCTTCCAAATTCGCGATGATATCGTCGGCGACTACAGCAAGGCGGCCGCGGCCATCAACGGCGGCGGCTTTGATGTCGCCTGCCTGCAGCATGAATACGGAATTTTCGGCGGCGCGGGTGGCAGCAACATCCTCGAACTTCTGCCACAGTTGAAGATGCCGATTGTGACGACACTGCACACTATCCTCGCCGAGCCATCGTCGACGCAGCGCGCAGTGCTCGATCAGGTGATCGATGCATCATCGAAGCTCGTTGTCATGTCCGAGAAGGGCCAACAATTCCTGCGCACAGTACATGATGTCCCAGCATCCAAGATCGAGATCATCCCACACGGTATTCCCGAGTATCCATTCATCGAGCCGCTGCATGCGAAGGCCAAGTTAGGCTACACAGGGCGCACTGTGATCTTGACCTTTGGATTGCTGTCGCCAAGCAAAGGCATCGAGACGGTGATCGATGCAATGCCCGCGATCCTGCAGTCCTGTCCAAACGCAGTGTATGTCGTGCTCGGCGCGACCCACCCGAACCTCTTTCGTGATCAAGGCGAAGCCTATCGCGAAAGCCTGGTTGCGCGAGCACACGATCTTGGTGTCGTCAACCACGTCGCGTTCTGCAACCAATTCGTCGATCAGGCGACGCTGCTCGACTACATCTCGATGTGCGATGTCTACGTCACGCCCTACCTCAATGAAGCGCAGATGACATCCGGCACGCTCGCCTACAGCTTCGGTCTCGGCAAGGCTGTGGTGTCGACGCCCTATTGGCACGCCCAGGAGCTTCTGGCCAACGGGCGCGGCATCTTGGTGCCGTTCGGAGACGCGTCGGCGATCGGCGCCGAGATCTCCGGGCTGCTCACCAACGATGTCCGGCGTCACGCCATGCGCAAGCGAGCATATGCTAATAGCCGGTCGATGGTGTGGTCCCAGACAGCGAAGAACTATGTCGCGGTATTCGATGCGGCATTGGAAACAAGCCACCCCGACAGCGGTCGAATGAGCAAGCCTGCAAAGCTGCAGTCTGGCGACCGCCGCGAGGCGTTCGCTGTGCCAAGCCTTACGACAAATCATCTCCTCTCGATGTGCGACAGCACCGGCCTGCTGCAGCATGCCGTGCACTGCGTTCCTGATCGCTCGCACGGCTATTGCGTCGATGATAACGCGCGCGCTTTACTGCTCGCCTGCGCCCTAGCCGATAGCGGAGAGGCGCCGTTGTCCGAAAAACTGGTGACGCGCTTTGCCGCATTCATCGAGCACGCCTGGAACCCCGATACGCAGCGTTTCCGCAACTTCATGAGCTACGACAGGAAATGGCTTGAGCCTGTCGGCTCCGAGGATAGCCACGGCCGGACGCTATGGGCGCTAGCGGAGTGCGCCGCAACGGACACCAATCCATCGCGGTGTCTGTGGGCCGCAAGCCTCTTCAAGAAGGCGCTGCCCGCCGTCGAACAGTTTACATCGCCGCGCGCTTGGGGGTTCACGTTGCTGGGGCTAGACGCATTTTGCGCCACGATCGGCGGCGAACAATCAGCAAACCGCATGCGGCGCCTGCTTGCCGATCGGCTGCTGGCATTGTTGGCGGCAAACACAGTGGGTCGTTGGCACTGGTTTGAGAACGTGCTCGCCTATGACAACGCCAGATTGCCGCAGGCAATGATCAAAGCCGGCATTGCAACGGGGACCCGCGCCTACACCGAGGCTGGGCTGTCCTCGCTACGCTGGCTCATGACACAGCAGACTGCGGCGTCCGGCTGCTTTCGCCCGGTCGGCTCGGACAGCTTCGGCAATATCCGACAGAAGCCTGAGAAATTCGATCAACAGCCGATCGAGGCGGCTGCGACAATTGCGGCTTGTCGTGCCGCAGCCCAGGCCGACGGCAGCATCGAATGGCCGGCTGGAACCAAAGCGGCATTCAACTGGTTCCTTGGCGCGAATGACCTTCAAATTCCCTTAGCGGACCTCACGACCGGTGGCTGTCTCGATGGCCTGCACGCCGATAGACCGAACCAGAACATGGGGGCCGAGTTTGTGCTATCGTACCTGCTGGCGCTGGTCGATATCCGCCGACTGGCCCGCGCGGTCGACGCCCAGGAAAACCCCACGCTTTTCCCAACACTGGCTTTGAGTGCCTGACGTCCATCATTTAAGCTTTACTACTACGGGGGCTACTCGAAGTGTCACAACCCATGTTCTTCAATCGTCAGGCGCTGTATCTGCGTCCAGACCCGGCGCGCGTCATTGTCCGTCCATTCAGGCCGGCCACCGAGCCTCGGGATTTCAATCGCACCGACAAAACCCGTGCCAATCATATAGTCGACCGTGTGCTGGGCCTTGATGCAGAGGCCGCTGCTCAACAACTCGCAGATGTGCTCGAGAATTTCGAGGGGCGACATCGCAACCTGCTCGATAGCTTCGATGCGCGCGCCGCGGAAATGGAACAGGCCTTCGATCCGCACGCCACTTTCACCAAGATTCAGCGCCGATTGGTTGGCGCCTATTTCCTTCATGAATATAGCTTTGAAGCCTCTGCGCTATTCAATCCCAGCATCGTTCGACATCCAGACCAAACGGGCGCGCCCATGGGCGGCTGCAGATTTGTTCTCAGTTTGCGGGCGGTTGGCGAAGGCCATATCTCATCACTGACTTTCAGGTCGGGCACTATCGACGTCGACGGCAACGTGACTGTCGATCCGACGGCACGGCTCGCCACCGCACCCAGAGTTACGGTCCGCAACGCTAGGCCCTATGGCGACGATGTCGAGATCGACTTTCAGGAAGAAACCCATCTGAGCGAACGTGTGATCTTCCCAATCACCGACGCCCAGGTGAACGGAATTGAGGATGCCCGCTTCGTCGAGTTCGAGAACGACGGCCACACGACCTATTATGCGACCTATACTGCCTACAGCGGCCGAGCCATCAGATCGGAGCTGATCGAAACCACCGATTTCCGCCGCTTTCGAATGACCCCGCTGATGGGAACGGCAACCCGCAATAAGGGCATGGGTCTGTTTCCCCGCAAGGTGAACGGTCGATACGCAATGATCGGCCGGCAGGACAATGAGAACTTGCACCTGATCTATTCAGACGACCTTTATACTTGGGATGGCGGTCAGGCATTCCTACAGCCGCAATACCCATGGGAATTCGTCCAAATCGGCAACTGCGGATCACCCATCGAATTGGACGAAGGCTGGTTGCTGTTCACCCACGGCGTTGGGCCGGTTCGGAAATACGCGATCGGCGCTGTGCTGCTCGACAAGCAGGATCCGTCCAAGGTACTGGCGCGGTCGCGTGAGCCATTGGTGCGGCCGGACGCTACCGAACGCGAGGGCTACGTACCGAACGTAGTCTACACTTGCGGCGCATTGCGCCACGGCGATCGGATCATCCTGCCGTACGCCGTATCCGACACCTTCTCGAACTTCGCGACCATCAAGACCAGTGCGCTTTTGCAGGCCTTAGGATATTCCGAACAATAACCGCTACGCTTTAGCGGACTGCGGTGGCTTTTGCCGACATCGAAGTTGGAAAGGCCACTGCCGTCGCTACCTTCACCGGCATGCGCCCGCGCCTACCAAGCGTCGCCTAGGAGTTGGTAGAGAACCACTTCGTCCAGATCGTCGAGTGGACTTGAACACACAGTCAACGCCTTCGCATCGTCCGTACTTACGCGTATCGCCGGAGCGCTTGAGACGTTCATGTACACCAACTTGGCGACGCTCTCACTCCTGCTACCAAGCAAACCTTGCGACCTTTGTAGCGAAGGGTCTTGAACGGTACGGCACCCTACGGTGCTTGAAATTCTCTTGAGGCGTTTGATATTGTCCGGAGTGGAAGGTCCACGAGTTCGCGCGGCCGAGGCGAAACTCAAAGAATGAATTGCCTGTTATGCTTGATCAATCCGACGTTCGCAACCGCTTGCTTGCCATCGGACGATTTCAAGATCGTCGCCCCGTATCTCGAAGCAACGAAGCTGGATCGAGACTACATGCTGATCCTCCCC
This sequence comes from uncultured Alphaproteobacteria bacterium, assembly GCA_963732635.1. Classification (GTDB taxonomy): domain Bacteria; phylum Pseudomonadota; class Alphaproteobacteria; order Rhizobiales; family Hyphomicrobiaceae; genus JAKFWF01. The sequence goes on from CAVTAL010000033.1 coordinate 49,411, forward strand.
AATATTCCGATCGAGTATGTCAATTTCGTAGAAAAGGGCATGGTGTTCGGTCGTTGCTCAGAAGGCCGACGGCCGTAGCACCGGAGTCGGTGTCTACGGCCGCGATGGCGTATCAAGAGTGTCATTGCCACGCGGTGGCGGCGACGGACAAAGTGGAACTTTCCGCCATACGTGCCGTTAGACCATGATGAACACAATCATCGAGGAACTAGGGCCCCAATTGCGGTCACAATACAGGGGCGCACTCTCCTGCCCCATGGAGTGGCGGATGATCGATGCGTTTGCCAACTTGCAGGAAGCTGGAAATGTGGTCGAAACCGCAAATCTTGAGGTTCCTGCCGCGATATGCCTCGGCGACGAGAGCCGATTTTCGCAAGGACGGGCGAGCGCAACGGCCTCAAGTGAAATTGAAGATGACTATGGGCCGGATTCAGGATGCTAGTTGGGTTCCTGCCTCACCTCGAACAACAAAGCTGCGCGCCTCATTGCTGAATGACGACAACTCAGCACACCCCAACTACTAGCTGTTGCAGGGGCATATGTGAAATCCAGACGTTCGCGCGCAGCAATCGCATTGCTGTGATATTTGGTGTTCTCATACCGTCGATCACTACTGTTCGGAAACTTGTGCGGCGTGTTTGAGAAGCGGCCCTGCGGCACGCTTCACGCCCGAATAGGCAAGAGATCGGAGTGGCAACAGGATCTGTGGGTAGGGACGGCAAAATGGCGGATGATGTCGATCAGGAGCGCTCGCGGCTGCCATCAGCAGTCCATGATCTCGCCCGTCGACTCGTCTGCGGTCCGGCCACCGGATTTCGAACCGTCAAACTGAAGCAAAGCGGTCGGATGAAGCGACAACTGGGCAGCGAGTCCTGGATGTCGTTCACCGCCGCCCAGACGATTGCGACCAATGCGTGCGCGTTCGAATGGCGCGCGCGCTTCGGCCCGTTCGGACTGGTCACAGCTTGCGACGCACTGGCCGACGGCGAGGGGCGGCTCGATGTCATGGCACTGGGTTTCATTCCGATCGCCCGCACCGCGCGCACACCGGCGCTGATGCGCGGCGAACTGATGCGATACCTCGCGGAACTCGCCTGGGCGCCCGATGCCATCCTGCTCAATAAGAGCTTGCGGTGGCGCGTGGACGGGCCTGATCGATTGGCGGTGGCCGCCGGCTCGGGCGAGACCGCGGTCGAAGTCATGCTTGGCCTCGACGGCGACGGGCGGATCGCCAATGCCTTCGCGCCCGATCGGCCGCGCTCGGCCTCGCCGCCGATCCTGCCGACGCCCTGGCGTGGCCGATTCTCCGACTATCGCGAGCATGCCGGCTACTGGCTTCCGTTCGCCGGTGAAGTCGCCTGGGTGATCGACGGGAAGGAAGATGTCTATTGGCAGGGCAAAATCAAAACCTGGGCGAACCACTGAACCATTCGCCTGCATCGGCGGTCTTGTGACCGTCGGCGACAACGGGTTTGCCACCGGGATGAAATCAGCGGCAAAGATATCCGCAAAATGAGCGCCATTTCCTCATCATCATCCGCGATCACTGGCCTGTTGCCGCCGAGGTGAAGGCGCGGCAGACTTCCGAGGGCTTCAACGAGTTGCCCCGCCCCGATCAACAGACGACGTTGCGCATCTTCCTCGAAGTTGTGCGCGAGCCGATGTTGGCGCTGCTGCTCGGCACGGTGCTCCTGCACCATCCGCACCGCCCGCTCACGCACCTCGGGGGAATGTCTCGGCGATTTCAATTCGCTCATCATGGCTCCAGTCTCTCAAGAGTTGGAGCCTCCGGCAATTCCGGCGCGGTTCACCCCTTGGTTTGATCGCAACCCGTCGTCCAAGCCAAAAAATGCGCTTGGAAGCTAGGTGGGTGGCAACTCCTACCAACGCGCGTGCGCCACCTAATCTCATCCTAACGTCGAAAGCGGATCGCAAGGCCTTGCGCCTGCCAGGCTTCCTCGATGGCATCGATATCAGCGCTGCCGGACGGGTTTGCCTTGGTCGGCAACCAAGCTTGGCGCGACTGCCAGTAGGGATTCCAGAGTTCGACGAGTCGACGCAGTTCCTCAAGCGGCGCAGCGTGATCGTCGACGCGCAAGTCGAGGTCGGGAAAATCCTCGGTCGTGGTGATCAGCATGGACGCCGATTGTCGTCCGCGGCGGTCGCCGCCCGCCGCTTCGCCGGCATCAAGGGCCGCCAGCAGGCGCTCGGGCAGTGCAAGCGACGCATTGGCCAAAAAAGCGTCGTACGTCGCATCGACAACAAGTGACCCAACCAGCATATTGCCTGCAACCGAGAGATGCGGGCTGCTGCGGCCGCCGCACCATTCGACGCACTTTGAACCGGTCCATTGCGCGGCTCGGCCCTCGGCGTCGACGACGTTGAGTTGTCGGAGATCGCGACCGCCATCTTTGGCGAGCGCCACTTCTATCGCCGCCGCCGGTACAAGTCCACGCGCCAGGGCGTCCAGCACGGCAGGCCCCAGATAACGGTTGGTCATCGACTGGGTGGAAACCGCTCCGACCCCCGCGCGCACGAATGGACAACTGGCGCCAACGGCAAAGGACCGGGTCGCAACAGCGACAGCGAAGGCCCCCGTCGACGGTTCATGCACGACAATCGACCACGTCACGGCATTCTCCACTTCGCACTGCTTCCTGCCCAGAACCAACCTAAATCCAACCACTTCAACGAACTCGTGTGGCTTCCTTCAAATGAGGCTGGCGGCAAGATTGATCGCCAGCGCCAAGACAGTGGTGTTGAACACGAACGATAACACCGCCTGGAACGCGACCAACCGACGTAGCGATTTCGAGGTGATGGCGACGTCCGACGTCTGTGAGGTGGCCCCGATCGAGGTGGTAAAGTAGAAAAAGTCCCAATAGTCCGGGTGATCGTCCTCGGGGAACTTCAAGCCGCGCTGCGTATCGGTACTGCCTTCGACCGGCTGATAGAAGGAATGGGCGTAGTGCAACGTGAACACAATTTGAGTGACCGTCCACGACACCAATATAGTCATCCCCGAAAGCCCGAGGAGCAGTGCCGCCATCTGGCCCTTGGCGACCTTGGCTTCACCAATCAAGCCAATTGTGGCGGAGAAACTCGACGCGATCGCGGTCAGGATCAACAGCAGGAATACGATCGCACTCTCGTCCTCCCGTGCGGCGCGCTGGCGAATCTCGTCGACGCGGCAGGATCGGAATAGTCCAAAGGCGAGGATCAGGTAAACTAGTCCGCCAATATTCCAAGCTGCCGCCGCGCGCGCACTCGAAGGCAGGGATTGCGGCATCACCAATAGCGCGAGCGCGGCACAGCCGATGGCATAGTACAGCTTGGGCCGCGCGATGAATCCGCGTGCCAACGTGCTAGGCCGAAACCGACGCCGATGGGGCTTGTGCATGAGGCTTCCAATATCGAAAGTTCGGAAGTGGTTGAACGCGGCCACTCTACATAATTTACGGGCGGTGCGCGCCAGCCGCCGATACCGTCAAGACCACATCAGACACGCGCGACGGCCTGCGAACGCTTAAGGCGTAACCTTCGCAGCAATCAATTGCTGCCGGTGGCAAGCAAACAGCGAATTCGGCCTTGCGGCGCCCGACGCCCGCGTCTATAAGCGCGCCACGCAGTCAGGTACATGCCCGACTGCGAACGGGTGTTGCTGCCAATCGCGCACCCATGGTCGGGCGGAGCGTAGCGCAGCCTGGTAGCGCACTTGCTTCGGGAGCAAGGGGTCGGGAGTTCGAATCTCCCCGCTCCGACCAAATTTTTCAATGAGTTAGCATTTTACACTAGAACATCGGCGGACGGTTTGGCGGACGGTTTGACCGCGATCCGCTGCTGCTAATTGGCTTTTCCGCGGCAAGGTGGATACCGAAGGCGATTGCCATTGAAACCGAGAAGCGACAGCACGCCCTTTCTCGTCAAACGGCTGCTTTGGTTCGTGGCGCTTTGGGCGACGAGCGTCGCGGCTCTGGCGGTCATCACTATTGGCATTCGACGGGTGTTGCGGCCCTGACATCACACGGGCGCAGCGCGATCTGAATTCCGCTGTCACGCGCCCACCTGCGCCGCCAACGCATTGCTACCCTCAACAACATCGTCGAGACGGCCATCACGCAAATTGTAGATCTTGTCGAAACGATTGAATATCTTGTCGTCGTGGGTGACGGCAATGATCGCTGCCTGCTGCTCGACCGCCACCTTGCGCAGCAGATCCATGACGATGCCGGCGCGCTTGGAATCGAGCGCCGCAGTCGGCTCATCGGCGAGAATGATGCGCGGCCGATTCGCCAGCGCACGCGCGATCGCCACGCGCTGCGCCTCGCCGCCCGAAAGCTTCGCTGGCATCGAAGCCTTCCGATGTCCGACTTCGAGATAATCGAGCAATTCGACAGCCCGCTGCCGCGCCGCAGCCAGCATCATGCCCGGCGAGTTGCAGCACCAGCGCCACATTGTCAGTCGCATCGAGGAACGGGATCAGGTTGTGGAACTGGAAGATGAAGCCGATCTTATCGAGACGCAACTTGCGCAGATCCGTTCGCAACCAACGCCCGTCATCGAGCACGAGTTCGCCGTCGAGGACCATCGCTCCCGCTGACGGATCAAGGATACAGCCGATCACGTTGAGCAACGTCGTCTTGCCCGATCCCGAGGGGCCAAGCAGCGCAACCACTTCACCTGGATGAATATCGATCGAAACCTCGCGCAGCGCGTCGACGCGCGCCTCGCCATCGCCGAAGTGCTTGGAAACACGCCTGACGCTGACGAGTGGTAGGCCGGACGCTGGGACCGTCATCTTAGCCTCCAAGCGCCGTTGCTGGATCGACCTTCAACGCCGCGCGGACGCCAAGCGCACTCGACAGCAGGCAGACCACGAACACGACGGCGCCGAGCATCATCACATTGTCGAGCTCGAGCACGACGCGACGCGGAAAGTAGTCCTTGATGTTGAAAATCAGCGTCGCGCCGGCAGCGAAGCCAATGAAGCCGAGTGCGATGGCCTGCTGCACGATCATGCCGACGATCGTGCGGTCGGGTGCGCCAATCAGTTTCAACGTGGCGATCTGTTTCAACTTCTCCATCGTCATCGTGTAGATGATGAGGGCAATGATCACCGCCGAAACGACAAGCAGAAGTGACGTGAAAAGCCCGATCTGGCGGCGGGCGCGATCCACCAGCGACTGCGTCAGGATCGCTTCCTGCCCCTCCTGGGTAACGGCTGCGAGATGCTTCCACCGCCGGACTGTTTCGGCCGTAGCCTCGACCGAGGCATTCGGTACCAGCCGCGCCAGAATGGCATTGACGGTATCGCGTCCGGTGCCGGTGGTACCGCGCGCCATCTGCACGCGGGCTGCCGGCGGCGCCAGATCGAACTGCAGCTTCTGCGCGTCGAGCAGGGTGATGAACACCGCCGGATCGCCACCCGAAGCAACCTGATACTGGGTAATCCCGACGACCGTAAACGTACTACGGCCAAGCTCCAGCTTCGCCCCGAGTTCGAGCCCTGTCGTGCGGTCGGCGACCAGCTCGAAATGGCCGCGACCTATATGGCGGCCGGCGACGATCTCGGGCGGCCCGCCCGGTCGCGTCGGTTCATAGCCGATGACATAGAGGCGCAGCTTGCTGCCCCGTTGCTCGGTTTCGACCGTCTGATAGGTCACACTGCCGGCGGCGGCAACGCCTGACAACCGGGCGATAGCCTCGCGGGTATCGCCCGGAATGCGAGAGGCTTCGGCAAATGGCCCACGCGTGTTGGCTTCGACAACCCACAGATCGACGGCGGGCGAACGAGCGATGGTCAGCGCGTCGACCACGAGACCGCGATAGATGCCGATCATCGCCAGCACCACACCCAGCAGCAGGCCCAGCCCGACACATGTCAGCAGGAAGCGGAACAGGTTGTGCCGGATATCGCGATAGGCGAGGTTCATTTCGTCGGCTCCGCCACGACGCGCGCTGCCCGACCGTCTCTGAGGCCCGTCAGAATCGACATCACCACCTGTGCCTTGTCGGGCAGGCCGCTGACGAGTTCCAGCCGCGCATCCTCGGTGCGGTGGCGGAAATCGACAATACGGCGCTGCAGGCGACTATTCTCGACCGTCCACACAGTTCCCTGGCGGCCATCGTAGCCATGCACCGCAGCCTCTGGCACCAGTAGCGCGGCATCGAGCTTGGCAACGGTAATCCAGAACTCGGCCTGCTCGCCGAGATGCACGCGTGGCGGCGGGTTGTCGCCCTTGATATAGACGCGCCGTTCCTCGCTCACCCGGTCGCTCTCGAGGCCGATCCGAACCACCTCGACCGGTGAAGGCATCGAGCGGACGCGAGCGCAACCGTGCATCGACCTTCTGACCTTCCTGGATGAAGCCGGCACGGGCTTCGTCAACAAAGGCCAACCCCCAAACCGTGTCCGCCGCGATCAACGTGAAGATCGGATCGCCGGCCTTGACGACGCTGCCGGGCTCCTTGTGCCGCTCGATCACCAAAGCATCGTACGGCGCAAGCAGTGAGCGGTGTTGCAACATTGTCTCCTCGAACTGCAACTGGGCACGAGCATCGGCGATTTGTGCGCGGCCGACCTCGATCTCGCTATGGGCAACCGCCACGTCGGCCTTGGCGACCGCCTCGTCGCGCTGCGCTTCTTCCGCGGTCTGCTCCGAGACCACGCGCCGATCGACCAGGGACTGCTTGCGGCGGTTCGCCTCCTGCTTTTGCGCCGATACGGCAATCGCCTTTTCGAGATTGGCCTCGGCTTTGCGAATATTGACCTCGGCGCTGAGCAGAGCCGCCTTGGCCTTCGCAACTTTGGCTTCCTGCTCGCCGACGGCGAGGCGTGCCACTACGTCTCCCTTCTTGACCCGATCGCCGTGATCAGCCTTCAGTTCGACCAGCGTGGCACCGACCTCGAAGCCAATTTTCGACAGCACGCGCGCCTCGACGGTGCCGAGCCCGAATACCCGCACCGCGACGTCGCGCTGGATTGTCGCCACCTGGACCCCGAGCGGCCGGTTGGAATAGACAAACGAGCCTGCCGCAACGACGCCAACGAATGCCGCGCCGAGAACGAGGTAGCGCACGATCGGTCGGCGCAGCAGATTAGAAATCCTCGAACCCATGTTCGACCTCGAATGTGCTGGGATGCGCCATCGCCCGTGCTGAAGGGCTCAGACACAGCAATCGTGGAAGCCTCTCGCCCACCGGCGTAGTATGCTCCCCTTGCTTGGACGTATTCAGCGTTTCGAAAATGATGATATGCGCTAGATCAACCGTGAGCGGCAATGATCGCAAGATGATAGCGGGCACTTGACGGTTGCCATCATGGCGCCGGCCGCGGTCGACGCGCGAGAAGGACAATAATATGAGTTGGCTCGATGGCATCCCGTGGTCTGTCGTGGTGATCGCGATGCTGACACTCGGCCTCGCTCCCTTCTTTCCTGAGCCGCACATCTGGGAAAAACTGAAGATGCTGACTGCGGGCACTCTGACGAAGCCGATCGACATGTTCGACCTCGCGTTTCATGGTACGCCTTGGCTGCTCGCCATGTTGAAGGCCGCGCGGCTGGCGACGGCCTGAACTTCGGCGACACGGGGCGGCCATGTTGGGCATTTCGTTTGAAAGCTTGCACGGATTCTTTTGACCAGATTTATAACTTGCGGCAGCGCCGCCTCGATCACTTGGTAGCTGGCAGGGGAGTCGCGAGAACCATGTGTGAGCTACTGGCCGTCAGCGCTTCAGCGCCCATGAATGTGAAGATGTCGCTGGCGACGGTCTGGTTCGGTCGGCGGGGGCTCGGTGCGCGCCTAATGATGTCCGTTGATTGAAGTACGCGACAGCGCTTCGACGAGGATCTCTGGGCGGAGCGTCGAACGTGGTCGAGGTCAGCTTCCTCTGCGCAGTGACTGTCGGCCGAATTCCGCCTGTCGATTCTGACCCATAACTGCCGTGATCTGCTAATCTCGTTCGCGCGACTATGGGCGGAAAACTATGGGCAGGCGATGTACGATAGACGGGCAAGAGACATCCTCATTGGAGCATTCTGGAAGAACGGCTGGAAGCGGGACGCAGATCGACGAGTTTCCGCGGAAGAGTTCGCTTATGCCAAGAGCAAGCGATACATGTTCGACGCGGTTGCGTTGTCACACGAACTAGTTGTTTCGCGACTGATCGAGGCGCGTGAACGGGCGGACTTGGCAGCATTATCCAATGCGTTCTTGACCAGCCTTACCAGTCGGCGGTTGGAATTGAGGTCCGCGATTGGCAGCTATGCCTTTGCCCTGAACTTCCCTTTGCACGACATCGCGGCTACGCCAGTGTCGATTGCTCAATCTGGCGCGGGTCAGTGTGCGTGGTGTGGCTTCTCTGAATTCCTAAGCTCCCGTGAAATCGACCTAAACGTGCTGAATTTTGAGCGGCACAAGTGGGGCGGAGTGTGTAGGGACGATCCAGTCTACGCTTGGTTAGACTTATCTCTTTTTCGCGAGGAGACGCTCCAAGTACCTACCATTGCCGACAAACAAATAATGCATCGCATTATTGAGACAGCACGATCAATGGAGCCGAACGCGACTGCGGGTAGCCTTGAGAAGGCCCTGACCGGCGTCTTTAAGTCAACCAAGGACGAACGGCGTGTTCTTATCGAAATCCTGGCAGTTTGTGGTGTGCTCCAGCCTAGGAACCGAGGTGGCTATTTTGGTGAGTTTACACTTGCGTGTGAGCGTGAGCACACGAGCCAGCACTCCAACGACTGGGGGTATCCAGCGAGGTGGTGGCGGGGATCGGATGGCGTAAGCGAGGCCGCACTCACCACTTGCTTCCCTGACATTTGAATTGGCAGCACTTGGCCCATATCGCCAGACGTCCGACGGAGGCTATCGGATCACCTCGACGATTGGCGATCGGTGGTGCTGATTTGCCGGCGTCTCGGCAGGATCAACGGTCGATCCCAATCGCTGCCGTCGAGGGCACTGCAAACGGCGGCGCAAGAAGCGTCGCCGACCTTGTCCGCTGTCGCGGGATATCGCGTCAAAAGATCAGATGTCGATCTTCTCCGCGATCTCGATCGTATCGACGACTTCGATGCCAAGGTAGCTCACTGTGCTTTCGGCTTTCGAGTGCCCCATCAACAGCTGGACCGCACGCAGGTTTCCGGTTCGCCGATAGATGAGCACCGCCTTCGCGCGCCGCAGCGAGTGCGTACCGAACTTGGCCGGGCCGAGCCCTATGCTCGCAACCCACTCCTGCACCAGCCTCGCGTACCGCCGCGTCGTCAGCCCACCTCTGTTGCCACGACCGCCGAAGAAGAACTGGCCCGGCTTGCGCCCCGTCAAACGCAGGTACTCGTAGATCGCCAGGCGAGCCACTTGTCGCGCACTGGTCGCGCAGTCTTCTTTGGGCGGATGGTCGCCCGGTTCATCGAGTAGCCACTTGACGCGACATCGTCGATCCGAACTTCGACAACGTCGCACCCGCGGTGCTGAATTTCAGAGCACGGTGACTGACAAGCGGCCAGTCCAGTTCGGCACGGCGGTGAGAAGAAAGCCCGCAACGATGGCCGGAACGTACCCGTAGATCAATTCATGTATGTGCCATTCAGTCGGGGTGAAGGCACTCGGAAGGGTGAGGTATCCGCTCAGCATCGGCAGCCACAGACCGACCGTGAGCGCCGCCCAGATGGCACCACCCAGAAAGAATGGCCGAAAGCCGATCAGCCAAATGGCGGGGCCGGTATAGGCTCGGATCTGTTCTGCCGTTGATTTCATTGGGCGGTGGAACTTTCGATCTTGCTGCGGCCAGGGCTGGCCGCCCGGCCGCGCGCGGGACCAACAAATCCGAGTTGATGGCAAAGCTCAGCCACATCGCCCGCAAGATGTTCGATCTCGAAATCAGTGGCGAGACCAGCTGCGAATACGCGCCAAGCATCGAGATTGCGGCGTGGAACCGCGATCAGTACCGGTACGCCACGCGTCACCGCTTCGGCAAGCAAGCGGCGGAATCCGCCGCCTTCGGCTTCGGTCTTTCCAAACTTATTGATGATGAGCAGATCGGGCTTCGCTTCCAATGCGGCCATGGCCAACGCCTCAGCGCGCAAGAGCTCGTCGACATCGAGCATGCAGCCCCGTGCTTGCGGTCCGCGATCCTGTGAAATACCGATGCGCTCGCCGCTGGTCATTTCCTCGAGCACCATGTCACACCGGCGGCGATCGTGTCGCTGTTCGTCCCGCTGCACGAACCCCGCGACCGCCGCCCCTCGCTTGGTCATATAGTCAGCGATTAGCCGTATGACCTGATCGACGGTGCGACCGTCGGTATACACAATCGCCGTGAGCGGATTTTCTGCCTGGTCGCTGCTCATTCCCTGTGCCATCCATCGTCGCAATTGCGTTGGCAGGTCCGTGTCCACTTAGTCGCGCCGTCAGGTGCCAACACCTCGGCGAGCCTTCATCTTGCGGCTCATGGCGCGCAGATCCCGTCGGGTTAGCCGAATACCGGCAATGACCAGGACCACCCCGTTCTCGATCGCCAGATGTCGCTGCTCGTCGGCGGCGTAGACTTGCATCAGTTCGCCCGCCGCCGGGCCGATCCGCACGGGATCGCGCTCAGGATGCGCTGCCAGCGCCGCGACGATGTCATCTACGATGGCATCGCTTCGGCGATGATCCTGGGTGAGGCGTGCCAGCACCGGGCCGAGATTGTCCTCCGGCAACGACTTGCGCCTAACCGCCGGGAACAGATCCTCGTCCTCGTCTGCGTGGTGGATCACGCGATCGTGGATTAGGAATGACATGACCTCATCGGCCTCGCCGCGGCCTGCTTGCCGGGATTCTGCGAAGTCCTGCAGGGCCGCGCAAATCGACCGCTGCCGAACGTGATCGGCAAGTATATATTCGAGGGGATCATCGAGCAGCGCAAACGGAACCATGTCGACCACCAGTGGCGGTCGTGGTCGCCGTATGCCGGTAGGTCGCTTACGCTTGATCATGGCAGCTCCCGTTGCCACCTCCGCATGAGCAGGCATGGGCAGCACCGTTCTTGGCCGGCGAGACAGCGTCGCGCGCGATCGACCAGCGCACCATGTCGGCGAGACAGGTAGCGGCCGGTCGATCCGTCCTTTCGAGCGCGGTCATCAGGCGTAGCCAATCCTCGTCGGAGGCGAGCCGCGCGTAGCGTTGCGCCGCGCCCGACACATACTCACCAACACTCTCATCGTGTGGTATCCGTGCCGCTTCGACTTCGGCCACGAGCTTCAGATCGCCGAGCGATAGAAGCGTAGCCGCCGCGACCGTCTCATCGCGCAACTCGTTCAAAATCTCACCCAGCAGCATGGCCGTTGCCTCATTGCATCAGAGGAGAAGTGGACGCGGCGAGATCAACGCCGGTGATCTGGGCGTGACCGGCAAGCATCGAAATATACTGTCGGATCGCGCTGCGACGCACGTGCTCCGCCAAATATTCGGCGATACGGGACGCCACCAATTCGAACGGCAATTGCCGGCCTTCTTCGTGCCGGTTGACGCGGACGACGTGGCAGCCATAGCGGCTCTCGACAGCTGCGCAGCGCACGTCGCTGACCGGGATCGAAGCCAGCGCGCGCTCGAACTCTGGCACGGTCTGGCCGGGTCCGATCTGGCCGAGGTTGCCGCCAAGCTCGCGTGATGGACAAGCCGAATGCAGTTTCGCCATTGCCTCGAATTTATCCGGCGCGCCGGCGATGATCGCGATCAGCGCCTGCGCTTGTTCTCGGGCCGCGACACGTGCCGCCTCGTCCCGCGGTGCACCGGCCAGCAGAATATGCGAAACCTCGTAGAGATCGGCAGAACGGAAACGGCGCAGGTTCTGGTCGTAGTAGCGACGGCAGGCGATTTCGTCGGGCGCGGGCGTCATCACCTCTTGCTCGACGACGGCACGGACCAGCGCTTCCTCGTCGGTCTCGCGGCGACCTTCGTCGTCGACCATCGGCACCGGCTGCAAAGCGAGCCTTCGTGCCTGCTGCAGCAATAATTCCCGGATGGCAAGCGCCCGGGCGGCCGCCGCCCAAGCTTCGCCTGGTTTTCCAGCCGGGTGATTCTGCACCTCTTGGCCGATGGCCTCACGGGTGATCTCGACGCCGTTGATGACGACCGATTTCGTCTTCACCGAAACCACCGGCTTAAGCGCGGCTTGGGATGTGACATCCATGATCGCTCACTCCGCCGGCTGTTGCGAGGGACGACCGAGATCGCGTCGCGTGCGCACCACCTGATAGCCGCGACGCCCGAGATACCAGACCGGTGCCGACCAGATATGCACGAGCCTGGAAAACGGGAAGACGAGGAAGATCGTCATGCCGAGCACGAGGTGTGTCTTGTAAGGCCAGGCCAGTCCCTGCAGCTCGATCGCATTTATCGGTTGCAACGTCAGGATGCCCTGCGCCCAATGTGCCAGCGTCAGCATCACCGAGCCGTCCGAGTGCGACAATGAGAACGGCAGCGTGATCAGTCCCAGCGTCAACTGCACCCACAGCAGCCCCAAGATGATCAAATCCATGTAGGTGCTGGTCGCCCGGATGCGGGCATCGAACAGCCGGCGGTGCAGCAGCATCGTCAGTCCAATGAAGCAGGCAGCCCCGGCGATACCGCCGGCGATGATAGCCAGCATCTGCTTCTGCTGTACGGTGACGAACACCGAGTAGACCGCCTTCGGCGTCAGCAAGCCCACTGCGTGCCCGAACATCAGGAAAAGAATGCCGAGATGGAACAGGTTGGAGCCCCAAGTCAGCTGGCGGCGGCGCAGTAGCTGGCTGGAACTCGCACGCCAGGAATACTGCTCCCGGTCGAAGCGGATCAGGCTGCCGACCAGGAACACAGTCAGGCAGAAGTACGGATACCAGGTGAACATGATTTGGAAAAGGGCGTCGCGCATGGCTCTAGGCTCCCGGTGTCGTGGATTTGCCGGCGTGGGTGACAATGGTGCGCGGGCGATCAGCCGGCACGGTTTCAAGCCCAGGCGCCGGGCGACGTGCCTGACGCAGCTTGGCCGCCAAGCCGTCCTTGCCGCAGGCATCGCTCGCCGCGCCTGGCCCGAACAACACTTCTTCTTCCGCCCAAGCAGCGTCGAGCGCTTCTAGATCGTCGGGCTCCGGATCTGGTTCGGCGAGAAGCCGCGCCACCGTCTCGGCATCGGGCTGCACCTTACCCAGGACCACGAGTGCGGCGAAGATCGCGTGGTACGGTGACTTGCGCTTGCGCAACCGCTCGGCCAGCGCTGTGAACACGTGCGCCGGCTGGCCGATGAGTTCGATCGCATCGGCCGGTTTGCGGGTCGAGGCGAATTCCAGGAACAGTGGCAGGAAGTCCGGTAGCTCCTTCGTGGTCGGCGAATAGCCACCGTCCTCGTAGACCTTGATTAGGTCGACCATCGCCTGGCCGCGGTCGCGGCTCTCGCCATGTACGTGTTCGAACAGATGCAGTGACAGCGAACGGGTACGGTCGAACAGCAGTATGTAACGCTCCTGCAGGTCGAGCAGATCGCAGCACGAAAGATCGTCGATCAGTTCCGTGATGCCAGCGCGGGCCGGATTGCCGAGCACGGCCTCGCGATCGAGCAAGGCGCGCAGTTCGTCGCTGGCCGCGATCAGGTCCTCGGTCGGATAGCTCAGCAGGGCGGAAAGTACCTTCAGCGTTTTCATGATCACACCCTCGCTTTCGGCCGGTCGTTCTTGATCTTCACGCCGCCGAACAGGTTGGTCTTGGTGTCGCTGGGCAGGCAGCCGTCGCCGAAAGTAAAGCCGCATTGGCCACGCAGTTCGTAGGCATCTTCTGTCGCCTCGCGATGCGTGGTCGGGATGACGAACCGGTCCTCGTAATTTGCGATCGCCATGATGTGGTACATCTGTTCGATCTGCGCGCCGGTGAGACCCACTCGCTTGGCGATGCTTTCGTCGATCACGCCGTCGACCGTCTTCGCCCGCATGTAGGCGCGCATGGCCAGCATCCGTTCGAGACCGAGCGCGACCGGCTTCTCGTCGCCAGCGGTCAGCAGATTGGCGAGGTACTTCAGCGGAATGCGCAGCGACTTCACGTCCGGCATGCCGCCGTCCATGCCCATCTTGCCGGCCTCGGCTGCGGCCGTGATCGGCGATAGCGGCGGCACGTACCAGACCATCGGCAGCGTGCGGTACTCAGGATGAAGCGGGAAGGCGACCTTCCATTCCATCGCCATCTTGTAGATCGGCGATTGCCGCGCGCCTTCGATCCAGGCTTCCGGAATGCCGTCCTTGCGCGCCTGCGCAATCACCGCTGGATCAGATGGATCGAGGAAGATCTTGCACTGTGCGTCGTAAAGATCCTTCTCGTCGGGCACGCTGGCCGCCGCTTCGATCTGGTCGGCGTCGTACAGCATGACACCGAGGTACCGGATGCGGCCGACGCAGGTTTCCGAGCACACTGTCGGCTGGCCGACCTCGATGCGCGGGTAGCAGAAAATGCACTTCTCGGACTTGCCACTCGACCAGTTGAAATAGATCTTCTTGTAGGGGCAGGCAGACACGCACATACGCCAGCCGCGACACTTGTCCTGGTCGATCAGGACGATGCCGTCCTCCTCGCGCTTGTAGATCGCGCCCGAAGGGCACGCCGCCGCACACGCCGGGTTGAGGCAATGTTCGCACAGACGCGGCAGGTACATCATGAAGGTGTTTTCGAACTGACCGTACATCTCCTTCTGGATGCCTTCGAAGTTGGCATCCACTGAGCGCTTGGCGAATTCGCCGCCAAGAATTTCCTCCCAGTTCGGCCCCCACTCGATCTTCTCCATGCGCTCGCCCGAAATCAGCGAACGCGGACGGGCGGTCGGGAAGGCTTCTAGTTCTGGCGCTTTTTGGAGGTGTTCGTAGTCGAACGTGAACGGCTCGTAGTAGTCGTCGATTTCGGGCATGTTTGGGTTGGCGAAGATGTTCGCGAGGATACGCCACTTGCCACCGATCTTGGGCTCGATCTTACCGTTACGCTTGCGGTTCCAACCGCCGTTCCACTTCTTCTGATTCTCCCAATCCTTGGGATAGCCGATGCCAGGCTTGGTCTCGACGTTGTTGAACCAGGCGTATTCCATGCCTTCGCGGCTGGTCCATACGTTCTTGCAGGTCACCGAGCAGGTGTGACAGCCGATGCACTTGTCGAGGTTCAGCACCATCGCAATTTGAGCGCGGATTTTCATATGTTAGATCTCCTCACTCGGCCGCAGTTTTTTGGATGGCACCCTGCCCGTAGGGCCGCTCCAGCCAATCGACGGTCTTCACCTTGCGGATGATGACGAACTCGTCGCGGTTGGTGCCGATAGTGCCGTAGTAGTTGAAGTCGTAGGCGAGCTGGGCATAGCCGCCAATCATGTGTGTCGGGTTCAGCACCGCGCGCGTCACCGAGTTATGGATCCCGCCGCGATTGCCGGTCATCTCGGAACCGGGGACGTTCACAATCTTCTCCTGCGCGTGATACATGAAGAGCGTACCCTCCTTCATGCGCTGTGAGACCACGGCGCGGGCGACCAGCGCTCCGTTGCTATTGTAGGCCTCGACCCAATCGTTATCGACGATTCCGACCTTGGCGGCGTCGGTTTCGCTGAGCCACACGATCGGCCCGCCGCGCGACAGCGTCAGCATCATAAGATTGTCGGTGTAGGTTGAATGGATACCCCACTTCTGGTGCGGCGTGATGAAGTTGAGGACAATCTGCCTTTCGCCGTTGGGCTTGAGGTCCATCACCGGTCCGGTCGTCTTGAGATCGAGTGGTGAGCGATAGACGCACAGCGCTGCACCGAACGCCCGCATCCACAGGTGGTCCTGATAGAGCTGTTGGCGGCCAGTGAGCGTGCGCCACGGAATCAGCTCGTGAACATTAGTGTAACCGGCGTTGTAACAAACCTTCTCGCTCTCGAGGCCGGACCATGTCGGCGCCGAGATGATCTTGCGCGGCTGGGCGACGACATCCCGAAATCTGATCTTCTCGTCTTCCTTGGGTAGTGCCAGATGCGCATGCTCGCGGCCGGTCACCTTCGACAGGGCATTCCACGCCTTGACGGCAACCTCGCCGTTAGTTTCCGGCGCCATCATCAGGATCACTTCGGTGGCGTCAATGTCGCTGACGATGCGGGCGAGGCCCTTGTTGGCACCTTCCGCGTGCACGCCGTTGAGTGCCTTCAGGTGTTCGACTTCATGCCCAGTGTTCCAGGCCATACCCTTGATGCCGTTGCCAACTTTCTCCATCAGCGGCCCGAGCGACGTAAATCGCTCGTAGATATGCGGATAGTCGCGCTCGACTTCTATGACGACCGGCATTGTCTTGCCGGGGATCGGTTCGCACGCGCCGGTCTTCCAATCCTTGGGATCGAAGGCCTGGGCGATCTCGTTCGCGGTATCGTGCTTGATTGGGTTCAGCACCACATCGGTTTCGACGCCCAGCACCTCTGGCGCGACCTTGAGAATTTCTTGGCGATCCCCTTGTAGATCTCCCAGTCCGAACGCGCCTCCCAGGCCGGATCGACCGCGCTGGTTAGCGGGTGGATGAAGGGGTGCATATCGGAAGTATTGAGATCGTTCTTCTCGTACCAGGTGGCGGTCGGCAGCACGATGTCGGAGTAGACGCAAGTGGTCGACATGCGGAAGTCGAGGGTCACCAGCAGGTCGAGTTTTCCTTCCGGCGCCTTCTCGTGCCAGATGGCTTCCTTCGAGCGCGCCTTGCCCTCGGCGCCCAGATCCTTGCCCAGCACGCCATGCGTGGTGCCGAGCAGATGCTTCAGGAAATACTCGTGGCCCTTGCCGGACGAGCCGAGCAGATTCGAGCGCCACACGAACATGTTGCGCGGCCAGTTCTTCGGATTATCGGGGTCCTCGCAGCTCATCTTCAGTTTGCCGGACTTGAGCGATTGGGCGACGTAGTCCTTGGCCGCCATGCCAGCAGCCTTGGCGTCCTTCGCCACCTGCAGCGGGTTGGTCTCGAGTTGCGGCGCCGACGGCAGCCAGCCCATGCGCTCGGCGCGGATATTGAAGTCGATGATGGCGCCGTCCCACGGGCCGGTCGGCGCCGTGGGTGATAGCAGGTCGCCGACCTTGATGGTCTCGTAGCGCCACTGGTCGGTGTGGGCGTAGAACGCCGAGGTGGAATTCTGCTGGCGCGGCGGCCGGCCCCAATCGAGGGCGAAGGCGAGTGGCGCCCAACCGGCTTGCGGGCGCAGCTTCTCCTGACCGACATAGTGCGCCCAACCACCGCCCGACTGGCCGACGCAGCCGCACATGGCGAGCATGTTGATTACGCCGCGATAGTTCATGTCGGCGTGGTACCAATGGTTCATGGCAGCGCCGATGATGATCATCGAGCGGCCCTTGGTCTTCTCGGCGTTGGTCGCGAATTCGCGCGCCACCTGGATGATTTTGTCGCGCGATACGCCGGTGATCTTCTCGGCCCAAGCCGGCGTGTAGGGCACATCGTCGTCGAGCGACTTCGGCACATTGGCGCCACCGAGCCCCTGATCGACGCCGTAGTTTGCCATGAACAGATCATGCACCGAGGCAATCAGCGTCTCGCCGTCGGCGAGGACCAACCTCTTCACCGGCACCCGGCGCTGCAGGACACTTGCGTGGGTGTCGGAGACGAAGTGCTCGTGCGCGATGTTGCCGAAGTACGGGAAGGCGACATCGACGACGTCGTCCTTGATGTCCTTCAGCGACAGCCTGAGCTTCGTCTCCGCGCCGCCGCTTGCCTTCTCTTCCAGGTTCCATTTGCCACTCTCGCCCCAGCGGAACCCAATGGTGCCGCGCGGCGCCACGATCTGGCCGCTCGTCTCGTCGTAGGCGACGGTTTTCCATTCGGGATTGTTGTTCTCGCCCAGCGACTGGTCGAAATCGGAAGCGCGCACGAACCGGTCCGCGACCAAATTGTCACCCTGCTTCACCAGCCGCACCAGCATCGGCATATCGGTGTACTGGCGAATGTAGTCGCGGAAATACGGCACTTGGCGGTCGACGTGGTATTCCTTCAGGATCACATGGCCCATCGCCATGGCGAGCGCCGAGTCGGTGCCCTGCTTCACGCTGAGCCAGATGTCGCCGAACTTGGAGGCTTCCGAATAGTCCGGGCAGATCACGGCACTCTTCATGCCGCGATAGCGCGCCTCGGTGTAGAAGTGCGCGTCCGGCGTGCGCGTCTGCGGCACGTTCGAGCCCCACAAGATGATGAAGCCGGCGTTGTACCAGTCGGCGCTTTCGGGGACGTCGGTCTGCTCGCCCCAGGTTTGCGGGGATGCCGGCGGCAGGTCGCAATACCAGTCGTAGAACGACATGCAGACGCCGCCGATAAGCGAAAGGTAGCGCGAGCCCGCCGCGTAGCTCACCATCGACATCGCCGGGATCGGCGAGAAGCCGAAGACGCGGTCGGGGCCGTGCGCCTTCACCGTGTAGGCATTGGCCGCCGCGATGATCTCCGTCACTTCGTCCCAGTTCGCGCGGACGAAGCCACCATGACCGCGCTTCTTGGTGTAACTCGCGCGCTTCTCGGGGTTTTCGACGATCGATTTCCAGGCCGCGACCGGCGTCATGGTGGCGCGCGCCTCGCGCCACAACTTCACAAGCCGCGAGCGCACCAGCGGGTATTTCACCCGGTTGCCGGAGTAGAGATACCAGCTGTAGGACGCGCCGCGCGAGCAGCCGCGCGGTTCGTGGTTAGGCAAGTCGGGCCGCGTGCGCGGGTAATCCGTCTGCTGGGTTTCCCAGGTAACGATGCCGCCCTTGACGTAGATCTTCCACGAGCATGAGCCGGTACAGTTGGCGCCATGCGTAGAGCGCACGATCTTGTCGTGTTGCCAGCGCTTGCGATAGCCATCCTCCCAGCGGCGGTCCTCGTTGGTTGTGACACCATGGCCATCGGAGAAGGTTTCCGAGACCTTGTTGAAAAAGGTTAGACGATCGAGAAAGTGGCTCATGTCAGCTTGTCCTGTCTTGCAGCTTTGATCACGAGGGGGAGCGTCAGGCGGCGGTCGAGGGCTTCGAGCGGCCGCGCTCGATGTCAAACAGCAGTCCGCCGGGTTTGGTGTAGAACCACCAGGTGACGGCGATGCAGCTCACGTAGAATGCGAGGAAACCGTAGAGCGCGATTTCGGGACCACCGGTGGCGGCAATCGACGAGCCGAAGCTTTTCGGAATGAAGAAGGCGCCGTACGCTGCCATCGCCGAAGTAAACCCGATGATCGCCGCTGCCTCCTTGTCCGACTGCTTGACCCGCTCGGCGGCGGTGAGGCCGGGTTCGAGCCGCGCAACTTCCAGCCTCATAATCGCGGGGATCATCTGGAAGGTCGATGCGTTGCCGATGCCGGCCGCCGCGAACAGGAACAGGAAGCTCGCGAAGAACACCGGGAATGCCGATGGATTGCCCTTCATGCCGATCGCATAGAGCACGCCGATCACGCCGAAACTCATGGCGACGAACACCCAAAAGGTGATGCGGCCACCGCCGATCCGGTCACTTGGTTTGCCGGCAGCGGCGCGCGCTAGCGCACCGACCAGAGGGCCGAGAAAGGCGAGCTGGAGGGCATTGACCTCCGGAAACAGGATCTTAGACAGCAATGGGAACGCCGCCGAGAAGCCGATGAACGAGCCGAAGGTGCCGGTATATAGCCAGCACATGATCCAGTTGTGGGTGCGGGTGAAGATCACCGACTGGTCCGCAAATGAGGCTTTCATGGTGGCGATGTCGTTCATGCCGAACCACGCCGCGAAGGCGGAGGCAACGATGAACGGCACGAACACGTAGCCGGCGTTCTGCAGAAAGAGCGTCGTCTTGACACCGGCGACGGTCGCCGTCTGGGGATCGCCGCCAAGCCAGCCGAAAATGCCCGTAGTGATGGCGATCGGCACCACGAACTGCACGACGCTGACGCCGAGGTTTCCGAGGCCGGCATTAATGGCGAGCGCATTGCCCTTCTCGGCCTTCGGGAAGAAGAACGAGATGTTGGCCATCGACGAGGCGAAGTTGCCGCCGCCGAAGCCGCACAGCAAGGCGAGTGCGAGGAAGATCCAGTACGGCGTGCCCGGGTTCTGCACCGCATAACCCATGCCGATGGCCGGGATCAGCAGCGACCAGGTGGCGAGCGTCGTCCAGAGCCTGCCGCCGAAGATCGCCGGCATGAAGCTGTAGAAAATGCGCAGTGTCGCGCCGGATAGGCCCGGCAGAGAAGCGAGCCAGAATAGCTGCTCGTTAGTGAACGCGAAGCCGACGCTCGGCAGTTTCGCGACCACCACCGACCAGACCATCCACACCGCGAACGACAGCAACAGGCAAGGCACTGATATCCAAAGGTTGCGGCGCGCGATCGTCTGGCCGCCGCTCTCCCAGAAGGTCTTGTCTTCCGGTCGCCAATCCTGGATGCCGGCAACCGGCGCCATTTCGCCATGTTGCTGCGGCCCGTGGATCGGCTGCATTTCTGGCAACTCGGGCAACGTGCCGACCTTGATGCCGGCCTCGATTGCCGTCTGCTCCATGCTGAGGATGGAGAAGTGCATCCACACCAGCGAAGCGGCGACGATAAGGAACAGCAGCCAGAAGCAGCTCTGCCAGATACCCGTCAGATCGTTGAGGGCGCCGAAGGCGATCGGCAGGACGAAGCCGCCGAGGCCGCCGACGAGGCCGACGACACCACCGACCGCGCCGACACGATCGGGGTAGTAGACCGGGATGTGCTTGTAGACCGCCGCCTTGCCCAGGCTCATGAAGAAGCCGAGCACGAAGGCAACAACCATGAACGCCACCACGCTCATGCGCATCGAGAACGTGACTGGACCGCGAATGCCTTCGACGACGTACGAGGTCGGCGGATAGGACAGGATGAAGGTGCAGACCACCGAGACCAGGAAGGTCCAGTACATGATACGGCGCGCACCGAACTTGTCGGACAGATGACCGCCATAGGCGCGGAAGATCGAGGCCGGCACCGAGTAGGCGGCGCCGATCATACCGGCGCTGGTGATATCAAGGCCATAGACGCCGATCAGATATCGCGGCAGCCACAAGGCGAGCGCGACGAAACCGCCGAACACGAAGAAATAATAGAGCGAGAAACGCCAGACCTGGACGTTGCGCAAGGGCTCCAGCATGGCCGACAGGGGCTCGGGCTTCACGCCATCGCGGCGGCGTCGCTCGAGATCGGGATCGTCCTTCGTTGCAAAGAAGAAGACGACGGCTGTAATTGCCAACGCCACGGCCCACACCAGCGCCACCGCCTTCCAGCCGTAGCCGACCATGATGGTCGGCGCCGCGAACTTGGTCACCGCCGCGCCGACGTTGCCGGCACCAAAGATGCCGAGCGCAGTCCCCTGCTTCTCTTTCGGGAACCATTTCGAGACGTAGGCGATGCCGACCGAAAACGACCCGCCCGCGATGCCGACGCCAAGCGCCGCTACCAGAAAGGTGGTGTAATCGTAGGCGAAGATCAGAAGCGCGGTCATCACCGACGCCGCCAGCATGGTGATGAACAGTACCATCCGCCCGCCGTACTGGTCGGACCAGATGCCCAGCATTAACCTTATGAGCGAGCCGGTCAGGATCGGTGTCCCGACGAGAAGTCCGAACTGCGTTTCGCTCAGTCCGAGATCTTTTTTGATCTGGATGCCAATGATCGCGAAAATCGTCCAGACCGCGAAGCAAACGGTGAATGCGAGCGTGGACATCCAGAGCGCCCGGCCCTGATCACCTTTGTCGACACGCGCCCAATCTGTCATTGCCGCCCCCATAGCCAAGCCGGACAATTTCGATCCGGATGAGCTATGGTTGAAGTCGCTGCTGACTGAGACGGTTGATCGAAGTCAACGATGGCCCTCGCAGGGAACAATTCAAGTCCGTTTGCGATGATGGTCATTGCCGCCGCCACCGTTCGTCATTGAGGCGAGTGTTTCATTGCAAGGTTTGACTTGATAAACATCAAGACGCATGTCCAGATAGTCGCCGACGATAGGACAGGGGGAGGGGGATTGGCCGTGCGTCTCGACGACCAGAATGAAATGCGCGCCTTGCCGTTGTTTGCGGGCGTGGCCGCCGGCCACATAGATCATATGCTGCGGATATCGTTTCTGCAGCGCTTCCCCGCACATGTCGAACTCGTCCGCGAAGGCGAGCCTGCGGATTTCCTGCACGTCATCGTCGATGGCCAAGTCGAGGTGTTTGCGGCCTATCGCGATCGTGAAACTACCGTCGCGGTGCTTGGGCCGGGCCACAGCTTCATCGTCGCGGCGGTGGTACTCGACCGGATCTACCTGAAATCAGCCCGTGCGCTGTCATCGGCGCGAATATTGATGATCCCGGCCGATGCGGTGCGCCAGTACTTCAGCGAGGACGCCGCCTTTGCCCGCGCGCTTGCGACCGAACTGGCCATCGCCTATCGCGGGGTCGTGAAGGAACTCAAGAACCAGAAGCTCAGGTCGAGCCTCGAACGCCTTGCCAACTGGCTACTCGCTCGCGATGCCGAGACCGGTGGCAAGGGCCAGTTCGATCTGCCGTTCGACAAGAGGGTACTTGCGGCCCGTCTCGGCATGGCGCCGGAAGTGCTGTCTCGTTCTTTCGCCGCGTTAATCGCCTATGGCGTGACCGTTAATGGACCAGCTATCAAACTCGGCGATGTGGCGGCCTTGAGCAAGCTGGCGCAGCCGTCGCCCACGATCGATGATCCGGCGAGCTGACGACACCGTCGCGATAGATCGCCGCGACCTTCTTCGGGGCCGAGCCTTTCTCCGCTGACTTCCTGAGCGCCAGCCCGATGTCTTCTCTCAAGTTTCGAGCCGACATCCAATTTTTGATGATTTGAGCCCAGGTGACGGCTGGTACTCGAGGTCGGCTTTCTCTGCACCACTGCCGTTTCGAATTTCACGCCCGACGAGAATGACCCTCAGCCTGCGAATTGCACTCGCACAACAGAATGTTGCATTTGCATTCCGGTGAGGAGACCTCCGCACAATCGATGCGGCATTCTTCCAATGCGTTGCGCATGTGCGAATTCGTCAGTGCGACAGCAGGTCTGCGGCAACCATGGCCTTCAATTTTCATTGCGCCGCATGGGAATATCGACATCATCGGCTCTCTACAGCCGCGCGCATGGGCGTGGCGCCATTTGTGACCAGAGGCGCTTATGTCGGCTGTCCCGCGTTTTGCCTGCCCCGATATCGCTTCGGGACTGCTTTCGATCCTCACCACGATTGCCCTGTTCGCTGGCGTGACTTCCCACGCTTTGGCTCAGAGCGGCTTCGACATCTCGACCGTTCCCCGCCCCGATGGTGCCGAGGTCTCCGCATCAGATCGGGCGACCTCCAGCTCGATCACTTACGTCTTTCAGGGCTCCAGGGATGGCGCGAACGCCGCAACCGAGAGGTCGCTGAACGCTCAGGGGTGGTTGCGCTATCGGCCCCCGGATCAGCAGCAATCGATCCGGTTCAAGAAGGGACGGGACGGCATCTATATCAGCGTCTCGGGCGCGCCCGGCCGACCCGACCAATCTCGCATAAGCTACAGTCACAACAATTCCATTCCGGCCAACGTCCCGTTCCCCGATGATGCGACGGATATCGTCTACGACGAGAACCGTCCCTATCTGCGCTGTTCTACCGCTCTGCCCGTTGAGGCCGCCGAGGAGTTTTTCAAGTTAGGTCTGGCTGCAGAAGGCTGGGCTCCCCTCGATTCGCCAGTGATTTCTTCGCGCTGGCCGCACGCCACGCTCGGCGATGTCGTCGAGAACGGCCGGCGCGCTTACTTCAATCGCGAACGCAACGGCAGAGCTCAACCGGTGATGCTGACTCTGAGGCGTGATCCCGCAGGCAAGACGATCGTCGATCTACGTGTCGCGCCATTCGCTCTGCCGAAGGATCTGCCCTATTATCAAGACTTCGCCGGACTGCCGGCATCGCAACACTACAAGCGCTCCGGCGGTACCGGCAGCTCCAACTCCCCGCGCCGCGAAGCGACGGCCCTGATTGTCGCCGAGCTTCCCGTCGTCTTGGCATTCTATCGACGAGAGCTGGCCGCCCGTGGGTATCAGGAGCAGGCTGCAGGCGCTAACATTGCCCCGAGCACCGCACGCGTTACGTTTTCCAAGGCGGACGAGACGGCCGTTCTTGAGCTGCGTGAACTCTATGACATGATCGACGTGCGGTTAATCGCACAGCTGTCGCAGACGGCCATTGCCGCGCGGTCGAGGGCCAAGAAGGATGCCGACGACCAGTGGATGCGTGACCGTCGCAAGGAGGTCGAGGACTTGATGGCCGCGTCTACGGCGAAGCGGGTGTCTGCGGAGAAGGCCGTCGCCGATGCTCCGGTCGTGACGCTACGTCCGCTTGCAAATCCCGGCACGCCCATCCCATTGCCCGAGGATGCTCAATCAGTGAGTTTCAACGGCGACGACGGCAAGCTCGAGTTCTCCTCGCTGTCGACGCCAAAATCCGTGGCCGAATTCTATCGCCGGGAGATGAAGGCACTCGGCTGGACGGCGGGACGCTCGCCGATCGACAAGCCGACGATGGTGCGCTCCGATTTCACCAAGGGCGCGCAGAAGATCGGCTTCACGGTCATGCTGTTTGGCGACAAGGCAAAGGTAACGGCAGACGGTACGGGCTTGCGTGTGCCTGCCGATCCGAACAAGGAGACCGAGCGGCTCGAAGCAATCGAGGTTTCTGGTTTCCCGGTCCCCAAGAACTACACGGCGAGCGCGCCGGGGGCTTGGACCCTGAAAGGCGGTGGGGCCGCCTTCCGCCGCGACTATCAGGCCCAGGTGCCATCAGACATGGGTTCGGTCCTTGCCTTGTATCGCCGGGAACTCACAAAGCGAGACTGGAAAGAGCGTCCCGAAGTCGCGGTCATCAAGCCTGACGGTGTGTCACTCGCCTACGTGTCTCCCGAAGGGCCGGCAACGCTCACGCTTGGCCGCAAGGGCAAGGAAACGACGATCGCCATCGTAGTGAAGAATCCGGCGGAAGCGCAAAAGGCGGGTTTGCTGCCGCCGTCCGGCATGGCGAAGATCATGCTCGGCAATCTCGGCGATGACGAAGCGTCTCTGACGATCAACAAGAAGACCTTCAAAATCAAACCCGGCACCGGCAGCTCCAAAACACCGGAAGGACCAATGCTTGATCTGAAGCCGGGAAAGTACAAGTACACGCTTGGGCTTGCCGGAAAACCCAGTAAGACCAGCGAACTTGTGGTTGGAGCCGACGAAGCTTGGGGCTTGATGGTCGGCCCTGGCTCAGTGCTGCCTCTGCAGATGTACTGATACTGACTTCCGCCCCATTCACTGCAGAGCCAGTCATCGAAGTCTAGCGAACAGACGCCGCTCATGCATTCAAAATACCCTGTCTTGCAAAAACCTCGATGCCAACCGGATGGATGGCTGGATCGAACCACGCCATGTTCATAAAGCACTATGCGGATGGTCGATCGACCAAAATCGCTTCTGGACCTGTCAATGGGCCGGCATTCAAGCACATTGCCTCGTGGAGGCCCTACCGCTTTGGGCCAGTGCAGAATTGTCGAGCCGCATCCGCCGCCACCCGGGAGTGATCTTGAGATGCGGAGTTCATGGCGCCACTGGCATTGACCGTCACGCAACTCGCAGATGCCCTCGCGATGCCTCGTGCAAAACTTGTGGCTGTAGTGGAGGGCCGCGCTCCTGTTGGCGCCGGACTGGCGCTGAGGCGTTCCCACAATCATACTCACACCAATTTGCAGGACTGTGCTGCAGTTCGGGCGGCGACCTGTGATTGCGCAATGCCCTCCCCGCGCGGCATAATTTCCGCAGATACAGACCCGCGAGGCGACCAGCATGACTCGACCGGAAGCAACAGTCACCCAGCCAGCAGCCCGCCGTTCCGACCCATTGCTGGTGCCGCTGACGATCCGGCACCTGACGCTGCGCAATCGAATCATGAGCACGAGCCATGCCTGCGGTCTCGAAGAGAACGGCATGCCGACCGAGCGCTATCAGCTCTATCACGCTGAAAAGGCGAAGGGCGGTCTGGCGCTCACCATGTTCGGCGGCTCGTCGAACGTCGCGCCGGACAGCCCCAACATCTTCCGGCAGTTGAACGTCGGCGTCGACGAGGTGATCCCGCATCTGCAGCAGTTCTCCGAGCGCGTGCACGCGCACGGCGCCGCGATCATGTGCCAGATCACGCACCTGGGGCGGCGCGGCGAGCCCTACGCCTCGAACTGGCTGCCGACGATCGCGCCGTCGCCGATCCGCGAAACGCTGCACCGCAGCTTCCCGAAGGAGATGGACGAGTACGACATCGCCCGCGTGATCAAGTCCTACGGCGCCGCCGCCAAACGCTGCCAGGAAGGTGGTCTCGACGGCATCGAGACGCTCGCCGGCGGCCATCTGATCGGCCAGTTCCTGTCGCCGTCGATGAACAAGCGGACCGACAAGTGGGGCGGCTCGGTCGGCAAACCGCTGCCGGTTCGGCCTGATGGTGTACGAGGAAATGCGCCGGCAGGTCGGCGACAAATTCCTGCTCGGCTTCCGCTACGTCGTCGACGAAGGCCCGGTCGGCTTGAACTTCGAGCAATGCCTGGAGATCGCCAAGATCTTCGAGGCAACGGGCCTGATCGATTTCTTCAATGCCATCTACGGCCGCATGGACACCGAGATCGGCCTCGCCGTCGACAACATGCCGGGCATGGCATCGGGCATCGCGCCGTGGCTGAAACCGGTCGGCGCCTTCAAGCGCGAAATGAAGCTCCCGGTATTCCATGCCGCCCGCGTCGCCGACGTGTCGAGCGCCCGTCACGCCATCGCCGAGGGCCTGCTCGACATGGTGGCGATGACGCGGGCGCAGATCGCCGATCCGCATCTCGTCTCCAAGATCGCCGCAGGTCGCGAAACCGAGATCCGCCCCTGCGTCGGCGCCACCCACTGCCAGTCGCCCTACCGGCCGAGCTGCCTGCACAATCCCTCGACGGGACGCGAGAAGATCCTGCCGCACGAGATCACGCGGTCGCCGCGCGCCGGCCGCCAGGTGGTGGTGATCGGCGGCGGGCCGGCCGGTCTCGAAGCGGCCCGCGTGTCGGCGATCCGCGGCCACAGCGTCGTCTTGCTCGAAGCAGCGAGCCAACTCGGCGGCCAGCTGCTGATGGCGCAACGTGCGAGTTGGCGCCGCGACGTGATCGGCATCGTCGATTGGCGCAAGTCGGAGATCGAACGCCTCGGCGTCGAGGTGCGGCTCAACACCTACGCCGAGCGCGACGACGTGATCGCGTTGAAGCCCGACGTCGTCATCGTCGCCACTGGCGGCACACCCGATCATCGAATGGATCAAGGGTGCCGAGCATGTCACTTCGGCATGGGACATCATCACCGGCACGGTGCCGCTCGGCAGCGATGTGGTGGTCTATGACGGCACCGGCCGGCATCCCGGATCGCAGGTCATGGAGATGGCCGCTCGCGATGGCCGGCAGCTCAATTTCTATTCGATCGACAACCAGCTGGCGCAGGAACTGACCTACGCCGAGCGCATCATCTGGAAGAAGCGCGCCTACGAACTCGGCGTTCCCGATGCATTTCGACCACCAGATCGAGAAGGTCGAGCGGCGTGGCAACCGGCTGCATGTCGAATTCCGCAATCTCGCGACGGGCAAGACCGTCGAGCGCGTCACCGACCAGCTGATCGTCGACCACGGCACGCTGCCGGCCGACGGCATCTATCATGCGCTGCGCGACGCGGCCTCCAACGCCGGCGTGACCGACATCGACGCATTGCTGGCGCTGACCGAGCAGCCGTTGACCATCAATCCAGCCGGAGCGTTCGAGCTGCATCGCATCGGCGATGCGGTGGCGAGCCGCAACGTGCAGTCGGCCGTGCTCGACGCGATGCGCCTGTGCCGAGCGCTGTGATGGCGCCCCGGATCGTCTACATCGACTGCTCGCCCCTGATGCGCGAACTGCTCGACGAGATCGGCGCCCCGACAGACATGACGGTTTATGACGGTGATCCGTCACCAGTAGAGCTGGCAGAATTGGTTGCGGACGCAGCCATCGTTCTTAACGGTCACACGAACATGGACGATCCGCTGCTCAGCCGTGCTGCGAACCTGCGGTCGATCATTTTCCTCGGCACTGGCGCGTCGAGCTACATTGACATGGGGGCGGCCGCTACGCACGGCATCGTCGTGCGCACCATCCGCCGCTATGGGGACCGCACCGTTGCCGAGCACGCCTTCGCACTGTTGCTGGCCGCCGCCCGCGATGCTGCGCGAATGGATCGCGACGTCCGTGCCGGCAAATGGGAGACGCGAGAAGGGATCGAGTTGCTGGGGCGCACGCTCGGACTGATCGGCCTCGGCGGCATCGGCTCGGAGATGGCGCGTATCGCGTCCGGTTTCGGCATGAAGGTCATCGCCTGGAACCGCTCCGGTATTCCGGCGGGCGTCCCGGCACGTGCCGTTGGCCTCGATGAATTGCTTACGGTGTCGGATGCGGTGAGTCTGCATCTGGCCCTGACACCCGAGACCAAGGGACTAATCGGCGCTGCGCAACTCGGTAAACTCAAGCCCGGGGCACTCCTGGTCAACACTGCACGCGGCGCCTTGATCGACGAGGGCGCACTGATCACTACGCTCGAAAGCGGCCGCATCGCACACGCCGCACTCGACGTGTTCGATATTGAGCCGCTGCCCGCGGGCCACGCTCTGACACGGCTGCCGAACGTCACATTGACCGCACATGCAGGCTGGAAGTCTCGCGCGGCTAGCCGCCGGCTGTTGCAGACCGCACTCGATCTGGCCTTAGCCGACGCGCGCAGCGTTGCCGCAGGTCAGCCACCTACGCTGTAGGGACAAGCGACGACTTGTTTGCCGTCTGCGGTCGCTTCCAGTTCCGGCCGATGCTCGGCGCAGTCGGATCGCGCGATCGGGCAACGCGAGCGATAGCGGCAGCCGCCGCTCGAAGCCGGGGCCGGCGGCTCGAGTGCCGCCAGTTCGCCGCCGTCGTCGTCGAGTGTCGAAAGCAGCGCCCGCGTATAGGGATGACGCGGCTTGGCGAACACATCCTCGGTCGCTCCCAGTTCGACGAGCCGGCCGAAGAACATCACGCCGATGCGGTCACACAGATATCGCGCCACCCGAAGATCGTGGGTGATGAACAGCAGCGCCACGCCAGTCGAAGCCTGGACATCGCGCAGCAGATTGAGAATTTGTGCCCTGACCGAGACATCGAGTTTGCTGACCGCTTCGTCGGCGACGATCAGGCGGGGCTCGACCGCAAGCGCCCGGGCAATCGCGACGCGCTGCAACTGGCCGCCGGACATCTCGTGCGGGTAGCGGCCAATGTACTGGCTGCCGAGCCCCACTTGCGCCAGCAAACTCTTTACCTTGGCGCTGATCTCATGGGCGTTGCCCCTACGGTGCAGGCGCAGTGGAAGTGCGATCGCATCGCCGATGCGCACGCGCGGATTGAACGACGACAATGGGTCCTGGAACACCATCTGCATCTGCCGCCGGATCGGCCTGAGCGCGCTCTCGCCGAGATTGGTGATGTCTTGCTCATCGAACCGCAAACTGCCGCCGCTGGGCTGATAGAGCCGCAGAATAGTCTTCGCGAGCGTCGTCTTGCCCGACCCCGACTCGCCGACAATGCCCACCACCTCGCCCGGGGCAATGGCGAGCGTCACGCCGTCGACGGCCCTGAATGCCCCGCCGCCGCCACTCTGTTTGAAGCTGACGACGAGATTGGAAGCGTCGACCAATGGGCGTGCAGTTTCATGCATGGCGAATGCACCGCACGCTATGATTCTTTGCCATTGCAATATTCGCGGGCGGCGCGGCGCGGCACGCATCGGTCGCGAAACCGCAGCGCGGCGCGAACAGGCAGCCTTCGGACAGCTGGAGCCCTGATGGCAGTTCGCCCGGAATCTCCTTCAACCGTCCGGCCCGCTCGTCGAGCTGCCGCGATGTCTCGATCAGGCCAGCAGTGTAGGGATGCGCCGGCGACCTGAACAAAACGTCTGCTGGTCCGGTCTCGACGATCTCGCCCGCGTACATCACGGCGATCCGGTCGCACAGGCCGGCGGCGAGCGCGATGTCGTGGGTAATGAAGATGATCGCGGAACCGAGCTTGTCCTTCAACCGCCGAAACAATCCGATGATCTGGCGCTCGACGATATTATCGAGGTTGGTGGTCGGCTCGTCGGCGATCAGGAGGTCGGGTTGCAAGGCGGCGGACATCGCGATCAGTGTCCGCTGCAGCATGCCACCGCTCAACTGGTGCGGATAGAGCGGCAGGATGCGCTCGGGATGCGCGATACCGACATCGGTCAGCCAGCGGTGCGCATCCTGGGTCAGATCGATGCCCTGCCGGTCCTCGCGCGTTGCGGCGCGGGCGATGATCCGATCGAGATGCCAGCCGATCGATTTCGCCGGGTTGAATGCACCAACCGGGTCTTGAAATATCATCGCCAGATGCGTGCCGCGCAGCTGGCGAAACGCCTCGTCGTCGAGCGGCAGCAATTCGCGGCCGGCAAAGCGCAGGTATTCGGCCGTCACCTTCGCGTGGGCCGGCAGCAAGCGCAGCAGCGACAGCCCTGTGACCGACTTGCCGGACCCCGACTCTCCGATGATGCCGAGCACCTCCCGCCGGGCCACCTCGAGATCCACGCGGCGGACCGCCAGCATGTCGACGGCACCCATGCGAAACCGCGTCGACAGATTGCGCACCTCCAGCAGCGGCGGCTCGTTCGCGACGGCTGCGCTCATGAGGTCGTCCTCTCGCGCAGCTTCGGGTCGGTGAGATCGCGCAGTCCATCACCCAACAAGTTGAGACCCAGCAGACCGAACGAGATGAACAGCCCCGCCAAGGTCAGCACCCACGGGCCCTGATTGAAGTACTCGCGGCCGTCGGCCATAATCACGCCGAGCGACGGCGTCGGCGGCTGTACACCGAGCCCCAGGAAGCTCAAGCCGGCTTCGATAATCACCCCGAAGGCGATCGAGATCGACGCCTGGACCATGATCGGCGCCATGATGTTGGGCAGGATCTCGCGGCCAAGAATGCGGGCCGTCGATTGACCCATCAGGCGTGCGGCCTGCACATAAGCCTCTTCACGCACGGTCAAGGCGAGGTTGCGGGAGAGACGCGCGAAGATCGGCACATAGACGAGCGCGATCGCAAGAATCACGTTGGTGACGCCGAAGCCCAGCACCACCATCAGGAACAGTGCCAGCACGAAACTCGGGAAGGCGAACAACAGATCTGCGAAACGCATCAGCAGTTGATCGATCCATCCGCCATACCAGGCGGCCGCGAGCCCGGCGGGAATGCCGATCATGGCGGCCAACGCGACACCGGTCACCGAGATCGCCAGCGATACACGGCCGCCGAGCAGGACACGAGTTAGCACATCGCGGCCGAACGAGTCCGTGCCGAAGGGATGCGTCCAGGCCGGCGGCGTCAGCAGGTTGACGAAATCCATGTCGGTCGCAGAGTACGGCATCAGCGCGCCACCGAGCGAGATCGCAATCAGGAACAGCCCGACGATGATCAGGCCGGTGCGCGCCGTTCGATTGCTCCACAGCGATCGCAGCAATCCCGCCATCACCTTGTCCTCTTCGGATCGAGCAGGCTGCAGACGACATCGACGACCAGATTAACCGACAGCACGATGACCAGGAACACCACTGCGCAAGCCTGCACGACCGGATAGTCGCGGGCGAAGGCGCCATCGACCATCAGCGAGCCGATGCCGGAAACTCCGAAGATGCGCTCGATGACGACCACGCCGCCGAGAATGTACCGGATCTGCAAGCCGATGATCGTGATGTAGGGGATCAAGGCGTTGCGGAACACCCAATGCACGAAGATGTAGGCCGGCCGGAACCCGAACGACCGCGCCGCAACAACGTAGTCCTTGTTGCCCGCTTCCAGCAGCGACGTTCGCAAGGTCCGGGCGAACACTGCCGCGAGCGGCGCCGACACCGCCAGCGCCGGCAGGAATCCGGAATAGAGCGCCCCGGTGAGCGATACACCGGGCGCGGTGAACCCATAGGCGGGGAACAGGCCGAGGCCGAGCGCGAACACCAGGATCAAAACGTAGCTCAGCCAGAAGTCTGGCATCGAGATGCCGAGGGCGGCGAGCGACGTCGCGATCGTATCCCCGAGTTTGCCGCGCCTCAACGCTGCGATCGTGCCGGCGATCAGCGACAGAAACACCGCGATCACCAATGCCATCAGGCCGATGAAGACGGTATTGGGCAGGCGGGCGGCAATCAGTCCGGAGATCTTGCGATCACTCGCCACAGTGAGCGACAGACCGAAATCGCCCTGCATCACGCCTGCAAGCCAGCGTCCGTATTGCAAGGGCCAGGCGACATCCAGATTGTACTTGGCGCGAAAGGCTGCGACCAGTTCGGGCCGCGCGCTTTCGCCGAGTGCTGCCACGGCGGGATCGCCGGGCGCCGCCTTCATCACCAGGAAGACGACGACCGAACCGACCAGCACGGTGAGGACGAGCGCCAGAAGGCGGCCTGCGACCAGTCTCGCCCACACCATGATCGTTGGCACCTCCGGCCGGTCACCGACGCGTGTCCTAACCCAGGCTCATGTTGGCGAACTGGTCGCCCCAGTTGGAATAGGGCAGCTGCTTGAAGCCCTGCACCTTCTTCGTCATCAGGTTGTGCACGTTCGAGACGAACAGCGGCAGCACCGGCATGTCCTCGATCATGGTATTCTCGGCTTCCTTGTAGAGGGCCCCACGCTTGCCCTGATCCAGTTCGCGGCGAGCGCGGTCCAGCAGGTCGTCAACCTTGGGATTGGAGTAGCCGTAGAAGTTGCGCCAACCCTTGGTGTGGATGATGTCGTAGAGGTATTCGTCGGCGTCGAGGAGGCCGAGCCAGCCCCACACCGAGCCCTGGTAGTCGCCCGACTTGTGGCGCTGGAACACCGTGTTGGCTTCCGTCACCTGTACCGTGAACTTGGTGCCGAGCGTCTGATTGCACTGGGCGACGAAGACCTCGGCCATGCGCTTCCACCACGACTGACCCCAGGTCATGATCTCGGCTTCGGCGCCGTTCGGATATTTCGATTTGGCGAGTTCAGCCTTGGCTTTGGCCGGATCGAAGGTGCACAGCGGCCGGGTGTTGCCGCCGTAAGCGTAGGCGATCGACGGCGGGATCAGGCCGTGAGAGGTGACACCCTCGCCGAACAGCACCGCGCGCACCATCGCGTTACGATCGAACGCCATCGAGCAGGCGCGCCGGAATGCCGGATCGTCGAACGGCGCCTTGCGATGGTTGAGCGAAATGAAGCGGCAGTTGAGCCCTGCCTGCTTCAACACCGTGATGGTCGCGTTCTTCTCCAGGTTCGGGATATCGGCGAACGGCGCCGTCGAGGTGAGGTCGATCTGGCCGCCGAGCAGCGCCGTGACACCGCTCGACTCTTCCGCGATCAACGGCATGTCGATGGTGCCGATCTTCGGCGCGCCGCCGAAGTAGCCGGGGAACGCCGCCAGCGATACGCGCTCGCCCGGCACCCAGTCCTTCAGCGCGTAGGCGCCCGTGCCGATCGGCTTCTTGCCGAAGTCGTCACCACCGGCCGTGGTCGCCTTGCGTGACAGGATCTGCGTGCCGGTCCGGCAGTTCGACAAAAAGGTCAGGAGTGGTGCGAAAGCCTCCTTGGTGACGATGCGAACCGTGGCCGGATCGGAAACCTCGATTGCGCTCAATGCCGAGACCTTGCTTTTATTGGGCGAGGCAAACTTGTCGTCGAGCAACCGCTCCAGTGTGAACTTGATGTCGTCGGCGGTCATTTCCGAGCCGTCGTGGAACTTCACCCCCTTGCGCAGCTTGAACTCAAGCGCATTGCCATCCGCCTTCACGCTCTCGGCAAGGTCGGGGACCGGGTTCGAATTGGCATCGAGCTTCATCAGGCCATTGTACAGTGCCCAGATGACATAGAACTCGGGGATCAGAGTGGCCTTACCGGGATCGAGTGTGTTGATGACGTTGTAGCCGGTGATGCCGGCCCGCAATGTCGGCGCCGCCTGCGCCCAGGCGTCGGTCGAAAACGGAAACCGAGTGGCAGCGATCGCCGCAGCCGAAGCACCGAGAAAGTCACGCCGCCGAAGTCCTGAAGGAAACCCGATCGCGCTCATCTTGCTCTCCCCAAGCTGAAGTCCACCAAATAGAGGCTATCGGCGGTGCCGCCGGCCGTCAAACGGCGCGTTGCAGCTGCGATCCCGGACATGGCTGCCATGCAATCACCCGTCGATGCTGACCGGTCTTTCGTTTCTATGATCGCGTCGGGCCATGGAGGCAAAGGTGCGCACACCAATCGAAAAACTCGATGCCGCGAAATTCGATGTCTGCGTGATCGGCGCCGGCGTGAACGGAGCCAGCACCGCGCAGCATCTGGCGGCTGCCGGATATGCGGTGCTCCTTGTCGAGAAATGCGACTACGGCTCGGGCTCGTCCAGCCGGTCGAGCCGGTTGCTGCACTGCGGTCTGCGCTACCTGGCACCGGGGGCGTCGATGTTCGAGTTCTTCCGCCACCCGTCGCGACTGCGAACCGCCATGCGGATGGCGAAGCTCGCGATGGAAGCGCGCCGGCAGCTGGTGCTGACCGCGCCGGAGCGTGTGCGGCCGCTCAACTTCCATTTCCCGATCTGGAAGGAGTCGACCTATCGCCCCTGGCAGGTGAAGCTCGGCCTCGGGCTATTGGCCTCGATGGCGCCGATCGACGTACCGCTCGAGCAGCGGATGATCTCGCCGAGGGCCGCGAAGTCGCTCCCGCTGGTCGGCGACTTGCGCGATTGGGATCGCCTGCAATCAATCGGCGCCTTCACCGAATACCAGTTCGAATGGCCCGAGCGTCTCTGTGTCGATGCCGTGCTCGATGCCGAACGGCTGGGGGCGAGCGTACGCAACTACACCGCCGCGACGAAAATGACCCGGCGCAACGAAGCCTGGGAAATCGAGCTCGCCGATGTCCAGACCGGCGGCACCGCGACCATCGAAACCAAGCTCGTGCTCAACATGGCAGGGATCTGGATCGACAAGGTGAACAGCCAGTCGGGCGCCCCGCGCCCACGCAAGATCCTCGGCACCAAGGGCATCCACCTCATGGTGCAACTGCCGCCCGAGTGCGCTGACAGCGGCATCGTCACCTTCAACCGCAGGCAGGAGCCACTTTACTGCATCCCCTGGCGCGGCATGCATTACTTCGGCCCGACCGAGACGGTCTACGAAGGCGACCTCGACGAGATCCGCGCCGAGGACGACGAAGTCGAAGGCCTGCTGGCGGAAGGCAACCATTTGCTGCCCGGCCTGAAACTGAAGCGCTCCGACATACTGTTCACCTGGGCGGGTGTAAGGCCCTTGAGCTTCGATCCGGCACTGCCTATGGGCAAGCGCTCGCGCGATGTGCACGATCTGTCGGGCTCGGGCATGCCGGGTGTCTATGCCATGACCGCCGGCCCCGTGATGACGCATCGTTCGGCTGGCACCGAGATGGTCGATCTGGTGCGGCGCAAGCTTAAGGCGGGCAGGCCGGCACAAGCCGTGAACTATGGCGCGCGCACCTTCCCCGAAAATCAGAACTCCCCGCCCGTGGTCGACGACTGGACCGACGCCAAGCTCGCGGATCTCGCCTATGCCGCCCGCCACGAACATGCGACTAATCTCGTCGACCTGATGTTCCGCCGCGTCGGCGCCGGCTGGACCAGCACCATGGGGTTTAAGGCAGCCGACAAGGCAGCCGAGGCGGTGGCCGGTGTCTATGGCTGGAATGCCGCTCGCACGAAGAAAGAGGCGGACGACTACCGCGCCTATCTGCAGCGAATGCACTCGGTCCGCGACAATTGACGTTAGGCTGTCAATCCACCAATCAGGAGGCTCTCCACATGCGACTGTCGGATTTCAAGGCGCTGACCTTCGATTGCTATGGCACGTTGATCGATTGGGAAAGCGGCATGATCGCAGCGCTCGTGCCGCTGACGTCCAAGGTGACGCCCGGCCTCACCCGCAATGCGATCCTGGAAGCGCATGCCCGGCATGAATCAATGCAGCAGCGCTTCACACCGGCGAAGTCCTATCGCGAACTGTTAGCGGTGGTCTACAAACGCCTCGCCGACGAATGGCGCGTCGCCGTATCGTGGGAAGAATGCCTCGCCTATGGTCGCTCGGTCGGTGATTGGCCGGCGTTCCCGGATTCGGCTGTTTCCCTCCAGTACTTGAAGAAGCACTTCAAGCTCGTCATCCTGTCCAACGTCGACAATGCGAGCTTTGCGTCGAGCAACAAGCGGCTGCAGGTCGATTTCGATGCGATCTACGCCGCTGAAGACATCGGCACTTACAAACCCGACCTGCGCAATTTCGACTACATGCTGGAAAACCTGGCTTCCATCGGCGTTAAGAAGGCCGAGGTCCTGCATACCGCCGAGAGCATGTTCCACGACCATGGCCCCGCCAATAGGGTCGGCTTGAAGTCGGCCTGGATCTACCGCCGCCACGGCGACCAGGGGTTCGGTGCGACGATGAATCCCGGCGCCATGCCGCACTACGACTTCGTGTTCAACAGCATGGCCGAAATGGTCGCAGCGCATCAGGCCGAACAGGGATGAATGCACGCCTTCGCTTCCGGCTGTAGTCCACACATGGTGCAGCGAATGATCAGGGAGGGGCCGACCGCAGATCGGTCCACCTCTCATCAACTGCGTCAAACAAGTTCGCGATGCGGCTCCCAAAATTCCAGGGGCCACCAATATAGGGTTTCAGCGCCTCCCACAATACACTATCGTCGCCGGTGATGATCGGTTACAGCGATCCCATTTTCTGCAAGAGTTGATCGGCCGCGTATTCTTGTCGCAATGCGAGGCGCTGAAGTCGCTCGATCCGGCCCTCATTGCTGCACGTTGAATAGTTGAGCATTCAGCGTTCGACGCTGGCCCAACCGAGGACCACCGATATGAACCAACTTGCCATCGACTTGGCGCGTTTTCAGTTCGCTTTCACAGTGTCGGCGCACATCATTTTCCCGGCCTTCACAATCGGACTGGCAAGCTTTCTCGCCGTCCTCGAAGCCCTATGGCTCAAAACCGGGAATGCCACCTACCTGCGCGTCTTCGACTACTGGATCAAGATCTTTGCCATTGTGTTCGGTATGGGCGTCGTTTCCGGCATCGTCATGAGCTACCAGTTCGGCACCAATTGGAGTGTGTTTGCCGACAAGACGGGGCCGATACTGGGACCGCTCATGGGATACGAAGTCCTCTCGGCATTCTTTCTGGAGGCTGGCTTCCTCGGCGTTATGTTGTTCGGCCTGAAACGCGTAGGCCCCCGACTGCATTTCTTCGCGACGCTGATGGTCGCGATCGGCACCCTGTTTTCCGCGTTCTGGATTCTCTCGGTCAATTCCTGGATGCAGACGCCGGCAGGCTATGCGGTGAACGACCAGGGCCAATTCGTGCCTGACGACTGGTGGGCGATCGTGTTCAATCCTTCGTTTCCCTATCGCCTCGTGCACATGGTGCTGGCGGCCTACCTGACGACGGCCTTCGTCGTCGGCGCGGTCGGCGCGTGGCATCTATTGAAGAACAAGCGCGATGATGCTGCCAGGCTGATGTTCTCGATGGCGATGTGGATGGCCGTGGCAGTGACACCGATCCAGATCGCAGTCGGCGACCTGCATGGGCTCAACACGCTGCAATATCAGCCGATGAAGGTTGCGGCGATGGAGGGGCACTACGAGACAAGGGCTGGTGCTCCACTGATTCTGTTCGGGCTACCGAATAACGAGGCCGGCGAGACGCGCTTCGCCATAGAGATCCCGAAGCTCGGCAGCTTCATTCTGACCCATGATTGGAACGGCACCGTCAAAGGGCTGAAAGCGTGGCCGAAGGCGGACTGGCCGAATGCAACGATCGTGTTCTGGAGTTTCCGCATCATGGTCGGCATCGGCTTCGCTATGCTCGCACTCGGCCTGTGGAGCCTGTACGCGCGCTGGCGCGGCAGGCTTACCGACGCGGCTTGGCTGCTTCGGGCGGCAATCGCCATGGGACCGTCAGGCTTCGCTGCGGTGCTCGCCGGCTGGATCACCACCGAGGTCGGCCGGCAGCCCTATACCGTCTACGGTCTGCTGCGCACCGCAGACAGCATCGCGCCGGTCGCAGCATCGGCGGTCGCAGCCTCACTGATGATGTTCGTGATCGTCTACTTCGCCGTATTCGGCTCGGGCACCTTCTATATTCTGCAGCTGATGGCGAAGCCGGCGACCGGTGGGAACGATGGATTGAACCCACATCAACCCGTTCGCGCCGCCGGCATCATGCCCGCGCCTGCGCAATCGGTCGCAGCATCAGAAGCTGGTCGAGGGAGCAGTTCCACATGACGATCGACCTTCCCCTGGTCTGGGCGCTGCTGATCGCATTCGCGATCCTGGCCTACGTCGTTCTCGACGGTTTCGATCTCGGCGTCGGCATTCTATTTCCTTTCATCGAGGGCACACCCAATCGCAACACCGCAATGAACTCAGTGGTTCCGGTGTGGGACGGCAACGAGACTTGGCTCGTGCTCGGCGGCGGCGGTCTGTTCGCTGTCTTCCCACTTGCCTATGCCATCATCCTGCCGGCCCTCTATGCGCCAATTGTCGCCATGCTGCTTGGCCTCGTTCTGCGCGGCGTCGCGTTCGAGTTTCGCTGGAAAACCGAGCGAGGCAAGTTTCTGTGGGATTGGGCATTCGCTGGCGGCTCGATCGTCGCTGCCCTCGCGCAGGGCATCATGCTGGGCGCTATCATTCAGGGCATCAAGGTAGAAGGTCGCTCATACGCCGGCGGCTGGCTCGATTGGCTGACGCCGTTCAGCTTGATGACGGGGCTGGCGCTGGTCGTCGGATATGCGCTGCTAGGGGCCACATGGCTGATTTGGAAGACTGACGGCGAGGTCCAGAGCCGCGCCTATGGCTTCGCACGAAAGCTGGCGCTGGCGCTGCCGTTCGCAATCGGCATCGTCAGCCTGTGGACCCCATTCCTCAACCCGCAGATCTTGGGGCGCTGGTTTGCCTGGCCGGCACTGCTGTTCGTTGCGCCAGTCCCCGTACTCACGCTTGCAGCGGCAATGCGCCTGACGCTCGCGCTTCGCGACCGGAAAGAGGTCGCGCCGTTCCTGGCGACTCTTGCCCTTTTCATTCTGTGCTACATCGGCCTCGGCATCAGCCTCTATCCCAACATCGTGCCGCCCGGCATCTCGATATGGGCTGCGGCGGCGCCGGACAAGAGCCTTGCATTCCTGCTGGTCGGTGCGGTTTTCCTGATCCCGACGATCCTTGTCTACACCGCCTATTCGTACTGGGTTTTCCGCGGCAAGGTCGATAGCGAAGGCGGCTACCATTGACACCGAGAAGCGACAGCACGCCCTCTCTCGTCAAACGGCTGCTTTGGTTCGTGGGGCTTTGGGCGACGAGCGTCGCGGCTCTGGCGGTCATCGCAATTGGAATTCGATGGGTGTTGCGCCCCTGACGACACACGGGCGAAGCGCGAACCGAAATCCGCCGTCATGCGCCAACCTGCGCCGCCAGCGCCCGCATGGCGAGACGGAATGAGATGGCAAACGCAAACCTATCTCAAGGTATCGGTCGGGCGCGATCGCATTACATTCAGCGGCGTACTCCATCAATTCGTGCAGCCGTCTCGCAGAGACTCTGCGCACAGGTTCGATCCGATCGCTATCATGCAAGCGCCGCCGGCACCAGAAAACCGTCGAAGAATAGGGCCAGTTCATCGAAGGCATCGAGCGGCAGCACGTGCGCGACATACTGATCGGGGCGCACCACGACCATACAGCCCCGCTCGCGATCGATCCCGCGCATGGCGAAAATATCGCCTACGCCCTTGTGATCGACGCAGAACACCTTCTCGTGGTCCTGCAGCCCGAGCTTGCCTTTGGTGGGCTTGAGCAGCGGCGGCATGCCTTCGTAAGGCAATTGATCGAAGGTCTGCTGAAACACCGCACGCAGGTCGATGAGGCTGTCGATGTCTTCGTCCTTTCGCGTGAACTTCACGACCGGTGACGCCGGATTTATCTCGAGCCAGTCCGTAAGCTTGCGAATTCCCGAACCAACCTCGGCACTGTCGCCCCGGCCAGCAAAGGCATATATCCGCCAACGGCCATCGGCCTCGGCGACATGGCCGAGCTGCATCTGCATGGCGTCGGCCACGCGCACCACCGGAGCGGAGTGAAACCTGCGGCCGATCGGCAGTCCCTTGGCGAGCGCCTGATGCGTGGGCGCGCCGACCAGATCGGATTGCGCGTACTGCACCGCGAGCCCACCGGTGAATTCCAGGTTGTCCTTGAACAACCGCACGAAGCGCGGCTCATCGGTGTTGTCGAGCTCGGACTGTCCAGGCGGCGCCGACATGATCCGCGCCCATTCGTGATCGGTATCGACCAGCCGCTTGGCTTCGACCCAGCGTTCGGCGGAGTAGGTCCGCAGCAAACTCGGTGCTGCCCGACCTTGCAAAACGTGAGCAAGTTTCCAGCCGAGATTGAAGGTGTCGCCCATCGACACGTTCATGCCTTGTCCGGCCTTGGGGCTGTGCGTGTGGCAGGCGTCGCCGGCCGTGAAGACGCGTGGGTTCCGAGTCGCGGTTTCGCCTTCGGGCACGTCGTCGAACCGGTCGGTGAGGCGATGGGCGATCTCATAGATCGACCACCACACCACTTCCCTCACGTCGATCGTGTAGGGCCGCATGATCCGGTTGGCGGCTGCGATCATGTGATCGACGGTCAAGTTGCGATTGGTCACCCGCTCGTTCGGGTTGAGCTTGTCGAGCTCTACATACATGCGGAAAAGGTAGCCACCCTCGCGCGGCAGGATCAGCACGTTGCCCTCGTGGGCGGACGTGATCAGGCATTTCTGCCGGACATCAGGGAAATCTGTGTTGGCCAGAATATCCATCACGCCCCAGGCCTGATGCGCAGCGTCGCCGTGCAGTTCGCCGCCGATTGCCGCTCGCACGTTCGAGCGCGCACCATCGCAACCGACGACGTATCTGGCGCGAACGACCCTGGTGTCGCCGGCATTGACCCCGGTGTTCTCCAAAGTCACGGACACCGGGTAGTCACTCGTGCCGGCATCGATCGGCCAAGTCTCGCAGGCCCCACGAATAGTCGGGTTCGAGACGCGACGGCGAATTGCGCATGACATCGAGAAACAGCTCGTGCACGCGCGCTTGGTTGATCAGCGTGTGCGGCATCTCGGACGAGTCGTCGGCGACATCCTGCACGCGACCGATGCGTTTGATGTGGGTCGGATTCTGCGGATCGGGCCGCCAGAAGTTGGTCTGGTTGACCCAATAGCTTTCGCGCTTGACCTTCTCGCCGAAGCCGAACGCCTGGAACATCTCCATCGAGCGGGTATTGATGCCGTCGGCCTGGCCTTTTTCGATCGGTCCGGGCTTGCGCTCGACGATCATGGTGGTGATCTCGGGGAACCGCGACAGTTGCGCGGCAAGACACAGACCGGCCGGACCACAACCGGCGATCAGCACGTCGACGTGGCTGGGCAACGGCCGGTAGGGGCCTGGCGCGCGCTGGCCCAGGAACAGCCTCCTTGATATCCGGATCACCCGGACGAAACCCGTCCACATAGTACTGCATTAAGCTGCACCTTCAGAGCGTTTGAGCCGAATCACCACATTTCTTATGCGTCAACGCTTTGCACTTCGCGATTTGTTATTCGATAGATCGCATCAAGCCACAGAATACGATTTCATCATTCTTGGTGTTGAAGCAGCCATTGTGAACCGCAAGACCATGCAATTTGAAGGCGTTGGGAAACCTTCGTCGCACCTTCAAATCACGCCACGTCGTCGCGCCATTGTCAGTAGCCATGGCGCCGTCACGGCCAGCAGCGCGCACGCCAGCAGAAAGGCCGAAATCGGCCGGGTGAAGAAAATGCCGATGCTGCCATGCGACAGCGTCATCGACTGGCGCAGCGAGTTCTCCAAAATAGTCCCAAGCACGAGGCCGAGGATCAGCGGAGCGGCTGGCCAGTCGTAGCGCATCATCGCCCAGCCGAGCGCACCGAAAGCCAGCATCATCCAGACATCCTCGATTGAATTGGCCTGCGCGTAGACGCCTGCGACGCACAGCGCCAGGATCGGAGGATAAAGCCAGGAATATGGTACGCGCAGAATCTGGGCGAACAGGCCGGCCAGCGGCAAGTTCATGATCAGCAGCATCAGGTTGCCGATGTACATCGAGGCGATGACGGTCCACACCAGCGCGGCGTTCTTGTCGAACAACTCCGGACCCGGACGGATTCCGAACATGATCAGTGCCCCCAGGATGATCGCCGTCGTGCCCGAACCCGGTACGCCGAGTGCCAGCATCGGCACCATGGCACCGGCCGCGGCCGCGTTGTTCGAGGCTTCCGGTCCGGCGACCCCTTCGATCGCGCCTCTGCCGAAGCGGGTCGGGTCCTTCGCCACCTTTTTTTCCACGATATAGGCCAGGAACGAAGCGATCGTGGCGCCGGTCGCGGGCAGCACACCGATGAAGAAGCCGATCACCGTGCCGCGCAGTATCGGCATGCGACTCTGTCGCCATTCGGCGCGCGACGGCAGCACATTGCCGACTGCCGTGATTGGCTTCGGCATCGGCTTGCCGGCGCTCGACAGCACTTCGCCGATGCCGTACAGCGCCACCGTCAGCACGATGAATCCGACGCCGTCGAGCAGCCAGACGCGATCAAAGGCAAAGCGAGCGACGCCGGTCTGCTGATCGATGCCGACGGTGCTCAGCATCAGGCCGAACAGCCCCATCGTCAGACCCTTGAGGACCGAGCCACCGACCGCAGCCAGCGCGGTCAGACCCAGCACGACGAGGGAAAAATACTCTGGTGGGCCGAACGAAAGCGCCACCCGCGCCATCGGCGGCGCTAGCAGCATGAGGCCGATGGTCGACAGCGTGCCGGCGATGAACGAACCGATGGCGGCAATGCCGAGCGCCGTGCCGGCGCGGCCCTGCAACGCCATCTGGTAG
Source organism: uncultured Alphaproteobacteria bacterium (assembly GCA_963732635.1). Lineage (GTDB taxonomy): Bacteria > Pseudomonadota > Alphaproteobacteria > Rhizobiales > Hyphomicrobiaceae > JAKFWF01. The sequence continues at coordinate 92,428 of CAVTAL010000033.1, forward strand.
CCGTCGATACTGGTCATGACACTCGACGGTTCGCCAGGTACGCTGATCAGCACCGAAGTCAGCGTGCCGCCGTATTGTGCACCGTAGTAGATGCCGGCGAACAGGATGATGGCCGAGGTCGGCTCTGCGCCGAACGTCAGCGGCAGCAGCAGAGCGATCGCCGACGACGGGCCGATGCCGGGTAGCGCGCCAACGAGTTGTCCGGCGAACACACCGAGAAAGCACATCATCAGATTCCACGGCGTCAGCGCGCCGGCAAACCCCATCAGCAGATCATTGAGTATGGCCATGCCTCAAAACCCCCACGGTCCGGAAGGCAACGGCACGCCGAGCCAGATGCGGAACACCAGCGTCAACACGGCGGCCGTAACGGCAGACGCGGCCAGCGACTTCAAGATCGGTCGGCGCTCTGCTACACGAAACAGGAACAGCATCGCCAGGAACATCGACACCGCGAAACCTGCCACCTCGATCCCCGCGACGCCGGCTGCCAGTGCGAGCAGCACCATGACAGGGCGTCCGACCGGCGGCAGGGGTTCGCCGCTCTCGCCGGCTCCCAATACTTCAACTGCGATCGCTGCGATGGCGAATGCCGCCATCAAGATCCCATAGATCAGCGGCATGAAACCGGACGAGGGGGCGAAGCCCTCCCACATCGGCATGCCCAAGGCGACCAGGACCCAGAACAATGCCGCCCCTATGAAGATGAGGCTAAGCGCCAGTTCGCCCCACAGTGCACTGCGTTTCACCGTCTAGCTCGGCTTGCCGAGTAGCTGGCGATAAAGCTGCTCCTGATCGGCCAGGAACTTTTCGAACGCAGCACCAGGGATGGCAGATTCAGAGGCGATGTTCTCGGCGATGTATTTCTTGAAGGTGGGATGGGCGACGACCTTGGCAACCACGCTCTCCCAGTACTTCGCCGCGTCGTCGGGCGTGCCTTTGGGCGTCGCCACGCCGCGCCACATCTGGAAGTTCGGCGCTGCGATGCCCTGCTCTTTCATCGTCGGCACGTCGGGCAAACCTGGGAAACGAGTATCGCGGAACACGCCGAGCGCACGCACGGCCTTCGACTGCAAGTGACCCATGAACTCCAGCGGGTTGCCCATCGACGCCTGCACGTGGCCGCCCAGCAGCTGCGTCAGAGCCTCGCCGCCGCTGTTGAAGTTCAAGGCATTGTATTCGACCCCGGTGGCCTTGGCGAACACCGCGATCGCCATGACATCGGTGGTGCCACCGGTCGCGAAAGCCATCGACTTCGGCGGCTTCGATTTGGCGGCAGCGACGAACTCGGCTGCATCCTTCCAAGGCGCATCGCCCTTCACGAACAGGACGAAGTCGTCGAGCATCAGGTTGGAGATAGGGCGCACTTCCGAAAGCGTCTTGGCAGCCGGGTTCAGAATCGGCGTGATCTGGGTCGAGCCGTTGACCAGGATCAGTGTGTGCGGGTCCGCGGCCTTGCGCGAGGTGACATAGCCGATGCCGGCAGCGCCTCCCCCGCCCGGCCGATTGTTGAGTGCGATCGCCACCGGCACCAGTTTCTCGTCGACCATGATCTTGTGCACGACGCGGGCCAGCAGATCGGCACCACCGCCGACGGCGAACGGAATGACGAATTCGACTTCCTTGGTCGGCAACCACGCCGCCTGCGCAAAAGCGCGGGGCACGGCCGCAAACATTGGGCTCGCGAGAGCGGCCTGGACGAACGCACGTCGGGTAGGCATGAGCGGTACTCCCCTGAGACGTTTTTGGTCGTTAAATTGCGTAGTCTGACGATAGTGCTTGTCGGCGATGCTGCGACCGGTGCCGTCTAGCCTGCCTTTCCTGCCGAGCCGGGAATGGCGTCCAGCATGTAGGATTCGTTGCCAACCTCGGTCACCGTGGCGACGATCCTGCCGGCATCGAGATCGAGCAGCCAAACGAGGCTGCTGCGCGGCCCGGTCTTGGCACCGCCGATCACGCAAGCGTAGCGCCCGGCCGCGATGGTGATGCCGCGCGGTCGCGGGACCGCGCCGCCGGGTGCGGTCGGATGGAGGCGCAGGACCTCGGCGCGACGGCCGGCGATCGCATCGGCGACATCAACGATCGAGATTGTGTTCGAGCGGAAACAGGTGGCGACAATGCGTCGGCTGTCGGACGTGAAGGCGACCGCGAACGGTCGTGTCTGTTCATCGGGATCGTCGCTGCCGATGCGCACGCGCGCCACCTCCGCATCCTTGGCGCCGACGCTCGCCCGCTCGACATCAATGATGGAGATGGTCTTGCCTTCGACCGCCATCGACATGCTTTCGCGCGCTGCCGCCGCCACATAGCGCCCGTCCGGGCTGACGCCGAGGCCAAATGGCCCGGTCTCGATCGGCACCCGGCAGATTTGGGCGGCCCGGTCGCCAGCCAGCGCCGCTTGCAGGTCGAACACGCCGACATCGCTGACGCCGCCGTTGCCGACGAACATGATACCGCCTTTCAGCGGCGAGATCGCCATGCCGGTCGGATTGGCGTAACGGCCGAATGTGGGGTGCGGACTGTCGTGGCGGCTGGGACCGGTGGCGGGATGCCCCGGCGTCTGCGCCAGCGGGATGCGGCGGACCACTTTGCGCGTCGCAAGTTCGATGGCGGTCACCTCGTCGCCGCCGTCCTCGCTATTGGCAGCTTCGCCGCAATTGACGAGGAAAGTGCCGCCGTCGGGTGAAAATCCGCAGCCGGTCGGGCCCGTGCGACCGGTCGAGATGAAGTCGACCACCGCGCCCAGATTGCCATTGTTGACAGGATCAAGCGCCTTGGCGAGATCGACGACGGTGATCAACCCCGGATGGCCGTGCTGGTACTTGCCCGCAGCTTCCGGCGTTGCCGCTCCGGAGTGATTGACGACGTAGCCGTACCGCGCCTGCTTGTCGACGACGGCGATGATCGGCTGGCCGCTGGCCCACGCATCGGCGATGCCGTCACCGTCGGTATCGACATCGGGGGTGACGCGGGGGCGCGAGATAATGGCATTGGGTGTGCAGTCGTTGTCGGGGGCGAGGGCCTTCTCGACGTCGATGATGGCGACCGAGTTATCCCACCGGCCGCTGACGATGAGATGCCCCAGGCGTTCGCCCATTTCCGACCCTCCCACAATTATTATTGTGCGAACGATGCCTCAGTTGCCCTCGGTCGGCAACAGGCAAACGTAGCGGCGCTCGCGAGACCAGCCGATCAGGCCACGACTTCTGATGACGCAGGTGATGAAGCTGCCAAGGTTGGCATCGATGACCCGCGTTCGTGACCCTGAGCATCTCTGAGCGAGTGCAACCTCACGGGCCACAACCCTTTCCGCGCCAATGAAATTTGGCGTTACGGCAACCCTCAGCGGGAAGTCGTTCGCTTTACCCACACCACCCACACGCGTAGGTCAGACATGACTTTCGTGGTCGCCGCAAGGACCAGTGCGCAGAGGGCCGCCTTTGAAATTGTCTCCATGGTCCCCTCGATCAGGATGCCATGGACCACACTTCCCAAGACGATCACCACCGCGAGGAACGTATGACCGATGCGCCAGGTTCGAGGACTTAGCCGCAACCGTCGGCGGAGTGCAGCCAAAAGCGCCGTTGCAAAGATTGCCCACATGGCGATCACGCCCCAGGCTGAGAACGGCGTCGGTGATACGAAGAACAGTGCGTCAATCACATCCGGCGGACTTGTAATCCAAAGGCCGCCGACGTGGATCACGATCGCCGCGACGAGCAGTCCTCCGATCCAGCGATGTAAACGCCGCCCTTGATATGCCGACGGTCCCGGCAAGTAACCGCCAATCAGCAATGGCTGAACGAGCAAAAGCCCAAGTGCGACAACGCCTGCAAATCCGGCGGTTATGTAGATGGGATCTCGCCATGCTAGCAACGGGCTCGCCGCCGCAGCGGCGATCGGCACAGCGAATGCGGCCGCGAGGGCGGCCCAGATCAGGATCGACCGGGCCAATCTCATCCCCTTTGAATTCAACTCGGTCACACCGGCTGAAGGACGAAGTGTGCCTCTAGGCCTTTAGCTTTTGCGCTCGGCATCACGGGACGTAGAAAGACGGTCTTGAAAGCACCACTGTCATAAGCGAGATGACCGTGCGGTTGGCCGAAGGCGGGGACGATCTGCGGCATCTCAAGACGGAACATCCCGTTCTGATCAGTGAGCGTGGCCCCATGGCTCCGCTGGTCGCTCTCATATCCTTCAGTCGTGTGCGCCCAGATTTGGATGCGTTGACCCGCAAGCGGCGCCCCATCGCCTGCGCGGCGTACGGTGCCCGTCATCCAGAAGCCCCCGCCGCCGATCCGATCCACGATCGGCGCGCCTGGACGGTAATTATTGGACCCGCCTTGCATCGAGGGGGTTGGTGCTAGATCCTTCGCGCGGGCGGGAAATGGGAGGCCGGAAATTCCGGTTACCAAAACGGAGCCTCCTGCGGCGAGGAGGCTACGGCGATTGAGCAGGATGGCAGTCATGTAGGTTCCTCCCAGCGATCGCGCGACTGTTCAGCCGATCCAAAGGCATCAAGCCGATACTCTAGTTTAGCGCATTTGCGACCAATTCCAACTATGGGTGGCGAAGCACGCGATCAACTTCAGCCACAGTTTCGTGAAGGCGTGCTGCCGTCCGCTGAACCGTCGCCGTTATGCGGTTCAAACCGATGGCGTCGAACTCTCGAACGCACCAAACAGCAGCTACAGCTCAAGTTCGCCTTGTGGATGGAGCGCTCTGAGTGCGATGCAGCGTCACATTCTTGCAGAGAGTCCGATGTTACTGGTCTGGCAGCAGTCGGTTTTACGGGTACCCATAGTGCGGTAGGGGTAGTTGGCTAGGCCGCAATAACCGCCATTCTTGACTTCTGGGGTACCGGATGGCGGCTATTGCACGGTTCCGCACGACGTCACGGCTTGCCGCAAATCGAGGCAATTAGAACGGTACCATCCAAGATCTGGATTGCCGTACGATTTTCGGTGCGCAAGCGCAGTGCGTGATCTTCCAGCAGATCGTAGGCCTGTCGGTTGGCGGTGACGCGTCCGGCACCTGCGGGTGCATAGACGATGTGACGGCCCGGCGCGCAGGCTAGTTCCATGCCGGTCTTGCCCACGCGCAGGTCGATTTCGAAACGGCTGCGGTCGGCAATGAGGTTCACGACCTCCACCGGTCCGTTCTCGAGCCGGGTGCGGATCGGCGTGCCGCCGTCGTAGCGTCGGGGATCGAGAATCATGCGCAGGTCGATTTCATGGTCGGGCGCAACGAGGACGAGGCCGTTGCCCTTGATGACCATCTGCAGTCGCTCATACCCAGCATAGTCGGAGAACGGGCCCTCCTCGATGATAGCGGTGCGGCCAAAGTGCCAGGCAACGCCCATGTTCTGCCAGCTTTCGGCACCTTCGCCATCAATGAGGACAAGCTCCCCACCGCCGTTCTTCCAGGGAAGGCGTCGATGACGATCGGGTTCAAGGCGCTCGATGGTCGGCATAAATTCCCTTTGGTTGAATCGCGAAAATCGTTTCAGATGTACTGTTCCCTGGAAAATGCCACGTGCTCCGCGCCGCGAGCAACCCCTCCCGCGTCAATGATCGTCATACAGCCGGGCGAAGACGCCGCGTGGTCCCGATCGGACGGGGTTCGACAGAGAGTGACCCACTGTAACTTTTCGCACGCTGCTGAGATACCGCTCACCGGCGCGATTGTCTGTAGCTGCGCCCATTGGGTCAGAGCTTTTCGAGCGTTCCCTGATGGGTCACTTTCGGGGGTCGAGGGTGAGTGGCAACGGCCACTTGCCGATCATGACCCACAGTCGATACTCCGCAAACGCACTTCGGCACTTAGCAAGGCGAGCCGAGTGGAGGCGGCCGGCCCTGAGCGAGTACCAACTTAAGAAGTTGGATCGACGAACCGCCTGACATATGAAGATTGCGAGCCGCTCGGTAATGTAACGCAAGCAGTGTCAGCGTAGGAGTTCGTGGATGTCCGCAGCAGTGCCCTATTGGCGAGAGGCTGGCATCGGTCCGGCAGTCGTCTGCCTCCATTCGAACGCGAGTGCTTCTGGACAGTGGCGCTCACTCATGGATCGCCTATCGGATCGGTATCACGTTTTGGCCGCCGATTCCTATGGCGCCGGCCGCAGCCCAGAGTGGAGTTCGAGTCGAACAATCACCCTTTCCGACGAAGTCGACCTACTGGCGCCGGTCCTGGAACGTGCGGGTGCGCGGTTTTCGATAGTCGGGCACTCGTACGGTGCGGCAATTGCGTTGAAAGTTGCCTTGCTTCGACCTGATCGTGTGACTTCGATTGCTGTCTATGAGCCAACCCTTTTCTCTTTGATCGACGCTGAAAGCCCGCAGCCCAACGATGCCGACGGTATAAGAGAAGCGGTCGCCCAGGCGGCCGCAGCCCTCGATCTGAGTGACCGGGAGACGGCTGCGCGAGTGTTCATCGATTACTGGATGGGGGCCGCGAGTTGGTCCCGGATACCGGAGGAGCGCAAAGCCGCCATTGCGGCTTCGGTCGTCAACGTCCGTCGTTGGGCACATGCTCTATTCAAGGAGCCGGCGCCGATAGCGGCGTTTGCGAACCTCGATGTGCCGACGCTCTATATGACCGGCGCGCGGACGACGACATCCGCCCAGGGCGTGGCGCGCCGATTGCTTGCAGCCCTCCCAAGGGCCAAGCACGTCGAATTTCCCAGCCTTGGCCACATGGGCCCGATTACGCATCCTGATGTGGTCAACAGCGCCATCGAGGAATTTATCCGCGCTCACTAGTGACTGAGAAGCTCTCCGTCGAATGCGGCAGCGCTTCAACACCGCGCATTTCAGGTGATGTTTGCGTTTGTGATCGCGTCATCTTGAACAGGTGCGGATTCGCAGCCGCGAGGCCGAGTATGACATCCTGAAGAGTGACTGCTCTGCACGAAACCCCATTGTGCAGCTGCCAAGTAGCTGATCAAATTCTTTCGGGAGCTTCGCGGCAACTTGGGTCGGTTGGCGCGGTTGCGTGGTTGGATGGTTGACCAACGGCACACGGAAACATCGAGGAGCGAAAGATGGCGACACGGCGAGCGGTACTGGCTGGCACGGCCGCGATGGCGCTGGCACCACGAATGGCGTTCGGTCAAGCAGAGCCGCCCAAACCGAAGCAGATCGTAATAAACGCATCGGGCGGTTCTCAAATCGCCTCGCTGCGCAAGAGCTACATCAACGACTTCGAAAAGGAGACCGGAATTAAGGTGGTCGACACAAGCCCGGTCGACTTCGGCAAGCTGCGCGCAATGGTGGAAAGCGGCAACGTCGCGTGGAACATCTCCGAAATCGGCGGTCAGGATGGTTACCGCGTGACCCAAATGGGGTTGGCTGAACCGATCGATGGCAAGATCGTCGACCGCTCAAAGTTCCTACCACAGGCTCAAATGAGCCACGTATTCTCGGCCAGCGCCTACTCCACCGTCATTGCCTACCGGCCGGATGCATTCCTGAATGGCGCGCCGAAGTCCTGGGCAGATTTCTGGGACGTGAAAAAATTTCCCGGCCCGCGCAGCCTGCGCAATCATCCCGTCGACAACCTTGAAGCCGCATTAATGGCCGATGGCATCGCGCCTGATAAAATCTATCCGATCGATGTCGATCGCGCGTTCAAGAAGCTCGATGAAATCCACAAGCACATTAATGTCTGGTGGACCACCGGCCAGCAGCCCGCACAGCTGCTCGTCGACAAGGAAGTGGTGCTTGCCACAGGCTGGAACGGTCGCTTCTACGATTTGATACGGAAAGACGCGCCGATCGCCATGGAGTGGAATGGCGGCATCTTGAAGCAAGGTAGCTGGATTGTGCCGAAAGGGGCCAAGGACCAGTACTGGGCGATGAAGCTCTTGGCGACGATGGCCGATCCGAAGAGGCAGGCCGCCAACGCCGAGGTCCTCGGCTATTCGGGCATGCATGTCGGCTCAAACGAGTTTGTGGCCGAGAAATTCCGCCCGCTTCTGCCGCTCTATCCCGAGCACCTCAAGAAGCAGATCTGGCTCGACCAGGAATGGTGGACGACAAATGGTGCCGCCATGGGTGAGCGCTGGAACAAGTGGATGCTCGCCAAAGGCTGACGATGAAGCTTCCCATGTCTGAAGCAGACCATACTGACCCTCTCCAAGTAGGGATCTCGTGCCCATGAGCCACGCGGTTGACGGCACGGGTCAGTCGCGTTCCGGGCACCTTGAGATCGAGCAGATCGGCAAACGGTTCGGCAGTGTCGACGCCATTGCCGGTGTCGACCTGTCGGTCGGCGCGGGTGAGTTCGTCACCATCCTTGGCCCAAGCGGCTCCGGCAAGACGACACTGCTCAAGGTCATAGCAGGGTTCGAAGTACCTGATCGCGGGCACATCAGAATTGACGGCGTCGATATCACCGATCTCGATCCGGCCTCGCGCAACATCGGCATGGTGTTCCAGAACTATGCCTTGTTCCCGCACATGACGGTGGCGCGCAACGTCGCCTACCCACTGACCATGCGCGGCGTCGCCAAGTCCGAGATAGACGTCCGCATACGCGAAGCGCTGGCCATGGTCGAACTCGACGCTTTGTCCGAACGCCTACCGAAGCAGCTCTCCGGTGGCCAGCAACAGCGTGTGGCATTGGCCCGTGCCATTGTCTTTCGCCCACAATTGCTGCTGCTCGACGAACCGTTCGGCGCGCTCGACCGCAAATTGCGCGAACAGATGCAGCTCGAGGTTCGCCGCCTGCAGCGCCAGCTCGGACTGACCACCATATTCATCACCCATGACCAGGAAGAAGCTCTCGTCATGTCGGACCGCATTGCGGTAATGAATGCCGGCCGGCTGGAACAGGTCGGCCTGCCGCATGAAATCTACGAGGCACCGGCAAGTGCCTTCATCGCCGACTTCATCGGTGAGTCGAATGTGTTTTCCGGTGTCGTGGAGCGTGCAACGCCCAACCTCAAAATCAAACTGGCGCAGGGCCAGACACTCGACGTCGCCGGCATCGAGGGCGTTGCGCTGCGACTAGGCCAACGCGCCACCGTCATGATCCGTCCGGAGCGGTTCGTCGACTTGGCGATCGGGACCACGACGCCAGCCCTGAACCGGCTGGAAGGCGAGGTCATCGAAAGCGTCTATATCGGCGTATCGGACAAGTATCGCGTGCGCACCACGAACGGCCTCGAAGTGCTCGTCCGATTGTCTGCCGGCCAAAACGCGCGCCGCTACCGCGCTGGCGAGACGATCGCTGTCGGGTTTACGGCTGCGGACACGCGCCTCATCGAGGTCCAGTGACAAAATGGCGATCGCGGCACCACAGGCGGGCAGCCCCGGCGCGATCACCCCGCGCAAGACGCGCACGCCCTCATCGCTCGGTGCGTTCGCGCTGACGTGGCCGGCACTGCTGCTGCTGGGCCTGCTGTTCGCCCTCCCACTCGTCCGGCTGTTCGCGCTCAGCTTCGAGGGCAACGACCTCGAATGGTATCGCAAGGCGATCACCTCGGACGGCCTTTACCTCACCATCCTGTTCCGCACCTTCCAGATCGCCGCTATCGTAACCGCTTGCTGCCTGGTGATCGGCTACCCTGTGGCCTATCTGCTGGCGACCACGACGCCGTTCTGGCGGGCCGCCGGATTCGCCTTCGTGATGTTGCCCCTGTGGACCAGCGTGCTGGTGCGCACCTATGCCTGGATGGTGCTGCTCGGGCGCAACGGCATCATCAATCGAATTCTAATCGATTCCGGACTGATGACCGAACCGCTGCGGCTGCTGAACAGCCAACTCGCGGTGCTGCTGGGCATGGTGCATGTCATGCTGCCGTTCATGATCCTGCCAATCTATAATGCGTTGACGCGAATTGATCCGGATCTACCGAAGGCAGCCGTCGGTCTCGGCGCCACGCCTTTCCGCATCTTCACGACCATCTACCTGCCGCTGACGCTGCGCGGCATCATCGCTGGCGTGACGCTGGTGTTCGTGGTCTCGCTAGGCTTCTACATTACGCCTGCCCTGCTCGGTGGCGGCAAGGTGACCATGTTCGCCATGGTGATCGAACAGCAGGTGCGGGAATTCCTTGCCTGGAACTTTGCCGGTGCGTTGTCAGTCGTCCTGCTGCTGTCGACGCTCGTCGCCTTCTGGTTCCTGAATCAGGTCGTCGGCCGGCGCATTGTCGATTGAGGAACGCGAGACATGCCAGCGAGGTCAGCATGATGGAGGGGCGGCGGCGAAAGAGCATCGGTTCAGGCCGCGTTCTGTTACGCATCTTCTGCGGCCTCGTATTCTCGTTTCTCATGCTCCCGCTGCTGGTGCTGTTCCCTATTTCGTTCAGCTCCGGCACCTATCTGCGGTTTCCACCGCCCGGCTTCTCGCTCAAGTGGTATGCGCGCTATTTCGACGATCCAGCGTGGATCGACGCGACATGGCGTAGCCTTGAGATCGGCATTGCCTGCACGTTCCTGTCGCTGGCCCTCGGCATTCCCTTGGCGTTCGGCCTGGTGCGCGGCCACTTTCGCGGCCGCAAACTGATCGAAAACGGAATCTCCGCGCCGATGATCGTGCCCCATATCGTGCTGTCGATTGCGATCTATGGGCTCTACTCGAAACTCGGCCTGATCGGCGAATGGTATGGTATTGCCATCGCACATACGATCCTGGCGCTGCCGTTCGTCGTCATCGTGCTAGTGGCTGGCCTGCGCGACTTCGACATCAATCTCGAAACGGCGGCACGTGGTCTTGGCGCCAGCCGCTTCGCCGCGGTGCGCTCTGTTACGCTGCCGATCCTGACGCCAAGCGTCGCCTCGGCCGCGTTCCTCGCGTTCATCACGTCGTTCGACGAACTGATTGTCGCCATGTTCCTCGCCGGAGCCAACATGACGCTGCCGAAAAAAATGTTCGACACGATCCTGACCGAGATCGAACCGACGGTTGCCGCCGTGTCGGCGCTGCAGATCGTATTGATCTCGGGCCTGCTGCTGTTGTCGGCCGGGCTGCGCCGGAACGGAACAACACCAATTGTGCGATAGCCCTGCCCCCTTGCATCCCTCACGGAGCGAACACGATGAACCGAAGTGAAATCCACCACCCTGACTTCAAGGCGATGCCCTATTGGTGGGAGGCCTACAAGCCGGTTACCGGCGATCTCGTCGACGTTCCGAAGAAGACCCGCGTGGCGATCGTCGGCGCCGGCTACGCCGGCCTGTCCTGCGCAATCGAACTGGCCGACGCCGGCATCGATACAGTGGTTTTCGAGGCGGCCGAACTTGGCTTCGGTGCCAGTACCCGCAGTGGCGGCGCGGTCAGTGGCGGAGTCAATATCGGCAAGAGCTTCACCGGCAAGTCCTCGATCACCGATCCGGAAGTCGCCAAGGTGCTGCTCGCCTCCGCATCAGATGCGTTCAGCCTAATCGAAACGCTGATCGCACGCGAAAAGATCGACTGCTATTGGGAGAAGAGAGGCCGCTTTGTCGGCGCCTGGACGCCCACCGACTACAAGGTCCAGGAGAAGCGTGTGCAGGGCCTCAACGATGCCGCCAACTCCGGTTGCCACATGGTGCCGCGCGAACGCCAGCGCGAGGAGATGGCGTCCGACTACTACTACGGCGGCATGGTGGTGGAGCGTTCTGGCAAGTTGCATCCGGCGCTCTACTACAAGGGCCTGCTCGACGCCGCACGTCGCCGCTCAGGCATCACCATCTGCGCCAAGGCGGCAGTGGCGACGATCAAGCGCAATGGCACCGGCTGGACTATCCGCACAGCACGCGGTGAGATCGAGGCCAGCGACATCGTAATTGCCACCAACGGCTACACTGGCGACGCCACGCCCGATTTGAAAAAGCGTCTGATTCCGATCGCCAGCCACATCATCGCGACCGAAGAACTGCCAACGGAACTTGCTACCTCGCTTATTCCCAAGGGGCGCACCCTCGCAGATACCAAACGAGTCCTCTGCTACTACCGGATGTCGCCGGACGGCAAACGCATGATCTTCGGCGGTCGCGCTCGCTTCACGCCAGTCACACCGGAGGTCAGCGCACCGATCCTGCACCGCTTCATGACCGAACGCTTCCCGCAACTCAAAGGCACCAGGATCACCCACGCCTGGACCGGCAATGTCGCCTTCACGTGGGATGCGCTACCGCACACCGGAACGCTTGACGGCATGCACTATGCGCTCGGCTGCAACGGCAGCGGCGTTGGCATGATGACCTATCTCGGCCACCAGACCGCCCGTCGCATTATCGGCGGGTCCAATTCCACCTGCGGCTTCGAGCTTGCCGAGTTTCCAGATTTCCCGCTCTACACCGGCAATCCGAACTGGGCGCTCCCCGGTGTCGGTGCTTACTACCGCTTCCGCGACAAACTCAGCCGCGCCCGAGCAGCACTAACAGCCTGATGAAGGGTAACCGGGTAGCCTGTGACATGTGCTAAGGCGCACAATGAGGATTTGGCATCAAGTCGCAACAATGGACTTGTGGTTTCGGCTGCTGTTCATAGCGATTTTTGGCCTCGTGTTCGCTGGTCTTGGCATCGTCTTGCACGCCGTCGCTCCCGAGGAGCGATCGACCGGTACTGGCATCACCGCCGCTCTGCGAGTGGCGCACGGCCTCCTCCGATTGCGCGGCAGGCCATAATCACGGCTCGGAGCCGTCCGCCATCGATCTGCTGGTGCGAGAGCTGGCAAGCCTGATGATCGAACATGGCTATGTAGATCCGGTTGAACGCGGGTTGCATTGCGCGGCCAGCTACGGGTAGCCTCGGCGACTTCGGAATTCAGGCCCACGGATCGTGATGTCAGCGCACAGCTTCAAGCCCCAATCGCTGTCCCTGACGCAAGCACGCCGAATCTGGCTCAACGCACAGCGGCTCGATGTCGCCGATCCATTCGGCCAGGGTCCGGACGCCACAAGGCAGGCGATCGAGCACCTGGGCTATGTGCAGATCGACACCATCAACGTCATCGAGCGCTGCCATCACCATATCCTGTACTCACGCATTCCGACCTACCAGCGCGATCACCTGCGCCAGGTGCAAAGCGTCGACAAATCGGCTTTCGAATACTGGACCCACGCCCTGTCGTATGTGCCGACGCGCGATCTGCGGTACTTCCTGCGCGACATGCAGGCCCAGAGGCTGAAACCGGACCGCTGGTTCGGCACGGTCAACAAGCAAGATCTGCGCAAGGTGCTGTCGCTGATCCGGAACGGCGGGCCACTGACCATCCGTGACATCGACGACGACGTGCTGGTGGAAAAGGATCATCCGTGGGCGAGCCGTAAGCCATCGAAGCGGGCACTGCAGTTCGCATTCTATACCGGCGACGTGACTGTCAACGAGCGCGCCGGAATGCTGAAAAGCTACGAGTTGATGGGGCGCCATTTCGGTTGGCAAGTGCGGCCCAAGCCTGCCTCCGAGCGGCAGACGCTGGAATACCTCCTAGACCGGGCCTTGCGGACGCAAGGTGTGATCAGCGTCGAGTCCGTCTGTTATCTCGATGCCAAACGGAAGCAGTCGATCCGTGGCTTGATCGAGGCCCGCGTGCGCCGCCGCGAACTGCTGCCGGTCAGTCTCGAAGGAGTGGAAACGGCCGGGTTTTGGATGGCTCCCGAGACCCTCGACATGGTCCATCGGCCATCCGCCCCGCTCGTCCACATCCTGTCGCCGTTCGATCCGCTGATCATCCAGCGCCGGCGTCTTCGGCAGATCTTCGGCTATGAGCACCGCTTCGAAGCATATGTGCCGAAGGAGAAGCGAACGCTCGGCTACTTCGCATTGCCGGTATTGATTGGCGATGAAATCGTCGCCGCCATCGATCTGAAAACCGATCGTGCACAGCGCAAGCTGCTGGTGCAAAAATGGACCTGGACCGATCGCGGTTCACCGCGCGCGCACAAGCGGCTGATTGAGCAGGAATTGCACCGGTTCGAACGGTTTCAGCTAGCTTGAAGCATTTCCCAAGCTAACTGATTGTTTTTCAGATTGCCCGGCGTTAGCCGACCTTCTTGCCGAAGGTCGCTTCCATTTCGCGACGCACCTTCACCGCGACGCTGTTCGGATCGTATTCGACGTCGGTCCACTTCAGGCGCTGGCCTTCGGCGATATCACCCTTGAGCTTGACGTTGTGGGCGAGACCGAGCGGCAGATATCCTTCCTTCAATGAGGTATCGGCTGGAGTCTGCTTGCCCCAGACACAGAATCCGCCTTCGCCGTCGAGCATCTCACCAGCTTTCAGCTTGCGCTTGGATGTGGCGATGACGTCCGAATTGAACATGATCGGCGCGCCGGTCGCCTCCTTGCGCAAGGCGGCGGAGGCGACGGAAATGCCGAGTTCAAGTCCGATCATGTGGATCGGGCGATAGAGCGCTGCATACTTGCCGGACTTGTCGGGCAGCATGGAGTATTCGCGGAAGCATTCCTCGGAATAGGCGCTGTCGCTCTCGAACACGACGTAAGTGCCCATCACGAGGTTGTTCGGCACGTCGCTGCCGTCGCGGTTGAGCGACGAGGTGACCTCGGTGACGCCGGCCTTTTCCAACACGCCGCCATCGGCCTTCGGCTTGCAGATCTCGGCGTGCTCGAACCGGCTCGCCGGTGGGAACGACAGCCCCTCGGCCTGCGACTGGAGCCCGGTGGCGTTGCACACCGCCGTCATCTCGATGCCCGACTTGGTGCCATCGACGAACGAATTGAACATCTTCGGGTTGATCGAATTGCGATCCTTGATCTTCATGTACTTGTCGAGGATGTCCCACACCGTGTCCGGCGTCGACTGGTGATAGGTCGGGTGATAGCGCGTGCCCTTGCCGGCCGCGACCACCTTGAAGCCGGCGGCGCGAGCCCAGTCGACATGGTCGGCGATCAGCGCCGGCTGGTCGCCCCAGGCAAGCGAATAGACGACGCCGGCCTGCTTGGCCTTGCGAGCGAGCAGGGGACCGGCCACCGCGTCGGCCTCGACGTTGACCATGATGATGTGCTTGCCGTTCTCGATCGACTTCAGGGCAAACCGGATGCCGGCGCCGGGATCGCCGGTCGCTTCGATGATGACCTCGATGCCGGGATGGGTGATCAGGCTGTCGGCGTTGTCGGTGATGATCGTGCTGCCGGCCTTGATGGCGTCGTCGATCGACTTGGCTGAGAATTGCTCCTTCGGCCAGCGGGCGAGCGTCAACTGCGACTTGGGCGCGCGCCGTATTGAGGTCGGCGACGCCGACAATATGCATGCCGTCCGTCGAGCGCGCCTGTGACAGGAACATGGTGCCGAACTTGCCGGCGCCGATGATGCCGACGGTCACGGGCTTGCCGGCGGCCTTGCGCTCGAGCAGCATGCGATGAAGATTCATGGCGTTTCCTTTGTTGACGTTCAACGGCTCGCTTGCTCCCGACGCTTGTCGATCGGGTTGCAGCAGGCCTTTCCCACCCATTCTTTAGGACGCGTGCGGTGACCGGGCAATTCGGAATATTTGCATTGATGATGCGCGGCCGGCGGCGATGTCGCATCCACAAATTCTCGACCACTTTCCATGTTACGGATCAGGGCATCAATGAACGACGGGGAAACCTCATGACCGATCGCCGGACATTCCTTAAATCCGCAGCCGGGTTCGGTGGCGCGCTACTCGCTGGCCCGCAATGGGCACTCGGCCAAGCCGCCGCCCCCATCCTGACGGTCGCCTCGCGAACCATCGAGGTGAACAAGAAGGCGGCGAAAGTGTTCAGTGTGGCCGGCACCAACGGTCAAAGCGGCATCTTGGCGAAGGAAGGCGATCGCCTGTCCGGTGGATTGCTCAATGCATCGGGCGAACCGCTGCAGATGCACTGGCACGGCCAGATCAGGGCGCCGTTCGACCAGGATCGCGCGCGGCCGGGTGGCGGTATGCTCGACATGGGCAAGACCGACACCCACGACTTCGAACTGACGCCTGGCACCCACTGGATGCACTCGCATACCTTGAGCGAGCAGCAACTGCTGGCCGCGCCCATGGTCACCCGCGAGAAAAATGCCGGCGACGTGCAAGACGTGGTCATCATGCTGCATGATTTCGCCTTTCGCTCGCCGCAGGAAATCATGGCCGAACTGGGTGGCAGTGACATGCATGGCGCGCACGGCGGCGCAGCGCCAACCACCAAGGCCGGCAAAGGCTCGGGTTCTGGTTCTGGCTCGGGTTCGGGTTCTGGTTCTGGTTCAGGTGCGATGACGCACGCCAACGACGTGCGTTACGACGCCTATCTGGCCAACGATCGCACGCTCGCCGACCCAGAGGTCGTCAAGGTTGAGAAGAGTGGCCGCGTCCGCCTGCGCATCATCAACGGCGGCACCGCGACCGCGTTCTTCATTTCAACGCCCGGACTGAAATCCCGCTGCATCGCGGTCGATGGCTCGCCGTGCCAGCCGTTGGAGCAGTCGTCATATCCGATGGCCCAGGGCCAGCGCATCGACCTGCTGGTCGAGATTCCGAGCCAAGGCGGTGCATTTCCGATTGTGGCGCAGGTCGAAGCGGCGCGGTTCACGACTGGAATCGTGTTGGCGACCACCGGAGCGACAGTCAAGAAGCGTGCGACTTCTGCCGCCAAGGCGGCGGGCATGACCGATCTCAAGTTCGAGACCTTGCTGCGCGCGACCTCGCCTTTGGGAGAAAAAAAGCCGGACAAGACGTTCATGGTCATGCTCGGCGAGCAGCCCGGCTACCGCTGGACCATCAACGGTCGCATCCACGGCGAGCATCAGCCGTTCGAGGTGCGGCAGGGCGAGCGCGTCGAAATGACCTTCATGAACCCGACCATGATGATGCATCCCATGCACATGCACGGGCATCACTTCCAGGTCGTTGCGATCGGCGGCACAAGATTCGCCGGCGCGGTGCGCGATACGGTGATCGTGCCGGCCCACAGCCCGGTGACGGTGGCGTTCGATGCCACCAACAAGGGCTCATGGTTCCTGCATTGCCATCATCTCTATCACATGGCGACCGGCATGATGACCGAGATCAAGGTCAGCTAACTAGCGCCGAACTGCCCGCTAATCTGGCTTTTTCATCAGGCCGGCCGAGCGTAGCGCCTTGGTAATGACGCGATGGACGTCGGCGCCGAGCGGCGGGTTGCGCCGGCGCCCGGTCATGGTGTCGTTGAGCACGCCGGCGTTGCGCAAGATGCCGTGCACACCTTCGACTGGATCGACAGGCTTGAGGCTCGGTAATGTTGCGGCAGCGCGCCGCCGTCCACTGGCCTCGGCGGCGATCCCGAAGAACTCCAAAATTCGCACCGATGACGGCACGCCGACATCGAAATGGAACGGCCCGGCGATGCCGCTATTGTGCTCGCTGCCGAGCGCCAAGGCGACGCCATGGCCCATGCCACCGATCGTATGCAGTTCGATCACATTGCGGCCGGCACCGTCCTGCCAGACCCGATGCCGATGCTTGCCCGTGGTCGTGTCGCGCGTTGGCGCTTCGGCCAACCCGTGCACGTTGGTCCATTGCAACAGGCTCGCCTCGGCATTGGCGATGCGCACGATGTTGTCGTCGGTGCCATGCCAGATCGCGACGCGCGGCCACCGACCATGATGGGACGACGCCCCGCGCACGATCTCGCCCCACTGCTGCGCCGTGCGCTTGCGGCCCTGCGACATCGCCTGCATCGCCTCGGACATGCTGCCGGCGCTGCCATGCGGCAGACCAGCCACGATGGCGCCGGCCGCGAACAGCTCAGGATATGCCGCCAGCAGGCTCGAAGTCATCGCGCCGCCGGCCGACAGCCCGGTGACGAAAATCCGCGATCGATCGATGCCGTGCGCGGCGATCGTGTGATCGATCATCTGCCGGATCGAAAGTGCCTCGCCGCTGTCGCGATGCGCATTCGCGGGCACGAACCAATTGAAGCAGCGATTGGGATTATTGCCGCGCTGCTGCTCGGGATAGAGCACGACGAAGCCGAGGCGGTCGGCCAGCTTCGACCAGCCCGAGCCAATATCGTATGTGGCGGCGGTTTGCGAACAACCATGCAGCGCCACCAGCAAGGCCGGATGCTTCGGCAGCGCGTCGGGCACGTGCAGCCGCATGCCCAGGCGACCGGGATTGCTGCCGAAATTCGTCACCTGCGGAAGTGTGGCGGCGTTGTCGGCTACATTCACCGGCCCCGCCGCAGGTTCAGCGCCAAGCGCTTGGGCGAGCTCGCGCCGCAGCATTTTCAGGTTGGCAAGCGTATCGCGCAAACCGGTCATGACTTGCCTTTCGGATAACTTCAGGAAATCTCATGCTGCACTGCACCATAAACAAGGCGAAGGCGAGTGCGCGGCGACGAATTCCGGTGGACCGATGCACCATAAACGCAGAAAGGGCCGCTTGCGCGGCCCTTTCCGTTAGGTTTGGCTTGATCGGAAGATCAGAAGCGGATGATGCCGCCCATGACGACCGCGTCGAAGTCCTTGACCGGGATCTTCGCCCGGCAGCCATGAGTGACGTCCGTCGAGAAGTTCTTGTAGCCGATGTACAGATCCATCGCGGCGGCGTCGATGCCCTGGGTCAAACCAATGCCCCAGACCGTCGTGTCAGCCGAGAGTGAAGCCAGCGAGGGCAACGCCCTTGAGCTGCGAGGCCGGCGCCAGCTTGGTAGTCGCCGTATTCACCGAACAGGGTGGTCTTGCCGATGCCGAAGAAGTTCTTCTCGATACCAGCCTGTACGTAGAAGCTTTCCTCAGTGTCCTTGGCGCCAGCGCCACCAGGAAGCTTCGTGCGGTTCTTGTCCTCAAGACGTCCCCAGGCACTGTGAACGTACAGGCCGGTCGGGACATGCATGATGCTGCCCGAAAGTCCGAGCGAGTTGCAGTCGACAGCGCTGGCGTTGACGGCGCCGAGCAAGTCGGCGCAACGCGGGCCATCGCCACCGTTCTTGCCGAAGTTATCGTTGATCTGACGATAACCGATGCCAGCGGCAACGCGGATGCCGTTGAATTCACCGGCATAACGCAGAGCAACGTCCCACTGATCATCTTCACCCCAGGCAGCCGATGCCGTGAAGCCATGCAGCGTCGGCGAGACGTACTTGACGACGTTGTTACGGTCGCCTTCGCCAACACCCCAGGCGCCAGCCTGGCTCGGCGTCACGTCGTTCCACTTGAGGCCGGCAGCCGCCATTCAGGAAGAAGCCACCCTGCCAAGCCGAGGCGTCAACACCGCCGGTGATGGCATTCGCGAGGTTGATCTCGGTGATGCCGTCGGTTGCGGTCGAGGTCTGACCAACCCAAATGCGGCCGAGGTCCTTACGCTCCAGCCACCAGGCGCTGTGCCGGATGTCGAGCGAGTTGGTGTCGCCGCCAGCGCCGTTGGTGCCCTGGTTGCGGTTGCCGGAGTTGGCGTAACGAACGCCGATCTCAAGCAAGTAACCAGCCGACCAATCGGAGTTGATCTTCGCGTCGCCGACGAAGCGGAAACGCGTGCGGCTCATGTTGTTCGACACGATGTAGGCATTGCTCTCAGCTGCCATCGTCCCAGAACATCACAGCTTCGTTGACGTGGCCCGAAACGGTCAGCTTGACCTTACGACTACCCTTGCGGGCCGTCGTTGCTTCGAGTTCGGCAACGCGCTCTTCGAGATCAGCGCAGCAATTGCCACCGAGATCGGCAGCGAATGCACCTGACGCAACCACCGAAGCGATCGTAGCGATCGCGAGGCGGCTGGTCGTCTTCTTAAGTCCCCCAGTCATTCTTTTGTCTCCAGTCTGTCGATTTCAGTTTTGGTATGCAGGAAGCAGCACGCGCTGCCCGGCGATGAGCCCCGTGTTCGTTCCGAACTGCACGCACGCGCGTGAGCGCACGCGGTTCGGATCGAACGCGGACAACTGGACGCTACTGAACTGACGCTAGAGAATACTAAGTGCGACGAACGATGCTCGCCGGGCTTGCTCCCTGCGGATCGGCCGTTCGGGTTTGTGACCCTTGGGCTGGTGATGATCCGGGGCGGGGCGCCCCTGTCGCACGACTCATGACAGTGATTAGTGATTAGTCGACTGGGGCGCCCCCGGCAAACCTTGGATTGCCTTACCCACCCCGTTTGGAAGGTCATGTGGCGGGGAAGCCACTAAAAGCAGCTGGGACACACCTGATTTCCCGCTTTGTTCTCACCGTGCAGGCATTTCCACTCTGCGATGATTGGTTTCCAGCGGCGGTGGCGCAGTGGAAAACTCATTATTTTCCGCGACTCGGGGAGGAAAAGGCCATGCAGAACGAGTCGTTACTGCCACCGCCTTATCGTTCAATGCCGTGCCGTCGCCGATAAGCCGCCAGCCAAAGCGCCGCACAGAACACGATCAGCATCAGCGGCAGCGACATGACGTTGACGAGTTGCCAACCGGGACCGGCCTGCAGCAGACCCGAACTCAATGCCGCCGTGGCGGTTGCGCCGTAGACTATGAAGTCGTGCGCGCCTTGCGCCTTGGCCCGTTCCGCCGGCCGATAGGTCTCGGTGAGCAGCGTAGTGCCGCCGACGAAGGCGAAATTCCAGCCCAGGCCAACGAGAACATTGGCGAAGAAGAAATTCCAGAACGTGATCCCGGACAGATTGATAAGCGCGCAGCCGACCTGGATGATCGCGCCAGCAGCGATGATCCGCAGCACGCCGAAGCGGTTGATCAGGTAGCCGGTGAAGAACGACGGCAGGAACATCGCGATCGAATGGCCCTGGATCACGGTGGCGCTGTCGTTGAAGCCGAAACCGCAAGCGTTCATGGCGAGCGGCGTTGCCGCCATGACCAGTGTCATCACTGCAAAGCCAAACATCGAGGAAATCAGCGCCACGATATACGTCGGCTGCCGCATGATCTCGAGCAGCGGCCGACCGCCCTCGGCCTTCTGCGCCAATGTCAGCTTGGGAATGTCGAGACCCTGCACCACCACCAGGATCAGCGCCGAGAACACCGACACCATGACGTAGACGCCGCCAAACACCACTGGCGACAACAGATCCACGCTCCATTTCGCGGTCTGCGGACCGACAATGCCCGCCAGCACGCCCCCCGCCATCACCAGCGAGATCGCCTTTGCCTTGTAGCTGGCGTCGGCGGCATCGGCAGCGGCGAACCGGAAATACCAGGCAAAGGCGCCGGACGCGCCCTGGAAGAAGGAGCCGATACAAATCAGCGCGAAATTCTGCTGGAACACGCCGATCAGTGACAGTACGCCCGACAGGATGCCGGCGAGACCGCCGACGGTAAAACCGGCGCGCCGGCCGACACGGGCCATAAGTAGCGACGCTGGAATCGTCGTCGACATCAAGCCCAGGTGGGCGAGAAAGATCGGCACGGTAGCGAGTTGCGAGTCCTTCGCGAGGCCCATCCAACGGAACATCGGCTGCGACACGAGATCGGTATCGTTGCCAAGCATGGCCAGTGCGGCCAGCGGCGTCGTCGCGATCGCCATGCCCTGTACCGACTGAAACAACGCCTGGGCCAGCGCCAGAATGGTGATATTGCGGCGCAAGGGCGCCTTGGTGGGGCTCGGCGCGTCGATGGTCTCAGACATGAATTTGGCATCCTGGCGACTTTTCGAGCACCACTTACACGCATTGCACTGGTTTTTGGAAAGCCATTCCCGCAGAGGTGGGCCGCATGAAACGGCGAGGCCGCCAACCGGCCCGTCGCGGCGCCCGTCGGACAATTTCACGCCGCCGAACTTGACATCGCGCCGCCGCAACCGTTCCTGATAATGGGCCTGATAAGACCAGGGGGATAAGTGCCATGCCGGTTACCGAGCTGATTGCCCCGCGCAATCTGGCCAACCGTGTCGCCGACGTGACGGCACTGGCCAGCCAACCGGTGCAGTCGACGCCCGAACTCGTCAAGCTGCTGACCGGTGTCTACCAGGCAATCCTGGCGGCCGAACTCGACGCCTACGATGCCGCGACCATCAAGCCGCAGGTGCCGAAGCTGCGGAGCGATTTGTTCGCCTTGCGCTACCTGTTGCGCGGTCGCGTGGCGCAGTGGCACGCGGCCGGACTGATGACCCACCAGACCCAGATGCTGGTGCGCGACTGCCTGCGCGCCGCCCGTTTCGCCGCCGACATGCTGGGGGAGTTATCGATTGATTGCGCGTCGTTGCCCGAAGGCGGCGCGCCGATGAAAGCCTTCACCGGTCCGATCAATACCTTCGTGACGCCACCGTTCGACAGCGATGAAGGCGCGACCTTCCAGGCCGGTGACGTATTGCTGTTGCGCGGCCTGCACCACAACAGCGCGGCGATTGCCCGCATCGGCGACGTCGACAGCCAGTTCAGCCACGTCTGCATCATCCACATCGACAAGACCGGCCGCCAATGGGTGGTCGAAAGCCTGATCGAGGACGGCGCGGTGATCAATACGCTCGGCCACGCGTTGGCCCATGGCAACGGTCGCGCCATGCTGTTCCGGCATCCCGACCGGAAACTTGCCGCGCGTGCCGCGCAGATCGCCTATGACCACGTTCGCCGCACTTACGGCACCTGGAAGCGCCGCATTCTCTATGATTTCACCATGCGGCTCGATCAGCGGCGGCAGCTGTTCTGCTCGAAGCTGGTCCGCTTCGCCTTCGATCGCGCCAGCAAGGGTCAAGTCCTGTTGCCGACGTTCACGACACGCTTCACGATGAAGAACCGCGACTTCATCGACCGCATCGGCGTCAAGGCGACCGAAACCTATGCGCCCGGCGACACCGAGATCGAGCCGCGCTTCGACCTCGTCGCCGAATGGGAGGACTTGCGCGTTACCTCGCGTCTGCGAGCGCAAGACCTCATCATGGTCAAGCTGTTCGAATGGATGGAACTCTACGGTTATACTTTCAAGCAGGACATGCTGATCCGCATCATCGCGCTGCTCGGACGGTTCTCGGCGCACTTTTCCGAAGATATCAAAACGATGCTGTCGCAGACCGTGCCGAAGGTGCCGATCAACATGCCGCGCAAGACCATCGCGGCCGTCGCCATGCTGCACAAGACCGCCGAGCCGCTGCTGGCGGAAATCAGGACGCTCGAAGCCGAGCACATCGCCCGCACTGGCCTGCCGTTGCATCCGCGCCAGATCTACGCGGCGCTGGAGGCGATCCGCCAGCGCTCGGATGGCCACATCGGCTATCTCGTGGCGCCCGGCGCCTGACAATCGACGCCCGATATGCTAGTTGTGCCGCCATGACCCGAACCGAAGCAATCGCCATTATCAATGCCAAGCTGCCTGCCCTCGACGACGAGGGCGTCGCGGCCGTCGCCGAGGTCGTCGAGCAGATGGCGCAGGCGCCGGTCAGTCTCGACTTGACGGACGAGGAGTTGGCCGCCCTCGAACGCTCGAAAGAGGATTTCAAGGCCGGCCGGACGTACTCGTCGGCCGAATACAAGGCCGAAATGGACGCCTTCATGGTACGTCTAGCCGCGAAATATCCAAATTCGCCATGAGGCGCATCGTTCGTTCTCGCACCTCGGTCGAACAGTTGCGGGAGCTATTGGACCAAGGCGCACGGCTGTTTGGTTTTGCTGTTGCACAGGCAAAGCTTGCCCGCTTAAATCATGTCCTGGAAAATCACCTGGCGCATTTTCCTCGCACCGCCGGGCGCGATCACCGGCTTGGCCTCCACGTATACGCTATCTCGCAGACGCCCTTCGTCGTACTCTACGATTTTGATGACGATGAGCTGCGCGTCTACTTTGTGGTGCATGGACGGGCCGATCGCCAGCTGCTCGATCGCAGTGCCGTCACTTGGTGATTGCAAAGGCGAAGTCCCGCCAACGTGATTGTTGGTCCGCGAGAAGCGGAATAGGCTGACATTCGAACGATACCAATCCCCCTCAAGGAGCCGACCCCATGCCGATCGTGAACCGCATTGCCGGGATGCATGACGAGATCACTGCCTGGCGGCGCGATTTCCACGAGAACCCGGAGCTACTCTATGACGTCCAGCGCACCGCCAGCGTCGTCGTCGAGAAACTCAAGGCATTCGGCTGCGACGAAGTGGTGCCCGGCATCGGCCGGACCGGCGTCGTCGGCATCATCAAGGGCGCTAAATCGACATCGGGCAAGGTGATCGGCATGCGCGCCGACATGGACGCGCTGCCGATCCTTGAGGCCACCGGCTTGGCCTACGCATCGAAAGTGCCCGGCAAGATGCACGCTTGTGGCCATGACGGCCACACCGCGATGCTGCTCGGCGCCGCCAAGTATTTGTGCGAGACCCGCAATTTCGACGGCACCGCGGTCGTGATCTTCCAGCCGGCCGAGGAAGGTGGCGCTGGCGGCAAGGCGATGGTCGAGGACGGCATGATGGACCGCTGGAACATCCAGGAGGTCTATGGCATGCACAATCGTCCCGGCATGCCGATCGGCGCCTTTGGTATTCGGCCCGGTCCGCTGATGGCGGCCTCAGACCGCTTAAGCGTCATGATCGAGGGCAAGGGTGGACATGCCGCCTACCCGCACAAGAGCATCGATCCGGTGCTAATCGGCGCGCACATGATCGTCGCCTTGCAGTCGATCGTGTCACGCTCGGTCGACCCGCTTGAATCCGGCATCATCTCGATGTGCATGTTCCACGCCGGCAGTGCCGGCAACGTCATACCGGCAACCGCCGAATTGACCGGCACCGCCCGCTCGCTGACACCGGCTGTGCGCGACGTACTGGAGCGGCGGTTCGTCGAAATCTGCGAAGGCACCGCCGCGATGTACGGCGCCAAGGCCAACGCGGTCTACCGTCGCGACTATCCGGTGACCAGCAATCACGCGCGCCAGACCGACTTTGCCGCGTCGATCGCGGCCCAGATAGTGGGCGCCGGCAACGTTGATACCGACCTTGCGCCGGTCATGGGCGGCGAGGATTTCTCGTTCATGCTCGAGGCCCGTCCCGGCGCCTTCATCTTCATGGGCAACGGCGACACCGCCAACGTCCATCACCCCGCCTACAACTTCAGCGACGACGCCATCCCGGTCGGCGTGTCGTACTGGGCGCGGCTCGCCGAAACCGCGATGCCGGCCTGATCCTCAGCGGTCGATCGAGGCGTCCTCGACCATCCATGACACGAGGTCGGGAAACGACCAGCCCCAGTGGGCCGCGAGTTCCGGCACCAGCGACGTGCCGGTCATGCCGGGCTGCGTGTTGATTTCGAGGCAAACGAGTTCGCCCGTTGCGCCGTCGTAGCGGAAATCCGAGCGCGACACGCCGCGGCAGCCCATCGCCTGATGCGCCGCCAGCGTATGCTTTTGGATCGCGGCATAGACGTCGGCGGGTAGGTTCGCCGGCAGGATATGTTTCGAGCCGCCCGGCGCGTATTTTGCCTCGTAGTCGTAGAACGTCAGGTTCTCGGCCGGCACGATGTCGATGATCTCGGTGACCCGATCACCAACCACGGCGCATGTCAGTTCGCGGCCGGCGACGAACTTCTCCAGCATGATATTGCCTTCGAGCGTCGCAATCTGGCCGATCGCCTCCGGCGGCCGGTTGGCGCCGACATGGACGATGACGACGCCGACGCTGGATCCTTCCGCGATCGGCTTTGCCACATAGGGCGGTTCCAGCCCATGGTCCTTCAACGCTTCCTCGCGCGGCAGCGTCACGCCGGTCGCGACCGGAACACCGAGAGCCGCCATGGCGAGCTTGGCCCGGACCTTGTTCATGGCGAGCGCCGACGCCAGCACGCCCGAATGCGTGTAGGGGATGCCGAGGATTTCGAGCATGCCTTGCACGCAGCCGTCCTCGCCCCAGCGCCCATGCAGCGCGTTGAAGCAGCAATCGGGCTTCAGTTCGCGCAACCGGTCAGCAAGATTGCGGCCGGCATCGACGCGGGTCACCTTGTAGCCGGCCTGCTCCAACGCATCGGCGCAGCCGGCACCGGACCTCAGCGACACTTCGCGCTCGGCTGACCAGCCACCCATCAGTACGGCAACGTGATTGTAGCGGCGCATGCCGGCAACTCCTCTTGCCTTGTCTGTCGCGTGCCCGGCGTGATCTGACCAACGGCTCGCGCACCGGCGTGATTCCCCTCGCGCGGCAGCCCCGTTTAGCAAGGCCAGGTTGCGTCCGCCAGCAAGCGGTTGGCCGACACGGTCATTTCGGGCGCATGGCATCGCGCCCGATGCAATGTGTCCACACGTCAAGTGGCGCAACTTTGACGATAAGTCAGTGATGCCGGTTGAAATCGCCGGCTACTTGGCGATCTTCGCCAACTCCGCCTCGACCGCCTTGGTGAGACGCGGGTCGAGCGGCTCGGTCTGGGTCGAGAAGCTCGCCACCATGCGGCCGTCGGCGCCGACCAGATACTTGTGGAAATTCCAGCGCGGGGCGGCCGCGTCGCCGAGCGCGGTGCGGGCCCAGGCGTAGAACGGATGCGCGGCCTTGCCCTTCACCACCTGCTTGGCGGTGAGCGGGAACGTCACGCCGAACGCGCCCTGGCAGAAGCTCGCGATCTCTTTTTCGGCCTTGGGCTCCTGTTCGCCGAAGTCGTTGGAGGGCACGCCGATGACGACGAGACCCTTGGCCTCGTAGCGTTCGAACAGCTTCTGCAGGCCCTCGTACTGTTTGGTATAGCCGCAGAAAGAGGCGGTATTGACCACCAGCAAAACCTTGCCGGCGAACTGCGACAGCGGCATTGCGCCACCGTCGATCGCCTCGAACGAAAACGCCGACGCGGAGCCCGTTTGGGGACCGCCGGCCCAGGTCTCGGCTGGCGCGAACAGCACCGGAACGAATGCCAGGGCTGCGAAAAGTTTTCTCATCATCGCTCGACTCTCATGGCATTGGCGTTCTATTTTCACAGCCTTCGACGCAATCAGTTCTCGCTTCGCGAGCGGGCCCGCGCCCGCATCCCGCCGGAGGGAACCCTGCGGACCACCCGCATTCTACGATCAAAAGGCGGGGAGTTCGAGGGGCAGTCCTCTCGACCGGGTCACAGGGCGGGAGCCCTGCTTGCGCAGCACGCGTTCGATCAAAACACAGCCATCAAGGCTATGCCATCACAACCACTAAGGATCTCCGCCATGGCCAACTGGTACTCGCAAACCTGGACGTTCCTCGATGGCCGCTGGCAGGAGGGCAATCCGCCGATGATGGGCCCGCGCACGCATGCGGCGTGGCAGGCCTCGTCGGTGTTCGACGGCGCTCGCATCTTCGAA
This sequence comes from uncultured Alphaproteobacteria bacterium, assembly GCA_963732635.1. Classification (GTDB taxonomy): domain Bacteria; phylum Pseudomonadota; class Alphaproteobacteria; order Rhizobiales; family Hyphomicrobiaceae; genus JAKFWF01. The sequence goes on from CAVTAL010000033.1 coordinate 119,519, forward strand.
AATGTCATGCCCGATATCGACAGACACGCCGCGCGCGTCAACCAGTCGGCGCTGAAGATGGGTCTGAAGCCCACCATGCAGCCGGCTGAGATTGTCGCCCTGGCACGCGAGGGCGCCAAGAAATTCGCCAAGGGCACCGCCGTCTACGTCAAGCCGATGTACTGGGGCGAGGCCGACGGCCTCTACACCATTTGTCCAGATCCCGAACTCGACCCGCTTTTGCCTCTGCCTGTTCGAGGCGCCGATGCCGGAACCGGTCGGCTCCAGCCTCACCGTGTCGAGCTTCCGCCGGCCATCGCTTGAGACCATGCCGACCGACGTCAAGACCGGCGCCCTCTATCCGAACAATGCGCGCGCCGCCCGCGAGGCTGCGGCCAAGGGCTTCGGCAACGCGCTCGTCCTCGACATGCTGGGCAACGTCGCCGAGACCGCGTTCTCGAACGTGTGGATGGTGAAGGACGGCGTCGTCATGACGCCGGCACCGAACGGCACGTTCCTCAACGGCGTCACCCGCCAGCGGGTGATGGGTCTGCTGCGCAAGGAAGGCCTCGAAGTGCGCGAGGCGACGCTGAAGGTCGCCGACTTCCTGGCCGCCGACGAGGTGTTCACCACTGGCAACTACTCGAAGGTGATGCCGGTGGTGAAGGTCGAAACCGTCGAAATGCAGCCGGGTCCGGTCTACCGCCGCGCCCGCGAAGCCTACTGGAAGTTCGCCAAGTCGGGCGAGTTCGATTTGTAGCGCAGGCGCCGCGAGAACAGCGTCACCGCAGGTCAGGCAGAACCTGCGGCTTCGATCGAGACGTTTTTGCAGTATATACAAGCAACAACGGCCTCCTCTGCCCGCAGGGTTCGTCGGTTGAAAAATTCCCCTCATCCGAGGGTGAGCGGGGTGGCCGTGGTCCACGGCGGTCTTCCGCAGTATTGAATTCAAGTGGCCCAGGGCCACCCCATTGCTCGGACGGATTTTAGGGTCCCCCCGTGCTGACGAGCTGGTGTGGGCCTACCCCTTGCTCGCGCCAAGAAGGGGTGCACGGAACCCTCCGGCAGTGACAGCGCGTTACCGCACACGTCCGGACCGTCCATTCCGCCTCCGCACTTTTGAACGCCTTCGAAGCGCGCCCTTTAGTGAAGCGGAACATGGGCAGTATCGCATGGGGGCGGCTGGCGTGGATAAGTGCGGGGGCGCGAGATCGTGAGATGGTGAGTTCGTGAAGTCGTGGAACGGTGCCTGGGCCTTCAGCCCGGTACCGTCTGCACAACTGCGGCGACACGAGCGGCGCGATCTCGGCATTGGTGCCAGGCTGAAGCCAGGCACCGTCGGCACCACACCCCGTGCCGTCATCCCGGCGGACGGCCGCTGGACACACGACAAGCATCAATTGCGTAGTGTTCGCGGTTGGAATGAAGGCGTTGAACCGGCGTTATTTTTCCGCTCACATAACACGTGCAGCGGCTTGTCGATCGTCCCGGCCTGCGCCGGGATGACGGCTGTGGGGAGGTTGGCGGCGCCTATTCTGGTTGGCCGGGGACAGTTACCGTTCTGGCGAATGGCCGGTAGTTACAATGGGATGGTCAAAATCGGTGTCCCCGCAAGCGCCCGCGAAGCCTACTGGAAGTTCGCCAAGTCGGGCGAGTTCGATTTGTGAGCGATGAATGGCATTTGACCGGTTGAATTAGCCGGTCGCTTACCATTTCGCTACTTGCCAGCAATCAACGACTGCTGATTAATTGCAATTTATCGCTGTGCGGACAATCATGACCCGGCTTCGCGTTCCCTGTGCGCGACAAGGTGGAGATTATCCGATGCGAATAGCTGTGTTGTTAGCCTTTGCCCTGGCTTGCTGCGCACCGTCAGCTGTGGCCGACGAGCAGCCCGTCGCTTGCGGCGAACCTGCGCGTTCAACCGCTGCCGCCGCATCGCCCCGCGCCCAGGGGGGCGATGCACGGCTGCGGCAATGGAGGTGCGCCATATTCGCCGGATTATGGTATTGGCGCAGCCACGACCTCGCGCGCACGGCGATGGCGTGCTGGCAGCCACGGTCGGCGGCGCCAATGCTCTCCCGTCATTTAGGGATCTGAGCCATGATTGCACGCAAATCCTGCAAGCCCTTCCTGTCGGTTCTGGCCAGCGCGGTGCTATTGTGCGCCACCTTGCTCGCCGCCGGGCCGGCGTCGGCCCAGCAATTCGATCCGCCAGAGGACACGTCGTTTCCGGACATTTTCGCATCGCCCGACACAGTGGCGAAAGAGACAGTCGGCCGGCGCAAACTCGAGGCGCTGGCTCAACTCACGCACACCGACATTGAAATCGAACACCTGCGCCGCATGGCGGCTACCTTGCGCGAGAAAAAGATCAAGACGCCTTCGGGCCTGTGGTCGCTGACGCTGCTGTACAGCGGACTGAATGATGCGACGATCCAGCAATACTGGCATCCGATGGCATTCGCCGAATTCGAGAAGCGGTTTGCAACCGCAATCACTGCCAACCCGAACGATCCCTTCCTGTATATCCTCAGGGCACAAGTGCTGTACGCCCAAGCGATTGCCGCAATGGATCCGGCAACGGCGCCGGAGGGAACGCCCGAGGCGCAAGGTGAGGCCATCGAAGCCCGCGTTTCCGCGTTCATGAATTACCTCGATGAAATTCACGATAAGGCGTCATCCGATCCGGGCTGGTATCGGCTCGCCCTGAGTGCACGCTCCAGTTGGTGCATCGCCCTGGAGGATCGATGGGCGATCCTGACGGAAGCGATGGAGAAATTTCCCGACTTCCATCAATTGTACTTCGAGGTGGTCCAGGCCGCACACCGCTGTGATCGCGTCACACGCAACATAACGGCATACAAAGTAGTCGACATGGCGGCTCAGAAACTGGGGGCCGTTCAGGGCGACGCGCTCTACGCGCGGACGATGTGGTACATGTCGCAGCTCGATAACAGCGAACATATATTCGCCACCGACCTTGTCGACTGGCATCGCATGCGACGCGGCATTGATCACATTCTGGCGCAGCATGGTGACACCTGGAACGTGAACCATTTCGCCAAGTTTGCTTGTACCGGTGGTGACAAGACCGTGGCGCTGCGCCTGCTGCCCAAGGTGGTGCAGAACCCGTTGCAGCACGTTTGGGGCAATCCCGGCAGATTCGGCGCCTGCTGGCAGTGGTCGCGCCATCCAGACACGCCCGACCGCTACACCGTCCGACGCGCGCCGCGCTCAGCCCTTTAGCCGGCGCTTGCGGGGACAGTTACCGATCTGGCGAAATGCCATTGGTTACAATGGGATGATCAAAATCGGTAACTGTCCCCGTAAGCCCGATTTCATTTTGCACCTAAGAAACTGGATATTGTTCACGCCGACTTAGTTCTTGAGCGTCAACCGAGAGCTCATCTGAGCAAAAGAATGTGGGACCACGAAAAGGATCCCCCCCCCAAACTTGGTAATTCCCCCGCGCCACAGATGGATGTTCCAACACACCATTCCAGAGTCAGCGTGCAGGCATTATGGAGCCTCTTTACCGACGTGGGTTTTGTCAAAACCTACTTTCCCGTATCCGTTATTGAATTCCGTTTCCTCGATAACGACGGCGTCGATGACGCATCGAAACATGCAAGATGAAATAATCGTGCATCCGCTTCGGTTGAGGGATGTCTGTAAATACGAGGTTGAGCTTCAATGAACGTGATGGACGTTCGGCTCCAAGCGCTCGATAACGATCTTGACCTCTTCGCTGCACAAACCAAGGCGTGGAGAGATCGGCTTCCCCCGAATATCGTGGAGCATGTCGCCATTTTCGCGGGCCACCTATGATTAGCGGATCTGGGAGTTTTTTTAGCTGCGCAGGATCGATTGGCTGCCCGAACAGTAACGGCAGGTAGATGTCTTTGGTTTATCCCAGTAATCAGCGGGGCCGGCCGACCGCAAGTGATCCATCACCCAATCCATCTGGAACGCCAAATTACTTCGTCCCTGTAATTCGATTGTCTTGGGGCGACTATGCCTGAGGCAAATGGGTTGACGCTTGTCGGCGATCACACCAGCCCCCACACTCTTCCCGTCAGCCCCGACCTTCACGAACCGCACCTCCCGCGCCGGGAACACCTTCGCCTTCAGCTCTTTCACCATTTCCTCGGCACCGCCGAACGGGGCGATCACTTCGACGACCCAGAGTTGGCGCTGGTCTTCCGGCACGGCAGCGCCGCTTTTCCAGTCTTGCGGTCGCAAGCGACTGACGCCTTGCGCGAGGCGTCCGGCGACCTCGGCATCGACCTCGGCCCAGAACACCACGCCGATCGGCTTTGGTGGGTTCTTGACGTCGCCGCTGTCGTAGTAAAGCCGGAACTGCTGCAGCAGCGCCGGTGCCATCGGTTCGTTTTCGTTTGCCGCCTGCGCGGCGGGCCACTCGAGATCGGCGATGAACATCTGCTTGTGCAGTGGCGATTGGCTCATCAGCCAAACGATATCGCTCAAGCTCTGGCTCATGGTCTTGGCATGACCTTCCGGCGGCGGCAGGCTGAAGGGATTGCCGAACGGTGTACCGGGCGCTTGCGACGGAGGGTTCGAGCCAGCGTCGCCGTTGCCGCCCGGTTTGTCGGCTACGGCATATACCCTATTCAAACACTGACCCAACATACGAAGGTGCCTCACGGGGACTGCGCGCAATTTTGGTCAACTGGACGTGGACTGCTACCCCTTCAACCGCCCCCACGCCTGCAACCTGGCCACTCCTTCTGCCATGTCGGCGGTATTGCCGGCGTAGGAGAAGCGCATGAAGTGTCGGCCACGGGCTTCATCGAAGTCGACGCCGGGGGTGGCGGCGATGCCGGTTTCCTCCAGCATCTGTCTGGCGAACGCGAGGCTGTCGTCGGTGAAGCGGCTGACATCTGCGTACAAATAGAACGCGCCGTCGGCCGGCACCAGTTGGTCGAGGCCTGCCTTCGGGAAGCCCGCCAGCATCACCTCGCGGTTGGCGCGATAGACCCGCTTGTTGGCTTCCAGCTCCTCGATGCCGTCGAAGGCGCCGATGGCCGCGACCTGGGCCACCGCCGGCGGCGAAATGTAGAGGTTCTGCGCCAAGCGCTCGACGGCTGAGATCAACCGCTCCGGCAACACCATCCAGCCGACCCGCCAGCCGGTCATCGAGAAGTATTTCGAGAAACTGTTGATGACGATGGCGTCATCTGAATACTGCAACGCGGTGTGGTCGGGCTGGCCGTAGCTGAGGCCATGGTAGATCTCGTCGGAGATGAACCACGCGCCGCGTTTGGCGCAGGCACGCGCGATCGCCGACAGCCGGGCCGGCTCCAGCATGGTGCCGGTCGGATTGGCCGGACTGGCGATCAGCACGCCAGCCAGCCGCTCGCGTTCGATCGCGGCTTCGACCTGCGCCAGTGTGGGCATCCAGCGATGTTCGGCGGTGGTCTCAAGGATCACCGGCTGTTGGCCGAGCGCCGACAGCACATGGCGATAGCAGGGATATCCGGGCGACGGCAGGCCGACGCGATCACCGGCATCGAAGGCGGCAAGAAACCCAAGCACGAAGGCGGCAGATGAACCGCTGGTCACCACCACGCGCGCCGGATCGAGGTCGAGACCGTACCAGGTGCGATAGAGCCCCGCGATCCGCTGACGCAGTTCCGGCATGCCGAGCGCGAGCGTATAGCCGAGGTTGTCGGCATCGAGCGCGCGCTTCACCGCCTCGCGCGCGGCCTTGGGCGCCGCCGTGCCGGGCTGGCCGACCTCCATGTGGATGACCTTGTGGCCCGCCGCCTCGCGCGCGGCAGCGGCCCGCATCACGTCCATGACGATGAACGAGGCGATACCGCTACGGGTCGAGGCGCCCCGCTCGATCAGGTCTCGTGCCGCTGCGATTGTGTCCATGACAAATCCCGCCCTCTATTCATTTATGGACTACTCACCCGGCCATCACCGGTCTGCCCCGCAACAGCCCCACCGACGGCATTGGCCGGCGACATGCCATCCGTCGATTGTACCATTACCGCGTTGTAGGCGAACTCGATATTCGCTTCCCGCAGTGCCTTGTGCACCCGCTTTAGCGCCTCGCGTTGCACCCAACTGGATCGTGCCGGCTTGGCGGTGAACTTGAGCCGGCAAATGATCGCGTTGTCGACGATGTCGGCAACACCCTGCATCTTCAGCGGCAGGATCATCTCGCCCCCGAATTCCGGATCTGCTTGCAACTCCTGGCCGACCTTCTTCACCGCCTTGCGCACCTTTTCGACGTCCGCTCGCCGATCGATGCGAATATTGAATTTCACCGTCGACCAGTCGCGGCTGGCATTGGTAACGGCGGCGATCTGGCCGAAGGGGACAGTATGCACGAGCCCGCTTTGATGGCGCAACTGCACCGAGCGCAGACTGATTTTTTCCACGGTGCCCTTGAGCTTGCCGGTATCGATGTATTCACCGACCCGGAAGGCATCCTCGGTCATGAAGAAAACGCCGGATACCACATCCCGCACAAGCGCCTGCGAGCCAAACGAGATGGCTAGTCCCAGAATGCCAAATCCAGCCAACAGTGGTCCGGTGTCGATGCCGAGTTTCGACAACGCCACCAGAACCGTGACGGCGATCACCGCGCCGAGCAGGAAGCCGCGCAGCACCGGCATCACCGAGGCCAGCCGCGACTGCACGGTAGTATCGGTCTCATCCTCGGCCGACGGCATGGTGGGACGGCGCTGCGGCGTCTGCTGGTCGAGCAGGGCCCGCAGAAAGGCTAGCGCGACATAACCCGCGAACAGGATCGCGGCCGTGGTCGCGGCACGGTTCAGAAGGGCGAGGGTGGGCGAGGGCTCGGCATCGGCGGCAAGCATCCCCCAGATACCGGCGGTCGCCAGAATGCCGACGATCCAGGCAAACCAGCCAGCGCCTCGCTCGGCAACCTGCATCGCCGCCAGAATAACAGGATGGCGGCTGTCGGCCGCGACCTCGCCATGCAGCAGCTCGCGCACGGCTTTGCGAGCGCCAACCGCGACGATCGGCACGATGACGATCAGGAACTGCGTCAGTCCAGCCGCCCCGGCCCACCGCTCACCACCCGGCACCACCACCGAGATGCGGCCGATCGCCCAGATCGCCACGGCCGAAAACAGCAGCAGCATCGGCATCGCCGCGGCAGCCACACGCCGCACAGCGGTAACGGTGGTGGCATCATCGGCGCCATCGAGCACCAATTGGGAGATGTCGCGGCGGCTGGTCCAGAACCACCACAGCTTGTAGGCCGTGATCGCGGTCGCCACCAGCGCGAACCATCCAACGACGGAGCGCCGGTCGCTGGCGATCAGCGCCGCAATGTGCACGGTCGAGATGACAACTGAGGAAAATATGCCATAGAGGCGGATCATCCTGATGTGCCAATCGGCATTGGCAATGGGGACGAGCCGCGCCGGTTCTTCGCCTGGCGCCAACAGGAACCGCACCACGATGAAGTACAAGGTAGCAATCGCACCGTAGTGCACCACGGCCGCCACGGACTTGCGCAGCAGATCCATCACCGGCAACAACTGCAATGCGAGAAACCACGCGACCATGACGAAGGTCGCCAGGGATGCGAGATCCCTCGCCGATCTGCCGCCTGCCCGACGCAATCGCTCCAGGAACGTCGCATCCGCCCCGATCGTGATCGGCGGCCACCAGCGCAGCAGCAGCCGTCGCAGGGCCAGGGCGGTCGCCATCGCCCCCAGGATCGTCAACCCACTCTTGATCAGCGCCTCCAAGACGGACTGGGCATTGCTCACCTTGTTCCAAGCCGACTGCCAGTCGCTGAACAGTTCGGGGATGAAGGCGATGCCCTGCCCGCCCCTTATTAGACCGGCGATGAAATTGTCCCAGACGGCTTCCAGGCCACCGTCGCCGTCTGCTGCGGCGGCATCGGCCACGACCGTCGCGTCACGCTGACCGCCGATCCGCAAAGTCACGCGTTGACCGCTCTTGGCGAGGCCCTCGACTGTGCGCTTCAGCGCGTCGGGCTTTTCCTCGCCGCTCAATTCGAGCGTTATGCCCGCGGCACTTGGCTTTTCCGCAGCCGCCGCCGGTCGCACAAAAAGTAAAATTGCGACCACTGTGATCAGGGCTGAAAAGCAGCGCGCCATCAGATTGCTCCTCATTCACTTTCCCGCCACGCCGCCCGGCAGCGCCGCCCTACGCCGCTGCTGTGTTGGTCGTTCGCGCCTGCAGTCGCCACCGAGCATTGACCGCCCATCTACACCCAACTAGCGTCGCGACCAATTTTCGACATCAAATCGCGGCAGCAACCGAAGTATCAGATTCCAATCGAGCCCGGACGTGCAGGATACATGCGCTTGAACCTCAAACGACACCTGATCGCGGTGCTGGGCGCCGTCGCGACCCTGACCGTGACCATGGCACCGGCCCAGGCCCAAGGCCTGATCCGCGACACCGAGATCGAGCAACTGCTCAACGACTATGCCCAGCCGCTGTTCAAGGTCGCAGGTCTCGGCGGCGGCCGCATCGCGGTGCGCATCGTCAAGAGCGACAGCTTCAACGCCTTCGTACTCGACGGCCGCAACGTCTTCATTCACACCGGCGCGCTGCAGCAGGCAGATACACCGAACCAGGTGATCGGCGTTATCGCGCACGAGACCGGCCACATCACCGGCGGCCACATGGCGGCATTGCGTGCCCGCATCGCCCGCGACACCACGCGCATCCTGCTCGCCCGCGTGCTCGGCATCGGTGTTGCCATTGCCACCGGCAATCCGGCCGCCGTCGCCGCCACCGATGAGTTGCAGATGCGGTCACTGCTGGCCGAGCGCCGCAATCAGGAATCGGCCGCCGATCAGGCCGGGCTGTCGTTCCTAAACGCCACCCGCCAGTCCGGCCGGGGCATGCTTGAGACGTTCGAGAGATTTGCTCAACAAGAATACATTGGTGACCAGAACAAGGACCCGTTCGTGCGCAGCCATCCGGTTGCGACCGATCGCCTCGGCCAGTTGCGTGACGCGGTGCAGAAAAATCAGAACTTCAACACCAAGGATACGCCAGCGCTGCAACTGCGGCATGACATGATGCGCGCTAAGCTGGCCGGCTACCTGACGCGGCCCCAGGCTGTGTTCAACCGTTACCCGACGAGCGACAACTCATTCCCGGCGCGTTACGCGCGCGCCATTGCCAAATTCTTCCAGGGCGGCCAGAACGCTGTCGAAGCCGCCGTCGCCGACATCGATGGCATGATCCGTGACCAGCCGAACAATCCCTACCTGCACGAACTTAAGGGCGACTTCTACAAGCGTGCCGGCCGGAATAAGGAAGCGATCGTTTCGCTGCGGCAGGCCCTCAAGATCGCCGGTGACGCAAATTTGATCCGGGTCGAGTTGGCCCAGGCACTGCTCGCCACCAATGACCAGACGGTGATCGAAGAAGCGAGCAATCTGCTGCGCCGGTCGCTGGTCGAGGACCAGAATTCGACCGCCTACCGCGCCCTAGGCGACGCCCAATACCGCCAGAACAAGCAGCCGGAAGCGGAAGCTTCGCTGGCCCAGGCCGCCTACCTTGAGGGCGACCTCAAGCAGGCCAAAAACTACGCCCAGCGCGCCAAGCGTGGCCTCGGCGCTGGCTCGCCCTCGGCCATCAAGATGGACGACATCATCGCCTACAAGCCGCCGGTGGAATAGCTTTTCTACGCCCAGCCCCCTATATCTGCGCCCAGCACCCATGGCCGCCTAATACGGCCCCAACAGGACTTTAGAGCCGCCATGACGACTTCACGCCTTTCCCATCTGTTCGCCAGCCTGACCACCCGCCAGGGCGCGGTGATCGCAGCGCCACTCGTTCTCGGCCTTGCCGGCGTGCTGACCCTGTTTTCAGGCCCAGCCCCCGCGACCGAACCGCGGCCGCTTGTTCGTCTCGCCCAGGCTGCCGCCCCCGCCGCGCCGGCAACGCCCGCAACACCATCAACCTTCTCTCCCGCCCAGCGCGCCGAGATCGAAGGCATCATCAAGAGCTACCTGATCGCCCATCCGGAAGTGATGATCGAAATCAGCAAGGAATTGGAAAAGCGCCAAACCTCGCTGCAGGCCGAGAGCGTCAAGAAGGTCATTCTTGAGCGCAAGGCGTCGATCTTCAAGGCGCCGACCGACTTCGTGCTCGGCAACCTCAAGGGCGAGATTTCGGTGGTCGAGTTCTTCGACTACAACTGCGGCTGGTGCAAGAAGGCGGTCGACGAGGTCAACAAGCTCACCAAGGCCGATCCCCAAGTCCGCGTCGTCATGAAGGAACTGCCGATTTTCGGTGAGAATTCGACCATCGCCGCCAAGGCCGCCATGGCCTCGCTGCGACAGGGCAAGTACTGGGATTTCCACATCGCATTGATGAAGGAAAAGCAGGTCACCAAGGATAACGTGTTCAAGATCGCCGAGAAGGTCGGCATCAATGTCGAGAAGCTGAAAGCCGACATGGCCGACCCGGTGATCGAAGCCGCCCTGAAGGAAAATGCCTCGCTGGCTCAAGAGCTTGGCATTGAAGGCACACCGGGGTTCGTGATCGATTCACGGGTCAACGTCGGCTTCGTGCCGGCCGATGGCATCAAGGAAATCCTCGCCGACGTGCGCAAACAGGGCTGTCAGGCCTGCTGAGCAATCGTTAACCGGCAAACACGGTTGTGGACCACAGCCTTTCACGCCGTTGTGAAAGCTGTTAGTGCTGCCGTGGAAATCCGGCTCGATGGGTCAGCCGCGCCACGCGCGCAAGCATCCTGAAGCCAAAACCGGTGTCGTCTGCGAAGCGGGCCACCGGACGGTCGCGCTGGCGCCAAGCCAGTCGCGGCACCGGTCACTGAAATTGAAACGAGGCGTGACAACCGTCATGGCGAAAGACAAGAACGACAAAGGCTCGCCCGAGCAGGACTTGATCCGCGAACTGGCCGGGCTGCTGAACGAAACCGGTCTTTCGGAGATCGAAATCGAGAAAGCCGGCCTCAAGATCCGGGTCGCGCGCACGGTCACCGTCGCGGCGGTCGCGGCTCCAGCCATGACCGCCGCCGGCACTGCCGCAGCGGCGCGCCAGCGCCGCGGCCGCAACGGCCGCCGATCCGGCCCAACATCCAGGCTGCGTCAAGTCACCGATGGTCGGCACGGCCTATCGGGCGCCGGAGCCCGGTGCCGCCAACTTCGTCGATATCGGCGCCCGTGTCGCCCAAGGCCAGACGCTGCTGATCATAGAAGCCATGAAGACCATGAATCACATCCCGGCCCCCAAGGCCGGTACCGTGACACAAGTGCTGATCGAAAGCGGCCAGCCGGTCGAGTTCGGCGAGCCGTTGGTCGTCATTGAATGAAAGGGAGTAGCGAATAGCGAATAGGGAATAGGGATGGATGCTAGGCAGCCACGCGGCCCTGCCAACTATTCGCTATTCGCCATTCGCCATTCGCTCAAGAGCGCAAATGTTCGACAAAGTCCTCATAGCCAATCGCGGCGAGATAGCGCTCCGCATCCAACGCGCGTGCAAGGAACTCGGCATCGCGACGGTCGCCGTGCATTCGACCGCCGATGCGGACGCCATGCATGTCCGCCTCGCCGACGAGAGCGTGTGCATCGGCCCGCCGCCGGCATCCGAGAGCTATCTCAACATCCCGCGCCTGCTGGCCGCCTGCGAGATCACCGGCGCCGACGCGATCCATCCTGGCTACGGCTTCCTGTCCGAGAACGCCCGCTTCGCCGAGATCCTGGAAGAGCACGGCATCACCTTCATCGGCCCGACCTCCGAGCATATCCGGATCATGGGCGACAAGATCGAGGCCAAGGAAACCGCCAAGCGCCTCGGCATTCCGGTGGTGCCAGGCTCCGACGGCGCGGTGACGAGCGAGGCCGACGCCAAGGCAGTGGCCCAGAAGATGGGCTATCCCGTGCTGATCAAGGCCGCTTCAGGCGGCGGCGGTCGCGGCATGAAGGTCGCCCGCTCGGCGGAGGAAATCGGCTCGGCCTGGATGACTGCCCGCGCCGAAGCCAAGGCCGCTTTCGGCGACGACAGCGTCTACATCGAGAAATACCTGTCTAAGCCGCGCCACATCGAGGTGCAGGTGTTCGGCGACGGCAAGGGCAACGCCCTGCATCTGGGCGAGCGCGACTGCTCGCTGCAGCGCCGGCATCAAAAGGTGATGGAGGAAGCGCCCTCGCCGGCCCTTAACGCCGCCCAGCGCAAGATGATCGGCGAGACCTGCGCCAAGGCGATGCAGAAACTGAAGTATCGCGGCGCCGGCACCATCGAATTCCTCTACGAGGACGGCCAGTTCTTCTTCATCGAAATGAATACGCGCCTGCAGGTCGAGCATCCGGTGACGGAAGCGATCACCGGCATGGACCTCGTGATTGAGCAGATCCGCATCGCGTCCGGCGCGCCGCTCAGCATCAAGCAGGAAGAGCTGGTGTTCTCGGGCCACGCCATCGAGTGCCGGATCAACGCCGAGAACCCGAAGAACTTCCGCCCCTCGCCCGGCAAGATCACTTATTGGCATCCGCCCGGCGGGCTCGGTGTGCGCGTCGATAGCGGCGCCTACCAGGGCTATCGCATTCCACCCAACTACGACAGCCTGATCGGCAAGCTGATCGTGCACGGCAAGAACCGCAATGAATGCCTGATGCGGTTGAAGCGTTGCCTCAACGAGTTCGTCATCGACGGCATCGAGACGACCATTCCGCTGTTCGTCGAGCTGGTGCGCCACCCCGACATCGCCAACGGCATGTACGACATCCACTGGCTGGAAAAGTACCTCGGCAAGCAGGATTGAGCCGGCCAGACGAAGTTTCGACGCAGTCCGGACGGCATCCAGCGCGGGGCTGGCGGGGCGGCCGCGCGCAAGCAAAAAAACGAATACCGGCTCGACCCTATCGCAGTAAGTGGGTGCGCTCGAGTTCGGCCTCGATCTTGAAGTCCTCATACTGGCGGTCGCACAGCGGTTCGAGCGCCGCGCATTCGATCTGATCGACGATTTCAATGCGGCAACCCGGCGCGATCGAGCGCGTGCGCTCGCGGGCCTGCATCAGATCGCGGGCTCCGACGTTGTGCGTGCGACGGTAGGAATCGCCCTGGCATTTGAACTGACCCGCGTACCAGCTAAGGCCGCCGTTGGCCGCCTGCCCCTGTCCCATCGCGGCGAGCTTGCAGGCCGGCATCACCCATTCGAGCGCTGCCTGTGCATCTTCGGCATCTTCCGCCTTGACGTGATAGGTCGCACGCTGATGTTTCATCGGGCAGTGCGTCGTCACCCGGTATTGACCCTCGCGCAGTTTCTCCGCCATTTGCAGGATGCTGCCACCGCTGGCGACAGCGGCATAGGCGGCGGTAACGGGTGGGGTGGCATAGCCTTTCAGCAGCAGCGCCAACGCCATGCCAGCGAACACGCCGATTGAAGCCTGCCTTGCCGCGATACCGCCGACTTGGCCCGTTGACTGCTTACGCTTGCGCATATCTTACTCCCCAACCGGAATTCAGCCGCACTGAACTCCGCCCAGGCATTGGTTACCACTTCAACCCTAAAGCCTCGTTGATTGCGGTACGGATTTCGCGAAAAATTTGAAGCGACTTCACTGCACCGACGTAGAATTAGCGCATGGTTTATGATTTGTTGCCGCCCATACCAAAGGGACCGACCATGACAAGCACGACCTACGATACCGCCAATGTGTTCGCCAAGATCCTGCGCGGCGAACTGCCGGCCGAGCGCATTTTCGAGGATGGCGAAACCCTCGCCTTCATGGACATCATGCCGCGCTGCGATGGTCACGCCCTGGTCATTCCGAAGTCGTCGGCGCGTAACGTCCTCGACGCCACCCCGGCGCAACTCGCCGCCTGCCTACGGACGGTCCAGATCGTTGCTCGCGCGCAGATCAAGGCATTCGATGCCCGGGGCATCACCATCCAGCAATTCAACGAGGCGGCCGGCGGTCAGGTGGTATTCCATCTGCATTATCACGTCATGCCGCGACATGAGGGTGTGCCCCTGCGTCCGCACACCGGAACCATGGAGAAAGGCGACATCCTGGCCGCCAACGCCGCCCGGCTGCGGGCAGCCTTGCAGACCTGAATCAAGCGGCAGGAAGCGCGTCAGGCCGAGACCGTCGCGCCGGCACGCCGACCAGTGCGGGGCGCGCGAGACGGCGGCAGATCCAATCGGCCGAGGCGATCGCGGCATACGCGACGGCAAGGCCAGCGAAGATGTCGACGACATGGTGGCCGCCATCGACCGGCACCGAAATCAGCACGATCGCGTTCCAGATCATTGCCGGCCAGAAGGCGCGCGGCACGGCGGCGGCAGCGTAGACGGTCAGCACCGCCATGACGGTGTGGAACGACGGGAACGCGATCAGCCCCTTCATTTCACCGAGCACGATATGTGGCATCATCCCGGCCTTCAGCGCCAACAGTGACTTGGCATAGGCCTGATCGACCACGGCGCCGGGTAGTTCGGTCACGGCCCCGGTGGCAAACAGATAGGTTGCAGCACCAAACGACGGGAACGCGGCCCAGAAGCCGATCGTCGCCGCTGCCGAAAGAATGAACGCCAGGAAGAACCGGTCGAGCCGCTCGGTCTTGCCGAGCAGCGCCAGCACCGGCACCACGATCGCCACCTGCAACAGGCTCGACGCATAGGCGAGCGTCAGCAGCAAGCCGAGCAGCGGTGTCGACTTCAAGGCGACGAACAGCGTCGGCCAGTCGATACCGAGCGCTCGGTCCCAACCGAGCAGCATTTCGTCGATCAGCGGCCGGTCGAACGCCACCGCCAGATAGTTCAGAGTGCCGATGCCGCAGGAAAACCAGATCAGGAAGGCGGTGCCGAGCAGCGCCACGGCCAGCCGCTCCTCGCCACGAACGTGCCGGTAGTACAAGCCGGCGCCGGCGGCAACCAGGCCACCGATCAGCGGTTTCAAGGCATCTGTCGCCGCCATGGTCATCGGACCACGCCACAGCAATGCCAGGTCGCAGACAATGACGGCCGCGATCAGGGCCAGCTGCAACCGCTCGACAGGCTTCAACAGGGTCATCGGAGAACCGCCGCTACGCAGGAATGGATCGGACGAACGGACCGCCTTGATAACGCAGGAACCTTAAATAAATACGCCGTCCCTGGACGGGCTAGCCACCGTTAACCATGTTGTTGGCTGCGCGGATGCGTCACGGCCGCAATGCCTAGGGTCGAGCATCGGGATTGCTTATTTTTCGGCCACAGTGATTGACTTCCAAACCCTGATCGGCGCCTACCAACACACCATGTCAGAAAAACCCCACCCGACAGCGCCCTGCCCGTTCTCGATCGACATCCCCGGCGGCAGGACCGGCGTCCTGCTGCTGCATGGTCTCAGCGGCACACCGAACGAGATGCGCTCCCTGGCCGAGCACCTGGGCAAGGCTGGCCACACCGTCAGCTGCCCGCTGCTGGCCGGCCATTGCGGCAGCTATGACGACCTCAAGCAATCGACCTGGCAGGACTGGGCGGCGTCGGCGGAAGCGGCCCTGGCGAGACTTCGCGCCAAATGCGACCTGATCGTCGTTGGCGGCCTGTCGACCGGCGCCATCCTCAGCCTGCTGCTTGCCGCTCGCCATCCCGACGGCGTCCACGGCGTCATTCCGCTGGCGCCGACCTTGTGGCTCAACGGTTGGATGATCCCCAAGCACGCCCATCTGTTCCGGCTGGTGCTGCAGAAGCCGGTCGCGAACATGTTCGACTTCCCCGACATGTTTCCGCATGGCGTCAAGGACGAGGCAATCCGGGCCGAGGTCAAGGCCGCCATCGATAGCGGCGATAGCTCGATCGCCGGCCTGCCAGTGACCCCCGGCGGCGCCGTGATCGAACACCGCTGGCTCGTCCAGACGGTGATCAAGCAGCTCCGACATATCGCCCAGCCGACACTGATCATCGCACCGCGCGAGGACGACTACGCCGATATGAACAATGTCGCCTACCTGCAACGGCATCTGGCCGGTATCGTCGATACCGTGATCCTGAACGACAGTTATCACATCATCACCGTCGACCGGCAGCGCCACATCGTCAACGAGCGATCGGCGACGTTCATCGATCGACTGCGACGCGAGGCGGCACCTTCAGTTGTCAACGAACGAACCGATACGGCGGCGCCAACATTGACGCTGATCGGCTGACCGAGCACTTCAAATCATCTTGGCGTCCCGTCCTGGTGCGCCGAACTCAAGGACTTGCGAATTGAAAATTGCATCCGGCGTAGACGTCGCGACCTCCGCGATCGGTGGACAAGGCGTGTTCGCAAGCGCGCCGATCGCCAAGGGCGCGGTGATCCATCAGATGGGCGGGGAAACCGTCGGTCTCGCCACCTGCATCGTTCGCATCGCGACGCGACAATTGAGCATCGACGACCCACTGCCAATCGGACGCTTCACCTTCATCGCGCTCGACACGTTCTCGAACCGTTTCAATCATTCGTGCGCGCCGAACGCCTTGCTGCGCGGCAAAGCGGAACTGTTCGCGATCCGCGACATCGCCGCGGCCGAGGAGATCACATTCGACTATTCGACGACACTGCGGCGGATGTTCTACTCGCGGCTCTGGCGCATGCCGTGCAACTGTGGCGCGGCCAGTTGCCGGCGGTTCGTGAGCGACGTGCTCACCATTCCCGATGCTCAGCTTCGCGACTACATCCAGGCCGGTGGGCTGCAGGACTTCATCCGCATCGAACTTGCCGATCAGGTCCGCGCCGCCGAAGCGGTCATGCAGCCTTCTTGAGCGCGCCCTTGAAACCCGGCAGACCGGCGGCTTCCACACCGCTGGCGAGGCCCATGGCCTGCTTCACGGCGCTGTTGAAATCCTTGGCCAGCAGCGATCGGCTGATGCGGACGCGAAAAAACTCGGCCCACTTGAACTCGGCGAACGGCACCTCGGTCTTGCCGTAGCCGCCGGCATCGCGAACGGAGCCGGCGAGACTGCGGTAGGCATCGTCGCCCATATCCTTCAGATGGCGCGGCAATCGCTCCACGCCGACCGCCCGGCCCTCGGTGTCGTAGGCGTGCAGCCAGCCGCGCTTATCCATCTCCGCCCAGAACGCCGCCGGTGCCAGTCCAGATAGATCCGCGACCGTCTCGACATGCACGTTCGGCTGCTTGGCATCCCACAGCGCCCGGCCCAGATGGTGGTGATCGATCAGGTGCAACCCGCCGCCGGGGCCCTTCACCACCGGCAGCGCTTCCTTGACCAGGAACCGCGCGAACTTGTCTGGCTTGCGGGCCCGGTCGCGCACTTCGTCGGTCTTGCGGCCAACCTCGCGCATGCCGACGGCGCCCTGGCTCGGCCGTACCAGATCAAAGCTCACCACCGTGACCTTGGCCGGATCAGCCTTGCGGGCAAGCGTCGGCATCGCTCCGAAACAGGTAGCGGCGGCGCCGAGGAATAATGCCCGGCGATCGATCAAGGCGCCTGAAGGCTGCCAGCAAACCCGCATGAACCAACTCCGATCAGACCTGTTCAAGCTCGACGAGCGTGCCAAGAAAATCCTTCGGGTGCAGGAACAGCACCGGCTTGCCGTGCGCGCCGATCTTGGGCTCGCCGCTGCCGAGCACGCGCGCGCCCTTGGCGGTCAGCTGATCGCGGGCGGCGATGATATCGTCGACCTCGTAGCATATGTGATGAATGCCGCCGTCGCCATTCCGTTCCAGGAATTTCGCGATCGGTGAGCCTTCACCAAGCGGCTCCAGCAATTCGATCTTGGTGTTCGGCAGTTCGACGAACACCACCGTGACGCCGTGGTTCGGTTCCGGTTGCGGCGCCGACACCTTGGCGCCGAGCGTATCGCGATAGACCGCCGTCGAGGCCGCAAGATCCTTCACCGCGATCGCCACATGATTGAGCCGCCCGATCATCCGCATCTCCTGCTGTGATTTCGATGCACCTTCATACACCATGGCGTGATATTGGCGTCCGCCTACATTGGTCGATAGTCCGATGCCGGCACTATGCCGCGCGCACCGCCTCGATCAGCGCCATCACGCGGGGATCGCGGAAATCACGGACGGCGAGGCGCGCACCGGCGCCCAACAGGGTCGCCTCGTCGAGGCCGGTCATCATGCCGACGGTCGCGGCTCCCGCCGCCACCGCCGAAATCACGCCGGAGCGCGAATCCTCGAACGCCACGCAGCGTGCGGCGCGACGCCGATGCGCGCGGCACCGGTCTCGTAGGGCAGTGGATGCGGTTTGCCATGTGCGAGGTCGTCGGCGATCACGACCGCCTTGAAGCGGCCAGCCAGTGCCAAGCCTGACAACATCAACTCGGCATTGAGCCGGTTGGCATTGGTGACACATGCGCATGGCACACCCCGCTCGTCAGCCCAGGCGAGCAGATCGAGGAGGCCGGCACTCGGCTCAAGGGCGCCACGTGCCAGCGCGCGGAACGCGGCTTCCTTCTCGTCGGCCACCGCCTCGTGCACAGCAATTGTCTCGGCTGGCAGCACATCGGCGAATATCGCTGCATTCATGCGCCCCATGACGATGCGCTTGTAGTCCGGCTCATCGAGCTTCACGCCGAAGCGCGCCATCACGTCGTTGAAGGCGCGCATATGCAGGTGATCGGTCTCGGCCAGCGTGCCATCGATATCGAACAGCAAGCCGAAACCGGCGGTGGCGCGCGCCATCTCTGACTTCATTCAACTACACGCCCGCGCTGCCACGGATCACGCTGCGGCCGGCGTAGCGGGCGACGTCGCCGAGTTCCTCCTCGATGCGGATCAGCTGGTTGTACTTGGCGAGCCGGTCGGAGCGCGACAGCGAGCCGGTCTTGATCTGCCCGCAGTTGGTCGCGACCGCGAGGTCGGCAATCGTCGAGTCCTCGGTCTCGCCCGAGCGATGCGACATGACGGCGGTGTAGTTTGCCCGCTGCGCCATGTTGACGGCGTCGAGCGTCTCGGTCAGCGAGCCGATCTGGTTGACCTTGACCAGGATCGAATTTGCGGTCGCGGTCTTGATGCCCTGCGACAGACGTTCGGTGTTGGTGACGAACAGGTCGTCGCCGACCAGCTGGCACTTGGCGCCGAGCAGTTCGGTCAGCGCCTTCCAGCCGGCCCAGTCGTCCTCCGACATGCCGTCCTCGATCGAGATGATCGGGAACCGCGCCACGAGGTCGGCCAGATACTTGGCGTTGGCTGAGCTATCGAGGATCTTGCCCTCGCCCTCGATGTGGTACTTGCCACCCTTAAAGTACTCGGTGGCGGCGCAATCGAGCGCCAGCATCACGTCATGGCCGGGCTTATAGCCGGCCGCCTCGATCGACTTCATGATGAAGCCCAGCGCCTCGTCGGCGCTCTTCAGGTTCGGCGCGAAGCCGCCCTCGTCACCGACATTGGTGTTGTGGCCGGCGTCCTTGAGGCCCTTCTTCAGGGTCTGGAAAATCTCCGCGCCCATGCGGATGGCGTCGGCGCAGGTTGGCGCCGACACCGGCATGATCATGAATTCCTGGATGTCGATCGGGTTATCGGCATGGGCGCCGCCGTTGATGATGTTCATCATCGGCACCGGGAGAATATGGGCCGAGGCGCCGCCGACGTAGCGGTAGAGCGCGAGCCCCGACGACTCGGCCGCAGCCTTGGCGACGGCGAGCGACACACCGAGAATGGCATTGGCGCCGAGCCGCGCCTTGTTCTTGGTGCCATCGAGCGCGATCAGCGCGTGGTCGATGCGGCGCTGATCCTCGGCGTCCATGCCGCGCAAGGTGTCGAAGATCTCGCCGTTGACGGCTGCGACCGCCTTCATCACGCCTTTGCCGCCGTAGCGCTTCGGATTGCCGTCGCGCAGTTCGTTGGCCTCGTGCGCACCGGTCGATGCACCCGACGGCACGGCGGCGCGGCCCATGGTGCCGTCTTCCAGGATGACATCGACCTCGACGGTCGGATTGCCACGGCTGTCGAGGATCTCGCGGCCGATGATATCGAGGATCTGGGTCATGGAGGCAGGCCTTTGCAGATGAGGGGATCGCTTGTCGAGGCCGCCCGTCGGCGCCCGTTGCCGCGCGTTCTAGCCTGTCCCGCTGCCATCTTAAAGCCCTTGGTTGCTGGTTAGGGCATTTGTCACTGTGCTAAGTTCCATTCTCCAACTCATCCAACTGCGCCGACGGTACCACAACGATGCACGCGCCCCTGACCATGGCCGATACTCAGGCCTACCATGACCGGGAGCGCCGTATCCTATGGCGCGTGATCGGATTGGGTTTGCCCGCCGCATTGCTGCTTCTGGTTGCATTGCCGACGAACCTCAGCCCGGTCTTTCGGCTGTTCACGAATTCCGCCGGTTCGATGGCGCCGAACCTCAACACCGGCGGCTTCGCCATCGTCTCGCGGGCGTCATACGGCTACAGCCGCCATTCGTTCGACTGGTTCCAGCTGCCGATTGCCGGACGTTGGCCGGCAGGCGCGCCCAGCCGCGGCGACATTGTCGCCTTCCGATACCCCCGCGACCCGAAGATCGTCTATATCAAGCGCGTGATCGGCCTGCCCGGCGACACCGTGCAGATGATCAAGGGCCGGCTGTGGCTCAACGGCGCGATGGCGGAGCGCACCGCATTGGCCGGCACCAGAACCGCGTTCGCGCCGTCGACCAAGCCGATTGCCAGCTACACCGAGACATTGCCCGGCGGCCCCGCCTATTCGATCATCGAAGCCGATGGCGATACCGGCCCGTTCGACGACACCGGACTCTACAAGGTACCGGCCGGGCACTATTTCATGCTCGGCGACAACCGCGACAATTCATCCGACAGCCGCATTCTCGACGGAGTTGGGTATGTTACGGAAACTTTGATTCTCGGCCGCGTTGTCGCAAACTTTGGTGGACGCTGATCATGAAGGTTGGTTTGACGGCGCTGGTGCTGTTCTCGGGCGGGCAGGATTCGACCGTGGTGCTGGCGGATGCACTGGAAAAATACGCCCACGTCGAGACCATCGGCTTCACCTACGGCCAGCGCCATGTGGTCGAGCTTTCGGCCCGGCACGCCATTCGCGACGCGATCCCCAAGCTGTTTCCGAAGTGGGGCAGCCGGCTCGGTGCCGATCACGTCCTTGATTTGACGACCTTCGGCCAGATCAGCGACACCGCGCTTACCCGCGAAACCGAAATCAAGGCCCCGGCCGGCAAATTGCCGAACACCTTCGTGCCCGGCCGCAACCTTCTGTTCTTCACCTATGCCGCGGCCGTCGCCTATGGTCGCGGCATCTCGACGCTCGCCGGTGGCATGTGCGAGACCGACTACTCGGGCTATCCCGACTGCCGCAATGAGACGCTGCAGTCTCTCGCCAAGACTTTGAGCCTGGGCATGGACCGCGATTTCCGCGTTGAGACGCCGCTGATGTGGCTCGACAAGTCGCAGATCTGGGCGCTCGGCAACAAGATCGGCGGACCCAAGCTCACCGCCCTCATCGTCGACCAGTCGCACACCTGTTATCAAGGCGTGCGCGGCCAACGCTACGTCTGGGGCCACGGCTGCGGCACCTGCCCGGCCTGCGACTTGCGCAAACGGGGATTCGAGAAATGGCAAACGGCCAAGCGCTGATCGACGGCATCGAGCATGCGATCGCCGGTCGCTGGGACGAAGCGCACAAGCTCGCGCAGTCGGACGAAGACGACCGCGACTTCTGCTGGCTGCACGCCTGCCTGCACAAGATCGAAGGCGACGAGAGCAACGCGCGCTACTGGTATCGCCGGTCAGGCCATTCATACGAAGAGTACGCCGACCCCAAAGCGGAATTGGCCTCGCTCAAAGCGGCGCTGACGTATTGAGTGGGATGGCGCTAAACTTTGGTAATCGGGGACACGTGTGGACGACGCCCGCATTGCATTCACACACGTCCCCCACCGCGGCTGAATGGATGCCGAGCGCAGCACTGGCAAGCGGCCGGATTGCGTGCTCTACTCCAGTGACAGGTCAGTTCAAGTTCGTGATGCAGCGTGCCCTGAAACGCACCGCGTTGCTGCGATTGCGTGCACGTTGTGATTAAAATGGTAAGCCAATGACAGATATTTTCACGTGGATCGTCCTGACCAGTACGGTCGTAATCTTGGCCGCAACGATGGCCAGGCTTCGCCAAGTGGAGAAAAGGCTTGCGGCCCTCACATTGGTCGACAAGCAGATTGAGTTCCTTTTGAAGAACAGCGGCGTCACGTTCGATCCATTTGCCGGTATTTCAAAGGAAGCGGCGGACGCCTTGCGTGGCAGTGCCACCAAAATCGAGGCTATCAAACGCTATCGCGAAACCACCAATGTTGGCTTGAAAGACGCCAAGCTGGCGATCGAAGCAGCCATCAAAACATCAGGAATAGCCCTTTAGACCTGAAGCATTTTTCCTGCACGGTCCGCTGCCCAAGCTAGATAAGGAGACCCTTTCCGACCGGACCAGCGGTTGCTCAGTCGCGACAGTGCCGCAGGTCGGAGGCTGTCCTTGATATGCGATCACGATCACTCGCCACCACCGAGTTATCCACGCCTCGCCACCCCATGCAACACTGCTCATGTTCCGCTTCACCGAGGGCGCGCTTCGAAGGCGTTCTAAAGTGCGGAGGCGGAATGAACGGTCCGGACGTGTGCGGTGACGCGCCGCGCACTGCCGGAGGGTTCCGTGCACCCCTTCTTGGCGCGAGCAAGGGGTAGGCCCACACCAGCTCGTCAGCACGGGGGGACCCTAAAATCCGTTCGAGCAATGGGGTGGCCCTGGGCCACTTAACTACAAGAATGCGGAAGACCGCCGTGGACCACGGCCACCCCGCTCCCCCTCACTTGAGGGAAAAAAGAAAAAGTACCTGCCGGTCCGGCGAGGAAACCTACCTTCGTGTTGTATCACCACGCATCGCCAATCGCGACATCACCGGTCACCCACAGCCACATACGACCGCAGTTCCGGTCCGTTGTAGAGCGTCAGCGGCCGGATCAGGATGTTGTTCGCCTGCTGCTCAAGCACCTGCACGGTCCAGCCAGGCACACGGCCGACGGCGAAAATCGGCACGAACAGATCCTTTGGGATCTCGTGCAGGTAGTAGATCACGCCCGAGTAGAAATCGACGTTCACGTTGACGCCGTGGCGGGCGTAGGGCTGCATGGCGGCGACCAGCGCTTCGAGGATTTCGAACCACTTGGGCACGCCCATTTCCGCCGACAGCTTCTTGACGCCGGCGCGCATGTGGCGCGCGCGGGGGTCCTCGGCGCGATAGACGCGGTGGCCGAAACCGGTGATCGCCTCCTTGGCGGCACGCTTGCGTTTGACGAAGTCGGCGACGTTGGCGGCATCGCCGATCTCCTCGGCCATCCGCATTACGTCCTCGGCGGCGCCGCCGTGCGCCGGGCCGGACAAGGCCGCGATCGCGGCCGTCATCGCGGCATGCAGGTTGGCCTCGGTGCCGATCACCACGCGGGCGGCGAACGACGACGCGTTCGAGCCGTGCTCGGCGTGCAGGATGAGGTCGGTATCGAGCAGCTTGGCGGCGTCGGCCGAAGGCATCTCACCCTTCAGCATCCAGAGAAAATTGGCGGCGTGCGACAACGTCGAAATCCGGCGGCACAATCGCCTTGCCCGCCCGCATGCGGCCGAGTGCGGCCACGATCATCGCCACCTGGCTGGTCAGCCGGATACCTTTGGCAATGGTCGCATCGCGGCTGTTGTCGGCGGTCTGCGGGTCGAATGCGGCCAAGGCAGAGACCGCCGTGCGCAACACGTCCATCGGATGTGCCGACTTGATCGCTGCCATGATTTCGAGGATCGCCGGCGGCAGGGCGCGGGCGCGTTTCAGCTCGGCATCGAACGCGGCGAGCTCAGTCGCCTTCGGCAACTCGCCGTGCAGCAGCAGATAGCCAGTTTCCTCGAACGTCGAATGCGCGGCGAGGTCGTGAATCGAATAACCGCGATAGCGCAGCTCACCCGCCTTGCCATCGATGAAAGTCGTTGCCGAGCGCTCGAAGTAGACGTCCTTCAAGCCGCGATAGATGCGCGGCTCGACGGCGACGGATGGTACAGGCGTGTCCGTCATGTCAGCGACCTCCGATGTCAACAGCGGCAGGCCGACGCCGTAGGTTGGGTTCGCTGCCTTGCCTGGCAGCATAACCCAACATTGAATAGTAGGCCCAAGTTGTTGGGTTACGCGCCGAACGGGGCTCCAACCAAACCGGCACTAGCCCCACGACCTGACGTCGACAAAATGTCCGGCAATCGCCGCGGCGGCGGCCATTTCCGGCGACACCAGATGGGTGCGTCCCAGACGGCCTTGACGGCCTTCGAAGTTGCGGTTCGAGGTCGAGGCGCAGCGCTCGCGCGGCTTCAACTGGTCGGGGTTCATGCCGAGACACATCGAGCAGCCGGGCTCGCGCCAGTCGAATCCTGCGGCCTTGAAGATCACGTCGAGGCCTTCTGCCTCGGCCTGCTCTTTCACGATACCGGAGCCCGGCACGATCATGGCGCTGACGGTCGAAGCGACCTGCTTGCCGGCGGCGACCTTGGCGACCGCGCGCAGATCCTCGATGCGGCCGTTGGTGCACGAGCCAATGAACACGCGGTCGATCTTGATGTCGCTCATTTTGGTGCCAGGCGTCAGGCCCATATAGGCGAGTGCTGCTTCCATCGACGCGCGCTTGCCTTCATCCGCGACCTCCGTCGGATCGGGCACGATGCCGGTGATGGCGGCGACGTCCTCGGGGGAAGTGCCCCAGGTGACGATTGGCGGCAGCTTGGCCGCGTCGAGCTTCAGCACCTTGTCGAAGTGGGCGCCGTCGTCGGTATGCAGCGTCGCCCAGTATTTCATCGCCTGATCCCAGGCCGCGCCCTTCGGCGCCATCGGACGGCCCTTGAGGTACTCGAAGGTCTTCTCGTCGGGCGCGATCATGCCGGCGCGGGCACCGCCCTCGATCGTCATATTGCAGACCGTCATGCGGCCTTCCATCGACAGCGCCCGGATCGCCTCGCCGTCGTACTCGATGACGTGGCCGGTGCCGCCGGCGGTGCCGATCTCACCGATGATCGAGAGCACGATGTCCTTGGCGGTCACATGCGGCGGCAGAACACCGTCGACGGTGACGCGCATGTTCTTCGCCTTCATCTGGATCAGCGTCTGGGTTGCGAGCACATGCTCGACCTCCGACGTGCCGATGCCGTGCGCGAGCGCGCCAAATGCGCCGTGCGTCGAGGTATGGCTGTCACCGCACACGATCGTGGTACCTGGCAGCGTGAAGCCCTGCTCCGGTCCGATGACATGGACGATGCCCTGACGACGGTCGAGTTCGTTGAAGTACTCGACGCCGAAATCCTTGGCGTTCTTCGCCAGCGCCGCGACCTGGATGCGCGCCTCTTCATCGGCGATGCCGTTGCGGCGGTCGGAGGTCGGCACGTTGTGGTCGACAACGGCGAGCGTCTTCTGCGGTGCGCGCACCTTGCGGCCGGCCATGCGCAGGCCTTCGAACGCCTGCGGGCTCGTCACTTCGTGCACCAGATGCCGATCGATGTAGAGCACGCAGGTGCCGTCCGGCTGACGGTCGACGATGTGGTCGTCAAAGATCTTGTCGTAGAGGGTCTTGGGCATCGCGCGGGGCTCCATGAGAAAGTGTCGCGCCAGTCATAGCGGGGTTCTGGAAAAAGAAAAAGCCGGACGGCTGGTTCGCACCAGCGCCCGGCTTGAGGTTAGATCCCATCCATCAGGATGAGTGAAGGCATCAAAGGGAGGGTGTTGCCTTCAACAGCTGTCCGTCACAGCTGATATCACTAGACGCCTCCCCAGGCGGAGGGGCAATCCGGTGCGCCACATGCCGGTTATGCGGGTGTCGCATGTCGCTGGTCGCTGGGACTAAAAAAGCCCGTAAACACGGGCTTTTCGCTCAGGCGTTCTTCCAGTTCCGAGCATTTGCCACGAGGAAATCGCGCAGCACCTGCACCTTTTTGGAGGTCTTCAGTTCCTCCGGATAGACGAAAATGATTGGAATGGTCGGCAACTGAACATCTTGCAGCACCGGCAATAGATCGCTTTCCTCGCCGGTCAGGTAATCCGGTATCAGGCCGACGCCGATTCCGGCCCGCACTGCATACTTCAGGGCGACGACGCTGTTGGCGCGGAACACCGGGACGCGTGGATCGCGGCCCTCGCGACCGGCGGTCTCGAGAAACCGGATGACCGACAAGTGCTGCGCCGGAGTGCCGCCGTAGGACACGAAACGATGCTTGTCGAGATCCTCGAGCGACTGCGGCGTGCCGAACTTGCGCACGTAGCCGGTGGAGGCGAAGGCGCGAACCTTCATCGTGAATAGCGAGCGCCGGATGAGGTCAGCCTGCTCCGGCTCGCGGGTCCAAATCGCGACGTCGGCCTCGCGCATCGAGATGTCAATCTGGTCATCATTTAGAATGAGGTCGACGCGAATATCTGGATAGAGTTCGATGAACTCGCGCAGGCGCTGCGTCACCCACACCGTGCCGAGGCCGATCGGACAGGTGATGCGCAGTTCACCGGTCGGTTTCGTCGTGGTGTCGGCGAGCAGCGTCTCCGCCGTCTGCAGCTTATTCATCACGTCGCTGGCCGTGCGATAGAGCATGTCGCCCTGTTCGGTCAGCACCAGGCCGCGCGCATGACGGTGGAACAGCGCGATGCCGAGATCCTTCTCCAGCGAGGAAACCTGCCGACTGACCGCCGACTGGCTCATGCGAAGCGATTCACCGGCATGGGTGAAGCTGCCGGCCTCGGCGGCGGCATGAAAGATCCTAAGCTTGTCCCAATCCATGGAGTGTCCGGTCCTTGAGCAGCGCGCGACGCATCGCACGGAGCGCCGACCGGCGCGAGCGACCGGTGGGCTGATGTGAGCAAATGGTGGTTCGTCGAGACGGAGTGTCGCTATTGACTTGGGGCTACGTGTTTTTCTTACTTCTCAACTCAAGGTTACGTGCAACCCAGCAAAAGACAAGGGATTTGCTGGGTTGGGTAAATTCATGCCTTTGCGGTCACGCTTCGAACATGGCCGGCCAGCCAGCGCTCGGCTTCGAGCGCTGCCATGCAGCCCATGCCTGCGGCGGTGACAGCCTGACGATAGACCTCGTCCTTGACGTCGCCGGCGGCATAGACGCCTGGAATCGAGGTTGCGGTGGAATCCGGCTTGGTGATCAGGTAGCCCGATTTGGTGGTTTCGAGTTGGCTCCTGAACAGTTCGGTCGCCGGCGCGTGGCCGATGGCGATGAACACGCCGTCGACCTTGCGCTCGGTGACGGCGCCGGAATTGACGTTTTTCAGTTTGATGGCGGTGACGGTCTTGGGGTCGGACGTGCCGACGATCTCGTCGACGGCACTGTTCCAGACCACCTCGATCTTGGGGTTCTTGAACAGCCGATCCTGCATGATTTTCTCGGCGCGGAAGTGATCGCGGCGGTGAACGATGGTGACCTTCTTGGCGAAATTAGTCAGGAAAATTGCTTCCTCGACCGCAGTATTGCCGCCGCCAACCACCACTACGTCCTTGTTCTTGTAGAAAAAGCCGTCGCAAGTGGCGCAGGCGGAAACGCCATAGCCCTTGAACGTTTCCTCGCTTGGAATGCCGAGCCAGCGCGCCTGGGCGCCGGTGCAGATGATCAGCGCGTCGCACGTGTAGCTGTCGCCGCTATCGCCTTCGAGCCGAAATGGCTGCGCCTTCAAGTCGACCGAGGTGATGTGATCCATCACGATTTCGGTACCAACATGCTCGGCCTGAGCCTTCATCTCCTCCATCAGCCACGGCCCCTGAATCGCCTTGGCGAAGCCTGGATAATTCTCGACCTCGGTGGTGATGGTAAGCTGGCCGCCGGGTTGGATGCCTTGGATCAGCAGTGGCTTCAGCATGGCGCGGGCCGCATAGATCGCGGCAGTGTAGCCGGCTGGCCCCGAGCCGAGAATTATGACGTGGGCATGCTTCGGCAATGCTGGGGCGGCGGCCATGACCGGGAACTCCGGGATCAATTTGGGGACGAGAGCGGCGCTGGAGGTATGCGCCAGATGCATATGAAGCCTTTTTGTCGCGTCTTCAACCCCCGGGCGACCATTGCGTGTGGACAGTGGCTTCACCGTCTTGTCATCCCGTGTGATCGCAATAACGACTATCTTGCTCGCATCGCCAATTCGAGAAAGACGGAAGTCTCCATGAAAATCAGATGCTTGTCGCTGATCGCGGTAATTCTTGCGACGACCGTTTCCAGTCTGGCTAATGCCCAGGAGAAGCTGCGGTTTGCTGTTGGACCTTTCCAGCCGACCGCCAGCGACACTCGCAAGGCCTATGAGCCGTTCTTCAAGCATATCGCCGGCAAGCTCGGCCGCGACTATGAACTCGTCGTAACCACCGACTGGGCCGGCATCGCCGTGGCGCTCGCCAACGGGCAAGCCGACGTCGCCTGGATGGGCCCTTGGGGCTATGTGCTCGCAAACAATGAAGGCGGCGCCTCGGCGATCGCTACCGTCAAGTACAACGGTTTGCCCAGCTATCACGCGATCATCGTCGCCAAGCCCGACACCAAAATCGTCAACTGGCCGGAGGACGCCAAGGGCCTTAAACTGTCGCTGGCCGACGCCGGTTCGACTTCTGGCTGGTTGATCCCGACTCACTATTTCAAGAGCCGAAACATCGATCCCAAGACCTACTTCCAGTACCGCGACGGCGCTTCGCACGCGGCGCAGGTGTTGTCGGTGATCAATGGCCAGACCGATCTCGCCAGCGACTACGACCGCAACCTCAATGGCTTTGTTGAACGTGGCACGGTGAAAGCCGATCAGATCAAGGTCGTGTGGAAATCGGAAGCACTGCCCAACGATCCGCTGGTCGCGCGCAAAGGACTAGATCCGGCGATAATCGCAAAGATCCAGGACACCGTGCTGAGCATTACGGAAGATGAGGCCAAGGCCCTGATGCCGAAGAATTACACCGGCTGGATCAAGGCCACACACGACAGCTACAAGTTGATCGAAGACGCTGGCGTCTCCGTCGGCCGGCTGAAGGCGAAGACGAATTGAATTCTTGCTCTCTCCCGCGCCGTTTTGGGGGGAGAGGGACCAAGTGACTTCTCCAAAGCTAGAAAGCCCATTACTCCTTGCACGGCACCTTCGAGCAGACCTCACGGCCCCGCCGGACTGCAGAGCGCCTGCGCTTCGCCGGTTTGCTGGCGATTGGCATGGCGTTCTACATCGTCTGCCTGAAGACAGCCGAGGTCGATTTCGGCAAGCTATGGGCCGGACTTCCCCGGCTCGCCAACTGGGCGGCACGATCGTGGCCGCCCGACACCAGCGAGATCGGCACACTGCTGGTCCGAGCCGCCGAGACAGTGGCAATGGGTACTGTCGGCACTTCGTTCGGCGCCATGCTGGCCATCCCGCTGTGCCTGCTCGCCGCCCGCAATCTGTCGCCCGGCTGGTGGGCCTATTCGGTCGCCCGCGCCATCTTGAATACGCTGCGCGGCATCGATAGCTTCATCTTTGCATTGATCTTCGTCGCAGCTGTCGGCCTCGGCCCCTTCGCCGGTGTCCTCGGCCTTGCCGCCCACGTTGCCGGCTCGATCGCGAAGCTGTGGTCGGAAACGCTCGAGACGGTCGAAGCCGGGCCAATCGAGGCGGTGACAATGAGCGGCGCCGGCCGCCTCAAGATCATCCGCTTCGCGGTGCTGCCGGACGCGCTCCCCGGCCTGACCTCGATCGCGCTCTACATGTGGGAATTCAGCGTCCGCGCGTCGACCATTCTCGGCGTGGTCGGAGCCGGTGGCATCGGCCAGGAACTGAAGAATAGCGTCGACCTGCTGCAGTTCGACCGCGTCCTCACAATTCTCGTCATCGTGCTCGCGATGGTCACCGCGATCGATGCCGTCAGCGCGGCACTGCGCCGGCGGATCACATGAGCGACCTTCTCGACGCCCGCCATCTGAGCAAGCTCTACCGCGACCGCGCGGCACTCGATGATGTGTCAATCAGCGTCGCGAGCGGCGAATTCGTCGCGGTTCTGGGCCCAAGCGGGTCGGGTAAGACGACGCTGTTTCGCTGCCTGACGCGGCTCGTCGAACCGGATCGCGGCGAGATCTTCCTCGGTGGCAAACCGTTTCACGGCCTCAAGGGGCGCGCACTGGCGGCGGCGCGCCGCAAAATTGCAGTGGTGTTCCAGCAGTTCAACCTTGTCCGCCGGCTGACCGCGCGCGAGAACGTCCTTGCCGGACGCCTCGCCGACGCGCCGCTGTGGCGGGTGCTTGGCCGCAGTTTCGCCGAGACCGACCTCGACCGGGCGGCGGCAGCACTATGTGCGGTCGGACTGGGCGATCATATCGACCAGCGCGCCGACACTCTTTCCGGCGGCCAGCAGCAGCGGGTGGCGATCGCCCGCGCGATCATCCAGGACGCGAGACTGATCCTGGCCGACGAGCCGGTGGCGAGCCTCGATCCAGCCACCGCCGATGCGATCCTGAAATTGTTGCACGGACTGACCCGCTCGCATGGAATCGGTGTGCTGTGCACCCTGCATCAGCCCGATCTCGCCGCCCGCTACGCCGACCGTGTCATCCGCATGGATGCAGGGCGCATATGCGTCGATGGGGGTTCAGTGCCGATCGCCGAGCCGGTGAAAAAGCTGCTAGCCTGAAAGCAACAATGAGCAATCTGGGGCAGGACACGACCATGGCGCTTTCCGGCAAGGGTGCGATCGTCATCTGGAACGGTATAACTGACGAGGCGCGCGCCGAGTTCTACGACTGGCACAACCACGAGCACTTGCCCGAACGGCTCGGCATTCCGGGCTTCCTGCGCGGCAGCCGCTATGGCGCGACAACACCGGCGACGCAGCCGTACTTCCTCACCATCTATGAACTGGCCGACAGCAGTGTCGCAATGAGCGCGCCATACCTCGCCCGCCTCAATGCGCCAACCGACTGGAGCCGCAGCACCATGCTGCACTTCCGCAGCATGATCCGCGCGCTCACTGATATCGAGCGCAGCGAAGGCGCGGGCCCCGGTGGAGTAATGGCGGCGGTTCGCTTCGAGGACAGCGATCTGGGTACGACGGCACTCGCAGCGGTCCGCAATTCAGCTGACGTCATAGCCCACATTTCCCGCATGCCGCGCATCACCGGCGCGCACCTTTGCATCACCGATCCCGGCGCCAGCGCCACCAAGACCGCTGAAAGCCGACACCGCAATGACAGCATCGTCGCGCCGATCGGCGTCGTTCTGATCGAAGGCTGCGATACGGCGGCGGTGGCGGATGGAGTCGCGGCGCTGTTGGCAAAATGCGCGCTCGACCCGTCGGCCCTGATCGTTGGCACGTACGCGCTGGAGCACACGATCCGATCGTGAATTCGCCGCGGCCGTAGGGCGCAAAAGCGCGGTATCCGTATTGCGCCACACCGGCAGGCCGGCGTCCTTAGAGGGTGCAATGCGCTTCGCTATTGCACCCTACGATCGTGACCGCCATCACTTGCCCGCCCAGTCGTCCTTCACTTCCTCGCACTTCTTGCCGATGAAGTCGTTGATGTCCTCAACGATGGTGCCTTGCAGCACATTGAAGGTGTTGTCGGTGGCAGTTGCCGTCCACATCGCACCCTTGACCAGCGCCGGCGCTTCGATCTTGCCCCAGTTCAAGTGGGCCTTGGTCGCCTTGCCTTTTTCGAATGTCACCTTGGGAGAGAAGTCGAAATTGATATCGGCCTTGGCTTCCTTGTCGCGCTCGACCTCGCACTTGACCTCGTGCTTGCCGAGTTGCGCCTCGTACTTCGTCTCGGTCATGCCCTTGATCAGATCGGCGCGCTTGAGCTTCACATCGGCGACGCACTTCACGCGGCCCCACGGCCACGACACCTTGGCCTTGCTCATCATCTTGTCGAGCTGCTCCTTGCGCCAGGTCTTGAGCACGCTGCACGAAACGTCCGGGCCTTCCGACTTGCGGTTGTGGAAGACGGCGCAGATCGCGACCTTGCACGCCTTGCGCGCCTCGCGCTCGGCTTTCTCTTCCGGCGTCAACTCCTCGACCGGGATGGAGGTGCCGACGGCCTCGGGCTTCTTCTCCTGGGCCGCGGCAGGCAAGACCGTCAGAAGGCCGGCGAGCATCAGTCCGGACAGGATCGAGGCAAATTTAGGGGCGTGCTTCATGGGACCGGCGTGCTCCTGAGGGCAATGGATTTGATGACGCTGCCGGCTATCGCAGGCGATCGGCGCAGGAATGTGACGGCGGCCCTACAGGTTGCCCCATAGCAGGGCGATACCCGAGACCAGCAGCAGAACGAGCACGATCCGGTCATAGTGATGCGCCGACAGATGCAGATAGGCCCAATGACCGAGCCGCGCGCCGATCAGCGATGCCGGCAAAGCGATCAGCACCGCACGAGCTAATTGCCACGACAGCAGACCCTGTACCGCCGACACGCACAACGTAGCCGTCAACATCGTCGTATTGAACGACTGGAACAGTATGCGCTTGTCGTCCTTTGAAAGACCGCGCAGCGATGCCCACATCGTCGGCAGCGGACCCGACATGCCAGCGAGCCCGCCGAGAAACCCGCCGAAGAAGCCAACAACTCCATCGGCAAACTTGCCGCCACCATGATAGCGCAGCCGATTGCGACCGATCAGTTGGAACAGGCAGAAGATCACTAATATGGAGCCGACGCCGAGCTTGAAGACGCGGGGTTCCAGCATCGGCAGCAAGGTAGTACCGATCGGCACGCCGACCAGGCCCGGCAATATGTATTGCCACACCGCGCGCCACCGCACCTGGGGCCAAATCGCGGGCAGCGTCAGCATATTTCCGACGATCCCGCCAACCACCCCCAGCTGCGCCGCGATCACCGGTGGCACTGCATGCACCCAGAACGGCAGTGCCACCAGCGTGGTGCCAAACCCCGACAATCCGTTCACGAAGCCGCCCAGCAGCGCGCCAGCGAGGATCAGCAGGATTTCTGGGGTCACGTTTGAGACTCGAAGGGTGGGCGCCGGGCCGTGAGAATGCGCCACCAGAGCATAACAGGCGTTGGTGACTTGAAACCGTTAGCGCGCATCCCATATCGAGGTCACGCCTAAAAGGTCGGTGCCGCGAGTGGGCCGGTCGCTGTGGCTGGCGCCTTGATCGGGGCCGGATCAACAAATTTGATGTGGTCGCTTGTCGAAGGGCCAAAAATGACGCGCATATCCATGCTTTCGAGCCCGCTAATGCTGGGTTTCGAGGAGATTGAGCGGTTGATCGATCGCGCAGGCAAGAGCGCCAGCGACGGCTATCCGCCCTACAACATCGAACGGATCGCTCGTACTGCGGATAACCGCGAGTTGCTACGCATAACGCTGGCAGTTGCCGGTTTCACACGCGATCAACTCGAAATCTTGCTGGAAGACAGTCAACTGACCTTGCGCGGGCGTCAGCAGGACGACAAGTCACGCGAATATTTGTACCGCGGCATTGCCGCTCGCCAATTCCAGAAAACCTTCGTTTTAGCCGATGGAATCGAGGTCTTGGCGGCAAACTTGGATAACGGATTATTGACGATTGATCTCGTCCGGCATGAACCCGAACGCCTCACCAAGCGTATAGAAATTGGGCAACGGCTGCCTAAAGTCTAAGTTTGCAAATTGGTGGTAAAGTCTATCGAATCAAACGACCATGGTTCTGTCTTGGTTTGGTCTCAACTGTCGGCCATAATCAAGCCGGGGCATGACGTGCTGGAACTCTGACGAGGAGATATCCGTCATGATTGAGCAGAAGCGTACCAGGGCTTCAAAGAGCGGCGCCAAGCGGCGGCCGGCTATGCCGAAGATCAGCCCGAGTGAGCTCGCAAAGCTCGGTGGCGGCAAGGTTGCGTACATCAAGATGCTGAGTTCCGACGAGGCCAACCGGATGTACCCAGCGGTCAAGGGTTTGCCGAAAGGCATCAGCCTCTATGCGCTGCACGCCGCCGACGGCACCCCGCTAGCGTTGACCGACAGCCGTCAGGCTGCAATCGGCCATGCGATGGGCGACAAGTTGCACGTGCAGAGCTTGCACTAGCCGGTATTACAATCGGCACGAAATTACAGATTGAGGCGCCCTGTCCGGAATACCGGACGGGGCGATTTCATGTCGGGCCTCGGGCAACAGGTCGGCCTACCCGCGGTAATGCGAATATTGGCCGCGCGTGCGGAATCGCTCAAGATAGGCCGGCACGATTGATCCGGCGGCGTGCGGCGCACTGATGCCGAGCCCTTCCAGTGTGCGGCCGTCCTTCTTGGCCGCGTCGCTGACCACATTGTCACGCTGCAGCATGCGCAGTTGATCGACGGTGACTGGGCGAAGCGAATTCGGCAACGGGGCGGTCAGCATGGCCTGAAATTTGGCCAGCCAGAAGGGCAGCCTCAAATAGCCGCGGCTGCGTCCGCTCCAGCTTTGCGTTTTATCGAGAACCTGCCGGAAGGTCATCACTTCCGGGCCCCCGATTTCGTACACTTGGCCGGCCTTGCCGGCGCCGATCGCCACCGCCGCGATTGCTGCCGCCAGATCGCCGACGAATACCGGTTGGAACCGGGACTTGCCGCCACCGATCATCGGTAGCAGTGGCGAGATGCGAGCCATCGCCGCAAACCGATTGAAGAACTCATCCTCCGGGCCGAAAACGATCGACGGCCTCAGGATAACGGCATCAGGGAACTCTTCGTGCACGCCCGCCTCGCCCTCGGCCTTCGAACGCGCGTAGTTCGCCGACGAAGTTCTATCCGCACCGATCGCCGACACATGGATCATCCGCTTGACGCCAGCCTCGCGCGCGGCCTTGGCGACGGCGCGGGCGCCAGCTGCGTGCACGGCATCGAAACTCTGTTTACCGGAAGGACTCAACACGCCGACGAGATTGATCACGACATCGGCGCCGACGCAGGCAGCTTTCAGCGACTGAGGGTACCGCAGATTGGCCTGAACCGCATGGATTTGGCCGACCACGCCCATCGGCTGCAAGTGGCCGGCGAGATCTGGCCGCCGCACCGCCACACGCACCCTCCAGCCAGCCTTCGCCAGCGCCCGCACCGCATGGCGCCCGACAAACCCGGAGCCACCGAACACCGTCACCAGTCCACCTTCGCCGCGCATCGAGGTCATGGGTCTCGTCTCGTCCTAGCCGCTCATGGAAATCGTCTAGAGCCATATACGAGGAACGGCGGTGCTGAGAAGGGCTTTATCGCCCCTGCGGCAGATCGAGCACCCGCAAGGCATCAGCCATCACCTGCGTGCGCGACAGATGGGCGCGGTTGCCGGTGCGGCCAGAGCCCCAATTCGTCTCGAACTCAGCCAACGTGTAACTTGGGCATGCCGACTTGAACTGCTCCATTTGCCGACGCGCCTCGTCTTCGTTGCCGGCAATGTGCTCGCAGGCCGCAAGCCAGATTTTGGCGCTGGGGTAGGTGGGATCGACGTAAAGCGACCGCCGCAGCGACTGGATAGCGCCGGTGAAGTCTCCGCAATGGGCTTCGCTAAAACCTTGGAAGAACAAGTAAATCGGCGCACTCGGATCGACGTGCTGCGACGCCACGATGTGGCGCAATTCTTCCAGTCCAACGCCCGGCTGATCGAGGAAGCAGCGGTTATAGGCGCGATATGCCAGCGCCGGCAGATGCGAACTCAGATCCAGCAGATATTCGAAGGTCGCTTCCGCCCGCTGAGGCTCACCCTGCACCGAACTTAGCAGGCCAGACACGTAGTTCGCCCGCAGGTGGTTGCGGTCCCGATCTAGCGCGGTTTCGATACAGGCCATGCCACGCCGCGCGGCTTCGATTGGATTATCGCTGAATGACGGCTGCGTCGCCAGCCGATGGTAAACATGGGCCGCGCCGGCCAATGCATCCACGTTCGAGCCATCACGCACCAGCGCACTGCCGAAATAGCGCATGGCGGCCCATAAGTTGGTCGGCGTGTTGCGGCGCGATAGCATCGCCATGCCGAGCGCGAGCAATTCGGCCACCGAAAGCTGGGCATCGGCATTGCCCTCCAGGCGCAGTGCATGCTCGGTGATCAAGTCGAAGTAGATCTTGCCGGCGATGCGGGCCGACAATGGTCGCCTGCAATCGAGCGCCAGCGCCAGTGGGTACGACGCACGATTGGTGCGCGGCGTGGCCTCCCGCCAACCGCCGGTCAAAGCGAGGTTGATCGCGACCTGCGGGTCGTCTTGACGGCGCTCAACCTCAAGCGTCATTGCAACGATGTAGTCGCAGTGCGACTGCCGCGGTACCGGCGGCGCGCCGGTCGGTGGCAGTTCGATCAACGAGAACGGTCGCGCCAACATGCCGATGTCGGTCATGATGTTGCGGTTGAGTTGCACCGAAAAGCGATCGAGGGCGCTCTCGCCGGTCAGATTGTGCAATGGCCTCACGCCGATGCAAATCTGGTCGTCGAGCCGGACTGGCCGTTCTCGCAAGGTCCCGCACTCGGCCGGCACCCAGTCGCCAGCGGAGCGACCGGTGACTGCAACCAATCCACCAGCCCCGCCACCCAGTTCCTTGCTAGAGGCTTGAACCATTGCGCAGGCACGCTCATAGGCCCCCGCAGTATCCAACTGGACGGTATCGCCGGTGTCCGCCTCGACCGCCGCCTTGCACCGACTAAAGATCCGCCCGATCTCAGCCAATCCGCCTTGGCCGGTGGTGGCAATCAACTCCATCAGGCGTTGACAAAACCTTTCGTCCTCGGGCGCGCAATCGGCCAACGCGCGATACTCGCCGACCTGACGCTCAATCGGCGGCGCCCGCTTTTCGATCGCTTCCCCTCGGCGCGTCAGAGCGTGTGCCTTGCTGGCCCGGTAATCTCGCGCCTCGTTGGCAGCCCACTCGTCGAAGTCCTTGCCCAGCCGGGCGAACCCGTCGAGCAGTGGCAGATTTTGCGTAACCCAGTCCGGCAGCATGTCGTCCAGCGAGCCGATGGCCGCCCGCTCGGCGAACACGTCGATCCAGACCAGCGATGGCAGCAGGCAGACGGCTTCGTTGTCGGAGCCGATCGCCCGCGATGCATCGGGCCCTAGCTGCTTGCGCAGTGTTACCAGCAGCTGCCTCAGGTTCTTCAACTGCACCGAAACAGCGGACAGCTCGTTCGGTTGGCTGTCGCCGTCCTCG
Organism: uncultured Alphaproteobacteria bacterium; assembly: GCA_963732635.1. Taxonomy (GTDB): domain Bacteria; phylum Pseudomonadota; class Alphaproteobacteria; order Rhizobiales; family Hyphomicrobiaceae; genus JAKFWF01. Next base: position 156,571 of record CAVTAL010000033.1, read on the forward strand.
TCATCGCTGCCATTGGACCACAGCTGCGGGCCGATGCCATGCCGGGTCGACCTGAAGCCCGGCGCCAGGCTGAGCAGCGCCAGCAGCGCACGAACGCGCTTACTGCTGATCCGGATCTCTGTTCCGTCGGCAGTCGTCACCCGGAAGCGGCCGCGTAGGTGAATAAACAGCACTTTGCCGTCGCGTCCGACGACCTGCGCTTCCACCGGACCTAAATGGCGCACCATGATCGCTCCCCCACCGAGCGGCTGTCACCCAACTGCGGTATTATGTAGCAGCAGCATGTACAGTGTCCAGCGACTACCGGCGCGGCATGGGCCGTTCAATGGCCGGTCGGCATATCGTGGACTGCGCCTTCATCCGCCAGGGGCTGATTTATCGGTCAACGCCGCGACTTTGAGTGCTTCCACCCTGATCTCATCGATCAGCCGCTGCTTGAGGGCAATAAAGGCGGGCGCGGTACGCAGCGTGTAGGGCCGGGGATGGGCCAAATCGACGGCGAATTCGGACTTGATGCGGCCGGGCCTGGCACTCATCACGACGACGCGCGAGGCCATGAAGATCGCCTCCTCGATGTCATGGGTGACGAACAGCACGGTCTTGCGCTCGCGCTCCCATATGCCCAGGAGCAGCTCCTGCATCAGCGACCGGGTCTGGTTGTCGAGCGCGCCGAACGGCTCGTCGAGAAGCAGGATCTTCGGGTCGTTGGCGAGCGCACGGGCGATGGCAGTGCGCTGCTGCATGCCACCCGACAATTGTTTCGGCCAATGGTGTTCGAAGCCCTTGAGGCCAACCTGGTCGATGTAGCGGGCGACGATGTCGCGGATATCGGTCGCGGGCTTACCCTGCTCGCGCAGGCCAAAGCCGATGTTTTCGGCGACGGTGAGCCACGGAAACAGCGTATAGGATTGGAACACCATGCCGCGATCCGGTCCCGGCCCAGTGACCGGCCGGCCGTCGAGCAGCACTTCGCCCGCCGTCGGCCGGTCGAGCCCGGCGACAATGCGCAACAAGGTCGACTTGCCGCAGCCCGACGGCCCGAGAATGGTGACGAAGTCGTTGGCCGCGACGTCGAGGTCGGTCGGCTCCAGCGCGCGGGTCGGCTGCCCGCCAGCCTTGGCCGGCGCAAACACGCGGGTGACCTGCCTGATGCGAAGTTGCGTCATGCCAGCGACCACGGGTAGAGGCGACGATTGACCTCCTTGAACAGGAAGTCCGAGACCAGCCCGATCAGGCCGATGACGATAATACCGAAAATGATCTGGCCGGTGTTCAGCAGCGCCTGACTATCGGTGATCATGTGGCCGATACCGGACGACGAGCCGATCAGCTCGGCAACGATGACGTAGGTCCAGGCCCAACCGAGCACCAGCCGCAATATCTCGGCGATGGCCGGCGCCGACGACGGCATCAGCACGCGGGCGATGACGCCGCGATCATTAGCGCCCAGCGTATAGGCGGCTTCGACCAGATCCCGCCTCGTCGAGCCGACCGCGCCCGCCACCATCAGGATGATCTGGAACACCGAGCCGATGAAGATGACGAGCAGCTTCTGCATCTCGCCGATGCCGGCCCACAGGATCAGCAGCGGAATGAAGGCGGAAGCCGGCAGGTAGCGGGCGAACGACACGAACGGCTCGAACGCCGCCTCGACCGGCTTCCAGGCGCCCATGGCGATGCCGAGCGGCACCGCGACGACAGCCGCCAGGATGAAACCGCCGAGCACCCGCCAGATGGTCATGCCGATATCGTACAGGAAGCCGAACTTAGTCAGCAGCAGCCAGCCCTCTTCCAGCATGGTGAGCGGGTTGGCGAGGAACGTCTTCGACACGAAACCGCCGAAAGTGGCGACGCTCCACAGCGCCACGAAGGCCGCGAAGAAGGCGAGGCCGTAGACAATGCGCTGACTGGACGTGACGGGTTCGAGCGGGCGCGGCATTGGGTTTCCGAGGCGGAGGCGAAGCGACAGCAAACCGATTTCATCGGCATCCTACTCGCCTACCGTACCAGCTCGAAAAAAGAAATCGGCATGCGGTGGCCGGACCGCAAAAGCGACGGAGAAAAAGGGCGGGTACAGGAAATCCGGCACTTCGGGACCGTTCTTGGCTGGAGCCCTGCCGTTGCTAGCGCTCGGCGGTTATCGGCGACTGTCCCGCACGCGTCCCCGACGCCCGCCCCCACCACATCGCTTGACCAGGATCATTTGCTTTTGCCGTGTTCGATCCCACAGACGGGGCAGAACCAGACGGAGGAGTTGCACTCATGGCTTTCAAGGATCTGCTCGTTCATCTCGATGACAGCACGGCTTGCGCGGCTCGGCTCGGCGCCGCCCTGGCGCTCGCGAAGCGACAGGGCGCCAGCGTCACCGGTGTCGCCCTGGCGCTCGAATCGACGATCTCGAAGTACGTCGGCATCGATTTCCCGTCGAGCCTCAACGAGGCCCAGCAGGAGATCGTCAGGAAGGCGGCCGCCTCGGCAATTGCCAAGTTCGAGAAGGCGGCCGGCGAGGCGGGCGTCAAATGCGTGTCGCGGCGCATCGCCTGCGGCGCCACCAAGGCGCCGGCGCAGCTCTCGTTCCACGCCCGCCACGCCGACATGACCTTCATGGGCCAGCCCGACACCAACGAGCCCGGCGGATCATTCCAGGAATCACTGCTCGACGGCGTGATGTTCGCCTCCGGCCGGCCGGTCTACATCGTCCCCCACATCGGTCGCTTCGAAATGCCGGTGCGCAAGGCGGTGATCGCGTGGGACGGGGGCAAGAAAGCGGTGCGCGCCGTCAACGATGCCATTCCGCTGCTGGAAGGGCGCGGCGGCGAGGTCATCATACTGGTCATCAACGCCGACCAGCGGCGCGGCGCGCACGGCGATAACCCCGGCGCCGACATCGCTGGACACCTGCTGCGGCACGGCATCACCGCGAAGATCGAAAAGCAAATCATCTCCGAGGTCTCAATCGACGCGGCGATCCTGAATTACCTGACCGACGTCAGCGCCGACCTGTTGATCATGGGCGCCTATGGCCACTCGCGCCTGCGCGAACGCGCCTTCGGTGGCGTCACCAGCATGATTCTGCAGCAGATGACGACGCCAGTGCTGATGTCGGAATGAGGACCGGTGAGCCAAAGTTCCGATCTGTCCTCGTAGGCGGTGCCGCGAAAAGCTCGACGGTATCCGCGCGCAGGGTTGGCGTGGCGCGTCAGAGCATCGCGGCGGTGGCCGGGAATTCGGTATACTGTCCCCGGCCCGCCGCTTAAAGAGAGCGCTGGACGTAATCGAGCGGGTGGAATCCAGCCCTTGCCATCAATCCGACTGAAGCAACTCCAAGCACGCTCGACCCGCGCCGACCTGCTGCTCGGCCTCGAAGCCGGTGGTGCGCAGTGGCCCTATTGGCCGGTGGCGGCGCTATTCGCGCTGTGCTGGCTCGCGTTCGCGTGGCCGTGGCTGTCGGGCGCGGTTACCATCCCATGGGACGCCAAGGCGCAGTTCGCCCCGCAGGTGCAGTTCCTGGCAGCCTCCATCGCGCGAGGCGAGAGCCCGTTTTGGACGCCCTATAACTTCGCCGGCCATCCGCAGATCGCCGACCCGCAATCGCTGATCTTTTCGCCGCCGTTCTTTCTGCTTGCCCTTTTCAATGCGGCGCCGAGCCTGCGCGCGCTCGACGCCACCGTGCTCGTCAGCCTGCTCGGCGGCGGTCTCGGCGTGCTATGGTTGACGCGTGAACTGAGGTGGCATTGGGCTGGCGCGGTGATCGCCGCCCTTGGCTTCTGCTTCGGCGCCTCGATGGCGTGGCGGCTGCAGCATTTCGGGCAGGTCCTGAGCCTCGCCTACTGGCCGTTCGCCTATGTGCTGCTGAAGCGCGGCTTGGAGCGCGGCAGCTGGGTCTATGGCCTTGGCGCCGGCATCTTGGCGGCATTCATCATCCTCGGCCGCGATCAGGTCGGGTTGCTCATCATCTATATCCTGATGGCGCAGGTCGCCTGGACCATCGCCACCGACGAGGCTCCGCGCGACGCGCTTCGCCGCGCGGTCAAGCCTTTACTGGCCGGCGGTGCCAGTGGTCTCGCCATCATCGCCATTCCCTTGACCTTGACACTGTTGTTGGCGGCGCAGTCGAACCGCGCCGTCATCGACTATCCGGGCGCGGCGGCGGGATCGCTGCATCCCGGATTGATCGTCACCACGATCATCCCACACCTGTTTGGCGCCGCCGGCGAGATGGAGAAATACTGGGGCCCGCCGAGCTTCACCTGGGAGGGCACGGGCCTGTTCATCGCACAGAACATGGGCCAATTGTATCTCGGCGCCATCCCCGTTCTGCTGCTGATTGCCGGCATGGTGCGCGGCATCCTGTGGGACCGCGAGATCCGATTCTTCACCGTCGTCACCATCGCGGTGACCCTCTATGCGCTCGGCGGCTATACGCCGGCGTTCCGGGTGCTGTACGAAATCCTACCTGGGGTGAAGCTGTTCCGCCGGCCGGCCGATGCGACGTTCCTGATCGGCGGCTTCTCGAGCCTGCTCGCCGGCTACGTCGCGCATCGCTTCTTCAGCTGGACGCTGCCCGAGGCACGCCCAAAGCAACGCGCAGCCGAGATCGGTATCGTCGCTGGCGCGTTCGTGTTCGCGATCACGGTAGCGCTGATTTTCGACCGGGTCGGCCGGGCGACGGAGCCAATGCTGCTTGCCGCTGGCTGGATGGCGGTCGGCGCCGCCGCACTCTACTTCGCCGACACGCTTAAGACACTGCGGCCAGTCGCGGCCGCCCTCGCCCTCATCGCGCTCGCAGCCGTCGATATCACCTGGAACAACGGCCCCAATGGCGCCTCGGCGATCGATCCGAAAGCAATCGACATCCTCGAGCCCGACACCCGCAACCAGACGTTGGCCTTCCTGCGCGGCAAGCTCGCCGAGCCGGCAACGCCCGACCGACGCGACCGAGTGGAGTTGATCGGGCTTGGCTTCCATTGGCCGAACGCCTCGCTGACGCATGGCATCGAACAGACGCTTGGCTACAATCCGGTGCGGCTGAAACTCTATTCGCTGGCAACCGGCGCCGGTGACAGTTCAGGCGGCTGGGACCAACGCAAGTTCACCAAGCTGATGCCCGGCTACGCGTCGCCGATCGCCGACCTGCTGGGGCTACGTTACATCGTCTCGGGCGTGCCGATCGAGAAGATCGATCCGACCGTAAAGCCCGGCGACTTCAAGCTGCTCGTGCGCACGCCGGACGGCGACATCTACGAAAACCCGCGCGCACTCCCGCGCGTGATGATGGTGGTCGAATCCCAACGCGCCGACTTCGACCAAGTACTCGCGACCGGCAAGCTGCCCGCCGTCGACTTCCGCCACACCGTACTACTGGAATTGGCCGAGCCGAACAAATTGCGCCGACCGGGCAAGGCGAAAATCACTAGCTACGCCAATACCCGCGTCGAGATCGAAGCCGACAGCCCCGACGGCGGCTGGGTGGTTCTCAACGATGTTTGGCATCCTTGGTGGACCGCCACCGTCGACGGCAAGTCCACCCCCGTCATGCGGGCAAATGTCCTTTTCCGCGCCGTGCCAATTCCGCCCGGACGCAGCCGCGTGGTGTTCACCTTCCAGCCGATCGCCGGCGCTTGGCGCGAATTGACCGGCCAGCGAACGCCGCTTGTTCATTGACCGTTCAGCGAAAAACCTGTTCCTCGGGGACCGAAGAGGCGCCGCAGCATGGACTTATCCCCGACTAGAGTGGAAGGGATATGATCAATGGCAGCCTTCAACCGCCTGTCCGCGACCGGGTAAAGCCTATGTCGAAGTCAAACCCGGCCACGCCGGATGCCCCCGCCCTGGCGCTCGACCGCCGGGTGCTGACGGCGTTCGCGCGGCTATCGGGCGGCTTCTGGCGCGGCGACAGCGCCCCTCGCGCCTGGACCATTACGCTCGCCCTCGTCGCCTGCCTTTCCTTAAGCATCGGCGCCACGCTCGCCATGAACCACTGGAACAAGTGGTTCTTCGACGCACTCGCCGCCAAGGACGGGGCGACCCTGTTCCGCGCCGTGCTCGCCCTCGGCCTGATCATCGGCGCCATGTCGGCGGTCGGCGTCGGCATCGTGCGCTCGCGGGAAACCCTGCAGGTGCGTTGGCGCGAGTGGGTGACACGGCAGCTGATCGACCGCTGGATCGATCGCCAGCGGTTCTATCACCTGGGGCTGACCCGCACCGAGCCGGCCAATCCGGAATATCGGATTTCCGATGATACCCGCTGGGCGACCGAACTGCTGGTCGATTGCGGCATCGGCCTGTTCCTGGCGCTGATCGGGGCGGCCACCTTCATCAGCATCTTGTGGAGCGTCGGCGGCAGCTTGCCGGTGACGATCGGCAGCACGACGATCACTATTCCCGCCTACATGGTGCTGGCGGCGTTGGCCTACGGCATCCTGGCTTCGACGCTGATGCTGCGGGTCGGCCGGCCGCTGATCGGCTCGGTCGTCACCAAGAATGAAGCCGAGGGCCACTTCCGTTTCGCGCTGATGCGGGTGCGCGACAATGCCGAGAGCATCGCCCTGTCACGCGGTGCCGTCGACGAGAAACAACTCGCAGGCTCGCTTTACGACACCCTGGTTTCGCGCTGGCTCGCGATCGTGCGCCAGCACGGCAATCTGACCTGGATCACCAACGCCAGCGGTCCGCTGATCCCGATCTTTCCACTGCTGGTGGCAACACCGAAGTACCTATCCGGCACGTTGTCGCTCGGCGAGGTGATGCAGCTCGCCGCCGCCTTCGTGCAGGTACAGGTGGCGATTTCGTGGATCGTCGACAACTACAACAAGATCGCCGACTGGTACGCATCCGCCCGACGCATCATCGAGCTGACCGACGCGGCGCAAGCCATCGATGAGCGCTTCGCAGTCCCTGAGACCGTCGCGCCACGGCTGACGCTCAGCCCCAGCGCCGATGGCAGTTTGCGGCTGAGCGATCTCACCATCACCGATGGTCAGGGCAACCCGCTCGTCGCGCATGTCGATCTCATCGCCCGCCCCGGCGATCATCTCGTCGTGTCGGCACCGTCTGGCGGCGGCAAGACCTCGATCGTGCGCGCCATTGCCGGATTGTGGCCATGGGGGCAAGGTCGAATCGAGCTGCCGCGCAATGCGACGCTGCTCGTCATTCCGCAGCGCCCATATGTTCCGGCGACTAGTCTGCGCGCCGCATTGAACTACCCAACCGGCACCAAGACCGTCGACGAAGCACATTATGGCGTGAGCCTGCGCCGCGTCGGTCTCGCAGCCCTCGCCAGCCGCCTCGACGAAACCGTCCGTTGGGATCATGCACTCTCGAATGGCGAGCTGCAGCGGCTCGCGATCGCCCGCATCCTGGTGCAGCGACCAGACATCGTGATCCTCGACGAGGCCTTGAGCGCCATCGACGAGTCGAGCCGGCGGGACTTGATGCAGGCAATCAGTGATGCCTTGCCGAAGGCAACCGTCATCTCCTTCACCCAAGCGCCGCCAGTCGACCCGGTATCGACCATCCACATCGATCTCGCGGAATCGCGCAAGGCCCTGGCGCCGACATTGACGGCACCCGGGCGTGTCGCGGTACCGGCCTGACAGCACTTCAACCAAACATCTAAAATAAGGGAACAATCATGCTGCACTATTGGGATCAGAGCTGGGACCTGCGCATCGCCGAATGCCCTTGCGACATGCACCTTCTTGAGTGGCTGGAAGAGCAGAAGACGAAGGACGCGGCGATCTTCCATTTTGGCACCGGCAGCCATCATATCGTCGGTCTCAAGACCTCAGAGGACGGCTCGAACAACGCCGTGTTCGGCATCACTGCCTCACCGGCCGAATATGACGCTTACGTAAAGATGCTGATCGAAAAGCCGAGGCTGGGCTTCACCTACAAGGCCTATTTCGGCGACATCTACCAGCTCGACCGCCGGCTGCTGCCGATGTTCGACATCGTGGCGCTGTTTCACGTCGGCGAGTTCCGCACCGAAAAGAACGATGCCTACGGCGCCCTGACCGACCTCGAAATGACCCGCGCGCTGTGCGACCGCACAAAAGCGGGGGGACTTGTGCTGTTTTATTCCGGCTCCTATGCCTTCGACGTCGCCGAACGAGTCACCGGCGAACTCGTCAAGCAGAAGGTTCTGGCCGATGCCGGCACCTTCAAGACCCTGCGGATCTTCAAGAAGCTCGGCTGAAGCAGAATAGAACGCGCGGACCCCGATGAACCTCATCCGAATCTATCTGCGCGCCATCGGCATGTTGTCGGCCGAAAAAGGACTGGCGGCGGCGCTTGCCCTCGCCAATTGCGCCATCGCGATCGTTGCCCTCGCCGAGCCGCTGTTGTTTGGCCGCGTCGTCGACGCATTGTCGAAGAACGAGCCGACGTTCAATACCATCGCGGCCTGGGCGGTGCTCGGACTGTTCGGCATTTTTGCAAGCGTCATCGTCGCGGTGTTCGCCGACCGGCTCGCCCATCGCCAGCGCCTCGCGGCGATGACCAAGGGCTTTGACCGGGCGATCACGCTGCCGATCAGCTACCATGCGGAAAAGGGCTCGGCGGCGGTGGTGCGCAACATTCTGGCCGGGTCCGACATGCTGTTCGGCACCTGGCTGACGTTCTTGCGCGAACAACTTGCGGCGGTGGTCTCGATCGTATTCCTGGTGCCGACTGCGATCGCCATGGACTGGCGGATGGCGGCGCTGCTAGCGGTGCTGTCGATCGTCTACGCGGTGATCAACATCGTCACCGTCAATCGCACATCCGATGGCCAGGCCGCCGTCGAGCGCTATCACATCCAGGTTTCGGGCCGCGTCGGCGATGTGCTCGGCAACGTCACCGTGGTGCAGAGTTATGCCCGATTGCAGGCGGAAGCCTCGGAGTTGCGCCATCTGATGGGCCAGCTGCTGTCGGCCCAGTTCCCGGTACTGACGTGGTGGGGCCTGCTCACCTGCCTGACCCGCGCTGCTTCGACCGTCACCATGGTCTGCGTGTTCGCGCTCGGCTCGGTGCTGGCTTCGAGGGGCGAGATGACGGTCGGCCAGATCGTCGCCTTCGTCGGCTTCGCCGGCTTGTTGATCGCCAAGCTCGACCAGCTCTCGGGCTTCGTCGGCCGCATCTTCATGATGGCGCCGCCACTGAACTCGTTCTTCAACCTGCTCGACGCCAGCGTCGACGTCATGGAGAAGCCCGGCGCGCTGCCGATGACCGACGTCAAGGGCGCCGTCGTCTATGAAAACGTCTCCTTCCGCTACGGCACCAGCACGCAGGGCGTGTTCGATCTCAACATCACGGCGAAGCCTGGCGAGACCATCGCCTTCGTCGGTCCGACCGGTTCAGGCAAAACGACAACGCTCGCCCTGCTGCAGCGATTGCGCGATCCCGATCAAGGCCGGATCACCATCGACGGTCACGATTTGCGCGACGTGACGCTCAACTCGCTCCGGCACTCAATCGCGGTGGTGTTCCAGGAGGCGGGGCTATTCAATCGCTCGATCGCCGAGAACATTCGCGTCGGCAAGCCGAACGCAACCGACGCCGAGGTCGAGGCCGCCGCCCGCCTCGCCGAGGCCGACGACTTCATTCGCCGCAAGGACGACGGCTACTCGTTCGTCGCCGGCGAGCGCGGCGTCGGACTGTCAGGCGGCGAGCGCCAACGCATCGCGCTCGCACGCGCCATCCTGAAGAGCGCGCCGATTTTGATTCTCGATGAGGCGACCAGCGCACTCGACACCGAGACGGAAGGCAAGATCAAGCGCGCCCTCGATACTCTGCGCCAAGGGCGCACCACCTTCATAATCGCGCACCGATTGTCGACGGTCGCCAACGCCGACCAAATCCTGGTGCTCGATCAGGGCCGCGTAATCGAGCGTGGGAAATTCAAGGAACTCGTCGCCATGGGCGGACTGTTCTCGCGCCTCGTCAAGGAAGGCGGCTTCACCCAGCCCACCACAGAGGACGAGCCGGCGTTCAATCCGGGTACCGCCGTACCGGAGACGTCCGACGCATAATGGGGCGGTATCGAAAACGCACGCTGTTCGTCGGCAAATAGACAGGCTCTGGACCGAGGAACCGATTGATCAAGGACCGGCGGCAGCAGCTGCGAAGCCTTCCAACGCCTCGCCCATCGCTGTGAACAGCGCGTCCTTGTCCTTGATGTCGAAGCGAGCCTTGAGCGCGTCCGGGAGCAGTATAGCCGATCATGGTCTTTGCCGGAGACGGCTTGCCATATGACGATCTTCAGCGGCAGGTCAACGCCGATCTGTGGGTTGGCCAGCATCAAGGCCGTGCCGAGCTTCGGATTGCCGAAGATCACGACCTCGGTCGGCGGCATGTCCATGCCGGCGGCCTTCGCGCCAGCGGCATGATCGATGCGCGCGGCGACTTTCAAGCCCTTGGACTCGATTGCCTTGACTAGGCGGTCGGTCGCGTCCTTGACGGAGCCGGTGGTCTCGCGGACCTTGAGCGCTTGCGCCGAAGCTGGTGATGCCAATATCAGTGCGGTGATCAATGCCAGGACGATGCGCATCGGACAAACTCCCTTGAGGTTTTCTCAAAGGCACTACTACGATAGACACACCTGTCCGCACACGGGAAATCAGCCGGCCTCACGCATAAGTGCTGACATCGTGATCAGCGCGGCTTGTCGTCGGCGGACTCCGCCTCACCTCGCCGCGCCTTCTGTTTCCAAAGGAAATAAAGGTTGCGGCCGTAGATGAACACACCAAACTGACCGATGATGATCACGGGGTCGGCACGATGGATGCCGTAGGCCATGACCATCAGGCCACCAACGAAGCTGAAATACCAAAACGTCTCAGGTACGATCGAGCGCTTGGCTTTTTCGCTGGCGATCCACTGCACAAACCATCGGCCGGTGAACATCACCTGGCCGAGCAGCCCAACACCCAGCCACCACATCTCGGCCGGCGTGATGTTGGCCCACCAGGCCGACAGCTTGCTCAGAAAATTTGCGATCAAAGGCGCGGTCTTTCTTTCGACGCGACCGGCTTGATATCGAGCCCGCCATCGGGCCACTGCTCGACGATCGCCGGCGTCTTGGTGCGCTTCCGAAGCCAACTGACGCCGACGAGATCGTAGATCCCGAGCAGCGCCCGGCCGAGGTTGTTGTACTTCGATTGACCCGCCTGACGCGGCCGGTCATTCACCGGCAGGTACGCAACCTCGCGACCGTAGGTCAAGAACATCGCCGGCAGATAGCGGTGCATACTGGTGAAGAATGGCAGCAGCAGGAACGCCTCGCGCCAGTAAACCTTGATGCCGCAGCCGGTATCCGGGCAGTTGTCTTTGAGGATGGTGTCGCGAATCCAATTGGCGGCCTTCGAGGCGAACCGCTTCGAGCCGGTGTCCTTGCGGCTCGTCCGCCAGCCGCCGACCAATGCCGGGCCGGGTGCGCCGGGTTCGGCAAGCCGTTCGAGCAAGCGGGGGATGTCGGCCGGATCGTTCTGGCCGTCGCCGTCCATGGTGGCGATAACGGGGTAGCGGGCAGCGAGGATGCCGGATCGCATCGCCGTGCTCTGCCCCGAGCGGGTATCGTGCCTAAGATAGCGCAAATTCGGCAGTTGGCCGGCAGTGATCAGCGCCTTGATCTCATCGGGCGTCGCATCGGTACTGGCGTCGTCGACCACGATCACCTCGCCAAGCAGATGAAAGGGCACCACCCGGTAGGTTTCCTCGACCAGACGGCCGATATTGCCGGCCTCGTTCAGCGCCGGAATGACGACGGAAACGCGCATGCCGCCCTCCTGGTTCGCGCATGAAGTGCCCCGCAGGAACTCGTTAGCGGCTGCAATGGCGGCTTCACTATCAGGCTTCCCGCAGTGCACACAACCTTGTATTTGGGCCCAGACACACACGCCCGGTTTGCGTCGACAGCACAATCAAAGGTAGGGGCTCACGTTGACAACTGCCTCGCATCCAAAGGCGTCCACAGGTTCCGACGCTCGTTCAAACGCAAGCTACGCTTTAATGCTCACCACGAGCATGATCGTTCTGCTGTTGTTCCGCGTCCTTGCGCTGCGCGGCAATGCCACCGACCTGTTCTTCGATGAGGCACAATACTGGTCGTGGAGCCTGGAACCGGCGTTCGGTTACTATTCGAAGCCGCCGCTGATCGCCTGGGTGATCCGGCTGTCGACCGAAACCTGTGGTCTGTCGGAGTTCTGCATAAGATTGCCGTCGCCGGTGTTTCATACCGCGACAGCGTTCGTGATCTTTGCCGCGGCCAACCGGCTCTATGACGCCCGCACCGGCTTTTGGGCGGCGCTTGCCTTCGCGACACTGCCGGGGGTGTCGTTTTCGGCCGGCATCATCTCGACCGACGTACCCTTGCTGTTTGCTTGGGGCTTGGCGCTTTGGGCCTACGTGGCGCTCGCCCAAGGTCGTTCTTGGTTGCCAGTCTTGGCGCTTGGCATTGCACTTGGCATCGGCCTCAACGCCAAGTACGCGATGGCCTACTTCGCACTTTGCGTTGCGGTCGACATGATCGCAACGCCAGACCGCCGGCATCTGCTGCGCGATCCGCGATTGTGGTCGGCACTGGCGATTGGGATGACCCTGATCGCGCCCAATCTGATCTGGAATGCGTCGAACAAGTTCGCGACCTTCTCGCACACCGCCGATAACGCCAAGTGGACCGGCTCGCTGATCCACCCGCTGAAGGCACTGGAGTTCTTCGCTTCCCAATTCGGTGTCTTTGGCCCGATTTTGTTCGCCGGCCTGCTGGTGATCGTTGTGCGCGCCTATCGCCAGGGCGTGCCCTCGGCCGATCGCTTGTTGCTGGCGTTCGCGCTGCCGGTCCTCATCGTGGTGACCGTGCAGGCCTTCCTGTCGCGCGCGCACGCAAATTGGGCGGCGGTGTCATATGTCGCGGCCGTGATACTGGTTGTGGCGACCATGATACGCGACCTTTCGTGGACGTGGCTTCGAACGTCGCTTGCACTGCATCTGGCGCTACTTGTCGGCATGGCGCTCGCTGCCGCGTCGGCTGGTCAGATCAAGCTGCCGGGCCTCGATGACCCGTTTGCGCGCACTCTCGGCTGGCGGGAAGTGGCCGCCGAAACCCGCAGCCTCCTCGCCGAAGCGCGCAAGGCCGGCAAACCGTTCGCGGCCGTCATCACCGACGAGCGGGCGCTGTCGGCGGAACTGCTTTACTACATGCGCGACGAGCCGACGCCGGTGCTGGCTTGGCGGACCGCGGCTAAGCCCGCCGATCACTACGAATTGACACGGCCGTTCACGGCTGCGACGACCGGACGCGTACTGCTAGTCGCAATGCGGCGCGACACCGCGCCAATTACCGGAAGGTTCGCCAGCACCACACGGCTTGCCGCCAAAAGCCTCGCCGCCGGGCGGAACTCGACCCGCGCCTACTCGTTCCATGCCGTCGAGGGCTTTAGCGGCCCGTGACGCCTGTCCTTCATCCCAACGCCAACAGCAACGAGGTCATCATGCAGCTCAAAGGCAAAACCGCCATCGTCACCGGCTCGACTTCCGGTATCGGCCTCGCCATCGCCCACGCGCTCGCCAGCCAGGGCGCCAATATCGTGCTCAACGGTCTCGGCACCGAAGCGGACAACGCCGCCGCGATCCAGGCCGTCGCCGCCCACGGCACCCGCGTCGCGTTCGATCCGGCCAACATGCTGCGCAATAACCAGATCGCCGAAATGGTGGCCAAGTGCGAGAAGGATTTCGGCGCCGTCGACATCCTGGTCAATAATGCCGGCATTCAGCACGTCTCACCCGTAGAGGAATTCCCAATCGAGAAGTGGGACGCGATCATCGCCATCAATCTGTCTTCAGCGTTCCACGCAGTACGCTCAGCCGTGCCCGGCATGAAGGCGCGCAAGTTCGGCCGCATCATCAACATCTGCTCCGCGCATTCACTGGTCGCCTCGCCGTTCAAGTCGGCCTATGTAGCGGCGAAGCACGGTCTGGCCGGATTCACGAAGTGCATTGCACTCGAAACCGCGACCTTCGGCATCACCTCGAACGCGATCTCGCCGGGTTTTGTGTGGACGCCACTGGTCGAAAAGCAGATCCCCGATATCGCCAAGACCGAAGGCATTTCCGAGCGAAGACAGCCAAGAAGAAGCTTCTCGCCAAGCAGCCGACGCAGCAGTTCGTCACCGTTGAACAAGTTGGCGAACTGGCCGTGTTTTTGGCAGGACCGAATGCCGGCTCGATCTCCGGCTCGAACTACTCCATCGACGGCGGCTGGACCGCAGAATGAGCATGAGCACGAAGCCTCCCGTCAAGAAAATCAATGTCGCGTTGCAGGGCGGCGGCTCGCATGGCGCCTATGCCTGGGGTGTGCTTGACCGTCTGCTAGCCGACGACCGCATCGAGATCGAGGCGGTGTCCGGTGCCAGCGCCGGCGCGATGAACGCGGTGGTGATGGCCGAGGGGATGGTTGAAGGCGGCCGGCCGAAGGCACGCCAACAGCTCGCCGACTTCTGGCACCGCCTCGCCTACCCGGCGGCTGCCTCGGCGACCAGCGGCTGGGACAACGGCTGGACGAAAAGCTGGGAGAAGGCTTGGGGCCTTGACCAGAACCCGGCGGTGGCGATGTTCGGCTGGATGACGCAGATCGCCTCGCCCTATCAGTTCAACCCGCTCAACATCAATCCGTTGCGCGACGTGCTTCTGCGTGAAGTCGATTTCGACAAGGTGAAGAATTGCGACTGCATGAAGCTGTTCATCAGTGCCACCAACGTGCGGACCGGCCAGATCAAAGTGTTCACCGACGGCGAGGTGACAGCCGACGCGGTGTTGGCATCGGCCTGCCTGCCGACCGTGTTCCAGGCGGTGGAGATTGGTGGCGAGGCCTATTGGGACGGCGGCTACATGGGAAATCCAGCGATCGAACCATTCTTCGGCACATGCAACTCGTCGGATGTGCTGCTGGTACAGATCAACCCCATTCGACGCGATGAAGTGCCGCGTACCGCTTCTGGAATCCTCGATCGGCTGAACGAGATCTCTTTCAACGCGCCACTGTTGCGCGAATTGCGACATGTCGAGTTCGTCAACGACTGCCTGCGACGCGGCTTGCTTAAGGACAGCGGCTACCGCGAGATCTTCCTGCATCGGGTCGGCGGTGATGCGGAACTCGGTGCCTATCCGGCGTCGAGCAAGGTCAGTGCCGACCTGCAATTGATCGAGGCGTTGAAGGAACTTGGCTTCAAGGCGATGGACCAATGGCTGGCCGACAATTTCGATAAGCTCGGCCGCGCCTCGACCATGCCGCTAGAAGCGATGTTGCCGCCGGCCGGCCATCCGCACGCAACTCCGGCCCGCTGATCGAGTCCTGCTCAGCCGGCCTCACTCGCTGAAGATCGAGCCCTTCTGGCCAAGGTTACGGAACAACTGCTTGAGGATGCCGTCGTCGTTCTGGTTGGCCGACGGCGTGGTGCGGCTGATGGTGTCGAACACCTTGCCGTCCTTCATCCCGTAATTTGCGACCCGCTCGACTGAACCGACCTGATTGAAATAGATTGCCACCACCTGCCGGTCGGTTTCATTCGGCGCCATAAACGACGACTGCTTCATGGTCGAGGACATGTAGTAGTAAGCGTTGGCATTGCCGGCGGTCGATGTGGTGGTCGGCGTGCCAAGGGTCAACTTGACCTGCTCCTGGCTCATGCCGGGTTGCACTTGCTGGAGATCGTTTTCCTGGAACAGGTGCCCGTGGCGGGTCACCGTCGAAGAGCAACCGGAAAGGCTCAAACCAAGCCCAAGTGCCACGGCATAGCCGATGCCACGGGATTGAACCGTCCGCCGCGAACTGTGGTTGGCACCCATAGTCATATCACCTTGGCTCAAGAATCGAATTTCAGTGTGTTCCACGAGCTAAGGCCTTGATACTAGCATTGGCAACGCCACTCCCCCACACTATCCGCAGGGAAGTTGCAGGCTTCCCATTCGACAAACAGCGGTGGAAAAACTTACGTGCTGAACTGGCTTAGATCGAGATCCCTCACCGGAAAGACCGCAGCAGGCCTTTATGGCTCGATCGTGGCGCAGGCCCGTCAGCCGGCATTTTTCAGTGGCGCCGGCGTACCGGACACAATGGAAGGCCGGTTCGGGATGATCGGCGTTCACATGTTCCTGATGCTGGAGCGCATCCGCCGCGAAGGCGCCGAGGGCCAGAAGTTGGCGCGCGCGCTGCTCGAATGCTTTATGACCGACATGGACGACAACATGCGCGAGATCGGCATCGGCGACATCGTTGTGCCGCGTCGGGTCAAGAAAGCCGCCGCCGCCTTGCACGAGCAGCTGGATGCCTATCGAGCGGCGCTCGCTACCGGTTCGGCGCCAGCTACATTTGTCGAACCGCTGGTGCGTTATGTCTACCTTGAGCGAGAGACCGGTGCGCCCGACCGGCTGGCTGCATACATGACGGCTGCGGCTCGCCATCTCGACCAACTCGGCTGGAACGAGATATCGACAGCCGAGATTTCTTTTCCACCGTTCGCCTGAAATGCGGAGGCCCTGATGAGCGTTTTGACCGACTGGACGATCCCGGTCACCGAAATTCTGGAAGGTGGCAAGCGCTTCGATCGCACCGCCACCGAGGCGGAGCGGCGGGCGGTGGCCAAGGAATTGGATATTTTGGATGTCGCCAAGCTGCATTGCGATGTCCGCGCCCGGCCTTTGCGCAAAGGCCACTACCAGGTGACCGGTCGGATCAAGGCCGATGTGGTGCAGGCTTGTGTCGTCTCCCTGGAGCCAATCGAGGGCAAAGTCGACGAGGCGATCGACCTCGAATTCTGGCCCGAAGGTGAGGTGCCAAAGCCAGCGAGCACGCCCCATGACGAATGGTTCGACCCGCAGGCGCCCGACGGCGCCGAGCCGATCGAGAACGGCCGCATCAACATCGGCCGGCTGGTATTCGAGACACTGTCGGCTGGTCTCGATCCTTACCCGCGCAAGCCTGGCGCGACCCTCGCGTACAAGGAGAAGCCCGAACTCACTGCCGAAGTGCACCCGTTCGCGGCGCTAGCGAAACTGAAGCCGAAGCCGTGACGGCTATTCAACTCCCGATTGGCATCTGATCGCAGTTCGGTAGTCATTCGCCAATCACTGGGAATGTTGTAGGTTTGCGGAATCATAGTCGACTGTTCGGCCAACGGCGCGGCTAACTATCGGCCACGTCTTCATTCCAACGCGCGGAACCCTGATCCGATGGCTGTTGCACAAGTTATTGCCCTCGATGCGATGGGCGGCGATCACGGTCCCGAGGTGGTCATACCTGGCGCCGCCACGTCGCTGGTGCGCCACCCAAATCTATCCTTCCAATTGTTCGGTAACGAGGCGCGGATCAAGGCGGCGCTCGCAGCGCATCCAAATCTGGCCGCCCGCTCGGAAGTCACTCATACCGATCTCGTGATCCAGATGACCGACAAGCCAAGCTACGCCATGCGCCGCGGCAAGGGCACCAGCATGTGGCTGGCGCTCGATGCAGTCCGGCAGGGCAAGGCGTCAGCTGCTATCTCGGCTGGCAACACTGGCGCGCTGATGGCAATGTCGACCCTGATCCTGCGGCCGTTGACCGGTATCGAACGGCCGGCTTTGGCGGCGCTATGGCCGACGGTCAGGTCCGAATGCATCGTGCTCGACGTCGGTGCAAATATTGGCGCCGATGCGCGCAAGTTATGCGATTTCGCACTGATGGGCGCGGCGATGGCGCGGGTCCTATTCCACATCGAAAAGCCGACCGTCGGGCTGCTCAATGTCGGCGTCGAGGAAATCAAGGGCAACGAGGAGGTCAAGCAGGCGCACGCGATCCTAAAGGAGACTGCCGGGCTACCGATCGACTATCGCGGCTTCATCGAGGGCGACCAGATCGGCCAGGGCGTAGTTGACGTCGTGGTGGTCGAGGGCTTTGCCGGCAACATCGCGCTGAAAACGGCCGAAGGCACCGCCAAACAGATCGGCCAATATCTGCGCTCGGCCATGACCCGATCTCTGTTATCCAAGATTGGCGCGACACTTGCGCGCGGCGGCTTCAAGGTATTGAAGGAAAAGATGGATCCCCGCCGGGTCAATGGCGGCACGTTCCTTGGCCTGAACGGGGTTGCGATCAAGAGCCACGGCGGCACCGACGCCCTTGGCTTTGCCAGCGCCATCGATCTCGGCTACGAAATGGCCGAAAGTGGGCTGGTAGGACGGTTGACAACCGATCTTGCCGCGTTCCATGGCAAACTCGCCGCCGTCTCGACGGAGTAATCCGCCGAAGGCACTTTGCAAAGCGTCAGACCGCCATCGGGGGATGGAACGGCCGGGCGCCGTCACTCAGCCCCGAGAGGGAAAGCACTTGGCTGTCATCCGATCCGTGATCCGCGGCGTTGGCGCGCATTTGCCCAAACGCATCATGACCAACGAAGATCTGTCCAAGATCGTCGATACCACCGACGAGTGGATCACCGAACGCACCGGGATCAAGTCGCGCCACATCGCCGACGAGTCCGAACTCACATCCGACCTTGGCATCGCCGCCGCCCGCAAGGCGCTGGTGCGGGCTGGGATCGATCCGGTCGACATCGACCTCGTGATCTGCGCCACCGCCACACCCGACCGGACGTTTCCGGCCACTGCCGTCAGGATCCAGGCCGCCCTCGGCGTCACCAAGGGCGCCGCGTTCGACATCCAGGCAGTCTGCTCGGGTTTCGTCTACGCCATGGCCACAGCCGACAATTTCCTCAAGACCGGGCAATTTCAGCGCGCCCTGGTGATCGGCGCCGAGACCTTCTCGCGCATCCTCGACTGGTCGGATCGCGGCACCTGCGTGCTGTTCGGTGACGGCGCCGGCGCGGTCGTGCTCGAAGCCCAGCCACAATCGGGCGGCCGCGACGACCGTGGTATTCTCGCCACCCGTATCCGATCCGACGGACGTTTCGAGGATCTGCTCTACGTCGACGGTGGTCCTGGCTCGACCAAGACCGTCGGTCACCTGCGCATGAATGGCCGCGAAGTATTCCGACACGCCGTACAGAAGATCTCCGGCGTGATCGAGGAAACGCTGCTGATGTCCGGGTACTCGGCCAGCGAAATCGACCTGTTCGTGCCGCATCAGGCCAATGCCCGCATTCTCGACGGGATTGCCCGTAAACTCGGCGTTTCACCGGACAAGATCGTGGTCACACTGCAGCGCCACGGCAACACATCGGCGGCCTCGATCCCACTCGCACTCAATCAGGCGTTCGAAGAGCATCGAATCAAGGAAGGCAGCCTCGTATTGATGGAAGCAATGGGCGGCGGCTTTACCTGGGGTGCGGTGCTGGCACGCTGGTAGCCATGCTCTCATGCTGCGCGGCCAGATCATTCAGCCATTATGATAAATCTTCTCTAGATTTCAGCCGCTTGGGCGATAGTTGTCGTTGACCGGCGGCGCTTGCCTCGGCTACCATCGACGCAATCGAATGGGGCGGTTGGAGGTTTGAGCGGGCCATGAGCGGAAAGACGTTGACGCGTGCGGATTTGGCCGAAGCGGTGGTTGATAAGATCGGGCTTCCGCGAAACGAGTCGCAGGAACTCGTCGAACTGGTGCTGGCCGAAATATCGACCTCGCTGGCGCATGGTGATCAGGTAAAACTATCTTCGTTCGGCTCGTTCGGCATTCGTTCCAAGGGCGAGCGCATCGGCCGCAACCCCAAGACCGGCCAGGAAGTGCCCATTACGCCGCGTCGTGTGCTGGTGTTTCGCCCGAGCAACATCATGAAGGGCCGGATCAATTCCGGTTTGAGCCGCCGCAAGGCCGCGGAGTAGCCACCATATAGTTGTAGAGAACGTCATTCATGCCACGGCTACCGACCCGTTCGGCGGCCGGGCTTCTTCGAATCTCGTATATGCATTGGTCACGAACCGATTTTGATGGTCGCCGCGCGAGGCGACCGTCTCGTGCCGAAGGGGAGCCGTCATGGCGAAAGCACTCGAGGCTTTCCGCACCATCAGTGAGGTGGCGGAAGAACTAGATGTGCAGAAGCATGTCCTGCGCTTCTGGGAGAACAAATTCCCGCAAGTGCGGCCGATGAAGCGCGGCGGCGGCCGGCGCTATTACCGCCCGGACGATCTCGATCTGCTGCGTGGCATCCGGTTCCTGCTACATCGCGAAGGGTACACCATCAAGGGCGTGCAAAAGCTGCTTCGCGAGCAGGGCCTCGAGTTCGTCAAGGCCTGTTGGCAGGTGCCAGCCAGCCGCACTGCGCCGAAGACGGAAGCCGCACCGGTGAAATCCGGACGCAAGACCAAAGTGACCATGAGCGGCGTGCCAGCGCCGAAGTCGTCACTGATCGGCGGCGCGGCGGCCAAGGCCGCGGCTCAGATCGTGCCGGCGGCTGCCACACACAATCGAGAAGAGCACGTCAAGCGGTTGCGGGCGCTGGTGGCTGAGCTTGAGGATTGCCGGCGCATCCTGCAAGGCGCCGAGGTCGGCCCGCTGGCGCGCACCGGCATGCACAGCGCCACAAAGTGACGTTGTCGCGCCATGAACTCGATGCGTCCGGCGAGTTCGCTGCGACCGTCGAATTATGGCTACTTGATCGCGACATGACGGCAGACCGGCTGGCCGCCATCGAGGCTGCGACATGCCGATTGTCCGACGATGAGATCAATCGCGTGGCGGCGATGAGCGACCGGCAGCAGGCGCGCCTGTGGGCCGCTGGCCGCACGGCGTTGCGATTGCTCATCGAAGGCCGCTGCGGCCCATCAATTCGCCAGCAGCCGTTCCAACACACGCCAACCGGTCGACCGACAATCGCCAATTCGGACATCGATTTCAGCGTGACGGACAGTGGGCCATATCTGCTGATCGCCATTGCCAGCAAGGGCCGCATCGGGATCGACATCGAGCAGCCGCGCGCATTTAAGATGCCGCAGGAGCGGATCGATCTGATTGTTGCCGCCGGCGAGGGGTTAGCTGGGTTCGCGGCCGCGCCGCTCCAATCATGGACCCGGATCGAGGCCTTCGCCAAGGCCACCGCGCCATCCCTTGCCTCTGCCTTGGCGATGCTTGGTGTCCAGGGGCATGGCGAGGGTCGCCTGGAAGTCCGGCAGGTCCACGAACGGGCCCGGCAGGCTCGCATTGATGCGGCAGTGGATGTGCATGACATACCACTGCCGTGGGCACTCGTTGGCGCCATCGCCTGCCACTCATCGCCGCCGCCATCGGTTCGCATACTCGATTTCGCGACAATCGATCGGCTCACCGGCTAACGCATCCGACCATTGCCATCGGCCCGGCTTTGTTCCACAATGTGCATGTTCCGAGGGGGGTCGGCAGTAGCCGGCTGAGATGGGGCTATATGCTGCCCTGCCACCCTTAGGACCTGATCCGGGTAATGCCGGCGAAGGGACGGACATGGGCTCGCCACACGACATGCAAACCGCCACGGCGGAGGAATTGCGACAGGTTCTATCGGCAGCAAACATCATGCTGGTCGATCACGAACTGGTCATGGCTGATCTCGTCGCGGGAGTGCTGAAGCGCTACGGTGCCAGCGCCATCGAACGCGCGGGAAACGCCGACGAGGCACTCGACATGCTGGGCTACACCACTCGTCCCTACGATCTGGTGATGCTGCGCGCCGGGCTGCCCGATGGTGGCGCGGTGCACATTCTGCGAGTTTTGAGCCGCCAGGGCGCACGATTGCGCGTCACCCTGCACGGTGCCGCCGACCTCGCCCAACTCGCCGAGCCGCATTGGTATGCCGGCGTCGCCCGCTGCATCGAGGCAGCGGGCTTGCCAGGCATCGTGCGCGGTACAGCCATAGTGCTCGCTTCTGACGCTACCGTCGCCAATATCTTCGCCACCAGCACCGCACCAGACACTATGTCGGTCGAATGGGCACACGCCATCTACGGCACCCTTCCGAACCATCCGACCAATCGACCACTCAAACGCTAACCAATCACCCAAAACGGGCTCGAACTTCAACGAGCGCCCGGCCACGAGGAGATTTGACCGATGAACAAGATGACGCGCCCGCAGGACATCATGCTGCCGACCGTGACTACCGGCCCAATCCAGGGGTCGCACAAGATCTACGATTCGCCTGCCGGCCATGCCGACATCCGCGTGCCGTTCCGCGAGATCACGCTGCAGCCGGAAGCCAACGAGCCGCCGTTCCGGGTCTATGATCCGTCCGGCCCCTATACCGACGCTGCCGCCAAGATCGACGTCGAGCAGGGCCTGCCGCGCCATCGCGCCGCCTGGATCGCCGCGCGTGGTGGCGTCGAGGCCTATGACGGCCGCGACGTGCAGCCGGAGGACAACGGCAACGTCACCGGCAAGGCGCTCGCCCGCGACTTCCCGAACAAGCCGAAGCCGTTCCGGGCTGTCGGCAACGCGCCGGTGACGCAGCTCGAATTCGCCCGCGCCGGCATCGTCACCAAGGAGATGATCTACATCGCCCACCGCGAGAACCTCGGCCGCACTGAGGCGCTAGCTCGCGCCAAGATGGCGCTGAAAGATGGCGAGAGCTTCGGCGCGAGCATCCCCGAGCACATCACGCCGGAGTTCGTACGCGACGAAGTCGCCCGTGGCCGCGCCGTCATCCCGGCCAACATCAACCACGCCGAAGTCGAGCCGATGATCATCGGCCGCAACTTCCTGGTGAAGATCAACGCCAACATCGGCAACTCCGCCGTCACCTCATCGGTCGAGGAGGAGGTCGACAAGATGGCGTGGGCGATCCGCTGGGGCGCCGATACCGTCATGGACCTGTCGACGGGGCGCAACATCCACAACACCCGCGAATGGATCCTGCGCAACTCGCCGGTGCCGATCGGCACTGTGCCGATCTATCAGGCGCTGGAGAAGTGCGGCGGCGATCCGGTGAAGCTCACCTGGGAACTCTATCGCGACACCCTGATCGAGCAGTGCGAGCAGGGCGTCGACTACTTCACGATCCACGCCGGCGTGCGCCTCGCCTACGTGCCGCTGACCGCGCACCGCGTCACCGGCATCGTCTCTCGCGGCGGCTCGATCATGGCCAAGTGGTGCTTGGCCCATCACAAGGAGAGCTTCCTCTACACCCACTTCGAGGACATCTGCGACATCATGCGCAAGTACGACGTCACTTTCTCGCTGGGCGACGGCTTGCGTCCCGGCAGCCAGGCCGACGCCAACGATCGCGCGCAATTCGCGGAACTCGAAACGCTTGGCGAACTCACCCAGATCGCCTGGAAGAAGGGCTGCCAGGTGATGATCGAAGGGCCGGGCCACGTCGCCATGCACAAGATCAAGATCAATATGGACAAGCAGTTGAAGGAGTGCGGCGAAGCGCCGTTCTATACGCTCGGACCGCTGACGACCGACATCGCGCCGGGCTACGACCACATCACGTCCGGCATCGGCGCCGCCATGATCGGCTGGTTCGGCTGCGCCATGCTGTGCTACGTGACGCCCAAGGAGCATTTGGGATTGCCCGAACCGCGACGACGTCAAGGTCGGCGTCATCACCTACCGGATCGCGGCGCACGCCGCTGATCTGGCGAAGGGGCATCCGGCGGCGCAATTGCGCGATGACGCGATCAGCCGCGCCCGCTTCGATTTCCGCTGGGAGGACCAGTTCAACCTCGGTCTCGATCCCGATACCGCGCGCGCCTACCACGACGCGACGCTGCCCAAGGACGCCCACAAGGTCGCGCACTTCTGCTCGATGTGCGGCCCGAAGTTCTGCTCCATGAAGATCACCCAGGACGTGCGCGATTACGCCAAGACGCTGAATGATCAACAGGCTGGCATGGATGAGATGAGCGCCAAGTTCAAGGACATGGGCGGGCAGGTTTATGTCGATGCGGACGCGGCGAAAGCGGCGGCGGTGAAGGAGAGCAACAAGGGGTTGGGGTGAGCTGACAAATGCCAGACACGCGGTTGCAGGAGAGTAGCAAGCGGGTCGGAGCGTGATAGCGGACGGCTAAATCAAGGTCGGAACTGTCGTCGACACCAGGAGCAATTACTTGCCCTGTCGACCGCAGTTCGAAGGGACCTGCCAGCCTTCGAATTCACCGCATTTGGCGGCTAAAGTAGTCGGTGAAGCTTAACTGCCTCCGAATATGCTCAGCAGTCAACAGTCATCGATCAAACTCGCACAGTTCCAGATCGAGACCGCCATCACCAAGCTGCCGCCTGACGAGGTGGCGAAGTATGCGTGCGATCGGTCCGAAGGAATTCGCACATGCCAGCAAGTGTGGATGCCCATATCGAGCGCGATGCCAAGGCGGGTAAACTGACGACTGGCCTTGCCGCCAAGGCACTCGCAGAACTACGAACAATGCTGGCCGGCCTCGAAAATTAGCAGATCGCTGTGAAGAATCACGCCAGCCCGGATTTCTGGCAGCCCATGAGGCGCTACAACGGTTTCGGTCCGATGCACACTCGCCGGTACGAACGATGCACTGCTGAAAGCCGATCCGCAGCATCCTTCGCTTCATTTCAAGAAGGCGATGACTGCAGCTGCTAAGGATCCTTGCGCGATTGAGTCTGCGCTATAGAGCACTCGCCAGTCGAGGTCGAGGACGGTCTACTCTGGTTCTGGATTGGCCCTCATGCCGGAATACGATAGGATCGTCAGGTAGCGGTAGAGTTCAACTCCATGACCATCACCCTCTACGGCATTCCGAACTGCGACACCGTCAAGAAGGCGCGGGTCTGGCTCGACGCGCACGGGATCGCGTACACCTTCCATGACTACAAGAAGGCGGGCGTGGCCGGCGGCGAACCTCGATCGCTGGTGCCGCGAAGCCGGATGGGAAAAGGTGCTCAACCGGGCAGGAACGACCTTCAAGAAGCTGCCGCCCGAGGCAAAGGTCGGGCTCGACGAAGCCACCGCGAAGAAGCTGATGCTGGCGCAGCCGTCGATGATCAAGCGACCGATCGTCGAGCATCCGGGCGGATTGCTGGTTGGGTTCTCGCCGGACGAGTGGGCGGTCGCGCTCGGAAAGTAAAGGCAAGAGCTATCGCCCTACACATCCAGCGGTGAACATATAACCGGTGTGGTGTCATCCCGGTGCTTGTCACCGGGACCCATCGTGCCACCAACTCGATCATTCAGAATGTTGCACCATGGGTCCCGGCAATGAATGCCGGGATGACAGCGGTGAGGTGGCCGGTCCGGCGCCGAGGCCCCACTCGCGCAAGCGACCCGCTTCACCCCTCGAGCTTCGCCGCAATCGCTTCGAGCGCGGCTTCGGCCTTCGACGCATCGGGACCGCCGGCTTGCGCGAAGTCGGGACGGCCGCCGCCGCCCTTGCCGCCCAACGCCTCGACGCCGACCTTGACCAGATCGACGGCGCTGATCTTGGCTGTCAGGTCTGCGGTGACGCCGATGGCGAGGCCGGTCTTGCCCTCGGCGGAAACACCAACCATGGCGACAATGCCGGAGCCGAGCTGGGCTTTGCCCTCGTCAACAAGGCCGCGCAGGTCCTTGGGTTCGAGGCCATGCACGACGCGGGTTAGGATCTGGATAGTCGCCGACCTTGCGCACCGCAGTCGCAGGTGTTGCCGCCCCGCCCGTGGCTGCACCGCCACCGCCGAGCGCCAATTTCTTGCGCGCGTCGGCGAGTTCTTTCTCCATCGTCCGACGTTCTTCGATCAGGGCCTTTAGCCGATCGACGACGTCGTCGGGTTTCGCCTTCAACAATGCCGCAACCTCGCGCACGCGCGCGTCCTGCGCCATCAGATGAGCCCGCGCGCCATCGCCGGTCAGCGCCTCGATGCGGCGGACGCCCGCCGACGAGCCGCTCTCGGCGATGATGTGGACGAGGCCGATGTCGCCGGTACGGCGCACGTGGGTGCCGCCGCACAGCTCGATCGACCACGGCTTGTTCGGCCGCTCGACATCATCGGGCAGGCCCATCGACACAACGCGAACTTCGTCGCCGTACTTCTCGCCAAACAGCGCCATGGCACCGGTCTCGCGTGCGTCTTCCAGCGCCATAAGCCGGGTCTCGACCGCGGCGTTCTGCAGGATGACGGCGTTGGCAAGTGTTTCGGCGCGGTGCAGTTCGGCCGGCGCTCATCGGCTTGGTATGCGAGAAATCGAAGCGCAGCCGGTCGGGGCCGACCGAGGAGCCCTTCTGGGCGACGTGATCGCCGAGCACGCGACGCAGCGCCTCGTGCACGAGGTGGGTCGCCGAATGGTTGGCGCGGGTGGCTGAGCGGCGCGCATGATCGACGACGAGTTCGACGGCATCGCCGGATTTCAGGCCGGCGCCCTCGAGCTTGCCGAAGTGGACGAACAAGTCGCCGAGCTTTTTCAATGTCTCAGTGACGCGGAACACAGCGCCGTTGGCGCCACGGATCACGCCCTGGTCGCCGAGCTGGCCACCCAATTCGCCGTAGAACGGCGTCTGGTTGACGACGATGGCGGCTTCGTCGCCGGCCTTCAGCGCTTTCGCCTCCTTGCCGTCCTTAACGATGCCGACGATCTGGCCTTCGGCAGTCTCGGTGTCGTAGCCGAGGAATTCGGATGCGCCGACGCGCTCCTTCAATCTCGAACCAGACGGTTTCGGTCGCGGCCTCGCCCGAGCCCTTCCAGGCCTTGCGGGCTTCCGCCTTCTGCTTCTCCATGGCGGTGGCGAAGCCGGCGGTGTCGACGGCTATCTCGCGGGCGCGTAGTGCGTCCTGGGTCAGGTCGAGCGGGAAGCCGTAGGTGTCGTAGAGCTTGAAGGCGACATCACCCGGCAGCGTCGCGCCGGCCTTGAGCTTACCGGTGGCGTCCGACAACAGCCCGAGACCGCGCTCCAGCGTCTTGCGGAAGCGTCGCTCCTCAAGTTCCAGCGTCTCGGTGATCATCGGCTGGGCACGCACCAGTTCCTGATAGGTCTCGCCCATCTGGCGCACAAGCGCCGGCACCAGCCGATGAATCAGCGGGTCGGCGGCACCAAGCAGATGGGCATGCCGCATGGCGCGGCGCATGATGCGGCGCAGCACGTAGCCGCGGCCCTCGTTCGAAGGCAAAACGCCGTCGGCGATCAGGAAGCTTGACGCGCGAAGGTGGTCGGCGATGACACGGTGGCTGGCCTTGTGCTCGCCCTTGGCCTCGACGCCGGTGGCCGCAACCGACGCTGCGATCAGCGCCTTGAACAGGTCGGTCTCGTAGTTGTCGTGCGTGCCCTGCAGCACGGCGGAAATTCGCTCGAGCCCCATGCCGGTGTCGATCGAGGGCTTCGGCAGATTGACCCGGTCGCCAGGCCCACGCTGCTCGTACTGCATGAAAACGAGATTCCAGATCTCGATGTAGCGGTCGCCGTCGGCATCGGCCGAACCCGGCGGGCCGCCTGGAATCTTCGAGCCGTGGTCGAAGAAGATTTCCGAACAAGGGCCGCACGGACCGGTGTCGCCCATCGCCCAGAAGTTGTCTGAGGTTGCGATACGGATGATCTTGTCGTCGGCAAAGCCAGTGAGCTTTTTCCAGATGCCGAAGGCTTCGTCGTCGTCGTGATAGACGGTGATGTAGAGGCGCTTCGGATCGAGGCCGTATTCCTTGGTGATCAAGTTCCAGGCGAACGCCTGCGCGTCGGCCTTGAAGTAGTCGCCGAACGAGAAATTGCCCAGCATCTCGAAGAAGGTGTGGTGGCGCGCGGTGTAACCGACATTGTCGAGGTCGTTATGCTTGCCACCGGCGCGCACGCACTTCTGCGACGTCGCCGCCCGGTTGTAGGGCCGCTTTTCCTGACCGGTGAAGACGTTCTTGAACTGCACCATGCCGGCATTGGTAAACATCAGCGTCGGGTCGTTTCGCGGTACCAGCGGCGACGAAGCGACGACCTCGTGGCCGTTCTTCTTGAAATAATCGAGAAAGGTGGACCTGATCTGATTGACGCCGCTCATGCCGACTACCTGTGCGAAAAACCGTGACTGTTCACGTGGAAACGGCCGCACCCAAAGCGCGGCCGTTCAGATCGCAAGCGACCCATCACAGCTTGTAACGGGCGCCCGCGCGCCTGTCCAGGAAACGGGGCCAGGAAATGGCCGCCGCGCCTCGTTGATCAGCGCTTGCCCCGACCGGCCTTGGCGATCGGTACGTCACCCTCGATGTCGTCCGGGCCTTCGACGGCTTCGGTCGCTTCCGAACCCTCGGGCTGGATCAGCATCTTGTCGACGATCAGGCCAGCGTTCAGACGCACCGCCTTCTCGATCGCGGCGGCAATCGCCGGATTGTCCCTCAGGTAGGTCTTCGAATTCTCGCGACCCTGGCCGATCTTCTGGCCGCCATAGGCGAACCAAGCGCCAGATTTCTCGATCACGCCGGCCTTGACGCCGAGATCAACGAGTTCGCCGGTCTTGGAAATGCCCTCGCCATACATGATATCGAATTCGACCTGCTTGAAGGGCGGGGCGACCTTGTTCTTGACCACCTTGACGCGGGTCTGGTTGCCGACGACTTCCTCGCGTTCCTTGATCTGGCCGATCCGACGGATATCGAGGCGGACAGAGGCATAGAACTTCAGAGCATTGCCGCCAGTGGTCGTTTCCGGGATTGCCGAACATGACGCCGATCTTCATGCGGATCTGGTTGATGAAGATCACCATGCAGCCCGACTTCGAGATCGAACCGGTGAGCTTGCGCAGCGCCTGGCTCATCAGACGAGCCTGGAGGCCCGGCAGACTGTCGCCCATTTCGCCTTCGAGTTCGGCCTTGGGTGTCAACGCCGCGACCGAGTCGATGACCAGGATCTCGACCGCGCCCGACCGCACCAGCGTGTCGGCGATTTCGAGCGCCTGCTCGCCGGTATCGGGCTGCGAGATCAGCAGTTCGGCGACGTTGACGCCGAGTTTGCTGGCATAGACCGGATCGAGCGCATGCTCGGCGTCGACGAAAGCGCACACGCCGCCGTTGCGCTGCGCTTCCGCGATGACATGCAGCGCCAACGTCGTCTTGCCCGAACTTTCCGGACCATAGATTTCGACAACGCGGCCCTTCGGCAGTCCGCCGATGCCGAGCGCGATATCGAGACCCAGTGAACCCGTCGACACCGCCTCGACGTCGATCTGGTGGTCGTTGGCACCGAGCTTCATAATCGAGCCCTTGCCGAACTGCTTCTCAATATGAGCGAGCGCGGCTTCAAGTGCCTTATTCTTGTCCATTGTGTCCCCTTCGACGACGCGGAGCTGTGGCGCGGTCATGTCAATCACCCTATGGCATGAGTTGCAGATGAGCAATTGACGGTTAATGTACTCTATTTGTTCTCTATATGTCCAGCCCATGAGAACAAATTGAATTCAAACGATAAAATTCCCCTGTGTTCGCAATGCGTTCCATAAAAAAGAACATATATTTCTTCAGGTTGGCGTTGAGCGCTCGGCCGAGCTGCGCTGGTTGTAGCGCACGTCCTCGGCCGGCTCGTAGCTGGCCGAACCGCTTGGCGCGGGCCTCGGTCTCGATCGCGGCCTTCTCCCCGCGCCGCGTCTTGTGATCGATGATCGGGACGTGTCCGAGAGCTATGCTCTTGGTGCGGATTTCTGGCGCATCGTAGGCGCTGTCCATCAGGTCGTAGAGATTGGTGACGCTGCTCGGCCGTGATGGCCGCCAAGGGGAGCGCGATCTGGCTGTCGTGAACCGAGGCGGACAGTCAGAATGCACGAGATCGGGATGTCGCCGTCTCGCCGTATCGATGTGCAACTTGTAGCCGATCCAGCTCGTGGTGTGGCCCTTGGCATTGCGTTTGGTGCCGATCGAGCAGCGCGTCGGCAGATCGGCCAGCATCTGAGGCAACGTCTGACCGACCTGCCGCTCCAAGCGCCGCGGCTCCTTCTCGGGCACGATCTCGCCCTTCTTCGGTCGGCCGCGCTTGCGTTTTGGTGCTGTGCTCCAGCGACTTCTCGACCTTGATCGGCTTCTCGCGTGCAGCGAATCGAGGTCGCATCGCGCGCGATGTGGCCGACGAGATGATCCTTGAGCGTTCTTGCGATCAATGCCTCGTGCACCCGCGCGGGCAGCTCACTGTCGGCGAACTCGGCGTAAGCGCGCGAGAACGTCGCCTCGCTCGGCAGCGCGCCGGCGCGCTCCCAGCCGCACAGCCGGCGCAGCGTCGTGTCGACGTGCCAGCCGCTCGATCAGCATGGCCGTGGTCGGCAGCTTCAGCACCGCTTTGGCGATGAACGCCCGAGCCAGCGCATGACGATCCTCGAGCGGGCGACCAGGCATGCCGTCCCGCATCTGGACGAAGGCCTCGATGCACAGCATCTCGAGCACGGTGACGAGCCGCTTGTGATTGTCCGTGAGCGGCGCGAGCTCGGCGTGGAGGCGAGGAAAAAGATTGCCTTGAATGTGGCTGCAGGTCGCTGATATCAAACGCCGCCGAGGCCGTTCCAGGCATCGGCGGCGGCGTCGAATCGAAAACCTATACGTCTCACCGCCCCAACTGCTCTTTCACCTTGGTGGCGAGCTGCATCAGCGAGAACGGCTTTTGCAGGAAGGCGAATTCGGTATTGGGGTCGAGGGTGTTCTTGAAAGCATCGTCGGGGTAACCGGACATGAAGATGAACTTCAGGTCGGGCTGATCGCGGCGCAATTCTTTAAGCAACGTCGGGCCGTCCATTTC
Source organism: uncultured Alphaproteobacteria bacterium (assembly GCA_963732635.1). Lineage (GTDB taxonomy): Bacteria > Pseudomonadota > Alphaproteobacteria > Rhizobiales > Hyphomicrobiaceae > JAKFWF01. The sequence goes on from CAVTAL010000033.1 coordinate 187,141, forward strand.
CGGCATGATGACGTCGCTTACGACGAGATCGATGGTCTTGTCCGTCGCAGCCAGCACTTCCAGCGCTTCGGCACCACTACAGGCCTGCAGCACCTCATAGCCCTGGCGGCGCAGTGCCTCGACAGCAAAGCCGCGCACGGCATCTTCGTCCTCGACCAACAGCACGCAGCCGGTGCCGGTCAGATCGACGGCGCGTTCCTTCTTGACCGACTTCTGGTGAATGATCTCGTCGATGTTGTCGGCGTGGTAGCGCGGCAGGTAGACGCGGAAACGTCGTGCCGGTGGGGCTGCTTTCCGGGAACACGAAGCCGCCGGTCTGCTTGACGATGCCGTAAACGGTCGACAGCCCGAGGCCGGTACCCTTGCCGACGCCCTTCGTCGTGAAGAACGGCTCGAAAATCTTGGCCATCACTTCCGGCGACATGCCGTGGCCGGTGTCCTCGACGTCGATCACGACATATTCGCCGACAACAAAGCCCGGCTGCTCGATCTTCTGGCTCTCGCGCTCGGTCAGATTGCGCGTGCTGATCTTGAGCGTGCCGCCCTCGATCATGGCGTCGCGCGCATTGACGGCGAGATTGATCACCACCTGGCTCAACTGCGAGCGGTCGGCCTTGACGTACCAAAGGTCGCGGCCCTGGTGGATCTTTAGGTCGATTTTCTCGCCGAGCAGGCGATTGAGCAGCACCGACAGGTCGCCCAGCGTCTCGCCCAGCGCCAGGATTTCGGGCTGCAGCGTCTGGCGCCGGGAGAAGGCGAGCAACTGGCTCACCATGCCGGCAGCGCGGTTGGCCGACGACTTGATCGCCATGATGTTCTTGTAGGCGGCGTCGCTCGGCCTGTGGGTCTGCAGCAGCAGATCCGAGAAGCCGATGATCGCTGTCAGCACGTTGTTGAAATCGTGGGCAATGCCGCCGGCAAGCTTGCCGACCGCCTCCATTTTCTGGCTCTGCGCGAAGTTGACCTCGAGCGTCTTCTGCTCGGTGGCGTCCATGACGTAGAGCACGGCGGAATCGGTGGTGCTGGCGGCCGGGCCCAGCGCACTCATGACGACGCGGCGGGTGAACTCACCCAACTCACCGACGGTGACCTCGACCGGCGGTATATTCGACTTCTGAGCAATGGCCGAGGCGAGCGCGGTCTCGATCGGCGCGCGCAGGCCGCCGACGGCCTCCTTGCCGAGCAGGCCGATCGCGGCCATGCCTTCGACCTTGCCCGACGCCAACAGCAACCGCGAGAATGCATTGTTCGCGCTGGTGATTCGACCGTCGGCGCCAATCATGGCGATACCGAACGGCGCGGTTTCGAACAGCCGCGAGAAGCGCGCGCCGCTGGTCTTCAGGTTGGCCAGTGTCGAAGGCTCGATCGACCGCTTCAAGACGGCAGCAACGAAACCCGAGCCAGTCGCATCGCCAGCGGCGCGCTCGATTACCAGCAACCGGGCGGGCAAGGTCGCACCGTTAGGGCACTGCAGGTCGACTTCGATCGGCTGGGCTTGACCCGGCCGCTGCCGCACCAGCGCGCGGACCAGCTCTGCGCTATCGGCGGTGATCAGGTCGGCGAGGCGGATTGGGCGCGTCCGCACGGCATCGGACATGCCAAGCCAGTCGCGCAGCGTGGCATTCAGGTGTTCGATCGCACCGGCATCGTCGATCGCCAGCAGGCCAACAGGCATCCGATCATAGAGCGCGAGCGTGGTCGACAACGCACTCGACTGTCGGGTCGCATCGCCGCGTTCGACCGTGATGTCGCGGAGATGCCAGACCGTAAGTGCGCCTCGGCCGGATTTGGGAGCCGATGAGCCCCATGGCTTCACCGACAGCCGGTACCATTTCGAAATCGCCTCCCCGCCGACGCGAGAAAACATGCAGAATGTTTCGCTCGCGACCATGCCGCGCTCGCTCGCCCGGGCCAACCGGAACAATGCCTGCGAGGACTGCGGATCGGCGGCCAGGATCTCTTCCAGGCTCCGCGCGGTACCTGCGACCGAAGCCCCAAGAAACTGCTTGAACACGCGGCTTGTGTAGTGGGTGTCGCCGTTGGCGCTGGTGATCTGGATGCCGTCATCAATTGCGTCAGCCGCGGCGCTGGCGATCTCTAGGTCGCTCATGCGGCCAACAAGACGTAGATGCCCAGAAAGCCCCGCCAGAATAAAAAATACACCGATAGTCGACAGCACGGCCATCGCTGTCAGCACAAGTGGTTCGCTCGTGCCGGAGGCCAGAACGGCAAACACGCCGATAACGCCGACCGCCAACACGATGGCGGCGGCAAGAACGCCGCTACCACGAACCGCAGTCAGGGCGTCTTCAGCGGCGACCGTTGCAGTGCGCGCGTTGCTTCCCTTCATGGCCGCGAAGCTAGCGTGATTCGAAGCAATCAAGGATGTTGCGCGGTCACACCGCACAAGCAGCCACTCAAACGCGAGCGCTGCTTGAACCTCGACCTGGCGAGCGAGCCCCGGGAGCCGATCCCGTACTGCCTTAAGACCAACCAATACTTGACTGAAACGCGACACGCTTGACCTCTACCGAACAGATACCGTTGCAGCCCTGCACCATCTGCCGGCTGCGTTGCTGTCAACAATTCGATCATTAGGGTTAAAATGGCGCTAAATACCGGTTATAGCTCCCCGACGATCGACGGTCCGCCGGGCGCGCTGCGCGCAACAGTAGGCCGAAACGGAGAAAAACTCGGGCGCGGAGCCGTTTTCATCCGAGCCCCCGAACCAGGAGCCGAGGCGTGAGCCTCGTGGAATCGGACGCATGTGGGATATTCTCTCCTGGCTGTTCTTCCTCGTCTTCATCGCGGCATTGCTTGTGGTGGGCGGGCTGCTCGTGCGCGGCTACCTGACCACCGGCTCGCCGACCTCAGCCCTGACCGGCGCGCTGTTCGGCCCGAAGCCCGAGAAGCGACTCGACGTGGTCGACCAAGCCAATGTCGACGGTCGGCGGCGTTTGGTGTTGATCCGGCGCGACGACGTCGAGCATCTGATTATGACCGGCGGCCCGGTCGATGTCGTCATCGAGACCAATATCGGTCAGCCGAAGCCGCGCTCGGCCGAGGTCGTTGAGGGCCCCGGCACGGTCTATGCGCGGCCCGCCAGAACGCTCGGCCAAGCAGCGGTGGGCGAAAAATAGCCCTGCGGACGAACTCCGCAAGCTCGGGATTTCCGCCCGAATCTCAACGCACTTTTGTGTCACCCAACTGTCATGTAGGGTAGGCCAGGAGCGGCGATCACGGCCGCGATGCGGGAACGTACGGCGGCAATGAGCAACGTTACGACTACACCGGTGGCGGCCGGCGGCAGGAAGCGTGCGCTCTGGGGCGCGGCAATCCTCGTCGCCATCGGGCTGGCCGCCCACATCAGCCGGTTCGAAGGCAGCCTCTACGATATCACCTTCGCGCTGGCTGCGCCCGCCACCTTGGGTGGCCTGATACTGATGGCAACCCGCCGACCGTTGTTTTCACTGGTCGCAACCATTCTGTCGGTCGCTGTCATTTTCCTGACCTCGCGGGCGAAGCAAGAAGCCATGAACATGGTGCTTCACGCCTACGACATCATCTTCTATTTCAGCTCGTGGTCGACAATCTCATTCTTACTGCACAGTTACCCGAAGCACGTCGCAAGCCTCGCCGCCGGCTTGGTGTTTGCAGGCATCGCCGGCTGGGCGATCTGGCGGCTCGACGACGGCCGTATCCGCCGCTCGGTGGCGGTAGCACTGACTTCCACCTTTGCCGGTATTACGGCGCTTTCCGCGACGTATCGTGAGCCGTTGCACGAGGCGGTGTTCTTCACCGACGACCGCTACGTCTCGGCGTTCTTCTCGTCGCTCTCCGAGACCACCGCCGTGCTGCTGCGCGGAAATCTCGTGCAGGCGGCGGAGGCAGCCACCGGCGGCCCCTTCACCGGCGCCAATACCTGTGCACCGCATGCGCCACCGCCGCACATCATCCTGATCCACCAGGAATCGACGGTGCCGCCGTCGCGCTTCCCGAAGCTCGACTATGACCACGGCATCGACCCGTTCTTCCGTTCGGCCGACGGCACCCTGCGTAAGCTGCGCGTCGAGACCTACGCCGGCGCATCATGGCTGACCGAGTTCTCGATCCTGACCGGCATGTCGACGCACGCCTTCGGCAGCATGCGGCCCTACGTCCAGTCGGTGATGGCCGGCAAACTGCGCGATGCACTGCCGCAGTTCCTGGAGAAGTGCGGCTATCGCAATACGCTCGTCTACCCAATGCTGCGCAACTTCGTCGCCAACGACCGCTTCTACGACAAGATCGGCATTCACGAGGTGATCGACGCCAAGGCGCAGAAGGCCAAGCGCCCGAACGAGCGCGACCGGTTCTACTACGACACCGGCCTCGGCGCGATCGACGCGCATTTGAAGGCCAGCAAAGGTCCGCTGTTCCTCTACGTGCAAACCCAAGCGTCGCACGCCGAATACAATTTCACATACGAGCCGCAGGAGAGGGTCGCAGGCGGCGGCCCAGGTACCGACCGGGAGGTCAACGAGTACCTGCGCCGGCTCGGCTTGGCGGCGATGGATTACAAGTATCTCAAGGGCGAGCTCGCCCGCCGATTTCCGAACGAGCGCTTCTTGATCGTCAACTACGGCGACCACCACCCCGACGTCACCCGCCGGTTGATGGGACCTGAATACGCCCGCGGCGTGCTGACGATGGAGCGCCACCCGGACGCGTTCGTGACCTACTATTCAGCCGATGGCGTCGGCTACCAGCCTGGACCGTTGCCCGATGTCGACCTGCTCGACGTGCCCTACCTCGGCGCCGTGATCATGGACGCCGCCCGCCTGCCGCTGCCCGATACCTATCGCGAGCGCAAGCGACTGATGACGGTGTGCGACGGCCGCTATCATGGCTGCTCGTCACGTGGCGAGATCCTCGCCTTCCACCGCCGACTGCTGAATTCGGGTCTGATGGATCGATTTTAGGAGCGGGTGAGACCGCCTGTGCTGCACAGCACAGCGCCGATGCCCGCCAGCTGACATCTTCACTCCATCGACAACGGCCAACCCGGCCACATCCGATGGAGACCTCCAATGTCCAGCCTCATCGCCGCCCGCAACCTGCTGATCGCCAAAGGCTTCACCGGCAACCTGTCGTTCCTCGACGCTGCCTTCGACGCCACCGACGCCATCGGATTGAACGCCTTCGGCAATCCCAATACCACGGCGCTATCCGACGACATTGTTTTCGGTAATGCTGGCGCCAACATCCTGGTCGGCGGCAAAGGTAACGACATTCTGGATGGCGGCGCCGGTGCCGACAGCCTGATCGGCGGCGAAGGTATCGATTGGGCGAGCTACGCCTCGGCGACCAAAGGCGTTACCGTCAACCTCGCCGGGCCGACCTGGTACAGCACTGGCGACGCCAGGGGCGACACCTTCTCAAGCATCGAGAACCTGATGGGTTCGGCGTTCAGCGACAGTCTGAACGGCGACGCAGGCGACAACGTCCTGTCGGGTCTCAACGGCAACGACATTTTGAGCGGCGGCGCCGGTCGCGATACGCTTTTTGGCGATGCCGGCACTGACACCCTCTATGCCGGCGCGGGCACCGATACGCTGAACGGCGGCGCCGATAGCGACGTCCTCTACGGCGAGGGTGGCGACATCCTCAATGGCGACGGCGGTGACGACAGCCTGTACGCAGGCGCCAAGGCCGACACGATGAATGGCGGCGACGGCCACGATAGCTTCTTCGGCGCACGGACCCCGGTCGCGGCCGATGCCGGCAACTGGCAAATGAACGGCGGCGCCGGCAACGACACCTTCCTGGCGGGTCTGGGCAAGGAAGCCTTCAATGGCGGCGCTCAGGATGTCGGCGGCTACGACTTTCTCGACTACGGCAACGCCGCCAGCGGCGTCACCGTCAACCTCGCGACCGGAGTCGGCGGCGGCGGCGCGAGCGGCGACACCTATGCCGGGATCGAGTGGGTAAAAGGCAGTGTCTTTGACGACACCCTGACCGGTTCGACCGGCCGGGATGTACTGGAAGGCGGCCTTGGCAACGATCACTTCTTCGGCGGCGGCGAAAGCGATGCCTTTGTGTTCGATGTCACGCCCTGGCGGTCCAGCATCGAGGGCAGCTATTTTGGGCCCTACCACAAGACCAATATCGGCAACGACGTGATCCACGACTACGACATCCAGTCGTCGGCAAGCGACACGGTGTTCGATGGTGTCTACTTCGAGGGCATGACGCAGACCCAGTTCGACCAGATCGTTGCCACTCAGGTTGGTGCCAATACCGTCCTCACCAGCGACATGTTCGACGGCTCGATCACCCTGCTCAACACCGATGCCGACTACTGGCACCAGATCTGACCCGAACAAGAGATCGTGCAAACCAACGCCGCCCCGCATGGGGCGGCGTCAGCGTACCGGATAGCCCGACATCGCGCGCACGGTGCGGATGGCGAGGTTCGACTGCAGGCGGGCGATGTGCGGCAGATCGGCCAGATGCTGGCGATGGATGCGCTCGAAGTCGGCGAGGTCGGCTGCCACCACTCGCAACAGGTAGTCGGTGCCGCCAGCCATCAAGTGGCATTCCAGGATCTCGTCTCGTGCAGCCACCGCCTTCTCAAACGCATCGAACGCCTTGCGCGACTGCGAGTTGAGTGACACTTCGACGAAGAACTCCATGGTGAGGCCTAGCGCCCGCCGGTCGAGTTGCGCCGCATAGCCGGCGATGATGCCGGCTTCCTCCAGCAGCTTGACGCGACGGTGGCAAGCCGACGCCGACAGGCCTACCTTGGCTGCGAGATCGGCGATCGCGATGCGGCTGTCACGCTGCAATGCGAGCAGTATGCGGCGATTGACCGGATCGATGTTCATTCGAATGCTGTACCATATTTTTCTGATCATATCAGAATGTCATTCGATTATTTTCTCGTCCAGCACCCAACATTGGGAGCCTTTACGCATCCCCCTCGATTATTCTGCTGCAATCCGATCCATCAACCCGTAGGAGACGACCATGCTGCTCGGTGTGCCCAAGGAAATCAAAACCCGCGAATATCGCGTCGGCCTGACGCCGTCGAGCGTGCGCGAGGTGGTGGCCCACGGGCACAAGGTGGTGGTCGAGACCAATGCCGGCATCGGCATCGGCGCCTCGGACGCCGACTACCTGAAGGCAGGCGCAACGATCGCCGCGACCGCCGCGGAGATCTTCAAGGCGGCCGACATGATCGTGAAGGTGAAGGAACCGCAGGCCGGCGAGCGCAAAATGCTCCGCAAAGACCAGATCCTGTTCACCTACCTGCATCTGGCGCCCTGACCCGGAGCAGACCCGGGACCTGATCTCAAGCGGCGCCACCTGCATCGCCTACGAGACCGTAACTTCAGCCACCGGCGGCCTGCCGCTGCTGGCGCCGATGTCCGAAGTCGCCGGCCGCATGTCGGTGCAGGCCGGTGCCTACTTCCTCGAAAAGGCGCACGGCGGCGTCGGCGTTCTGCTCGGCGGCGTGCCGGGCGTGGCGCCAGCCAAGGTCGTGGTGCTCGGCGGCGGCGTGGTCGGCACGCACGCGGTCGACGTGGCGCTCGGCATGGGCGCTTCCGTCCACGTCATCGACCGCTCGGTCGATGCGCTGCGGCGCCTGTGGACCCAGTTCGGCCGTGGCCTCAACACCGTGTATCTCGACCCGCGACGCCATCGACCAGCATCTGTCGGACGCTGATCTCGTCATCGGTGGCGTGCTGATCCCCGGCGCCTCGGCACCGAAACTGATCACCAAGGCCCACCTCAAGACCATGAAGCCCGGCTCCGTCATCGTCGACGTCGCGATCGACCAGGGCGGTTGCGCCGAGACTTCAAAGGCGACCACCCACGATGATCCGACCTACATAGTTGACGGCGTCATCCACTACTGCGTCGCAAACATGCCGGGCGGCGTGCCGAAAACCTCGACGCATGCGCTCAATAACGCTACCCTGCCGTTCGTTCTGGCGCTGGCCGACAAGGGCTGGAAAAAGGCGCTGGCCGACGATATCCACCTGCGCAACGGGCTCAACGTTTGGAACGGCAAGATCACCTACGAGGCAGTCGCAAAGGCTCTCGGCCACGACTACGTCTCGGCGGACAAGGCGCTCGCCTGATCTTGCAGCGCGCTTGCGGGTGCAATTGCACTCGCGGGCGGCCCGGTTGCGATGGCCGCCGACGACGAAATCCTCGTCGCCGTCGCCGGACCGATGACCGGGCAATATGCGGCGTTTGGCCGGGCGATGAAGGTGGGTGGCGAATACGCTGTCGCCAAGATCAACGCCGATGGCGGCATTGCCGGTCGCAAGGTCCAGTTGCTCGTCGAAGATGATGCTTGCGACAAGGCTAAGGCAATCTCGATCGCGCAGCGATTGGTCGCGGATAAGGTCGCCCTTGTCGTCGGCCACCACTGCGCCAGCGCCTCGCTTGCCGCCGCGCCGGTCTATGCAGCGGCCGGCATCATCATGATTTCGCCCGGCACCACCGACCCGCAGTTCACCGACAAGCGCGCCGGTCCGACGATCTTCCGGCTCGCCCCTCGCAGCGACCGGGAAGGTGCCGAGATCGGCACCTACATTGCCCGCAAATTCGCAGGAAAGCGGGTCGCACTGCTACATGATCGCACCGTTGTCGGCATCCAGTTGGCAGCCGATACCAAGAAGGCCATGAATGTTGCCGGCCTCGTCGAGGCGATCCATACCGGCTTCATCGCCGGTGAGCGCGATTACCGGCCATTGGCGCGCGACATCCGCACACACCGCATCGATGTGGTGTTTCTCGGCGCCTACCCGACTGAAAGCGCGCTGATTCTGCGCGCGCTTCGCGACGAAGGGCTCGGAACCGTACTCGTTGGCAGCTCACTGCTGTCCAGCGGTGAGTTCATCAAGCCGGCACACGACCTGCTTAATTCGCGTGTCATACAGCCCGATGCAGGGCCTATTGACGTGATCGAACCAGCGTCATCGCCCATCGGCCCGCACGACCAAAGCAATGAGAGGTCTCGCGCCTTTACGCAGTCTTACGCCGCCGTCCAGGCGTGGGCGCAAGCCGCGGGAACCTTCAACGTTGGCTTAACCGCAAAAGTACTGCAAAGCGCGACGTTCGACACCGTCAGCGGTCGCTTCGACTTCGACAAGAAAGGCGACGCCACTCTGCAATTCTATAAAATGTTCGCCTGGAAGGATGGGGACAACATGATCCCCGCGCCTTAACCTGCAGTAGCAGCGACTCCCGCCCCGAGGACTCTCCCCATGACCACAATCATGACTTTGCAGCACTGGCTGGCGTTCGCGGCGGCCTCCATCGTGCTGTGCGCAATTCCCGGCCCGACCATCCTGCTCGTCATCTCCTACGCGCTCGGCCACGGCAAACGGGCGGCGATGCCGCTGGTGGCCGGTGTCGCGCTCGGCGATTTCACGTCGATGACGGCTTCGATGCTGGGGCTGGGCGCGATCCTCGCCGCCTCGGCCGAGCTGTTCACGGTCCTGAAGTGGGTCGGCGCCGCTTACCTCGTCTATCTCGGTATCAAGCTGTTTCGCGCGCCGGTCGGTGACGGGGTGCTTACTGACGCACCATCGGAGCGACCAATGCGGATGTTCCTGCACGCCTGGGCGGTGACCGCGCTCAATCCGAAAAGCATCGTGTTCTTCGTCGCCTTCCTGCCGCAGTTCCTCGACCTTTCGAAGCCGCTGTTGGGCCAGATGGTGATCTTCGAGCTGACGTTCCTGATTGTCGCGACCCTCAACGCCGGCTTCTATGCGCTGGCCGCGTCCGGCGCCCGGGCGACGATCCGCAAACCCGGCGTCCAGCGAGCGGTGAACCGCGTCGGCGGTTCGATCATCATCGCCATGGGCTTGGCGACAGCCGCCGCCCGCCGCGCCAACGCCTGAACGGACCAGATGATCGAAACTTCCGCCCTGCTGTCGGCCTTGAACCTGCTCGACCTTTCGCCGTCGTGGTGTTCGCGGTCACCGGCGCGCTGGTCGCCTCGCGCAAGGAAATGGACATCTTCGGCTTCTCCCTGCTCGGCACCGTAACCGGCGTTGGCGGCGGCTCCATCCGCGATGTGCTGCTCGGCCAGATGCCCGTATTCTGGGTGAAGGAGCCGACCTACATCGTGCTGTGCGTGGCGGCCTCGATCATCGTGTTTTTCACCGCCCATCTCGCGCACTCGCGCTACCGGGTGCTGCTGTGGCTCGACTGCCTCGGCTTGTCGATGGTCGCCGTGATCGGTGCTGAACGTGGATTGGCGGCCGATGCGGGACCACTCATCGCCGTAGTCATGGGGGTGATAACTGCGACCTTCGGCGGCATCCTCCGCGACATACTCGGCGCCGAGAGCCCGCTGGTGCTGCGCAAGGAAATCTACGTCACGGCCGCACTGATCGGCGCGACGCTCTATGTCGGCGCCAGTGGGCTGGGGATGACCAAGATTAGCGCCGGTCTGGTCGGCTTTGCCGGCTGCTTCATCGTCCGCGCCATGGCGATTACCTGGCACTGGTCTCTGCCGCCCTATAAGTCGAGGCCCGGCCGTACGGTCTCGGAACTCGACAAGCTTGGCCTTTGATCCTTGTATTTGCCACCGAGAATAGGGCAGAACCGGTGCGCAATCAGAGCCGTATCGGACGCCATGGCAATCGAAGTCAAAATCTGTGGGATTGAGGTCGGCGGCAGTCATGCGGACGGCGCTCAATGCTGGCGCGGACTACGTCGGCCTCGTGTTCTTTCCGCCCAGCCCGCGTAATGTGACGCTCGAAGCCGCTGGCGACCTCGCCGACCTCGCCCGCGACCAGGCGAAGATCGTCGCGCTGGTAGTCGACGCCGACAACGATCTCGTCGACCGGCTGATGCCCTGGATCGCCCCCGATCTGCTGCAGTTGCATGGCTCCGAGTCGCCGGCCCGCGTCGCCGAGATCAAGCGCCGCACCGGCTGCGCGGTGATGAAGGTGATCAAGGTCGGGAACGCCGCCGACGCCGCCCACGCCCTCGACTATGCCGGCATCGCCGATCTGATCCTGTTTGACGCCAAGGCGCCGAAAGGCGCCCTGCTGCCCGGCGGCAACGGCATCGCCTTCGACTGGACCACACTCGATGACGTGAAGGATAAAGTGCCCTATATGTTGTCCGGGGGTCTTACGCCTGAAACCGTCGCCGACGCTATTCAACGCACCGGCGCGACCAGAGTCGATGTTTCCTCGGGCGTGGAGACGCGTCCGGGCGAGAAGGACAACGACCTCATCCGTGCCTTCATTGCCAACGCCAAAGCCGCCCGACTTGAAAGCTGATAGACCCATGTCCAAGACCGCCGACCGCACCTCGAAGCTCAACAGCTACATGACCGGCCCCGACGAGCGCGGCTACTTCGGCATTTTCGGCGGCCGCTTCGTCGCCGAAACGCTGATGCCGCTGATCCTGGAACTGGAGGAGGCCTACACCACGGCCAAGGCCGACCCGGCGTTCCATGCCGAGATCGCCCATCTCAACACCCACTATTCCGGCCGGCCGAGCCCGCTCTATCATGCAGCGCGCCTGACCGAGCATTTCCGTTCGAAGGCGAAGAAGGGCTTCGGCGCCAAGATCTACTTCAAGCGCGACGAGCTCAATCACACCGGCAGCCACAAGATCAACAACTGCCTCGGCCAGATCCTGCTCGCGATGCGCATGGGCAAGACCCGTATCATCGCCGAGACCGGTGCCGGCCAGCACGGCGTCGCCGTCGCCACCGTGTGTGCCAAGTTCAACCTGCCCTGCGAGATCTACATGGGCAAGACCGACGTCGAGCGGCAGAAGCCGAACGTCTTCCGCATGCACATGCTGGGTGCCAAGATCAACGCCGTGACATCCGGTGCCGGCACCCTCAAGGACGCCATGAACGAGGCGCTGCGCGACTGGGTGACCAATGTCCGCGACACCTACTACATCATCGGCACCGCGGCCGGCCCGCACCCCTATCCGGCGATGGTGCGCGACTTCCAGTCGGTGATCGGCCGTGAACTGCGCGGCCAGATGATGGAGGCCGAAGGCCGCCTGCCCGATACGCTGGTTGCCTGCATCGGCGGTGGTTCGAACGCCATCGGCCTGTTCCATCCCTTCCTCGACGACAAGAGCGTCAAGATTTTCGGTGTCGAGGCCGGCGGTCATGGCGTCGAGGTGGAGAACGGCCATGCCGCTTCAATGACCGGCGGCCGTCCGGGCATCCTGCACGGCAACCGCACCTATCTCCTACAGGATTCCGACGGCCAGATCCTCGAAGGCCATTCGATCTCGGCCGGCCTCGACTACCCAGGCGTCGGGCCGGAGCATTCCTGGCTGCATGATACCAAGCGCGTTACCTACGTGCCGGCAACCGATAAGGAAGCCCTCGACGCCTTCCAGCTGTGCACCAAGCTCGAGGGCATCATCCCAGCGCTGGAGCCAGCGCATGCGCTGGCCTACGTGAGCAAGCTCGCACCGACGCTACCCGATGATGACCTCTTGGTCATGAACCTGTGCGGCCGTGGCGACAAGGACATCTTCGCGGTTGCCGAGCATCTGGGCATGAAGATCGGGTAATGCGCGCGCCCTCGCCCGCCGGCAAATTCGACGGACAGCTAGGCGCCGCAGTCATTTGCTTTTCCGCGCACGCTGAAAATAGTATGTGCTTCAGGAAACGTCCTGCGAAGCGGAGAAAAACGCGATGGCAGTGGTTGAGACAAATAAGCGCGGGACGACCGTGACTTCGACGAAGGCTGGCGAATTTGACGCTCTGATCATCGGCGCCGGATTTTCCGGACTCTATCAATTGCATAAGCTGCGCGATGAACTTGGGCTTTCGGTCAAGGTGCTGGAAGCCGGCGATGGCGTTGGCGGCACATGGTACTGGAACCGCTATCCGGGTGCACGCTGCGATTCCGAAAGCCACTCCTACTGCTATAGTTTTTCGAAGGAGTTGCTGAAGGACTGGCAGTGGTCCGAGCGCTATCCCCAACATCCCGAGATCCGCCGCTACCTGAATTTCGTCGCCGACAAGCTCGACCTGAAGCGCGATATTCAGCTCGGCACGCGAGTTACCGCCGCCCAGTACGATGACGGTTCGAACCGCTGGCATGTCACGACCGAGGCCGGCGAAAAGCTCTCGGCGAAATTCTTGATCGCCGCTGTCGGTTGCCTGTCGACCGCCAACGTTCCGAAAATTCCAGGCCTCGATTCGTTCAAGGGCAAGTGGTACCACACCGGGCTGTGGCCACACGACGGCGTCGACTTCAAGGGCAAACGCGTCGGCCAGATCGGCACCGGCTCAACCGGTATCCAGGCCGCCCCGGTGATCGCCGAGACCGCCGCCCACCTCACCGTGTTCCAGCGCACCGCCAATTACTCCGTGCCGGCCCACAACGCGCCGCTGACGCCGGCATTTCCAGAACTACGTCAAGGAGCACTTCGACGCCATCCGCCGCACCATGCGCGGCACCACCAACGGCCATCCGTTCGTGATCGAGGATCGCGCGGTGTTCGATGTCACACCCGAGCAGCGCGCCGAACTTTACGAGAAGGCGTGGGCGAAGGGTGGCCTACAGTTCCGCGCCACGTTCAAGGATCTGCTGGCCGACAAAAAGGCCAACGACACGGCGGCCGAATTCATCAAGGCCAAGATCCGGTCGACCGTGAAGGACAAGGCGACCGCCGACAAGCTTGCCGACATCGATCACCCCTATGCCGCCAAGCGCCCACCGATCGACAGCTTCTATTTCGAGGCCTTCAACCGCGATAACGTCGCCCTTGTCGATGTGCGAGCGGACCCGATCGAGGCGATTAACGCCACCGGCATCGTCACGCGATCGGGCGCACATTTCCCGCTCGACATTATCGTATTCGCGACCGGCTTCGACGCCATGACGGGGGCGATGCTGCGGCTCAACATCCACGGCCGCGACGGCCTCGCGCTGAAGGACACTTGGGCGGCCGGTCCGCGCAATTATCTGGGTTTGCAGGTCTCGGGCTTCCCGAATTTGTTCACCGTCACCGGACCGGGCAGCCCGTCGGTTTTATGCAACATGCCGGTCGCCATCGAGCAGCACGTCGAATGGATTTCGGACTGTATCGCCCACATGCAGGCAAGAGGGCTTGAGCGCATCGAGCCCAAGCCGGACGCCATGGATCGCTGGGTTGCCGACGTCAACGCTGCAGCCGCCGCGACGCTGCTGCCGGAAGCGCATCACTCCTGGTATCTCGGCGCCAATGTGCCGGGCAAGCCGCGCGCCTTCATGCCCTATGCTGGAGGCATGGCACATTATCGCGGCATCTGCGACGACGTCGCCGCGAACGGCTATGAGGGGTTTGCGTTCAGCCGTTGAGGCCGTGTCAGCGCCGCACCGCTTGCCGAAGCACGATTTCGGCGGCGGCCTCGCTCGGCGTGCCGGAGGGCAGCTTCATGCGAGCCGGGATCGCAGCCAACGCCTGCAATTGAGCCCCACGCGCCGGCGTGTCGAGCAGCAATGGCGCCACTGCCCGGCTGAGGATTTCGCCGTTGCAATCCTCCTGGATATATTCGGGAAAGGCGTTCTGCTCGGCGACGAGATTCGCGAGCACGATCGAGTGCACCTTCACCAGATGGCGCAATTGCACGGCGACCGCATCGACCTTGTAGGCGACGACCATGGGCACGCCGGCGAGCCCGAGCTCCAGCGTCACCGTGCCTGAAGCAGCGAGCGCGGCGCGTGCGAGTTTGAAGGCGCGGAACTTGTCCTCCTCGCCATCGAGCAGGATCGGCTGAACGTCCCAGGCGCGGGCTGCGTCCTCAATGTGCGAGCGCACGTGCGGCATCACCGGAATGACCACGCGCGGCGTATGTCCCATCGCCTTCAATCGGCTGATCGCGTCGCCGAACGGCTGCATCAGTCGCGACACCTCCGAGATTCGACTGCCGGGCAACACCACCAGCACCTGTTCGCCGGGCGTCAGTCCGAGCCGCGCCGCCAGCGGCGTTGGATCAAGCGCTTCGATCCAAGGCAGCCGCTCGATCATCGGATGGCCGGTATAGGTGCACGGCGGCCCGCCGAGGCGCTGGTGCGCGGCCGGTTCGAACGGCAGCAGCGCCATGACATGATCAACATAGGCGCGCATCCGCTTCGCCCTTCCCGGCCGCCATGCCCACACACTCGGTGATACATAGTCGATGATCGGGATGTCCGGCCGCTGCTTGCGAATGCGCTTGGCGATCGGATGGGTGAACTCCGGCGCGTCGATGATGACGACGGCGTCGGGTTCGAATTTCAAGGCGGCAGAGACAGTGCGGTACACGCGGCTGACGATACGCGGCAGGCGCGGCAGGATCGACAACGGCCCCATCACCGCGACGTCCGCCATCGGATAGAGCGAGGCGAGACCGTGAGCAGCCATGCCCTCGGCGCCGACGCCAGCATAGACGATACCGCCAGGCCGGCGCGCGTCGAGCGCCGCCATCAGCTTGGCGCCGAGCGCATCGCCCGAATGTTCGCCTGCGACAAGGAACAACCGCAACGGACGTTCAGTGCTCATTGCAGCGCTCCCTTGTTGTCCACAATGCTGAGACCGTGCTGTGATGCAATTGCGCCCGCCCGGTCGATTGTGCCGACCGTTACCGCCGGTGGCAGGACGATGCCAGCGAGACCAGCCTCGGCGGCGGCGGAAATGATGGCTTCGAGACCCAATGCCTCGATAGTTTGGTGACCTATCGCCAGTGCACCGCGGCGCCGCGAACGGGCGGTCGCGCCCCATTGCCGCAGCGCCTTGACGCGCTCGAACAGAACTTCCAGGCCCTCACCAGTCTCAATCGCAATGACATGACGGCGCACCACCACGACACCGGCCGGGTCGGCAAACCCTGCCACCGCCGCCAGCACGTTTGCCCCACGGGCCATATCGCGACGTAGATATTTGTCCGGCACCAGGCGATTGAGTGGCGACAGCGCCAGAACTTCGCGTTGCGCCAGCGCGGCCGTCGGTGGCTCAATACCGGTGACGAATAAGCCGCTCGCGTCCGCCTGCTCGACCAGTCGTTCGCGCTCGACCAGCAACACCTGGCGACTGCGTACCGCAATCCCCGCCAGCCCGGCCTTGGCCGCCAGTTCAACCGTGCGCGGCCCGATCGCCGGCATGTCGATGCGCAACTCCTGACCGGGCTTCGGTCCCTTGACCAGGATACCGCCCGATGCGCGCCGGTCAGTCGTCTCGGCAAGCCTAGTCAGCATGCGATCAGTGCCTTCCGCCGCCTCGATCGCCATTGCCCGGCCAGCGCGGATGACCACGGCCTGGCCGACGTCGGCGCCGCCCAGGGCCTCGATCAGGGCAAAGCCGCGCGCCGCATCGCCGGCAAAACTCGGCGCCGGAGCGATTCGACCCAGCGCGCCGCTGCCAACCAGAAGTTCCGGCGCCACATCGGTGACGCCGCGAACCGTGAAGCCTTGCGCCTCGAAAAATCGGACCACGTTGCGCAGCACATGATCGTCGCCGCCGCCGAACAGCCGGACGATGGTCGGGATCGCCTTGAACAACCCGAGGTCGGGCCTGATCTTGCGCCAATCCGGCCGGGTAACGGCGCCGATGAAAATCATGTCGCGGCAGCCATTCGCCTTGAAGCTCGCCGCCATGCGGCCAATGCCGCCCCAATTGACCCAGGTGTGCGCAAAGCGCTCGATGCCGCGCCCGGCCTCGCCTTCGATGGCGACGATGTGGACGCCGCGCCCTTTCGCAATGCTCAAGTCGGCGATCTGCTCGGGCAGGCTGCCGCCACCGGCGAGGATACCGAGCGGACCACGCGGGTCAGGCGCGAGCGAACCGTCAGCTGTCATGTCCGTCGCGCGGCGTGCATGCCGACCGCTTGCCGCCGGCACGGAGGAAGGCGACGATCTCCTGCACGATTGGATGGTCGGCGAACTCGGTGGCCACGTCCTCGACTCGCTCCAGCAGCGTGCCCTCGTCGGCGAACATCAGCCGGTAGGCGCGCCGTAGGCTGTGGATGTCGGTGCGCGAGAAACCGCGCCGCTGCAAGCCGATGATATTGAGACCCGAAAGATAGGCGCGATTGCCGAGCGCCATGCCATACGGAATGAGGTCGTTCTCAAGCCCCGACATGCCACCGAGAAACGCGTGCGCACCGACACGGGCATACTGGATCACCGCCGCGCCACCGCCGATGATGGCGTAGTCGCCGACGGTGCAATGGCCGGCCAGCATGACGTTGTTGGAGAAGATGACGTTGTTGCCGACGCGGCAGTCGTGACCGACATGACTGTTGGCGAGGAAGGCGCAACTATCGCCGACCGTCGTCACCGAACCACCACCGGCTGTGCCGGGGTTCATGGTGACACCTTCGCGGATCAAGCAGTTGGCGCCGATCGTCAAGGTTGCCGGTTCGCCTTTGTATTTCAGATCCTGCGGCTGGTGACCGATCGAGGCGAACGGAAAAATCCGCGTGCCAGCGCCGATTGTAGTGTCGCCGGCAATCGCGACGTGGCTCAACAGTTCACACCCATCTCCGAGCTTCGCCTGCGGACCGACCAAACAGAAGGGGCCGATCTTGACGCCGGCACCAAGCGTGGCACCATCCTCGACGATCGCAGTGGGGTGAACTGTTTTGTCAGCCATTCTTGCTCGCAAACGCCCTGGCATCGGCAGTGTCAGCCAGCATGGCACTTATTTCCGCTTCCGCAACGGTGTGGCCGTTGACCTTGGCTTCGCCATAGAAGCGCCAGACGCGGCCGCGATTGCGGATCTTGCGCACATGATAGTGCAACTGGTCGCCTGGTAATACTGGTTTGCGGAACTTCGCGTTGTCGATCCCCATGAAATACACGAGTTCGGCCTGATAATTTTCGCCCAGGCTATGTACGCACAATGCTCCCGCCGTCTGCGCCAATCCTTCGATGATCAATACGCCCGGCATTACCGGATATTGCGGGAAGTGGCCCTGGAAGAACTGTTCGTTGATCGTCACGTTCTTGACGCCGACGCAACTCTGGTCGCCATCCATGTCGTACATCCGATCGACCATCAGGAACGGATAGCGATGCGGCAACAGCCTCATGACCTTCGCGATATCGGCGGTGGCGAGCTTGCGGGCGGAACCTGCATCATTCATGGCTTTGCTCATCGTTCATCCATCAAGTGCGGCGATCAATCGTCCGCTTCGTCAACTGGGGCGGTGCTGGCCGCACCCAAACGCGTAATGGCCGCTTGCTCTCTAATCCACTGCCGGATCGGCCGAGCCGGTGTGCCGATCAACTTCGACCGCGGCGGCACGTCATCCTTGACGTGACTACCACCGGCAACCTGTGTACCGGCGCCAACCTTGATATGCCCGACCAATCCCGCCTGCCCGCCCATCACGACAAAATCACCAACCTCGGTCGAGCCGGCAATGCCGCACTGGCCGACGATCACGCAATGCCGGCCCATGACGACGTTGTGCCCGATCTGTACCAGATTATCAATTTTCGTGCCCTCTCCAATGATCGTATCCTTAAGGGCACCGCGATCGATTGTGCTGTTTGCGCCGATTTCCACGTCGTCCTGGATGATCACACGACCGATCTGCGGGACTTTCAGATGCCCGCGCGGCCCCATCGCAAAGCCGAAGCCGTCCTGGCCGATCCGCACGCCGGCATGCAAAATTACCCGATCGCCGATCAGAGCGTGGGTCACGGTCGCGGTCGGTCCGATGAAGCTGTCGCGACCGATCGTGCAGCGGTATCCGACGACAGCACCTGCGGCGATGATGGTACCTCGGCCGATTACCGCTTCGGCTCCGACGACCGCTCCAGGCTGGATCTCGACGCCGTCCTCAAGCCTAGCCGACGGGTCTACCATGTGACGGCTGCCAGCAACGGCGACACGCGGCCGCATCGCCTGCGGATAGAACAGTGCCAGCGCCTGTGCGAACCCCCGATAGGGAGACTTGGTGACAAGCGCCGCCGTCGCTGACGACATCCGCTCGACAAACGCAGGCTGCACCAGACAAGCGCCCGCCGTCGTGGTCGAAAGCAGCGGCAAGTACTTCTTGTTGTCGAGAAACGACAGATGGTTCGCCGCAGCTTCACCCAACGGACGTATATCCGTCAATTGCCGTTCACCATCCGCACCAGGCGCCAACTCCGAACCGGTCGCGCGCGCAATCACGTCGAGCGTGAAGGGGCCCGCACGATCGAAAAAGCCCGGATGCTCCATGGTCATTGCCTTCGCTCTATAGTCAACCAGGGGGCCAGCCCGCCTACGCGCTGGAGGTTAGCCCAAAAACGAAAAAGGGCGAGCTGAATGCCCGCCCTTCACCGTTAGCAAATTGCAGTGGCCTGTGCCTAGAACTTCGTCGACGCACCGAAACGGATGACCTGGGTCTTGTCGAAGTCGTCCTTCGTCAGAGCGTGCGCATAGTCCAGCCTCAGTGGTCCAAGCGGCGATGCCCACAGGACGCTGGCGCCGACCGAGGTACGGATCGTGCTGCTATCTTCGAGGCAGACGCCGTTCAACCGGTTGCGAGCAGCTGGAGCCAGAGCGCACTGGTTATTGACTTCCTGAGCTTTTCCACCGGCCCCGAACAGCGAGCCCGCATCGGCAAACACAGCGCCAGAGATGCCCAATTCATCCGGGATGAACGGGATTGGGAAACGGACCTCAGCGGTCGCCGCCCAGAAAGTCTTGCCACCCAAAGCGTCGGAGGTAACGGTGTCGCGCGGCCCGATACCTGACTTGTCAAAGCCACGGATCGTCTCGCCGCCCTTGTAGTACAAGTCGAGCAACCGAACGTCCTGCCCACCCCAACCTTCAATCTGACCGCCAACGACACGACCGACGAACGTGATCTTCTCGGTGATCGGGTAGTAGCCGCGTCCTTCACCCTGCAAACGTACGTACTGCACGTCGCCACCGGCACCAGCGAAGTCGGCGCCAAGTTGCAGATAGATACCGCGGTTCGGGTTCTTCGGATGGTTGCGGGTATCGTAAGTGATTGCAGTACCGATGGCCGAAGTCAGCGCGCCGCCCTTGGCTTCGATCACGGCACGAGACGCCGTCGTCGTATCGATTTCATAGATATCGTCGTACGACAGCGTGTAGTTGGTATTGAGCCAGATGTTCTCGGAAATCGGGAAGCCAAGACGCAGGCTGCCGCCTTCCTTCCGGCTCTTGTAGGACGAGGTGCTGAGTGCATTCACGTCCTTGTAGAACAAGTCGAAGCCAGCTGCGAGATTGCGATCCAAGAAGCGCGGCTCAGTGAAACTCAAGTCAATCTGGAACCGGCTCAGCGAGCCTGACAACTTGAGGCGCAGGAACTGGCCATTGCCCATCAGGTTGCGTTCAGTAACGCTGACGTCGCCGATCACACCTTCATTGGTCGAGTATCCGGCGCCGAATGAAAGCTCACCCGTCGGCTGTTCGACCAACTCGACATCGAGCACGACGCGATCAGGCGCACCGCCCTGACGGCGCTTCACTTCAACCGACTTGAAGAAGCCGAGGCCTTGCAGACGCTTCTTGGCGGCTTCCACCATCAACGGATTGAAAGCATCACCCTCGACCAGACGGAACTCGCGGCGGATGACGTGATCCTTGGTCCGCAGATTGCCGATGACGTTGATCCGCTCGATGTAAACGCGCTGACCTTCATCGATTGTGTAGACGAGGCTTATCGTGCGGTTGGCATCGCTGCGGTCGGCACGCGGACGGACACGGGCGAAAGGATAGCCCTGCTCCGAAACCTGCAGCGTTAATTTTTCGACCGACTTGTCGATATAGCTAGCGTTGTAGATCTGGCCCGACGTGGTCAGGAGTTCGCCACGGAAGCGCTCCGGCTGAATGGAGGCCAATGCACTTTCAATTCGCACATCACCGAAGGTGTAGAGTTCACCTTCATCGATCGTGTACGTGATGAAGAAGCCAGAACCGTTACGGTCGATCTCGGCATTACCAGCGATCACTCGAACGTCGGCATAGCCGTTCTTCAGGTAATACTGGCGCAGCAATTCCTTATCGAGATTGACGCGGTCAGGATCGTAGACGTTGGTGCCCTTGAGAAAATCGAACCAGCCCGACTGGGTAGTCGAAACGATATCGCGCAACTGCGAGTCGGAGAATGCGCGGTTACCAACAAAGGTGATCTTCTGCACCTTGGTAGCCGCACCCTCGTTGATCTCGAAGACGAGATTGACGCGATTTTGGTCGAGTTCAATGAGCTTGGGTTCGACTGAGGCCGCAAACCGCCCCTGGCGGCGATAGACGTCAAGGATACGTTGCACGTCTGCCAATGCACGAGCCCGCGTGTAAACGGAACGGGCCTTGAGCTGCACCTCGTTGGTCAGCGTCGGCGTATCGACTTCGCTATTGCCCTCGAAAGCAACCTGACTGATCACCGGGTTTTCCACCACGGTGATGACGACGCCAGCGCCTTCGCGATCAATTCGCACATCGGCGAAAAGTCCGGTCTGAAACAACGCCTTCAGCGAGCGGTCGACCTTGCCGGCATCGTACAAATCGCCGACGGAAAACTGCAAGTAAGAGCGCACGGTCTCGGGCTCGACGCGCCGATTACCGACCACTCGAATATCGCGAACAGCACCTTGCGCATGAGCACCCGCAACCAGGAGCGATTGCCCCGTCACGCGCTCTACGGCAACAAGTGCCGGAACCATAACGGCTAACGCCAAAGCAAGGCGCATCAGCCGCGAGGCCATTGACTTGAAATGAGGCATACCTGCGTCTGCCCTTCGATTTGCCCGAGTCCCCCAAGTGCATCGATGAACCCTGTCGGAACCAGGGACCAGCGGATCGCTACCAAGTGTCGTAATTCCGGCCCCCACCCCGTTACGGAGTCGCCCAAGACACATTGATCGCTGCAGCAGGTTTAACGATTCAGCAATGCGATTGGAAGTGGCAAGAATGCTTCACAACGTTCGATTCGACGGGCTCCGCGCGGTTTTTCACGAGCATAACGACAGCGTTCAACCGCTGCCTGGAAGCCATCCCAGCAGGATGAAACGATCGTTCCAGAATGCGAACAGCATCAGCGCCATGATGAGGCCGAAGCCGACCCGGAAAGCCATTTCCTGGGTGTCTTCGTTGAGCGGCTTTCCGCGCAGCGCCTCGATCGCATAGAAGGTTAGATGGCCACCGTCGAGAATTGGCACCGGGAAAAGATTGACGAGCCCAAGACTAACCGAGATGAATGCAACGAAATATACCAGCTGATCGAGGCCCATCTTGGCGATTTTGCCCGATGCATTGGCAATGCGAACCGGGCCACCAAGCTGATCTGCACTCTGGCGGCCGGTGATTACATTGCTCAGATAGGCAAACGTCGAACGGACGATGCCGTAACTCTTTTCGACACCCATCACGACCGAATCGATTGGACCGTAAGTCTTGTGCCGCAAGTCCTGCGGCTTCGCCGGCAACTGAACACCGATCTTGCCCATCTTGGCCTTGCCACCAAGGCCGTCGGCCACCTCGGACAGTTCCGGCGTCGCCTTAAGGGTCACGATCTGGCCAGCGCGGTCGACACCGAAGGTCAACTCCGAACCGACATTGTCGTTCACCGACTGCTGCAACTGCTGGAACGCATCCACCGACTTGCCGTTGATCGAGACGATCAGGTCACCGGACTTAAAGCCGGCGCGCTCCGCGACGCTGCCCGGTATCACCGCATCGACACGCGGTGGAATCGTCGTCACGCCGATGGTCATGAACAAAAATGCGAAAATCGCAATCGCCAGGAGAAAATTGGCGATTGGTCCGGCTGCAACCACCGCCGCCTTTTGCCACAAGGGTTTGCCGTGGAATGAGACGGCCCGTTCTTCCGGGGTCATTTTCTCAAGCCGGTCCTTCATCGGCATGCTGGCGCCGTTCTCGTCATCCATGAACTTGACGTAGCCACCGAGCGGAATCCAGGCGAAGCGCCAGCGGGTGCCATGCTTGTCATCGAAGCCGTAGATTTCGGGGCCAAAGCCTAGTGAGAACGCCGAAACCTTCACGCCGCACCAGCGAGCCACCAGGAAATGGCCCATCTCATGAACAAACACTACGATGGACAGAACGAACAAGAATGCCGCAAGACCGAACAAAAGGCCTCCGAGGCTACCCGCCATATTGTTGATAAAGCTCATCTATCCTGTTCCATTCCGGTTTTCGCGGCGACGCCGCCCCAGTTTCCGCGGCGGCGCCGCAATGTCTTGTCGTGCGAACTCAGCGGCGGGCGACAACGCCATCTTGCGCCAATCTGCGTCCAGCGGCGTCAATGCTCAGTATATCATCAATTGATCCGATGTTGCATGGCGCATCGATACCTTCGGCCTTATCCAGGCAATCCTCGACAATGCCGGCGATGTCGAGGAAGCCGATCATTCCTTGCAAGAATGCGTCCACCGCGACTTCATTGGCCGCATTGAGAATGGCCGTCGCGCGCCCACCTCGCACCAGCGCTGCTTCGGCGAGCGCCAATGCGCGAAATTTCACGCGGTCCGGCGCCTCGAATGTAAGCGTCGACAGTTTGACCAGATCGAGGCGGGCGGTCGGCGCTTGCATCCGTTCGGGGAACGACAACGCATAGGCGATTGGCGTGCGCATGTCGGGACTGCCCAGCTGTGCCATCACCGCGCCGTCGCGGAATTCGACCAAGGCGTGGATGATGGATTGCGGATGCACCAATACGTCGAGTTGCTTCGCCGTTACCGGAAACAAATGAAACGCCTCGATCAACTCGAGCCCCTTGTTCATCATTGTGGCCGAATCGATGGTGATCTTTGGCCCCATGCTCCAGTTCGGGTGCTTGAGGGCCTGCTCCGGCGTAACTCGCGCGATCTCAGCCAGCTCCCAGGTGCGGAACGGCCCACCGGACGCAGTGATGACGATCCGCTCGATCGCTTCGGGCGCGGCACCACCCAAGGCCTGCATGACCGCCGAATGCTCGCTGTCGACCGGCAACAACTCCGCACCACTGCGCTTCACTGCCGCCATGAACAGTTCACCGGCGGTCACCAGGCACTCCTTGTTGGCGAGCGCAACGCGCCGGCCTTGCGCGACCGCCGTCAACGCCGGCTTTAGACCGGCCGCTCCAACCATGGCCGCGACCACACAGTCGGCCGGCATTGCCGCCGCAGCCTCCAGCGCATGCTCGCCAGCCGAAACCTCGATCCCGGTGCCAGCCAATCGAAGCTTGAGTTCTGAATAGCGCGCCGGGTCGCCGATCACGGCATGCCGCGCACGGGCGGCAATGGCGGCCTTGGCCAGCCGATCGACGCTGGTATGCGCAGTCAGCGCCACCACTTCGAAGCGCTCCGGCGCATGGGCAATCAGGTCGAGTGTCGAGGTACCAACCGATCCGGTCGCTCCCAGCACTGAAACGCGCTGTACTGGCATCACAGCCCCAGCAGCAGGGCTTGCGCCGGTGCGTAGACGTTACGCAGCAGTCCAATGATTGCAGCGACGACGGCGGCAACGACAAGGCCATCCATCCGGTCCATGAAGCCACCGTGACCCGGGATCAGGCCGCTCGCATCCTTGACGCCAAAGCTGCGCTTCAACGCCGATTCGGCAAGATCGCCACCCTGGGCGACGAGGCCAAGCAGCAGTCCGGTCACTGCCAGTTGGACCGGATGCCCGCCAGGCATCAGCATGCCGAATATCGCGCCGACCACCGCCGCGCCACTGACCCCGCCTATCAGCCCCGACCAGGTTTTGTTGGGCGAAACGCTCGGCCATAACTTTGGTCCGCCGACGCCGCGGCCAGTAAAGTAGGCAAGCGTATCGGTCGAAATGACGCTCAAAATTACGAACAGCACGGCCAGCAGGCCATATGGTGTAACGATTGTATCGCCACTGCGCAGCCAAACCAGAGCTACCGCCGGCAAACCGACATAAAGCACGCCCAGCGCCGACAACCGTGCCCGCTCGCCAAACCTGAGGGCGCCAACCACCAAGGTGCCGGCGATAAGTGCGATCAGCGCCAGTGCGGCCAGGCCCATAGTCGCCAGTATAGTCGCAGCCCCAACCGAGATACCATGCACGATCAATACGGCATCGAAGACGTCCGACTGGCGCACCACGTGCCCCCACTCCCAGCACATCAGCAGCGTGACGACGAATATCAGCGCTGCGAACGGAACAACGCCGGCATACAGAAGCCCCAGTGCAATTGCGCCCAATGCCAGCCCCGACAGTACGCGCGCGCCGAGATCCTTCATCGAACCGCCGCCACGGCCAGTCGACGCTGCCCCCGGCTTCGCTTCGGCGCGCTCGGGTGGATCAACTTGCATGGCTTGCCTGCCTCACGCGCTCGTCCGCCGGGAAAGTCCACCGAAGCGCCGATCGCGCGCATGAAATTGCGCAATCGCCTTCACCAGGAGGTCCCGTCCGAATTCCGGCCAATAGTTATCGAGGAACACGAACTCGGTATAGGCAGCCTGCCAGAGCAGGAAATTCGACAGCCGCAACTCGCCGCTGGTACGAATCAGGAGATCAGGATCAGGCATGCCGCTGGTCTGCAAACAAGAGGCTACGGCAGCTTCGTCGATATCCGCAGGCAACAAAGTTCCGGCCATAACCTTTTCCGCCAACTGACGCGCCGCCGCCGCGATCTCGGCACGAGCGCCATAGTTGAAGGCAACGACAAGTGTGAGCGCGGTGTTGCCCGCGGTCAGCTTTTCGGCTTCGTCGATCAGGTTGCACAGTTCGGAATCGAGGCTCGCCCTCTGGCCGATAACCCTGATGGCGACGCCGCTGCGATGCAGGTCGGCTAAGTCCCGGCGGATGAAGCGCTTTATAAGACCCATCAGGTCGTCGATCTCGTCCGCCGGCCGCGACCAGTTCTCGGACGAAAAGCTGTAGATTGTGAGATAGCCTATACCGAGTTCGATGGCGGCACTTACGGCCCGGCGCACGGCCTCGACACCTTTGCTGTGGCCGATCGCGCGCGGCAATCCGCGCTCCTTCGCCCAACGCCCGTTGCCGTCCATGATGATGGCGACGTGGTGCGGCGGCGCCAGGGCGTCGCGCGATGCCAGCTCAGACTGTTGCCTACCGGCGCCAGCTTTCTGCGCGGTCGGTGTGTCGGTGTCTGCCAAGGAGGCGTGACTTTCTGGTTCGGCTGACGGCGTCGGGCGCGGATGCCGGCGTCAGACCTTGTTGATCTCGGCTTCCTTGGCGGCAAGCGTGGAATCGATTTCTTTGGTCATCCGGTCCGTCAACTCCTGGACCTTGTCCGAATTCTTACGGCTCTCGTCCTCGCTGATATGACCGTCCTTCAACAATTTCTTGAGGAGCTCCATGCCGTCGCGACGGACGTTGCGGACCGCTACCTTCCCGTGCTCCTCGGCGTACTTGCGCGCAAGCTTGACGAGATCGGCGCGCCGATCAGCGGTGAGTGAGGGGATCGGCAGGCGCAGCATGGTGCCGTCGATTACTGGATTGAGACCGAGGTTGGCCTCGCGTATCGCCTTGTCGACCGCTGGCACCGTCGACTTGTCCCATACCTGCACCGTGATCAGCCGGGCTTCCGGCGTTGACACGCTGGCGACCTGATTGATCGGCATGCGCTGGCCGTAGACATTGACCATGACCGGGTCAAGCAGGTTGGAACTGGCGCGGCCGGTGCGCAGACCTTGTAGTTCGCGCTTCAGCGCGTCGAGGCCGGTTCGCATCCGCTTCTCGAGTTCTTTGACGTCGAAAGTTGCTGGTGCTGCCATGATAGTCTCTTTCGTTTGCTGCTTCCGCCTCCACTGCGCGGAGCCGGCCGAAAGCAGCGGGAAATCTGCCGTTCAACTCTAATCCGTGACGAGGGTCGCCCTTGCTTCGCCCCGCAGGACCTTGAGCAGGTTTCCAGGTTCCTCGATCGAAAACACAATTACCGGAAGATGATTGTCGCGGGCAAGGGCGATCGCAGCACCGTCCATGACCTTCAAATCCCGAGCCAGAACCTCGGCATATGTCAACCGGTCATAGCGGACGGCATTTGGATCCTTCTTCGGATCAGCGGAATAGACACCGTCGACCTGGGTTGCCTTGGCAACTGCGTCGCAACCCATCTCGATCGCTCGCAGCGCTGCCGTGGTGTCGGTGGTGAAGAACGGATTACCCGTGCCGGCGGCGAAAATCACCACCCGGCCTTCCTTCATATGATGCAGGGCCTTGGGTCGCACATAACTCTCGCACACCGTGGGCATCGGGATCGCCGAAAGCACACGGGCCGGCGTGCCGTGCTGCTCCAGGGCGTTCTGGAACGCCAACGCATTCATCACCGTCGCCAGCATGCCCATGTAGTCGGCGGTCGCCCTGTCCATGCCCTTGGCAGCGCCGGCTAGGCCGCGGAAGATGTTGCCGCCACCGACCACCACGGAGATAGCGCAGCCGGCGCGATTGGCTTCGGCCACATCACCAGCGAGCCGCATCGCGACGCTCATGTCAAAGCCATATTGGCCTTTGCCCATCAGCGCTTCGCCGGACAACTTCAACAGTAGCCGCTTGTATTTGAGTTCACCCAATGCCGTCATGTCGAAGCGCTCCCGCGAATCTGTGCGGCCTTCATAGCAACCGGCAGCGCGGCTGGGAACGGCGGCTGGCGATCATTCACTACCAGTATGTTGGTTAACGAGCCCGACATTGTTTGCCGTGACCCCCGATCCCGTTCACCTCGACGCTTGACGACGGCCCCACTTCCGGTGTGTGTCTGGCGCATGAAATTCCTAGACCAGGCAAAGATTTACATTCGCTCCGGCAACGGCGGCAACGGCAGTGTGTCGTTCCGACGGGAGAAGTACATCGAATTCGGCGGCCCCGACGGCGGCGACGGCGGTCGAGGCGGCGACGTCATCGTCGAATGCGTCGACAACCTCAATACGCTGATCGACTACCGCTATCAGCAGCATTTCAAGGCCCAGAGCGGCGGCGGTGGCGCGGGCCGGCTCAAGGCCGGTGCCGGTGGCGACGATTGCATCATCAAGGTACCGCCGGGCACCCAGGTGTTCGCCGAGGACCAGGAGACGATGCTGGCCGACCTGACCGAGCCCGGCCAGCGCAAGATGATCGCGCGTGGCGGTAACGGCGGCTTCGGCAATGCCCACTTCAAGGGCCCGTCCAACCAGGCACCACGGCACGCCAATCCGGGCCAGGAAGGCCAGGAAATGACAATCTGGCTACGCCTCAAACTGATCGCAGACGCCGGCCTCGTCGGCCTGCCCAACGCCGGCAAATCGACGTTCCTTGCCACCGTCTCGGCGGCGAAGCCCAAAATCGCCGACTATCCATTTACCACGCTGCATCCAAACCTTGGCGTCGTCCGCGCCGGCGACGTCGACTTCGTGCTGGCCGACATTCCGGGCCTGATCGAGGGCGCATCCGAAGGCGCCGGTCTCGGCACTCGCTTCCTCGGACACGTCGAGCGTTGCCGGGTACTGTTGCATCTGGTCGACGCCACCGAGACCGATATGGACGTCGCCACCGCCTACAAGACCGTGCGCGCCGAACTCAAGGCCTACAGCCAGGAACTTGCCGGCCGCAAGGAAATCGTGGCGCTGTCAAAGTGCGACGCGGTCAGCCCCGAAGACCTTGAGCTGCGCGCCGAAGCGCTGCGCAAGGCCGCCCGCAAGAAACCACTGATCCTGTCCTCAGTTGCGCAGATCGGCGTCAAGGAAGCACTGTTCGCCATCACCCGCGAGATCGTCCGCGCCAACTCCGCGGAGGAGGATCCCAACGCCGACAAAGCCTGGACGCCATGACCAAGTCGCACAAGGTTCGCCCCGAATGGACCGCCGCGCGGCGTATCGTCGTCAAGATCGGCTCGGCGCTGCTGGTCGACCGGGCGACCGGACGACTGCGCGCAACGTGGTTGAATTCGATCGCAGACGACGTAGCCGCACTGGCGGAGGCCGGTAAAGAAGTGATCCTTGTTTCGTCGGGCGCGATCGCGCTCGGCCGCCATGCTTTGGGTTTCTCGAAGGGCGTGCTCGAACTCGAACAGAGCCAGGCCGCCGCCGCCGTCGGTCAGGTGTCGCTGGCACACGCCTATCAGAACGTGTTCCAGGCGCGCGGCCACGCCACGGCGCAGATCTTGCTGACGCTGGGCGATACCGAGGAGCGCCGCCGCTATCTCAACGCGCGGCGAACCATCGAAATGTTGCTGGCGCACAAGGCCATTCCGGTCGTCAACGAAAACGACACCGTCGCCACTTCCGAGATCCGCTACGGCGACAACGACCGGCTGTCGGCCCGTGTCGCCTCGATGGTGTCGGCCGATTGCCTCGTGCTGTTGTCCGACATCGACGGCCTCTACACCGCCCCACCCGGCATCGATCCGGCGGCGACGCACATTCCGCTGGTGCGAAGCGATCACGCCCGAGATCGAGGCGATGGCGGGCGATGCCGGCACCGAGCTATCGAAGGGCGGCATGAAGACCAAGGTCGAGGCGGCGCGCATCGCCATGGCTGCCGGCACCGACATGGTGATCACCACCGGCAAGCCGCTGCACCCTTTGCAGCGCATCTCAGACGGCGCGTTGTGCACGTGGTTCGTGGCGCCTTCCGATCCGGTCACCGCCAAGAAGCGCTGGATCGCTGGGCAATTGGAGCCGAAGGGTTCGGTCACCGTCGATGCCGGGGCCGAGAAGGCGCTGACGTCCGGCAAGAGCCTGTTGCCGGCTGGCGTCACGGCCGTCGCCGGACATTTCGATCGCGGCGATGCGGTCATCATCCGCAATGCCAAGGGCCGCGAGTTGGGCCGTGGCCTCACCGCCTACGCGCACGATGACGCGCAGCGCATCATCGGCAAGAAATCGGGCGAGATCGCCGGCATCCTCGGCTTCGAAGGCCGCGCCGAGCTGATCCACCGCGACGACATGGCGCTGAGCAGGATCGAGGCATGAGCCCGACATAAGCCGGACGAGCGCAATAGCGACAGACTGGTCAGCCTACCGAACAGTTGATGCGCGATATCAGACGACTTGATGCGCATGGGCGTTGCCGCCCGCGCGGCGTCGCGCGAATTGCTGACTGCCTCGACGCATGCGAAGCAGACAGCGCTCGACTGCTGCCGCCGCCGCCATGCGCAAGGCCGTGCCGGCGATCCTGGCCGCCAACGCGCGCGACCTCGCCGCCGCGAAGGAGGCCGGCCGGCCGGCTCGTTCATCGACCGGCTGATGCTGAACGAAGCCCGCATCGAGGCGATCGCCAAGAGCCTCGAGGAGATCGCGGCACTGCCCGATCCGGTCGGCGCCGAAGATCACCGAATGGACGCGGCCGAACGGTCTGAAATTCGCCCGCGTGCGCGTGCCGCTCGGCGTCATCGGCATCATCTTCGAGAGCCGCCCGAACGTCACCGCCGACGCCGGCGCGCTGTGCCCTGAAGGCCGGCAACGCCGCGATCCTGCGCGGCGGCTCCGAGAGCCGGCATTCGTCGCCGCGCATCCACGCCTGCCTGGTCGAGGGCCTGCGCGCAGCCGAGCTGCCCGAGGCCGCGATCCAACTGGTGCCGACCACCGATCGCGACGCCGTCGGCCACATGCTGGCGGGCCTCGACGGCACCATCGACGTGATCGTGCCGCGCGGCGGCAAGAGCCTCGTCGCCCGCGTGCAGGCCGAGGCCCGCGTGCCGGTGTTCGCGCATCTCGAAGGCATCTGCCACACCTACGTCGATCGCGGCGCCGATCTCGACGTCGCGATCCCGCTGGTGCTCAACGCCAAGATGCGGCGCACCGGCGTGTGCGGCTCGACCGAGTGCCTGCTGGTCGACAGCGGCGCGCACGAGGACTACCTGACGCCGCTGGTCAAGGCGCTGCTCGATGCCGGCTGCGAGGTGCGCGGCGACGCCGCCACGCAAAAGGTCGATGCCCGCGTGAAGGCCGCCGCAGCCCGACGACTACGGCCGCGAGTATCTCGACGCCATCATCGCCGTGAAGACGGTCGACGGCGTCGACGAGGCCATCGCCCACATCGCCAAGCTACGGCTCGCAGCACACCGACTGCATCGTCACCGAATGCAACGGCACCGCCGAGCGGTTCCTGTCGCGCGTCGACTCGGCGATCGTGCTGCACAACGCCTCGACCCAGTTCGCCGACGGCGGCGAGTTCGGCTTCGGCGCCGAGATCGGCATCGCCACCGGCCGCATGCACGCCCGCGGGCCGGTCGGCGTCGAGCAACTGACGACGTTCAAATACGTCGTGCGCGGCACGGGCCAGATCAGACCGTAGCTAACCCAACCGACCAGCTGGCGTGTACTGCCCTTCCAAGCGGTTGGCGTGGCGGTGGATCAGGCGCCACTGGCCGCCCGTTCGGCGGAAGATGTGCGTCACCCGGTTGGACCAGGTGACCGGCTCGGGCTTGCCGTCCATACGGCAGACGAAGGTTTCGATGACGGTCTCGTAGAATAGATCGCCGCTGACTACGCGGGTCAGCGGTTCATAAGTGACGGTACCGCCCTTGAACTGCTGGCCGGCCCAATCCCAGCGCTTGTCGACTTCGTCCCAGCCGCGCTCGTAGCCACCCCAGCCATAGAAGCTCGTCGCATCGTCGCTGTGCTCGTAGAGCGCCTTGATCGTCGCAATGTCTCCGTTGGCGACGTCGGCCATGGCAGCGCGCAACCGTACAATTGCAGCTTCGATCGACGGATCGTTCATCGCGCGGCCACGATGGCGATTTCAACCAGGCAGCGCGGATCGGCCATCTTGTTCTCGACGCAGGCGCGGGCCGGCAAATGAGCGGGATCGACCCATTCGAGCCAGACCTTGTTCATTTCGTCGCGCAGGCGAATGTCGGCGAGCCAGATCACGGCGGTCAGGACTTTCGACTTGTCCGACTTGCAGAGCCCCAAATATTTGTCGACGTCGGCCAGGGCTTGGCGCGTCTGGCCGGCGACATCGAGGCTGGTGTCGTCGGCGATGGCACCGGCGGTGAAGACGCGATCGCCCGCAGCGACCACGTTGGCGAGCAACCGCTCCAATTCATGACGTTCAACGAGCATCAAAGTTCCTCTTTCTTGTCGCATCCGACTCCCCTGTGGGGAGCCGGCCGGATGCGACGTCCAGCGTTGGCGTATGCTGTCACAGTAGAACACACTCGTTCGGCGATAAAGACTTGCGCTCAA
Organism: uncultured Alphaproteobacteria bacterium; assembly: GCA_963732635.1. Lineage (GTDB taxonomy): Bacteria > Pseudomonadota > Alphaproteobacteria > Rhizobiales > Hyphomicrobiaceae > JAKFWF01. The sequence goes on from CAVTAL010000033.1 coordinate 219,219, forward strand.
TCGATGCAATACTGATGACCGCGATGGGCGCGCTTCTGCTACCATGACCGCGTTCGAATCGCGTTCGATCGAGCCAACCATCGAGGGGAGACGACGACATGGAACTGATTCCACTGCTCATCCAGCTAGCCAGCGGCGCTGCCGGCGGCAACATCGCCGGCGCGCTTTTGAAGAACATCAGCCTCGGCACGCTCGGCAATTCGATCGCCGGCATCATCGGTGGCGGTCTCGGCGCCAAGATCCTCGGCATTCTCGGCATTCTCGCTGCAGCCAAGGGCGGCGGCGGCATGGATATCGGCTCAATCCTCGGGAATGTACTCGGTGGCGGTGCTGGTGGCGGCGCGCTGATGGCGATCATCGGCGTCATCCGCTCGATGATGGCGAAGTAATTCATTTGGTGTCAGACCCGGAGAGGGTCTGACACTTCCGCGCTCACTTATCCGACAAGCGATGATCCTGTACGCCGGTCGGCGACAGCTTCGGCCGCACGCTTGAGATCATGCCCGAATTGACTCCGGCCCAGCCGATCTCACCAGACAGCCGGCCGTATTCGATCTTCGGGCAGCGGTTCATAATAACATTCAAGCCGGCCGCCTCAGCCTCAGCCGCAGCCTCACTATTGCGCACGCCGAGCTGCATCCAAACGACCTTGATCCCAAGCTGATCCTTCAATCGGATCGCCTCGCGCGTGATCTCAAGCGCCGCTTCCGAATTGCGGAAGATGTCGACGATCTCAACCGGTCCCGCGACCTCGGCCAGCGTCGCCACCACGCTTTGCCCAAGGATCTGCTGGCCGACGAGCCCCGGGTTGATCGGCACCACCCGGTAGCCCTTGCCGATCAGATACTTCATCGCGAAGTAGCTTGGCCGGCTGGTGTTGGCGCTGGCGCCTATCATCGCGATCGACTTGGCGCCGCGCAAAATATCGGCGACGTAATCGTCGCTGTAGATGTCGTGGTTCATCGATCGGACGCTCGCGCCTTACTTCTCGACCGTGCGGATGCCGGCCGGTCCGCCCTTGATCTTGATGGTGCCGACCTTGGTCAGCCCCTTCGACGTCAGACCTGAGAGCTTGAACACCTGGATCTCCTCCTCGACCATGCACTGGACGAGAATGAGGGTCGACTTGCGGTTCCAGGCGATACCCTGGCACCACTTGCCAATCGGCACTTCGACGACTTTCGACAACTGCGAGCCGGTGCGCGAATAGACCTGCAACAAGCCGTTGGCCTTGAAGAACGGCGAGTTGGCCGGCTTGTTCGAACCATTCATGATCGCGACGGCGACATACTTGCCATCCGGTGACAACTTGATGCCTTCAGGTGTCTGGCCGACCGTCAACGTGTTGACGACGCGCGGCGGCTTGGCCGCCATGTCGATCAGGCTGATGGTGTCGCTGTCGCCCTGGCCGATGCCGATGTTGGCCACCACCGCCACATCGCCCTTCGACGCCACATCGATGCCGTAGGGCCGCAGGCCGGCATTCATGTCGCGCTTGGTGTACTCGACCTTGGCGCCGTCAATCGACAACACGGCGATCTTGTGATCGTTGTCGCGGGTGACCAGCGCCGATTGCCGTCGGCCGCGAACACGACGTGGCTCGGCCCCGCATCCTTGTTGCCGAGATCGACCTTGCCGGCGGCGGTGAGCGTCTTGCCGGCGATGGTGATATACCGAAATCGTGCCCTCGCTGCGGTTGGCGACAAGTGCCAGCGTGCCAGCCTTATTGATCGAGACGCCGGCCGCACCCGCCCCGGCTTCGAGCGTGGCCAGGATCTTCGGGGTCCGCGGCGCTGCGGCGCCACCGAGGCCCGTCGCCTTCTTCAGCGAGCCAACGATGCCGCCACTCTCGCCAAGATCAATCACGGTCAACTTGTTATCCGGAATGGTCTTGGTCGGGTCGGCGGGGTTGATCTTCATCGCGCCGGTGATCAATGCGAAGTCTTCCTTGGGGCCGATGGCGACGCTCATCGGCGGACCGGCGACACTGGTCGGCGCCTCGATTTCGGCGATGATTTTCGGCGGCGTAGCGTCGAGATCAATCAGACTGACCGTATCCTTGCCGTCCTTGAGCACCTGCACCACGCCATCGACCAGCTTGACCTTGCCGTCATTGGCCGAAACCGCGATTTCGGCGTGCGCGACACCGGACAAGGCAAGCGCGACGGACAATGCCGGTCGCGACGGCAAGACGAATTGCACTACGGAACGGCATCATTTCCTCCGAGGGTTCTTCTTTGCAGGGACCTTGTTTGCGTTCTAGCACCGCCGCCAAACGGCGCAAACGGCCGAATGAAGCTTCGCTACGTATCAGTTGCGACGCGCCAGCGCCTTTAGCGCGGCGCCGTCATAGCGGAACATCACCTTGTCCTGCGGGCTGCCGCCGAGGCTGGCGTAAAGGGCGCGCGCGAAGGCATTGTCGGTATCGGTAGTCAGATCGATGCGGCCGATTTCATGGGCAATGGCGAAGGCTGCGAGTTCGCGCATGAGGGCGCGCCCGATTCCCCGCTGCCTCAGGGCAGCCGGCACGAACAGGTCTTTGAGGAACAACAATCCCTCGTGGCGATAGCCCGGCCGCAGGATTGCGAAACAGGCGAGGCCGACAGCGGCGTCGCGGTCGAAGGCGAGCAGGAAGCGAGTGCCCTCCCGCGCGCGTATTGTCTCCTCGACCATCAAAATGGCGGCGGCAACCCCGCGCGTGTTGCCGTCGTCACGATAATGCGCATCCATTGCATCAATCAGCTCGGCGACGACGGCCGCATCGGCGATCGTGGCGAGGCGGAACGTGAGCATGCGGCTGACTTCCCATAGAAAACGCCCCCACATCGGTGCCGATGCAGGGGCGTTGTCGTTTGCGTGAACCTCAGGTCGGCTGCGGTTCGAGATTGCTGGCTCCGGGTTCGTCGCGAGGGCGCGGCGTGCCGGCCGAAGGCACCGCCGAGCCGGTCGGCCCCTTGGAATCATCCGGATCGATGCGCACGATCGGCCGCCCCTCCATCAGGCCCTTGATCTCGTCGCCGGTCAACGTTTCGAACTCCAGCAGCGCCTGCGCCACCAACTCAAGCTGAGCGCGCTTATCGGTCAGGATGCGGCGCGCATCCTCGTAACCTTGACTGACCAGTCGGCGAACTTCGGCGTCGATTTTCTGCGCCGTCGCCTCGGAGACGTTCTGCTGGCGTCCCATCGACATGCCAAGGAACACTTCCTCCTGGTTGTCGCCGTACATGACGGTACCGAGGTCGTCGGAATAGCCAAGCCGCGTGACCATGGCGCGGGCCATGGCGGTTGCCTGCTGGATATCGCCGGACGCGCCCGAAGTAATGTTCTCCTTGCCGAACACCAACTCCTCGGCGACGCGACCGCCCATCGCAACGGTGAGTTGCGAGGTGTATTCGATGAACTTCATCGAGTAGCGGTCACCTTCAGGCAGGAACTTGACCATGCCCAGCGCACGACCGCGCGGAATGATTGTCGCCTTGTGTACGGGAATGCCCTTCGGCACGCTCATGCCGACCACGGCGTGCCCGGCCTCATGGTAGGCGGTCAACGTCTTTTCTTCCTCGGACATGACCATCGATTTGCGCTCAGCGCCCATCATGACCTTGTCCTTGGCGTCTTCCAGCTCAGCCATTGTTACGATGCGCTTGTTGCGGCGCGCAGCCAGCAACGCAGCTTCGTTGACGAGGTTGGCGAGATCGGCGCCTGAGAAGCCGGGCGTGCCGCGCGCGATGATGCGGGCGTCGACGTCGGGCGCCAATGGCACCTTCTTCATGTGGACTTTCAGGATCTTCTCGCGGCCGCCGACATCCGGGTTCGGCACCACGATCTGACGATCGAAGCGGCCGGGACGCAGCAGCGCCGGATCGAGCACGTCGGGACGGTTGGTGGCGGCGATGATGATGATGCCTTCGTTCATCTCGAAGCCGTCCATCTCGACCAGCAACTGGTTGAGGGTCTGCTCGCGCTCGTCGTTGCCACCGCCAAGGCCAGCGCCACGGTGACGGCCGACAGCGTCGATTTCGTCGATGAAGATGATGCACGGCGCATTCTTCTTCGCCTGCTCGAACATGTCGCGCACCCGGGACGCGCCGACGCCGACGAACATCTCGACGAAGTCAGAACCAGAAATCGTGAAGAACGGCACGTTGGCTTCGCCGGCAACGGCGCGGGCAATGAGCGTCTTGCCGGTGCCGGGCGGACCAACGAGCAGCGCGCCGCGCGGGATACGGCCGCCCAAGCGCTGGAACTTTTGCGGATCGCGCAGGAACTCGACGATCTCGACTAGATCGGCCTTGGCTTCGTCGACGCCAGCGACGTCATCGAAGGTGACGCGGCCATGCCGCTCGGTCAGAAGCTTGGCCTTCGACTTGCCGAAGCCCATCGCGCGGCCCGAGCCTGACTGCATCTGACGCATGAAAAAGATCCACACTGCGATCAGCAGCAGCATCGGGAACCAGGAAATCAGCACCGACAACAGCGGTGAGTTGTCCTCGTCGGCCGGGCGCACCTGGATCTTGACGTTCTTCGAGCGCAACCGCTCGACCAGCCCCGGGTCTTCCGGCGCATAGGTGCTAAAAGCCTGGGCGTTCTCAAGATACTTGCCGGAGATGCGGTTGCCCTGGATCACCACTTCCGAGACCGAGCGCTGCTCCAGCGCGTTCAGGAACTCGGAATAGGGAATGTCACTGCCCCGCCGGCTCTGCGCCGGATTCTGGAACAGATTGAACAGGGCGACCAGCAGCAGGGCAATGAATACCCAGATCGCGAAGTTGCGGAAGTTGGAGTTCATCGGTTTCCCTTCAGGCGGCGTGGCTACTGCGGGCAGCCCCGCCGGTCGACCGGGATGCGTGTGTCGCCCGTGCGACAGCATCCGGCGTTCCGTCAAACATAGGCATCTGCAGGATGTTTGCCAAGTTCATCGGCCGACGATTTACCCTCGCATGACGACTATGCCGGAACCGTGGCACGGAACCTGTGGCTAAATCGTTTCCGCGGCGACGTCACCTACATCTCGCCAGGCAACGGCCGCGGCATGTTGCATCGGCCAGACGCAGGTTGCGGGCAGGTCGTTGCGACCAAAAAGCAGGGTCGACGAGCCTTCCGGTCCAATCGCCGGCAAAGCCGCCCAATGGCCGCGCGGGCCCGCCGGATGGGGGTTTCCGGCCGTCGAGCAAGGCATGATCCGGACCGGACCAGCAGCCTGCGCCGAAAGACTGATGTAGAACCGTCGGTCCCAGAACACGCCTTCACCGGGTTGTAGGATCAAGGTCGGAAGATCGCCACGGCCGACCTCCCGGAATGCAGTTATCGAACGTCGCTGATTTTGCCCGCCCGCGATATCGACGATGCAGCCGCCCAGCGTCAGCCGTCCCTCGGCACTTAGTGACGGCGACTGCACCCGATCCACCAGCGCCTCGATCTGGGACAACTGTGCGGCAGGTGCTGCGCCGCCAAACACGCCAATCAACCGAGCCAGAATGCGAGCGAGGTCGGCCGGCTGGCAGTGGTTGCCCGGCGGCAGGGTCAATTCACCGTAGGCGCCGGCATGGTCGCGCACCTGCTCGGCTGCGATTTCGGCGGTGCGAGCATTCAGCGCCGTTCGCTCGGCCGCGAGCCGGCGAGCCGAGCGGGCGATGCTGTCCGGCGTCAGCCCCAGTTCGGCCAATCCCATCTGCGACCGGCGCAAACGCACGCGCTCATAGCGCACGTCGGCGTTGGTCGGGTCCTCGCGCCAGTCACCGCCAAATGCCCGCAAGGTCGCGATCAGCCGGGCCTTGGGAATATCGAGCAGCGGTCGCCGCAGCCGCACGATCGCCTCACGCACCGGGCAGCCGAGCTTCACCAGCACCCGACTTTCCAGTGGCCGCATCGCGCTCAAGCCGTCGAGGCCGCTGCCGCGCGCCAGCCGCATGATCAGGGTCTCGGCCTGGTCTTCCTGGGTGTGGGCGAGCAGCAGGTCGCGCGGATGCTCATCGATCGCCAAACGGTTCAACAGCAGGTCGTAGCGCGCGCGCCGCGCTGCATCCTGAATTCCGGAAGTCGGCTTGGTGCCCGTCCACACCAGCGAATCGTGATCGAGACCGAGTTGTCGTGCGGCCGCCCCAACGAACAGCGCTTCTTCGGCCGATGCCGGACGCAAGCCGTGATCGATGGTTAGCACCAGCGGCGCCGAGCTGTCGGCGCCGCCGCCCTGACGGCGCCAGGCGGCGACAAGATGCATCAATGCCATGCTGTCGACGCCGCCGGACACGGCAATCGCCAACGGCCGATCCAAGCCTGCAAACAGTGATGCGGCTTCGGTCGGACCGATCGGCTCGGCTAGCACGGTCGGCACCGTTACGGGCAGCCTATGCGACGACGCTCGCTATCGACCCGCGACTTGATGTTCTGCGGTGCATTGGGGAACCGGGTGTTGAGCTCACCATAGGACGTACAGGCGGCGTCTTTCTGGCCCAGCCGGTCGAGGGACATCGCGAGCTTCATTAAGCTGTCCGGCGCCTTGGCGCTGCGGCCATAAGTCTGATAGCCCTTCAGGAAAGCACCGGCCGCTTGCTTGTACTGTCCGCGCACGTAATGCGATTCACCAAGCCAATACTGGGCGTTGCCGGCGAGCGAGTCGTTTGGATGGCGGCCGAGGAAGTCCTCGAACGCGGTTTCGGCCGCGCCGTAGTTCTGCTGCAGCAAATATCCGTAGGCCGTCTCATAGAGCTGCTTCGGGCTGCCACCGTCGCCGGCCGGCAAGGATGCTGGCGCCGGCCTTGCCCGCTCTTCGCCGATCAGCCCGCCGATTGGATCGCCAACAGCAGCGCCGCCAACCGTAACGGTGGTCGAGCCGAAGCCCGAACTCGGCACGTTGCGTGGCTCCGGCGCGACCTGAACCGGTGCGGCTTGCCGCAGCGGCGGTGCGCCGGCCACGCGCGAATCGGTGGCCTCCGGCGCCGCCCCACGTCGGCTATTCATCGAACGAACCTGATCGGTCAGTTGCTCGACTTGGCCGACGAGTGCCCGCAACTGGATCTCAAGACCATCGACACGGCCCGCGACCGCACCGCCATCGCCGCCACTGGATGACATCATCGGCGCCGGGCCACGCGCGGCAGCCGAGGTTCCCGTGGTGCGGGCAAGCGATTCCAACGTACCGATCGTCACCTGCAGATCGACGAGCTGCTCCTCTAGCTGCTCGATCCGGGCACGCAGAGGATTTTCATTGCTCGCGGGCGCCGCCGCCGGCTTTTCGGCCGGTGCCGATTTCGTGGATTTCGCCGCGCCCTTGGCTGCAGGCGGTTGCTGTTGCGCCATCACAGGCGCGCTTGCCAGGGCCATAAGGCCAAAGGCCGCCGCCAATGCCCGACAGGAAATTACAAATCGCATCTCAACCACCTCCGAGACGAGCGTGCCGTCTCCCGATCCGGCTCCCACGGCCGCCTTCGTGCGCCGACGTCATCTACGACAACGCGCGTGGATCCGATAGAAGCGCTCTTGAGCATTTCTGTGGCGCAGTAGCTGCAGGCTTGGGTGCTTCGCCGCAAACTGTCAACCCGATGCGCCGTCGACGGACACATGGCAGCCTATGGCAACTGCGCCTGCGCACGCTCGCCGACGACCGTCATTACCCGGCGATTCTGGCTGGCACAAGACTGGTCGGTGCACAGCGCCACTCGGCTGTCGGCGCCGAAGCCCGTCGTGCGTATTCGTTCCGGCGCAACACCTTCCTCGATCAAGCGATCCCGGACAGCCGCAGCGCGGGACGCCGCCAACAACTTCAATTCGTTCACCGAGCCGGTATCGTCAGCGTGACCTTCGACCAAAACCGGCAGTGCCGGATTTTGCTTCAGCCACTCGGCTTGTGCCGCCAGTGCCTTGCGGGCACGGGCACCCAGTTCGGCGCTGCCTTCGCTAAAGAATACGAGGTCGCCGGCGGCGTCACGCAGGATTTGCTGCGCCGTACGCTTGGACGCCATTCGCTGGCCGAACCGTGGTGCGCCAGGCGCCGGTAACGGCGTCAGCGGGTATCGCGGCCGATGCAGGTACCCCGAGTCGGCTCATTTCGTTGGGCGCTGGTGTGGCCACTGCGAGTTTCAATGGCGCGTATATCGCAGCCAGATCCTGCCGCGCCCGGGTAGCCGCTTCACTATCGGGATAACGCGCCACCAGTTGTTCGAGCTGCCGTTGGCCGGCGGCGACATGGCCTCCGCGCAGCATCATCGTGGCAAATTCGTAAAGCTCAGTGGGGTCGGAGGCGGCAGCACCTGGACGTGACACTCCGATCAAGACCTCGCGGGGCGCCTGTGCCGTCGCCTCGAATGTCATCGTTGCGATACTTGCGATCGCCACCAGAACAGGAACGAGCGGGTTGTTAAAGCGCCACATCGACACGCGCGTACCCCAAAAAGATAAAACCCCAGTTTCGGCCATGATCGGCCGCAACTGGGGCAAAACTTTGGTGAATCGCAGCTGTTTTGTGCGCCGAACCTTATTGGCCGGCCTGGGCGGTACGATTGTTAAGCACCGTCTGCGCGCGACGGTTCTGCGACCAGCACGAAATATCGTTGCAAACCGCGACCGGACGCTCCTTGCCGAACGAGATCGTGCGGATCCGCTGGCCGTTGATACCGTTGCGGGAGAGGAAGTCGCGCACCGATTGGGCGCGCTTGGCGCCGAGCCCGATGTTATATTCGCGGGTGCCGCGCTCGTCGGCGTGACCCTCGATGGTGATTGAATACTGCGCATATTGCTTCAGCCAGCGCGCTTGACTGGTCAATGTCTGCTGCGCTTCCGGCGTCAGATCGGTCTGGTCGGTCGAGAAGTAGACGATATCGCCAACGTTCTGGGCGAAGTCACGTTGCGAACCTGGCGTCGCCGGACCACCCTTGCCGCCGGGGCCGAGGAGCGCGCTGTTCGGATCGCCTTCCTTGTTGGCGCAGGCCGCCACCGACGCCATGATCACCAGAGCGGCGGCCATGCGTGCAAAGCGCGCCATCCGGTTGGAGATATCCATCACTCAAATCCCTTCTTTCAATCTCCGCGCCGCGGGTCGCTCAAGCAGCGTGAGACGTGAGGTATGCCAAGCCCATCGCAGGCGACGTAGCGCACCGATTGTACGGAAATGTGGCCGAATGCTCTGCGCGGCACCGAAAGCGTATCGCCACACATCAGGGCGACCTTAGCGTGATGCCGGCCGATTCGCCTTGGCACCCTTGAAACACGCGCGAATTACCTGTGCAAAACATACAAAAAAAGGAAGGCCGAGCTGCCAGTGCGTTTGAGCGCTGGCGGATCGGCCTTCGAAACCATTCCGGAAGCGGCGAACCGCTTCTGGATATGCAAACTTACTGCGCGACCGAAACGACGGCAGCATCAGCGCCGAGCTTCATCGGAGCATGATGAACTTCCTTACGGCATGCGCCCAGAGCGACCGCAGCGATCACAGTGGCAAGAATGATAGCGCCCTTCATTGTAGTCTCTCCTATGCTGTCCCTGGCCCGACCGAACTTCGATTGACGAGCGACTGGATGGTCGCGACCCCTAACGAATCTCTTCAGGCTGTTCGGCTGTTGCCATGTATGGAGGTACCGGTGTGGGAGGCTTCGATCAAGGACAGAGGCAGTCGAGTGACTGTTTTCCACCGGTCTTGATGCGAAAATACCACGCCGTGGTTTTCAGCTCCCATGCCCGCCGGACACCATGGTCCGCAACACCGCAAGGCACGAGACTACGCAACGTTACAGCCCGTAACCATTGGCTCCGGGGGTGATGACGAAGATGCACTTCGCATCGTTAAGAAGCCGTAAAAACGACGTTCATATGACGCTGTTTAATGTGGCTTCAGGTCAGCAGTGGCGACCAAGCCGGATCGGAGCCGAAGCCCGGCGTCGGGATCTGGCGCTCGTTGTAGCCGGTGATGTCGACAGACCAGAGCTTGGGACCGCCGCTGGCGCCCTGCGTTTCGCGGAAGAACGCCAACACGCGGCCGTTCGGCGCCCAGGTCGGGCCTTCGTTGTGATAACCCTCGGTCAAAATGCGCTCGCCCGAACCATCGGGCTTCATCACGCCAATCAGGAAGCCGCCGCCCGACTGCTTGGTGAAGGCGATGTAATCGCCGCGCGGCGACCATACCGGCGTCGAGTAGCGCCCGCCGCCGGTTGAAAGCCGGCGCACGCCCTGGCCGCCCATGACGTAGAGCTGCTGGGTGCCGTCGCGGTCCGATTCGAAGGCGATCTCGCGCCCGTCCGGCGAGAACGATGGGCCGGTGTTGATGCCGGGGCCAGTGGTCAGGTTGCGAACCTGCTTCGAGCGCAGGTCGACCTCGACGAGGCCGGTATCGCCGCCGGTCAGCAAGCTCATGGCGATACGCTGGCCATCGGGTGAGAATCGCGGCGCGAAGGTCATGCCCTGGAAGTTGCCGACCACCTCGCGTTGGCCGCTCTCAAGGTTCATCACCACCACCCGCGAGGTCTCGCCCTGGAACTGGACGAAGGTGATCTCCTGCGCCACCGGATTGAAGCGCGGCGTAATCGTCGAACTCGCGGCCCTGGCTCAGCAGCCGCACGTTGGCGCCGTCCTGGTCCATGATGGTCAGCCGCTTGACGCGGCGGTCCTTCGACCCGGTCTCGTCGACGAAGACGATGCGGGTGTCGAAGTACTTGGCGCCGCCGGTCAGCTTCTCGTAGGCGACATCGGCCGCCTGATGCGCGATCCGGCGCCAGTTCTGCGGCGCGGCAGCCAACCGGTTGCCGGCCAACGACTTGGCAGTGATGACGTCCCATACGCGCATTTCGACCTGCACTCGGCCATCGGGCAGCAGGTTCGCCTGACCGACGATCAGCGCCTCGGCACCGACGGTGCGCCAGTTGGCGTAGTTGGGGGCGACATTGATGTTCTGGATGCGCTCGATGAAGGCGGCGCGATCGATCGGCTGGAACAGACCACTATTGCCGAGGTCGGCGGCAATCACATTGGCAATGTCGGCGCCGAGCTTCGGGTCGGCACTCAGGAATTCCGGGACGGCGATCGGGATCGGCCGGATCTGGCCCTTCTGCTGCTCGCCCGAAACTTGCGCCAGTGCTCCGCGCGAGCCGAGCGCTGCAACTGCGAGTCCGCTAGCCGTGCCAGCCAGAACGGCGCGCCGATTGGGGCTGAAATCAAACATCGCACTGCGCTTCATCTTGCTTCACCTCGGTATGCCGACCAACGCTCATAGCGTCTGGTTGGGATTGAATTTCCAAGTGACTTCGCGCCACATGTTGTAGAGATCTGGTGGCAACTGGAAAGGCACGCACGTCTGAACCGCGCGCAACGCGGCGCGCTCGGCCTGATCCGCCAGCGGATTGCCCTTGTCCGTCTGCACGACCCTCGGTTCACCCTGCAACGAGCCATCTTGATTTAGATTCCATTTCAAGGTGACCACCGGCGCGGCGACGCCACCACCCGCGAGCGGCTTGTTCCAGCATTGCTCGAAGGCGGAATTGAGCATGGCGACGATCATCTGCTCGGCGCGCGCCTTGTTGACCGTGTCCGTCCCGGTCTTGGTACCTGCGGTCGGGCCCTTGGCGGTGGTTGGCTTCGAGGGCGGTGCTTCCGCGCCTTGCGCCGCCGACGGCTGATCCGGCACCTTGTTCAGAAGGTCGGCCATCTGCTGGTCGAACGATCTTGCTCTTCTTGGCAAGCTCCGCCGCCTTCTTGCGCTCGGCGTCTTCCTTCTTTTTCTTGTCTTCGGCGAGCTTCTTCTTGGCGAGATCGTCAGCCTTCTTCTTGGCCTCGGCATCCGCCTTTTTCTTGGCTTCGGCGTCAGCTTTCTTCTTAGCTTCCTCGGCCGCCTTCTTCGCGTCGTCCTGCCGCTGCTGCTCGGCGATTTTCTCCTCGAGCTTCTGCTTTTCCTCGAGCGACGGCCCCTCCGGCTCTGGCGGCGGCGTGGGTGTCGGTGGCTTCTCGATCAGCGCCGCGATCTGGTCGGGCTTCGGTGGGGGCGGTGGCTCTTCCTTGACCGGCTCCGGCGGTTTCGGCGGCTCGGGTGGCGACGGCTCGGACGCGGCCGGCGGCGGCGGCTCGACCGCGCGCACAGGCTTCGGCTTCGGCGCGTCCTTCGGCGACGGCGCCTTGCCGGCGCTCGTCGCCGCTTCCTCGATCTTGGACAGGCTGTCGCCCTTCTTCTGCCGGGTCTCGAGATCGATCTGCGAAATGATCGACACCTCGACCGGGATTTCGTCGGGCAGTTTCAATGGCGGGGTGGCATGGAAATTCAGCAGCGCCCACGCCAGCAGGCCTGCATGCAACAGGACCGAGACTAGAAGCCCGAACGTCAACGAAGCGCCTAGCCTCCCTCGGTCTCGGTGACGAGCGACAGCTTGCGGAAGCCCGGCTTCCTTGATCCGTGCCATGACGCGGGCGACGGTGCCGTACTCGACGGTACGGTCACCACGCACGAAAATCGGCTCGTCGGTACCAGCCCCGCCGCGACCTTGCATGATCGCTTTGAGCTTCGTGCCCAGTTCCTCGATCTTGATGGTGTCTTTCTCCTGCTGGCCGAGATAGATCCTGCCGTCCTTGGCGATCGAAACGACCACCGGCTCCTTGTTCGGGTTTTCGAGCTGGCTGGACTTTGCTTGCGGCAGGTCGAGCGGCACACCGCCGGTCATCAGGGGGGCTGCCACCATGAAGATGATCAGCAGCACCAGCATGACGTCGACGAACGGCGTCACGTTGATCTCGCTCATCGGCGCGTGGCCGTGCCGCCGCCGCTTGCGTCCACCTGCTCCCGCCGCCTTGATACTAGCGCCCATGCAATCCTCGCGAATTCAACGGCTTGGCGACGCGGCCAATCAAAACAACAGTGTCATCCGCGGGCTTGGCCCGAGGACCCAGCCATCCGCGCCCGGAACTGTCGCGGAAAATCTGCCATGCCGCTCCTACATCGATCACCTTGCTGGCGGCGACATGGGTCCTCGGGCCAAGCCCGAGGATGACAGCACTGGGGAGGCGCGACTGTCCCAACATCAGCTCCTCACGTCGATCTGGCGGGAGACGATGGCCGAGAACTCGTCAGCGAAAGCTTCGAGGCGCTGACCGAGGCGGGCGGCATCGGCCGAAAACTTGTTGTAGAACACCACCGCCGGGATCGCCGCGACAAGGCCAATGGCGGTCGCAAACAGCGCTTCGGCGATGCCGGGCGCGACGACCGCAAGCGACGTATTCTTCGACGCCGCGATCGACTGGAAGCTCGTCATGATGCCCCATACGGTGCCGAACAGGCCGACGAACGGCGCCGTCGAGCCGACCGTGGCAAGGAACAGCAGCCGGCGCTCAAGCCGCTCCATTTCGCGGCTGATGGTGACGTCCATCACCTTTTCGACGCGCATCTGGATGCCGCCCATGGCCCGGATGTTGCCCTCGACCGAGCGCTTCCACTCGCGCATCGCAGCAACAAACAGCGCCGCCATGGCGATGGTGCGGCCGCGCGACAGGCCGGTGTAAAGTTCTTCCAGCGACTGGCCGGACCAGAATAACTGCTCGAACTTGTCGGCTTCGGCGCGCGCCTTGCGGAACGAAATCAGCTTCTCGACGATGATCGCCCACGACCACACCGACGCCAGCAACAGCCCGATCATCACGATCTTGACGACGATGTGGGCGGACAGGAACAGGTCCAGGAACGCCATGCTGCCGCCCGCGCCCGTATTCTTCAAGCCTTCGCCCATCAACCCCACCCGTACCTATGCTCGTTGCCGACGCCGCTGGCGTCCCCATACCCACACCAAGATGACCCACGCACGAAAACAACAGCCGAAGTGAGGCCGGCACCGTTTCGCGCCTGCCCCGAAAGCACTTCTGAACTGCCAGATGCGGCCTCAAGTCCCCGCCGTACCCACAAGCGCACTGTCTGATACAGTGTCTGTCGCGATGCAATATGACGGAATGACGGCTCTGTTGCGCCGATTTCGTCGGAAAAGCATGGGTTTTTCAACAGGAGTTGGCCCTGTACCGAAGCCCGGCGCCGGCGCTTTTGGACCTCGTTGCAGTCCTGCCGCATTGCGACGATACTGATTCCACGAAACGACATCAGAGATCCGACCCACCATGGCCGACGACCGAATCGAAGTGATTTTCCCGCCCGAGGAGATTGCCAACCGCATCGAACTCCTGGCCACGCAGATTGCGGCGGCGAAGGTGGAGCCGTTGCTGGTGGTGGCGGTGCTGAAGGGCAGCTTCGTGTTCGCAGCCGACCTCATTCGCGCCCTGCATCGCGCCGGCCTGCAACCGGAAGTCGATTTCATCACCCTGTCGAGCTACCGTAAGAGCACCAAGTCATCCGGCGTGGTCGAGATTTTGCGCGACATCGAGACCGACGTGACGGGGCGTAACGTGCTGATCGTGGACGATATTTTGGAATCGGGCCGCACCCTTGCGTTCGCCAAGGATCTGGTTGCCGCGCGCGGCGCCGCCAAGACCATGACCTGCGTGCTGCTCGACAAGCATTCGAAACGCGCGGTCGACGTCACCGCCGACTTCAAGGCGTTCGACTGCCCGGAAGTCTTCGTCGTCGGCTATGGCATGGATGTCGGCCATCGCTATCGCGAATTGCCGTTCGTGGGGCAAGTGATCCACGGCTGATCGTCCGGAAACCTTCGAGGAACATCGCATGGCACACGTTCTGTTGGCCGACGACGATCCGGCGATGCGCGACCTCGCCAGTCGCGCCCTCGCGTCGGAAGGTCATGTCGTGGTGGTGGTGCACGACGGCCAGGAAGCGTTGGAACGGGCAACTGGCGCCACACCGCCATTCGACATTCTCGTCACCGACGTGCAAATGCCGGCACTCGACGGGATTTCTCTTGCCGAGCAATTGCTTGCCGCCAATCCTGGCTTGCGCGTGGTGCTGATGTCCGGCCTTCAAAGCGAAATGGTGCGCGCCGACCGGCTGAAAAGCGCCAAGACCCACTTCCTGTTGAAGCCGTTCACGCTCGATCAGTTGCGAGCAGTTGTCCGCACCGCGCTGGCCTGAGGCGAGGCGATCAATTCGTTCGGCCACGCAGTGCCTGCAGCGGCGACTGCAAATTTTGCGGCGGCAATGGCGTGCCCCCACCGCGCGCCTTTTCGATCACGTCGTTGATGGCGCTGGCGAGCAGCCGCAGTTCCTCGAAAGCGGCGCCATATTTCTCCTGCGCCAGCCGCGAAGCGCCTTCACCGGGATGAAGCACCGCGCGCTGAATGGCCGGCGAATGCGAAATCGGCGTCGCTATCGCGTTCAAACCCTGAATGCCGCGCTGAATGGTATCGAGCAGCAGTTGCTGCGAGGGATTGGACCGCATGAACATGGTCATCAAAACATAGACCCGCTGGTGGTTGAGCCCCTGCAGGCCGAGATCGGATTGCAGGATGATGCGCAGGAAATCCACCAGGGCATCGATCGAATTGCGTTCCAGCATGGTCGGCGACAACACCACCGAACTCAACCGCAGGGCCGCCAGCGAGGTCGGCGAGATGCCTGCGGCGCAGTCGAACAGCACAACATCGTAGTGGGCGCTGACCCGCTCGAGATCGACCGCAAGAATGCGTGCCAGCTCCTGATCGAGCCGCTTGCCGGTGAAATAGGTCCGCAGCATCGCTTCCATGCTGCGGTACTCCCGCAGCGATTGCGGATGCGACGGAATGAGGTCAACTCGGCGATCGTCGCGGGCCTTGCGCAACTCGGTCATGTCGCTGGCGCCCGGCGAAATATAATAAGGCAGAGCGCCCTGCCTGCCGCCGCTGTAGCCGAGCAGCAGATCCATTACAGTGCGCCGCTCCCGCGCCGCCGCATCGAGCGCGAACCGGCTCAGCATCATGCGACTGGCCATGCCCTGCGGGTCAAGATCGAGCACAAGCACCCGCCTACCATGGAAAAGCGCCAGCCCTTCCGCGATCATCATCGTGCTGGTCGACTTGCCTACGCCCCCCTTATGGTTGGCGATTGCGACGTTGATACTCACGGCTCGTGCATACTCCACATGGATGCAGCACTCTTAAATGCTTTATTGGTCTCGACGACAACGCTATTAGCAGTGCTTTGAACAACAAATGAACCAGTACCCGGAATCACACCTGGATAGCACACATGACGATCGAGGATGTTCGCCGGCCAGGAGCGCCGCGTCGAGCGATGTGGCCCATCGGTCAAGCGGCGCGACGCCTCCGGCGAGCATCCTCGATCGCCCATTGGGTCGCGGCCCACGGACGCCCACGGCGTCACGCGGCTTGCACGTAGCTTCGGCTACGCGCTGCGCCACGCTACTGGCGGATCGCCTCGTGGTTGCGCGATCAGGTGTACTATCCAGGTGTGATTCCGGGTACTAGGCACTTCCACGCATCAGTTCTTCCGCCAACGATAATTCTCCGGACGACAGAGGACTAAACCCTTTGGAATATGATCAGCCGATCCCGCTCGCGGGGGACGTTCTGAAGCAGCGGATCTTCTCGCCACTCGCGTACGCCGTGGTGCGCAACGCCAACCTCGTGCCGATCGCCGCAGTGGAAGCGCCGCGATTCGCCGGCCACTATCCAATTGCCTGGCGCAAGCGCGACCAGTCCTACGAATTGGTCGTGGTTCGTTCCTTGCTCACCGATGGTCGCGGCCATGCACCTGGTACCCAGACCACGCTTGCATTCATCCCGGTTCTCGCCCGCTCATACCCCTTCCTCTACGACCCGGCCCGCGGTCCAGAAGCTGGCCGGCCAAAGTTCGTCGATACCGCCATCGCCGACCAGCCCGGCGACATCGGTGCGCCGATCGCCCTCGCGGATGGCCGGCCGTCCAAGGCCACGTCGCAGCGAATTGCTCAGCTCGACGCGGCGGCGCCTTCGTTTGGGCTATCAATGGCGATCGCGGCATTTCTGGCCGAGGCGGATCTGTTCGAGCCGTGGCCGCTGCATTTCGAGGATATCGAAGGCCAGACGCTCGACGTCGGTGGCCTATGGATCGTGCGGCAAAACGTCATCGACACCGGCGCGCTCGCTCCCCTGATGCGCGCCCATGGCATCGCCGCCGCCGATCTCATCGGCTTGCACCGCTTGTCGCTTTATCGCGCCGGCATGCTGCTGGCGCAGGCACGTACCGCGCTTAAGTCGGCACCGCGCCTAAGTCCCGAACCGGCCGCCGAATTCGAGCCCGCCGAGACTGGAGCAACGTCATGATCAGATACGTCGCACTGCGCGAATGGACCTCGACAGGCATCCCCATCGAACCGCCATTCGGCCACCTCGACGACATCGGCATGCTATTGCTCAATGACAACGAACTGCTGTTGTCGGCGCATTATTTTCCGATCGCGATCAGGCTCGATGGCCCCCGCCCGAGTGTGGGCGCCATCGTTCGCCGGGACATGATGACGCGCGATCTGGTGACCGTCGACGGCCGTTGGGCCGGCGCCTATTCGCCCATCCTGCTGCGCTGCTTCCCGTTCCGCTTCGCCGCTCCGGCTGCCACCGGCGATCCGATCTCGGACCTTGAATTTGGCCGCGTCCCGCTGAAGACGGACAAGCCCCGGCTGATCCGGATGCGGGACGACGAGGGCGCCGCCAGCAAGGATCTGACCATTCTCTACGAGGGCGTGAAAAGCGTCTGGGAAGGCCAGCAGAGACTTCAGCCGGCATTGGATCAACTTTTGGCTGCTGACCTGCTGGTGCCGATCGGCGCCGACGGCGATGCGATCCCAAAGGCCCCGGAAATCTACTACACCATAGATCGCCGCCGCTTCGCGCAGTGGCCAGCGCAGTCCTTGGAGGCGATGACACGGCATTCGTTCACGGCCATCGATATCGCGACCGTATTGAGCTTCTCACAGGTGCATTTGCGGGCTGAGTTACGCCCATCAATGGCGGCACCAGCCAAGGCCGATGCGGCGACCGCTGCGACAGCCGCCGACAACGCGCTTTCCGGCGGCCTGGAAACCCTTACGCCATGGCTCGACACCAGCGAGCTGTTTCCCGGTGCCTGGGCAGCCGACCCGTCAATCTGGGCAGTGTCTCAGCCTACGGACGTCGCGCGCGCGGTCAGCGCTCCCGCATCGACACCGCCAACCGGTTGAGCAGCGGCGACAATAGGTATTGCATCAATGTGCGCTCGCCGGTCGGCACGATCACTTCCGTCGACATGCCAGCGACGAGCTTGCTGTTGATTTCGGCCGGGATCGAGGATCGATCAACGTCGGCTTCCATCGCATAATACGGTTGGCGGTTGGTCTCATCGAGCAAGGTGTCGCGCGAAACGTTGCGCACTTCGCCGCGCATCACCTCGCTCTGGTAATTCTGGAACTGCGGCAAGCGGATCTCCACTGGCATGCCCGGCCGCACCCGATCAACATCGATTGGTGAAACTCGCGCCTTGACGACCAGCTTGGCGGAATCGGGCACGATATCGACCACCGGATCACCGGCCCGGATTACGCCACCGATCGTGAAGATCCGCAACTGCTGCACGGTACCCGCCACCGGCGCGAAAATGTCGACCCGCTTCAAGGTATCGCGGGCAATCACGAGCTGCTGTTGCAGGTCGCTCAGGGTCTTGCGCACCTCCGGAATCGCGGTCGCCGCTTCCTGCGAGTATTCCTGCCGCAATTGCTTCTGCTTGCTCTCAAGCTCGACCACGCGCTCGGTCGAGCGTGCGAGATCGATGTCGGCTTTCGACGACATGCCCTGCAGCTGCTGTTCTTGACGTTGCAAGGTGGTGACGCGCGTCTTCGGCACGAGGCCCCGAGTCAGCAATTCCTCAAGTGGCGCCAGTTCCTGCTGAACCGAGGCAAGTTGCTGCTCGACCGTCTGTTTATCCGAACGGGCCTGGCTCATGTCCTTCTGGGCCTGCAAGGCTTGGCTTTCCAGCACCGACATGGCGCTGATGAAGGTGCTGCGGCGGCCTTCGAACTGGCGCTGATTGTCAACCAGTGCCGACTGTACCATCGGATCGCTGGCAAGCGTGTTGACCGCTGGCGGGAAGACCAGCGACTCGCGCCGCTCGACCTGGGCCAGCAGCCGCGCTTCCAGCGCCAGCGCGATTGCCTGCTGCTTGCGGTAGAGTTCCTCGCTGGCGGCGCTGCGCGTCTGATCGAGGCGCATCAGCACGTCGCCCTGCTTCACGACGTCACCATCGCGCACCAGGATCTCGCTGACGATACCGCCTTCGAGATGCTGCACCGTCTTGCGATTGCTTTCGACCGAGATTGCACCGGCCGCCACCACGCCGCTATCGATCCGTGCGAAGAAACTCACGCCAAACAGAACGAGCAGTATGACAGCGAGGGAGCCATAGCCACGCCGCAGCGTGGATTGATAGTCAGCAGACGGCTGCGGCGCCATCGCGATGACGGTATCATCGAATTTCGCGCTCATTTATTTCGCCTCGCATCACCGGGAACCGGCCCCGAACCTTCCACGACGGTCAATGCCGGCGCGCCAGCAGCACGCACCTTCGACAGCCGTTCGACGATCTGCGCTCGCGGCCCGACCGCCTGCACCGTGCCGGCATTCAGGATCAGCACGTCGTCGCAATAGGTCAGCAGGCTCAGCTTATGGGTGATGACGACCACCGCACTGCCGTTCTGTTTCATGCGCTCTAGCGCCAGACCCAGAGCCTGCTCGCCGGCCGCATCCAAACTTGAACTCGGCTCGTCGAGAATGACGAGATGCGGATTGCCGTAGACCGCGCGGGCGAGCGCTATGCGCTGCCGCTGACCGCCGGACAGCACGTGTCCGCCGTGGCCGACACGAGTATTAAAGCCGTCCGGAAGCTCCTTGATGAGATCGTTGATGCCGGCCAGATTGGCTGCGGCAACGAGCTTGTCGGAGTCATTCGTGACTTCCGGGTCGAAGCGCGCAATGTTGTCGGCGACGGTGCCCGGCAACATTTCGATGTCCTGAGGCATGTAGCCGAGATACTGGCCCAGATCGTCCTCGTTCCAATGCGCCATTTCGTGGTCGCCGATCGAAATCTGACCACGGCGCGGCCGCCAGCGCCCGACGAGAAAGCGCGCCAGACACGACTTGCCGGCACCACTGGGGCCGATGATGCCGAGCACCGTGCCAGGCTGCACGCTGAACGACACGTCGTTGATGATCATCTTCTCGCCGTCTGGCGCGGTGCCGATGATGCGAGAAACATCGAGTGCGCCGGTTGGACGCGGCAGCGAGATCGTCCGCGCCGACTGACCCGCCTTTACCAGTACTTCGTCCAGACGCTCGACCGCGCCTTTGAAACCGGCATAAGACCGCCAACTGGCGATCACCTGATCAATCGGCCCAAGTCCGCGCATCATCACGATCATGGCCACCATCATCGCGCCCATTCCAAGTTCGGAACGCAGGTAGAGGTAGGCGCCGACAGCATAGACGATGATCGGCTGCGAATTGCGCATGAAACGGTTCATCGACTGGATGACGAAGCTGCGATTGGATGCCACCGACTGCCAGCCCAACGCCGCATGATGCATCCGATACCAGACGAGCTTCACCCGCGGCAGCATGCCCAGCGCCACCACCGGCTCGGTATTGCGAAAGATCGCATTGCCGAAGTCGTTGGCGCGCGACGAACACTGCGCGGCACTGCGGCTACTTTCGGAGACGAGAAACTGGTTGAGCAGCGTCAGGCCCACCGACAACACGATCATGGCCAAAGAGAGATAGCCAAACACCGGGTGAATGATGAACATCACCACGATGAACAACGGCGACCAGAAGGCATCAAAAGCGGCGCCGACCATCGGTCCCGCCATGAAGTCGCGCACGCTATTGATGTCGATCAGTGGCTGCGCCGATGCCGTGCCGGTGGTGTTGCTGCGCTGGCGGTGCAGGGCGTCGAATACGACCGCCGTCAGCCGCGCGTCGAGCGCCACACCGATGCGCTGCAGCGTGCGCGAGCGCAGATAGTCGAGCCCTGCATAGATCACCATGACCGCCATCGCGAACACGGTCAGCACCACTAGCGTCGACTCATTGCGGCTGAGCACTACGCGGTCGGAAATCTGCTGCATAAACAACGGCGAGACCATGTACATGATCGGACCGAACAAGCTGAAAATAAATAGAGTGACATAGGCCGGGGTGAAACGCCGAAGCTCGGACATCACCGGCGAGGCCTTGATTTTCATGTTCCACCTTGATCAATATTCATGCGACGTCAAGAGCTTAGCACAATGCGCTGGCAACCGCCACTGCAACTGGCGTGCCAGCAGTGGCCTCGGAAGCCCATGGAACCCTGCTTATTGCACCCCGAGAGCTGGTAGCTGGGTGCGCTCAATTTCAGGCGCGAAACACCCGCACGCGCTTGTTTTCAGCAGGCTGCTGTGGTGCGCCGGGCGGCTGGGCGGCTGATATCAGAGCTGGCGAATAAACCGCCTCGGCCGCCTGTGCCACTGGTCTCGCTCCCGCGTTCTGCGTCGCGATTGCAATCCTGAGACCAACCAACGGCTCCCGCCCTGTCGGCCCGGTCAGGTTGACGGCTTGGCCGGTCGAGCGGCGCGCCGGGGCACCGAGAAACAAACCTTCAACGTTCAAGTTGTAGTTACGCGCGCCAGAGCCAACGAGCTCCATCATCAAACCCAGCACTGGCCTAGCCCGCCCTCGACTACCGGCAAATTCATCCAATTCAACGATGCGTGCATCACCCGGACGGGCACCGGCGACCGTCGCTCCGTAGCGCACCCGGACGTCCGATGGCCGACCCGGCCACCGCAGCAGAAAGCCTTCAATCCGCGCCGGAGCCAATGGCCCGGCCAGCCACTCGTCACCCGCCACAGTTACATCGCCGAGACGGGCGACGTGACCGAGCAACTGAATATTTGCCACCGGCGTCGCGGCCGCAGCAGACGGAACGTACATGCCCGGTTGGCTGAACGGGGGTGGGCTGAACTGAGCCTGCTGGAGGAGCGGCGGAGCGGAATCCGCCCGCAACACTTCGAATTTCAGCGTGGCATCGAGCGAGGCAGCATGGCCAGCGGACGAGATCTCAACATGCACGCTGCCAGTCTCGCTGGCGCGGATCACGAGCGCCTGCCCGGGGGCCGACATCGTCGGCCGGGACTGCTCGGGATGTAGAATAACCTCGTTGCGTCCGGCTTCACAGGCAATGCTCACCATCGGCGGTTGAGTTGGATCGGCTGCCTTTTCATAGCGCACGACGTAAAGACCGCGCTGCAGCGCAAAACTCTTCTGTTTGCGCTGGACCTGCTGGTGCAACATGTTCGCCGCGACCCTATATAAATTATTGTACGTGATGAATCCATCTAGCCTGCCGGACCCATCACAGTCAACGCCAAGGTGGCCCGACACTGGGCAAAAGAGTATGGGTTCGATCCCACTGAATTGGTCCATTTCCCGCCACAAGAGTGCGATGCATTGCTGCGATATTTGACCAGGATTTTCGGCCCCGGTGCCCATTCGGCCATTGCGGCTTGGCTTGAGCCGGTCGGTCATGCCGGCGGCTGCTTGCGCCTCGCTTCAATCGCCCTTAAGCAGAACAAGCCGCTACTGGCTCTCGCTCTCGCTGATCGGCGCTGCCGCATTGGTACGTTGCCGGGTGCCGTCGACTATGTGCTGCGGGCCGAATTGCTGCATCGCACAGGACAACACAATGCGGCCCGCGACGATATCGCGCGCGCCCTGGAAATATCGCCCGACGACATTTTCGCCATTCGCAAGCAGTTGCATTGGGCGTCCCCGGCCGAACGTACCGAAGCAGCAAGGCGGCTGCTCGAACTCGACCGCGATCCGGCAATCGTCGCCACCGCAGTGACTGCTTTGCGCCACAGTGGCGTAACAGCGATCGCCCGGGCATCGGTGATTGACGGGGCCATTCGTGGTTGGGCTGCGTGGCAATTGCCTCGGCATTCGGATGGGGAACCTGCGACAGACACCGGTCAGACGGTTGTCCTGGAACATGGCAGCACGACGGATCGGGTGCGCCTCAAGCCGGATCCAAAACATCCCCTGGCCGGTGCTCTAGGCGCTGCCAATAGCTTCGTGGTGGCAAGCCAGATCGGCCTCGGTCAATGGCTCGACATCAGGGATGGAGAAGGGCCACTGCGGCTTACCCGCATGTTCACGGGCTTCGCAGATGCGGCTCCAGCGATATCGCGCGCAGCCGGGGCGACGTTGAAGCGTGGCAAAGCGCGCGCCAAGCCGGTGCAACCGCAGGTCACTGTGATTGTACCGGTCCATGGCGACCTCGACGCGACCCGCGCCTGCCTCGACAGCCTGTTGGTATCAATCGCAGGCGAAAAACTGCGTGCTCGAATTTTAATTGTCAACGATGCCAGCCCAGAAGCTGGCATGGCCGACTACCTGAACAGCCTAGCGGTTGATCTGATTATCTGCCCGGTCAATCTCGGCTTCGTCGGCGCGGTCAATGCCGCGTTGGAGCATGTCACCAGTGGCGACATCGTACTGCTGAACGCGGACACCGTCGTGCCGGCCGGTGTCATCGGCCGGCTGCGTGCGGTGGCATGCTCAGCTGACGACATCGGCACTGTCACACCCTTGTCGAACAACGGCGAATTGACCAGTCTGCCGGTACCCTTCCGGGAAAATCCACTGCCGGACAATGCCACGATCGCGCGGATGGATGCTGTTGCCGCAAAGCGCTGCGACATCGTCGACCTGCCTACCGGCATCGGCTTTTGCCTCTATGTGACACGCGCCTGTCTCGACGCGGTCGGTGGCCTCAGTGAGCACTATGAACGCGGCTACGGCGAGGACGTACACCTGTGCCTGGCAGCGCGCGAAGCGGGCTTTCGCAACGTCTGTGCAACGTCAATTTATGTCGGCCACCTCGGCACGCGCTCTTTCCGTACAGAAAAGCGCCGCCTCGTCATGCGCAATGCGGCACGCGTCGCGGCACGCTTTCCAGAGCACGAGCATGAAGTCGCCGCGTTCGTCACCGCCGACCCGCTACGGTCAGCCCGACATGCGATCGGCCGCGACCTGATTGCAGACTTCACAGGTCCGATCGTCGTTGCCGCCAACGGCAGCCGGCACCAAGCCGAGGCACGCCTCGCCGCGTTTGCCCGCGACGGCCGGCCGGCGCTGCTCGCGACCTTCGATCGCGGCATGGCGACTTGGCGCACCCATGATGCCCGCGGCGCACTTGCCGCCGAGACGATCTACGAATTGCCCGCCGAGGCAATGTCTATGGCCGCAACTCGCTCCACGCCTACATGCCGAATGCATCGAAGTGTTTTCGCCGGAAGCTTTCGCCGCCATGGGATTCGACAAGATCAATCGCGACTTTGATCTTCATGTCTGCGATGCTGGAGCGATCAGTCATCGCGCGCATCGACCCATCGACAAGACCAGCGCCCAGTCTTGGCAGCGCACCATCGACAAGGCCAACCGCATCATCGCCTCCGACATGGCGGCACACGCCTTCGCGCTGGCGAACTGGCCCGCCGCCGCATCACGTCTCGTATCGCCCGCGCATCTGCCGCGAGCGTCCTGCCCAACTCTACCGACGAACGAGCGCCGCCTCGGCGTCGTGCTATTGAACGAGACCCCCACTTGTCGCCGGCTGCTGCGGACGCTTGCGGCGCGAATGCCGCGCATGCTCGACGATGAGCCAAGTTTGGTGGTGATCGGTACCACTGCCGACGACCTCGGCTTGATGCGGCCGGGCGGAATGATGATCACCGGCGCCGCCGGGCCTGACGAAATCAATGCCCTCGCCCGGCTGCATCGGGTGACGAACCTGCTGGCGCTGTCGTCAACCGCGTATTTCGGCTCGCCGATCGCCGCCGTACTGACGGCCCTCGATCTGCCGTTGGCTCAGTTCGCCTGGACAACGCGCGCCGAAGCCGACGGCCCCGACCTCTGGCTCAGCGCCCGAAATCGACGATGACACCATCGCCGACCGACTGATTGCATGGCTTATGCAGCCGGGAGCCACGCCATGACCAAATCCCTGCAATCCGCCCTCGGCCTAATCGATGGCCGAACCGTCGCCGGCTTCGTCCGAGACCCTGGCGCCCCCGAACGCCGGTTCGCGGTGGAGATCCTCGCCGACAATGTGACCGTCGCCCTGGTACTTGCCGATGCGTTCAGCCCGGCACTCGCCACCACCGAGAAGGACGACGCCAACCACGGCTTCTGCCACACGCTGCCTGATCGGCTGGCCGCTACCGCTGGGATCGTTTCGGCACGCCTCGCCAATCTCGCGACTCCGGTCGGCAAGCCGATCGACCTCGCCGCCTTGCCGAAACACGATCTTATGCTCGCCGCCGTAGGCGCGGTCGAGGCTATCGACGGCCGCGTCATCACCGGATGGGTGAAGGCGGCGCCGAAGTCCGCCATGCTGCTGCGCGCCACCTCAGCCGGTGAGGAAGTCGCCGCCACGATTGCGCGAACATGGACCAGCCACGTCATCGGCGGCGAAGCCCGGCCGGTCCTGGCCTTCAAGTTGCAGTTGCCGGACTCCATGCTCGATGGCCGCCTGCACAACGTTGAGGTCACAACCACAACTGGCGTCGCACTCGCCGGTTCGCCAGTCCAATTCGACGGTCGCAAGCCCGCACGACCGAAGGCTTGACTAAATTGCTACTCGGCATGCGTGACCTTGCGAGCACACCAGCAACCGAAGGTAATGAGTTTGGCGACCGACGATTGCCGGCATGTCTCGTTTGGAGGACATTGCTCAGAGGGCCGCACCGGCCGCATGGAGGTGTGCGATGAAACCGATCCATCGATCTTGCAAGCACTCGTGGTTGCCGCGGCAATGTCGTCATGGTTGGCGCCAGCCCCCGCTGTCGCGCAGTCCGGCCCCGGCGGCCTGATCAATCCCGGACGCGATTGCCAGACCATCCGCCGCTGCAATTTCACCCGCACCGGCTCCTATCGCGGCTGCATATCGGCCTACAGCTGCCGCACCTGCGAATTGGTGCGCGCGCGCTGCTCAATTGGCAACAACACCAGCAATTGCCGCCAAATGCGCTGCGACTGGGGCGGTTGAGACAAAGCCATTCGTACAGTCCTGTTCAGGGCTACCCAGCCGGGCTTTGCTGCGGTAAACGGCTGACATTCGCCCGCGTTCAGCGATCAATCAAAGGACGACTTCAATGTCACTTCGCTTCTTGCCGGAAGCGAGCGCCGCTCTCGCTGCGGCCCTTGCGTGCCTCGTCGTCATGGCCCCGGTCGCGGCACAGCAGCCGCGCACCCAGCTCGTCGTGCATTCGACGCTGGAGCCCGAGAATATCGCCGAGTTCAAGAAGGCCTTCGAGGCCGACAATCCCGACATCGAGATCCTGTGGAGCCGGGATTCGACAGGAGTTGTCACCGCGCGCATTGTCGCCGAGGGCGAAAAGCAGCAGGCGGACGCGATATGGGGGCTCGCCGTCACCTCGGTTTCCAAGATCAAGGCGATGGGGCTGCTGGTGCCCTACGCACCGGCCAACCTCGCTGGCTTGCGGCCGAGCTTTCGCGACAAGTCCGATCCGCCGTCGTGGGTCGGCATGGAGGCGTGGGTCGCCGCCGTATGTTTTAATACCATCGAAGCGGACAAGCTCGGGCTGAAGCGGCCGACGTCTTGGTTCGATCTGACTCGATCCCGCCTACAAGGGCCACATCCTGTTGTCGAACCCGGCCTCCTCCGGCACCGGCTTCTTCCACGTCTCGGGCTGGATCCAGATGTTCGGCGAGGCCAAGGCCTGGGAGTTCATGGACGCCCTGCACGTCAACATCGCCCAATACCAGCATTCCGGCACCAAACCATGCCGCGACGCCGCGGCTGGCGAATTCGCGGTCGGCATTTCCTACGAACTCGCCGGCGCTTCGCTCAAGACCAAGGGCGCGCCGATCGAGGTTTTGCTGATGAAGGAAGGCGGCGGCTGGGATATGGACACCGCGGCGATCCTCAAGGGCACCACCAAGCTCGATGCGGCGAAGCGGCTGATGGACTTCGCAGCCAGCCGCAAGGCCAACGAAATCTATGCCAAGTTCGTGTCGCAGGTGGCGATGGAAGGCGTCGGCCAGCCGATCCCGAACTATCCCGAAGGTGTCGCCCAATCGATGATCAAGAACGACCTCGACTGGGCCGCCGACAACCGCGACCGCATCATCAAGGAGTGGCAGCGCCGGTACGAAGCCAAGTCGGCGAAGAAGTAGGGCGAGGTACTACCGCAACCCGTCGCGCCAGATCGGGTTGGTCCAGGCGCGCCGGCCCGCCTGATCAATCACGGCGACGCGAAGCCAGTGGCTGGGCTTGGTCAGCAACCAACCTTTTTCCAGCCGGCTCAAATCAAGCGTCGCCGAGGTGATGGCGCGTCCCACCCGCTGCACGCTGCGCGAATGGCCGCACACGACGACGATGGTATCGACCGGCGAGCAGGTGATGGAAAGTTCATCGTCCTTGATCGTCAGTTCGTGGATTTGCGGCCCCTGACTCGAATAGTAGTGCCCGGCCTTCAAGGCATCGAGCAACGCCTCGGGCTCCAGGCTCTGCGATTTCACATTGACCCAGCCGCCGAAGTGATCCGGGGTCTTGAAGTGAGCGTCATCGGTCGCGAACGCGGTCAGCCTGCGTCCTTCGCTGAGCATCTGATCGAGTAGATACCAGCCGTCGCCGCGATCGCATTCGATGGCGCAGCCGTGGTTGTAGATCTCGACCGCGTGCGCGACGTCGATGGCGCGGCCGTCCTCGATGGTAAGCTGCGACCAGGCCGGATGGGCGATGCCGATGAAGGCGCCGGCCGCCGCCGCACGACGCGCCAACGCCGGACCGGTCTCGTCCGGTGCCGCCGGTTCGAAGTCGAACGGCAAACCGGCGGCGACGATGTGCCAGAGTTCACCCGCGCTGGTCGCCGGTGCGTGCACTTCCGAGCCGATGATGGTGGTGAAGCTGTTCGAGCGGAATCGGCGCGTGTCGGCGATCGGCCAACCGAAATGATGAATGAAGTGGTCCGACAGCATCATGAAGTCGTAGCCGGCGCCCTTGTAGGCATCGACCACCGCTTCCGGCGAAAGCGCACCGTCCGAAAGTGTCGAATGCGTATGCAGGTTGCCGCGCCAGAATCGGCCGGGCAGGGAAAATGGGGCAATGTCAGTCATGATGAGCTCTCGGTGAGGTTGGCCTGCGTAGCAGATTGCTTGAACTGGCGCATCTCGAGGCGATCAGCCGTGACACCAAATTGCAATTCTGCGATGGTTGACTAATGGTCGTCAGGCGGCAAGCTCGACGTGGTCGACCTGCCGGCACTGGCAGCGACTGAAGGATGAGACATGCGCCACGCAATTTCGACCACCCTCGCCCTTATCATCACATTGAGTGCAGCCGGCAGCGCCCATTCCGCCGATACCATTGCCACTAAGGATGCGCCCGACCTGACTTCGGTGCGCACCAAGATCAAGGCGAAGGATTATGCCGGTGCGCTTGCGGATGTGAAGCCGCTGGTCGAAAAGCACGAGAACGCCGACGTCTACAATCTCTACGCCTTCACCTCGCGCAAGACCGGCGACCGCAAGACCGCAATCACCTTCTATGCCAAGGCGCTCGAGCTCGATCCGCAGCACCTTGGCGCATTGGAATATCAAGGTCAGATGTTCGTCGAAATGGGTGAGATGAAAAAGGCAGGCGCAAATCTCGCCCAACTCGTCACCCAGTGCCCGTCCGGTTGCGAGGAGCGCGAGGACCTCGAAAAGGCGATCAAGGCGGCTGGCAAGACCAGGAAGAAATAGGACAAGGATCACCCGCGCTTCATCGCCAGCGCCACGCCGGCCGATGTGACCAGCATGCCGGCAATCTGCAGCGGCGTCATGGTCTCGCCGAACAGGAAGTAGGCCTCAATCGCGACGGTCAGCGGCACGAGGTAGATGAGCGCCGCCACCTTCGACACCGCGCCAGCCCGGATCATCGTCACGTAGAGCGCACCTGCACCGATCGACAGCACCAGCACCGACCAAACCATCACGCCGATTGTCACCGCATTCCATTCGAGCCGCATCGGCTCGGTCAGGATGGCGAACGGCAGTATCGCCGCCAGCCCACTCAACATCTGGATCGGCGTCAGTGCGCGGATGTCGCTGTGTGCGAGGTACTTCTTTTGATGGATCGAGGCGATCGTGAACGCCACCATGCCGAGTGCATTGATGCCGAGCGCACCCCAGATCTGCGCCAGGTCGGCGGGGGCCACTCCGGCAAGCTTCGGTTGCAGCACCAGCGTGATGCCGGCGGTACTGAGCATGATGCCGCACCATTGCAGCGCGGAAATCCTCTCATTTAGAAACATCGGCGCCAGCAGTGCCGTCAGCAACGGTTGCAAGGCCGCAATCAACCCCGAAACGCCCGCCGGCACTCCGTGGCCGATCGCGTACCAGACGCCGGCAAAGTAGACACCTACCGACAGGACGCCAGATAAAATCATGTGCGCGAATTCCCGCCCCGTCGACGGCCAGCGCGCACCCGACGCGAATGCAAACGCCAACAGCACGACTGCCGCCAACGCAAACCGAGCCGACAGATACGTCAACGGATCAGCGTAGGGCGTGATCGCGCGCGCCACAATCCAACCCGTCGACCACAGCCCGACGAAGATCACCGGCGCGACGCGCAGCAGCAGAGGAGAGGGCGTGTTCATTGCGCTCGCGCGGGTAGAGGGAAATCGGAACGTCGGAAATCGGAAGAGATCAGAGGTTAGTTTGTTCGCTTTCCGATTTCTGACTTCTGACTTCCTGACTTCTGAATCAATTCGCCACCAGCGCTCGGTCGAGGTCGGCGATCAGGTCACTGACGCTTTCGACGCCGACCGACAAACGCAGCAAATCAGGCGGACACGGACTTGTCGGCCCTTCGATCGAAAACCGATGCTCGATCAGGCTTTCGACGCCGCCAAGCGAGGTTGCCCGCTTCCAGACTTTCACGTTGGCGGCGGTACGGATCGCGGCTTCCTCGCCACCCTTGACCCGGATCGACAGCATACCGCCGAAGCCGCCGGTCATCTGCCGTTTGGCGATGTCGTGACCGGGATGGCCGGGCAGGCCGGGATAAAGCACCGAGGCGACACGATCGTTCTTGGCGAAATGCTGAGCCACTTCCATGGCGGCTGCCGCTTGATGGCGCACGCGGACGTGCAAGGTGCGCATGCCCCGCATCAACAGGAAGGCTTCGAGTGGCGCCAGGATCGCACCGATATCACGGCGCACAGCGGCGGCCCTTTCGTAAAGAGCGTCCTTAGCCTTGAAGGTCAGTGAGCCGGCGACGACGTCCGAGTGGCCGTTAAGATATTTGGTTGCCGCATGCATTACGACGTCGGCGCCATGCTCGATCGGCCGCGTAAGAACAGGAGTTGCCACCGTCGAGTCGACGCCAACCGCCGCCCCGGCTGCATGGGCGATCCTCGACACCGCCGCAATATCGCTCAGCGACCAAGTCGGGTTCGACGGCGTCTCAAGCCAGACAAGCCGAGTGCGGCCAGGAATGATCGCCGCCTTCACCGCGTCGAGATCGCCGGTATCGACCAGCGTGGTCTCAAGCCCGTATTGCGGAGCGGTCTCGATCAACCAGCGGCGCAAGCCCCAATACATAACTTTCGGCGCGACGATGTGGGCCGGTCGTTCGAGGGCGAGGAACAATGCCGTTGCCGCCGCCATGCCGGAGCCGAGCAGCAGAGTCGCCGCCCCACCTTCAAGGGTGTTGAGCACCGCTTCCGTCATACGAACCGTCGGCGTGTCCGGACGGGCATAGACAATGCCCTTTGGGTAGGCATTGTCCGGCGCGCGCTCGAACGTGGTGCTCAAATGGATCGGCGGCACGATGTCACCCCATTGCGGCTCGATCAGTCCGCCGGCCTGGGCGGCGAAGGTCTCGGGGCTCACCACTTTCATGACGTCAATCCTCGGTCTTTGATTATATCTGACACTCGTCTCACATATCGGACATCCTGGATGCCCGCAACGGCCGGCAAATGCTTGACGGCCATGACGTGCGCGACCTTAACTCGAATGACAACACGAGCGCGATCGGCGAGGAGTTCATGGAAACGGATCGCTATGGCCTGCAGCTGACAACCACCTCGGCCAATGCCGCGGCGCACTACCGCGAAGGCGTCGATCTGATGCTCTCGGCATGGCCAGGGGTCACACAATGTCTCGATGCCGCGATTGCCGCCGATCCCTCGTTCGCTCTCGCCCACCTAGCGCGCGGCCGGGTGCATCAGATGTATGCCGAAGCAGCTTCCGCTCGCGACAAAGCGGCTTTGGCACGCAATCTCGGCAAGTCCTGCACGCCGCGCGAACAAGGCCATATCGAGGTGATCGCGGCGACCATCGAAGGCCAATCCGCGCGCGCGATCAGCATCGCCGAAGCCCATCTCGAAAACTTTCCACGCGATGCGCTGGTGCTGTCGACCTTGCTTGGCGCGTTCGGGCTCTATGCGTTTTCCGGCCGGCTGGACCACGATGCCGCCCGCGTCGCCATCTGCGAACGTCACGCCCGGCACTACGGCCGCGACTGGTGGTTCATGACTTACCTCGGCTGGTCGCACACCGAGGCCGGCAATCCCGGCGCCGGCCGCCTGTTATGCGAGCGCGCGCTCGAACTCCGCCGCAACAATGCCAATGCCGCGCATGCGCTGGCGCATTCGATGTACGAACAGGGTGAACTGGACGCCTGTCAGAGCTTCATGGACGGCTGGCTGCCGGCATACGACCGCGCCGGCATTCTGAACGGCCACCTATGTTGGCACCTGGCGCTCGGGCTCCTCGACCGGGGCGACACGGCGGGCGCATTGCGCATCCATGACGAGCGGATTGCGCTCGGCGTATCGCAGGCCGCGCCCCTTAACGCCTTCACCGATATTGCCTCGCTGCTGTGGCGTGCCGAGCTCGCGGGAGCGCCGCCGCAGCCGGCCGCCTGGGCCGAAGTCGCCGCCTATGCGGACCGGCAGTTCCCGAAGGCTGGTCTCGCCTTTTCCGACATGCACCACGCCCTCATCTCCGCCGCCACCGGCAACGACACGGCCGCGCGATCAAGGTTGGCCGAAATTGAAGCGCTACGATCAACCGGCAAGCTCGCCACCGGCCCGGCAATCACGGACCTGATGCGCGGGCTCATGGCATTCGGCGCCGGAGATTATGAGGCCGCGATTGTTGCTCTCGAAGCAACTCAGACTGATGCAGTGAGGATTGGTGGCAGTCACGCCCAGCGCGAACTGTTGGAGGATACGCTAATCGTCGCGTACATGCGCGCCGGTGCGCCCGCCAAAGCTCGGGCGCTGATCGACCAGCGGTTGCATCGCCGCCCCTCTCAGCGCGATGCCGCATGGCGCCAACTCACCACCGCCGCATGATCCCCCTTCCGTGGCTGGCCCGACGCAGTTAAGCGAGGGGAATGACAACGCATCATCGATCAATTCTCATTACCGGCTGTTCAACCGGCATCGGCTTCGCCGCTGCCCGCGACCTCAAGCTGCGCGGCTGGCGCGTGCTCGCTACCGCCCGCAAAGCGGACGATCTCGCCCGCTTGACCGCACAGGGCGTCGACGCCCTGCCGCTGGAACTTGCCGATCCGACCTCGATCGCGGCTTGCGCCACCAAAGCCCTCGAACTCACCGATGGCCGCCTCGGCGCGCTATTCTCGAACGCCGCCTATGGTCAGATCGGCGCGGTGGAAGACCTCGAAGTGCAGGCCTTACGCGACCAGTTCGAGGTCAATTTCTTCGGCCTGCACGACCTCACCCGCCGCGTGATCCCGGCGATGCGGCGCCAGGGCGCGGGGCGCATCGTGCAATGCTCGTCGATCCTCGGCTTAATGGCAGCACCCTATCGCGGTGCCTATTGCGCCTCCAAGTACGCCCTCGAAGCATTGACCGATTCGATGCGCATGGAGTTGCACGGCACTGGCATCCACGTCTCGCTGATCGAGCCCGGCCCGATCCGCACCGAGTTCCTGCCCACCGCGCTCGCCAAATTCCGCGAACGCATCGACATCGACGGATCGGCCCACCGGGAAACCTACCAGCGCCGCCTTGCATCGATGGCGACCGGCGGCAAAACGACCTTCAAGCTCGAACCGGAAGCGGTGGTACGCCGCCTGATCCACGCGGTCGAAAGCCCTCGCCCTAAACCACGCTACTTCGTGACCACGCCGACCTACATCGCGGCGATGCTGAAACGCGTTTTGCCAACTGTGGTCCTGGACCCATTCGCGCGGGGACAATAGAACTCGATCAATGTCCGCCGAGCCCGGCAATCCAGCACCTGCCTCCCGGATAGGCATCGGCTAGCTCTGATTCACGTTTGCGGCGCGTGACAGTGGACTTGAGGCCGGCGGTAGTGACACTATCAAACAAAGTCACAAGGCACGCTTTCCACCAATGGCCCAGCTGCAGCTTCGCGAATTGACCAAACGCTACGGCGACAACGCCGTCGTGCGAGGTGTCACGCTCGACATCCCTGACGGCGAATTCCTGGTGCTGCTGGGCCCCTCCGGTTGCGGCAAGACCACGACGCTGCGCATGATCGCGGGGTTCGTGCCGCCGAGTGCGGGCAGCATCCGGCTTGGCCCACGCGACATCACCGATCTGCCGCCCTGGCATCGAAACGCCGGGCTCGTATTCCAGAACTACGCGCTTTTTCCGCACATGACCGTAGACGACAACGTCGCCTTCGGCCTCGAAATGCGCAAAGTACCGGAGCCCGAGACCAAGAAGCGCGTCGCCGAAGCCCTGGAACTGGTTCGTCTCGGTCACCTTGGCGCGCGTTACCCGCGACAACTGTCCGGCGGCCAGCAGCAGCGCGTGGCCCTGGCTCGCGCCCTCGCCATCCGGCCCGACGTACTTCTGCTCGACGAGCCGCTGTCGAACCTCGATGCCAAGCTCAGGCAGGATGTCCGGGTCGAGATCCGCGAGTTGCAGCGGCGCCTGGGACTGACCACCGTCATGGTGACGCACGACCAGGAAGAGGCACTGACCATGGCCGACCGCCTCGTCGTGATGGCCGACGGCGAGATCCGTCAGGTCGGCAGTCAGCGCGATCTCTATGAGCGTCCGATCGATCGCTTCGTTGCAGATTTCGTCGGCCGCTCGACTTTCCTCGAGGGCCTCGTCACGGCGCCCGGCGAATTCGTCTCCAGTGGCGGCGTGGCCGTGCGCCACGCTGGAAAAACCGCGCCAGGGCCTGCCTCGCTCGCACTGCGGCCCGAGCGGGTGATGATCGGCGATGCCGCCCGCGCCCAAGCCAACAGCTTCACTGGCACCGTCGAATTCGTATCCTACCTCGGTGCCGCGCTCGACATTCATGTCAAGCTATCCAAAACGGATCGCGTCATCGCCCAAACCGCCAACCGGCCGGATGGCCATGCCCCCGCGCTTGGCGATACGATCGCGATCGGCTGGCCGATCGACGCCGCCAAAGTATTTGCCAGCACCCAGGATGTCCCGTCGCATCCGGCCGGCTCCGCTTAGCGGAGTCGGATGCGACAAACCAAAAAAGGAGAAAACAGTCATGAAAAAACTTAATCGACGTGATGCACTTAAAGGCCTCGGCGTTGCCGCCGGCGCCGCCGCGTTGCCCGCCGGCTTCTCACACCCCGCTCGCGCGCAGGCTGGCGGCCGGGTTGTTGTTGGCACCTGGGGCGGCGACTACGCGAAGCTGCTCACCAAGAACGTCGAGGAGCCGTTCCTGAAGCCGAAGGGGTTCGAGGTAGTGCAGGACATCGGCGACGACAAAGTGCGCCGGACAAAGACCACCGCCGAGCAGCGCCTGCCGCGCGGCACCGCTGATATACAGGGCTTCTCAGCCGCGCAAATGTTTGAGATGAACGAAGCCGGTGCCCTGCTGCAAATCGACTATTCGAAACTGTCGAACGCCGGCAACATCATGCCTGACATGAAGTACGCCTACGGCATCGGTCACATCTATTCCGGCAACGTGGTGGTCTACAATCCGAAGCTCATTACCCCGGCGCCTACCAGCTACAAGGACGGCTTCGACCCGAAGTACGGCAACAAGCTCGGCTTCATCGACATCCAGTACCAGTTCGTGATGCTGGCTGCGGCCTTAGCCGCCACCGGTTCCATGAAGGAACTCGAAAAAGGCAAGGAACTGCTGATGGCTGCCAAAAAAGGCGGCGCGCGGCTCTATCCGACCAACGAGGCGTTCGCTCAAGGCCTCAAGTCTGATGAAGTGGCGATCGGCCTGATGTGGAAGGCACGCTGCGTGCAGTGGCAGAAGGCCGGGATCTCGGTCGAAAGCATCGCGCCGTCGGAGGGCATCATGGCCTATGTATCGGGTTTCGCGATCCCCAAGAACGCGCCCAACAAGGATGGCGCCTACGCCTACATGAACGCGATGCTTGAAAAACAGGCCCAGGAGAACTTCGCCGAAGACATGGCCTACAATCCGACGGTCAACAATGCCGTCGTCAAGGACGACCTCAAGAAGCGAATTGGTTTCTCGGCCGAAGAAGTGAAACGCCTCAAGGATCTCGACTACGCCTTCCTCGCCAAGAACGACGCGGCAATGAAGGAGTGGTGGGACAAGGTGTTCAAGGCGTAGTTCGAAATCGACGGTCGTGGTGTTGGGCCCAAAAAGGCATGGCACCACGATCAGAGCCCTCTGATGCTTACTGAAATCTCCGGCGTATTCGTCAAGATCGCTTTTGCCGACGACGCAAGCATCGTGCTGGCGCGAGGCCTCCCGCATCGACCACCGGCGCGGTTCAACCGACCAGGCCAGGACGCGCTCTATCTGAGCCCTGACGAGTTCAGTGCCCGTGTCGCGATCGGTGAGTACGTGCGGGCCGATGATCCACCACGCGTACTCCTTCGCTACGAAATTCAAAGCTGCACGCTGTTCGACCTGCGCCATCCCGACGCAAGTGACGTTTATGAACTCGCCCGCCAGCCCTGGCAGCAGGCCCTGTCGCGCATGCAGGAACCGCTATCGTGGCAAGCGGCCGATCGAATTCGCGATTCCGGTCATGTTGGCTTGATCGACCCATCACGCCGCCGGCCCGGCCTCTGGCACATTACACTTTTTCGGTGGAACGAGTCGGGCACTCCGCGCGTGAGCCGGATCGGTCAGTCTATCCCAATAGAAGTGGCACGGAATTAGTGCTGAATTGCTTCGCTCGCGCCACTCCGCTTGCCGCCAGTTCACAACGACGGGGCGCTGCGCTTTGCAGAGGCTTCTTCAAGTTGTTTGCGATACCCTTCTGCATCTCCGAAATCGACGAAAGCGCGATAGTGCTCGTGCGCCGAGATCGCTTTCGTCGCGTGTTTTATCGGACACCAGTGCCGCTCGGTGCGCGCTCCGACTTCCCGGACGTAGGCGATCACGCCATTGGCATAGGAGCAGTAGGCGCAGTTGAGCTTTTCCAGCAGGTTGAGATAGGCCAGATGATGCCGGTCGAAGATCAAGTAGTCGCGGCGCCTCACCTTCTCGATGCCGTAGGCTGGAAAGCAGATCGCCTGATAGATGCTGACCGCGAGATCAAGCAGCGCGAACGGCACGATCAGCGAATAAATGACCGGCGCCGTCAGCGCGGCCAGCGGCCGGGCCTTGACGATATATCGGCCGAGGCTGGTTCTGAGTTCGGCATGACGGCGGCGTACCTCCGCCTCGAACGCCACTTTGCCGCGCTCGAACCCAACCCGCAGCTCAGCGTGGCGCTTGGCGAATTCTGCCTCGAGTTCGAGTTCGAGCGATTTCATCTTATCCAGTAGCGCAGTGATCTGCTCGCTCATGTCGTCGACGTTCCCCGAACGATCAGATTTCGGCGCCTGGACGATCCGGACGCGCGACTGCGTCGAGCCTATCAGCATTCGCCAGCGATGCGCGCTTCATTTGGACGGTAGCCGAGGCCGCACCAGTGCCGACGGACGGCACAGCCGGACGGCCTTCGGCGTCACCACGATCGACCGATTGATCAGGATCGGATGCGCCATCATGGCGTCGAGTAGCTAGGCGTCGGTGAGCGACGCATCGCTGAGGCCAAGATCGCCAACTTGAAGTCCTGCTGCCAGTTTCGATCTACTTGCTAGATCGGCTGCGACCATTACAGTCGAGCGACAACACCGCAACGAGATCCGTGCTCCGATGTCATCCAGCCGCCTACCCGCCCCCGAGCTTCCCGTCGGTGCCCCGCGCGGCTGGTCGGTCGCAAGTCTCGTAACGCCTGCCACCATTTTCGTCGCCATCGGCCTGCTGATCCCGATCGCGATCCTGTTCCGCTACAGCCTCAACGCCTTCGTGCCTGGCAAGTTTATGGTCGAAGCAGTGACACTCGACAACTATGTCCGCTTCTTCACCGACCCGTTCTATCTGAACGTGCTTTGGCGCACGGTGCGGGTGGCAGGCGCCACCACGATCGTCTGCCTGTTACTTGGATTCCCGCTGGCCTACGTGCTGGCCCGCATGCAGTCGCGATGGAAGAACGTAATCGTAATGCTGGTGGTTCTGCCACTGTTCGTCGGCAATGCGGTGCGCGCCGCCGGTTGGATGGTCGCGTTCGGCTCGAAGGGCATGATCAACAGCAGCCTGATGAGCGCCGGATTCATCCACGAGCCGATCCAGCTTATGTACACCGAGTTCGCGGTCATCGTCGGCATCGCCTCGGTCAACCTGCCGTTCATGGTGCTGACGCTGTCGAGTGTGATCGAGGGCATCGATCGGGCGGTGGAGGAGGCAGCCTTCAGCCTCGGCGCCGGGCCGTGGGCGATGTTCCGCCGCGTGCTGGCGCCACTCGCCATGCCGGGCATCCTCGCCGGCGCGATCCTGACCTTCATCGTCGCGATGAACGCATACGCCACGCCGGTACTGCTGGGCGGTCCGAAATTCCAGACCATGGGACCGCTGGTCTACAATCAGTTTGCGCAGCAGAACAATTGGCCGTTCGGCGGTGCCATCTCGTTCGTGCTGATGGCGGCGACCCTGATCCTCACCGCAACCGCGAACATCCTCGTGCAGCGGCGGTACAGCCGTTAGAACTCAATACCCCTTCACGCGATCGACTAGGTTTGGCAGAGGTTCACCGCGCTGCTTCCGGCCGACCTGCGCGATCAGATAGCGAGCAATGGCGCGCGGATCGCTTTCGGCGGCAATGTGCGGAGTGAGTAGAATGCGCTTGTGCGCCCACACGGGATGCGTGGCGGGGAGCGGCTCGGTCGAGAACACGTCCAGCGAGGCAGCGTAGAGTTCGCCCGCGTCCAGACTTGCCAGGATGTCGTCCTCGACCTGCAGGCCACCGCGACCGGCATTGATCAGCACCGGGCCCGGCAGCACTTTCGGACGCCGCAGCTTGGCGAGCAACCTGCGATTGACGATGCCGGCCGTATCCGGCGTGAACGGCAGCAGCACGACTAGAATGTCCGTTGCTGCCAGAAAGGCGTCGAGACCAGCGGCGCCATCGAAGCACTTAACGCCCTCGACGGCTCTTGCTCCCCTCGTCCAGCTGGCGATGTTGTAGCCGAGCGCCTTCAGGCTTTTGCCACACGCTTGGCCCAGCACGCCGAACCCCATGAAACCGACGGTCAACTCGTGCGCGGCTGGCTCGGCGATATATTCCCATACGTGCGCCTGCTGTTGCTCGCGCAATTCGATCATGCGGCGGTGATGATAGAGAACGTTGGCCGCGACATAGGACACCATGCGCCCGGTCAGGTCGGTGTCGACGAAACGCACCACCGGCACGTTTGGCAACGTCGGGTCTTTCAACAGATGGTCAACGCCGGCACCGACCGACACGATCAGTTCCAGGTTCGGCAGCTTGGCCAGTTCGCCCGGCGGCGGTCCCCAGGCCAGCGCATAGCGGATGCCGCCGCCATTGCCGACATCCGGAAACAGACGAATTTCGAACGTCGGATCGGCCTCCCGCGTCGCGGTGGCAAAGCTCTCCGCGCGCGATGAACCGATGATAAGGGTCGTCATGAATTGACTCTCTGCGACTAGCTGGCGACGGCCGCGCGGTGCGCGACCTTCAGATCGAAAGCGGCGGCGAGCAGGGCTTTTGTATAATCGGTTTCGGGCGTGTCGAAAATCTTGGCCGATGGGCCTTCCTCGACCACCTTGCCGTTACGAAGCACCATAACGTAGCTGCACAACGCGCGCACCACCCGCAAGTCATGGCTGATAAACAGGAAGCTCAGGCCTTTGCTCACCTGCAGACCGCGCAAAAGATCGACGATCTGCGCCTGCACGCTCATGTCGAGGGCGCTGGTCGGCTCATCGAGCATGATGAACTTCGGTTCCAGCACCATGGCGCGGGCGACCGCGATGCGCTGGCGCTGACCGCCGGAGAACTCGTGCGGATAGCGGTCCTGGGTCGCCGGATCGAGACCGACCTCCTCAAGTGCCCGGCTGACGCGGGCGCGTCGCGCCGCCTCATCCAGTGACTTGTCCTGGATGGTAAGTCCTTCCTCGATAATCTGCGACACAGACAGCCGGGGCGATAGCGAACCAAACGGATCCTGAAACACGATCTGCATTTCGCGCCGCAACGGCCGCATCGCTTTGCTATCAAATCCGTCGATGCGCTTGCCCATGTAGAGGATCGGTCCCTCCGACGAGATCAGCCGCAAAATCGCGAGACCGAGCGTGGTCTTGCCAGAACCGGACTCACCGACCACGCCGACCGTCTGGCCGGCGCGCAGTTTCAGCGACACCCCATCGACCGCCTTGACGTGATCGACGGTCTTGCGCAGGAACCCCTTCTTGATCGGGAACCAAACCTTGAGGTTCTGCGTCTCAACCACCACCGGCGCACTATCGTCTGCCAGTGGAGGCCGGCCCTTGGGCTCGGCGGCGACCAGTTGCTTCGTATAGGCGTGTCGCGGCTGCGTGAACACCTGCTCTGCCGAGCCCTCCTCGACCACTTCACCCGACTTCATGACGTAGACGCGGTTGGCCATCTTGCGGACGATGCCGAGATCATGCGTGATCAGTAGCATCGCCATCCCCATCTCGGACTGCAGCTTCTTCAACAGTTCCAGGATCTGCGCCTGAATGGTGACATCGAGCGCGGTGGTTGGCTCGTC
Source organism: uncultured Alphaproteobacteria bacterium (assembly GCA_963732635.1). Classification (GTDB taxonomy): domain Bacteria; phylum Pseudomonadota; class Alphaproteobacteria; order Rhizobiales; family Hyphomicrobiaceae; genus JAKFWF01. The sequence continues at coordinate 259,190 of CAVTAL010000033.1, forward strand.
GGCGATCAGCAAATCTGGTTCGTTGGCAAGTGCCATCGCGATCATGACGCGCTGGCGCTGCCCGCCGGACAACTGGTGCGGGAACGCCGCCAGTCGCCTTTCAGGGTCGCGGATGCCGACCTTCTGCAACAGGTCGAGTGTCCGGGCGCGCGCCGCCGCGTTATCGAGACCGCGATGGATTTGCAGGATTTCAGCCACTTGCTGCTCGATGGTGTGCAGCGGGTTAAGCGACGTCATCGGCTCCTGGAAAATAATCGAGATCCGCTTTCCTCGGATCTCGCGCATCTCGTCCTCGGACGCATTGAGAAGATTGCGGCCCTCAAAATAGACTTCACCTGATGGATGCGAGGCGGCCGGATAATTCAACAGTCGCAGGATCGACAATGCCGACACCGTCTTGCCGGAGCCAAACTCACCGACCAGCGCCACGGTCTCGCCACGCGTGATGTTGAACGATACGTTCTTGACCGCGAGGCTCGACGTCTGCCCGGCGCGAAATGCGACCGACAGATTGCGGACCTGGACGAGGACGTCGGTTGTGAGAGGAGTCATCGCCGCCTACCTGAACGTCTTGCGCGGGTCGAGCGCATCGCGCACGGCTTCGCCGATGAAGATCAACAAGCTCAACAGGATCGCAATGGTAAAGAATGCGGTCAGGCCGAGCCACGGCGCCTGCAGGTTAGCCTTGCCCTGCGCCAGCAATTCCCCAAGCGAGGCAGAACCCGGTGGCAGACCCAACCCCAGGAAGTCGAGCGCGGTCAACGAGCCGATGGCACCCGACAGCTTGAACGGCAGGAAGGTCAGCGTCGCCACCATGGCATTCGGCAAGAGGTGCTTGAACATGATCTTGATGTTCGAAAGGCCGAGCGCACGCGCCGCCGTCACGTACTCGAAATTGCGGCCACGCAGGAATTCGGCACGCACCACGCCGACGAGCGACACCCAATTGAAACACAGCAGGATCAGCAGCAACGTCCAAAAGCCCGGAATCAGCATGGAGGAGATGATGATCAACACGTAGAGTTCGGGGATTGACGACCAAACCTCCAGCACGCGCTGGAAGATTAGATCAACGCGACCGCCGAAAAAGCCCTGCACGGCGCCGGCGGCAATACCGATGATCGAGGACAGGATCGTCAGGATCAGCGCGAACAGCACCGAGATGCGGAAACCATAGATCATGCGCGCCAGCACGTCGCGCCCCTGATCGTCTGTGCCGAGCCAGTTACGGTTGCCCAGTTGCTGAAAGCGGGCAATCTGATCCGCTGGCGCCTCGCACAACTCGCCCTTGGCAGCCCACGGCGGCGCGGCGGGGAACCCGAGGCATCGTCCTTCGGCGTTCTTATAGCGCGGGAAGTCTTTGTTGATGGTGCCGTAGGAATAGCGAACCGGCGGCCACAGCATCCAGCCGTTGGCCTGGATCTCGTTCATGATCTCAGGGTCGCGGTAGTCGGTTATCGCCAGAAACCCACCGAACTTCAATTCCGGATAGTCGACCAGCATCGGCATCAAGGTTTCACCCTTGTAGCGCACCAGGATCGGTCGGTCGTTGGCAATCAGATTGGCGCATAAACTCGCCAGGAACAGGGCGAGGAAGAGCCACAGGCTCCAGTAGCCGCGACGGTTGGAGCGGAAATTCTCCCACCGCCGCCGGTTGATCGGCGTCAGCGTGAAGCGCTGCGATATCCGCTCCGCCAAGGTAACCCGTCGTCCACTCTCGAGACCTGTCGTGTTGGTGCGCACGTCCACTTCTCAGACCTCCCGGCTTTCGAAGTCGATGCGCGGATCGACCAGCGTATAGAGAAAGTCCGAGACCATGTTGACCACGAGCCCCATCAGCGAAAATATGTAGAGCGTCGCGAACACCACTGGATAATCGCGGTTGATCAGGCTTTCGAAGCTTAGGAGCCCAAGACCATCGAGCGAGAATATGTTCTCGATCAGAAGCGAGCCGGCGAAGAACGAATGGATGAATGCCGCCGGGAAGCTCGCGATGACGAGCAGCATGGCATTGCGGAACACGTGACCATACAGCACCTGCCGTTCGCCGAGGCCCTTGGCGCGTGCCGTCATCACATACTGCTTGCGGATCTCGTCGATGAACGAGTTCTTGGTCAGAAATGCGTTGGTCGTGAACGCACCGAGCGACATCGCGATCAACGGCAATGTCAGGTGCCAGAAGTAATCCTTCACCTTGCCGAACAGCGACAGTTGAGCCCAATTATCGCTGGTCAGTCCGCGCGATGGGAACCACTGGAAGAAAGAGCCGCCGGCGAATACAACCAGCAGGAACACCGCGACCAGGAAGCCCGGCACCGCGTATCCGATGACGAGCGCGCCGCTGGTCCAACTGTCGAAGCGTTCGCCATCGTGGACCGCCTTGCGGATGCCGAGCGGGATCGCGACCAGATACGACAGCAACGTCACCCAGATTCCGAGTGAGATCGAAACCGGCAGCTTCTCCTTGATCAACTGAATAACGCTGACGTCGCGGAAGTAGCTCTTGCCGAAATCGAACACTGCGTAGTTCTTGATCAGCAGCCAAAAACGCTCCGGCGCCGGCTTGTCGAGGCCGAACTGCTTTTCGAGTGACTTGATGAATTCCGGGTCTAGTCCCTGGGCGCCCCGATATTTGCTGCCAGCACCACTCGACGGCTGCGACATCTGCTGCTGGTTCGCGGTACCGAGTCCATCGCCCTGGCCGCCGCTGATGCGGCCGGTCGCTGAAACGTCGTTACCCGACAATTGCGCGATGATGCGCTCGACGGGGCCGCCGGGCATGAACTGCGTCACCGCGAAAGTGATCAACATAATCCCGAGCAGCGTTGGGATGATGAGCAGCAGGCGCTTCAACAGGTAGGCGGCCATGCGCGTGGTCGTCCTTGTGCTATCGTGTCAGTTGGTCTTTAGCTTGGCAGCTTTCGCAGCATCGATCCACCAGGTGTCCTCGATGCCGCGATCATACTTCGGCTTCACCTTTGGCATCGCGAATTTGTCCCAGTAGGCAACGTTGTGGCTGGCCTTGTAGTAGTGTGAAACCCAGTAATGGTTGGCCCTCAGCACTCGATCGAGTGCGCGGGCGGCGGCATTTAATTCCGCGCGCGACTTCGCCTCGACGATCCTGGCCACCAGAGCATCGACCACCGGGTTCTTGATCCCCGCCCGATTGCTGCTACCGCTGACGTCGGCGTTCTCGGAACCGAAGTGGTTTTTCAACTCCACACCCGGCGTCAGGCTCATGGTGAAGCGGGTGATGACGATGTCGTAGTCGAACTCCTTCACTCGGCGCTCGTACTGTGCCGGATCGACGCGGCGCATGGTGGCGTTGATGCCGATACGCTTCAGGTTTTCGGTATAGGGGCCGACGATTCGCTCGGTGGTCGGATCGGTGATCATGAACTCGATGTCGAGGCTCTCACCCTTGGCATTGATACGTCGACCGTCCTTGACGACAAAGCCTGCGGCGGTCAGTAGCGCGTCGGCTTCGCGCAGCAACTTGCGATCCTTGCCCGAAGCATCGCTCACCGGGGGCATATAGGTCTCGGCAAACACGTCAGCGGGTAATTGCGCGCGGAACGGTTCCAGCAGCGCCAGTTCTTCCGGCGATGGCTTGCCATCGGCCTTCATCGGCGAATTCTCAAAGAAGCTTACCGTGCGCCTGTAAGCGTTCGAGAAGATATTGTTGTTGGTCCACTCGTAGTCGAAGGCAAGGTCGAGAGCGTGACGCACGCGCATGTCGGCGAACTTTGCGCGGCGCAAATTGATAAAGAAGCCTTGCGTGCCGGATGGACGCTCGTCGGGGAGCGACACACGCAACATGCGGCCGTCCTTCACCGCGGGAATGTCATAGCCCGTCGCCCAGTCACGCGCCGTGAACTCCTCGCGCAGATCGTAGGCGCCAGCCTTGAAGCTTTCGAGTGCCGCTGTACGATCGCGATAATACTCGAAGCGGATCTCGTCGAAATTCCAGCGGCCCTTGTTGACGGGCAGATCCTTGGCCCAATAGTCTTCGCGTCGCTTATAGGCGACGAACGTGCCCTGCTTGTGATCGCCGATCTTGTAGGGTCCGGAGCCGAGGATCGGTTCGAGCGTCGTCTCCTCGAAGTTTCGGGTTGCGAAGTGCGATCTTGACAGGATCGAAAGACCGGCGACGAGTTGGGCCAAGTCACGGGTTTGCTCGCCCTGGAAGCTGAATTTCACCGTCGCCGGATCGATCACCTCGGCCTTGGCAACATCGCGCAGCGCGAAACGGGTTGACGGATGGGCTTTGGCCTTCAACGTCTCGAAGGTGAAAACCACGTCGTCGGCGGTGATTTGCGTGCCATCAGAGAACTTTGCTTCCGGCCGCAGCTTGAACGTCACCGATGAGCGATCGGGCGCGACATCGGCAGTGCTGGCGATCAGGCCATACATGGTGTCCGGCTCGTCGCTCGCACGCGCCATCAGCGAGTCGTAGGTCAGGCCGAGGCCCTGCGCCGCGTCGCCCTTCAGTATGAAACCATTGAAGCTGTCGAAGGTCGTCAGCGCCAGCGTGCCGATGGTCGACAACCGCCCGCCCTTGGGCGCGTCTGGATTGACGTACTCAAACTGCTTGAAGTCCGACGGGTACTTCAGATCACCAAAGATCGACAGACCGTGGCGCGGTTCAGCGTGAGCGCCCCCCCCCGATGCAAGTGCCGCACCCAATGCTAACGACGCCAGGCATTTGCGAACTTGCATCCTTCACTTCCCCCTGGTCGGGCCGAGCTTGGCGGCGGCGGCGGGATCGAGCCACCATACCTGATTGAACGCGGTCGCCTGTGATGGCAACTTCGCCGGCCGGCCGAACATGTTCCAATAGGCAATGCGATCACCCGCTGAATGCCATTGCGGCACGACGAGATGGCTCCACAGAAGCACTCGGTCGAGCGCCTGGGTCGCGGCTACGAGATCGGCGCGATCCTTGGCGAACACCAGCCGCTCGATCAACTTGTCGACTGCAGGAACTCTTGAATCCAGCAGTATTGTAGCTTCCGGGCTTATCGGCGGCGGCAGAGCCCCAGAAATCGCGCTGTTCGTTGCCGGGCGAGTTCGACTGCGGAAACTGGTCGGTGACGATGTCGAAATCGAAGCTGGTTTGCCGGCGCTGATATTGCGAACTGTCGACAATGCGCAGCGTTGCCTTGACGCCGAGCTTCTCGAGATTCGCCTTGAACGGCAGCACGACCCGTTCGAAGTCCGGTGAAGTCTCCAGGAATTCAACGGTCAGTTGTTCGCCACTCGCATTGGTCAGCACACCATTTTTCACGGTGTATCCTGCTTCCGCAAAAAGCTTAGCCGCCTTGGACAGGTTCTTGCGCAATGCCTCAGGCGAGCCGCTGATCGGATTTTTCCACTCGGTCGTGAAGACCTGCGGCGGGACATCCTTCTCAACCGTCTTCAGAATTTCCAATTCCCGCCCTTTCGGCAGTCCACTTGAAGCCAGATCCGAATTGCCGAAATAGCTGTCGGAGCGAACGTACTGGCCGAAGAACAAGTTCTGGTTCGCGAACTCAAAATCGAAGGCGAGGTTGAAGGCTTCGCGCACGCGCGGGTCCTGGAACTTCTTGCGCCGCAAATTGAATACGAACCCCTGCATCCAGGCGAGCTTCTTGGTCTCGATCACCTCTTTCCTGACAAGGCCGTTATTGACGGCATCGAACGTGAAGCGGGTCGCCCAATCCTTGGCGCTGTTCTCGTCCCAATAGTCGATCTGGCCGACCTTGAACGCTTCAAATGCCGGTGTCTTATCCAGGTAGTAGGTGAGGCGTAGTTCGTCGAAATTCCACTGTCCCTTCGATACCGGCAAATCCTTGGCCCACCAGTCCGCAACGCGCTCGAAAATGATGTTGCGACCGGCCTCGAACGACTTGATGCGATAGGGACCAGAGCCGACTGGCACCTCAAGCGTCGACTTGTCGAGGCCACGTGGTTCACCATTAGCGCCGGTGGCTTCCCAATAATGTCGTGGCAGGATCTTGAGCTGCCCGACGATGGTCGGCAACTCGCGGTTGCCCTTCTCGTCGAAGGTGAAAGTTACCTCGCGGTCGCCCGTCTTTTCGGCCTTGACCACATTCTTATAGTAAGCCGACTGACGCGGGTTGGCCTTCTTCAGCGCGCCAATCGAAAAGATTACATCCTCGGGAGTGATCGGCTGGCCATCGTGGAAGCGGGCACCGTCACGCAACTTGAAAGTGGCCGATGAGAAGTCGTCTGGAAACGAAACCCACTCGCAGATCAGACAATACTCGGTCGATGGCTCGTCGACGCTGTCGGCCATCAAAGCGCTGTAGGTGAAAGAGCTGATGCCACCCGCCGGCCGGCCTTTGATGCTGAACGGGTTCAGACTGTCGAAGGAACCTTGTGCCCATTCCCGCACCACGCCCCCCTTCGGCGCGTCCGGGTTGACCCAGTCAAAATGCTTGAAGTCCGGTCCAAACCTAGGCTCTCCCACCAGCGACAGCGCATGATGCTTCTTCGGAGCGGGCGACTGTGCCGGCGCCGTTGCACCTCCTGCGCCGAGCATCAGCAAGGTCGCCACGGCACGTAAACCAAAAGCATGCATCTCGTCATGTCTCCCGATGCGCCCGGCGCGATCGTCGCGTCGATTTTGCCCGTTATGCCACGATTGAAGCAACGCGACCCCGCCAATTTCTTGGCGAGGTCGGTTAAATTCCTGTCATCTCAGGCCAATTCCGGAGTTACTTCGGCAGCGCCGCCGGGCTGTCGCTTAGCGAGCGCATATAGACCAGAATGTCGGCCAACTCGCCCGCATCCTTGACGCCGGCAAACGCCATCTTGTTGCCGGGAATCGCGGCGGCAGGCGCGTTGAGGTAGGCAATCAGACTGTCCCAGGTCCACTCGCCGCCCTTGCCCTTCATCGCGCCTGAATATGCGAAGCCATCAGTAGCGCCAACTTTGCGGCCGACGACACCGTAGAGATTCGGGCCGGTGCCGTTCTTGCCACCCTTGTCGGGCGTATGACAGGTCGCGCACTTCTTGAAGGCAGCGGCGCCGCCCTCGACCGAGGCCTTGGTCATCAGTTCGGCGATCTTGGGGACTGTGAATGCGCTCTCGGCGGCAGGGGCGCCGGCGGTCGCGCCACCAGCGGCCGGGGCCGGAAGAGTGAAGCCGGTCAACTTTGACTGGTGGCTTCCGTGCCACATATCAATTAGCACCGAAGAACCGAACACCAGCAGCAAAGCGGACAGCACCGCACCGGCGATTTTGTTGATTTCAAAGCTGTCCATAAGGCTCTCTTCCCTGCGCTCGCGGCTAATGATCCGGCGGACTATAGAAATAATCGAACCGCTTGCAACCGCCGTTCGACGCTTCTAATTGCCCTGGGGCGACACGAAGTGCCACTTCTCAGATCAAAAAGCGAGAGCTTTCCGAGGATACGTCCCTATGAAAAACGCACTCGTCATCGTCCCCGCACGCATGCAGGCAACCCGTCTGCCGGGCAAACCGATGGCCGACATCCATGGCGAGCCGATGATCGTTCACGTCTGGCGGCGCGCGGTGCAATCGGGCGCCGGCCAGAGTTGTCGTGGCAACCGATAGCGATTTGATTGTCCAGGCCATCGCCAAGGTCGGCGGCGAGGCGGTGATGACGCGGCACGACCATGCTTCGGGCTCAGACCGGGTTTTCGAGACGCTGCAGAAGGTCGACGCACAGGGCAAGGCCGAGATTATCATCAACCTGCAGGGCGACCTGCCAACGCTCGATCCGTGGTTGGTCGAGGCCTGCGCCGCACCCTTGAACATGCCCGGCCCCGACATCGCCACCATCGCCGCCGAAATCACCGACGAGGTCGAGAAGGTCACTTCCAGCGTGGTCAAAGTGATTGGCACGCCGCTCACCGCCCGGCGGCTGCGCGCACTCTACTTTACGCGTGCCACCGCGCCCTGGGGCGAGGGGCCGCTCTATCATCACATCGGTATCTACGCCTATCGCCGAGCGGCATTGGAGCGGTTCGTATCGCTGCCGCCGTCGCCGCTCGAAATGCGCGAAAAGCTCGAGCAATTGCGGGCGCTGGAAGCCGGCATGCGCATCGACGTGGCGGTCGTTGACACGGTTCCGCTCGGTGTCGATACTCCGCACGATCTCGACCGTGCCCGCCAGATGCTGGCTGCAGGACGCTCGTCCTGAGGCCTGAATTCGTTCGTTTGCACTCATGCACAAAAGAAGTACACCAAATGCCTTCGACCACCTCCCGGCAGCCAAAATCTTCCCTACCCAAGCCCAAGGCTTCGACTTCGCGCAAGATCGCCTACCAGGGCGAGGCCGGCGCCAACTCGCATATCGCCTGCTCGAACGTCTATCCAGATCTTGAGCCGATGCCGTGCCCTACCTTCGAGGATGCGCTGGCGGCGGTGAAATCGGGCGAGGCACGCTTGGCCATGATCCCGATCGAGAACTCGCTCGCCGGCCGCGTCGCCGACATCCATCACATGCTGCCGAATGCCGGCCTCTACATCATCGGCGAATACTTCCTGCCGATCCGCTTCCAGCTGATGGCACTGAAAGGCGCCATGCTCGGCGACGTCAAGGACATCTACAGTCATGTCCATGCGCTTGGCCAATGTCGCAACATCATCCGCAAGCTCGGCTGCAAGGCGCATGTCGCCGGTGACACAGCCGGCGCCGCCCGGCAGGTCGCCGAGTGGGGTGACAAGAGCAAGGCTGCATTGGCGCCCAGGCTCGCGGCTGAAGTCTACGATCTCGAAATCCTGGCCGAGGACGTCGAGGACGAGAAGCACAATACCACCCGTTTCGTCGTGCTCGCCGCCGAGCCCGACGACGCCGAACCCGGCAACGGCGACGTCGTGACGACTTTCCTGTTCCGGGTCCGCAACGTGCCGGCGGCGCTCTACAAGGCAATGGGCGGGTTCGCCACCAACGGCGTCAACATGACCAAGCTCGAGTCCTACCAGGTCGACGGCAGCTTCACCGCGACCGTGTTCTTCGCCGACATCGAGGGCCACCCGACCGACCGCAACGTGCGCCTCGCCATGGAAGAACTGTCGTTCTTCTCGACCGAACTGAAGGTGCTAGGCACTTATCCCGGCCAGCCCCTTCCGCCACGAAGCCCGCAAGCGCGCGGCGGCGTTGGCGAAGGGGTGAAGGTGTCCCCTTGCGTCTGGCCAGCGGGCGGCAGCCGCGCCGGATGCGACCACCAAAGAACCTAGTCGAATAGATCCGGCGGGTCGGCCATGGCGGCTTCGACGAGATCCGCTGTGCCGACGCCGATCAACCGATAGGTCAACGTCCCCACTTCGCGGCGGATCAATGCTAGAGCCTTCTCCTCGATCACCGATGCCCTCTGCGTCGGATTCTCGAGCCGCATATTGCGGGTCAGGATTTTGAAGTCGGATGTCTTGAGCTTCAGCACGATGGTTCCCGCCGCAAGCCCCTTGCGCACGAGGTGGTTTGCGACATCGGCGCTGAGCACCTTTGCCTCCGCCGCCAGGTCTTCAAAACGGCCGGTATCACGGCGAAAGGTGTTCTCCGACGAAACACTCTTGGTCGGCCGGTGCGGCGTCACCGCGCGGTCGTCGTTGCCGTGCGCGAACTGAAACAGCCGGTGACCGAACTTGCCGAAATGCGCGGTCAACTGCTGCTCGCTCAACTCCTGCAGGTCGCCGATAGTGCGCAAGCCCTCGGCCTCCATGCGCGCAGCGGTGGCGGCACCGACACCGTTGATTTTCGACACCGACAGCGGCGACAGGAACGCTTTCGCCTCGGCCTGCCCGATCACCGAAAAGCCGCGCGGCTTTTGCCGTTCCGACGCTAGCTTGGCCAGGAACTTGTTGGGTGCGAGTCCGATCGACACGGTGATGCCGACTTCCGCCTCGACCCGCGCGGCGACAAGCGCGAGCGCTTCGGCAGCCGGCGGCGCTTCGGTGCGCCAATCATCGGTGAGATCCAGATAGGCTTCATCCAGCGACACCGGCTCGAACACCGAAGTCGCAGCATAGAAAATGGTGCGGATGTCATTGCTGACGCGCTTGTACTTGGCCATGTCGGGAGCAATGACGACCGCGTCGGGGCAGGCTTCCAGCGCCTTCCACATCGGCATCGCCGAACGCACGCCGTACTTGCGGGCGATGTAGCAGGCGGTGGTGACGACACCGCGCCCGCCGGCATGGCCGACGATCAGCGGCTGGCGGCGGATCTCCGGCCGGTCGCGCTTTTCGACCGAGGCATAGAACGCATCGCAATCGATATGCGCGATGCCCAGCGCCATCGAGTTCGATGTGGGCGACGATGCGGGCCGAACCACACACCGCGCAGGCGGCGCCGTCACAGTCGGTGATGGCGCAGCAGTCGCGGCACAGGGCAGTTGCGTGCTCCGCCAAAATCAAACGCCTCCTGTTGTGGCCCCACCATCTTAGCGCGTCATATGCCATCCGTGTTAGGTGTGCCAACGGGATCGATCCGCGATCGTTTCAGTCGAGGAGGGGACATGCGCGCCTATTGGTACGAAAAATCAGGTGCTGCCTTGGATGTCCTGCAATCCGGCACCATCACCGATCCGGTTCCTGTCGCCGGCGAGGTCCGCATCAGGGTCGCCTTTTCGGCAATCAATCCGACAGACGTCAAACGCCGCCAGACGGGACGAGAACTCGGCCCGTTCAGCCGCATCATTCCGAACAACGACGGCGCCGGCACCATCGACGTGGTTGGCGAGGGTGTGCCGGCATCGCGGCTTGGCCAACGCGTGTGGATTTTCGGCGCGCAGGCCGGCCGCCCCAACGGCACCGCAGCACAGTACGTTGCAATACCATCGCGACAGGCAATCGCACTGCCGCCATCGGCGAAACTGATCGACGGCGCCTGTCTCGGCGTGCCGGCGGTGACAGCTCATCGCGCCTTGTTCGCTGACGGCTCGATCGCCGGTCAGACCATACTCGTCACGGGCGCGGCCGGGCGGGTTGGCAGCTACGCGGTGCAATTGGCGAAATGGGCAGGTGCGCGTGTCATCGCCACTGCCGCGTCTGCAGAGAAGGTCGCAGCGATCAACGCGCTCGGCGCCGACCTTGTCGTCGACTATGTCGCGGGTGACATCGAGAAGGCGATACTCACATTCACCGAAGGCGTCGGCGTGGATCGCGTGGTCGACACCGCCTTTTCGCACACCATTCAAATTGCACCGCGGATCGTCCGCAGCAATGGAGTGGTCGCGACCTATTCGTCGGACGCAGACCCGACACCCCGCATCCCGTTTCATGGCCTGATGTATAAGAATATCACCATCCGGCCTCTTGCGATTTTCGGAATGCCAACGGACGCGCAGGACCGCGCGTTCGCCGATATCACGGCAGCGCTGCGGGCCGGCGTCCTCAGGCACCGGATTGGACGGCGATTCGGCTTTGATCAAATGGCACAAGCGCACGCAGCAATGGAGGCGGGCGGAATATGGGGCTGCCTCGTTGTCGATCTCAAAGCAAGCGCCAGCCCGTGCGCGGAGCACTGATCCAGGTGCTTCGCGGCACCTCTCCAACAGCTGGAGATCACTGCCCGACTTGTTGAGGCGAGCATCGAAATCTAGATCAAATCAAGCCGCCTTGTTGCGCGCCTTCTTGGCTATCTTGGCGGCACGCTTCGCGGCATTTTCTGCCTTGCGCTGGCGGGCCTGGATCTTCTTGCGGCGGGCGTCGGACATCATCGGCATGGAAAACTCCTGTTGTTGGATTGGCTGTAGCGCTGTTGCGCCAGAAATTCAAATTGGCTTTTTCAGTCGAGCTTAATTCTAGCCGGGACCGATCATCTTGGACGGGACCACGATCGCGTCGAAGTCGTCGGCCGGGATGCCGTCCTTGATTGCTTCCTCGCGCAACGTGGTGCCATTCTTGTGCGCGGTCTTGGCAATCTTGGCGGCGCGGTCGTAGCCGTATTTCTCTTTCAGCGGCGTCACCAGCATCAGCGAGTTGGCGAGACCCTGGGCGATGTTGTCGAGACGCGGCTCGATGCCAACGACACAATTGTCGGTGAACGAGACGGCGGCGTCGGCCAACAGCCGTACCGACTGCAGGAAGTTGTAGGCCATCACCGGGTTATATACGTTGAGTTCGAAATGGCCCTGGCTGCCGGCGAAGGTCATGGCCGAATTGTTGCCGTGGATCTGCACCGCGACCTGGGTCAGCGCCTCCGACTGGGTCGGATTGACCTTGCCGGGCATGATCGACGAGCCGGGCTCGTTCTCCGGCAGCGACAGTTCGCCGAGGCCCGCGCGCGGCCCGGAACCCAAAAACCGGATGTCGTTGGCGATCTTGAAGCAGCTCATGGCGACGGTGGTGATCGCGCCGTGTGTCATTACCATCGCATCGTGGGCGGCCAGCGCCTCGAACTTGTTCGGCGCCGACGTGAACGGCAGCCCAGTGACAGCTGCGATACGTTCGGCGACCTTCTCGGCAAAACCGATCGGCGAGGCAAGGCCGGTGCCGACCGCCGTGCCACCCTGGGCCAATTCCATCAGCATCGGCAGCGTGCTCTCGACGCGCAGGATGCCGTTGCCGATCTGGGTTGCATAGCCAGAGAATTCCTGGCCGAGCGTGACCGGTGTCGCGTCTTGTGTGTGCGTGCGGCCGATCTTGATGATGTCGCGCCACTCGTGGCTCTTTTCCATCAGCGCCTGATGCAATTTGCGCAGGGCCGGCAGCAGGTCGTGCACGATCTGCTCGGCGCAGGCGATGTGCATCGCCGTCGGATAGGTGTCGTTTGACGACTGGCTCATGTTGACGTGGTCGTTCGGATGGACCGGCTTCTTCGAGCCCATCTCGCCGGAGAACATCTCGATGGCGCGATTCGAGATCACCTCGTTGGCGTTCATGTTCGACTGGGTGCCGGAGCCGGTCTGCCAGACGACCAGCGGAAAATGCTCATCGAGCTTGCCGTCGATCACTTCCTGGGCAGCCCTGATGATGGTCTCGCCGAGCTTTGCGTCGAGCTTGCCCAGAGCCATGTTGGCCTCGGCCGCCGCCCGCTTGACGATACCAAGCGCGCGGACCACCGGTTTCGGCTGCTTTTCCCAGCCGATTTTGAAGTTGCCAAGCGATCGCTGCGCCTGCGCGCCCCAATAGCGAGTGGCATCCACCTCGATGGGGCCGAAGGTATCAGTTTCGGTACGGGTCTTGGTCATGGCACTTGTCCGTCGCGTAGGGCTGCAGATTTAGTCCTGCGCGCGGGCCTAGCACGACAACCGGGGCCGCTCCAAGAGCGGCGCCCGGCAAATTGACCAGACTTTGGATTGACTGGCGATCAGAGCGTACGGATTAGGCAGCCAAGAGTCAGGATCAGCTGCGCCACCAGCAAGGCCCAGAACTCATGCCCCTGGATCAGCGGAATTTGCGCGCCGAAGTATTTGGCCATCAACGCGCAGACCGTAAGAATGACCGACACCATGAAGGTGATAATTCCCGGCGCTGTCAGTCCCATGGTGCTTGGCTCCCCAGCGGCGCGGGCGTGTGTGATGGATTTCACGTCTCTAGCCCCCAAAGTTCGTTTTTGCCCGAGTTCGACCGACTCGGATGTCGGAGGCGACGCTAGCAGCGATGCAACCATTCGCCTATGCGCGGTGCGCCACTGCCCACAGGTCTTGAAGACTGGAACAATTGCGAAAAGCGGTATTATTGCGCCTCCCCGACGGCTTTGGCCGCATCGACGATGCCAGCACCGAGCCCACGCCTCACCGCGGACCGATCCGGATCGCGGGCGGTGCGCGCAAGGATCGCCCGGATGTCTTCGGAAGTCAGCGTCGGCTTGCGCTCCAGCATCAAGGCGATGATGCCGGAGACATGGGCAGCCGCTAACGATGTTCCAGACGACATTTCATAGGAGGCTTGAGGCGCCGGCGCTAGAATGTCGACGCCGGGCGCCGCGATCGCGACATAGGCGCCTCGATTTGCCATATCGTAGAGTTGGTCGTCGCTGTCGCTCGCGGTGACAGCAATCACCCGTTCGTAGGCCGCTGGATACGCCGAAGCCGCCTTCGGCCCACCATTACCGGCAGCAGCGACCATGATCATCCCGCGCGATTCCGCCTGCTCAATCGCTTCCAGCAGCATGGCATCCTTCGGACCAGCGAAGCTCATGTTGACAACGCGCGCATTGTTCGTCGCCGCCCAATCCAGTCCCTTGATCAGCGAAAGCGTCGTCGCCTCCGGCTTGCGGCCACTGCCGCCTGAGAACGCTCGTACCGCAAGAACTCGGGCGTCTGGCGCCATCCCTTTGATCTGCTGACGGGCGGCAACAATACCGGCAATCGCGGTGCCGTGCGCCTCAGCCTCCGATGGGCCTTCGCCGATGGCATCGAAGCTGTCTAAAACGACGCCTGCGAGTTCTGGATGCGCGCTGTCCATGCCGGTGTCGATCACCGCCACCCGGACGTCGCGTCCAAGTGACACCCGATGGGCGCCCGTTAACCGCACTTTATCAGCGGAATATTGCGGTAGCGGCGATTGCGGCGATACGGTCGCAGCGACGGTTTGCGTCGTCTCGAACACGTAGTTCGGTTGCACCGCGATGATGCGTGGATCGGTGACGCCGGCCTGAACCACCTGTTGGATCACCTGTGTCTGAGCACGATTGTCCGGAATGCGCAGGCGGACGAGTTTTACACCAAGCAGGGCAGAGCGGTACTGCACCTCGACCGTCAACGTCAGGCCAGTCCCAATGGTCAGGGTGTCGCCGTCGCTAACACTGTCATCCATGGCAATGAGGATTTCCCGATCGCGCTTGCGATTGACGTCGCCCTGCGGCGGCACCGTCGTTGGCAACCGGCGAGGCGGCAGCGCACGCTGCCGCTGCGGTAGCCGCGTGCCCGGTGGGTCAATCGGAATGCGCGGCGGCACGAACGCAGTCTGCGGTGGCGGGCTGACGAATGCCTGTATCGGCGGCGGCGCGACGAATGGCGGCCGCGCGAGCGGTGGCGTGCCAGTCCCGCCCGGTCGCGGCTGGGCCTGCGGCGGCGGCTTAGGCGTCTGCTGAAACTGGATCGACGGCGGCTTGCCCTTGGGAGGGGGGGTCTTCGTTGGCTTCGGCGGCCGCTCTTTGGGAGGCTTGGGCGGCCGCTCCTTCGGTGACTTTGGTGGCCGCTCCTTCGGCGGCTGCGAACGCGACCTGCTTGACGTCGATGAATCGGCATTGCCCTCGCTGGGCTTCTTGCGCGTGCTGACCTTGTCCTTCGAACCAGAACTTGTGCTGGAAGAATCCTTCTTGCGCTCTTTCTCGCCCGTGGATGCCCCCGATCCCGAACCGTTGTTCTTCTCTTTTTTCGCGATCGCCTCCGCGACCGGCAACACCGTGAGCACAAGCGCGCAGAACGCCGATGCGATCCCGCGCAACAGGGTCGGACGCAACTTGGGGGACGAGACAGGCATTTGATATCCTTGCCAATGCTAGGACGATCCGGCGCGAATTTCGAAATCACAAGCCACGCTGCCGGCTTGGATTTTCTGGTGGGCGGCTTAGTGCGATCAGTGCGAATTCATCGGGAGCATCGACCTTGGTCCCTGCCCCCGACCAATCACGGGCTTGTCGGACCGACGAAGGCAAAGACGTCGGTGCGCGCCTTGATGCGGGCCAGGGCCGCCGGCGCTTCGTTCTTGTCACCGGCAATACGCAAACGATAGATGTTGCCGGCCTTCGGCCCATCGACAATCGCAGCCTTCAGATCCTTCAAGCTTTCGGTCAGTGCGCTGGCAGTGACGCCGGGCTGCAAAGTGACGAGCGCCTGGACCCCTTCGCCTGCGGGCGTTACCGGTCCAGAGGCTGAAACATAGCCGGGAGCGGCGGCCTTCTCCCGCGTCATGAGCACCCCGATCGTCGCTGCCTGGGCGACCAGCACGATTGCCGCTGCCGCACTGGCGATGCCGAGCGTGGTCGGCGAGAAGCCGCCGATGAAGCTCGCAATCTTGTCCCACACCGACGCCGGTGACGGCACCGCGAACTGCCGCGGCTGATGGCGTGGTGGCCACCTCGGCCATTAAGCGATCAAGCGCCGCCGACGACGGTCCCTTGATCGCCTCGTTGGCATAGATTGAGGCGTCCTGTTCATCGCGCGCCAACGCCACATGTGCGGCCGTTGTCGGATGGGTCTCCAGGTATCGCGTGACCCGGGCCTCCTCGGCACGGGTAAGCTTACCGGTAACGAGCCAGGGCAGCATCGCCTCAATCTCGTCAGCCTCGCTGAGCGGGCTCTGGTTCATCTGGGCTTTCATCACGGCCATCCTCGATCGACACCGGCTGCCAACAGCAGCTCGGAAAGTTTTTTGCGGGCGTAGAACATTCGCGTTTTGACTGTCGCCTCGGGGATGGCGAGAATTTCCGCCGCCTCCGCCACGCTGCGTTCCTGATAGTAGACGAGATCCAACACCGTCTTGTGGTCCGGCCCCAGCTTGTTGACGCAGGCCCGGATCATCTGGGCCTTGTCGAGCTTCTGGGTGATCACGTCCGGCGTATCGTCGTCGTCAACGATCTGGCCGCTTTGCTCCTCGTCGATACCGGTCATCTCCCGGCGCTTGCGCAAAGTGCTGATCGCCTTGTTGTGGGCGATCGACAGCATCCAGGTCATCGGCGCCGAGCGCGCCTCATAGCGCGCCGCATTCTGCCAGACCGCGAGATAGGTTTCATTCATCACTTCCTCCGCCACCGCCTCGTTCCGCAGTTGACGCACGAGATACCGGTAAAGGCGCACGTGGGTCGCAGCGTACAGGCGCTTGACCGCCGACTGATCGCCCTTGGCAATGGCAGCGATCAGGATCGCCTCGGGGACGGCCGAATGGCCAGTGAGTTCGCCGGGGTCGTTCATGTCGCGCATTGCCACTTCTGCTGAGGTAGACGCACCCGGGGCGCGGGAGGTTCAAACAATTCCGATAGTCATAATCCGATCTGCGCTCAGTAACCAGCACAAGCGAATGGCGTACTCAACGCCCAAGCACCCGCCCCGAGCCCTCCACGTCAAATAGTACCAGCAACCGTTCGAACCTTTTGCGATCAATCCACGACTGACGACCAGTGCCAGCCCTCGGCGATCGGCTGTCACCGCGCATCAACATAGAGCTGTGCCGAATGACGCCGATCAAAACAGTGTGGGGAAAGATCAGGCAAAATGCTCAGAAAGCCGAAAAAGGGTAGTTGGGAAATGCGCCAGTTGAGACATACTCGCGCCAATCTAAGGCTGGAGGTTGCAATGCACGACGTCGTAAGCTGTACCGACTCACCCACCCAGCCGAAGGTTCATTTGGCACAAACTTGGTGGCGAAACGCTCTGGCTGCTGCCACTGCGGTTGTTGCGGTGATCACGTCGGCGGGAAGTGACGCAAGCGCCCAGACCCGCAACATTATCCAGCGGGGCGATGCCGTGGTGACCGGATTTGCCGGCACCGTGGCGCCGACTGAACCACCGGCCGATGTCCATCCGCTCGACCGCACCTTTATAGACCTGAAGGGCCTCACCGCGCAGATTTTCGACCTGTCAAACCTCGGCGGCGGTCCGGCCGGACAGCTGGCCGATGCGCCAGTTAAATTCAAGGCGACAGCTGGACAGGTTGGCCACGTCTTCGGCATCGCGTTCGAGGGCGACGGCTCCAGCACGCCGCCAAACATCTTCCTTGCGGCTTCCTCAATGTACGGTCTGCAGATCGTCAAACAGGACGGCAGCGAGACGCGACGCCTCGTCAATGGCGAGGCCGGCGCGAAATTCATGGCCGGCCAATTCGGGCCTGGTCGTGGTGGACCGGGCAGCATCTACCGTGTCGACGGACGCACGGGCGAAATCAAACTATTCGCCAATGTTCAACGCGAAGGCCGCGCCAACAGCGGCCCCGGACTCGGCAATCTCGCCTATGACAACCGTAGTAAGCAACTGTTCGCCACCGACCTAGAGACCGGCCTGATCCATCGCTTCACGATGGACGGCCGTGAGCGCGACGTGTTCGATCACGGCACCGACGGCCGCCGCCGCGCGGGTCTTGCAGCCGCGCCCTATGACCCGGCAGGCCGGGTTGGTGTTGAGAACCCGTCATTCAACGCCGAAGACGCCACCACCTGGGGTCATGCACCGACAGAGCGCATGACCTTCGGCCTCGCAGTTCAGGGCCGCAGGCTCTACTATTCGGTGGGCGAGGGCCCCCAGATCTGGTCGGTCGGCATCGACGACGAGGGGGATTTTGGTAGCGACGCCCGCCTCGAAATCGAAGTCAAGGATACACCTGCCGGCAATGTCGTCACGGCGATCCAATTTGACGGCTCCGGCATGATGTATCTCGCCCAGCGCGGCGAATTCACAGGGTCGTACGATTACCAGTTATTCGCCAAGCCGCAGGCGTCGGTCGTGCTGCGCTACCAGTGGGACCAGGCCCAGCGCCGCTGGGCCGAAGTGCCTGAGGAATATGCCATCGGCCTGCCGCCCGAGCATCGCGGAACGGTCGGCGGCATTGCACTCAATTACGGTTACGACCGTAACGGCCGCATCAACTACGGCGCCTGCCGCCAAACACTGTGGACCACCGGAGAGCATCTGCGCGAGGGCGAGGATGTAAAGCGCGTCTCGACCGGCGGGCCGCGTGTGGTGCATGGCTTGCAGGGCAACTACAAATCGCAGGTCAGACCGGCCAATGAGCCGCCTTACGAGTCTTGGTTCGTCGACTACGACGGCCGATACGAGGACGGCGAAATCAACGGCCACATCGGCAACGTCGCGATCTACAATGTCTGCGAAGGCGTCGAGCGTGTCGAAGCGATGGCGATTCCGGTCGTCGTCCCCGGTGAACCCGATCTGGTGTTGGAGAAGCACTGCTTCGTCACCCCCTACGGCGGTCGCGTGCGCTGCTTGATCACCGTTCGCAACGTCGGTGGCGGCATTCCGGTCGAGGACATCCTCCTGATCGAGGACACCCGCATCCTGCACGGCCCCAACGCCGGCCGACCTGTCGTCATTGCCGAGTTCCGCGAAGACAAGCCCGGCTGGATCTGCACTCCCGCCGGCGCGCCCGAGTTCAACTGCCGCCTGTCGGCTCGCGACCTCGGTCCAGGCCAGTTCCGCACCATCGAGGTATGGGTCGACACCGGCCCGATCCTGATCGGCGGCAACTATGGTTTCAACAATTGCGTGATCCTGCGCCACCCGAACGGCTCGCGACGCGCCTGCCATGAGGGCGGCACCGAGATCATCGTCGAGAAGACCGGCCCGGCGGTGTGCCAGCCCGGCGGGCTCTGCCGCTATGGCCTCACCATCCGAAACGCTGGTGACGAACCCTATGCCGGCCCGCTGCTGCTCAACGACCACATGACGAGCGGCGGCGCGCCGTTCGTCGGCCAGATCACCTCGATCTCACAACCGCTCGGCTGCTCGCCAGAACCGACGCAGGTGCCGTTCACCTGTGCCGCCAACGTGTCACTTGCCGCCGGCGAGGCCCGCACCATCTGGATCGAAGTGCAGTTGCCGCCCGGCAAAGGTGGCTACGTCCTTGAGAATTGTTTCTGGGTCACCGACCGCGTCATCATATCCAATGACAATCTGCGCGATCGGCTGGTTCGGCTTGTCAAGGACGACCGCAAGCGTAACCGCCACTTCATGGCTTGCGTGCGTACCCGCGTGTCATGGCCGGAGAAGCCGGTCGACGTGCCCTTCTTCGTCCCGCCCGGTGGCGGCGGGTTCCTGCCACCCGATCCTGTATGCTGGAATGGCCAGATCCCGCTGCCCGGTGGCCGATGCGCCTGCCCTGGACACACTCGCTGGGATCCCGAGCTGGGCGCTTGCCGGCAGCCGCCGCGCCAGACCTGCTACGATCCGGTGCGCATGATGCCCAACGGCACCTGCTGCCCATGGGGCACACGCTGGAACAGCGAGACCTGGTCTTGCCGTCAGCCACCGCGCCCTACCTGCTTCGACCCCGCCCGGCGCATGCCGAACGGTGAATGTTGCCCGAGCGGTACCCGGTGGGACTGGCATTCTAAATCGTGCCAACAAAGGGTCATCGTCTGCCCGAACGACAGTCGCCCGCTGCCGAATGGCCTGTGTGGCTGCCCGACGGGAACCCGATGGGATCCGATCACCCGTTCGTGCGGCAAGCCAGGCGATCCGACCGGCGGCAAGTGTCCCGACGGTTCACCGAAGGCCTGGGGCGGTCGATGCAAGTGCCCCGAAGGCTCGGTCTGGAATATTGCGGCGCAGAGCTGTGGGCATCAAACCACACCACCGGTTTGCCGTGTCGGCACAGTTTGGAACCCAAGCACCAGGGCCTGTGAGCCAAAGGCGAACGTGCCAAAGTGTCCGCTCAACCAACCGGTGTACAACCCGGTGACCAAGCGGTGCGAACGCGCTGGCGGACAGCCCCAGACTTGCCCAACTGGGCAGGTTCGGGTCGGCGACAAGTGCATGCCGACGAAGGGCCCCGTCACCTGTCCGACCAATCAGCACAAGGTCGGTGACAAGTGCGTCGACAACGTCAAGCCGGGCGACTGCAAGCCAGGTTTCGTCAGAACACCGAGCGGAGCCTGCCTGCCGAAATCGGTGACCGAACGTTGCCCAACCGGCCAAGTCAAGCAAGCCGACGGGAGCTGCAAGCCCCTGCTAAAGACTGCCGATCCGAAGCAGCTACTGAAGAGGGTCGAGCCCAAGCAGGTTCCAAAGAAGATTGACGTCAAGCCTGTGCCGAAAAAGGTCGAGATCAAGAAGGTGCCGGTGCCCAGGAAGATTGTCACTCCCCCGAAGAAGGTAGAGAAGGCGACGCCAATCAAGCGCACCCAGCCAAACCAGGTAGCGCCGAAAAAAGCGGTGCCAAGACGGGTGGTCGAGCCGAAGAAGAAGCTAAACTAGCTGGCCCACCAACTTTTGATTGCCAACAGCAGGCAGGCGGAGCGATCCGCCTGCCTTGTTCGTTTCGGGCATCTGCTTCGCGCCAACGAGGGTCTGGTCAGAACCGCGCTTCAATGTAAAGTCGCGCGAACTTCAAACAGTGATGGACAAAAAAGGGAGGTTTCTCATGGCCCAGAACAAGGTTGCGGTGATCACCGGCGCCGGCTCAGGCATCGGCCGTTCATCGGCACTGGCATTGCAGGCCGATGGCTTCGACGTCGTTGTCGCCGGCCGCCGCGCGGCTGAGCTTGAAGGCACGGTCGCACTCGCGAAGAAAGGCGGTGGCCGCATGCTCGCCGTGCCGACCGACGTCACCAAACCCGAGCAGGTGGTGGCGCTGTTCGCCAAAACCAAGGAGGCCTTCGGTCGCCTCGACGTGCTGTTCAACAACGCCGGCATGGGCCTGCCCGCCGGTCCGATGGAGGACATCCCGCTCGACAAGTGGAAGCAGGTCGTCGACCTCAACCTCACCGCCTGCTTCCAGTGCGCCCAGGAAGCGATCAAGATCATGAAATCGCAATCGCCAAAGGGCGGCCGGATCATCAACAACGGTTCGATCTCGGCGCATGCGCCTCGGCCGATGTCGGTCGCCTACACCGCGACCAAGCACGCCATCACCGGCCTGACCAAGTGCATCTCACTCGACGGTCGCATTAACGACATCGCCTGCAGCCAACTCGACGTTGGCAATGCCGACACCAACATGGGCGGCCGCATGAAGGCAGGCGTGCCGCAGGCCAACGGCCAGATTGCTCCCGAGGCCGTGATGGACGTCGAGCATGTCGGTAGCGCGGTACGCTACATGGCGAGTCTGCCGCTCGATGCCAATGTCCAGTTCATGACCATTATGGCAACCAAGATGCCGTTCGTCGGCCGCGGTTGAGCACCGCCTAGCCCCAAGTCTGTATGCGCAGCGCTTTGCGCGCTTCCCCCACCCGCTCGGCAATGGCTGAGCGGGTGAGAAGCCCGGATTGCGTGTCAACGACACCGACCACCGACGCCGCGTTGACGGTTGCGCCGACCATCGCGTCGGCAATCGATGTGCCTGACGCGAGACCGGCTGCAAGCGTCGCGGCGAAAGCGTCGCCCGCTCCAGCGGTGCCAGCCACCTCGACTGGCAGTGACGGGCAATAAACCAGCTTACCGCCTCCCGACACATAGGCCCCCTTCGAGCCATCGGTAATGGCGATGAAAGCCGGGCCTTGCTGATGCAGCAAGGACATGAACGCCGGCAAGGTCAGATCCGCCCCGCCGCCACCGATGCCGCTTCTCAAAAGCGGTGGCAGATCGACCGCCGGTGGCACCAATGGGCACGACAACTCGACCATACGGCCGGCGTTTCCAGCCTGAGCGATCAGACCAGGCAGCAGGCCCGCCGCCTCAATCTTGTTGATGGTTAACAGATCCAGCGCCCCGATCACCCCGAGAAAGGCTTCGCGCCGCGACGACAATTGACGGATGCCCGGATTGGTTGCGACGAATGCCCCTGCCGACTTAGCCTGCCGGATTATGCCAGGAAAGCAATCGGCGGAGTCGTTGCTCAGGCCCGACACGAACACAAGGCTTGCGCCCACAAACGCATCGGCCGGGATGTTGGCCGTCGTCAGCCGGGTGTTGGCTCCGCGGAACGTGAAGATCGACGGATTACGATCATGCGCCGAAATCATCACGGCAACGCCGGTTGCGAAGTTGTCCGACCGGCACACAAGCCGCTCGTCGAGGCCCTCGGCCGCAAACGTCTCCAGTACCTTGGTGGCGTTGAGATCGCGACCGAGCTTTACCAGCGGCGCGACCGCGAAACCTTGCCGCGCCAACGCAACACCGGTATTGATCGCACCACCACCGGTGTGGATAGATATGCTGTCGGCTTCGATCTTTCGACCGGGCTCCAGCAGCAGGAACGAGGCGGCGGTATTCTGCAACGTCAGCCGCTCGATGTCCTTGTTCGCGACAACCGCGATGATATCCACTACCGCCGAGCCAACGGTGACCGCGCGAGGCTTGCCGGCCGTAGCCTTGCTATCAGTCATGTTCATCGGTCCTCAGAAGCGCGAGATCGAATAGGGTGCGAGATCGATTTCCGGCGTCGTGCCGCGCACGAGTTGCGCGACCAGCCGGCCAGTCAGTGGCCCAAGCGTCAGCCCCAGATGCTGATGTCCGAAGGCATAGATCACCTGCGAGGCCTTCGGACTGCGGCCGATGACGGGCAATGAATCCGGCGTCGATGGCCGCCGTCCCATCCATTCGCGCGTCACCTTGTCCGACAGTCCAGGCAGCACCGCGCGCGCTTTCGGTAGCAGCTTATAGATGCGCGAGAAGTCCGGCGCCGCGTCGACGCCGGCGAATTCCTCGCCACTCGTCATGCGGATGCCATCCTGCATCGGTGCCAACACGAACTTGTCCTCCGGCAGACAGACCGGACGGCGCAACTCGCGCGCAGCGCCCGGATCAAGATTGAGATGATAACCGCGCTCGGTATCGAGGATGACGCGATCACCGACCTGCTCGGCCAGCATCTTTGACCAGGCACCCGCTGCAACCACGACGGTGTCGAACTCGCGGATGCCGAGTTCGGACCGAATGCGCACGCGCCCATCGCCCAGCGGCTCGATTTGGCGCACCTGCTCCGGCAGCCACACGCCGCCATTGGCAAAGAAGTGGGTGGCATAGGCGTCTATCAGTTTCTTGGGCAGCGTACAAAACGCGCTATCGCCGTGGAACAGGCCGCGCACGAACATCCGTGCGAGGCCCGGCTCCAGCTGACCGATCTCGTCCGGTGACAGCACTTCGTACTTGATGCCGTGGTCATCCATCAGCCGCCGGCCCAGCGCGCTGCCTGCAAAGCCCTTTTCGGTCTTATAGACCTTGAGCCAGCCGACCGGCCGCACGATGTCACCAGCGCCGGTAAGCGCGATCAACTGCTTGTGCGCATCGAGCGCCCGCGTGACGAGAGGATGAAGGCTGGCCGCCGCGTGCTCGACGTTCGGCATGCGGCTTTCCAGCAGGAAGCGGACGAGCCACGGCGCCAGCTTCGGCAAGTAGCTCCACCGCACCCTGACCGCACTTGCGCTGTCGAACAGATACTGCGGAATGTCCTTCAAAACACCTGGCGTGCTGGTCGGCTCGATGGCACCGGTGACGAGCGCGCCAGCGTTGCCATAGGAAGTCGCCGTGCCGGGACTGCGCGCATCGATCACCATCACCCGATGGCCGTCATTTTGCAGGTGCACGGCCGCACTCATGCCGACAATGCCGCTGCCGATGACGGCAATCGAGCGGGGCGGGATCGCCGCCTGGGTGTGGTCATTCATGCTTCAAATCAACTCATGGAAATTTTCGGGCCGTCAAAGCCTAGAAGTTCCCTCCGGCATTTTGCAAGCATGACAGTCACATTCACGAATGATCAGTGCGCATGGGTGCTGGCGATGCCGCAGGACGCGGCATCGTCTGCCGGATATCAGGTAATGGGCGCGTGACGCGGCCAGCCCAGCGACACACGGTCAGGATTAGGGCTTGCCACCCACAACCTTGTGGACATTGTCCCACCGGTACGGCTAGCGTCCGGCCAATGCCGGCCGTGTTCTTCAAATGCCTCGCCTGAGAAGGCATTGGAGCACGGTCGCTGACAACGGGGCCTGGGGAAGCCGCATGCCAAGTAACAATTCGAAGTTCGAGGACGGCACGCGCCCGTCGGGGCTCGTCAAATCGCCCGATGCGCTGGCGGCTGGGCTGTTTCTGCTCGGCATTGCCGCAATTGGCTTTTTCGGTACGTCGTCGATTTCAGTCGGGACTGTTGCCGAGTTCGGCGCCGGCATGGTGCCGCGCGCGGTCACTGTACTTCTCGGTGTTTGCGGCGCCCTTTTGATCGGGATGGGGTTCACCGTTCCGGGGGCCCGGCTCGAACGTTGGTCGATGCGCGGCCTAATCTGCGTCCTCGGCTCCGTAATCGCGTTCGGCCTTACCATTCGCGGTTTCAATTTCGGCGCCTTCAAACTGCCAACGCTGGGGCTGGTCGTGGCCGGGCCACTGGCGGTGTCGCTCGCCTCGCTCGCCGACCCCGACACCCGGCCGCGCGAAATTGCAATTTTCGCCTTTGGCCTGACCGCCTTGTGCGTGCTGATGTTCCGTTTCATCCTGCGGCTGCCGATCCCGATCGCGCCGTGGCTCGTCGGCTATTGATGAGGGGCCAACGCGATGATGGATCTTTACGCAAATCTGGCGCTCGGCTTCCACACTGTCTGGAAGGTCGCCTGGATTCCACTGGCATCGGTTGGCCTGTGGATACCAGTGCCGATTAACCTGATCTTGTGCTTCGTCGGTTGCCTCGTCGGCACCTTGATCGGCGTGCTGCCGGGTGTGGGGCCGATCGCGACCATTGCGATGTTGCTGCCATTGACCTACGGCCTTGAGCCGGTGGGCGCGCTGATCATGTTGGCCGGAATCTACTACGGTGCCCAGTACGGCGGCTCGACGACCGCGATCCTGGTCAATATTCCGGGCGAAGCGACGAGCGTCGTCACCGTGCTCGACGGTTTTCAGATGGCCAGGCAAGGCCGCGCCGGCGTTGCCCTCGGTATCGCCGCCATCGGATCGTTCATCGCCGGCAGCGTCGCCACGTTGATTATCGCTGGGCTCGCGCTGCCGCTGACGCGCATGGCGCTGCTGTTCGGGCCGGCGGAATATTTCTCGCTGATGGTGCTGGGCCTGATGTTTGCCGTCGTCCTGGCGCGCGGTTCGGTTCTGAAAGCAATCGCCATGATCCTGGTCGGCGTGTTGTTGTCGACCATTGGCGCCGATCTCGAAACCGGCGAGGAGCGTCTCACTTTCGGCTTCCCCGAAATCTCCGATGGTCTTGATTTCGCGGTGATCGCGATGGGCGTCTTCGGCTTCGCCGAGATCATCAAAAACCTGGAAAACCCGGAGACCCGCGACGTCGTTCATGCTGTCATCGGACGCCTGCTGCCGAACCGCGCCGACATGCGCGCATCGGCGATGCCGATCGCCCGCGGCACGCTGATCGGCTCGATCCTCGGCCTGCTGCCGGGCAACGGCGCCGTACTCGGCCCCTTCGCCTCCTACACCGTCGAGAAGAAGATCGCGAAGGACCCATCGCGCTTCGGCCGCGGTGCCATCGAGGGAGTGGCTGGTCCGGAGGCCGCCAACAACGCTGGCGCGCAGACCGCCTTCATTCCATTGCTGACACTTGGCATCCCGCCCAATGCGGTGATGGCACTGATGGTTGGCGCCATGACCATTCACGGCATTACGCCCGGCCCGCAGATCATCGTCAAGAAACCCGATCTGTTCTGGGGCATGATTGCTTCGATGTGGATCGGCAATCTGATGCTGCTGGTCATCAATCTGCCGCTGATCGGCGTATGGGTCCGCCTGCTGAAGGTGCCCTATCGGTTGATGTTCCCGGCCATCGTGCTGTTCTGCTGCATCGGCATCTATTCGGTGCAGAACTCTTCTGCCGACGTGCTGCTGGTCGCCGCCTTTGGCCTGTTCGGCTACACGATCCTGAAATTCGGCTTCGAGCCGGCGCCGATGCTGCTCGGATTCGTGCTGGGTCGACTGATGGAGGAGAAGGTCCGTCAGGCGCTGCGGATCTCGCGCGGCAGTTTCATGACCTTCCTTGACCGACCATTGTCGGCGGCATTGCTGGGGCTCGCTGTCTTGCTGATCGTGGTGGCGGCGTTGCCGACCATCCGCCGCAGCCGCGATACTGTCTTCACCGAATAGCGAAATAGAAAGAGGGGCCGTGACTTGCGTCACGGCCCCCTGGCACTTGCCGAATTGTGTTGCTCTTACCGACCGGCGGTCTGGCGCTGCTTCCAGATCTCGCCGGCGGCGCGGGCCTCGTTGACGGCCGGATCGGTCGCCTGGGCGCGCCATTTCTCGATGACGCCGTCGGCGGTGACGACCTCGCCTTCTTCCAGCTTCATGCGGATCTGATCGCGGCGACGGGCAGCTTCCTTGTCGCCGTTGCGGGCGGCCAATGACAACCAGTGATAGGCTTGCTTGAGGTCGCGCGGCAGCCCGAGGCCACTCTCGTACAGAACGCCCAGGTTGTACTGACTATCGGCGAGACCACGCTCGGCGGCGGCGGTGAACCAGTGCACAGCCATGGCATAGTCGGCTGACTGCTCGCGACCGGAGTTGAGGACGGCGAGGTTGTGCATCGCCTTGACGTGTCCCTGCTCGGCGGCGCGGCCATACCAGACCTTGGCTCGAGCCACATCGGCCTTGGTGCCGATACCACGCTCGAACAAGGTGCCGAGGCGGTACTGCGCCGGAGCAAAGCCTCGCTGAGCGGCGCGGCTGTACCAGGAGTTGGCCTGCTTGAAATCCTGCGCGACGCCACGGCCTTCGGCAAAGCGGGCCGCAACTTCGAACTCGGCGGACGGATCGCCCTTTTGCGCGGCAAGGCGCAGCGAGTTCGGCCCGATCTGGACCGGGGGCATTTCGGCTGGCGTCGCCACATCGGCGGCGATGGCCGTATCGGCGGCGGCCGAAGCCGTCAGCGCCGCATTGTCCGGCATCATCGAAGCGGGCAGCGTCGGCGCATTGGCCTGAACGGCGGCGAGTTGGCTCGCAAGGCTCGCCATGTTGCGCTGTTGGCGCATGCGGGCAAGGTCTGAATTATTCTGTGCGGCGTTGGTCGGCGTCACGGATATGCCGATGGCGTTCGTCATCGGCGCGGTGCCAGGCGCGCGCAACGAGGCATCCTGCGGCACGATCTTTTGCTCGCTCGCGCCGTCCTGCTGATCGCCGAGCCCCTGCAGCACAGTTCCGGACTTACCGCCGGGCTGGCCTGGGTTCACAGGTGGGCGCGGCATGGCTGCCGCCGGCGCCGGGCGTGGCGCCGAACCACTGGCTTCGATGGACGGTGTCGGCGTGGCCGTCTTCTGCGTGCTATCAGGCAACTCGCCAGCAGTGGTCTCAAGGCTACCATTTTCGATCGTCAGTGGCGCCTTTTGCTGCGCCGTCTGGCGCTCCGAGACCGGACCGCCGCGATTGATGCCAACCGATGCGGCAAGGAATCCGATGGCAACCACGAGCGCGACACCGGCAACCATCAGCGGCGTACGCGGCTTGCGCTTTTCCTCGACCACTGAGGGTTCAGCGACATGAACCTCGACAGCCGACGCCCCACGACGAGCGCGGCTTGCGTCCGCCTGCGGCGCAGCCCCGTCAGTCGTCTGAGTCGAAACCTTGCGAGCCGCACGTCGGGCGTCTGCAATAGCGGCAGCGCGGAAGTCCTCCTTGTTTTGCGGCGCGGCGCGGCTCGTCCCGACCGAGGGCATATCCTGTGCCGGCAGCGCGGCTTCGGAACCGAAGGAAAGTTCGGCACGTTGCGGTGCGGCAGAATGTACCGGCGCGGCAGCGGGAGCCGCCATCGGGACCGCGAAGTTTGCCTGCTGGGCACCATACGACGGCGGCGCGCTCTCCATGGCATCCATTCGATCCAGCATTCGGATCATCGCTTGCTGCATGGTGTCGAGCATCGTCGAGGTATGTTCCTCAGTCTCGCGCTGACCAGCGACGAAGCCTTCCACCAGACGCTTCAGATCGCCGATCGATCCAGCATCGAAGGCGGGCGCCTGGTATTCCGGGCTCGGCAGACGGCTTGCGACGCGGTCGGCGACGGCCATTGCAACGGCCTCGATGTCGCCCTCGCTCGGGCCTTGATGCAGGGCCGCCGGTACAATCTGGCTGAACAGGTCGGCGAAACGCTCGTCCGAAACCTGATGCATCAGGTCGCCGATTTGCCGCTCAATATGGTCGAGGCGTCCAAGCTGACCCTGCGCCTGCTCGAAATGGCCGGCGAGTTCGTTGATATGCGCCTCGATGATCCGCAGTCCTTCCACGTCGGAACGCGTTGCAACATCCTCGAGGGCACTGCTGAAACGATGTTCAAGCTGCTCGAGCCGACCGTCGAAGGCCAACAAAGCATTGTCGGGACGCATTTCGGTCAAGGACTGCTCGACGCGGGTGGCAATGGCGGCAAAGCGCTCCTCAAGCCAGGCGCGATCGTCATGCGGAGCGGGCTCCGCAGCAGTAATGGCAGCCGGAGCCACGAAAGACAATTCCGGCGCAAGTGTCGCAACGGCGGGCAGCGCCGGGTAGGGAGTCGGATCAATTTCGGCGGCCCCGAACTTTGCCTCGCCGGTTTCATAAAGCTGTGCGAGCGCCTCGGCAGAAGCGAGATCCCAGGGCTCGGCAACGTCACCGGCAACGGATTGGTCGGGCGCAACTCTGTAGGCGGCGGCATGGCTCGCGGCCGGTGCCGCGATTGGCATAGGCGTTTCGACGTTGGGGCTCGATTCGTGTTGGGTCATCGCGGCCGTGGCCTTGGCGACTTCGCGCTCACGGCCGACGGCGCCAATGCGTTCGGCCAGATGCTGAACGCCATCCTCAATGCGGGCGAACGTGGGGGCATACTGCGACGGTACCTGGTCGCGCACGGTTTCCGCTGTACGGCCGAGGTCTTCGAGCCGACCGCGCATATCGTGCAAGGCGACGCTATTGCGCTGATCGGCCTCCACGAACTGGCGCGACAACAATGCCAACATATCCTTCAAGTCCTCGCCCGCGCAGACAAGCTCGCCCGGACGAGGGCCATTCTGACCGGCCAAATTGCCCAACTCGCGGTCGTCGGATTTCTTAAACATCTGAATTCCCCATCATGCCCGGGCAGTGCTTCTCAGTTCACGAATGCGGACCGCCCTATCTGGGGGGCGAGGTCGGGTGTAGTGCCCGCCTTGCTTTCCGGTCTGCGCTCGCTGTTAGGTCTCGCCGGACGCGGCACGATGGAGGACCTTGCTGGAGATGACGCTCGCAAGACCCAGTAAACGATCGGTTAAGCCCAATAACCACGGGCTTGTCGGGTCATTGACGGGCCGCAATGAACAGCAAAATTGAATTTCGAATCAATTTGGCGGTGGTCGCGATGGGACGCCGCAAGGGTCTGGTTGTGGGGCCATTCGGACGCCATATAAGCGTCCTATGCTCTACCCACCACCTGCAGGAGTTTGCGCCATGCCACAAGCCAGTTGCACATACGTCAATGCGCGTGGCCGGTCGGTTGCTGCCGGAATTCTGGTTTTGGCCTTGATTGCAGGAACATCCGGCTTGAAGGCACAGGAGCGGCCGGGCCGCTTCACCATGAGCCCAGTCGACGGTGGGTTTGCGCGGCTCGACACCGAGACCGGCGCGATGGCGCTATGCAAATCGCAGCCGAAGGATGCGTCGACGAACAGCCAATGGTCGTGTCAGCCGATGGGCGATGCGACAGCCGACCTGCGCAAACTCGAAGCGGAGAACAAGGACCTGCGTGCCGAGGTCAAGCGCATGGAAGACCTGCTTGGCCTCAACGGCGACAAGCCGAAAGGCCCGGATAGCCAGGCCGAGCGACGTCCAGGTGGTCCCGGTGCACCGTTCAATCTGCCCAGCGAGCAGGAAGTCGATAAGGCCCTGTCCTACATGGAGCGGATGGTCAAGAAGTTCCACGACACCATGAAGCGACTTGAAGGGGCGACCCAGAAGGGCGAAGGCTCCAAGGGGATTTGACCAAACCTGCTGCCTCTGCGCTCGCGAAACGCCGCCGGATCGGCCGCATAATCTGGAACCGGCTTGCTGGCCGCTTGGCTATGTGGCTATAACCCGGCGCAACTTTCATCCCTGAACTCAAGCATACGAGATTTTCCGTCATGGCCATAGAGCGCACCTTTTCCATCCTCAAACCAGATGCAACCGCCCGCAACTTGACCGGCGGCATCAATGCCGTCATCGAAAAGGCTGGCCTACGCATCGTCGCTCAGAAGCGCGTATTGTGGACCAAGGCCCAGGCCCAGGCGTTCTACGCCGAGCATGCCGCCCGCCCGTTCTACGGTGAACTCGTCAGCTTCATGACCTCCGGACCGATCGTGCTGCAGGTTCTGGAAGGCGAGGGCGCGATCCTAAAGTATCGTGACGTGATGGGTGCCACCGACCCCAAGGAAGCCAAGGATGGCACCATCCGCAAGTTGTTCGCCGTATCGAAGGGCGAAAATTCGACGCATGGTTCGGACAGCCCCGCCGCCGCCGAGCGCGAGATTGCCATGAATTTCCGCCTCGATGAGATCGTCGGCTGAGCAATTTGCGTTTCGATGCAACTGCAGGTTATTGTCGCGACGCCACTGAGATGGGGGTGTCGCGACATGCATATTCTGGCAGGCCTCGTCGCCGCGATCGGCGCGCTGTTGTTGATACTCTGGCGCATTCAGCAGGCAAGCCACGCCGTCCGCGATATCGGTGAGGCAGCGGAGGATGCAAGAGGCTTGTTTCGCCGTTGGGCCTGGCGGCGCAAGTCCAGCGCCAATCAATTGGACTTGGTGAGCGATCCGCGCGAGGCCGCTGTAGCGATGATGGCGGCAACGGCTGAGTTCGACGGGGCGCTGACCGAACGCGAGCGCGCCACCATAATTCGGTCGATCACCGAGACGTTTGGTGCCAGCAGTAAGCAAGCCGAAGAGTTGCTGGCCCAGGCCCGCTGGCTCACCAAGACTGGCACCGATCTCAGCGAGACCTACCGTCGCTTGCTGCCGGTGATCCGCAAATCCTGCGATGCCCGAGAGCTGCAGGAATTGATCGCCATGCTGCGCGCGGTCGCCGAAGCCGACGGGCCGATCGATCCTACAATCGGCCAGGACATCAAACGGCTGACTCAAGCCTTGCAGTAGAGCGCCGCAATCGGCTTTCGTCGACCATGAATACCGGAGACCAATCATGAGCCGTCGTCTGATTTCGTCTGGTTCGAAATTCGAAGCCGAGATCGGCTATTCCCGTGCCGTGGTCGATGGGGACTATGTCTTCGTGTCCGGCACCACGGGCTACGACTATGCGACAATGACACTCGCCGACGGCGTCGTAGATCAGTGCCGGCAGACATTGAAGACCATCGCGGCGGTGCTGAAAGAGGCCGGCAGCTCGCTCGACGACGTGGTGCGGGTGACTTACATTTTTCCCAATGGCACAGACTTCGAACCCTGCTGGCCGCTACTGCGCGAAGCCTTCGGCAAGTCACGCCCCGCGGCCACGATGCTCAGCACCGCGCTGATGAATCCGGCCATGAAAGTCGAGATTGAAGTCACCGCACGGGTCACCAAGACATCATGATTACCCCCGCGCACGCCCAGACCATGGCCCGCTACAATCACTGGCAGAACCAGTCACTTTATCGTTCGGCCGACCGGCTGCCCGATAGCGAGCGCAAACGCGCGCGCGGAGCATTTTTCGAATCGATCCACGGCACGTTGAGCCACATCTATTTCGGCGATCAGATCTGGATGCATCGCTTTACCGGCACAACGCCGCTGCCGATTGCGAAATCAATCGAACAGTCAGCGACGGCAATGCCGGATTGGTGTGAGTTGAAATCGTCACGTTTTGCGTTCGACGATACCATCATCGCATGGAGCGATGCCCTCCAGCAGTCGGACCTGGACGGTGAACTGACGTGGACCTCGATGGCTGCTGGCACTCAGTTTTCAAGGCCGCGCTGGCTACTGATCACACATTTTTTCAACCATCAGACGCACCACCGCGGACAGGTCCACTGCCTGCTGACGCAAAATGGTTTGAAGATGGAAGATACCGATCTGCCGTTCATGCCTTAGGCGTACGCGCCGCTACCTGCCGGAAGGCTTTGTGCCAAGACCGGCGCGCGCCCAATCAGGAAGCGATTTATAGGCACCGGAAGGATCTGCCTCATTGGCGCGCGCGGCAGAACCGTCGCCATCTTGGGTCTGTCTCCGACGCTGATCGTCAGTCGCGCGTTCACGCTCCTTCTTCATCGCGAGGTAGGATCGCTTTGAAACTCGATCGTCGTCCACACCCTGGGCCGCCACATCGACAATCAGCGACGCCAGTAAAGCGAACGCGCAAAGCAGACCCGTCACTACCCGCATATTTGCCTCGCGTCGACCAACCGCTTCTATCCGACCACCCGCATACTGCCAGCGCGGCATATCGGTGGCAATACGTTCAGCACAACATCGGTCCACCAGTAGCAACGCCACGCAGCACGTGCCGCCGATGAATTATTGAGACCGAGCGGCCTCCGCTCATGACAATGGCAGCTGGCATTCACCTGCGATTGTTGTCGTATTTCGGCGACAGTGCAACGCGTGCCCAATCAGGATACCCCTTGTAGTCACCGGCAGGATCGAGATCGTGCGCGCGAGCGGCATAGCTGTCGTCGCGATACCTGCGCATCTTGACGATACGCTTGCGTTCCAACTTGCGGGCCGCCGCCCGCTCGCGCCAATTCGGCTCGGCGCTCGCGCTGACCGAAACCGTCGAAATGGCCGGCAGTCCGACCGAAAGTGCCAGCGCAACTGCTGTGAATTTTTTGAGCATATCCGATATCCTTCCGGGTGTGTCGCCGCTCAGTCAAATGGTGACCACAACCGCGACATTCAACTAAAGCCCGCATGCAAGTGCGTTGCAGCACATCGCTGCTACGTTATAAACTCGCCTTACGAGGAATAGGTTCAATCGAATACCGGCGTGAAAGGCCAGTGTCGCTCCATGAGTTCAACGACGCGCAAGAGCCACTATTTCGAAGATCTGCACGTCGGCATGGAGGCAACCCTGCGACATGTCGTCAAGGAAAGTGACGTCAGCCACTTCGCCGACGTCAGCGGCGACCGCAATCCGGTGCACCTCGATCCAGAGTATGCGGCGAAAACAATGTTCGGCGGCTGCATAACCCACGGCATGCTAACCGCAAGCTACATTTCCGCCGTGTTCGGAATGGAACTGCCGGGACCCGGCGCGATCTACGTTTCCCAGTCTTTGAATTTCAAGGGTCCGGTTCGGGTCGGCGACACCGTCCTCACCAAGGTCATTATTGCCCAACTGTTCCCGGCCAAGCGCCGCGCGATGTTCGACTGCGAATGCACCGTCAGCGGCAAACCGGTGCTGACCGGCGAAGCCATTCTGATGGTACCGACGCGCCCTGCTGTGAAGACTTCGTGCGCGGTCTGCATATCGCCCATGCAGGTCTGATCGTGCAATTTTGGACCGCCTCGCTGCTAATATCCCGGTCAAACAAGACCGGGGGATGCGTCACCGATGCCAAAAGCCAAGAGTACAACCGCAGTGAAGGCCGGCAAGGCGCCGGCCATTGTCCGTGTCGGACAAGATCCGCGTCTGCACCTATGACGGTCCCGGCGCCGCAGCCCGTCATCCGCGAGGTGCCATGGCCGAAAGTCGGCCGGAAGGCGGCGCTGATCAAGATCGGCGCCTGCGGCGTGTGCGGCACCGACCAGCACATCCTCAAGGGTCATTGGCCGAAACCGCTGCCGTGGCCATTCACGCTCGGCCATGAACTCGCCGGCGTCATTGTCGAGATCGGCTCAGAACTGAAGACGGATCACATGGGCAAGCCGATCACTGTCGGCTCCAAACTGATGCTGCCACCGCTGATGCCGTGCGGACTGTGCGCCTGGTGCAAGCGATATCCAGAACAGTCAAACAAGTGCCTGACACCGGTCTACTACGGCCGCTATCTCGGCTTCGACAAGCCACCACATCTATGGGGCGGCTGGGCCGAATACGTCTACGTTGACTACGAGGAGTTGCCCGGCACCAAGATCTACAAGTTGCCGGACGACATGAGCCTGCTGCTCGGTTCGCTATCGGAGCCGCTGACTTCGTGCATCCGCGCATTCAACCGCGCCATCAAGGCCGGCGGCTTCAGCTGGAACGACACGGTCGTCATCCAGGGCACCGGCCCGATCGGCATCCTTGCCATTGCCGCCGCTCAGGAAATGGGCGCCGGCCGCGTCATCGCCGTCGGCGCGCCGGAAACGCCGCGTCTCAAGCTCGCCCGCGACTTCGGCGCCGAAGCGACCGTCGACATCGAGACGTACAAGACCGCCGACGAGCGCATCAAGGCGGTGCGCGACATCGTCGGCGGCTATGGCGCCGATCTCGTCATGGACTGCTCCGGCCATCCGACCGCCGGCCCTGAGGGCATCGAGTTCCTGCGCGACGGCGGCACCTACGTCGAGATGGGCCAGTTCACCGACGCCGGCTCGATCATGACCTCGTGGCACCGCATCTGCACCAAGGATCTCAACGTGCTGGGTTCGTGGGCCTTCACCGCCAACGACTTGGCACTCGGCGTCGAGATGCTCTACAAGGCGCGCGACAAGTACCCCTGGCGGAAAATGCAAACGCTCTATCCGTTCAGCCAGGACGGCGTCGCGCGCGCCGTTGCCGACGCCATGGCGATGAAGACGGTCAAGAGCACAATCATTCCCTTCGAGGACATGATTTGAGTTGCGGCATCTACTTGAGCGAGGTGCGATGACGATCTGGCTGTTTGCACAGCTCGGTTGCGGCGTGGCTCTGCTGGCGATCGGAGTCGAGGATTTCGGGCTCACCGGGCATGACACCTGGAAGCGGGTGCAAGTGTGGAGTTGGCTCGCGAGCTTGGCCGCAGCCCTTTTTCTCGCCTACACCTTGACTGCCGATCCGCGGATGATCAGCGCATCGGGTCATCTGTTTCTGCTCGTCGCCATCCCTGTCTGGTGCTGTTGGACCCTATTGCGCTGCTTGGCAGTCATCGGCCGTCGCGCGGGGATCGGCTCGCGTTAACGAGCTGGCGCGTCACAACGAAGGTAAACAATCATGCCCGATTTTCACGGCGTCTATCCCTTATCTCGTCTCGCCGATCGCGGCCGACGGCACGATCAAAGCCGACGTTCTGGAAAGACTGTCGCGGGATCTGATCGCACAGGGTGTGCATGGCCTGACGCCGCTCGGCTCCACCGGCGAGTTCGCCTACCTGTCGGCGGCGAGCCGCACCCGGGTGGTCGAAGTGGTTATCGAGGCGACGGGCAGACGCGTGCCGGTCATCGCCGGGGTGGCCGCAACGTCGACTGCCGATGCCGTCGCCCAGGCCAAGACTTACGAGGCCATGGGCGCTGACGGCATTCTCGCCATCCTGGAAGCCTATTTCCCGCTGACCGATGCGCAAATCGAGGCCTACTTCCGGGCAATCGCCGACGCGGTGAAGCTGCCGGTGGTGCTTTACACCAACCCGAACTTCCAGCGCGCAGACCTGTCGCTGTCGGTGATCGCGCGATTGGCTCAGGTGCCGAACATCGTCGCCATCAAGGACGCCTCAACCAACACCGGCCGGCTGCTGTCGATCATCAACCAGTGCGGCGACAAGCTGCATGTGTTCGCGGCGTCGGCGCACATCCCGACCGCCGTCATGCTGATCGGTGGCAAGGGCTGGATGGCGGGGCCTGCTTGTATCGCGCCGAAGCAGAGCGTCGAATTGTATGATCTCTGCCGCGCCGAGAAATGGCCCGAGGCGATGGTGCTGCAGAAGAAGCTGTGGGCGCTCAATCAGGCGTTCGCAAAGTATAGTCTGGCCGCCTGCATCAAGGGCGGTCTGGTGCTGCAGGGCTACGACGTCGGCGATCCAATTCCACCTCAAGCGCCGCTCTCGCCAGAAGGCCGCGCCGATGTCGCGCATGCGTTGGAGGCGATCGGCGCGCTATAGGGCCAGCGTCTCGACGGCGGGGGCTGGACCCGCTAGCCTCGCCTGACGTCAACCAATGAAGGATCGCGTCATGAGATCCCTGTCCCGCTGGTCACGTCTTGGGTTGAGCGCCGCCGCGCTGTTTGCGCTCGCGACTCCAGCATTGGCCGACCGCATCGACGGCGAATGGTGTTTCGCCTCGCAATCACTGCAGATCGAGGGGCCGACGATCCGCACGCCGGCCGGGAGCCAGATCAAGGGCGACTATTCGCGGCATGGCTTTGCCTACGTGGTGCCGAGCAACGAGCCCGAAGCCGGTACCGAAATCAGCATGCAATTGCATAGCGAGGAG
This sequence comes from uncultured Alphaproteobacteria bacterium, assembly GCA_963732635.1. GTDB lineage: Bacteria > Pseudomonadota > Alphaproteobacteria > Rhizobiales > Hyphomicrobiaceae > JAKFWF01. The sequence goes on from CAVTAL010000033.1 coordinate 295,968, forward strand.
TTGATGACGTTGTCGCGCAAGAAAGCCGACAAGCCGGACGAGACTTGGCGCCGCTGCAAGGTCACGAGTTGAGCCAGCGCAATGTCGCAGACCCGGAATTCCAGCAGCTTCGCTGCTCATTGAAGTGTTTCCGGAGACCTGAAGTGAAGCGACTGGCTCTTCTATTGCTCGCACCCATGCTGGCGACTGCCGCCCTCGCGGCACCCGACGCGCGGCTACTCGCCAAGGGGCAGGCGATCCTCGACAAGAACTGCAGCCGCTGTCATTCGATCGGCAAGGACGGCGCCAGCCCGCATGAAAAGGCGCCGCCGTTCCGTACTGTCGTCACCCGCTACCCCGCCGAGACGCTGGCCGAGGCATTGGCGGAGGGCCTCGTCTCCGGCCACCCCGACATGCCCGAGTTTACGTTCGAACCCACCGAGATCGACGCCATTATCGCCTATCTCGACAGCCTTGGCCGACCGGTGAAAAAATAGCTGGCCTCAAACCGTACGATACCCGCCATCTGCCATCACGATCGAGCCGGTCACATAGGCCGACATGTCGGATGCCAGGAAAATCGCCGGTCCGACGATATCGCCCGGCTGGCCGGCGCGCCCAAGTGGCGTGTGATCGAGGAAGGTCTTTACCAGCTCCGGATTGGTCGACCGTGCCTGGGCGTTGAGTGGTGTCTCGATTAGGCCGGGGCCAATGGCATTGACGCGAATGCCGAACTTGCCGAGATCGGCGGCGAGGGCGCGAGTGAATCCCAGCACGCCATGTTTTGAGGCGGTGTAGGCCGGCGAGTTCGGCGTGCGTACGTGCATGAAGGATTGGATCGAGGCGATGTTGACGATCCGTCCCTTGGTCGCGCGTAGCTGATTGACGAATGCGTGGGTGACATTGAACACGCCGTCCAGATTGATCGACATGATGTCCTGCCAATCCTTGATCACCGCTTGCGGATCGGCGGTGAAGGCATTGCGCCGGTTGATGCCGGCATTGTTCACCAGGATCGAAATATCCCCGACCTTGGCAGCGATATCGGCGGCCATCTTGCGGCATTCGTCGCGGTCGGTGACATCGAGCTTATGCGCCGATGCCTTGCCGCCGGTCTCGACGATGGTCCTGGCGGTTTCGGTGGCGCCTTCGGCATTGGCATCTAGGATGACGACTTGCGCGCCTTCCTGGGCATAACCGATGGCGATCGCCTGGCCGATACCTGAGCCGCCGCCGGTGACGACCGCGATGTGTCCCTTGAGTAGATCAGCCATTGCCTTTTCTCCCGATTGTTCGAGTGCGCCTTTAGACTTTGCCGCGCCAGGTGTGCTGCGGCTTGTAGCCCAACAGCCGCCGAGCCTTGTCAATCGACAACAGCGTGCTCGCCGTCTGGCGGCAGGAAGTTTTTTCTTTTGCACCCTACCCGCCCCGGCGCATTGGACCATGGCGAAAGCTGCATAGTGGTACTGCGTCCGACTGCCTGCGAAGCGTGCTATTGGCATGACGTTGCCCGCTTCCCGACCCGCGAGACCACGCATCCGATGCCCAGATACCTGACGCTGCCGATGCTCGCGTGGGCGACTGGCGCCATGTTCTTCTTCTACGCTTGGGTGCTGCGCGTCGCGCCCAGCGTGATGATCCCCGAACTGATGCGGGATCTGGCCGTCGGTGGCGCCGTGCTCGGCAACCTCTCGGCATTCTATTTCTACGGCTACGCCGGCATGCAGATGCCGGTCGGTTTGATGCTCGACCGGTTCGGCCCGCGCCGCCTGATGACCATCGCCGCGCTCGTCTGCGCATTCGGCTGCGTGCTGTTCGCCACCAGCACAGCGTTCTGGGGCGTCGCCGCCGGCCGCTTTTTGATAGGCGCTGCGGCGGCGTTCAGCCTTGTCGGCTCGATGGCCGTTGCGGGTCAGTGGTTCGAGCCCCGGCGGTTCGCATTGCTCAGCGGATTGGCGATGATGATGGGTATGGCCGGCGGCGTGTTCGGCCAAGCCCCGCTGCGGCTCAGCGTCGAGGCGTTTGATTGGCGGCAGACCATGCTGATGCTGGCCGGCGGCGGCTTGCTACTGGCGATTTCGGCATGGACGACCGTGCGAGATCGTCATCGCGGTTCCGGCGGCTTCAGCCAGATGCTTACCGGGCTCGCGAAAGTCGTCCGCAAACCACAGAACTGGTTGATCGCGGTGGCTGGCATGGGTGCCAGCGCGCCATTGCTGGGCTTCGCCAGCCTCTGGGGCGTGCCCTACCTCGCCGCCACCAATGGTCTCGACCAGACCGCGGCCGCCGCCGTCACCTCGACCGTGTTCATCGGCTGGGGCATTGGTGCCCCACTCTTCGGCTGGTTATCGGACCGCATCGGCAAACGCCGCATGCCATACATTGCCGGCTTGATGCTGTGCACTTTGAGCATCGCCGCGATTGTCTATGTTCCAGGTCTGCCTGTTCGGCTGATAACGATCCTGTGCTTTTTTTGCGGACTAGGTGGCTCGGCACAGATCGTCGGGTTCGCGACCGCGCGCGAGCACAACCCGACCGCGCTCAGCGGCACCGCGCTCGGTTTCGTGAACTGCCTGGTGACAAGCGCCGGCGCGCTTTTCCAACCACTCACCGGCTGGTTGCTCGACCTCGGCTGGAGCGGCAAGATGGTGGCCGGCGCGCGGGTTTATGACGCGATCGCCTATCAGTACGCCCTATCGGCGATCGTCGGCGGCACAGTCGTCGCCCTGCTGTGCACACTCGCCATTCGCGAGACGCATTGCAGGCAGGTAGCCTGACACTCGCATCCTGGCGAGATCGGCGTTAGCGTGCCGCAAAATATCGAGCACCGGGAGAAATGCCATGTCGACATCGCCCCATGACCGCGCCTCCGATTTGCTCTGGCAATGCTGGCAACGCGGCGACGTCACGGCCGACCTGCCAGCCGATTTGAAGCCCACGACCCGCCGCGAAGGCTACGCGATCCAGGCTGGCCTCGATCGTCATTCGGCCAAACCTCGCGTCGGCTGGAAAATCGCCGCCACCAGCACCGCCGGCCAGAAGCATATCGGTGTCGATGGTCCGCTCGCCGGCCGCATCCTTGCCGAGCGCGTCGTTGATGGCCGAACTCCGGTATCGATCAAGACCAACCGCATGCGCGTCGCCGAGCCGGAGTTCGCCTTCCGCATCGGCCGCGAACTGACGCCGCGCGACAAGGCCTATGCGGTCGATGAAGTGATGGCGGCGATCGAGGCATTGCACCTGACCATCGAACTGCCGGACTCGCGGTTTGCCGATTATGCCAAGGTCGGCGGCCCGGCGCTGATCGCCGACAATGCCTGCGCGCACGAGTTGATCATCGGGCCGGCAGTCACCGCCGACTGGCGAGCGATCAATCTGGCGAAGCACACAGTTAAGGCGCACATGCGCGCCAAGGGTGATCGCGATGGCATCGGCTCGAACGTCTATGGCGATCCGCGCGTCGCCATGACCTGGATTGCCAATGAACTCTCCGGCATCGGGATTTCGTTGCGGCCCGGCGAGATCATCACAACCGGCACCTGCATGGTGCCGTTGGAGATCGCCGAGGGCGATCACATCGATGCCGATTTCGGGGTGCTGGGTCGCATTAGCTGTTCCATCGCCTGAGGGGCGTTCAGTGCAACCAGGTAAATCCGGCCGCAGCACTTGACGTGCGTCATGTGGCGAGCGACGGGACAGCGATAAGTCGGCTGCGACGGTTTTGGCCGCATCGCAAGGGGGGCGTGCCCCCGAGACGTCACGCGACAGCAACGGAGGGCGCTTGCTCCATGACGCCGCTCGATTGGAACACGGTGCGTTCGACACCCTTGTTCGGCGCGATGCCGGCCGAGGTCATGCAATCATTGATCGGCACGTCGGGGCCGCGCGTCTGCGGCAAGGGGGCGATCCTGTTTCAACAGGGCGACCCGGCGAAGGACTTCTTCGTCGTGCTCGACGGCTGGGTCAAGATCTACCGCCTGACGCCGGAGGGTGACGAGGCCGTCGTGGCCGTCTTCAAGCGCGGCGAAACGTTTGCCGAGGGCGCGATGTTCCTCGGTGGCCGCTACCCGGTCAGCGCCGAGACGGTTGCGCCATCGCGCGTGCTGCAGATCGACGGCACGATGCTGCGCCAAAAGATCCGCGAGAACCCGGATCTGGCGTTCCCGATGCTGGCGTCGACTTCCGGCCATCTGAAGGCGCTGGTGGACCAGATCGAACAAATAAAGCTGCTGTCGGGCTCACAGCGCATCGCCCAGTTCCTGCTGCGGCTGTGCACCAACGACCAAGGCGCGGCAGTCGTCGGGCTGCCTTACGAAAAAGCATTGATCGCCAACCGCCTCGGCATGAAACCGGAAAGCCTGTCGCGCTCGCTGTCACGCCTGCGGCCACTCGGCGTTACCGTCGAGCGGGAGCAGGTGAGCATTGCCGACGTGCGCCGACTGGTCGATTTCATCGAACGCCGTGATCCCGGGCTTGAGCATACGCGCCGGCGGTCCATCGGTCGCGATGCCGTTGACGAGTGATGCTTAGCGCGCCGCGATAGCGTTCCGGACCGCGGCGGCGGCCAACTCCGCAATCGCCGGATCGGCACCGATCGGTCCGCTGTAATGCGCATCCGTGCCGGCGATTGCCTCCGGGATATCGTCGCGCGCGTGCAGGCCCTCCGCCGAGAAAAAGCCGATGACGAGCGTTTGTCCACGGTCGCGGCCGGTACGGTCGGCAACAAATGGCGGCTCTTCGAGAAATGCCGTTTCGACGACGTTGAACTGACCGAATGCGGCAACGGCCACGGCGGCCTTTTCAGTTGCCTCGGCGGACGCCCGCGACTTGGCCGACCCATGTCCGACCAGAAGCAACCGCGTGCTGGACGGAATCCACCCCACCGCGTGTGCCTCGGCCAGCGCTCGGCGATGGATCACCGCCGGCAACGCCGGGTCTAGTCCAAGCGGCGGCAGCATGTGCCAGGGGAGGACCAAGCCAACAAGCGCGATCCGATCAGGCACCGCGGTGCCGACGAAATATCCGCCACTCATGAAAAACGGATAGATCAGGATTTCGCGACATCCGGCCCGCGCCAGTGCATCAAGCGCATGTTCGAATGTCGGCTCGCCATTGAGCACCCCGGCTTCGACTGCGGTAAGACCCGTCGCCGCCGCGACGCCATCGCGCAACTTCAGCAGTACTTGATTGTCGGCATTGCCACCGCGCTCGCCATGCCCGACGATCACAACGCCGATACCGGTGCCGGTGGCTTCACTCAATGACTGGTGCCTTCCGGGAACTTGATCTTGTTGCACGCATTGTATTTGCCCGAAGGCTTCGACATCGGCAAGCGCTCGGCCACCTACGCATCCGGCCTGAGCTTCGCCTGCCCGGCGGCAAGCAGATCCAGAATACGCTGCGGCGGTGGTGACGCCAGAACGCTCTGCTGAGCCTTCGCCGACATTTTCCGCCAGGTCTTGGCCAGGATGCCGGACAGCTTTTCGTCGTCTTGCGCTGCCGCGAAGGGCGTCAGGTAATGCGCGAGGAACACCAGGCAGGCCACGTCCTCCAGCGCCTGCACGTCGGCGTCTGACGCCAGACGCTCCTTGCGAACGATCTGTCCGACGCGTTCGGCCATCGCCGCATCGAAACCTGCGGCAGTGACGATTTCCGCCAGCCGCCGCGCATGAAAGTGCTGTAGCGCCTTTCGCCACGACAGGTAGCCGATACGCCCTTCGGCAAAGCTGCCGCGTGGAATGGTCCAGCGCTCGATGTGCTGGCCGCGAGCGGCAATACGCAGCGCGATGCCGGCCGCAGGCTCGAATTCCGCAAGGACCGCGCTCATGCGCTCGCCATAGACCAGCGCCGCCGCCTTCGATACGCCATCGACTTCCACATAGCTCGGATCGCGCGCATTCGCGGCATCGATGGCGACAATAACGCGTGGCAACATCGGCATGAACGCCTCTCATTATTGCGGCAAGCCTGCCATTTGCAGCATGCTTGCCAACTCGACGCTGCGAAAATTAACCCGCCGCCTACGACGCGGAATTCCGCCGCCTTGGTCCTGTCACGCCGCTCGGCGTTTCCGTTGATGGCACAAGTCAGCGCATTAAGCATAGACCACAACAAGCGGAACCGAGCACAGGCCAGCCGTAGTCAACTGGTGGTTATCAACGGATCGCGCAAGCGGCAAGTCAACGCCGGATCGTCCTGGCCGATGTGCGACCCGGGCGACGGCTCGGCAGATACCGTCCGGCGTTGCGCAATACAAGCCTTGACCCATGGTTGGCTCAACCGCCGTGCGCGTTCGTTTGCCGGCAGCCCGGCGAGCAGCGGACACCGCTCCGGATCGAATTCGCCGTCGTCGAAGTCTCGCGACACACACGCCGCATCTCCTGCCGGCTGCACAGTGGATCAAGCCGATGGCAGGCTAGCCAAGGCGGAGCACGCAACATTGACGCATATCAAGCCCCACCACGGGATAGGGCAAACGAACCGGTTCACATTACTGCCGGCAAGTCGCCATATCGAACGCGGCAGACCGCTCCTCTGTACGACAGCCGCATCCACCGGCGAGCCTGCTGCATGGTGTTCGGCGACTTCACGGCTGCGGACACCATGCGTTGGCCAGAGCCGCGGCCGCGGCAATCGCGCCCCTTCCCGAATTCGATGACTGGCATGCCGCGCCCAGCGCCACCTCGCCACTTGTTCGAACAGAGTATATCTGAGATCGGTAGGCGATCCCTCACGGTGGCACAGCCGCCAGCCCACCTGCCAATAGGAGCACGTAATGCCGCCGTACCGTTCCCGCACCTCGACCCACGGACGAAACATGGCGGGCGCGCGCGGCCTCTGGCGCGCCACCGGCATGAAGGATGGCGATTTCGGCAAGCCGATCATCGCCATCGCCAACTCGTTCACGCAGTTCGTCCCCGGTCACGTGCACCTCATGGATCTCGGCCAGATGGTGGCGCGCGAGATCGAGAAGGCCGGCGGCGTCGCCAAGGAATTCAACACCATCGCGGTCGACGATGGCATCGCCATGGGCCACGACGGCATGCTTTATTCGCTGCCCTCGCGCGAGCATATCGCCGATGCGGTCGAGTACATGTGCAACGCCCACTGCGCCGACGCACTGGTTTGCATTTCCAACTGCGACAAGATCACGCCCGGCATGTTGATGGCCGCCATGCGGCTCAACATCCCGGCGATCTTCGTCTCCGGCGGGCCGATGGAGGCCGGCAAGGTCATCCTCGACGACGGCACCGAGCGCAAGGCCGATCTCGTCGATGCCATGATCCAGGCTGCCAACCCCAACACGTCGGATGCCGACGTCGAGAAATACGAGCGTTCGTCCTGCCCGACCTGCGGCTCCTGCTCGGGCATGTTCACCGCCAACTCGATGAACTGTCTCGCCGAGGCGCTCGGCCTCGCGCTGCCCGGCAACGGTTCGGTTCTGGCCACGCACGCCTTCCGCAAGGAGCTGTTCCTACAGGCCGGCCGCACCATCGTCGAACTCACGCGGCGCTACTACGAGAAGGACGACGTGACCGCCACGCCGCGCGGCATCGCCGATTTCCGCACGTTCGAGAATGCCATGACGCTCGACATCGCCATGGGCGGCTCGACCAATACCGTGCTCCACCTCCTGGCCATGGCGCGTGAAGGTGAAGTGCCGTTCAAGATGGCCGACATCGACCGGCTGAGCCAGAAGGTACCGCACCTGTCGAAGCTCGCTCCTTCGACCTCCGAGTATCACATGGAGGACGTTCATCGCGCCGGCGGCATCATGGCCCTGATGGGCGAACTCGACCGCATCGGCCTCATCCATCGCGATCGGCCGACGGTGCATTCGAGGACCATCGGCGACGCCATCGACCGCTGGGACATCATGCGCAAGCCCGCCGCTGACGTGCAGCGCTTCTTCCGCGCGGCTCCCGGCGGCGTGCGCACCACACAAGCCTTCAGCACCGAAAGGCTGTGGGACGATCTCGACACCGACCGCAAGACAGGTTGCATCCGCTCAGGCGAGCACGCCTACAGCCAGGACGGCGGCCTCGCCGTGCTCTACGGCAATATCGCGCCCGATGGCTGCATCGTGAAGACCGCTGGCGTGCCAGCCAATTGCCTGACCTTCAGGGGACCGGCGCGGATCTTCGAGAGCCAGGATTCGGCGGTGAAGGCGATCCTGTCCAAGAAGGTCGGTGCCGGTGATGTGGTCGTCATCCGCTACGAAGGGCCGCGCGGCGGACCGGGCATGCAGGAAATGCTTTACCCCACGAGCTACATCAAGAGCATGGGGCTCGGCCAGAAATGCGCGCTGATCACCGACGGCCGCTTCTCCGGCGGATCGTCGGGATTGAGCATCGGCCACATCTCGCCCGAAGCAGCAAACGGTGGGCCGATCGGCCTGATCGAAGAGGGCGACATCGTCGAAATCGATATCCCGCTGCGCAAGCTCGATCTCGCGGTCGATGCAGCAACGCTGGCTGAACGCCGCAAGGCCATGGAGGCGCGTGGCACGCAAGCCTGGAAGCCAACCGAGCAGCGACAGCGAATTGTCTCGACGGCACTGCGCGCCTACGCCGCGTTTGCGTTGTCGGCCTCTGAGGGCGCGGCCCGCGATGTTGATCAGGTTGAACGCCGGCTGAAGTCATAAGCGGCACTTGACGGCCCGCGGATCACCGGAGTTCAAAGGAGACAACGATGCGCGATCCCAATGCACTCATCTCGACTGAATCACTCTCGGCGTTACTCGGCCAACCCAACGTGCACGTTTACGACTGCACGACCTATCTCAACCCCGCACCGCCCGGCGTCGACGAGCCCTATCTGCCGGAGCCGGGCGTGCGCACATTTCGGGAAGCGCACATACCCGGTGCCGACTTCCTCGACCTGCAAGGTGAATTCTCCGACAACAGCCAACGTCCGCGCTTCATGATGCCGAAGGACGCCATCCAGTTGGAAGCAGCGTTCTCGCGTCATGGCATCGGCGAAGGCGTCCGCGTCGTACTCTACAGCGTTGGCACCATGATGTGGTCGACGCGGTTCTGGTGGATGCTCCGCTCGCTGGGTTTCGATAACGCCGCAGTGCTCGACGGTGGCTTCGACAAGTGGAAGGCGGAAGGGCGGCCGACCGAAGCCGGCGACGCCAAAGGCTATGCGCCCGCTTCATTCAAGGCACGCCCACGGACCGGCATGTTCGTCGACCAGCATGCGGTGAAAGCAGCAATCGGCATGTCGGACGCGGTCACCGTAAATGCGCTCGGCCCACAGTTTCATGCCGGTATCGAGCCCAGCCGCTATGGACGGGCGGGCCGCATCCCTGGCAGTGTTAACGTATCGGCGGCGACACTCGTCGATCCGGCCAGCAAGTGCTTCATCAACCTCGCCGATGCCGCCGCCAAGCTCGAGGCGAAAGGCGTGTCCAAGGATAAGCAGGTTGTTTGCTATTGCGGCGGCGGCATCTCGGCCACCATCGACCTCTTCCTGATGCATCAACTGGGCTACGACAACCTCTCGCTCTATGACGCCTCGATGGGGGAATGGGCCAGAGACCCGGCCCTGCCGATCGAAACAGATCGCGCCTAGGCACGAGCCAAATACGGCCGGGCAGATCCCGGTTGACTGCCACCGATCGGCATTGCTCGATTTGAGCAGCCCCAGGCAGAATCTTGGTCACTGCTTCGGAGCTCTGACAGGTTTCTCCTGGGCAGCCGTCAAGCCATTGAAGATTTCGACGATTTCCTTGCCGGTCATTCCCTTGATCTGCGGCCCAGTTGTGAGCCACGCATCTGAAATCATGGGGTCAGCAAACTCGATGACAGCATCGTCCTCGGCCCGCGTGATGCGCAACTGATCCTTCACAGACGGAAATGGTCCATCTTACGAGTGGACGGCTTCGCTGGGCACTCACTGACAATGAAGGGGCAGTGCAAATAGCCCCGCCACAGTAGTTTAACCGTCGATTCTCTCGACGCCCTCGATGGCGACATCCTTCGAGCAGGCAGACACACTCCCGCAATCACAAGCGACCTTACAAGAAGCTGACGGACTGCGTCAGGCAGGCGAAACCCGCCGCCCGATACATTCTGATTATCAGACCCCGCAGCGTCGCTGCTGCCCGAACGGGAGCCAACTATGCAAGGCACGAACAAACGGTTCGACAATGTGACCATTGCTCTGCACTGGCTGATCGGGATCGGCATCATTGTTGTTTCGGTCGCCGAACTCGTCCGCGGCGAATGGCCGAAGGGCCATTTCGTCCGTGAAGGGCTGAAGGCGCTGCACAATCCGGTCGGCACCGTCATCTTCGCGCTGATCGTGTTTAGGGTCGCCTGGCGCTTCGCACATCGGGCTCCGACCATGCCGGTCGACATGCTGGGCTGGGAAAAGGCTGCGGCCAAACTTACGCATATTGCGCTCTATGTCTTGATGCTGGCTATTCCGGTGGCAGGCATCGTCTACACCTTTGCACGCGGTCGACCGATCGATTTCGGCCTCTTTCAGATCGCCTTTCCGCTCAACAGCGCGATTTCACCTGCAGCGACCAAATCGCTGAAATCGATTCACGAATGGCTCGGACAAGCTGTTCTCGGCGTCGCATTCCTCCATGCCGTGGCAGCGCTTTGGCACCACTACGTACGCAAGGACGGAGTGATGCTCCGAATGCTTCCGAGTAGAAATCCGGCAGCCGTCGAGGTCGCCGAGACTGTGGCGGCAACTCATAGCAGCGGCACCTAGGAACGATCTGGCTGTGCAATCAAAAAAACAAGTGCGGAGGAAGCCGATGACCTTGGCCACAAAGACTGAAGCATTGGACCAGCAGGTGCTGATCGATGCCCATGCGTTGCATGCCGGATTTGTCCGTCAAGCGTATCTTACTCCCGGTAATGACGCCTTGGTGGTTGCTGATCGCACGTTTACCTATGCCGAGGCCGACGATATGGCCCGACGTCTGGCGGCGGGACTTCTCGAGGCAGTCGGCCACCGTCCCCGCCGCGTCGCAATATTCGGCGCGCGCAGCGCGGTATCATACTTGGGAGCACTAGGAGCTTTGCTGGCTGGCGCCGCATTTGTGCCGCTCAACCCGAAGTTCCCGATCGCGCGTACCCGCGCCATGCTCGAGCAGGCGGACGTGGACGCCATTATCGTCGATGCCCATGCACTGCCGCAATTGCACGAGGTCCTGCGGGGACTGGACCGGACGCCGGCGCTGTTGCTGCCTGCGACCGATGCCAGCACCCTCGCCCGGCGATGGCCTGGCGCGGTCCTTGATTGCCGCGATCTGGCAAATTTGCAGCCATTGTCGCTGCTGCCAACCGTCACAGCCGATGACCTCGCGTACTTGCTGTTCACTTCTGGCAGCACCGGTGTCCCGAGCGGTGTGCCTATCACGCATGGCAATGTCCGCGCCTTTCTCGATGTCAACGCACAGCGATATCAACTCGGCTCGCAGGATCGTGTCAGCCAGACTTTCGATCAGACGTTCGACCTTTCAGTGTTTGACCTATTCATGGCCTGGGATGCTGGCGCTTGCGTGTGTGCCATGCAGCCGATCGAATTGCTGGCGCCGTTCAAGTTCCTGCAGCAGCACCGCATCACGGTCTGGTTCTCGGTGCCATCGGTGGCGGCCCTGTTGATCAAGCGCGGCGCACTCAAGCCCGGCAGCATGCCAACGCTTGCGCTGGAGCCTGTTCTGCGGCGAGGGCCTGCCGAAGGCCACGGCGGAAGCCTGGCAGAAGGCGGCGCCAAACTCGATCGTTGAGAACCTCTATGGGCCGACCGAACTGACGATCGCCTGTGCCGCCTACCGCTGGAATCCGGTGAAATCGCCAGCGGAATGTGTGAACGATCTGGTGCCGATCGGCGACGTGTATACGGGGCTTGATTGGATAATCGTCGACGAGGAACTGGTTCCGGTGGGGCCGGGCGCAATCGGCGAACTTTGCGTCGCCGGCGCCCAGACATCGCCGGGTTACTGGCACAATGCCGAGCGGACGGCGCAACGGTTCTTCGACCGCATCCAGTCGAATGGATGCATAGCGCGATACCACCGCACGGGCGACCTCGTTGCCCGCCGCGATGGTGGTTTGGTCTATCTCGGCCGCCGCGATGCCCAGATCAAGGTTGGCGGCCATCGCATCGAACTTGGCGAAATCGAAGGTGTACTGCGTCGCGGTGGCAGCGTCGAAGCGGTGGCGCTGGCTTGGCCGTGCGAGCAGCAGCCGGATCATATCGTAGCGATCGTCTCGGGAGCGTCGAATATGCCGCAACTCGAGGCCGCGGCACGGCAGTCGTTGCCAAACTACATGGTGCCGCGCGCCATCCATACCATTGCCGAGATGCCGCTCAATGCCAATTCGAAGATTGATCGAAAGGCGCTGCGCCAATGGCTAGCATCGCGCCCAGTGGCTGAACTCACCCGGCTGGCCGGCTGACCCTTCATACGACATCGACCATCCACGCCCTTCCCTGTCTCAATTGAGCTCCAGATGAAATCGATCGAAGCCTTTGTCGCCAATGCTCTCGGCATCCCGACCGCCCGGATTACCGACGATCTCGCCTACCAGTCGATCGTCGAGTGGGATTCGTTCGCTCACGTTCAGATGATGCTCGCGCTTGAGCAGAAATTGGATGTCGAGATCACCAATGAACTGATGATCGAGCTCGATTCGATCCGGGCCATCAAGGCCTATGCCAGCCGCTTGAAATCAAGTGCTGCGGCGGCTGCACCAGCACGCGACACGGCAAATGTCGATCGTCACCATCGCGCAGTAGAAATCCACCGTGGACTGAGCGGCATCCACTTCGATCACAGTTCGATCACCTTCATCGACGGCGAAGCAGGGCGTCTTGAGTATCGTGGCTATGAAGTTAATGCTTTGGCCGAGGGCGCTTCATTCGAGGAAGCGGTATGGCTGCTGCTGTGCGGCGAATTGCCGACCGCCAGAGATCTGGCACAGATCAGACGCGATCTGGCCCGCGCGCGGGTGCTGCCGCAACAGGTACTAACCATCATCGAGGCGTTGAAGTCGGCGCATCCAATGGTGGCGCTGCGGACGGTCGTATCGGCGCTCGCGACCTATGAAAGTGGCGGTGGCGAAGCCGACGCCGCAACGGGCATTCGCCTGATCGGCCAGGTGCCGGCCGTCATTGCCGCGCACCATGCCCTTCGCAATGGCCGGGTGCCGTTGCAGCCGGACCCAGCACGATCGCACGCCGACGATTTCCTGCGCATGTTGCTCGGTCACGAACCGCAGCCGGAACTGTCCCGTTTGGTCGATCAAGATCTGATTGTCCACGCCGACCACAGCTCGAATGCATCGGCATTTGCCGCCCGCGTTGCGATCAGCGCCGGTGCCGATCCACACGCCGCCATCACCGCGGCTTTAGCAACATTCGCCGGCCCCCTGCACGGCGGCGCAGTGGAAGCCGTACTGCACCAGATCGACCGGATCGGCGGGCCGGAGCGGGCTGCAGCGTTCGTAAGGGATTTGCAAAGCCAAAATCAGCCGGTGATGGGCTTCGGCCACCGCGTATATCGCACCGAGGATCCGCGCGTCCGTCACTTCAGGGCCACCGCGCAGGCGATGAGCCGGAGACACGGCGACACGCGGGACTTCGAAACCGTCGAGGCACTGGTCGCGGCCATGAAGCCGTTCGCGCGTCTCGGCATCGGCCCCAACGTCGACCTATATGCCGGTCTCGTCTACCGACTGATGCGCCTTCCGGATGATCTCGCAACTGCGATTTTCGCCGCTGGCCGCATGCCCGGCTGGATCGCCCAGGCACTGGAGCAGAAGTCCAACAACATTCTCATACGCCCGTTGCTGCAGTATGCCGGCAAACCAAGTAGGCCCTTCGTGCCGCTCGCCGAGCGCGCGAATTGGCCGGACACCGTCATCGCGGCGTAGCCCGGATCAGTACGTCGACATGGCAAACCTATTGCAACGATCCGGATTGCCGCCAGCCGGATTGTGGTTCCTGGCCGGCACATTTGCCAGCAACATCGGCAACGGCATGCACACGCTGGCTGCCGGCGCCTTACTCTATCAGGAGACCGGCACGATTGCCGCGTTCGGCGTGGTTGTTGCGGTCGAGCAGGCTGCGACATTCCTGATGCAATTGGTGGCAGGACCAACCGCTGACGGCGGCGATCCCCGGCGTACGGCACTCGCAGCGGAATTGGTGCGTGGCGTTTGTGTGTGCGCCATTGCCCTCATGCTGGCGGCCGATCTAGCCAATGCGATGGCATTGATCCTGGCCATGACCGTGGTCATTCGTATCGTTCACACCTTCCATCGTGCTGGAACGTTTGCCTTGACGCCGGCGCTGGTCCCGTCCGGCGATCTCGCCCGCTTGAACAGCTGGTTCAGTGCGTGCCAGCAGGGCGGACAGCTCGTTGGGCTCGGCGTCACCGGCTTCATCGTGTTGCGTTGGGGGCCGCCCGCGGCATTCTTCATCAACGGACTGACATTTCTGCTATCGGCTGCAACCCTGGCCGCGATAAAGGCGCCGGTGGCAGCCATCGCCGTCGAAAACGATGGGTCGGAGAAAGCGCATTGGCGGCGGATGGTGTCCAGCTGGAGAGAGTTTGGCGTCGTACTGCGGCAGGATGTTAAACTCCTCGAATTGATCGTCGTCAGCGCCGCCGACAACGTCTCGCTGATCCTGTTCAACTTGGTACTGGCACCAGTCGTTGCCGAGCGATTCGACGCCGATCCCTACCGGCTCTCACTGATCGCGGGCGGCTTCGCCTTGGGCGCCATGGCGGCCTCGGCGATCGTCTTGACCACCGCGGAACGCCTCGGCTCATCGCGAAATGCGGTGCTGCTCGGACTGGCTGGCCAGATGCTTTGCTTCGTTGGCATGTGGCGGCTTGAACAATCGGCGGCAATGCTACTGTTCGCCATCGGGCTTGGCATCTTCAATACGGTCTCCTGGACGATGGCGGTGACCATGGTGCAGATCCAGGCACCCGCCGCGATCCGGGGACGTTTGGCGATGGCCCGCAATGCCATGACGGCGGCCATCGTCTCACCGCTAGTCCTAGTCGTTTCCGTCGTCTCGCATGTCTGGTCGAATTCGGCCGCGCTTCTGGTGTGCGCAGTGGTCTGCCAGATGTTCCTGCTGCTGGCACTGGCAGCGGCTATGCCCGGCTGGCGAGACTTCGGTCGCAAGCCGCCGGTGTCGACGGCGCACAAGAAGCGTAGCTCGCCATGATGCCAAAGCTCGATAGCTCCATATCGCCGCCCGGCGGATCGACAGCAAGGACTTCGCTGCAAATCGTCGAGGCATTGGGCCTCGGCGATCGTATCGACATCGTCGAATTGGCCGAGCGACGCAGCGCGTTCAAGGCTGTTCACATGGGCGAGAACGACCTCGCCATTGGCACGCTCCTCGACCTCGTCAAGTCGGATGCCGCGTTGTGCCCGCCGCGAACGGGCCATATCGGCAACTGGGGCAATATTGCGCTCGGTCGGGCCGGCGCCATGGACTTCAACAAAGCCATCTGCGCACCCGGCTACGGCTATCCCCTATTATACTGCTTTACGCAAACCGAAGCAGACGTATCTCGCCAAGGTGACTGGGGCTACTTGCCCGGCTCCATCGTCGATCGGGACGAGCGCCGTCCACTACCGCTGCACGCATGGGACGGCCGGAGGTTCGTATACTGTGGAAATGCTCAGCCGCGCTTCACACCTTTCGTGCAAGCCGAGGTCGATGGCCAGCTGCAACCCTTGACGCAGCTGCACACTGCTCGGATGCGCCAAATCGAGGGATTCAATTTCAGACTCGAACAGGCCCTGATCGCCGAGCAGGATGCCCTGGTCCGGCCGCTGCTGACAGCGCTGGTCGCTGACGCCTGCCGGCGCAACAATTCCCGGCGCGCGCTGCAAGACCTAGTCAGCCACGCCGTCGAACTCGACGGCACGTTAACCCGGAGCGCGATTGAGCGTGATGGCGCCGGCTTCCAACTCGGCGATTGCCGCTTTGCTTCCATCGACACGCTAGTCGAAGGTGCCTTGGCGCCATTTCATGCCGTCGCCAGTCCCGCGCACTTCATGGACCTGATCGGTAGCCTGCCGCGACGCCTACCGCTGTTGTCCAATCTGACGATCGCGGTGCTCTCGGCGATGATCGAGACCCACCTGCCGGACGCTGCCAGAAACTCTGGCCGCAGCAGGGGGCCGATCAATCCGCACTTGCACTGGGGTGGTCGCGACATGGCGGGGTATCCGCCACTGCGCAAGGGGTATCTGTTCGAAGAAGCAAAGATAAAGAGCATGCGGCGGATGTGCTCCACGCTGGTCGCCGAGTTTGCGCAGATCGATCCGCTTTGTTTCGTGCTGCTGCCGGCGCCTGTCTTCATGCTCTGCCCGACGAACGCGCACCCGCGCGATGCGGAATTGCTGGCTGACCTGATCCACCAGATACAGAGCACCACCGCTGGCACGGTACGTAGTTCAGCCGAGTTGCAGCAGGCGATCAGTGATGCCGCCCGACGCTGGCACGGAACTGCGGGTTCGGAGCTGTCGGCCTATTTTCGCGAGCGGTTCGGCCCCAGGCGCGGCGGCTTGTTGTCCGGCGAACGCCCCGACGCCAGCGAACCGGTCGAGCCCGGTGGCTTCCGCAACCTCAGTTTGCGGCACGCCTCGATGATCATCGGCGCTCTGTTTGAAATTGAAGGATCAAGGAGCCCAATGCCGTGACATCCGCACTTTTCGCTCCGGCTCCGCTGCCGGCAATCGGCGTGCAACCGCGAAACATGCAGCAACTGCGCACGCGCGACGCCAGCGATCATTTCGCCATGTACGTCGCCGGCTTCTACGTGACGTCGGATCGGCAAACCGGGGAGTTCTACTGGGATCGCCGCGGCGATCGCTACGTAGTACAGCTGACGCCCGAGGTCGCCGGCAAGGCGCGACAGATCATGAAGAAGGAGGTCCGCATTCCCGTGCGGTGCAGCTTCAATGGTAACCCGGGCGCTGTGCTAGACCACCTGCAGGACACGGCCATCAAACCACGCACCTGGGTCAACGCCGAGGTACGCGCCATATATGAAGAGATGATCTGCGCCGGTCAGGCATTCACCATGGAGGCGTTCCACGGCGACGACCTCGTCGGCGGCTTGATCGGCGTCGCGATTGGCACGGTTGCCATCATCGACACGATGTATGGATTACCCGAACCCAAGAGCCTGCGATCTGCTTCCAAGGCATTGCTGTGCCATTCCGTCATCGAACTGCAAAGGCACGGCGCAACCTGCATCGACGTGCAGAACCAGCACCTAGAGAACCATCCATGGCAGCGCCTCGGCGAACAACGCATCTCGATGAGCGAGTTGCGCCTTCTGTTTGCCCGACAGGTCGGCAGCGAAATCGACCTGGTTGCAGCGATGACGGGGTGGCAAGCCGCCTGATATAAATCAGACCAGCGATCCTAAGTCCCGACCCTTGGGATCCCTGGATACGAGCAGAGTGATTTGATGCGGCCCGCATCGGCTTTGAGGCGGTTCCAAGCGTCACATGCGGCGTCGACGATTGCGTCGTCGTTGGTGTGGAGCCGATGCGACAGATAGCGCTCCTTCAGGTGCAGCCACAGGCGTTCGACCGGGTTGAGTTCGGGCGAATAGGGTGGCAGGGCCAAGAGCGTCACGTTGGAGGGAACGACGAGAGTGCCAGAGCCGTGCCATCCGGCCTGGTCGAGCACCATGACGACGTGTTCGTCCTTGGCGATCGTTGCCGAGAACTGGTCGAGGAGCAGCTGCATCGCCTCGGTGTTGCCGTATGGCAGCACGAGCGCGAAGGCGTTGTCGGTTCCAAGCTCGACGCAAGCGAAGACGTAGGCGAACGTGAAGCGGTTGTCGACGATGCCGCGCGGACGCTCGCCGCGCCTCCACCACACATGATAGGTTCAGCCTTTCTGACCGATCCGCGCCTCGTCCTGGAAGAAAGCGCGGACGCGCTTTTTCGTGCGTTTACGGATTGCCCAAAGGATGCGCGGGGCGTTTTTTAGAAGCCGCCGCGGCGACAGGGTCCGTCTCGGGATGGACGGGCCTCGTCTTCTGTCGCGACAGGGCGCGCTTCTTCAGCAGTCGTCCGAGCGACCAGGGATGCATGCGCTTGCCGAACTGCTCCTCGCAGATCCCAGCGAAATCTTCGAGCGTGTAGGCGGAGTGCCCGCTCGCCTCGACATCTGGGCCTGCGAGCACGACACGCACGATCTCGGCCTGCTCTTCGGCGCTACGACGGCGGCACGCCGACCCGCACCCGGCTCAAGCGATCGATGCCCAGGACGCGAAGTTGCCGCTGTCCGGGGCTTTCGCTCAACGAGCACGCATCAGGCGGATCGCCTCGACCTAGTCTCGGCGTCGGTGTTTCCTAGTGCCGCAGGCGAGGAACCTAATTTTTCTCGGCCGACGGACTATCTGCCTTGGCAGCGCCCGCGCGCCCCCAGAACGGAACCAGCATCGCGACGCGGCGTCGATAGAGCAGATAGTCGTCGCCAAACAAGGCCACCAGATCGCGCTCTTCGAGCGCAATGCCGATTAGGATGTAGGCGGTCGTAGCCGATGCAAACAGCAGGTGCCCGATGCTCATCATCGGCGTTGCCCAGAACGCGATGATGAAGCCCAGGTAGATTGGATGGCGCACTACATTGTAGAACGCCGGTGTCCTGAACTGCGGCGGTTCGGGCTCGCGCCGCATCAAGTTGAGCATGACTTGGCGCAGGCCGAACAGTTCGAAATGGCTGATCAGGAACGTGCTCAGGAGTACGATCAGCCAGCCGAGCGCCGCGAGCAGCTGCAGCGCCGCTGCGAGCCGGGCGTCGCTAACCTGCCAGACGATTTCTGGGATCGGCCGCCACTGCCAGAGCAGAAGAATCAGCGCGAGGCTGGCGAGCAGTACGTAGAGGCTCCGCTCGATCGCGACCGGAACATGCCGGGTCAGCCACTGTTTGAACGGCTGGCGCGCCATGCCGCTGTGTTGAATAGCGAACAAGGCCAGGAGTGCGGTATCAACGAGCAGGGCTTCGCCGAGCGGACTAGGACGGACCGCTATCGATAGTCTTCGGAACGCCGACTCCGGTGACGAAGCCGATGGCATAGATGAACGAGCCGAGGAAAATCAATACGTCGCTATGCCGAAGACCAGTGCAAGAATGCGTTTCATGGAGAACCTCCCGAGATTGGGTTGGGGCGAAAAATCCGAGTGACTCAGTTCGCCGTGGCTGCACCGGCGCCCGCCACTGCTACGGCCTGGAGAATGAAAGTCACAGGCGTGGCTCGAGCGGAATCACCCGGAGGTACTGGCCGGAGCGAGTGCGGGAAAAGTGCCAGGAGTAGCGGCCAAGTCCGTGGCCAGGGTATTTTCGATGGCAGGCCAAGGATATTCGAGGGAACGCGGGGGCCAGTACTCAAGTACCGGTCCCAAGCGCCGGACGGCCGGCGACCCGCAGCGCGGTGCCGGCGAAGGGCGGAAACGATGCCGACAAGTTTGCGCGCCACGCCGGTCCGGATCGGTTAACATGCCTCGACCGGCGGAGCGCTCGCCGAGCATGCAGGCGAGATCACTTCGGCACGGGGCGCTCGGCGGACGCATCTTGCGAAAGAGCCTGGGTGATGAAATTCCTTGTGGTTGACGATCATGCGCTCATCCGCGACGCGATGCGCGGCGTGCTGGCCGAATTGCAGGGTGACGCTGCGGTGCTCGAAGCGTCGAGCTGTCAGCAGGCATTGCAACTGATAGGCGAGCACCCGGACTTGTCGCTGATCCTACTCGATCTGAAATTGCCGGATCGCGACGGCTTTGAAATGCTCAGCGAGTTGCGCGAGCAGCACCCGGCGATTTCGGTCGTCATGCTATCGGCTTTCAACGACCGCGAGAATGTGGTGCGAGCGTTGAACATCGGTGCACTGGGCTTCATCCCCAAGACGGAGGGGCGTGGTGTGCTGCTAAATGCCCTTCGGCTGGTCCTGGCAGGCGGTGTCTATATCCCGGCCAACGTCTTGGCTCCGGCGTCGCCGCAGCCAGCGCCAGTCGCCGCGCCGGTCCAGGGTCCCAAACCTACGCCTGCCGACTTGGGCCTGACAGAACGGCAACTCGAAGTGCTGGCTCTGATCATGCAAGGCAAGAGCAACAAGCTGATCTGCCGGTCCCTCGGGCTCGCTGAGCCGACGGTCAAGAACCATGTTTCGGCGATCCTTAAGGCGCTTGAAGTCTCCAACCGCACGGAGGCGGTCCTGCTGGTCACGTCATACGGCTGGGAGCTGGGAAAGTTGGCGCGATGAGGCAGCCTGGGGGCCGGCGACACGTTCATCAGCCGAACGCCTTCCTTCAATCGAGCTCCATTGACTTCAGGCAACTCGTCATGATGGCGCGCAGGCTCATCGGGTTGACCGGCTTGTGGAGCAGTACCAGACCGCTGGCCCGTGCTTGTTGGAGCCCGCTCTTCGCCACGTCGCCGCTCACCAGAACGGCTGGAATGGTACGCGCGCAGGCACGTCGAACCTGATCAACGGCCTCGATACCTGTTGGCCCGTTGCCCAGCCGGTAATCGGAGATAATCAGATCCGGCGGTGTTGCTCGCAATGCGCCCACCGCTTCCTGGGCGGACTGGGCGGTAACGACGCGGCAGCCCCAGGCTTCCAGCAAGCCGCGTGTCGCCTCGAGCACGAGGTCGTCGTCGTCGATCAGCAGGATGTGCTTGCCCGGTAGCGGATCGAGACCGGCAGCGGGTGCCTCTGTGCCAGGCGTGGCCGATTGCGCCGGCACAAGCGGTACCGTCAGCGAGAAGCATGAGCCTTTGCCCGGTGTCGACCGCAGCTCGATCGGATGATCGAGCAGTCTGCACAATCGTTCGACGATTGCCAGGCCGAGACCAAGCCCCTCGCGGAGATCGGAAGTCGTGTTGGCGATTTGGTAGAACTCGGAGAATATGTTGCGCTGCTCTTCCTCAGCAATGCCAATGCCGCTGTCGTACACGTCGAGGCGGAGGCTTCCACCCATGCGCCGGCAGCCGACGACGACACCGCCGCTCGTGGTATAGCGGATCGCGTTGGCGGTCAGGTTCGCGAGAATGCGCTCCAGCAAGATGGCGTCACTGCGGACTCGGGCGCTACTGCGTACGATGCGCATGTGCAGGCCCTTTTCGAGCGCGGCTGCGGCGAATGTGACCTCAATGCGTTCAAGGATGCCGTTGATTGGAAACTCCGAGACACTGGCATGCAGGCCTTGCGCGTCGAGCTTGGACAAATCGAGCAATGCATTGAGCAACTCGTTCATGTTGTGGACGGCGACACCGATCTTTTCGGTGATGAGACTGCGCTCGGCCGGATCATTGGTCGACCGCAATTGTGCCGCGAACAGGCTCAGGGCGTGCAACGGTTGGCGCAGGTCATGGCTCGCCACCGCAAGGAATCGCGATTTGGCGGAATTTGCCACTTGCAGCTGGCCGGTGCGCTCGTCGACCTTCCGTTCCAAGGTGGCTTGCGAGTCCTGAAGTTTGGCGGCCATGTCGTTGAACTGGTGACCGAGCGTCTCCAGTTCGTCGCCGGTGGCGATCGCGATGCGATGCTCGAGAAAACCGCTGCCGATCCGCGCCGCGCCGGTCGTGAGCAACTCAATCGGGCCGACCATTCGGCGTGCCAGGATCAGAGCTGAGCACAGCGCCAGAAACAGCCCGGCGAACATGACGATGATCGAGCGTCGCACCGCCGCCGTCAGTCGCTCGTTCGCCTCGCGCTCCGGCAACTCGACGAATACGAGCCACTTGAGCGGATCGGCGGTGGCATGAGCGGTCAGCACCCGCTCGCCCCGAATATCGGTTTCGATCTGCGACGGGGGCTCCGATCGCGGCGGATTGGCCCTGGCGCGCGCGACCTGCGCCAGCCGCGACATGTCCGTCTTGCCGAGCACTAGGCTGATGTCGGGGTGGGCGATGAGGCGGCCCTGGGTATCCACTACCCAGGCTCTGCCGGTCTCGCCGACACGGATCTGATGCACAACATCCCAGATGTGGGTGAGGTTGACTTCGGCGACGGCGACGCCGGCGTCCCGGCGCGCGCCGGATACCGCCAGCGTCATGTAGGGTTCGGTTTCGCGACGGAAATAGACCGCGCCATAGTAGACTTTCTTGGCCAGCGCGACGTTGAATTTATCGGTCGTCGCGTAGTCGATGTTGCTGCCAACGCGATCCATCTCCTGGCGCGTCATGCGCAGCTGTTCGCGCCCTTTGTCGTCGAGCAGCGTCAGATCGGTGATGGCCGGAACCTGCCGGAACAGGCGCAATCCGTCAATCTGGCGCTGCTCGACCGGCGTATTCGACCAGGCGAGGTGGGTCATCCAGCCGAGCTGGCCCTCAATTTCCTGGATGAATTCGCTGATCCGGACGGCGGCGGAACTGGCTTGCTCCTGCTGACTGCGGTAAAGATAAGCGCGATGCTCGCGATAGGTGAACCAGATCTCGATCATGCTGTTGGTGACGAGGGCCAGACCGATCACCGTTGCGAACAGCACGGCGTGCTTCCAGAACAGGCCACCGAGCGCCGGCGAAGCCGCGATGGTCGCCATGCCACTGTCGCTCGGATTTAATCGTTGATCGGTCAAGAGCGAGCACTCGCAATCTGCGCGCCTAACAATCCGGACTTGATCTATCCATGCATTCGACCAAAGCATCAACTGCATATGCCCTCACACCTCGGTCCAATCGCGACAGCGACGGCCGTTGCAGTGCAACAAGCGGTTCCTCGTCGAAGCCTTCTGTTAAAGCGATGATCCACAGGCGTGAGTTCCTCGTTTCCGCAATCGCCACGACCATGGCGCCGCTGGCCGCATTCTCACAGAGCATCACCGGGCAGCGGCGGATTGGCCTGATGATGGCGATCGGCCCCGACGACGCTGAAGGGGCACTGAGGGTCGACGAGTTCCGGCGTTCGTTCGCGCAAGGTGGTTGGGAGGACGGCCGTAACGCCGCAATCGAAATCGGCTGGTACAAGGGCAGCATCCATCTCGCCGGGACCATCGCCAAAGACTTCATTGATCGCAAGGTCGACGTGATCGTCGTCAATGGCACGCCCGGACTAGAAGCTATCCGGACGCTGGGCACGACCATTCCGGTGGTGTTCGTGGTGGTGAGCAATCCGATCGGCGCCGGCTACGTTTCGAACCTCGCCCGCCCCGGCGCCAACATTACCGGCTTCAGTACGTTCGAGCCTGAGATCGCCGGCAAATGGCTGCAGCTGCTGACGCAGGCCGTGCCCGGGATCAAGAACGTGAACATGCTGATCGACGCCAAGGCCGTCGGTCTGCAGTCGCTGTGGCGCGCAATTGCCGAAATCGCGCCGCAGCACGGCATAAAGGCCCATCCAGCATTCGCTAGCACGTGGGCCGAAATCGAGCAGGCCCTTCAGGCGATCGCCGGCCAGGAAGCGCCCGGTCTGATTGTAACGCCAAGCCCGATCAACACCGTCAACCGGGCGAAATTGATCGCCATCGCGAATTCAAGCCGGATCCCGGCGATCTATCCGTTCCGCTTCTACGTTCGCGACGGCGCTCTGCTGGCCTATGGCTTCAACGCCGCCGACCAATTTCGTCGTGCCGCGACCTATGTGGCGCGGATTCTGGCGGGGGAAGCACCAGGCAATCTGCCGGTGCAACCCCCGAGCCTGTTCGAGTTCGGCGTCAACCTCAAGACGGCAAAGGCGATGGGCATCGAAATGCCGAGGTCACTTATCATCGCCGCCGACGAGGTTGTCGAGTGAGGTGCAACCGAGTGCTGGTGCCGGCCGCGGCATCGGATCAGAAGCCCCGGCCGAAGCGGACGTATCGCCGGATTTCCGACCGATCCATGCCGATGTCTTTCAGTGTGCGATCGTCCAGACGCTCGAGTTCGTACTCCATCCGCCGCAGCGCCCGTTGGCAGACGAGTTCGCCCGCATAAGCCGCAACGGATTTGGCGACGTTCCAGCAGGCCGTCTTAACCCGAGCAACCGGGGCCGAACGTGAAGTGGCATTGGTTACGGTCAACTTCAGGTAGGGTTCGCTGCTCGAAATCGACTTTGACATTTCTGCTCCTTGGGGCCGGGGAGGACCCGTCCCTGATTTTGCTGAATGAATGGTACCTAGCGCCGCATGCCGACCATCAGGTCCGGGCCCTGTGCGAGTTGTTGCGATCGTATCGGACGGCGAGGCCTCGTCGCACCGTGCCCCTTCGGCGATACCGACGCCCGGCCACTGCCGAGCATCTCGCGGTAATGGACGATGTGGTGCCGGGCTTGTTGCTGCCGCGATCGCATGAGGGCAATGAAGAACCGGCGTGCCGCGTGCTTCAATCGACGTATCGCACCATTGACGACGCGCAGGTGAACGTTTGGTTTGCTCATGATGCATCTGGAATCCTGGGTTTGGTCTATTTCACTGGCGGCGCGTCAATCGTTGACGACGACCACCTCGAGGTAGTGCGAGGGCACCCGCATGGTGCCGTCGCTCGCCGTGTCATGGCGCGAGATCAACTTCGCGATGTCGGCGGCGAGCGCCTCCTGGCCACGACCGTCGAGCGCGAGAAAAGCCTTGTGTACCGGCCCGTAGTAAGTCCGGAAGAACGCGACGAAGCGCTCGGGCGACGGGTAGCGGAACACGAAGTCTTTCTCCTGGACGGTGATTGTGCGGGACTTGGCCCCGAGCACCTGTTGAAGCCAGGCTTCATCGCCCCATCGCGCCGGCGAAGCGACCCCGGCGGGCGGTGCCACGTGCGCGCCTATAGTCTTGAACAATTGGCCGATGAAGCTGTCGGGCGTCCAGTTCGCCATGCCGATCCGTCCACCCCGGCGGCAAACTCTCAGCATCTCGGCCGCCGCCTTGTGCTGATCAGGCGCGAACATCACGCCGAAGGTCGACACCACCGCATCGAAGCTGCCACTCTCGAACGGCAGTGCCTCGGCGTCGGCGACCTGATAGTCGACCTCAAGGCCATCCGCTGCCGCCCGCGCGCGGCCGCGGGCCAGCAGGTCGGGGACGTAGTCGGTCGAGGTCACCACGCAATTGCGTCGCGCGAAGGCGAGCGTCGCATTGCCGTTGCCGGCGGCGACGTCGAGCACGGTAGCACCGGCCGGCAGGTCAAGCGCCTCAGCCAATTCCTCGCCCACGATCTGGAGCGTCGAGCCAACGCGAGCGTAGTCGCCCGAAGCCCAGGTGGCGTTCTGCTTGGCCTTGATCGCGGTGAAATCAACTGTCGTTTGAGTGATGGGCATTGCGGTCATCGGGAGCTCCTGCTGTCGAAATGGGGCGTGATGAAAGAGGCTTTCGTTTTGCATTGAGACCGGCGGTGCGATTCCCGCGCCGGCAGGTAGGATCGCGCGCCGGGCTGTCTACTAGGACCCGCTGGCGGTCATCGGATCGATGATGGTTCCGATCTCGGTGATCTTGCTCGCCGGGAAGCCGCTGATCCGCGCATGCTCCCGGACGGCGTCCTCGTTCGGCGCGAGGTAGACGCAGAACGTTTTGTCGCCGGCGACGTACGATTGGACCCACTGGACGCGTCCGGTGAGTTCGGCGAGAGCTGCGTTGGATTTGGATGCGGCCTTGGCCAGTTCGGAGCCGCTCATGTTGCCGACACCGGGCAGGTCGCGCTCGATCATGTATCTCTTCATCGTCCATCTCCAAGTTTCGGGTTGCTTCCATGCACCGGCGCTGGCGCGGATCTGGCGACTACGCGCCACGCCGCTTCTGGCCAGACTGCAACAGTCGTCTGTTGCGCCGTGACTATCCACGAGCGCCTGCGGCGGAGATATCATCTGGAGGTACTGGTGCGGTCAGGTCGAAACGGGGCGCGCTGTTTGCCTGGAAGGCTGGCAATCCGGCCTCGGGGGCGTCGGTGCCGACCGGCGGCGGGCCCTAGTACTGAAGTATCGAGTGGCCTTTAGCCTGCGGCGCGCAAGCCGGTCAGCGCACAATTCGCAGACTGGCGCCAATTGAGCACCATGATGCGCAACTGACACCGGCAGAGCAGTGTCGGACGCGAAAGTTGCGACAAGTGCCAGGCTGTTGAACTTGGCGTCGAGGTAGGCGGTTCGGCCGGGTCGGCCTGACAATCTTTCCGCATCTGCCGAAAGCCGCCGTGGGCGGAGCTCGACCACCGAATGGGGCCATGAGCCATGACTGGTTTCGTCGATGCTTACCGAAACGAGTAAAGAGCCGAGCTCGCGACCTGCCTCGTTCACCCATCGCCGCAACGTTTCGACCGTGCAACCGCTCTTGTTCGAGACCGACACGATCGCCGCCCATTGCGAAGGGCGGCTACTTCGGTGCTCCTGTTCGATCCGAACGGCGCGCTCAAACACCTCGAACACACCGGTGTCCGGCCACGAAAGGGGCGTCATTTTCTCAATTCGATGCAGTCCCACATATCGAGCAGGCCGAAATGGCCGCGGATAGCTGCTGAGACGCGCCAAGTAAGCCGGCGAATGTTCAATCTCGCCTGTGCGAGAGCTGGATTTCAATCACGTCCGTCCCCGCTGGGAGGGCAGTCAGCTCCGGCCTCCTGTCGTGCGCTCGGCTCTGGCTCCTTCGCAGTCGCGTCTCCCAAAAACAACCAGAACAGCAGCCAACCTTTCCAGGAGCGGTCGAACGCGCGGCGCTCTTGGTATTTCTGTTCCTTGAAGGATACCGCCCGCCGCTTGAGCACAACCACGTCTTCGGACTTCTCGACAGTCTCGAAGTGATTGAAGAACTCAGTGAGGAGCTGCTCGCGATGTTCCCGGCTCACGGCGGTGATGACATGACGACCGCTACTGCCGGTCGGCTCGGGGATGGACATGCGACTACTCCAGAACAGATCATGCCAGAATGCTGCATTATTTTATATGTACCACAGAAGTCGTCGTGTCCTCATTTCAGAGCAGTACCCATCGAAACACCGTCCACTAATCGTTTCTAACTTTTTGAAACTTGAGCCAGCACACTTCGTCCACGAATTAATTATTCCACTTGCTTTCCTCAGCCATTTCGCGCGACGATCTACTCAAGTTGCAATTAAGTAGGCGGTCTTGTCGAAGCCACCTACATCTATTTCAAGCAACCTCTTGGTTTATCGGCAGCCGTCCGCAGCTTCAAAAATAATTATCGCTTTATCCGTGGTGGGCACGCCCCGTTCTGATGTCATTACATCTGTACGAAACGCATGCCTTTGCGGAATGCGCGTGGGGGAAACAATGAGGTTTACACAGAGCGTTTGCTGGCTGGCGCTGGTATTGATATTCGGCTCATCGGCCAGCATGGCGCAAGTGGATCCATCCAGCCCTCTGCCTGGCGGTGCGACGGCAGCGACAGTCGTTTGCCTTCAAGCCGGCGATCTAAACAGTGGAGCATTCGTCGGGACCTATTTGCAGGGCGCGAACGGCAGCTGGGAACGAAAGGCGTTTTTGAAGCCAGAAGTTACAAAATTCGTCGAGATGAAGCGCGATGATATTTCAGTCGAACTTTTCGATTCCGTGCGGAATCTAACAGTGAAGTTTGATTTCGAAAGTAAGCGGACAAAATTTGCACGCTCTGCCGAGCCGGATAACTGGAAGGATCTGGCGCATATTTTGAATGCAAGTGACAAGGACGGATCGGCCGACTGTGTCGCCTTGGCGGCGCGCAGTGGTGCTCCAGGACCGGCCGCAGGTTCTGGCGGAGGTGGTAAGAGCCCGATCATCAATGTCTTCATCCGACCTGGATCAAAATTTGACGTTCCACCCGGCACGCGCCTAACGGCAACGTCGGGACCGCCTTGCCCAGGAAATCCAGGATTTTTCTTGTGCCCGAACAAATTCACATGTGCCCCGGATGGGGGCGTCTGTTGCCCAGGTGCAGGAGCTTGCGGCGGAGGGACGTTTTGTGACCGATTCATCAATGCTGCATGTATCGGGGATGGCGATGCTAGATTCTGCACAGGCTCGGGAAATCCGGTCACTGGCGTCTCGCTGCACTGTGAACCTGGCAAGCAATGCGTCACAGACCTATGCCTTCCCTAGCAGCGGCGGCAGCGCGTCTTTTGGCTGGACTGTTTGATCATTCTTGATGCTTTGGTTGGCAATTGTGGTTGCTCACTGATCTCCCAACCTTACGGCTGCATCGATCGCTGTCGATGTGGGATGTGATTGGGCCTCGCGACTATGGGAGGTTTTCTTGATCAAGCATCGGTTCGCAATCTTGGCGCTGGCAATTTGCGTCGGGGGCACCGTCGGTTCGACCGCCGAGGGGGCAATGCTTCCGCCGGAATTGGGGGGCTATTCGGGTGGCCCTAACCTGCTTGTTCCCATTCAGGCGAATCCGAACGACAAGGCTGCGGCAGAGAGGAAGCGGCAGGCTGACGAGGCGGCGAGGCAGCGCCAACAGCAGCAGGCAGCTCAGGCAGCCCAAGCAGCGCGCCAGCGCCAGCAGCAGCAGGCAGCAGATGCGGCACGCCAGCGTCAGCAGCAGCAAGCAGCAGAGGCAGCACGCCAGCGTCAGCAGCAGCAAGCAGCGGCAGGCAGCGACGCCAGCGCCAACAGCAACAGGCAGCCGAGGCGGCACGTCAGAAGGCGGCTGCGGATGCGGCGCGCCAGCAGCAGCAGGCAGCCGAAGCGGCGCGTCAGAAGGCGGCTGCGGATGCGGCGCGCCAACAGCAACAGGCAGCCGAGGCGGCACGTCAGAAGGCGGCTGCGGATGCGGCGCGCCAACAGCAACAGGCAGCCGAGGCGGCACGTCAGAAGGCGGCTGCGGATGCGGCGCGCCAACAGCAACAGGCAGCCGAAGCGGCACGTCAGAAGGCGGCTGCGGATGCGGCGCGCCAACAGCAACAGGCAGCCGAAGCGGCACGTCAGAAGGCGGCTGCGGATGCGGCGCGCCAACAGCAACAGGCAGCCGAGGCGGCACGTCAGAAGGCGGCTGCGGATGCGGCGCGCCAGCAGCAACAGGCAGCCGAGGCAGCCGTCAGAAGCTCGCGGCCGACAAAGCAAAAGCCGATGCGGATCGCGCCGCAGCAGCCAAGCTCGCACCGACAAGGCAGCCGCTGATAAGCTCGCGGCCGACAAAGCCAAAGCCGACGCGGATCGCGCCGCCGCAGCAAAGCTCGCAACCGACAAGGCAGCCGCTGATAAACTCGCGGCCGACAAAGCAAAAGCCGACGCTGACCGCGCCACAGCAGCAAAGCTCGCTACCGACAAGGCAGCCGCTGATAAACTCGCTGCCGACAAAGCAAAAGCCGACGCGGATCGCGCCACAGCAGCCAAGCTCGCTACCGACAAGGCAGCCGCTGATAAACTCGCGGCCGACAAAGCAAAAGCCGACGCGGATCGCGCCACAGCAGCCAAGCTCGCTACCGACAAGGCAGCCGCTGATAAACTCGCGGCCGACAAAGCCAAAGCCGACGCGGACCGCGCCGCAGCAGCAAAGCTCGCTACCGACAAGGCAGCCGCTGATAAACTCGCGGCCGACAAAGCCAAAGCCGACGCGGATCGCGCCGCAGCAGCAAAGCTCGCTGCCGACAAGGCAGCCGCTGATAAACTCGCGGCCGACAAAGCCAAAGCCGACGCGGATCGCGCCGCAGCAGCAAAGCTCGCTGCCGACAAGGCAGCCGCTGACAAACTCGCGGCCGACAAAGCCAAAGCCGACGCGGATCGCGCCGCAGCAGCAAAGCTCGCTGCCGACAAGGCAGCCGCTGACAAACTCGCTGCCGACAAGGTGAAGGCCGATGCCGCCTGCCCGCCGGGTCAGCAGAAGGATGGCGCTGGTCGGTGCTATGCCTATGCTCCACCAGTCATTGCTTGCCCCTCGGGCCAAGAGCGCAAGTCATCGGGCGGCTCGTGCGAAGCGATCCGCGTTGTGACCGCCTGTCCAACCGGTCAGGAGCGCAAGTCTGCAAACGGTCCCTGCGAATCCGTGAAGGCCGATGCCGCCTGCCCGCCGGGTCAGCAGAAGGATGGCGCTGGTCGGTGCTATGCCTATGCTCCACCCGTCATTGCTTGCCCCTCGGGCCAAGAGCGCAAGTCATCGGGCGGCTCGTGCGAAGCGATCCGCGTTGTGACCGCCTGTCCAACCGGTCAGGAGCGTAAGTCTGCAAACGGTCCCTGCGAATCCGTGAAGGCCGATGCGACCTGCCCGCCAGGTCAGCAGAAGGACGGCGCTGGTCGGTGCTATGCCTATGCTCCACCTGGCACGCCGTCTGCTAGCGTTCCGGATTGCCGACCTGGATATGGGACGACCCTCAACGGTCAACCCTGCAGACAGGTTGCGATCGTCTGCCCTCAAGGCCAGCGCAAGGACGCCTACGGCGAGTGCAAGGCCGTGGTTGCAGTTCCGAATTGCCTGGATGGACAAGCCTACAACCGCCGCACCCAGACTTGCGGCTATCTGCCGGGCTATGGTCCAACCAAGCCTGTGCTCGTCGACAACGGTCCACCGGTCAAGATCTTCCGCGATGGGGAGCGCCCGCCGAGTTACGGAGGTGATGTGTGGAAGCTGATCGGGATCGTCGCGTTGCCAATTGCGATTGGTGTCATTGTGAGTGGCAACGCCAATGGCGGCCCGAAGAAATATGTCGACGGTTACCTGGATCTGCCGCCAGAGCCCAAGCGCTGCAGAGGTGAAACGCCGGATGGCTGCGAACTCAGAGTAGTCAATGTTCCGAGGCAAGACGGTGGCACCGCGCGGGCTTGCGTCAGGTACTGCCCGCGACCGGATGAAATTGACGATGAGCCGCTTACCGCCACCAACCTATCAGCCACCGGTCGTCTATCAGACGCCGAATGTGAATCCGCCATACGTGCCAATGCCGAAAGTCGGCACGCCGCCGCATTCGACACCGGTCTCGACGACCTGGATCGAACCACCGGCGAAGGGCACCAAGCCGCACACGACGCCGATTTCATCGACTTGGATTGAACCGCCGAAGAAGGGCACACGGCCACATTCGACGCCTGTTTCGACCACATGGATTGAGCCGCCGAAAAAGGCCACTCGCCCGCATACAACCCCAATCGCGACGCCCTATATCGAGCCGAAACGGGCGGCGACACCGATTACCTTGCGTCCACCTGTCGAACCCGTGCCGACCGAGACCTTTGAAGACGTCCCCGATATGGATGGTGAGGACATCGGCAAGGTCATGGAATGGATCAAAAACAAGGCCACGCAAAAGAAGCTCCCTTTCTGCTGGAAGCAGACCGAAGGTCGCGGCATGGGCACGATCCCAGGGCGCGTAGCCGATTGCCCGCTGACCTACACGAATAACGGTGCCACGTGTGGTCGCAGTGCCGACAGCATCTCGGCACCATCGACGACCGCGACTTGCCCAGCAGGCTTCACGAATAATCTTTTTGCCTGCGGGAGAGGCGCGTCCACATATGGAAAAACTTGCTCATATACTCCATGGGACTTCGCCAAGTACGACTGCGATCAACCCGACTACACGGATATGGGCTGCCACTGCGCAAGAGGGCCCGACACGATCAGCATAAGCGCAGCGACATGTCCGGCTGGATACTTCAGGGGCATCGCTGGGCTATGCCACAAGAACTGTTCACCCGGATACGAAAACACCGGCGAGACCTGTTTCAGGGGCGTCAGCACATTGGGCATGGGCTCGATGAACTGCAAGCCAGGCGAGGAAAGAATTGGTGCCCGATGCTTCCCCGTCGGCGGTAGCTGCTTCAACGGCGAAGTGGAGCAGGCGGGGCTTTGCTACAAGCAGTGCAAGCCAGGCTTCAGCGGTGTGCTCAATAATTGCTGGCAGCAATGCCCCAAGGGCATGAGCGATTGCGGCATGGGCTGCGGCGAGACGGACGGCAAATGCGCCATGACCGTCGTCGACCAGGTTGTGGCGCCACTGATCCTGGCCGCCAATGTTGCAACGCTGGGCCTGTCCGCAGCGCCAGCCGCAGCGGTGAAGGCGGGAGTTTCGACAGTCAAGGTTGGAGGAAAACTCGTCGAAGCCAGTTCAAAGGTGGGGAAATTGCTCCTGAAAGCAGTCAATAAAATGCAGACCATCCACCCCAAGAATCTGGTGGAGGGCGCATCGGTCACGAAGCGGATATTTGCCGCCAAGACCGGCGCCTTTACCGGACTCAGCAAATCCGCCGTGGCCAAGAAGGCGGGCAAGTACATAAAGAAGATAGATAAGGCGGTCGATGAGGCCATGAATGAGTACGCGGCCGCGTTCGCCGACAATTTCGCTGATCAGACGAGCCCCGAGATCGCCGCCGAAATCGATGCCAAATTCCACCCGAGTACGGCGAGATTTATCAAGGAAACATGGGGCCGGCAGCAGCTCGCGGAGATGGCGGTCGCCAACCACTGGGCCATCGCGGACAATGTTCTGAACGCAGTATCGCTCGTCGATATCACCGGCGTTTCCGGCGTCGTCGCCGCCTACGCGAAGCCGACCTGTAACGACGAAATACCCTTCCCCTGTGTTGATGGCTCGATCAATTGCAAATGAGCAATGACAAGGTTCTGCTTCGATGTTGCTTTGCTGCGGAGGACATATGATGCGCGGGCTGTATGCAATCTTCATGGCACTCGCGGTCGTGTGCTCGACTGCACAGGCGGCTGAAGGTGATCGGCTGGAGGCGTTGACGCCAGGCTCGGGGCAAAGCGCCAGTGACAAGTTGGCGGACGGCAAGGACTGTGCCTTCTGCCCGGAGATGGTCGTTGTGCCGGCGGGCAGCTTCATGATGGGCTCGCCCGCGGATGAGCCGGAGCGCGAACCCTTCGCCGAGGGCGCAGAGAGCCAGGTGAGAGTTTCGATTGCCCGAACCTTCGCGGTCGGCAAGTTCGCCGTGACATTTGCCGAATGGGACGCGTGCGCCGCCGACGGCGGCTGCTTGCTCTATAAGCCGAGTGACGAAGGCTGGGGGCGCGGCAAGCACCCTGTGATCAACGTCAATTGGCATTTTGCAAAGCTTTATGCGACGTGGCTGTCGCGGAAGACTGGCAAGACCTATCGACTATTGTCGGAAGCCGAGCACGAATACGTGACGCGGGCGGGTAGCAAGTCACCGTTCTGGTGGGGCTCGGCGATCACGCCGGCGCAAGCCAATTACGACGGCTCCACCAAGCCGTATGAAGGAGGCGGCGCGAAGGGCGAATACCGCCGACGGACAGCTCCCGTCGACAGTTTTACGCCCAATCCCTGGGGACTCTATCAGGTGCACGGCAATGTCTTGGAGTGGACTGAAGATTGCAGCATCGTGAGCAACGTGGGCAACCCCGGCAACGGTAGCGCACGAATGACCGGCGGCACCATGATCGCGGGTGAGTGCCAAGCCCGGGTCATCCGCGGTGGCGCCTGGTCCAGCGAACCAAAGTGGCTCCGTGCAGGTTTCCGAGCCGGCAGTAAATCCGACACCATTGCGAACCTCCTCGGTTTCCGATTGGCCCGCGACCTTGCCCCTTGATGTGTTGCGCTGCGCTGCTGCAATGCGATCGGTCGGGCTCGGAGATGCAGCGGACGCAGTCCGGACGCGGCCTGCGCTCCAAGTAGTTCGAGCCAACGGATTTAGACTTCCACTCCACTTCTGCTGGCCTGTTGGCGGCGGTGATTCCTGATCGCTCGCGTCAGACGAGCTCGCCTTCGTACTGCAAAATATACAAGCCGGCGTTCTGGTCCGTTAAATACATCAAACCGTTGGGATCGACGTAGCAGTCCATGGTCGTCGGAACCTGCGCCTTGCCAGGACGCGGATCCATCATGCGCACGGGGTCTGGCGGCACCCAGTAGCCGACTTCCTTGGGATTGAATTGATCCGTGATGTCGTATACGCGCACGCCGGCATTGTAATACGTCGCGAAAATCAGACGCGAACTCTGGAACGAACCGGGCCGCATCTCGTGAAAGTTGTGCGGACCGAATGCGCCGCCCTTGGCGCAGTAGTCCGCCTCATTCGGCTCCGGGAACTTCGAGATCACGACCGGCTTGGCGGGATCTCGAACGTCGTAGATCCAGATGTGACGACGCCCTTGGCTGCAGTTGTCGAACGTCGGCTCGTCGCCGAGCACCAGCAAATCGCGACTCGGTATCGGCAGCGGCGAATGCGTGCCCGGTCCGAATGGCGGCTCGGTATGGCAATGTACCATAATCTTTGGATTTGTCGGGTCGGCAACGTCGATGACGGTGAGCCCGCCGTCGCGCCATGCGCCGTAGGCTATATTCCCCGCAACCAGGGGATGGTGCAGCGCGTAGCGTCGCCCCTTCGGCCAGGTCGGCGTTTCACCACCTGCGGTCCACATGCCTGGAATCCAACAGCGGCCGACCACGCGCGGCTTCGTCGGATCGATCAAGTCGACGACGGAGAAAATGTGGTCGGAGAAATCCGAGAAATGAATGGACACGTAGGCGTAGCGACCGCCGACGTACCAAAGTCGCTGCGGTCCAAGGCCTTGCACCGGCATGAAACCGATCTCGACCGGCTTCTCTGGCTTCGAGATGTCGTATATGCGGAGCCCCGATGTAAAACTGCTCAGTTGCGACTTGAGCTTTTCGTTGGGCGACATGTTGAAATAGGCCGTACCGTCGGCAAATTCCTTCATATTCCAAACGCTCGGCGCATTGACTGTGATCAGGAGATCACCATGGGCCTGCAGGTGGAACGCTCGAGTGCCCGGCGGACAGTCGATGACGTCGACGACTTTGGGATTTCGCGGATCGCGGACGTCTAGCGTGCTGATCACGTTCGAGACGCCGTGCCCGATATATGCATGACCGCGCTGCACCATGACTTGGACGCCGTCCGATTTACCACCGAGGTCGGAGTGCGCCACGAAGCTGATGTTCTTTGATGCTACGGCCTTCATTGTCACCCCTTTGTTTCCCGTTCGATTGGCCGAGTGTCGACGATTTAATCGGTCGCATGCAAGTATGAGGGAGGCTCGCTCCCCACCGCTTAAAGATGGCGGCGCCTACGCGCGTGCAAGACCTGCCGGCAAGGGCGAGACGGTGCGCTACAGAATGCGCGTTGTCGCGACAGAAAACGGCAAAGTCATTCTTGGTCTGACGCAATCTTGCCGACCTCGCACCAATACGCCCGAAGTGGGATCGAGCCGCTGATGGGGTCGGCGATTTCAGTGCCGATGGCACCATTGATATTGGCCGCCAGCGGAACGCGCGCATCGTAAGGGCTGCCATCGGCACCGCCGACCCACCAGCCGTGCTGCCCGAACACGGCTCCCGGCGCCAACCCAGGTACGATTTTTGCGCGCGCAACCGTCGTGCCGGCGGGAGAGACGATTCTGACCCAATCGCCTTCGGTGATCGTCCGCGATGCGGCATCGTGCGATGAGATTTCCAGAACCGGATCCGGCACCAGCCGGCGCAGCGACGCGATGTTGCGATGCTGGCTATGACAGAAGGCAACCGACTTGGCGCTGCCAAGGCGCAGCGGGAAGGTGGTCATCGCGGGGGGCAGATCATCGTCCGCCAATGTTGGGATTGGCCGGTAGCCGGCCAACAGTAGGCGCTCGGAATAGATCTCGATCTTGCGCGTGGGGGTCGGAAAGCCGCGCACGCCGCCACCTTCGTCCATCGCATGGGCCTCAAGGGCCACATGTCCATGCACGACTGCGCCGGCCGGCGCGCGCCGCAATGCCTCGACCGTCAAACCCGACTTCGCCAGAACCGCGTCATGCCCGCGATCGACATCGAGATCGAACATGGCATCGTGAAGCCCGAGGCGTGCAGCGAGCCCCAATACGATATCTGTGTCCGAACGCGCATCGCCGACTGGCGCGATCACGGCTGGCCGCAGCTGCACGCGCCGCAGCCCCTCGAGGCTCACGTCGAAGCCAGTGCGCAGCCCCTCGCGCTCCCAGGAGGTCGCAGCCGGCAGTACGATGTCCGCCTCGCGCGCGGTGGCGTTGACGAAGAAGTCAATATGGACGTGACAATCGAGGGCTCGAAGCGCCTTTCGAGCAGTGGCGGTGTCAGGCTGCGACACCAGCAGGTTGGTGCCGAACGACACCAGCATGCGCACGGGATAGGGCGCCTTCTCGAGCACGGCGCGATAGACGTCGCGCGCCGTCACCCAGCCGTGCAGTCCCGGTCCGAGCGGCCGCTCGGCGAGGCCCAGGGCCTTGGCCCGTTGTTCGAGCGACAACATATCCTGTCCCGAAATGTCAACGAACGGCGCCGCCCCGCCAGGCACATTGCCGCCCTTGCGACCGTAGCTGCCGGTCAACGCATAGAGGATCGAGATCGACCGGTCGGTCTGGCTGGCAGTGACACTCTGGCCGACGCCGTTCCAGGCATAGTAGGCGACCGATGATGCCGTTGTGATTATGTCGGCGGCGCGCGCCAGATCAGCCGCTGCGACGCCACTCTCTGCGGCCACGCGCTCGGGCGGGAACGCTGCCGCAGCGCGGGCGTAAAGCTCAAGCGCGGTATGGCAGGTGACGCGCCCAACCGTGGTCGTCACTTCACCGTGCCACCGCAGCTGCGGTGCCGCATTGGCGTCGAGCCACTGCCCACGCGTCGTATCGTAGGCCAGGAGTGCGTCCGTCCTCCCGGACCGCGAGAATAATATATGGTCACGCCCTCCTGCCACCATGTCATTTTCGCGCAGGAAGCGGCCGGTGTCGGCACGCACGAGCAGGCTGGCATTGGTCCACCGGGCGGCAAACGCTTCGTCGAAGCGTCCGCTGGACAACAGGAGGTTGGCAAGGCCCAGCGCCACCACCTGGTCGGTACCGGGCCTAACCTGGAGCCATTGCGTTGCCCGCTTGGCTAGTGCTGTCGGCCGCGGATCGATCACGACCAGCCGGGCGCCGCGCTTCAGGCCCTTCATGATCTCGCCATTGCGCGCGAGCCATGTGGTCGAAGGATTGTTACCCCACAGCAAGATGCAATCGGCATTGGCGAAGTCTGGCGTGCCTATGTCGTGGCCGTAGGTGAAGCGCGCCGCATAATCCTTGTGCCAGTTGCAGATCTCTGTGCCGTAGATCGTATTAGGGCTACCGTAAGCGCGAATGAAGCGCTCGATCCACGAGATCGAATCCTGGATGTGCGAGCCGCTCGGCGTCGTCACCGAGAACGCCACCTGCTCCGGCCCGTCGACCTCGCGGATGCGATCCATTCGTGCCGCGATCTCGTCCAGAGCCGCGTCCCACGTAATCGGCTGCCAACCGGGATCTGCGGCGCCCTTGGGGTTTGTCCGGCGCATCGGCTGCGTGATGCGGTCCGGATGGTAGACGAGTTCGGGTGCGGCCCGTCCCTTGGGGCACAGCTTGTCCCCCGTGGGGTGCCCTGGCAACGGCTCAATGCCGAGCAGCCGCCCATCCTCGACGACCGCGGCACAGCCGCAGCGCGAGCGACATTGCGTGCAGAACGCAGCAATTCGTTTAGTCACCGGCATGGACACCTCCGATCGTCGCGGGTTCAGCCGGCCTTCGTCGGCACACCAGGTCCGCTGCCGATATCCCAGTAAAGGCCCGCCATCAACTCGATCGCGCTCTTCGACAGGCCTAGCAAAATGTGCTCGTCCGGCCAGTGCTGCGAGCACGACGCGTAGGAGTGCGGGATCCAAATCGTCGGCAATCCGAGGTCATCAGTGAAGATGTCGTTGCAGATCGAGCCGCCCATTGATGGGATGATCGCGGGCTTGGCGTTCGATGAGCGCTGCAGCGAACTGCGCGCGAACACGGCCCAAGGATGATCAGGCTCGGTACGAGTGGCTGGGAACTCGCCGTCGTTAGATGCGGGCGGCGGCATCACCTTCACCAGATGATGCCCCTTTGCCTTCAAGTGCCGCTCCAGCGCCGGGATGACGTTCGCGACCTTAGTCCCGGCGATGAAGCGCAACTGGCAGTTGGCCACCGCCTTTGGCGGAATAGCGTTTACCGGCCGGCCGGGCGTACCGCACCAGTAGGTGAGGATATTGAACGAGTTGGCAGCGTATACGCGCTCGGCCGGTTTCAAATTCGGCTCGCCCCACCACGCGTCGATCTGCGGACCCTTGTCGCCGCCGTCGATCTCGACATCGGCCAGCACCTCTCTCACCGCCGGCGTCATCGGCGGTGCCTTCAGCTCTTCCACCAGCAGTTCACCGTTGGGCCCAACGATCGACGCCAGCGCGTGCGCCAACACGAACCCGGGATTGGCGATCAGGCCGCCCCAATTGCCGGAGTGGTGCCCCCCCTCGCGCAGATCGACGACGAGATCGAAGTTCACCGCACCACGACATCCCAGTGCGATCGTTGGACGGTCCTGCTTCACGCGCGGCCCGTCGGAGGCGATGAACACGTCGGCGGCAAATTCCGCCTTGTGAGCGCGGACCAGTTGCTGCAGGCCCTTGGAGCCTGCCTCCTCACCCATCTCGATCAGAAACTTGGCATTGAAGCCGAGGCTGCCGCCGCGCTCGGCCAGCACGGCACCCAGCGCAGCCATGTTCAGCGTATGCTGGCCCTTATTGTCGGCCGTGCCACGGCCATAGAGGCGGTCGCCGTCGCGCGCTGTGATCCAGGGTCCTTTGCCCTTGGTCCATTGGTCCTCCAGCCCGCGCACGACATCGCCATGTCCATAACCGAGTACCGTCGGCAATTTGCTGTCCTCGATACGGGTGGCGAGCAGCACCGGCCCTTGACCTGCAATCGGATTGTCGAAGACCTTGCAGGTGAAGCCCAATGCCGCGAACGCGGGTCGCATCTCGGTTTCGAGATAGCGATGGCACTCGGCGATGGCCCCGGCGTCAGGGAATTTCTGGCTTTCGGTTTTGATCGCCACCCGGCGAGCCATATCGTCGAGAAACCTGGTGTCGAAGTACTGTTGCGCGCGCGACATGGCGCCCGCCCGACTGCCGTTTGTGGCCATGTTCGCCCTCCCCCTCTATTTGCCGCCGAGGTCGTAGATTGCCGCACCAGCCGCTGTAACCTTGCCGTCGGCGATGTCCTGCTCGACGAGCGCGCGATCGCGCCGCGCCGGATCACCGTAGCCGCCGCCGCCAGACGTGCCGACGGTGACGCGATCACCTTTCAACAGGGTCGTCACCATCTTTGACGGGATCACCTCTTCGCGGCCGTCGACGCGGTGAATGATGGAATAAGCGACAGCGCCGTCCTTTCCACCCTGGCGGCCGTGCGCCGGATTGAAATGCCGCTCTCCGCGATGCGTGAAGCGCACCTCGCCATGCAGGATCTCATATTCGCGCTCAATGCCAAGACCGCCGCGATGCATGCCAGCGCCGCCAGAATCGGACTTGAGGCGCGTCGAATGAATGCGGATCGGTACATCCATCTCCATCGCTTCGACCGGCAAGTTCATGCAGTTCGTCGCATCGGTCTCGATGACATCGACGCCATCCTTGTCGCGGCAGGCACCACTGCCGGACGCGATCAGTTCACCGGTGACGTAGCGCGACCCATCCGGCCGCGCGCCACCAAACGCCAACAGCAACATCTCGCCACCGGAGTCCGCCGGCACTCGTTCGGGCAGTACCTTGCCGAACGCGGCGATGATCGAGCCGGTGACCCGCTTGATGGTGGCGGTGCGGGCGTTGACCGGCGCCGGCTCGCGCGGATTGACGATCGAGCCTTCGGGCAGGATCAGCTTGATTGGCCGGAAGCAACCGCCGTTGGTCGGGATCGACGGATCGGTGATGGCACGCACCGCATAGCAGGCGGCCGCCTTGCTGCCCGACGGCACGCAGTTGAACGGGCCGCGCACCTGCGGGCTGGTGCCGGTAAAATCGACCGTGAACTCGCCGTCGGCGACCGTCACCGCCACCTCGATCCGAATGGTCTGGTCGATATCAATGCCGTCGTTGTCGAGATAGTCGACGTATCTGTATGTGCCTGCCGGGATCGCGCGCAGCGCCGTTCGCGTCATCGCTTCCGATCGGTCGAGCAGATCGGCGAAGATCGCCGTCAGTTGATTGCCGCCGTAGTTCGCGGCCAGCGCCTGCAAGCGTCGCGTGCCCACCGTGCAGGCCGCGATCTGGGCGTTGAGATCACCTTCGAAGGTGTCGGGGATGCGTACGTTGCGGCGCAGGATCTTCATCAGCGTATCGTTGGGCTTGCCCGCGTCCATCAATTTCAGCGGTGGAATGCGGATGCCTTCCTGGAAAATCTCGGTAGCGTTGGTCGGCACCGAGCCGGGCGTCATGCCGCCGACGTCCTGGTGATGGGTCATCGTCGCGCTGAAGGCGATCGGTCGGCCGTTGTGGAAGATCGGCATGATGACGGCGAAGTCCGGCAGATGAGTGCCGCCCAGATAGGGATCGTTCATCGTGTAAATGTCGCCCTCGCGCATGGTGTCGCGCGGGAATTCCTCCAGGATCTTGGCGACGCAGGGAATGAGCGTCGCCAGATGAATCGGGATCGCTACCGCCTGCGCCAGCGTCTCGCCCTCGATGGTGAACAGCGATGCCGAGGCGTCGAGCCCCTCCTTCACGATCGGCGAGAACGAGGATTTCAGCAGCGTCAATTCCATCTCGTTGGCGATGCCATCGAGCTTGTTGCGGACGACCTCGACGGTGACGGGATCGAGCGCCCCGGAAGCATCATGCGACATGGCTGGTCTATCGCTCCAGGATCAGTGAGCCGGCGGCATCGACGCGACCGCGCCAGCCGGGCGTTACGAGTGTCGTGGTATCAGACTGCTCGACGATGGCAGGACCTGAAAACTCGAATCCGGACTGCATCGCTGCGCGGTCATAGACGGTGGCGGTGACCGGATCGCCACTGGCGACCAGGATCTTCGCGCGGCGCTTGATAGGCGATCCGCCCGACGGCTGCCAGACCGCATCGTCGAGCCCAGCAAGACCTTCTATCGAATGTACCGAGCGCAAATTGACGATCTTGACCGGCACCTTCGGCGCGTAGCCATAGACCCGATCGTGTGCCGCGTAGAAGTCTGCCAGCAGCCGATCGAGCGCGTCCGAAAGCGCCATGTCGATCCCGACTTCCAGATTGTAGGCTTGGCCGATGTAACAGACGTCGGCGAAGTGACGGATGGCGCGCGCGCCCGTCGCCGCGTTCTCCAGTCGCATCAGGCCATCGCATCGCTCATCAAGGACGGCGAGCGCCCGCTTGATCGAGGCGGCATCGGCCTTGGCCAGCGATTGCGGAAAAGCGGCCGAGGCTTCATGCTCTATTGGGGCAGCCAGCAAGCCCGCCGCAGACAAGACGCCTGGGTGCCGCGAGACGATGATCCGGCCAATGCCCAGATCCTCCGCCAGCGGGCAGCCGTGCAGTGGGCCGGCGCCGCCGAGCGGCAGCAACGCGAAGCGCCGCGGATCGTGCCCCTGGCGTATAGAGACCAGTCGGATGCCCTCCGCCATCTGCGCATTGACGACGCGATGAATGCCGAGTGCCGCCGCCTCGACCGACAGTCCAAGTGGCTTCGCAACCGTCGCTTCGATCGCCCGATAGGCTGCCTCGCGCGACAGGGTAATCGCTCCGTTGGCAAAGGAGACGGGATCGATGTAGCCGAGTACGACCGAGGCATCGGTGACCGTCGCGCGCGCGCCGCCACGACCGTAGCAGGCTGGTCCGGGCTCCGAGCCAGCCGAACTCCGGACCGACGCGAAGCCCGCCGCCCTTGTCGATCCACGCGATCGAGCCGCCGCCGGAACCGATGGTGTTCACGTCGACCATGGCGACGCGCACCGGATAGCCTTCAATGGTGCCTTCCGATTTCAGCGCCGGCCTTCCACCCTCGATCAACGCGATGTCGCTCGAAGTACCGCCGACGTCGACCGTGATGACGTCGGCGATGCCGGAATTCTCAGCAGCCATGCGCCCACCGATCACACCGGCCGCCGGTCCCGACAGGAACAGCCGAACCGGGCGCAGCCGCGCCGTCGCAGCACCAGCCACACCACCACGCGATTGCATGATCTGCAGGGGCGCTTCGACACCGGCCTTGGCGAGCCCGGATTCCAGATTCGCCAGATAGCGGTCAACGACCGGCTTGATGTAGGCATCGAACGCGGTGACGACGGTGCGCTCGTATTCGCGGAACGCCGGATCGACCTCGCTCGATATCGACACTAGAAGCGTTGGATGCCGCAAAAGAACGATATCGCGCGCGCGCCGCTCGTGCGTGTCGTTGAGGAACGAGAACAGGAACGCGATGGCGATCGCCTGACAGCCGGCGGCAGCAAGCTCGTCTGCGGCCCGCGCGACGCTTGCTTCATTGAGCGCAGTCAAGACTTCGCCTTCAGAGCCGATCCGCTCCTGCACTTCGCGCCGAAAGCGCCCCGGCGCGAGAAATACCGGCGTCTCGGGATCGAGCGTAAGATCGTACATCTTATGACGCATCTGCCGGCCGATCTCGATCACGTCCGAGAAGCCGGTCGTCGACAGCAAGCCAACACGCGCGCCTTTGCGTTCGAGTACGGCGTTGGTCGCAACCGTGGTGCCATGCAGAAAACGCTCGATGGCGGATGCTTCGATACCCTGCGCTTCGCGCAACTGCTCGACCGCGCGCAGCACAGCGACGCTCGGATCGCCCCTGGTGGTGGGGATCTTGAGGATCTGCGCCGCCGATCCCGGCCGTCGAACGACCACGTCGGTGAAAGTTCCGCCAATATCTACGCCGACGCGGATCCCAGCTGTCATCCGATCCTCTTTTGCAGTGGCGGCTCGACATCATTGAAATAGCCATGGCGATGGAACATGCCGCGCTCATTCCCGCCGAGCTTGGCGCGAAGCGCGGTTGTGGCCAACTCATCAATCGCGATCAAATCGTCGGCCAGAACGACGCCATAGTCGTCTCGCGCGCTCTGCACTGAAACGAAACCGTCGAGCACATCGTCGCGAACCTGTTCGGACGGCCGCTC
Organism: uncultured Alphaproteobacteria bacterium; assembly: GCA_963732635.1. GTDB lineage: Bacteria > Pseudomonadota > Alphaproteobacteria > Rhizobiales > Hyphomicrobiaceae > JAKFWF01. Next base: position 338,725 of record CAVTAL010000033.1, read on the forward strand.
GAAGGGCGAACCCCAGCCGCCTCCACCCGGTGTCATAATCCGCACCAGATCGCCCTTCTTGAGCGTGTTGCCATCGGAAAGTGGCTTGAGCGCCCGCTCGTCGGGTCGACCCGGGTTGACGATGATGCGCCCCGGCCGGCCGGCCATGCCGCCAGCAACCCCGAAGGCCGGATAGCGGATGTTGTCCATGCGATTGCCGATCACCGCCTCGTCGGCAATGATCCGCACGTCACGGACGATGCCCATGCCGCCACGATAGCGCCCCGGTCCGCCTGAATCGCAATGCAAGGCGTATCGTTCGATCTGTACACCAAATTCCATTTCGGCAAATTCGACTGGATAGTTCTTCTGCGCGACGTAGTAGACCGCATCGATGCCGTCACCGAACGGGCGCGCGCCAAAGCCCACTGCCAGTCCCTCGATGCACAGGTCGAGTTTGCCGGTCTGCTTGTGCAGGCTGCGCAGGTAATAGAGCACGTAGACCGCCGAAGCGGCTGCGGCATCGCCACCCGTCGCCTTGGCGAGCGCGGCGAAGATCGAGGAGTTTACCCGCATTACCGCATGCGAACGCATGCCGAGCGGCGCCGGTTCGCGCGGTGCCAGCAGCGAGCCGGGTCGGATCGTCACGTCGCCCATCGCACGACGGTAGCCGGCATTGGGCAGGATGCCAGGTTCCCGCGACGTAAGGTATAGGCCGAGGATGCCCTTCGGCACCGCTGGGTCCATTATGAAATTGATGGCGCCCTTGGCCTGATCGTCGGTCTCGCTGAAATCGAAATCCAGCTTGCTGCCCAGCTTGTCGAGTGTCACCGCGACCGAATAGCTGTCGTCGGTGACGCAATCGCCGTCGATCCAATCGCGGAAAGAAAAGTGACCATCGGGGATGCTTCTTATGACTGCGGCGCGTGTCGCCCGTTCGGTCTCGTCGATGATCGCAGCAAATGCCGCCTCCAACACACCAGCACCGAATTGGACGGCGATTTCTTCCATACGGCGCCGCCCCAGCTGCACTGCCGCAGTCAGCGCGGAGAAGTCACCCTTCACCATCGTCGGAAAGCGCGTATTGCGCATGAACATGCCGATCAGATCGTCGTTCCAAACACCATCCCGCAATACCCGCGTCGGTGGAATGACAATGCCTTCCTGGAACACATCGGTGGCAGCCGGTGAGATCGAACCCGGCACCATCCCGCCGATGTCCCATAGATGCCCCCAGCCCTCGGTAAAGCCTACCAGGCGCCCCTCGGCGTAGATCGGCTCGATGAACACCATATCGTTGTTGTGGCTGACCGCGCCCTTCGATCCATAGCTGTCGTTATAGATGTATAGATCACCCGGCTGCATCGTCTCAGCCGGGTAGCGCTCGAATACGCAGTCGATGAGATTGCCAGCGGCGAGCGTCAGCGCAGTCGACACCACGAGTTGGCCACTCGCATCGAAAATGGCGGTGAAGTAGTCCTTCTTCTCGCGGATGAACGGGCTCATCGAAGTACGATCGATCAGCGCCTCCATCTCGCGCCGGGCCGACTGCACCGCCCCCTTGATCAACTCGAGCGTCACCGCATCGATCGCCGTGCCGTTACTCATGGCTGCCTTGTCCGTCGCATCAGTATGTTGCCGTACTTATCGACTTCGCCGCTATAGCCGGGAGGAATGAGCGTGGTCGTATCCAGCTGATCGACGATCGCCGGCCCAGAGATCGCATGACCGGCCTTCAAGGTCTCCCGCCGATAGACCGGAGCCGCCTGATGCATTCCGCCACCGATGTGGACGGCGCGCGTATCGATCGCGCCTGGGAGGGTGTCGCCTGCCGCGTCGATCTCAGCGAGATCAGTCTTGTCCATCACGCCGATGGCCCGCACGCGCAGGTTGACGATCTCGACCGGCGATACACGGTCGGCGAAAGTATAGAGCCGCTGATGCAGTGCGTGAAAACCGTCGACAATTGCCCCGACGTTCGCGGCAGTGACCTGGCCCGGCGGTGCGTCGATCGTGAGTTCGAAGCCCTGCTTGGCGTAGCGCACGTCGGCCTGCCGCACAAAACGGCGGCGACCACTCGGGATGCCTTCGCGCGCCAGATCCGCATCTGCCTGAGCTTCAAGCGCTCGCCATGCCTGATCCATGCCTGCGAGATCGTAGTCCGGCGCGCGCTGCAGCACAGTCCGAGCGTAGTCGTATTGGACATCACTGACCAGCAGCCCAAGGGCGCACAACAAGCCGGGATTGCGAGGGATCAATACCGTATCGCAACCGAGTTCATCGGCAAGCGCAGCCGCATGCAATGGCCCCGCACCACCGAAAGCGACAAGCGCGAAATCTTTCGGATTATAACCCTTCTCGACCGATACCACTTTGAGCGCGCCGGTCATGTTGGCGTTGACGATGCGGATGATACCTTCCGCAGCCGCCTGCACCGACATGCCGAGCGGCTTCGCGATGTGGCGTTCGATCGCAGCCGCTGCGCGCTCGGGATCGATCGCCATGCGACCGCCGAGCAGATGGGCCGGCACCCGACCGAGCACGAGGTTGGCGTCGGTCACGGTCGGCAGTTCTCCACCCCGGCCGTAGCAGGCCGGTCCAGGGTCAGCGCCCGCGCTCTCCGGCCCGACGACAAGACTGCCGGTCGACGTCACACGCGCGATCGACCCGCCCCCGGCGCCGATGGTGTGGATGTCGATGATCGGCAAACTCAACGGAAACGGTCCGATCTCGCCTTCGGTCGTCATCTGCGCAGCACCACCGCGAATGACGCTGACGTCGGCGCTGGTGCCGCCGATGTCGATGCAGATTGCGTTCCCAAAACCGGCGCGCGATGCGACATGGCCGGCGCCGATCACGCCAGCGGCTGGCCCCGACAACGCCATGTCGAGGGCACGGCGTGACGCCTCGACCGGTCCGAATACACCGCCATTAGAGCGCATGATCAGAAGCGGCGCCACCACGTCTCGTTGCCGCAAGCCCATTTCCAGCCGGCCCACATAGCGCGCAACCAGTCGCTGCACGAAGGCGTTGAGCGCTGTCGCCATTGCCCGCTCGTACTCACGAAACACAGGCAGCACCGTCGATGACAGCGACACCTCGGCCTCAGGGAATTCCTCGGCCACGATCTCCGCGGCGCGCTCCTCGTGAGTTCGGTTGGCGTATGAATGCAGGAAGACGATGGCGACCGCCTCAACTCCCAGTGACTTCAATCGTCGCGCGGCTGTCCGACACGCATCTTCGTCGAGACTGGTTTCGATCGAACCATCGACACGCACACGCTCGGCAACTTCCATGATGTAACGCGGCGCGATCGGACGCTTGGGCTTCAGCCAGCCGAACAGGTTCTCCTTGCGCGGGATCTCATGACGGCCGATTTCGAGCACATACTTGAAGCCGGCGGTGGTGATCATGCCGGTGCGTGCGCCCTTGCCTTCGAGCACCGCATTGGTCGCTACCGTGGAACCATGCAGCACGGTCACGACCTCGGTCGGACTCGATCTCGCCAGGTTGAGGATTTGCTCAATACCAATGAAAAAACTGACCGACGGGTCGGCCGGAGTCGAAGGCGTTTTTACGGTCCAGAACGCGCCGGTCTCGCGATCAGCCATTACGACATCGGTGAATGTGCCGCCGATATCGAGACCGAGGGAGTAACGACCCATTTCAATCCGCCTACTGTACCTGCTGTCGAACCCGACAGATGATAGTAGCTGCGACCCCGAGTTGCGCCAAGCGCTCGACCCCTCAGCAATTTCGCAGGCACCCATGCAAACACGGACCGAGGCCTTGCTACATTATGTGGCAGAGTTTGCAGTCATTGCGCATCTACTGGCCTTGCCGCGTTTGCTCCTTTCCGTAACAATGGCGAAGGTCATGTGGAATTCGCAGGAAATGCGGCAGCAGTAATTTGCTGCACTGCAAAAATGGTTCGCGTCGGTTTCCAGGGAGGTTTTCATGCATCCTAAAACAACGTGTGCGTTCGGTGCAAAAACACGCCGGTCCGTATTGGCCGGCATAGCGGCCATCTGTTTGGTCGGCGGGCTTGCTGCATCTGCTCAATCGGCGGCGGCCGCCACGCGCTTCGTGTTCGCCAACGAGAGCGACTACGACACGGTGGACCCACACGCGGCATTCGACGTCGGCCGTGTAGCTGTCCGCCTCAACATCTATGACGGCCTGATGCGATGGCAGAAGAACCCAGCCAAGCTCGAACCGTGGCTGGCCGAAAGCCATACGATTTCGCCTGATGGCATGAAATACACCTTCAAGATGCGCAAGGGCGCCAAGTTCCACGACGGCACAGATATCAAGGCCTCTGACGTTGTCTATTCAATGGAGCGCATTCTCGGCATCGGCAAAGGTGCCGCAGCCCTGTTCAAGACCATGATCGCGCCCGGCAACAGCAAGGCGATCGACGACTACACGGTGGAGTTCACACTGCTGAAGCCATCGGCGATCTTCCTGTCGACGGTGCCAGAGATCCACGTCGTCAACGAGAAGCTGGTCAAGAAGAATGAAGTTAATGGTGACCGTGGCGAGGCCTGGTTGTCGAAGAACAGCGCTGGCAGCGGTGCCTACAAGATCACACAGTTCGATCCCGCCATCGGGTTCGTCGCAGAGCGCTTTCCCGGCCACTTTAAGGGCTGGGGCCCGAAATTTATCGATGAAATCGAGTTTCGCGGCGTCAAGGACACCAACACGCGCGTGCTTGGCCTGATCAAGGGCGACTACAATGGTATCGGCGGTTACCTGCAGACCGATCAGTTAAAGAAGCTCGAAGCATCAGGCACGGCCAAGGTTCTGGAAGCAGAATCGATGCGCGTGATGATGATGCAATTCAACACGACGCGGCCTCCCTTCACTGACGTCAATGTCCGCCGCGCGTTGAACCAGGCATTCGACTACGACGGTTTCAACAAGGACATCCTGGGAGGGCTGGTCGAGCGCAATCCGACGCCGCTGCCCAACACCATCTGGGGTGTTCCCAAAGACGTGAAGGGCTACAGCTACGATCTTGAGGCTGCCAAGGCGAACCTCGCCAAGTCCGCGGTAAAGGTCGATCGGCCGCTCGACATCATCTACCTCACCGGCTTTGCGCAGAGTGAACAAGCGGCCCAACTTTACCAGAATGGCCTGCAGAAGATCGGCATCCAATCGAAGGTGATCGGCACGCCGTGGCCGACCGTCATCGAAAAGGTCAAGACACCAGAAACCGCACCTGACATCGTCGTATACTGGATCTCGACCTATTACGCCGACCCACACAACTGGATCGGCGAGATGTTCCATTCGAATAGTGCCGGCACATTCAAGAACGCTCATCACTATAAGAATCCGAAGGTGGATGCGCTGCTCGACAAGGCTCTGCTATCGACCGATCAAGGCGAGCGGAGCAAGCTCTACGAAGAGGCAACCCGCATCGTCGTCGACGATGCGCCCGGACTCTGGATCTATAATACCAAGTGGTACGGCCCTTATTCCAAGAAGCTGCAAGGCATCGAGTTCTGCCCGATCGGCAGCGCACAGGAGATGCGGACCACTTATTACGAATGATGTAATTCAAAACCGCCGAACCGGTGCTGGTTCCTGCCTGCTACGGCAGTTCCGGCCCGGCTTCCCTGCAGCACGATCCAGGCACCAATGCGCATCGTCTCATTGATAGCGAAACGGCTTGCTTGGTTCGTCCCGACGGCGGCCGGACTGATCGCTATCGTATTTTTCATATCCCGCATCATTCCTTCGGATCCGGTGGCGTTGCTCGCGGGCGAGACCGCGACCAAGGCACAAGTGGAAGCGTTGCGCGCCAAACTCGGGTTCGATCGCCCGTTGATCGTCCAACTCTTCGACTATTACCGGCACTTGGTTCAAGGCGATCTCGGCACAAGCCTGTTCACCACTCGACCGGTGGCAGATGATCTATTCGCGCGATTGCCGGCGACGTTCGAACTGACGCTGGCCGCGATGATGATCGCGGTCCTGGTCGGCATTCCATTGGGAGTGATTTCGGCCCTGCGCCGCAACACTTTGCTAGATCACACCTTGCGCATATTGACAGTAGCCGGACTTGCCATGGCGAGCTTCTGGCTCGCGCTGATCCTCCAACTCGTGTTCGCAATGGAACTCGGCTGGCTGCCGTTGCAAGGCCGTATTACCGGCTTTCCACCCAAAGCTATCACCGGCTTCATGCTGGTCGATGCGCTGCTGGCCGGACGACCCGATCGACTATTCAACGCCATGTCTCACCTGTGCCTGCCGGCACTGACGCTCGCAATCCCTGCGCTCGCAACGGTTGTCCGCTTCACGCGGGCCGGCGTACTCGACACGCTGCAAAAGCCGTTCGTTACCTATCAAACCGCGATCGGCATTCCGCGGGCGGTGGTGGTTTGGAAGTACGTGCTGCGCAATGCGCTCACGTCGACCATCACCCAGATAGGCTTGCTGTTCGGCATCCTGCTGGCCGGCGCCGTAGTCATCGAGACGGTTTTCCAGTGGCCCGGCATTGGAGCCTACGCCTTCGAGGCGATCGTGCAATCGGACTACGCCGGCGTGATGGGTTTCACCGTCTACGCCGGCGGCGTTTTCATGCTGGTCAACTTGATCGTCGATATCGTGCACGAGTTGATCGATCCGCGCGGGGGACGGGCATGAGTGGCATGGCCTATGCGCTGCGCAAAATTGCTCAGGACCGATCGGCGCTGCTTGGGCTAGTCCTGGTCGGCATCGTGGTGCTGGCTGCGATCTTTGCGCCATTTATCGCCCCTCACCCGGAAGCGGTTTGGGACATGAACCCCAAACTCAGGTTGTTGCCGCCGAGTTCGGATTGGCTCCTCGGCACTGATCGCATGGGGGCAGATATATTCAGCCGGGTGATCTACGGTGCCCGTATAACGCTACTGATCGCCATAGTCGCAGTCGGCGCATCGATGCTTGTCGGCGTCCCCATCGGATTGATTGCGGGCTGGAATGGTAGTTGGCTCGGCGAGGCCTTGATGCGGGTCTCCGATGTCTTCCTGGCGGTACCGCAGATTGTCCTTGCCATCGCCATTGCACAAACGCTGGGGCCGTCGATCGAGAATGTGATCCTGGCGCTATCGGTAACCTATTGGCCGTGGTTCACGCGGTTGGTCTACGCTGAGGTCAAAGCGCTCAAGAATGAAACCTTCGTCGAAGCCGCGATCGCGCTCGGCGTGGCGCCCTGGCGGATCGTACTGCTCCATGTGCTTCCCAACGTTGCATCGCCGATCATCGTGCGCGCATCGATCGGCATGGGGTTCACCATATTGACCGCTGCATCACTAGGCTTCCTCGGGCTCGGCGCTCCACCTCCGGCGCCGGAGTGGGGGCGAATGATCTCCGAATCGCGCGAGTTCCTACCGCAATCCTGGTGGTATGCCTTGGCGCCCGGCGTGGCGATCTTCATCGTAGTGATGGGCTTCAATCTGCTCGGCGACGGCCTGCGCGACGTTCTCGACCCTCGCATGCGACGCTCCCATGACCGCTGACAACCTGCTCGAGGTTCGCGATCTACGCATCAGCTTCTCTACCGAGCGCGGCGTCGCGCGCGTGCTCGACGGCGTCAACCTCACCATGCGCCGTGGTGCGATCATGGGCCTCGTCGGTGAATCTGGTTGCGGAAAGACCACGTTGGCCCGCTCAATTCTGGGCATCTTACCATCAAACGCCCGGAACGACGGCGGGTCCATACGGTTCGACGGACAGGACATCTTGGCGATGGACCGAACCGCATTCGATCGCGACATCAAAGGCCGGCGCATCGCGTTCGTGCCGCAAGACCCGTACGGCTCGTTCAATCCCCTGTTCCGCGTCGGCGACCAGATTATGGAACTGATGAAGTGGAAATCGCCGGCGCGAGACCAGAGCGTTCGTTCATTCGGAGCGCTACTGGCCCGATACCCGCGCGCGCGACACCAACGCGACAGAGACGCGGCGCTCGCCATGTTGCGGGAAGTCCAGATCCCTGACCCGGAACGCGCTTTCGAAAAATTGCCGGAGGAATTTTCCGGTGGTCAGCGCCAGCGCCTGATGATCGCGATGGCGATGATGACCAAGCCCGACTTGATCATTGCGGATGAACCGACAACCGCGCTGGACGTCACGATCCAGGCGCAGATCCTGAAACTCCTCAAGCGTGTTGCCAAGGACCGCGAGGTCTCCGTGCTGTTGACCACACACGACATGGGCACGGCCTACGAGATCTGCGACGATATCACGGTGATGTACGCGGGACAGGAGGTCGAAACTTCGCCTGTGGATGACTTCTTCGTGGCTCCGCGCCATCCTTATACTGCGTGTCTGCTCGACAGCCTTCCAAAAGCCGGCGGCGAAATCCGCGAAATCGGCGGTGAAATACCGAGCCTGTTGAAGGCGCCAACCGGCTGCCGCTTCCATCCCCGCTGCGACCGCGCCAGCGACGAATGCAGCACTGCGCGACCGGGCATTGTCGGGCAAAAGCACATCGTTCGCTGTTTCCACCCCTTGCACGAGCGCGCCGAGGTTCGGTCGTGAGCAATATAAGCGAGATGCTTTCGGTACAGGGGCTGTCGCGACACTTTCCAGTACGCAATGGCTTCGGGTTCCGAACCGGCTGGATAAAGGCGTTGGATCAAGTGTCATTCGACGTCAACTCCGGCGAGACGCTCGGCATCGTCGGGGAGTCCGGTTGCGGCAAGACGACACTCGGCAAGACGCTGGCTGGCATCCACGCACCGACGAACGGGCGAATGCAGTTCGAAGGGCAAGAGATCTCCGGCTTTACAGGCCCGCAGCGGCGCCAGATCGCACAGCGCATGCAATACGTGCATCAGGACCCCGGCAACGCACTCGACCCGCGCTGGACGATAGGCCGCTCGCTCGACGAACCATTGTCGACACATACCACATTCAGCCGCGCCGAACGGGACACTCTAGTTGCAGAGATATTGGTCGCGGTTGGTCTGCCGGCGGCGCATCTCGATCTCTATCCACACGAGCTATCCGGCGGGCAGCAGCGGCGCGTTGGACTGGCGCGCATTCTCACTTTGAAGCCCCGCTTCGTGATCCTCGATGAACCTACGTCCGGCCTCGACGTTTCGGTGCAGGCGACGGTGCTGAAACTCTTCCGGACCATGCGCGAGGCGTTCGACCTCACGTATCTCTTCATCTCGCACGACTTGTCGGTGGTCCGCATCATGTGCGACCGGGTGGCCGTCATGTATCTTGGGCGGATCGTCGAAATCGCACCGACGGAGGTGCTATTTCGCGACCCTCAACACCCGTACACAAAGTCACTGCTATCGGCGATCCCGCACATTGGCGGCCGTCGCGTCACCGAGACATTCGAACTGGAGGGCGAGCCGCCGAATGCAGGCCGGCTGCCATCGGGCTGTCGGTTCCGGGGCCGCTGTAAGCTCGCCGCGCCGGTTTGTGCAGAGACAGAGCCAGAACTGATCGAAGTCGCGTCGCGTCACTCAACTGCCTGTCACTTCGCGAGGACTTGAGATGTCGATCAACGGACTGGGCCGCACTCTCGTGACCGGCGCCGCTTCGGGCATCGGATTTGCCATCGCCGAGCGCGTGGTCGCGGCTGGCGGAGAGCTGGTGATGACCGACCGCGACATGGTCCAATTGACCGCTGCCAGGCAGCGGATGGCCGCGTCAACGGCAAGCATCAATCTCATCGCCGGCGATCTCACCAATGCGGCGGACGTGGAGAAAGTGGTCGCCGCCGCCGGCCGCATCGACGGACTGGTCAATTGTGCCGGCATCTACCCCGTCACGCCACTGCTCGAGTTGTCGGTGGAGGAATGGGATCGCGTTATCGCCATCAACTTGCGCGCTCCCTTCCTGGTCACACAGGCCGTGGCACGCAGCATGATCAAAGAAGGCATACATGGTTCAATCGTCAACATCTCGTCGACCGCGAGCACGCTCGCGAGGCCCGGCATTGCCCACTACGGCGCATCCAAAGCCGGCCTCAATCAATTGACCCGCGTCCTGGCCGTGGAACTTGCTCCCAACAACATCCGCGTCAATGCTATCCTGCCTGGCGTCATCGGCACCGAACGCGTGACGAACAGCGTCACCACGACGGCTGGCCGCGCCGAGATGGACGCAAAGGTCGCGCGCATCCCGTTGCAGCGTCTCGGGACGCCAGAAGAGGTCGCAGATCTGGCCGTATTCCTGTTGTCGGTTGCTTCATCCTATTCCACCGGCGGTCTATTTACCGTGGACGGCGGCTTCTCACTGGGCATGGCTCGGTACTAAGCCGCTCGCCGCGCCCCAAGGGCGAATATCGCCCCAATCAAACACACGGCGGCTACAGTGAGAAAGCCTAGATCATACCGACCAGTCGCGCTGATCAGGATGGCGAACAGAATCGGGCCAATGACATATCCAGTGAAGATCACCATCGTCGCGCCGGCCACAGTGGTATGAATTTGCGCCTTGCTTGACAGCCGGACCACTTCGGCCACTTGCACGCCGTTCCAGCTGGAAACCGCGACGCCGGCAATGCCTGCCAGCGCAATCATCATCGCCGCAGGCCACGACTTCACAGCCATGGCGAGCCCAACAGAGCACAGCGCCGAGGCGATACCGGCAATGGCGAGCACCATGGCGCCCGAACCAATGCGATCCGCCAACCAGCCGAGCGCTATGCGGCCAAAGATCCCCGTCGCCTGCATCACCGCGAACACTATGCCGGCGAAAGCCAAGCTGTAGTCGAGTTGCAGGACCATGAAGGTCACTAGATACGCGAACCAAATGCCTTGCCCGACGGCGAAGCATGCTCCCGCCAGAGCCACCAGCAAGATTTCGCGCGAGGCAATCACCGCCCGGACCGGCGCTAGCAGGTTGCCCGCCGCAAACAAGCTGGCAATGTCGATCCGCTGGCTCCTATCGCGCTCGGCATCGACTTCCACCCTGAGCGGCTGAACTAACGCCAATGCTGCTAGAGAAATGATCAGACAGCAGGCAACGGCCCCGACGACGCCGAACGCCAACACTGCCGGCGGCAGCACTAATCCGGCGAGCACTCCGCCAACCGGCACGCCGGCCTGCTTAATCGAGAAAATTAAGCTTCGGCGGTCCGGCGGCGAGTAGCGCTGAAGCACCTCGCTGCCAGCTGCCGGTGACGGACCGTATCCCAACCCGATCAGCAATACGGCCAGCACAGCTGCAATCGTGTGAGGCACCAAAAACATCAGCGCGCCGAGCGCTGCGACGGCGGTGCCGATCTGCAGGATGCGTATGCTGCCGATGCGGCGGATCACCGGTGCGCCGATCAATAGGAACGCCATCGATCCCAGTGTGCCGATCGCCGACAGGTGGCCGATTGCCGAACTCGGCAGCCCCACCTCATTCATCAGATAGGGGGCGATGGTCGGAGCTACGCGCGTCAAAAACGCACTCACCGACTGCAGTACCAGCGTCGCGGCCAGCACCTTAAGCCAAAGCCGGGTCGCCTTGTCCCCGTGCCCCTCAATCATCCCCTGATCCTGCCCCGTTGCTCGCCCGACAATCAGGTTACCTTACGCTCAATGTCCGCGCCACGGCGATTGCCAGTTACGGTTGCGGCCGCCTGGGACGGAGCGATCTGTCACGCAACCCCGGCACTTGCTGTGCAACCCATTCGCTGACTACACATCACCATTCGGCAAGTATGGAAAAGCAGGTGAAGCGGTCCCATGGCAAACGACGCATCCGAAGTCGAAGACAAGCAGACGGCACTGAGCCGGCGATATGGACGCGGCAGCATTCCCGCGGTTGGCCCTTGGAACCGCACGATAGGGTTGCTGCTCTCCCATCGGTCTGTCCGCAGCTATAGGCCCGACGACGTCCCGGACCGTACATTCGAAACCTTGGTCGCGGCGGCACAGTCTGCGGCTACCAGTTCGAATATGCAAACCTGGTCCGTGATCGCTGTTCGCGATGCGGCGCTGAAAGCCAAATTCGCCGAGATCGCCAACAACCAGCGCCACATCGAGCAGTGTCCATTGTTCCTGGTCTGGCTCGCCGATTTATCGCGCATGGCGCGGCTGGAACGCACGGAAGGTGTCACTTTGGAGACGCTGCCATACCACGAAACATTCCTGGTTGCTGCCATCGATGCAGCGCTTGCGGCCCAAAACGCGGTGATAGCGGCCGAGTCGCTCGGCCTTTCCACCGTCTATATCGGTGCCCTCCGCAATCGGCCGCAAGAGGTCGCCAAAGCGCTCGATCTGCCGACTGGCTGCCTCGCGGTGTTCGGATTGTGCGTCGGCTATGCCAGCGAAATGGCGGACTCGCAGGTCAAGCCGCGACTGCCCCAAACGGCCATCGCATTCAACGAGCACTATGCGATCCCCGACGAGATCGCGATTCGGGCCAGCTATGACCTTGAGATGGCCGATTTTTCAAAGCGCCACGAATTGCTGCAGGATAACTGGACCAAGCGGGTTTTCGCCCGCATGGGCAAGATCTCCGCCATGAATGGCCGTGATACGCTCTCGGGCGCCTTGAAGGCGCTCGGCTTCCCCCTTCGATAATGCAAGGCAATATCGTCAGTAGTCATGGGGGCAGCGATGCCGGTCGGCACTGAAGCTCCATGCTAATATTGGGCGCAGTGGCTGCAATGAACTGGCTCAATGTCTCCTTGCCCCACCCCCGCTATGATCGCAAGTCATTCGCGGTTAGCCGGCGCCGGTCGAACTCTATCCGGCGGGTCGCCTACGGCTGGAGACATTGAGCCCCGATTGCTCAGGCGCCTGCTGCAGCGACGACCATGATCTCGACGCGGATGGCGTCGCTGGCGAGCCTGGCCTCGACGGTTGCCCGGACCGGCATGTTGCCCTTGTCTACCCAGCTGTCCCAAGCCGAGTTCATCAGGGCGAAATCGGCAATATCACGCAACCAGATCGTTGCTGAAAGCAGCTTGGAGTTGTCGGTGCCGGACATTTTCAGATAGCGGTCGATCTTGGCGAGCGTGTCTTTTGTTTGCGCAACCACATCACCGCTCGTGTCGTCAGCCGTCATGCCGGCCAAGTAGACAACACCATTGTAGGAGACCGCTCTGCAGAACCGTGCCCCAGGATCATGTCGCGTGATATTCATGTTCGTCATTCCTCACCTTGTTCAACTGCCCGATTGACAATCGTCGGTCAGTTTAGACAAGCCGCGCGTTTCCGCCACCATCACAGTTCAAGTGCGGCCAGCTCCTACCGGTCCGTCCCGAAAGCACTTGGGCTTGATGAATCTGTTGTGATGCCTCGGTCCTTGGCGAACCGGTGCTTGGCGACGGGCATGCGGACGGCACAGAACCGGGCGCAGCACGAGCGAAAATGCCAGCGCTATACTTCCAACTTGACCGACCCAGATTGGGAACTCATCGTCCCGACTGCGCCGCCGGCCCGGCAGGGCCGGCGCTTCCCGGCGGCCAGACCGCCGCTGCGTGCTGGCTGGTATTCTCTACGAACTCACGAAGGCTTGCCAATTGCAGCAGCAGCGTCGCGGCTACACCTTGAGCCGAAAGCCGGCCTCTCCGCCACATGCGCTCCTGCTTATCTCACGGCACACCTGCTTCATCTTGTTCCTCTGCCCTGGCCCCCAATTGCCGCAACTGCGGAAACTCAGCCGCCACTAGATCGAAGATTGCCCCAATCTGCTCGGCACTCCCCTGCCGATCGTTGGCGGGAAGCCGGTTGATCGCCTCGAACACCTTGTGCTTTACGAAAAACCGCCAGTGTACAGGCAGTGAACGCAGAATACGCATCAGTTCACCGTAGGCTTCTCGCGTCCATGTTTTTTCGTAATCGATCCGAAACTGATTGAAGCCATAGAAATTCTTCCCGTCGCTAGCTACCATCGCTGACCGAAGATTAGCCGTTGCATTGGTATCGATCTGACCATCGCGCAGAACCACGCCATATTCGGCTTCGGCAGCATCGATGGTTATGAATCCACGATCAACATCGGCTTGCACCTTCACTGGGTCGCGTTCGCACGGGCTGCCCCAACCGCCCGCGCCCGCGCTTTTCAGATAGATCCGATCACCGGGCTCGGCGCTGAAGATGTCGGTGTTGCCTAAGTTGATTTCCTTGTCTGTGCCTCGGTTGAGCAGAAACGCCGAAGTCTTGCCGGCCTGTCCCCCTTCGAGGCCCCAAGGCGCAAAATTCGAACGGTCGCGATTACGAGCGGTGACGAAGGTGTGCGGCGCGTGCACCTGGAATTCCATCTCGGTGCCGAGCCCGCCGCGGTACTTCCCCGCCCCGCCCGAATTGCAGGCAAGCCCGTAGCCGAGAATCGTAACCGGCACTTCGGCCTCGCTGATTTCCACGGGCGTGTTTTTCAAAAAACCAAAGTTTGCGCCTGAGCCTTCGGTGCCATCGCGGAAGGATGTACCGCCGCCACCACCCGAGATGGGATTGAGGTTGGCCATCAGCTTACGACCGGTCCGATTGTCCGTCGTGCGCACATTCAACAGCGGGCCACCATCGCCACAGGCGGCCGGCAACCGCCCTGGCAGAGCCTTGGCGAAGGCGCCAAAGATCACTGTCTGCAACCGAAGCGTCGTCAATGTGCGCATGCCGACCGCTGCCGGAAATTCCGGGTTCACCATCGAGCCAGACGGCAAAATCGAATTGACCGGCCGCAGCATGCCGGCATTCAGGAACATTGATCGGTCGAGCAGTCCCAGCACATAGACGGTCGACACCATGATGATGGCATGTCGCCCATTTCCGCCGGTGGGAATGTTGAGAGATGAATTCAGCTGCGGATCCGACTCCGAGAAATCGAAGATCAACTCGTCGCCCTTAACGATCAGATTGAGAGCGATTCGGCAGGGGTGACCGCCGACCGAATCCTCATCCGTGTAATCGGCGAAAAAATACTCTCCATCCGGAATTTGACGAATGACGCGGCGTGCCTGCGCCTCGGCATGATCGAACAAGGCATCGCGTCCCTCGACGAACGTTTCGTAGCCGAAGCGGGCGATCATATCATGCACCTTGCGCTCACCGGTATTGAGGCAAGCGACCTGGGCTTTCATGTCGCCCCAGTTCTGTTCCGGCATCCGCACGTTCGCGAGCATGGTGTCGCGGATCTCGGTGTTGAGCTCACCCTTCTTGTAGAGCTTCACCGGCGGCAGCCGGATGCCTTCCTGGTGCACCTCGGTCAATGTGCGCGACAACGATGCCGGTACTGCGCCGCCGACGTCCGTGTTGTGGATGTGCGTGACCGAAAAGCAAGCCAGCTCGCCCTTGTGAAAAACCGGCTTCCAAAGATGGGTGTCGGGGGAATGGGTGCAAACGAAGCCGGAATATGGGTCGTTGGTAATGACAATGTCGCCTTCGTCGTAGTGCGCAATGTACTTGATCGCCTGGCCGTAATCGAGGCCGACAAACCATGTCACGCCAAGTTCGTAGGGCGAGGCAAACGTTTTGCCATTTGGTGCTGCGAGGCCGGTGGTGAAGTCCTCAGTCTCCTTGACGAACGTGGAGTGCGCTGTGCGCAGCAAGGTATTGGCCATGCTCTCAGCCGCCGCTGAGCAATGATTGGCCAGGATCTGCAGCGTGACTTTGTCGACCGTCATGGTCTTCTCCCGCCTCAAAATTACGACTGGACCAGCGTCAGGATTATGTGGCCATAGGCATCGATCGATCCCGTGAACCCGGCGGGCACACAGGTCGTCGTATCCGGCTTGAGCGATCACCGCCGGACCTTCGAACGTTTGGCCGGGCAAGAGCCCGTCTCGCATGTAAAGTGGGGCTCGCGTCTGTTTGCCATCAAGATACACATCAATCAGTCGATGGGGCTTTGCTGCGCCGCCGACGTGTGGTCTCGGCTTGAACTCCGGCTTCGGACTGTTGCCTATGATCACCAGTCTCAGATTGATGATTTGCACCGGCGCGCGGCGATCCGCATGCTCATAGATTGCTTCGTGCGCTGCGTGGAAAGCCTCCGCCATTGCCTCGAACCGGCCGGCGGCAACGTCGTCGGCGGTGACCGGCGTCTCGATTTCATAGGACTGGCCCCGATAGCGCATATCTGCCGAATAGACGAGCCTGGACGTACCCTGATAGCCCTGCTCCTCTTGCAACCAATGCTCGGCGTCCGCCTCCAGCAAACTGAAGGCTGATCGGATCGTCGGTACCCCCGCGGCACCGAGATCCAGATAGACGGTTTTGATGAAATCGCATTTCACATCCGCAATCAGGCCGCCGAGTGCCGACAGCACACCGGGCGTCGTCGGGATTACGACCTGTGAGACGCCGATTTCCGCGGCGAGAAAGCACGCCATCATCGGACCGGCGCCGCCAAACGCCTGCAGCGCGAACACGCGCGGGTCGATGCCGGCACGCGAGATGAGCTTGCTCACTTCGAGATACATTCCCGAGACTGCGACCTTGACGATCGCTTCCGCGGCCTCTTCCGTTGTGCGGCCAAGGCCGGCGGCAATTTCGCCAACTGCGGCGCGCGCCTTGGCGGTATCGACTTGCACCGCGCTGTAGCCGAGTTCGAACTGGCCGATGAACCCCAGCACCGCGAAAGCGTCGGTAATGGTGGCGCGCATGCCGCCTCGGCCATAGCAGACAGGACCCGGGGTCGAACCGGCGCTCTCCGGACCAACCCGCAGTATCCCCAATTCATCGACCGAGGCGATCGAACCACCACCGGCACCGATGGACGTCACGGAAACGGTCGGCAGGTAGACGGGGAACTCGCCTATGACCTCGCCCACGCCGTATTGCGGTGCGCCATCACGGATGATGGCGATATCGGCACTGGTGCCACCGATGTCGAGGCTCATCGTATCGAGAAATCCCGACAGGCGCGCCACATAACTGGCGCCGATCACGCCGGCCGCGGTTCCAGACATGATCATCTGCACACACTGGGTCTTGCCCAGTTCAGCGCTCATCACGCCGCCATTGGACTTGGTGACCTGTGGCACCGCCGGCACACCCTCGGCAGCCAGTGCCCGTTGCAACGCTCCAAGATAATGGGCAACCCTCGGCTGCACATAGCCGTGGATCAAAGCAGTAATTGTGCGTTCGTACTCGCGCACGATCGACCACACTTCGCTCGAGCAATAGACATGCATTTGCGGCCACGCCTTGCGGATGATGTCGCGCGCGGCGTGCTCGTGAGAGCTGTTCCGATAGGAGTTGATGAAAGCAACGACGATTGTCTCAGCGCCACGACGGCGCGCCGCTTCCACAGCGCGAAGCACGCTCGCCTCGTCGATCGGCGTATCGATGGTGCCGTCCGCCAGCATGCGTTCCTTGACGCCGAAAACCATATCCTTGGCGATCAGTGGCACCGGCCGCGTAGACAACAGATCGTAAGGATCCGGCATCTTCAGGCGGGCGAGTTCAAGGACATCCGTGAACCGTTCGGTCGTCAGCAGAGCCAGCGGCGCGCCCTTGCGCTGGATCACGGTGTTGACGCCAACCGTGGTGCCGTGGGTGAAGTATGTGATTGATCGCGGCTCGACGCCAAAGCGCGCTTTCAGCTGGCGAATGCCTTCCAGTACCTCTTCACCAGGTGCATCCGGCCGCGACAGAACCTTGAGCGTATGAAGATCTCCGGTTGCCTCATCGAAGGCGCAGAAGTCGGCGAACGTACCTCCGATGTCGACTCCAACACGGAATCCCATAATCACCTCCTGCTCGAACCTGGCCGTCGCCTATGGCGGGCGAATGCCACAGTTCGCGATCGGGAAAGGGTAGCAGCCGGTGTTTCGGGGTCAACGACCGGGATTGCACATGCTTGTGAGCGATAACGCATACGCCGTCGCTTCAAGTCAAAAGCGAAGCTCCATGTTTCCCAACTGACATATAGACTTCAGCAACGTGTCCCCTCGATCGATTTCTGAACTTCGCCTGGCAGTAACCGCCGAGGCAATGATATCGTGGGACTCCACCAAGCGCCCCTGGCCGACCTGGACAGAAATGCCAGGTGCCAAAGCGGGACACTGGTTGACGAGCCTGACGGCGGTATCACCGTTTGCAGTAGCAAGCCATCTGCCGCTGGGGAACAATTCCAGCATCGCCAGATCAGGCTTCAGTCAATAACCTTTGAAGCATCGATCGAGGCTGTCCGCTATGCCATCGATATCGCCTTCCTGCAGGCACATCGGCGGCACCATACGCAGTATGTTCTTGTTGGCGCCCGACTTGCTGACGACGAGGCCGTGCTCTCTGGTCTTTTCGAATATGTCAACCGTCTCCTTCGCCGCTGGCGTCTTGGAGCGGCGATCCGTGACCAACTCGATTGCCAGCATCATGCCTCGGCCGCGAACCGCACCGACGATCTCATGCTTTTGATGCAGGCGTTCAAGCACGGCTTTCAGAGATCCACCGACTTTGCGCGCATTCTGCTGCAGGCCCTCCTCGTCGATGACACGCAGCACGGCACGGCCGGCCGCGCACGATACCGGGCTCGCGCCATAGGTGTTGAAGAAGAATTTGGCCGCCAGGCACTCGGCGACCTCGCGTTTGGCAACGACCGCGCCCAGTGGAAAGCCGTTGCCAATGCCTTTGGCCAACACGACAATTTCCGGCACTACGTCGTGCGCCTCGAACGCCCAGAAGTGTTCGCCGGTGCGGCCGAACCCCGACTGCACTTCATCGACGATCAATACGCCGCCAGCCGCACGCACCTTTTCGGTTGCAGCCTTGAGATAGCCTGCCGGGGCTTCAACGATGCCGCCGTAACCCTGGATCGGCTCGATGATGAGGCCAGCGAGTTTGCCGGACGTCGCAAATTGTATGGTGTGGTCTATCTCGGCGAGATAGGCATCGGTGTCGTCACCGAAGATGCCGCGATATGGATCGGGATTGGCGATGTGATGTATTCCGCCAAGTAGCGGGATGTTGTGACGAAAACCGCTGATGCCAGTCAATGACTGCGCGCCGATCGTGGCTCCGTGGTAGGCATTGCGCAGCGCCAACATGTCGATGTTGCCGGAAAACGTCTGGGCCATGATCAGCGCCAGATCGATGGCCTCGGTGCCGCTGTTGGTGAAGTGCACGACCCAATCGTGTCCCTTCGGCATGCGCTGCACCAGTTCTTCAGCATAGTGCGCTGGCACCGGATGATAAAACATTGTCGTGCAATGCTGCAGTTTGCCCATCTGTTCCTGCACGGCGGCCGTCACCGCCGGATGTGCATGGCCGACCGATATGCATACGTTCATGCCTAACAGATCGACGTATTTCTTGCCCGTCTCATCCCACAGATACTGGCGCTCGCCTTTGGAAAAGATCAACGGCGTCTTGTAGGGCATGAAGGCCCGCTGTGATGCGGCGTAGAACGTATCGCGCCGCCGGATGATGCCTTCCTTCGACCAGTCGATTTCGAGGTCATCCATCACCGCGATCTCCCAGTGGGCATTCGACCGATCAGTACGTAGCTTTGATCGTCGCCTCAGCGGAACCCGCCTGCCGCACGACGCCGACGGCGGCACGGACGTCTGCCAGATATTCGTCCCGTGACGGTGCGTGGATCATCGACATCATGCGGTGAATGCCTTTCGGCTTCTGCACCAGCCCAGGCAGCCAGCCTTTCGCCGACATGATCTCCGCCACACGGAATACGTCAAACTCGTCCGAGCCGTAGGCGACAATCGATAGGTGCGGCCGGCCATGGATCTTGAGGCCATCGATCTCGCTGATGCCAGCCTTGTAGGAATCGATGAAGCCCATGAGGTCCCGGGCGATCTGCTTGTACCCCTCTTGCCCGAGAAACTGGAACGCGGCCCAGGCAGCCGCGACACCGCCGGCTGGCCGGGTGCCAACGATCGTCGAAGTCATGAACCGGCCGTTTGGCCAATTGCTGAAATCGAAGTGGTGGAATTCGGCCAATTCCGATGTGCGGTAGAACACGGTCGAAGCCGGTTTCGGGCAGAAGCCAAACTTGTGCAGGTCGGCCGAAATCGAGCTGACAGCGGGCACGGTAAAATCAAAATCCGGAATGTCGCGCCCAATCATGCGCGCGAACGGCGCCAGATAGCCGCCGACGCAGGCATCGACGTGTAGCCACAAACCACGCCGTTCCGCGAGCTTGCCGATCTCGGCGATTGGATCGATTACACCGAACGGAAAACAAGGCGCCGAGCCGACCAGCATGATCGTCTGGTCGTCGATCAACGCTTCCATGGCTGCTGGATCGGCACGGAAGTCGTTGCCGACTGGAGCCCGCCTCACCTCGATATCCATTAGCTTGCCGCCCTTGTCGAATGCCGGATGCACCGTCTCCGCCGCGACGATGTTGCCGCGAAGGCTGGGCTCCTTGCGCTGCTTGCGCGACCAGTCGCGGCAGGCCTGCATCGCCTGGATGATGCTTTCGGTGCCGCCAGTGGTCATGAAGCCTTGTGCCGCATCTGGCGCATTGAACAGGCCGAGCGCCATCGCCACCACGTCGTCCTGCATCCGATTGACGCTGTGGAACGCCCGCTTTGCGCCGAGGGCGTTTTCGGTGAAGAATTCGAAATAAGCATCGCGGCCCATCTCGTAGAGTTCGTCCGTCGCCTTGAACACGAACAGCGGCGCCCTGCCATGCTGCCAATCAATATCTTTCGTCTTCATCTCGCGCATCTCGGCAAGAATCTGGTCTTTCGGGCGACCGGTGACGGGCAATGAAACGCGCATGCTGAGCCTCGTTGCTGGCAATCGAATTGACAGAGCTTGGCACCGGCACCTAAAGTTCGTCAATGATGAACCATGGTTCGGCAAAAGCGAACAAGCCTCGCTCCGGTTTGAACAGCGGACTCGATGTGCTCGAGTGCGTTGCCTCGCGGCATCGACCGCTCACACTCACCGAGATTGCGGTCGCGGTCGGCATGTCAAAGTCGAGCGTGCATCAGGTGTTGGCGACGCTGGAGCGGCGGGGATTCGTCAAGCGCTTGGCTGACCAGGGCTACTGCATCGGCATCAAGGCATGGGAAATCGGTTGCGTGGCCGCACCCATCGACATGGCGCGAACGGCGGCACCGCATATGGCGCAGTTGGTCCGCGAAGTCCGCGATGGCGTTTCACTCGGTGTGCTCGACGGGGCCGAGATGGTTTGTGTCCACCTCGTGGAAAGTCCGCGCGCCATTCGCGTGCATTCCAACGTCGGCGATCGCACGCCGGCCCATTGCGTCTCGGCGGGGCTGGCCATCCTCTCGACTATGGACGACAATGCCGTCAGCCGGCTGCTACCAGATGCATTGCCACGTGCGACAGATGAGACGATCGTCGATCGCGCAGCGTTGTTGAAGGAGTTGGGCCGTGTTCGTGCTCGCGGTTACTCCATTAGCCGAGGTGCCTGGCGGCTCGACGTGGCTGGCGTTTCAATTCCGGTACGCGGCCGGGATCACCATGTCGTGGCGGCACTGTGCATCGCTGCGCCAAGATTTCACGCCAATAAGGAGTGGGTGGCGCGCGTCGTCCCCGCGCTCAAGATCGCAGCCGCGAACATCGAGCGCGATTTCGGCGTCTTGGATCCGGTGGCACTACCGCCTTCGATCGCCGCTGCCGTCAAGCGGAAGTAAGCGACTGTTACCCAGATCAACCGGTTGCGTCTCAGCCAAGTAAGCAAAGGGAACACCACCATGACCAGCAAGGCTACCTTCAATCGCCGGGAGATTGCGCTGCTAGGTGCGAATCTCGGCATCGCATCGTTTGCGGCGACGACACTCGGCTTGCCCGGCAGTGCGCAGGCCCAAGAGGCGAAGGCCATGCTCGGTCATTTCCCGTCGGCCAATCAGCAGAATTTCTCCAAGGCCACTGGCTCGATGCAGAAGGCACTCGGTGAAAAAACCAAAATCGAGTTCGTCGGTGTCAGCGCCGGCCCGCAGATCCTGACCGCCATGGCCGCCAACAGCATGGATCTGTGCAACATGGGATCCAGCGCCATGATCGTTGGATTTGCCCAGGGACTGCCGGTGTCGATGGTCTACATGCACAAGGTGGTGAAGGACAGCGAGTGCCTCGTCGTGCGTAACGACGCCGGGATCAAGGAGCTGAAGGACCTCAAGGGCAAGAAGGTCGGTTGCCCTTTCAATACCTCCGTGCACTTTGCCCTGCTCGCCGCCATGAAAACGGTCGGACTTACCGCCGCTGACGTCACCCTCGTCAACCTCCGTCCGGACGCGGTCGCGGCTGCCTGGCAGCGCAAGGACATCGATGCCGCGTACATCTGGCATCCGGTTCTCGGTGCCCTGCAGAAAGATGCCGGGACGATCATCTTCCAGAGCGGTGACCTGGTCGCCAAGGGCTCATTGATCTTCGACGGCCTCGTCTGCCGTGATGCGTTCAAGAAGCAGCATCCGGAGTTGGTGTTGGCATTCCTGAAGGAACTCGACCGGATCAATACGATTTACCGCACCAAGCCGGAAGAGGTCGTATCGGTGATGGCACCCTATCTCCAGATTGCGCCAGAAGTTGCTATGACGATCGCGAAGACCACGCACACTATCACACCGAAGGAAATGCTGACCGAAGCCTGGATGGGCGCTCCTGGCGCGAAGGATTCCGGCATCCTGAAAGCGATCCGCGATCAGGCCAACTTCCTGAAGTCGACCGACCAGCTCAAGTCCCTTCCCGATGACTTCTCGAAGTTCGTTGATAGTTCGTTTGTTGCGAAGATGGTTTAGGCAACGCCGATTTGCCGGCCGCGGAAGGGATCTCGATGATCGAGCCGATCGCACTCGACGATCCCGCGCGGCGCGGCAATGCCAAGCTCGTGGTCGAGCGTCTAGCCAAGACTTTCGGCAACGGCGACACGGCAGTTCAAGCCTTGTCGCCGATCGATCTCTATGTCGGCAAAGGTGATTTTCTGTGCGTGGTCGGGCCGTCCGGTTGCGGCAAGACCACGTTACTCAACATCGCAGCCGGATTCGAGCGGCCGACCTCGGGCCGCGTACTGCTCGATGGCCAGCCGATTGCCGGCCCAGGTGCTGAGCGTGGGGTCGTGTTTCAGCAGGGCGCCCTGTTCAACTGGATGAGCGTGTTGGAAAACGTGGCCTTCGGACCGCGAGCCCGGGGCGTGTCGGTTGCCACGGCGCGGGAACAAGCGTCGGCCCTCCTCGAAATTGTGGGGCTCTCGGCTTTCGCCGCCAAGTATCCCTATCAACTCTCTGGCGGCATGCAGCAGCGGGTCGGCATAGCGCGGGCATTGGCCAACGATCCAGAAATCCTGTTGATGGACGAACCCTTCGCAGCGCTCGATCAACAAACGCGGGAATTGCTGCAAGAAGAGATTCGCAACATCTGGCGGCGGACCGGAAAGACGATCCTGTGGATCACTCACTCCATCGAGGAGGCGCTGTTCCTGGCGACGCATATCGTGATCATGACCGCGAGACCTGGAAGCATCAAGGCTGCGTTCCGTTCGCGCTTCAGCGAGAACCCCGACCCACTGGTGGCGGCGACGCCGGAATTCACGGCCGCCAAACGTCAGATCGTGCAGTTGCTGCGGTCTGAATCGCAAGCCGCCCAAAGCATGGAGGCTCGCATTTAATGTCCAGGACCGATGCTGAAGGCACCGTGCTAGAGTTGGACGAGGTCACGCTGGAACGCCGGGCCGACCGCCGCGACCGGTGGCTGACCTTCGTCACCTTCGGTTGCATCTTGGCATTGTGGACCGCAGTAACCGGCTCGGGGTTGTGGCCACCGCTGATCAAGCCGATCTTCCTGCCGTCGCCAGTCGATGTGGTGGAGACGTTCATTCGACTGTCGCACCAGGGCTACCAGGGACGCAGTCTGCTGCACCATGTGACTGTAAGCTTCAATCGGTTCGCCATTGCGTTCTCGGCATGTGTTGTGATCGGTGTGCCACTTGGTCTGTTGATGGGCATGAACCGCCCGATACGGGCCGTGTTCGAGCCGCCGATCCAGGCTATCAGGCCGATTCCAAAACTCGCTCTGTTGCCGCTGTTTCTGATTTGGTTCGGGATTGGCAACCTTTCAAAAGTGGTGGTGATTGCAGCGCCCGTATTGCCGTTGATTGCAATTGCCTCAATGCAGGCGGTGCGTTCGATCAGTACCAAACAGATCCAGGCGGCCCAAGCATTGGGGGCGAGCCCTTGGGTGGTCTTTTCCCGCGTGGTTCTGCCAGCCAGCCTGCCCGGCATCTTCACCGGCATTCGCATGGCAATCTCGATCGGCGTAACGATGCTGGTCGGCGCCGAATTGACTGCGACTTCGGACGGTATAGCCTGGATGGCTCTGACAGCCGCCGAATATCTCTCAACCGACGTCGTTCTGGTTGGTGTGCTGATCATGGCGGCACTCGGCTACGGGCTCGACCGAATGGTTCGTGCAATCGAAAGCCGCCTCGTCCACTGGAGTGGCAAGGATTAGCCTACTCAGCCGACGATCGAATGTGAGTGATACCGTAAGAAGTAGCGGCTGGTTCGATCTCGAGAACGGCGTGTTATACCGGCGAGCTTAAGTCCCGACGCTTGGGATCCATGGATATGAGCAGAGTAATTTGATGCGGCGTGCCTCGGCTTTGAGGCGGTTCCAAGCGTCACATGCGGCGTCGACGATGGCGTCGTAGTCGGTGTGGAGCCGGTGCGACAGATAGCGCTCCTTCAGGTGCAACCACAGGCGCTCGACCGGGTTGAGTTCGGGCGAATAGGGTGGCGCGCCGTGTCAATGAGCGCGCAAAGTTGACCCACGGCAAAGTTGGATGCCGATTGACATTCATTGCTTGCGCCGGGTGCGCTCGGAGATTGCCGGCGAAGGAACGACAGTCATTCGCACATTCTTACCACCGGCCACCCTGCTCGGCATCTCCGGCAAATAGCTTCGGCCTTCTCGTTCCAGGAACGCCCACAGGGCAGCGGCTGCCGGCATGATCCGTTTGTCGGCGTGGCGGACGATGTGCCATTGCCGCACGATCGGCATTCCCTGCACGTCGAGACAGACGATCCGGCCCATCGCCAATTCGATCGCGATCGTATGCGCGGAGATCAGCGCGATACCGAGCCCCGCCATGACGGCCTGCTTGATCGTCTCATTGGAAGAAATCTCCATTGACGCGCGCGGCCGCGACGTCGCTTTTGAAAAGAGGGCCTCGGTGAGCACGCGGGTGCCCGATCCTTCCTCCCGCGACAACAGCGTCTCGCCGGCAAGGCTGTCGATCGATATTGCCTTCCTGTTGGCGAGAGGATGATCGGGCGCTGCGACGATCACATGCGGATGATCGCCGAGAACCGCGCTTTGGACTTCCATTCCCTCGGGCGGGCGCCCCATCATCGCCAGATCGATGTCGAGGCCGGTCAGTGCCTTGATTAGATCGCCTCGATTGACCACCAACAGATGCAGATCGATCTGCGGATGGCCCCGCGTGAACGCCTTCAGTGCGGCGGGCGCAAAATACTTGGCGGTACTGATCACCCCGATCGATACACGGCCACTGCCGAGCCCTCGCAACCCCTCGACCGCCTCCACGCAACTGCTGATGCGATCGTCGACGATCCGCGCACAGTCGACCAGCAACTGACCGGCCTGTGTTGGCCGCATGAGTTGCTTGCTGCGCTCGAACAATGGCATGCCAACCAATTGCTCGATCTGCTGCAATTGCAGCGTTACAGCAGGCGCACTGACATGCAGCGCTTCCGCCGCGCCACTGATCTTTCCGGCGCGCGCGATTGCTTCGATGATGCGCAGCTGTCTCGATGTCGGATGTCGCATGGACTTACCGTAACTAAAACTTACGCTGATGCACAGAACATTAAAATTCACACATTCGCATGTATTGAGCATGATCAATTCAACGAGTGAGGCCACCCCGAAGTCATCGAAGTCGGCGGCAAGGCAATCCAAAGCCAAGGAAACGCCAATCGGGAGGCTCGTGCCGTGATACGGTCGATTACCCTTGAGACCTACCTTTCAGGCTGGGCCACGGCGATCGCCGGCAGGCGCCCCATCGCCCAGACAATTTCGGCCATTGCCGGCGCCGCCATCAAGATCAGCGAACTCGTGTCCCTTGGTCGGCTGGCCGGCGAAATCGGCGCCTCGATCGGCGTCGCCACGCACGGCGACGAGCAGAAGGAGCTTGATCTGCAAGCCAACGACATTCTGCTGGAGGCACTTCTCGCCGCGCCAGTGGCCGCGGTCGCTTCGGAAGAACTGGAACAGCCGGTCGTATTCGACGAGACGGCGTCACTTGTCGTCGCGCTGGATCCCCTCGACGGATCTTCCAACATCGAGACCAATGTCTCGATCGGCACGATCTTCTCTGTTCTGCCCGTGCCCGCGCCGCACCAGGGTAATGTCGCTCACGCCTTTCTTCAACCGGGCACTGCCCAGTGCGCGGCCGGTTACGTCATCTATGGCCCCCAGACATCGCTCGTGTTTACCGTCGGCAAGGGCACGATTGTATTCATACTGGACCGCCGCAATGGCTGCTTCTGCCTCGCCAATAAATCGATCCAAATTCCGCAGGAGACGTCCGAATACGCGATCAACGCTTCGAACTATCGGCACTGGAGTTCATCAATCAAGGCCTATTTCGACGACTGCAATGCCGGGCGCGACGGCCCGAGAGGCCTTGATTTCAACACCCGTTGGATCGCCTCGCTGATTGCGGAATGCCACCGCATCCTCATGCGCGGTGGCGTATTCCTCTATCCGAGCGACGCCCGCAATGGCTATGAAAACGGACGCCTGAGACTGATCTACGAAGCCAACCCGATCGCCATGCTGATCCAACAATCCGGCGGCAAGGCCATCGACGGACAGTCGCCAATCCTCAGCCTGACGCCGCGCACGCTCCACCAGCGCACCCCGTTGATGTTCGGCTCGGCCGGGGAGATCGACCGCATCCTGCAGTACAAGGCAGATCCGAACGCGCTGCATGAACGTTCGCCGCTATTCGGTCGACGCGGCCTACTCAAGGGTTGATGGAGCCTTCTCATGTCCGCCAAGCATCCAATCGTTTCCGTGGTCGGCTCATCCGGCGCCGGCACCAGCACCGTCAAACATACCTTCGATCAGATTTTCCGCCGCGAAAACGTCAAAGCGGCCTCGATCGAAGGCGACGCATTCCACCGCTACGACCGCGCGGCGATGAAGATAGAGATGGCCCGCCGGTTGCAGGCTGGCGAACTGACTTTCAGCCATTTCTCGATCGAAGCCAACCTGCTTGACGAACTCGAAGCGCAATTCAAGGCCTATGGCGAAGCAGGCAAATGCAGCTCGCGCTTCTACGTGCACAGCGAGGAAGAAGCCAAGGACCTTGGCAAGCCGCCGGGGCACTTCACGGACTGGAAGGATATCGGTCAAGGCTCGGACCTGCTGTTCTACGAGGGACTGCATGGAGCGGTCCGCACCGACCGCATCAACATCGCCCAGCATGCTGATCTGAAAATCGGCGTTGTGCCGGTCATCAACCTCGAATGGATTCAGAAGATACACCGCGACCGGGCCTCGCGCGGCTACACGACCGAAGCAGTGACCGATACGATCCTGCGTCGCATGCATTCCTACGTGAACGTCATCTGCCCGCAGTTCACCGAAACCGACATCAACTTCCAGCGCGTACCGGTCGTCGACACTTCAAACCCGTTCGTCGCGCGCTGGATTCCAACCGCCGGCGAATCGCTGGTCGTCATCCGCTTTAAGAGCCCGCGCGGCATCGACTTTCCCTATTTGATCTCGATGATCCCCGGCAGCTGGATGAGCCGAGCAAATTCGATCGTCATCCCGGGCGACAAGCTCGACCTCGCGATGCAACTCGTGCTCACGCCGATGATCCTGCGAATCGTCGAGCGCAGCCGGCGCGCCAGATAGTAGGAACAGCATCGATGAAGCTCAGCACCAACACGACCAGCCACAACGACATGGCCAACGCCCTGCGTGCCCTCGCGATGGACGCGGTTGAAAAGGCCAAGTCGGGTCACCCAGGCATGCCGATGGGCATGGCAGATGTCGCCACCGTACTGTTCACGCGGTTCATGAAGCTCGACCCGGCGAACCCTACGTGGCCCGACCGCGATCGGTTTGTGTTGTCGGCTGGCCACGGCTCGATGCTGCTGTACGCCCTGCACCATTTGCTGGGCTATGCCGACATGCCGATGGAGCAATTGAAGGCATTTCGCCAGTTCGGCAGCAAGACCGCCGGTCATCCCGAGTATGGACACGCGCTCGGCATCGAGACGACGACGGGGCCCTTGGGCCAGGGCATAGCGACGGCGGTCGGCATGGCGATCGCGGAGCGCGCGCTTTGTGCCAAGTACGGCGAAGCACTGGTCGACCACCAAACCTATGTGATCGCCGGTGACGGTTGCCTGATGGAAGGCATCAGTCACGAGGCCATCGACCTTGCCGGACATCTGAAACTCGGCAAGTTGCTCGTGCTGTGGGACGACAACCAAATTTCGATCGACGGCCCGACCAGCCTGTCGACGTCGATGGATCAAGTGAAGCGCTTCGAGGCGGCGGGTTGGCACGTCCAGCGTATCGACGGTCACGACGCGGCTGCCATCGAAGCCGCGATCTCGGCGGCACGTGCTGTGACGGATCGGCCATCGATGATCGCTTGTCGCACCATCATCGGCTATGGCGCACCGACCCGCGCCGGCACCGCCAAGGCGCACGGCGAGGCGTTAGGAGCGGACGAAATCTCCGGCGCGCGGGCGAAGCTCGGCTGGCCGCACGCGCCATTCGAAATTCCAGCCGGCGTGCTTGCCGCCTGGCGGCAGGTGGCGGAGCGTGGTGCCCAGGCGCGGGCCGACTGGAACACGCGACTTGCAGCATCGCCAAAGGGTGCCACACTCAGCGCCCAGGTCGAGACCAGCTTGCCGCTCGACTTCGCTGCCCGCATCACCGTCTACAAGAAGGAACTATTCTCGACAGCGCCGAACATTGCGACCCGCAAGGCCTCCGAGATGGTGCTTGGCGCGATCAATGCCGCGACCGATCTGACGCTCGGCGGCTCGGCCGATCTCACCCATTCAAATTTGACGATCACCAAAGGTTTGGCGCCGATCACGCCAACCGACTTCCACGGACGCTATCTGCACTACGGCATCCGCGAGCACGGCATGGCCGCGGCCATGAACGGCATCGCCTTGCACGGTGGCTTCATCCCCTATGGCGGCACCTTCATGGTGTTCAGCGACTACGCGCGCGGGGCGATGCGCCTATCAGCGTTGATGGGGCTGCGCGTCATCTACGTCATGACACACGATTCAATCGGCCTTGGTGAGGACGGTCCGACCCACCAGCCAGTCGAGCATCTGGCAATGCTGCGGGCAACGCCGAACACGCTCGTATTTCGCCCTGCTGACGCGATCGAGACGGCCGAATGCTGGCTGGCTGCCCTACAGTCGAAGGCTACCCCATCGGTACTGGCGTTGTCACGGCAGGCGCTACCCATGCTGCGATCCGCGCATACCGATGAGAACCTCTCAGCAAAGGGTGCTTACGTCCTGCGCAACACCGCGGCACCACGTGACGTCACGCTGCTAGCGACCGGCTCGGAGGTGGAGATCGCCGTCCGTGCCGCCGAAGCACTGTCGCGCGACGGGATCACGGCTGCGGTGGTGTCGATGCCGTGCTGGGAACTGTTCGAAGCACAGTCTGAACCCTACCGCACCAGCGTGCTCGGCAACGCACCGCGAGTTGCAGTGGAAGCCGCCGTGCGCATGGGCTGGGACCGCTGGATCGGCGACAATGGCCGCTTCGTCGGCATGAGTGGCTTTGGTGCGTCGGCGCCAGCGCCCGCACTCTACGCGCACTTCGGCATCACCGCCGCACGCGTTGCGGACGAGGCCCGCAACGCAATCCGCCGCACGTAACCCGAAACATCGAAACTGGTAGCGAACGACTGCAGAAGGGCGAACCGATGGCACGCATTACCCTGAGACAACTCCTCGATCACGCGGCCGAGCACAGCTACGGCGTGCCGGCGTTCAACATCAACAACATGGAGCAGGGGCTCGCTATCCTTGAAGCCGCCAAGGCCACCGATAGTCCCGTCATCATCCAGGCCAGCCGAGGTGCGCGTACCTACGCGAACGACATCATGCTGTCGAAGATGATGGAAGCACTCGAACTGATGTACCCGCACATTCCCATCTGCATTCATCAGGACCACGGCAACAACGTCGCAACCTGTCTATCGGCGATCCAGAGCGGCTTCACCTCGGTCATGATGGACGGTTCGCTGAAGGAGGATGCCAAGACCCCGGCCGACTTCGCCTACAACGTCACAATCACGCGCGAGGTCTCCCGGCTCGCGCACATGGTTGGCGCATCGGTCGAAGGCGAACTCGGTTGTCTCGGTTCACTTGAATCAGGGCATGGCGAAGCAGAAGACGGCCACGGCTTCGAAGGCAAGCTCGACAAGTCGATGTTGCTGACCGACCCGGATGAAGCTCTGCGGTTCGTCGCCGAAACCAAGGTGGACGCGCTTGCGGTTGCCATCGGCACCAGCCATGGCGCCTACAAGTTCACCAAGCGGCCGACCGGCGACGTGCTCGCCATGGACGTGATCGAGAAAATCCACGCCAAGCTGCCCAACACCCACATTGTCATGCACGGCTCATCCTCGGTGCCCGAGGAGTGGCAAGCGGTGTTCAATGCCAATGGTGGCGAGATGCGCGAGACCTACGGCGTCCCGGTCGAGGAGATCGTGCGCGGCATCAGGCACGGTGTACGGAAGGTCAATATCGACACCGACCTGCGCCTCGCCGGCACGGCCGAATTCCGCCGTGTCGCCGCAACGTCGAAATCCGAATTCGACCCACGCAAATTCCTCAAGCCCGCCATGGACGCGATGGCGAAGGTCTGCCGCCAGCGCTTCGAAGCCTTCGGCACCGCCGGCAAGGCATCCGGCATCAAGGTCATCCCGATGAGCGAAATGGCCCGGCTCTACGCCCGCGGCGCGCTCGACCCGAAAACCGGCGTCGCCAAGGCCGCTTGAACCTTAACATCACGAGACCGACGAGGAGGCTATAATGCGTGACGCGGCCAAGACCGAGATCAAAGGCAAGGAACGCTATAAGGCGGGCGTGCTCAAGTACGCGCAGATGGGCTATTGGGACGGCGATTATGTCCCCAGGGACACCGATCTGCTCGCACTGTTCCGCATTACGCCGCAGGCAGGCGTCGATCCGATCGAGGCCGCCGCCGCCGTCGCCGGCAAATCCTCGACCGCCACATGGACCGTGGTGTGGACCGACCGTTTGACCGCCTGCGACCAATACCGCGCCAAGGCCTACCGGATCGACCCGGTGCCGGGCACGCCCGGCCAGTACTTTTGCTACGTCGCCTATGACCTGGTGTTGTTCGAGGAAGGCTCGATCGCCAATCTAACGGCGTCGATCATCGGCAACGTATTCTCCTTCAAGCCGCTGAAGGCCGCGCGGCTAGAGGACATGCGCTTGCCCGTCGCATACGTGAAGACGTTCAAAGGCCCGCCCACCGGCATCGTGGTCGAGCGCGAGCGGCTCGACAAGTTCGGCAAGCCGCTGCTCGGCGCCACCACCAAGCCAAAGCTCGGCCTCTCCGGCAAGAACTACGGCCGCGTTGTCTATGAAGCCCTGATCGGCGGTCTCGATTTCGTCAAGGATGACGAGAACATCAACTCGCAACCCTTCATGCATTGGCGCGATCGCTTCCTCTATTGCATGGAGGCCGTCAACAAAGCCTCGGCGCGCACCGGCGAGGTCAAGGGCCACTATCTCAACATCACCGCCGGCACGATGGAGGAAATGTACCGCCGCGCCGAGTTCGCCAAGGAGTTGGGCTCGGTCATTGTCATGGTCGATCTGATCGTCGGCTGGACTGCCATCCAGTCGATCTCCGAACTGGTGCCGCGACAACGACATGATGCTGCACATGCATCGCGCCGGCCACGGCACCTACACCCGCCAGAAGAACCACGGCATCTCGTTCCGCGTGATCGCCAAGTGGCTGCGCTTGGCAGGCGTCGACCACCTGCACACCGGCACCGCGGTCGGCAAGCTCGAGGGCGATCCGATGACGGTGCAGGGCTACTACAATGTCTGCCGCGAGGCGAAGAATGCGATCGACCTGCCGCGCGGCATCTTCTTCGAGCAAGACTGGGGCGACATCCGCAAGGTCATGCCAGTCGCGTCCGGCGGCATCCATGCCGGCCAGATGCACCAGCTTGCTGCACCTTTTCGGCGACGACGTCGTGCTGCAGTTCGGCGGCGGCACCATCGGCCATCCGATGGGCATCCAGGCCGGTGCCACGGCCAACCGTGTGGCACTCGAAACCATGGTGCTCGCCCGCAACGAGGGTCGCGACATCATGACGGAAGGCCCGGAGATTCTGCGCAGCGCCGCCAAATGGTGCAAGCCGCTGGAGGCCGCGCTCGATGTCTGGGGCAACATCACCTTCAACTACAAATCGACCGACACCTCGGACTTCGTGCCGACGCCAGCGGTCGCGATGTGACGGACAGAAAACAAGGAGTGAACCCGATGCGCATCACCCAAGGCTGCTTCTCGTTTCTGCCTGATCTCAGCGACCAGCAGATCGCCGCCCAGATCGACTATTGCCTGCGCAATGACTGGGCGATCGGTATCGAGTTCACCGACGATCCACACCCACGCAACACCTATTGGGAGATGTGGGGCAATCCCATGTTCGACCTCAAGGATGCCGCCGGCGTGATGATGGAGTTGGCCGCCTGTCGCAAGGTCCACGGCGACCAGTACATCCGCATCAACGCCTTCGACTCTGTCCGTGGCTTTGAGACCATTCGCATGTCCTTCATCGTCAACCGCCCGAAGGTTGAGCCGGAACTCGTTTTGTCACGGACGGAGACGAGCGGACGATCGATCAACTATTCGATTGCGATGCGCCGCTGACTTTCAGTCCGGTGCGGCAATCCTCCCCGCATCTGGCTGCACTCGGGAGGCGGCGATGACCCGCCTCCCCTTCTCGATAGCTGTGCGCCCGCATCGGAGCCTGCCATGACGACTGACGACATCTCGCCAGCCCAAGGCGGCGCTGCGACACCGCCGACGCATGTCGACCTGCAGCGCGAGTTCGCCGAAACCGGCCTCAATGCCGTTCTCGAACAACTCGATCGGGAGCTGATCGGGCTACGCCCGGTCAAAGCCAGGATCCGGGAGATCGCCGCTTTGCTTCTCGTGGATCGGGTTCGCCGACGCTTCGGGCTGGGCTCCGAGCCGCCGACACTGCACATGAGTTTCACCGGCAATCCCGGCACCGGCAAAACCACCGTGGCCCTGCGCATGTCGCAGATCCTGCACAAGCTGGGGTTCGTGCGGAAAGGGCATCTGGTTTCGGTCACCCGTGACGATCTCGTCGGCCAGTACATCGGCCACACCGCGCCCAAGACCCGGGAGATCCTCAAGAAGGCGATGGGTGGCGTATTGTTTATCGACGAGGCCTACTACCTCTACCGCCCCGACAATGAGCGCGACTACGGCCAGGAGGCGATCGAGATCCTGCTGCAGGTGATGGAGAACCAGCGCGACGATCTGGTCGTTATTCTCGCCGGCTACGGCGACCGAATGGACAAGTTCTACCAGTCGAACCCCGGCTTTCGCTCACGCGTTGCCCACCACGTCGACTTTCCGGATTACTCCAATGACGAACTGCTGCGGATCGCCGAATTGATGCTCGCCGGCCAACAGTTCGACCTGAGTGCGGCCGCGCGCGAGGCTCTGGTCGCCTACATCGAGGCCCGCAAGAACCAGCCGCTGTTCGCCAACGCGCGATCAATCCGCAATGCTCTCGACCGCGCCCGCCTGCGGCAAGCCAGTCGGATATTCAGTTCGCCAACGCCGGTGCCGGTTTCATCGCTATCGACGATCGACGCCGCCGACATCCTCACCAGCCGCGTCTTCAGCGGTGGTCTCGACCATCCGAAGGAGCAAACTCAATGAGCCCTCCCCTGTCCCACATCAAGATCGCGCCCTCGATCCTGTCGGCTGACTTTGCAGCGCTCGGCGCCGAGATCGCCGCAGTTGAAGCGCAGGGCGCCGATTGGATCCATGTCGATCCCATGGACGGACACTTCGTGCCGAATCTCACGATTGGTCCCAACGTCGTCGCGGCCATCCGGCCGCATGTGAAGACGTTCATGGATGTCCACCTGATGATCGCTCCCGCCGATCCCTACATCGAGGCGTTCGCCAAGGCTGGTTCCGACATGATCACCGTCCATGCCGAAGCCGGGCCGCATCTGCATCGCACGCTGCAGTCGATCCGCGGCTACGGCCGGAAGGCCGGGGTGGCGCTCAACATGACCACGCCGCTTTCAGTCATCGAGCACATCCTGGACGACATCGATCTCGTTCTGGTGATGACCATCAATCCAGGCTTTGGCGGCCAGAAGTTCACCCACTCGATGGTCGAGAAGGTACGTCAGACACGCGCAATGCTCGCCGAGCGGCCGATCCACGTCCAAGTCGACGGCGGCATCGATCCGACAACAGCGCCGCTCGTCGCTGCGGCCGGCGCCGATGTGCTGGTTGCCGGCTCGGCGGTGTTCAAGGGCGGCTCGATCACCAAACCGGAGGTCTACGGCGCTAACATCCGCGCCATCCGAGAGGCAGCGCATTCGGCGCGGCAAGCCATGTCATGAGCGAGATACAGATGCTTGCAGCGTTGATATTCGATGTCGACGGCACGCTGGCGGAAACCGAGGAACTGCACCGCGCCGCCTTCAATCAAGCGTTCGCCACAGCCGGGCTCGACTGGCATTGGGACGAGCGCCTCTACAGTGTGCTGCTGTCGACGACAGGCGGCAAGGAGCGCATGATGCGCTACATGACCGAGTGCCTCGGCCGGACGCCGGCGCAATTGCCACCGGGCCGCACAATTGCATCGCTGCACGAGTCCAAGACCGCCGCTTTCGCCCGCCTTATGAGGGCCGGCGGGATTGAGTTGCGCCCGGGCGTTCGCCAGTTGCTTCGGCAGGCGCGCAGTTCCGGCCTGCGTTTGGCGATTGCCACCACGACCAACCGCGCGAATGTCGACGCTCTGCTGCGGGCGACGCTTGGGGCGGAGGCAGCCGGCGTATTCGAAGTGATGGTCGCGGGCGACGAAGTCGCCGCCAAGAAGCCGGCACCGGATGTCTATCTTGAGGCCTTGTCCCGCCTTCGCCTTCCGGCCGACGCCTGCCTTGCGATCGAGGATAGCTCCAATGGTCTCATCGCGGCCCTATCGGCTGGCCTCGCAGCCCTGATAACACCGAGTCGGTACACGGCCGGCGAGACTTTCACAGGCGCGCTGAAGGTCGTTGCCAGCCTCGACGATCTGGCGCCATCACGCTGCGACCGAGATACGCGGTCGACGCCATCGGGGCGCGAGTTGCTGGCAGCGATTCAGAGCTTGCATGCCGCAAGGGGACGCGATGCCGATCATCACCGTCGACTGACGCTCTAGGAAATGGAAACTTGGCCCCATGCGCAGGGCGAATACCCGCGCGCCGTTCTCGCCGCTGCCGCGGTCAGACGGTCCCGCTATTCAGAGGGTCTTTAGCATTCAAAGCAGAAAATCGGCGGACGGCTTTGACCGCTATCCGCTGATAGTCACTGCGAAATCCCGCAGTGCTGGCAGTTCTCCTCGAAGGGGTTACGGCCACAAGAGGGGGAGGGGGCTCATCGCAACCCGGAGAACTTATATCGGCAAGCAATCGGCGCGCAAAATTGAACCCAGTGGGAGATCGAAGTGAAGCAGCTCGGCACTTTCGTTTTCATCGTACCAAGGGAACGGGTCAAAAACGGTGACGAAAGACTGGTGGTTTTGAATTGGGTGGCGACATCAGTGGTGGAAGCGCGTCGGGGCATCCATCCCGATTTCGTCTTCACTTACGAGGGACACCCCATCAATCGGATGCTGACGTCGGGCTGGCTGCGCGCGCGGCGCAAGGCCGGGCTGCCGCAAGTCAGGGTCCATGATCTGAAGCACACCTTCGGACGCCGTTTGCGGGCCGCTGGCGTCAGTTTCGAGGATCGCCAGGACCTGCTTGGCCATCGCTCAGGCCGCATCACGACGCACTACTCGGCCGCCGAACTGTCTCGGCTCCTTGATGCGGCCAACAGTGTGTGTGACAGAAGCCTCAGTCAGCCGGAATTACTCGTCATGCGCGGCTCGCTGCAGGGTGGGTCCCGCAAAACTCCCGCAAAGCGGGTGCTCGCTTTGTGACGCAATCGGCTAAGTCATTGAAATTGTGGTGCCCGGGGGCAGAATTGAACTGCCGACACTACGATTTTCAGTCGTATGCTCTACCAACTGAGCTACCCGGGCAACTAAAGCCTACTGACCGCCCGCAGATGCGTTCGCTCACGAAGTCCGCGCGTTATATGTGCTGTCAGCGCTCATGTCCAGCGGCGCGGTGAGGTTTTGCGAAAAGCCCGCTATTCCGGCTCGTTTTGAGGATTTCGTCGGATGCCCTGGGCGGCCGCATCATCACCGTCCTCATCGGCATCGCTGTCGCCACCAGCAATGGCATAGGTGCCGGTCAACCAGCGCGACAGATCGACGTCCGAGCAACGCTTGGAACAGAATGGCCGGAACGCCGCTTCCGTTGGCGCGCGGCAGATCGGGCAGCGGGCACGCCGAGCGCCGCTGCCGTCCGCCGGAGGTGTGGTTGCATCAGCCATGTTATCGTCTCGAACCCTGAGCCCGCATTGAAGTCAATCGGGGTCGACGTCGGCAGCCTTGACCCAACTGAAGTGCACGGGAAAACCTTCGCCGGTCAAAAGTGCGGTGACCTCGGTCAGAGGCAGCCCAACCACGTTGGTATAGGAACCGATGATCTTCTGCACGAAGCAACCGGCCAGCCCCTGGATCGCATAGCCACCGGCCTTGTCGCGCCATTCGCGGGAGGCAATGTAGGCCTCGATCTCGGCCCGCGACAGGCGCTTAAAGCGCACCCGCGTATCGATGATCTTCACCCGCTGGCGATCATCCGGCGTGATCAGGCAGATGCCAGTCAGCACCCGGTGGGCGCGACCCGACAACAACTGCAGTCCCTCGACCGCCTCCTCGACGAATTTCGGCTTCATCAGGATGCGCCGGCCGACGGTGACCACGGTATCGGCGGCCAGCACGTAGGCATCGGCGAGCGCGGTGTCGTTGGCGAGTTG
The DNA here is from genome assembly GCA_963732635.1 of uncultured Alphaproteobacteria bacterium. Taxonomy (GTDB): domain Bacteria; phylum Pseudomonadota; class Alphaproteobacteria; order Rhizobiales; family Hyphomicrobiaceae; genus JAKFWF01. The sequence goes on from CAVTAL010000033.1 coordinate 375,780, forward strand.
GTCGCGCGCGGCTTCGGCCTTGGCGCGGGCGAGGCGGGAGACGAGCGCGCGCGGCATCTCGGCCCGGCGCGGCGTCTCGTCGATCGAGGCAGGACGCAGTGCATCGGGCGTCACGCCGACCTGGGCCAGCAGTGACAACCGTCGCGGCGACGCGCTCGCCAGCACCAGCTTCGGCCGCTCCAGCGTCTTGTTCGCCTGCGCCCGCTGCTTGGCGAGTATCCGGCGCAGCGAATCGCGCTGCGGCGCGGTGGTACGGCCGAGAACGGAGAGCAGGGCGGACTTGGCAATCGACATCGAAGACGAACCCTCAGCGCATGATTCAGGTGGCCGGACAATGCGTCGGAAGCGGGACGAAAGGCAAGGGCGGGGATTGCGCCCGGTCGCCGATGTGCCGACGTATTGCGAAGCACAATCGACCTATTCATACACTCGTCGTCATGATCAGGCCTCTTGCATTTAATTCGTTTGCATCGTTCGAATTGCTTACCCACGGGCTTGAGTATGATCAATCAGGGGGAATTTCATGACTTAGAATTTCGCGGCACGAATGGAACGTCTGGCCGTGCATGTGGATAGATGCGAGTTCGAAGCGGCTGAAACATTGCTCAGCGAAAGTATTGGCGGGATCGAGGCGGGCGCCCTACTGCTCGCCCCCAAGCAACGCAAACAGACATTGGACATCCTGCGCAAGGCCAGGCGCTTTCCCGACCTGGGTAGGCTGGCGCAGACCTTGATGCGGGCGGGGCACGACACCCCCGGTTCAACCTTGTTCGATCCACACGTGCGCCGTCAGTATGCTCAATCCTTGATAGAATGCGGCCAGTTGGCTGGAGCAATCGACAGCCTCCACGCCGGACTTTCCCTAATTGCCGGCCAGCCGGGTCATTTGCAGCCTGACCATGACGCCGAAAGACGTGAAATGCTGGGTCTGCTCGGCCGAGCCCATAAACAGGCGTATGTGGATCAAGCGCGCAATTTGCGCGGCGCGCGGGCCCGGCCGAACCCCGAACTCCTGCGTGCCTCGATGATGTGGTACAATCTGGGCCAGTACGGCCTGGACGCAATCGACGGCCATTGGCATCTAGTCAACTTGATCGCGCTCACGGCCAGAGCCAAACGCGACGACGTGGCAACGACTTTCACCGCAACAGCGGAGGAAATGGCCCTCAAGGCGATTGCCACACTAGAACCCGAAGCAAACACGACCAGGCCGAGGAACAACTGGGACCGGCCCTGGTTACAGGCGTCTCTGGGCGAGGCTTTCGTCGCGCTCGGCCAATGGGAGAAAGCAGCTCACTGGTATGCCGCTTCCGCCGATCATGACCAAGACGTCGGCGCGTTCCAGCTCGCGAGTTCCATTCGTCAGTTGGAGGAAGTCTGGCAGATTGACGCCGAGATGCCCGGCGGTGGTGGTGCACTCATTCAGATGCTGAAGGTTCTCTGTGCCAACAAGCCGGGCGGAGGTGTATTGCTTCCCGACAGCGCCGATATCCTCATCGCTTCGATTCAAGGGCCGGACGGGCTTGATCCGCAAGCGGTCCTAGGCCGGGATTGGCCCGCCAAACTTACTCATATCCGCACCGGCATCGCGCGCGCCCAATCAGTGGCTGCAGTCTATTCGCGTGGCGACATAATCGGCTCGGACCCGGCCACTGGTACTGCCTTCATCATCGAGGGACGGCACCTCAACCCGGCCTGGGGCAGCGAGCCGGTAGCGATCACCGCCGCACACGTGTGCTCAACCACCCGCGGCAGGATTAAGCCTCAACGCGCGGTTTTCGCGTTCCACGAATACGGCGACACGGACAGCGGCTTGCGTTGCGAGAAAGTATTGTTCGAAACACAGGACGGCGCGCTCGACTATGCCGTCTTGAAATTGAAGAATTTGCACCCCGGCCTGATACCCAACCCGGTTAAGAATTTCGACGACATCCCAAGCCGGTTCGAGGACATGGACTCGGATGAGCTGGAATGCCGGATCATTGGTCACCCGGATGGTGGTGAGATTGCAATGTCATTGGCAAACTCACACATCATCGACCTCGGCTACCGCGATCCGGACCGGATCGACGATGTCTACATGCGCTATACGTCGCCGACCCTGGGCGGCAATTCCGGCAGCCCGGTGTTTGATCGCCACTGGAACGTGATCGGAATGCATCGCGCCGGCATCAACGAGTCCGGGCGAGCGAAAGGCGGCATTCGCCCTTTGTGCGGCAAGACCGATACCCACATCGCCAACGAAGGCGTATCCTTGAAATCGATCGCGCGGGAGATCTCCTCGCACTTCAAGGGACCGACCGTCGTTGTCCGCCTGCCCGATCCCAGCCCGCCCCCGCCGACCACGTGGGAGGCCCTGGCTGCAGCGATACGCGACCAGAACGTGCCAGAGGCGACCCTGACCGAGTGGCTCCAAGACCCAAATGTTATCGGTCTGGTTCCGACCGAGGATGCAGACACCAATGCGCCAGCCGACGCACCGCTCGCCCCCGAGGCACGCCGCGATATGCGAGGTATCGCGTTCAACTTTGCAACTGTGGCACTCAGCAAAGCCTTCCGTGAGCGTCGCAACATTGGCATCGCAGCCAAATTTGGCGACGCCGCACGGACCAGCCTAACTTTCGTGTCCGAAGGAGACAGCTGGTTCCAATATCCTGTTCCCACAATCAAGGACGTGATCGATCATCTCAAGAAGGACTACCTTGTCTATTGCCGCGCGGTTGCCGGCATGGAATTCGAGAAGGTTTTTGCCGATCCAACCGATTTGATGGCGGCCATCGGCGCCTACATGCCGGACGGCGTCCTGCTGAGCGGCGGCGGCAACGATTTGCTGGGCGATGGCGTCGTCGTGAAATACGTGAAGTCGTTCGACGCGAAATTTGCGCCCGCCGACTACATCGAACCACGACTCGCGCACAAAATCGCCGATATCATTTCATTGTACGAGGACTTGATCGCCGAGGCATTGAAGATAAAGCCACAGCTCAAGTTCTTCGTGCATGGGTACGACAGAGCCATCCCCAAGAAGAATGGTCGATGGCTAAAAGCCCCATTGCTGAATTAACGCGGTATCAGAAGCAAAGATCTTCAGCGTGACATCGTCGGGCTGATCGTCGACCGATTCAATGAAGCGCTAGCCGAACTGGCGGCGCGCCGACCCAACGTCGTGTTCTACGTGGACTGCCGCCATGCCGTGGGCCGGGAACCGTCCGACTGGCACGACGAACTCCATCCGAAAACTCAAGGATTTGGCCGAGTTGCGGAGCGGTTCGATCGAGTAATCCGCCACGCCTTCAAGGATCATCCCTCGATCAAGCGCGACCTCAGGAACCTTGGCCGAGGCGCCGCATGATCTCCGCTTCGGCCAAAGCCGCAACCGCCGAGCGCGCCGGCGCCTTGGCGCGCACCAGGCTCGCGGTCGACTTCAGGATCACGCCGTCGTCGAGAATGCGCAGGCCGTTCGCCCGCAGTGTCTCGCCGGTCGTTGTGATGTCGACGATCAGGTCGGCGCTGCCGCCGGCCGGCGCGCCCTCGGTCGCCCCCAGGCTCTCGACGATGCGATAGCTCGCCACGTCATTCGCCGTGAAGAACCGCCGCGTAATGTTCATGTACTTGGTCGCAACGCGTAGGCGCCGGCGATGCTTGCGCCGGAATGCGACTGCGATCTCCTCCAGGTCGGCGACGTTGTGCACGTCGAGCCAGAAATCTGGTACCGCCACCACGACGTCGGCCGGGCCGAAATCGAAGGCGCGCACGATCTCGACCTTGGCGCACCAGTCGTCGATGTACTCCTCGATCAGATCGCGGCCGGTGATGCCGAGATGCGCTTCGCCGGAACGCAGATGACGTACGATTTCGGAGGCCGACACGAACGCCACTTCGACGCCGGACAGGCCTTCGATCTCGCCGCGATAGCCACGCTCGGGGCCTGTCTTGCGAATGATGATGCCGGCCGCCTTCAGGGCGTCCGCGCATTGCTCCATCAGACGTCCCTTGGAGGGGATCGCGAAGATGAGATTGCCGTCGTGGCTCATGGCGTCGTTCCGGCTAGGCTGGCGCTGGAGCACACCGGTCTCACCTCCCCATCTCCGTCATTCCCGCGAAGGCGGGAACCCAGACAACGGGCCGAGAGTTCGCTGGCGACAGTTCCTCCACTATCGCTGTGAGAGTTTGATTCAAACCGATGAACTGCGACTGCCCATGCTTGACTGGGTCCCCGCCTGCGCGGGGATGACGCCACTGGTTGGGGAAAAGTCGTTAGCATCAAAGTCCGCCTCCCCAGGCCGCAGCCAACAACCGATCAGTATAGATCGCGGCGCCCGCCGCCGGCACGCGGACCGGCGCGCCGACCGCCTGCAGTAGCCGATCGTAGCGACCGCCACCGGCAATAGCGCGACCGTTGGCGGCACCCGGCGGCGTCACCTCGAACACGAAGCCGGTGTAATATTCGAAATCGCGGCCGAAGTCGGCGGCGAACACCATATCGGCGGTGTCGATGCGGGCTTCGGCAAACAAAGCGAGGCGCTTTTCGAAGGCGTTGAGCGATCGCGACAGATCGAGCCCGGGCTGCCGGCTGCCCAGTTCGGCTATGCGCTTCAGGGCCTCCTGCGGCGGCGCTTCGATGCTGAGATACGTGTCGATGATCGATGCCGCCGACAGTTCCAGCGGCGGCTCGGTTTCGTCCGCCAATTGCTCCAGAAGCTGTGCTGTTACTTCGGCGAGCGAGCGGCTGCCGACGACGTTGACGCCCCTCGCATCGAGATGACGGGCGAGCGCCTGTTCCGACTTCACCGCATCGGCTGGATCGAGCAGCGCGCGCAATTCGTCGGTGAGCTTGGCTGGACGCCGACTGGTCAGGCGGCGCAAGTAGCTCATGAACGCCTTCGGTCGGCGGAAGTGATGCTTCAGGCGTTCGCGCCAGCGCGGCGGCATGTCGATTGCATCGACCAGATCGTGGAACACGCCGACATCGCCGATGCGCAATCGCACCGAACGCAAATCGCTGCGGCGCAGTGCCGACATCACGAGGTCGAGCACTTCGACCTCGGCGCGAGCGGGATCGCGGCTGTTGAAGATTTCGAGGCCGACCTGATGCAGCTCGCCGGCTTCTAGGTCGCTCGCTTCCGCGCCGGTCGGTTGGCGGAACACCATGCCGCTCGACGCGTACTTGGCAATCGCCTGGGCCTCTGGGTGACGTTCAAGGAACAGGCGGCAGATCGGCACGGTGAGATCGGTGCGCAGGCAGAGTTCCTCCGCCGTGCGATCAGAAACGCCGAAGGTACGCTCGCGCATCTCCTCGCCGACGAGATCGACCAGCAGCGCCGCCGGCTGGATGAACGGCGGCGACACGCGCTCGAAGCCGGCGCCGTCGAACACTTGCAGGATCGTGGTCTCGCGCGCGGCTCTGGCGTCGAGCCAGCGGGCCGAGTGGCGATCGAGGTTACCGGTCATGGGCGGGCCTCCGCATCCCCTCTCCCCGTCCTATACGGGGAGAGGGTTAGGGTGAGGGGCGCCAAAACAAAATGGGTTAGGGGCGGCAATTGGTTCGGCGCAAGCAGCCGCCCCTCACCCTCGGCCGGCCAAACGGCGCCGGCCTCTGCCCTCTCCCCCGAAGGGGCGGGGGAGAGGGGGAGGTGGCCGGCAGTCATGACCACAAAACAGGTGTCATCCTCGGGCTTGGCCCGAGGACCCATCGCACAGCACATTCCGGCGTCAGGGTACTCGCCGCGAGCCTGCCATTCACTCCAACAAACTGCGCTGGTTGATAAATGGGTCCCGGGGACAAGCCCCGGGATGACAGTTGTGGAGATTGCCTCACCGCAGTCCGCCGAAGCACCGCCGCAGTTGCCAACAACCGCCGCCTCACCCTCAGGTGTCATCCCGGCATTTATTGCCGGGACCCATGGTGCAGCAGGTCGGATGCCAGGAGGCTTGGCGAAATGGGTCCCGGGGACAAGCCCACGGCTGTCCGGCTTAAGTGTCTCGGCCCAAAAACCACTCCCTCCCCACGCGTTCCCGGAAAGCCCGCAACGGTGGTGCGATGAAAAACAGTGGCGCGGGCGGGCTTGTCCGGGATCCTTACCCGTCGCGGTGAGGCAGAGTGCCCGCCAGGAACTGATAAAGATCCCGGACAGCCGCGCCCGCGACGGCACGGGCAATCGCATAACCTGTGCGCGGCTTCCGGGAACGCGGGAGGAGGGAGGTGGGCTCCGTTCGGACATCGAGATCATGCATCACCCATTCCGTGTCCCGGCCAATCGAAACTCCGCTTCAATGCAACGCCAGCGCGGGCTTTCTCATGGCGATGCGAAATTAAACCGGACAGCCGTGGGACAAGCCTCGGGATGACAGTTCGGGGTGTGGCCGCAACAGGGTTCATCCGATCGAGCAGCATCACAACCTCAACCCGCATGCCGGGCGAGGATTTCGCGCACGGCGGTGACGAGATCGGCTTCGGGCACGGAGATCTGGGCCGGACGGCCTTCGCGCCATTCCTTCGAGTCCTTGATCTCGGCCGAGCGCTTGGCGCCTTCGATCAGGTCTTTGATCTGCACTTCGCCCTTCTCGCGCTCCTGGCTGCCCTGGATGATGACGCACGGCGCGCCGCGCTTGTCGGCATATTTCATCTGCGGCTTCATGCCGGCGGTGCCGAGGTACATCTCGGCGCGGATGCCGGCGTCGCGCAGCGTCTGCGCCATTTTCTGGTAGCGCGGCAGTTCGCCCTTATCCATGACGAGCACGACGACCGGGCCGAGCGCTGCTTTGCTCTCGCTTTTGTTCAAGTGCGCGAGGGCCGCCTGCAACCGCGACACGCCGATCGAGAAGCCGGTGGCCGGCACCTTCTGGCCGGTGAAGCGGGCGACGAGATCGTCATAGCGCCCGCCGCCGCCGACCGAGCCGAAGCGCACCGTCTCGCCGTCGTCGTTCTTCACCTCGAACGTGAGTTCGGCTTCGAAGACGGGGCCGGTGTAGTAGTCGAGACCGCGGACGATTTCGATAGTCGATCCGTACTGCGATCTTCCATATAGCCTGCCGCTTTGGCGAGGCGATTGATAGCACCTAGTTCTGCCAGACCTTCTTCATAGAGAGCTGTCGTTTCAAAACCAACTCTCTTAGCAGTTGCACCTGTCATCGCTTTGCTCAACAAATGGCTGCGTCACAAACGAAATTACCGCAGCAATTGCGTCCTCGCTCAGACCAGCGCCTTTTGTGAAATCACCGCTTTCGTCTTTGCGTCCTGCGCCGAGCAACAAGGCCACGCCTTTTGTGCCAAGCCGATCCAGTTTGTCCAACGCGCGAAGTACTGTACCCCGACGACCAGCGTCATTCTCTGATGTAGGATCGATGCCAACGGACTGGAGAATTCCATCCAGCACCTTCCGATTATTCACCTTGATCACGTAACTGCCGCGCGGGATGCCGAGCGCTTCCATCGCGTCGGCCATCAGCATGCAGGCTTCGGCGTCGGCGGCGACGTTGTCGGTGCCGACGGTATCGGCGTCGCACTGGGTGAACTGGCGATAGCGGCCCGGGCCCGGCTTCTCGTTGCGCCACACCGGCCCCATGGCATAGCGGCGATAGGGCTTCGGCAGCTTGTCGAAATTCTCGGCCACATGCCGGGCGAGCGGCGCCGTCATGTCGTAGCGCAGGCTCATCCACTGCTCGTCGTCGTCCTGCACCGAGAACACGCCGGCATTCGGCCGGTCGGTGTCGGGCAGGAACTTGCCCAGCGCCTCGGTGTACTCGAACGCCGGCGTTTCCAGCGCGTCGTAGCCGTAGCGCTCGAACACCACGCGCAGCTTGTCGAGCATCAGGCGCTCAGCGGCGATCTCAGCGCCCGCCATAGTCGCGGAAGCCACGCGGCAGCCGCGCCTCGGGGCGCTTCACTTTCGGATCTTTGGACATTGAAATCTTCAGCCTTTTCGGCAACGTGAAACCGTTGCCGGGCTTATAGCGGAGGCTTTCCCGAGGGGGAAGCGCTCAGAACCGGTAACCGTAGCGCACGCCGATGCTGTCGAGGCCTTCGTTGTAGCGCTGCGTATAGCCGTTCGAGACGTGCTCGAAATAGATCGAGATGCTGTTGTGATGGTCGAGATAGTAGCCGACCTCGAACGGAATATGGAACAGCACGCGGCTACCCAGCGCCTTGCGGTCGAGCGCATCGACGCCGGTATGGCCGTCATGCACCGCCGCCCCCAGGCCAACGCCGAAATACAATGCCCGACACCGTCTCGTAGCGCCAGCGCGCATCGATATAGGCTTTGCTGGTGTAGCCGGCCGTGTTGTAGGTGCCGCCGATCGCCGGTCGGATCGTGCCGCCCCACAGCGCCAGCGACGGCGCGAACGTGATGTCGGCATTGAGATCGACGCCGCCATGTTCCAGGCTGAACCGGCTCCACATCGGCACATCGTGATAGAGCACGCCGAACTTGGCTTCATAGATGAAGGGCGCGGCCCCTTGGGCATGGCTCGGCGCGACGCTGCCGAGGACAAGCGCAGCAACGGCGACAAGGCCCGTGAGCAGGCCTTTCCAAGCGGTCGAGATTAAGTTCATGGGCAAGTTGGTAGCCTATTTGCAGCCGCTTGCCATCGCGGCCGAGTGACATGATTGCCTTGTAGGCAACGTCACGTGGCGCAAATGCCGCACTCCGTTCACCCCTTGCCGCCCTGCTGCGCCTTGCGCAGCGCCGCCGCGAAGGCACTTTCCCCGGCTGGTTCGGGCTTCTTCGGTATCGGTGCGCCAGGCCGATGAGTGCCGCCGGCGTTCGCCGGCGCGGCTGCCGGTCGCGCACCCGCCACATGGCCGGCCTGAATCGCGCCCGACTTCATGGTCAGCGCGATGCGCTTGCGGGCGACGTCGACCTCCTTCACCCGCACTTTGACCACGTCGCCAGCCTTCACCACCTCGCGCGGGTCCTTGACGAACCGATCGGACAGTTCGGAAATGTGCACCAAGCCGTCCTGGTGCACGCCGACATCGACGAAGGCGCCAAAGGCCGCGACGTTGGTGACGACACCTTCCAACTGCATGCCGGGCTTCAAGTCGGAGATCTTCTCTACGCCATCCTGGAAGGTCGCGGTCTTGAACTCAGGCCGCGGATCGCGGCCGGGCTTTTCCAGCTCGGCGAGAATGTCGGTGATGGTCGGCACGCCGAACTTGTCGTCGGCAAACTGCTTCGGCTGGATCGATTTCAGGAACGCGTGATCACCGATCATGGTCTTGAGCGGCCGCTTGGTGGCCTCCGCGATCTTTTCGACCAGCGGATAGGCCTCCGGGTGCACCGCCGAACCGTCGAGCGGATTGCTGCCGTTCATGATGCGCAGGAAGCCCGCCGCCTGCTCGAACGCCTTCGGCCCGAGCCGCGGCACTTTCTTGATGGCGGCCCGGGTCTTGAACGCGCCATTCTCGTTGCGAAAGGCGACAATGTTACTGCTGATGGTTGCGTTGAGGCCGGCGACGCGGGCAAGCAGCGGCGCCGACGCCGTATTCACATCGACGCCGACCGAGTTGACGCAATCTTCCACCGCAGCATCGAGCGACTTGGCGAGCCCACCTTGATCGACGTCGTGCTGGTACTGGCCGACGCCGATCGCCTTCGGCTCGATCTTGACCAGTTCGGCCAATGGATCCTGCAGCCGGCGCGCGATCGACACCGCGCCGCGAATTGACACGTCGAGATCAGGGAATTCCAATGCCGCCAGTTCTGACGCCGAATAGACCGACGCGCCGGCCTCGCTGACCATCACCTTGGTCAGCTTCAAATCCGGCATCTTGGCCATGACTTCGGCGACGAGCTTGTCGGTCTCACGGCTGGCGGTGCCGTTGCCAACCGAGACCAGTTCGACCTTGTGCTTCAGGCACAACGCTGCAATTGCCGCCATCGAGCCCTGCCAGTCGCGGCGCGGCTCGTGCGGATAGATGGTGTCGGTCGCGACGACTTTGCCGGTGGCATCGACGACGGCGACCTTCACACCGGTGCGAATGCCGGGATCGAGGCCCATGGTGGCACGCGGGCCGGCGGGAGCGGCGAGCAGCAAATCCTTCAGGTTCTTTGAGAATACAGAAATTGCCTCGGCGTCGGCACGCTCCTTCAGCCGCGTCATCAGATCGCCGGACAGCGAAACGTGCAACTTGGCTTTCCAGGCGAGCCGCACGGTATCCGCCAGCCACTTGTCGGCCGGGCGGCCGCGATCGGCAATGTTGAACGCCGACATGATCCGGCCGTCCGCCGGGTGCGGTTGCTTCTCGACCTTCGGTACATCGAGTTCGACATCGAGGAAGCCCTCGTTGCGGCCGCGCAGCAGGGCAAGAATGCGATGCGACGGCAAATCCTTCATCTTCTGCGAGAAATCGAAATAGTCGGAGAACTTGGCGCCCTCGGCCTCCTTGCCCTTGACCACCTTCGAGGCACCGAGCCCGGTATCCCACAGCCAGTCGCGCAATTCGCCGACGAGCTTCGGTGTTTCGCCGATGCGCTCGATCAGGATGTGGCGGGCGCCGTCGAGTGCGGCTTTGGCGTCGGCGACGCCTTTCTCGGCGGAGATGAACTTGGCCGCTTCGGTTTCTGGCACCAGCGAGGGATTGGCCAGCAGCGCGTCGGTCAGCGGTTCGAGACCGGCCTCGCGCGCGATCATCGCCTTGGTGCGGCGCTTCGGTTTGTGCGGCGCATAGAGATCTTCGAGATCGACCTTGGTTTCGGCGGCGTTGATTTGACCGGCCAGTTCCGGCGTCAGCTTGCCCTGCTCGTCGATGATCTTCAGCACCGTGGCGCGGCGGTCCTCAAGTTCGCGCAGATAGCCGAGCCGCTCATCGAGATTGCGCAACTGGGTGTCGTCGAGGCCGCCGGTCTTTTCCTTGCGATAGCGGGCGATGAACGGCACGGTCGAGCCCTCGGCCAACAGCTCAACGGTCGCCGCCACCTGCGCCACCTGGACGCCGAGTTCCCTGGCGATGCGGGCGATGATCTTGGGCTCGGCGGACATGGGGGCACTCCTCGTTGCACGCACACGTGAGCCGCCACCGCTAGCACCATCACGGTCGCGAATGAAGGCAAGACGGCGGGTATCCACATGGTCGGTGGCGGCAAGGTCGCCCCCATTTGAACCTTGCCCTGACTCGGGCCATATTGCTCCCATGGCAAAATCACCTAAATCAGCTGGATCGGGCAAACCGCGCCTCGCCCGTGGCAAGGCCGGCAAGCCGCAAGCGCCGCCGACCGAGACCGCCGCCTCGACGCCGGGACTGTCGGAGAGCTTCCAGGCGTCCTATACGCCCGGACCATCTAGTCTGCCGGCGCTGCGCAACATCGGCTTTCGCCCCGAGGACCAGAGCATCACGGCGGGCCTGACCGCGATCCTCACCCGGCCCGAGGAACGCGACGACAAGGCGCGGGCACTCCTTGCGCGGCAGCCGCTGATTGCCAACCATCCGATTGTCGCCGGCACCACGCCGGAGTTTGTACCGCACCGCCCGCCGCGGCCGGACAAGTCCGAAGGCGGCATCCCGTTCAAGATTGTGTCGGAGTTCACGCCCAAGGGTGACCAGCCGCAGGCGATCAAGGAACTGGTGGCCGGCGTCAACGCCCAAGAGCGCAATCAGGTGCTGCTCGGCGTCACCGGCTCGGGCAAGACTTTCACCGTCGCCCACATCATCGAGCAGACCCAGCGGCCGGCGCTGATCCTGGCGCCGAACAAGACGTTGGCGGCACAGCTCTACGGCGAGTTCAAGCAGCTTCTTTCCAGACAACGCGGTCGAGTATTTCGTGTCGTACTACGACTACTATCAGCCGGAAGCCTACGTGCCGCGCACCGACACCTACATCGAGAAGGAAAGCTCGATCAACGAGCAGATCGATCGCATGCGTCATGCCGCCACCAGGGCGCTGCTCGAACGCGACGACGTTATCATCGTCGCCTCTGTATCGTGCATCTACGGTATCGGCTCTGTCGAAACCTACACCGCCATGACCTTCACGGTGACGGTTGGCGAACGGCTGTCGCGCGACCAGCTGCTGGCCGATCTCGTCGCCCTGCACTTCCGCCGTAACGACCTCAACTTCACGCGCGGCAACTTCCGGGCGCGCGGCGACACGGTGGAAGTGTTCCCGGCCCACTATGAGGACCGCGCCTGGCGCATCTCGCTGTTCGGCGACGAGATCGAAAGCATCATCGAGTTCGATCCGCTGACCGGCGCCAAGACCGACGACCTCAAGCTGGTAAAGATCTACTCGAATTCGCACTACGTGACGCCAAAGCCGACGCTTCAGCAGGCGATCAAGTCGATCAAGATCGAACTCAAGGCCCGGCTTGAGGAACTGTACGCCGCTGGCAAGCTGCTCGAAGCCCAGCGCCTCGATCAGCGCACGACGTTCGATATGGAGATGATGGAAGCCACCGGCAGTTGCGCCGGCATCGAGAACTATTCGCGCTACCTGACGGGACGCAATCCCGGCGATCCGCCGCCGACGCTGTTCGAGTACCTGCCCGACAACGCGCTCGTGTTCGCCGACGAAAGCCACGTCACCGTTCCGCAGATCGGCGGCATGTTCCGCGGCGACTACCGGCGCAAGGCAACGCTCGCCGAGTACGGTTTCCGGTTGCCCTCCTGCATGGACAACCGGCCGCTCCGGTTCGAGGAATGGGACGCCATGCGGCCGTCCTCGGTGTACGTCTCGGCGACGCCCGGCGGCTGGGAGCTGGAGCAGACAGGCGGCACCTTCGTCGAGCAGGTGATCCGGCCCACCGGCCTGATCGATCCGCCGGTGGAAATTCGTTCCGCCAAGACCCAGGTTGACGACCTGATCGACGAGGTGCGGCAGGTGTCGCGCCAGGGCTATCGCACGCTGGTCACGGTGCTGACCAAGCGAATGGCCGAGGACCTGACCGAATACATGCACGAACAGGGCATCCGCGTGCGCTACATGCATTCCGACATCGAGACGCTGGAGCGCATCGAGATCATCCGCGACTTGCGGCTCGGCGCCTACGACGTGCTGATCGGCATCAACCTGCTGCGCGAAGGCCTCGACATCCCGGAGTGCGCGCTGGTCGCCATCCTCGATGCCGACAAAGAGGGCTTCTTGCGCTCCGAGACCTCGCTGATCCAGACGATTGGACGTGCAGCCCGCAACGTTGACGGCAAGGTCATTCTCTATGCCGACAACATGACGGGATCGATGACCCGCGCCATCGCCGAGACCGACCGCCGCCGCGAGAAACAGGTGGCGTGGAACACCGCCAACAACATCACGCCGGAGAGCATCAAGAAGAACATCGGCGACATCATGGGCTCGATCTACGAGGCCGATCACGTCACCGTCGATGCCGGTCTGGTCGATGGCAGGAACGAGCCGCTGGTCGGCCACAACCTGGCGGCCGTCATCGCCGACATGGAAAAGCGGATGAAGGATGCCGCCGCCGACCTCGAGTTCGAGACCGCCGCCCGTCTGCGCGACGAGGTCAAGCGCCTGCGCGAGACGGAACTTGCGATCGCCGACGATCCGCTCGCCCGCCAATCCGAGGTCGATGACCGCACCGGCGGCTACAAGGGCGCGCGCAAGTACGGCGACGCCGCGAATATGCCGGCGGCCCGCGCACCCAAGGTCTCCGACGCCACCAAAGGCGGCAGCTTTGGCGAGCGCGTCAAAGGTCCCCACAAACCGACCTTGGACGAGATGGGGCCGCACGGCAGCATCAGCATTCCGCTATCCGCCGACACCGCCCCGCCGAGGCCGAAACGCACCGTCGAAGTGCAAACAGACCAAGAAAAGAAAAGCCGGCGCGGCCGGCAGAAGAAGACCGGGACGGCCGGGGATGTGAGAATACCATTCGCCGACATGCAAACCACTCGCCCCGACGATCCTCACAATACCTGCCGCAACCCCTCTGTGATTTGATCTCCAACAAACATTCGCCCTCACCTCCCCACCGCCGTCATCCCGGCGCAGGCCGGGACACACGACAAGCGTCAGCGGACGCGGTGCGTGCGGTGAAGCACCGCTGCGGCACGAGTGAAATCCGACTGCATCACCACGCGCTTGGCCCGTTGCCGTGGGCCCCGACCTGCGTCGGGGTGACGGCACGGAGGATGATGCCGCAATGGACATGAATGGGCAGGCCGCCGCTCGATTACCCCGCCCCACGTTGCACCCACTAGCCCGCCCCACGTCGATACGCTATCCGATCAGGCACGCGCCCATGCCGGGCCACAGTCGGGGCGACACGCATCATGGGTCTGCTGAATTGGTTCAAGTCGCTACTGTTCGGTCCGCCGAAAGCGCAGCCGGGGGTGACGCCGTTTCCGCCGGACATGGGGCCGGCGCGCCTGATCGTCCTGCGTCACGCCGAGAAGACTGGCGACAAGCGCGATCGCAACCTGTCGCCGGCCGGCCACGAGCGCGCCGCGCGGCTGGTGCCCTATGTGCTGGAGACCTTTGGACGGCCGGATTTTCTCATCGCCGCCAAGTCATCCGGACGTTCGCGTCGACCGGTTGAAACGATTGAGCCGTTGGCCACCGCCCTCGGCCTCGAAATCAAGTCCAAATTCGACGACGACGAAGTCGACGATCTCGTCGAGGTCACTGGGCGGGAAACAAGCCTATCGCGGCAAGTTCGGTGTCGTCAGCTGGCGCCATTCGGATATTCCACGTCTCGTCGCCGCGCTCGGCGCGCCCGCTGGCATCTTGCCCGACGGCTGGAATGAAGGCGATTACACGACGATTGTCGAAGTGACTTACCTATCCAGCGGCCAAGTCACAGCGAGCCGATTGACCATGCCGTTCTAATTGCCGCCAATCCAAGCCAAAGTCGAAACCGGCGCCAAAAAGCACGACGCGCCGCGCCTGACAAAATTGTGAATGCCGCAACCGAAACGCTTCGCTAAAATCGACCGATGCCGATCGTCGAACCCGCGCCCTGGCGCCATCAGTATTTCGAGCACATCCCGTGCCCGGATGACGTGTTCATTCCGGCCGACGATCCGGAAGCCTGGGCGTGGAACCCGCGCCACCGCTGGATTTTCGACAAACTGCAGCTGGCACTCTCCCAAGGCCTCGATGCTGGGCCGCACGGACTGATGCCGCGACAGTTCCCGGTGTTCTCGAAGCCGATCTTCAATTTCGCCGGCATGGGCGCCGGCAGCCGCGTGCTGGTCGATGCCGCCGACTATCAGCGCCACAACACGGCGGGTCACCTTTGGATGCCGCTGCTCGACGGTCCGCATATCTCGACCGACGCGGCAGTGGTTGACGGTAGCGTCGCCTGGATGCGGCATGCCACCGGCCTGCCGACCCGCGACGGCATGTTCGACTACTGGACCGTGCACGCAACGGCCATGCCGGCGCTCGATGCCAGACTCACGACCTGGATTGCCGGCAATCTCGCCGGCTATACCGGCATCATCAATCTCGAAACCATCGGCGGCGTCATCATCGACGCCCACCTGCGCTTCGCCGACCAGTGGCCGGACTTGTACGGGCCGGGCTGGGTCGAGGCACTAATCGCCCTCTATCGCGACCAAGCCTGGGTGTTCGATGAACCAGCCCGCGACGGCTACTCGCTGGCATTGTTCGTGGCGCACGGCCGCCGCTACCGGCACCCACCGGACTCGTTTGTCGCCGAAGTGGCCGCGATGCGTGGTGTATCGAGCGTACAAATTACGTTTCATGCGGACCGCCCTCCTGATGCACACTCAATGCCGCCGGGCGGCTTCCGCGTCGCGCTCGTCAACGCCTGGGACCTCGAAGCCGGTAAATTGGCGCGGCGTCGGCTGGCTCGGTGGTTTGAAACCGCCAGCGGGTCGATGTAATACTTGCGGCGCCGCCTGATTGTTCCTTTTTTGTTCTTTTTTGAGGGTTGAAATCGTCGTAGGGTTGGGAAATCTGCCTCGATCAGCGCGGCAATATTCCGTCGCGATCGCGATCCACGCTTCCAGAGTTCGCGCCACACTTGTTGATTCTCGGCCGAAATCGTCTATGTCAACGGCGCGCCTGCCCTGGATTTTCGCCGGGGCGCGCCTGCAGGAGACAATTGCTATGGGCTACAGGGTCGCTGTCGTTGGCGCCACGGGCAACGTGGGCCGGGAAATGTTGTCAATCCTCGACGAGCGGAAGTTCCCCGCCTCGGAGGTTCACGCCATCGCATCGCGCCGTTCAGTCGGCACCGAGGTTTCCTTCGGCGACAAGACTCTCAAATGCAAGGATCTCGAGACCTTCGACTTCTCCAAGGTCGACTTCGTGGTGATGTCGGCCGGCGGTGCCGTGTCGAAGGAATGGAGCCCGAAGATCGGCGCCATGGGCGCACTCGTCATCGATAATTCGTCGGCCTGGCGCTACGACATCGACGTGCCGCTGGTCGTGCCGGAGGTGAACGCGCACGTACTCGAAGCCTACATGAAGAAGAACAACCGCAAGAACATCATAGCCAATCCCAACTGCTCGACCGCCCAGATGGTGGTGGCACTGAAGCCACTGCACGACGAGGCGACGATCAAGCGCATCGTGGTGTCGACCTACCAGTCCGTTTCCGGCGCCGGCAAGGACGCCATGGACGAGTTGTGGACGCAGACCAAGGGCAAGTATGTCCCCGGCCAGGAGATGGCACCGAGGAAGTTTCCGAAGGAAATCGCCTTCAACTGCATTCCACAAATCGACGTCTTCATGGAGGATGGCTTCACCAAGGAAGAGTGGAAGATGATGGCGGAGACCAAGAAGATCCTCGATCCGAAGATCAAGGTGGTTGCCACCTGCGTGCGCGTGCCGGTATTCGTCGGCCACTCGGAATCGATCAACGTCGAGTTTGACAAGCCGATCTCTGCCGAGTTTGCCCGCTCGATCCTGCGTGAAGCGCCGGGCTGCCTCGTGATCGATAAGCATGAGCCGGGCGGCTACATCACGCCGCAGGAATGCGCCGGCGAGGACGCGACCTATATCAGCCGTATCCGCGCCGATGCGACGGTGGAGAACGGCTTGGTGTTGTGGGTCGTCTCCGACAACCTGCGCAAGGGAGCGGCGCTCAACACCATCCAGATCGCCGAGACCCTCATCAATCGCAATCTGATGAACAAAGCTGCTTAGCCTGAAGAATGGTGGGAAAGTGCAAGCTTTGGTGTTTGCCCTAGACCCCACCACAAACTCAAGTGTCATCCCGGCATTTGTTGCCGGGACCCAAGGTGCCACAGTGACGGTGTCCGAGGTTGTGGCGCGATGGGTCCCGGTAATTGAGTACCGGGATGATTGCCTTGGGATTGATGGATCGAGAATAGCGCATTGTCCTGAGCCGGAGAGCACCCATGACCACCTACGTAATTGACCCACCTAAACAGGCTTCCCTACCGGTGGCGGGCATGCCCGCGCTGTTCCCAGTTCGCCGGCTCTATTGCGTCGGCCGCAACTACGCCGAACATACCCGCGAGATGGGTCACGATCCGGACCAGGAACCGCCGTTCTTCTTCATGAAGACGCCGGACGCGCTACGCACCGACGGCAAATTCCCTTATCCCGTCGGATCCAAGGACGTGCATTGGGAAATTGAACTCGTGGTGGCGCTCAAATCGGGCGGCAAAAACATCAAGGCCGCCGACGCCTTGAGCCACGTTTACGGCTACGCCATCGCCCTCGACATGACCCGGCGCGACCTGCAGGGCGAAGCAAAGAAACTCGGCCGGCCGTGGGAAATCGGCAAGGCGTTCGATGACGCCGCCCCCTGCACACCGATCCATCCGGCCGCGAAGATCGGCCACCCGTCGAAGGGCGCGATCTGGCTCAACCTCAACGGCGAGCGTAAGCAGACCGGCGACCTCGCGCAGATGATCTGGGATATCCCATCGCAGATCGAATACCTGTCCGGCCTGTGGGAACTGCACGCTGGCGACCTGATCTTCACCGGCACGCCGGCTGGCGTTGGCGCGGTCAAGAAGGGCGACCACCTCAAGGGCCACGTCGACGGCGTTGGCGAACTCGACGTCACCGTCATTTGACATAACGGTTCTGGCCTAAGTCTCTCGGCCAGAACCGCCGCCCCTCGCCCAGGCGGTTTGGGACAGACATAAGCCGCAGCGGTTGACAGATCTCGATGCGCTGGCTCAGCGCCTCGGCATTGTCGTGGTCGGTAGTCCACGCCAACGCGGTACACCGACTTGTACAAATAGTGAGGCCCGGGAAATCACCCCCGGGCCTCACCTTCAGTCGCGGAAATGCGCTGATCTAGAGCGTGTTCTTGCGCTGCTGGATCATCATGTAGGTGTCATAGGTATTGTCCGGCAGCTGCTGCCACAGGTAACTCTCGGCGCGGTACGCCTTCATGTGCTCCCAGATCGTCTTGAAGTCGGCATTCTTGGCCGAGATCTCCGCATACACTTCGTTCGCCGACTTGAAGCATGCGTCGAGGATCGCCTCTGAGAACGGCCGCAGCTGCACGCCGTTGGCGACCAGACGCTTGATTGCCGCCGGATTCTGGATTTCGTAGCGACCGGTCATCACGTTGTTGGCCTGAGCCGCTGCCGCCTTGCAGATCGCCTGATAATGCTTCGGCAGGCTGTCCCACTTCGGCTTGTTGACGTGCAGGCTGAGCATGGCGCCGCCTTCCCACCAGCCGGGATAGTAGTAGTACTTGGCGACCTTGTAGAAGCCGAGCTTCTCGTCGTCATAGGGGCCGACCCACTCGGCGCCGTCGATGGTGCCCTTTTCAAGTGCCGGATAGATATCGCCGCCGCCGATCTGCTGCGGCACGACGCCGAGCCTGGACATCACCGCGCCCGCGAAGCCGCCGGCCCGGAACTTCAAGCCCTTGAGATCATCGACGGTGTTGATTTCCTTGCGGAACCATCCGCCCATCTGGGCATTCGTATTGCCGCACAACAGACTGTAGACGTTGCTCTTGGCATGGAAGTCGTTCAGCAACTTCTCGCCGCCGCCTTCGTACCACCAGGCTTGCTGCTGGCGCCCGTTGAGGCCGAATGGCACGGCGCAGCCTAGCGCCCAGGTCGGATCCTTGCCCCACATGTAGTATTGTGCGGTATGGCACATCTCGACGGTGCCGTTGATCACCGCGTCGGTGGCCTGCAGGGGCGGGACGATTTCGCCGCCGGCGAAGCACTGGATCTGGAACTTGCCGTCGGTTGCTTCCGATACGTACTTGGCGAAATTCTCTGGGCCGCCGTACAGCGTATCGAGCGACTTTGGCCAACTGGCAGTCAAGCGCCAACGGATCTCCGGCATGCTCTGCGCGATGGCAGGAGCGGCCAGCGTACTCGCGGCGGCGGCGGTGCCGACGGCACCCGCGGTCTTGAGGAACTTCCGTCTCTTGAGATCCGTCATGTTTCCAGGCACTCCCTTGTTGTGATTGGCACGACTATATTGCTTCATTCAGTGGTACGCCAAGACCTTTGCGATACCCCGTTCACGACAGGTGCCTTGCGCTGATGGGCGGCAAAGCCACATACCATAGGCACGGATACGCCGCTGGAAGGCCACGATGACCATACTCCAAGAGTTCGCTGTTCGCCCGACCCCTGACGACCCGCGACTGTCGGTCACGGTGCCGGGCATCGACCAGACCGGCCGCCCGGTAGAGACGTCGGTGGTCACCGAGCGACCGTTAACGCTGTTCCTCAATGCTCGCGAGATCGTGACGATGATGACCATCGGCGATCATCCCGACCTGCTGGCGGTCGGCTATCTGCTCAACCAGAACATGTTGAAGGCGGACGACGAAATCACCGCCATCGAGTACGCCGACGACATCGACACCATTGTCGTGCGCACCCTTCGGCAGACCAATTTCGAGGAAAAGCTCAAGAAGAAGACCCAGACTTCGGGCTGCGCCCAGGGCACCGTGTTCGGCGACCTGATGGAAGAGTTCGACCAGATCAAGCTCGACGCCGATGCCCGGCTCAAGACCTCGTGGCTCTACACACTGTCGAAAAAGATAAATACCGAACCCAGCCTCTATCTGAAGGCTGGCGCGATCCACGGCTGCGTGCTGGCGCGCGAGGACAAGGTGCTGGTCTATATGGAGGACGTCGGCCGCCACAACGCCGTCGACAAGATCGCCGGCTACATGTTCCTCAACAAGATCACCCCAGAAGACAAGATCTTCTACACCACCGGCCGGCTTACTTCAGAGATGGTCATCAAGACGGTCAAGATGCGCATCCCGATTTTGCTGTCGCGCTCGGGCTTCACTGCCTGGGGCGTCGATCTCGCCAACAAGGCCGGCCTGACGCTGATCGGCCGGGCGCGAGGCAAACGCTTCGTAGCGCTGGCTGGCCTTGAGCGCATCATCTTCGATGCCGACGTCTCGAAACTCGAGGACGAAGGCCGAGAGCACCGCCGCAAGGGCGCGGGGGAGGACCGAGACTGATGGCGTTCAATCCCGGCTCGTTGCCTCGAATCGGCGGCCGAGCGGGGTAATGAAGATGCCCGTTACAAGGCAGCGCTGATAGGGCTTGGTGCAGTCGCTTTTGTCGGAGCGCATGGTCCAGCATAGTGAGCGCAACTCGGTGCACGACTTGGCAGAGGCAGCGCTTGCGAGCCCAAGCGAAGCAACGAGACCCACGATCGAGACGCCAAGAACTGCCCGCATCAAACTGCTCCTCATTCGCGTTGCTAATTGAGAAACGCGCGCGCCATGGCGGCGGATCACGCCTCACGCGAAATGGCACACCGCATATCCACCAACGCCAGGCTTCTGTTGTGGCGCTTCGGTGCGGCACCTGTCGACGGCGAGCGGGCAGCGCGGCGCAAATGAGCATCCGGGCCCGACCGCGAATGGATCAGGCGGTGCGGCGCCGAGTCGGTCCGCCGGCAACCCGAGACCCGGCTCCGGCGTCAGCACCGAGGCCAACAGCGCCTGCGTGTAAGGGTGCCGAGGCTTACGAAACAGCTCCGCCACCGGTGCCAGTTCGACGACGCGGCCGAGATACATCACCGCCACGCGCGTCGCCAGATGCTCGACCACACCGAGATTGTGGCTGATGAACACGTAGGTAAGGCCGAGGTCGCGGCGCAGGTCCATCAACAGGTTGAGGATCTGGCTCTGGACCGACACATCTAGCGCCGAGGTCGGCTCGTCGCAGATCACGATCTCGGGCTTGGTGACGAGGGCGCGGGCGATGGCGACACGCTGACGCTGGCCGCCCGACAACTGGTTTGGAAAATTGTCGGCGAACCGTGCCGGCAGGCCGACCTGCTCCATCACGGCAAGCGCGCGGGCTCGGCGTTCGTCCGCCGTTCCCGTTCCCTGCACCTCCAGCGGCAGCGCCACGATCGAGGCGATGCGGCGGCGCGGATTGAGCGAGGAGTAAGGGTCCTGGAACACCGGCTGCATTCGGCGCGCCAGTTCCTTGCGCGGCATCGAGGACACATCGACGCCGCCGAGCCGCATGGTGCCGGCGGTCGGCGGTAATATGCCGAGCATCATGCGTGCGAGGGTCGACTTGCCGCAGCCGGATTCGCCGACGATGCCGAGCACCTCGCCCTGCATAACGTCGAGATCGATGCCGGCCACCGCGTGCAGCGTCGCTGCCCGCGAAAAGATGCCGCGACTGACCTTGAACGAGCGCGTCAGGCCGCGCATTTCGAGGATCGTCTCACTCATGATGCGGCCGCCACCATCGGCTCGTGCAGGCAGGCGTAGGTGTGGGCGGCTCCATAGCGCCGCTCCGGGATGTCCCCGGCGCATGCCGCTTCCGACTCGCCGCAACGCGAACGGAAGGCGCACCCAGTTATGCCGCCAATCAGCGACGGCACCACGCCCGGAATGGTGCCGAGCCGCTCGCCGGCGGCGATGCCGGGCCTGGGCAGGCACGCCAGCAGTCCGCGCGTATAAGGGTGCGATGGCCGCGCGAATAGATCCGCTGTCGCAGCACTTTCGACAATTCGGCCGGCATACATCACGTTGACCTTGGTTGCGATCCGCGCCACCACGCCGAGGTCGTGCGTGATCAGCAGCAGCGCGACGCCGGTCTCCTTTTGCAGGTCAGCCAGCAGCCGCAGAATCTGCGCCTGGATCGTCACGTCGAGCGCCGTGGTCGGCTCGTCGGCGATCAGCAGATCGGGCTCGCACATCAGCGCCATGGCGATCATCACCCGCTGCCGCAGCCCGCCCGACAACTGATGCGGATAGGCGTCGAGCCGTTCCGCCGCCCGCGCGATGCCGACCTTGTCCAGCAGCGATACGGCGCGCGCGCGCGCCTGCTCCACAGTCGACCGCTTATGCCGGCGATGGACCTCAATCAGCTGCGAGCCAATGGTCCAGGCCGGGTTCAGCGCCGTCATCGGTTCCTGGAAAATCATCGCCATGCGGTCGCCACGCAACTTGTTCAACGCCGACCGGCTGGCGAGTTGCAGATCCTGACCGCTGAGCGCGATATGGCTGGCGCGCGGCTTCACCGACTTCGGCAACAGTCCCATCAGCGCCAGAGCCGTCATCGACTTGCCGCAGCCAGACTCACCGACCAGGCACACGGTTTCGCCGGCCGCGACACTGAACGAGATCCCGCGCACCGCCTGCAGTGTACCGCGCGGGGTCGCGATATCGACCGCGAGATCGCGCACTTCGAGAACCGGCGTGCTCATGCCCGGCCCTCCGGCGCCATCACATCGCGCAGGCCGTCACCTGCCAGATTGATGCCCAGCACCAACAGGGCGAGCGCGCTGCCCGGTATTGCGATCAGCCAGAACGAGAAGAACATGAACTGCTTGGCTTCGGCGATCATCAGCCCCCACGACGGCAACGGCGGCTGAACGCCGAGTCCGAGGAAGGAAAGCGCGGCTTCGAGCAGGATGGCGCTGCCGGCTTCCACCGTCGCGACCACGATCAGATGCGGCAGTACGTTAGGTAAAATCTCGCCCAGCAGCACGCGGGTCCGTGAGGCGCCAGCAGCTTCGGCGGCCATCACGTAGTCGAGCGAGCGCACCTGTTGCGTCGCGCTGCGCATGACGACGGCGAAGCGATCCCACTTGAGCAGACCGAGCGTCAGGATCACCACCGTCAGCGAGCCGCCGGTCATCGCCACCACGGCCAGCGCCACCAGCACCACCGGCATGGCAAGGCGCGCGGTGATGATGAAATTCACCGCCATGTCTATCCTGCCGCCGAAGTAGCCGGCGACGAGCCCGAGCGTGGTGCCGATCAGGCCCGAGATCAGCATCACCGATACGCCGATCAGCAGTGAAATGCGGGCGCCGTAGATCATGCGCGAAAGGTAGTCGCGGCCGAGATTGTCGGTGCCGAGTATGTTCACCCAACTGCCCTTTGGATACCAAACCGGCGGCACCGCACGACGGCTGAGGTCTTGCGCGTAAGGGTCGTGCGGCGCGAGCCAGGGCGCGGCCAGCGCCATCACCACCACGATGCCGACCAGCCCCAATCCGATCACCAGCGATGGATTGGCGAGCATGCGCCGTGTGAGCGATGGCGCCGCCCGCAGCGGTTCGATTGCAGGGATAGCGGGAGAGGCAACAGCATCGCTCATCATGCCACCCTCATGCGCGGATCGAGGAAGGCGTTGAGCAGGTCGGAGGCAAGCGTCAGCAGCACATAGATCAGCGACAGCAACAGCAGCACCGCCTGGGTCACAGGGAAATCCTTGTGGGTGATCGACTGATACGCGAGGTAGCCGAGACCATCGAGCGCGAAAATCGTTTCGATCACGATCGAGCCACCGAGCAGCAGTCCGAGCTGCACCGCCGCCAACGCCACCACCGGCACCAGCGCGTTGCGCAAGCCGTGCTTGAAGATCACGCTCGTCGGCGACAGCCCCTTGGCCCGCGCGGTGCGGATATAGTCGGCGCCGAGCACCTCGATCATGCCGGCGCGCACCAGTCGCATCAGCGGCGGCGTTACGTAATAGCCAAGCGCAATCACCGGCATCACGTAGTGCGCCCAAGTGTCGGAGCCTGAGACCGGCAACCAGCGCAACTGGATCGAAAAGATCATCATCAAGACGAGCGCGAAGAAAAAGTTGGGTAGCGCCTGGCCGGCGACCGCGACGGCGAGTGCAAACCTATCGATGATGCTGCCTTGATACACCGCCGCCAACACGCCGAGCGGTATCGACAGCGCAAGTGCGAATACGATCGACAGCGCGCCGACGATGAATGTAACAGGCAGCTTGTCGGCGATCAGCGACGTCACGGACGTCTTGAAGTAGAGTGACTGGCCGAAATCGCCGCGCGCCACGGTGACGAGCCAATCCAGGTACTGGACCACCAGCGGCCGGTCCAATCCGTAAGTCTTGCGGACGAGTTCTATGTCAGCCGCCCGCGCGCCTTCACCTGCGATTGCCAGCGCCGGATCACCGGACATGCGCAGCGCCACGAACGCCGCCGCCGACACGAACAGCGCCACCAGCACCGCGACGCCCAACCGTTTCATTGCGTAGATTAGCATTCCTGGATCTGTTCCTGGCAACTGGGCCCGAGCTTGCGATTTGCGCGATGTTCGCAATCTATCGGCCGCCGCGCAATGCCGTTCGGCGGAGGATCTTGCCGTCGCCCCCTTTTCGGGGGCATGGTGCGGCCGCAAACAACCAGGACGCCCCGCCATGACCGGCGACATCATCAATCTGCGGACCGCCCGCAAGCGCCGGGCCCGTGCCGAGCGCGAAACACTGGCGGCCCAGAACCGCGTCGTATTCGGCCAGACCAAGACAGAAAAGCAGGCGCGCAAGGCCAACAGCGAACTCGAACAGCGCCGGCTTGATCAGGCGAAGCGCGAGGTCCCGGGCGGCGATGAAGGAAAATAGCTCACTCGCCGGCAAGGCAGCATCGGCACGGCCGGTAAAGCGTTCGTTCTCGATTGCCGGCCACAAGACTTCAATTAGTCTCGAAGCCGCGTTCTGGGATGCGCTACGGGAAGCCGCCGTCCGCGAGGGCACCTCGCTTGCCGGCCTCGTGCAGCGGATCGACCAGACGCGTGGCGGTGCTGGATTGTCGAGTGCGGTGAGAGTCTGGCTGCTGGAAGAACTGCGCGGCCGGGCGACCGAGCCGTATCAATCAGGCTGAAGGTTGTCATCGGCGCTATTGCCCGCTGGACTCCAATTTGCGAAATACGTCCTGAACGCGGGACTTTTTGAGTTGCTGGGAGGACGGCACCTGACGCGGCTCGGACGAAACCCCACTGGCCGGCTTTTTCTTGGCTTCTGCGGTTGCATTCGGATCCGTACCGCTTGGCAGTTCTTGCGTGGCCGGTTCGGCGCTTGCGCCGACCGATGACGATGAGGTATCGGCGGCGGGCGGAATTAGCGGCGTCGGGGCAAGTGGCATCGGCTGAATCGGCACGGTTACACCTGGTATTAATGGCGATGCAGTCGCGGGAGCGGCCGCTGCGGCTGCTGATGCGGCACGTGAGGCCTCCTCCGCCTTGCGCCGCTCCGCTTCGGCTTTCGCTCGCTCTTCGTCCTGGCGGCGCAGGCGCTCCAGATCTTCGACGTCGCGTTCCATGCGCCGCACGGCGAGTTCACGCACCAGCGCATCGACAGAAACCACGGG
The DNA here is from genome assembly GCA_963732635.1 of uncultured Alphaproteobacteria bacterium. Lineage (GTDB taxonomy): Bacteria > Pseudomonadota > Alphaproteobacteria > Rhizobiales > Hyphomicrobiaceae > JAKFWF01. The sequence continues at coordinate 401,270 of CAVTAL010000033.1, forward strand.
ATCAAGCCGGCCGAGATTGGCCACCGGCCCGACGAATACGATCGTGACAGGCGGCATGCGCGTGGGCGACTTGGCCGAGCCGGCAGCGGATGCTGGCGACAGATGGGCCGGTGCCTCCGTTGGCAACTCGAACTTCCATTCGCTGTCGATCATCAACGTCGCAAGATCGATTGTGGTGCGATTGTTGGCGCGGCCGTCCGGCGTGTCGACCGTGAACGGCCGCACCTTGGCCGCGCCATCGCCGATCTCAAACCCGATCTTTCGCGTGCCGAGGGCTAGGCGCCCTTCCGGCGTGCCGTTCGTCAGCATCACCGCGATGCCCTGCTCGACGGCTTCCACCGTTGGCTCGCGCTTGCCGTTGACGACTTCGCCGGCCAAACGGCGTAGTAATAGCGGCGCCAATGCGTCGACTTGAGCGCCGCTGGTTTCAATCTCGCCCTTGCCGGTCAAGGCCGACAACAGCCCGCGTGGCGAAAGGCCTCGACCGGCGAGGTTTGCCGTCAACGATGCAGTTCCGGCAATGGCCGATTTCTGTCGCGCCATCAGTTCCAATCGCGCGCCACTGATCTTCACACTCCCGCTCAGACTGGCGCCGGCCGGCGCCTTTTCCAGCGTCCACCGCGACGACAGACGCGTGCCGAGTAGATCGCCGTCGAGCCCGATGACGTCGACCTTGCCGGAAGCAAATTCGACATCGATCTGACTGCGGGCAAGCGCGACATCGGGGCTCAACGCCAGATCGGCGACCTCGACCCGCAGCCGCCCCTCGATCCGCTCCAGTATCGAGAAATCAAACGCCGACGATTGCCAGATCTGCGGCTTGCCTTGGTCAGTCGCCGGCGCTGTCGTCGTCCCAACCCGGTCGACCAGCAGATCGACGAGGCGCGGGATGTTGGCTTGGGTTGCGGTCAGCCGCCCAGCGATCCGATGGCGATCCGCATCCTTGACGCGGGTCACGGTCACGTCACCGCCGATCACCGCGCCGGCAACTTCGAGCGCCGAAGGCGTGATCTTGAGAATTTGCTCTTTGAACGAGAGATCAGCCACGCCTTCCATGGCGATGGCCGGCAGGTTGCGGGCCGGCAATCCGAGCACGGTCAGTGCCTGCGCAACATCCGATGCGCGTAGTTGCAATTCACCTTCTGCAGCCGCAATCCAATCACCGCCGAGCGTCACGCGCCCGGCAAGTCCGGCGTCGAACGCATCATCCTCGATCTTGAGGAAAGTACTGAGCGCTTGATCAGGTCGCCCCGTAGCCTTGAGCTGCACCCTCGCGCGCGACACCGACGCCGTTGTCCCGGTTCTTACTGCTGCTTTGCCGGTGCTAATGCCGATGAAATTCCGCAGCCGCCGCCAGTCCGGTCGCTCGATACTGGCATTGAGCTGGAGGTTGTTCTGCCGCCAGTCGCGCAGGCCGCCGTCGAAGCGGGCGACGCCAGTGAAGCGGCGACCGAGCATGGCGCCATCGAGCCAGATTTCCGCCGGTATCTGGGTATTGGCGCCAGCTGCTTCCTTGCCAGTATCGCCAAACTTCGCGGTCCAAGCCACGCGTGCCGGCACCAGCGGGCGCAGGCGCTGGAAGGCATCGCCGTCCTGCGGTTGATCGAATAGTTCAAGGAGTTCAGCGACCGCGACCTCGTCTGCCGCACCGATCGTGCCCCGCAGGCTGCCGCGCGGCCGGGTGCCAACTTCGGCGATATCGCCCTCGGCGTCGATTTCGAGACCGGCGCCGCTGAAAAAACGCAGGCGTTTCAGATTCAGTTTGCCGTTGATGAAGGCAGCATCGACATCGACGTCGCGCAGATCGCGCTCGGCATCGAGCAGTCTACCGGCACGGATACGCAACGTGGTGTCTTGCGCGCGTGGGTCAAAGGCATGACGCATTGGCGCCGCCGGTGCTGACGCCGCGGCCGGCGTGGTCGCAGTCGAACCGGCCTGACTACTGGTGAAAGAACGGGCATGCGCGAGCAGATCGAGCGCGCGCGGCGACACCAACCCGAGGTCGATCTGGTCGCCGTCGAGCACGATGTCGAGGCGCGGTCGGTCGGACCATTTGTAAGTGACGCCACCGGTCAGAACTGCATTGCCGAGGCTTGCAAACGCCTCGTTCACCGCGATTGACTGCTGATTGAACGCGAACTTCGATTTCAACGAAAATGCACCTTCCGCGCGCGCCTCGGCGACGGTCGCGGCGTAGCCGAGCCAGCCGATCAACCGCGCCAGATTGGCGCCGCGCAGGCTGATATCACCGTCAAAAGCATCACCGCCGGGCAAGGCGCCGCTTAGGTTCGCCCTGGTACCACCGGGCAGATTGACGCGGAAATCGGCCAGCCGCAGCGCCGTAGCGTCACGCTCAACCTGCAACTTGACGTCGCTCAACGCTTCGGCGCCCAACGTCACCTGATCGATCTTCAGTGAGGCCTGTCCGCGTCCATTGACCGGAAGCAAATGCGGCAACGCTGATGCCAGGCGGCGGACGGCGTCGAGCGGCTTACTGACGCCGCCCTTGTCCGCCAGCAACTGGTCGAGATCGATCCAGCGCGCCTGGAACTCCGATTTGACGGCGAGGCCATCGCGCCAGTCAACTTGCGCCGTGCCGGCAACGAGCTGCGGCTTGCCGTCATTCTCGAATGCCAGGCTGATATCGGTGAGGCTGGCGCTTGCGGAATCGGCCGTGATCGCGGCCCGCAGATCGACGGGAACGCGGCGCGCGCCGGCAGCGGCCGCCGGCACATCGCTCAGTAGCCGGCCGAGCTGGGACGGCACGAAAGCCAGTTGCCCAGTGATCTGGCCAGCGACATTGACTTTGCCCGACAGCTCGCCGATGCGGCCATCAAACACATAGGAATTGCTGGTCGAAGGCACCGCTACCTGCGCCTTCATCTTCAATCCGCCGTCGGCTTCGAACGCGGTGGTCGATAGCTTCAGGTCGTGGCGCACACCCGCCCATTCGACGGCGCCCTTGAACCGGAAGGGGCCTTCCAGCGCCGTCACCGACAACTCGCCGGTGACCGCACCAGCCCGCATCAGTTCGCGACCATCGGCACCGTCGATCGACACCGTGCCGTCGGTTATCAACACCGATTGCAGCGCGACGTCGCTCGGCACGAAAGGCAGCGAGCCTTTGACGATCGACAGTGTTTGCCAGTTGCCACCGCCTTGCGCGTTGAGGCGCAGTTTCAGCGTCGGCTTGCGCAGCTCGATTTCGCGCGCCTCGATGGCACCTCGCAGTAGCGGACCAGGAGCCAGCCACAGGGTAAAATCGTCAGCGCGGAAAAACGGCTCGCCGGTCTGGCCGGCGGCGTCTGACAATCGTACCTTCTCGAAGCGGACGTAGGGGGTCGGCAGCAGCCGCAAATTCACGGCACCCGCTACTCGGACTTCGCGGCCCAGCACGCGTGACGCTTCCTCCTCGAATACGCCACGATAGCTTGTCCAATCGACAAAATGCGGCACTGCGAACAGCGTGCACAAAAGCGCCACCAGCAAACCACCAATCCAGAGAAGAACGTTGTTCATGTTCTCCCTGTCATAGTGGTTTTCGTGTTCGCCATTGTCATCGATAACTCAAGGCTTCGCATCGTCAGGGAACGCATACTTATCACGTCTCGTTAAGCATGCCACGCGGCACCCACGCAACGGGCGAAAACACCTGCCTAGCCATTGACTGCGTTCAGTTGGGCCCCATTGAGGCGGCATCGCTGATTTCGTGAGCAACGGCAAACAGGTTGTGCGCATTTCAGCTCCGCCCGGTTGCTGCCACATCCGAAATGCTAAGGTGGAGCCATGTCAGCGAATCAAATCCGGCGTGCCACCGACGTGGCCGCACCCGCCCCGCAGCCCGGCTCGATTTCCGCGCGCGCCGCGCAACGCCCGCCCGCGCCTTATCTTACGGGCATCAACGACGAGCAGCGCCGCGCCGTCGAGACACTCGATGGCCCCGTGCTGGTGCTCGCTGGCGCCGGTACCGGCAAGACGCGGGTGTTGACCACCCGCATCGCGCATATCCTGGCTTCGAACCGCGCCCGGCCGCACGAAATCCTCGCCGTCACCTTCACCAACAAGGCGGCGCGCGAGATGAAGGAGCGCATCGGCGCCCTGATCGGCGGCGCGGTCGAGGGCATGGGCTGGCTCGGTACTTTCCACTCGATCGGCGTCAAGATCCTTCGCCGCCACGCCGAACTCGTAGGCCTCAAAAGCGGCTTCACCATTCTCGATCCCGACGACCAGATGCGGTTGATCAAGCAGGTAATCGAGGCCGCCGGCGTCGACAAGGAGCGCTGGCCGGCGCGGCAGTTCGCCGCTCTCATCGACGGCTGGAAAAATCGCGGCCTGACGCCCGAAAAGGTGCCGGCGGGCGAGGGCATGTTCGCCGGCGGAAAAGGGCGCGAGCTTTATGCCGCCTACCAGAAGCGGTTGAAGGAACTCAACGCCTGCGACTTCGGCGACCTGCTGCTCGAGGGTCTGCGGCTGTTGATGGAACACCCGGACGTGCTCGCCGACTATCATCGCCGCTTCCGTTACATCCTGGTCGACGAGTATCAGGACACTAACGTCGTGCAGTACATGTGGCTGAGGCTGCTGGCGCAAGGCTCGCCCAACATCTGCTGCGTCGGCGACGACGACCAGTCGATCTATGGCTGGCGTGGCGCCGAGGTCGACAACATCCTGCGCTTCGACAAGGATTTCCCCGGCGCCGTCGTCATCAGGTTGGAGCGCAACTACCGCTCGACCGGACACATCCTGGCGACCGCCTCGGGACTGATCGCGCACAACAAGGGGCGCCTGGGCAAGACCCTGTTCACCGACGGCCACGACGGCAACAAGGTCACCGTCACCGGTCTGTGGGACGACGAGGAGGAAGCCCGCGTCGTCGGCGATGACATCGAGGCCGCTCGTAAGCGCGGTCACAAGCTCAACGACATCGCCATTCTGGTGCGCGCCTCGTTCCAGATGCGCAGCCTCGAAGACCGTTTCGTGACCATGGGCATGCCCTATCGCGTGATCGGCGGCCCGAGGTTCTACGAGCGCCAGGAAATCAAGGACGCGATCGCCTATCTCGAAATCGTCGCCAATCCGGCCAACGACTTGAAGTTCGAGCGCATCGTCAACGTGCCGAAGCGCGGCCTCGGCGACACCACGGTGAAGCGACTGCACGATCTGGCGCGCGCCAGCGACGTGCCGATGTACCACGCCGCCCGGATGATGACGGAGTCAGACGATCTCGGCGGCAAGGCGCGGAAATCCTTGACCGACCTGCTCAACCACTTCGAGCGCTGGCGGGCGCAGATCGCCACGATGAAGCACACCGAACTCGCCGAGTTGATTCTCGACGAGAGCGGCTACACCTACATGTGGCAGTCGGACAAAAGCCCGCAGGCGCAGTCGCGGCTGGAAAACCTGAAGGAACTGATCCGCTTCATGCATCAGTTCGAGAGCCTCGGCGGCTTCCTCGAGCACGTGTCGCTGGTGATGGACGTCGATGCCGGCAACGACGGCGACCGCGTCTCGCTGATGACGCTGCACGCCGCCAAGGGCCTGGAGTTCGACACCGTCTATCTGCCGGGCTGGGAGGAAGGCTTGTTCCCGCACCAACGCTCGCTCGATGAGAGCGGTTTGGCGGGATTGGAAGAGGAACGGCGCTTGGCCTACGTCGGCATCACCCGCGCCAAGTTGACGTCGAAGATTTCGTTCGCGCAGAACCGCCGTAACCGTGGGCTGTTCTCAGCCGCCGTGCCGTCGCGCTTCATCGACGAACTTCCCGAGGCCAATGTCGAGGTGGTGGAAGCCAAGAGCCCGTTCGGCGGCGCCTACCAGAACTTCGGCGGCAACTTCGGTGGTGGCCGCTTCGGAGTCGTCTGGCGGAAGCAGTGGCGGCAAGGGCTACACCCAGAGCCGCTTCGACGAAGCCGAACCGGCGCCGTTCAAGTCGACCTACGACACGCCCGGCTGGCAACGCGCCCAGCAGCAATGGAAGAAGGAGGGCCCGAAAAAGCCGCCGCGCCTGATCGAAGGCGAGTTGATCGCCTCATCGACCGCCGCGCAGACGACGTTCGCGTTGGGCGAGCGCGTCTTCCACCAGAAATTCGGCTACGGCGCCGTCACCGAAATCGACGGCAACAAGTTGACGGTCGAATTCGAGAAGGCGGGCAGCAAGCGCGTGGTCGATGGTTTCGTGGAGAAGTGTTGAGGGGGTGAAAAACACTATTCGAGCGGTGCACAGAGATTAAAAGTCTCGTTCAAAAGTAGTTCTCTCGTTACCTCACCACTTCCAACTACGCGCCCCTCGCAAAAAACTTCGAATTGATCACCTTTCGAAATGGGTTGGCCTCGTGGGCTCGAATTGGCCATCGATAGCGTGACGTCGTGTAGGCAGAGCAAAGCCAATCCCCCTGCTTGAGGTTTCTCGGGACCTGCTCGGAAAGTGGAATTATCCAAATGCCCCGTCCAAGTTTTTACAAGTGCCGGGAATTCGAATTTGAATATCTGACCTCGAAACGCCGATTGGACATCCCAATCTGAGAAAAAATTGACTTGAACCTCGGCATCGGCCTCCCAGCGAGCAAATCGTAAGTCGCGTCGACCATGTGCGCTGTGTAGCATTGGCATCACTCACTCCATGAAGTTGGTACAAAAATAGTCGGAGCAATTGAACTTCGCATGGTGCTTGGCGCATGCGCATGCGCATGGCACAAATAACTAAATTGCGTCGACAGCACCGGCAAAAGTTCGGTCTATTGCTCTAATGCTATGACTGTGCGGCGCCCTCGTCACCCCCACCTGGGCATGCCCAGGATCACTTAGCCCCGCCGGGTTGTGCCTGCTGAGCCACCGCCTTCCGCAAGGCGGGTCTAAGTGATGGCATGCTGTCCTCCCCCTTCGAGGGGGAGGGGATTCATTGCGATCTGCTGACGCTGATGCAAGCGCAACATTCCGACGCTCGCCGCTCGCTTCCCTCCCCCTCGAAGGGGGAGGACGGCGCGCCATGAGTTAGCGACAGCTAACTCATCCTCGGCGCGCCCAGGTGGGGGTGAAGGTGACAGCGGCGAAGTTCCGCAAGTGCCTGCAAACTCTCAACGATCGCGGGGGCGACCCGATGGCAATTCCTGCAACCGCACCCAGATCGAAGCGCCGACGCCATCGAGATTGTCGAACACTTCCGTATTCCAAACCCGCATCACTTGGAACCCGCGCTCTTCCAGCCAACGCGTGCGAACCTCATCGTGGCGTATCTGATCGGGATCGCTGTGGTGCCCACCGTCCACTTCTATAATCAACCCCTTCTCTAGACATATGAAGTCGACAACGTACGGCCCCATCGGATGCTGGCGGCGAAACCGGCAGCCGCTCAACTGTCGCTTGCGCAGTACCGACCACAGCAGCCACTCGGACTCTGCCATTGATTTGCGAAGGGCGCGGGCGCGTTCATTGGCCATGCAGCAAGGCTATCGTAAAGTTGACGATGAACGCTACGACCTTCTCTCGCGATCGAGCGTCACACCCACCTCGGCATAACAAGGAACGCGGAGGACCAATTCTGTCGGTGCTCGATCGCGGTGGCTCAAACGAACGGTGCCGCGGCGCCGAGTTCGCGCAAACTCAAATCACTGCGTTCGAGATTGATGAATGGACACACTGTCTTGGTAATGACGTTGAAAAGCGGATTGCGATGACGGACATACAGATAACTGCGGTTGAATTCGCAGCCGAGCCGCGCCTTGATGAGATATGTTGTGACACCGGACTGCATCAACGGGATGCCATTTTCGATGCACAGCCTGACCTGCGTCATCCAATCCAGATAGAACAGTCCATTATCCGGTCCCTGCGGATAGCGCATGCCATTATATGTCTGGATGAGCTTGTCGCGCCCCAGCAGCACCAAGGAGAAGCCGATCAATTCCTTGTCGAGCCAGTAGGTGAGAAGGCGCGCCTTGTCGCCCAAGCCTTGGAGAACCTCGCGGTAATATGATGAGGAAATTTCCTCAAACACGTCATAGTCGGTAGCTGCCCGGCCCATCGTGCTCGCACGCAATGCCTGCAACTCTGCGTCGATGCCATCGGTGCTGGTGCGAATTTCCACTCTGACATTGCGCGCCCGCTTCAAGCGCCGGCGCAGATTGCTGCGCATGTTGGTCGAAAGGCCTCGCACGTATTCGTCTTCCGATGCCGGTGTGCGCAATGTCGCGACCGGGAGCGCCAACATTCGGGAATATCCGCGACGCCGCAGCAACGCGTCGGCCCATAACTTGGTGTCGCTCGATACGTCCTTGAAGAGAAATATGTCGGCGCGGCGGGCGTTCGCTGACGCTTCGAGTGCATCGATCATGGCACCAAGCGCGTCGTTTCGCTCAAGTGCGCTCAATCCCGGATCGAACGCCATGTTCGCATCGTGCGAATGCGGCGTGCCAATCGCCACGATCGGAACGGCAGCGACCGAAGGCGCGACCTTGCCCAAGCCATTGATCATCCAACGCGCTACGCCGTCCAAGACGAGGTCGAGGCTGATAACGGTTCGAAATACCGGTGCGCAGGCAATGAGCCGTTCGTTCGACAGAACACCGACAGCCGAAAGCTCAAATGATGGTGGTCGCGCCCGCTCGCATGCGTGAAAATATTCGCCCCCCTCGGCGGCATCGCCATACAGCGCCTTCCATCCGCTGGCGCCGATTGATCCGATGCTATCGAACAGACGTGATTCGAACCTGGCCATTGTTTCAACTTACCGATTGCATGCCGGAGTTCGTCGAGTAAAGACTGCCATGTTCCACAACAAGGCACTTTGGTTACTGCATATCAACTCCGTGGTCTACTCGCCGCTTATCGCCTCAATTAAGGTTACAAACGCCGAACATGCCGGTCCGTTCGGGCTGGAACGAACGATAATTTGGCTTGGCCGAACACCCTCGGTCGCCGCCTCTTGACCCACATCAACTCTCACATTCGAAAACTTGAATATGTGTGCGACGGTTGGTCGTATGACATGGGGGCCGGCGATCAATATGTTGCATTGCAACATGGCCGTTCGAGGGAGCACTTCCGTTGACCTTGCTAGAGACCACCACGGCGCCCGCCGAAACCATGCGCGAACGCCCGAAGAAGTCCGCCGCGTTCCTGCGCGAGCGCGTTCTCGACATCCAGCACTACACCGACAAGCTATTCAGCTTTACGACGACGCGCTCACCAACGTTCCGGTTCGAGAGCGGGCAGTTCGCCATGATCGGCCTCGAAGTCGACGGCAAACCCTTGCTGCGCGCTTACTCGATGGCTTCCGCCAACTGGGACGACAAGCTCGAATTCTTCAGCATAAAGGTGCCAGACGGACCTCTGACCTCGCGCCTGCAGCACATCAAGACCGGCGATGAAATCCTGATCGGCGCCAAGCCGACCGGCACGCTGCTGCTCGGCAACCTGACACCGGCGAAGCGGCTGATCCTGCTCGCTACCGGTACCGGCTTCGCGCCGTTTGCCAGCATCCTGCGCGATCCTGAAACCTGGGAGCGGTTCGAGACGGTGGTGGTTGCCTACGGCTGCCGACAAGTGGCCGAACTCGAATATGCGACCCAGCTGGTCGTCAAGGTGCGAGATGACGAACTGCTGGGCGAAATGATCGGCGACAAGCTGCGCTACTACGCCACCGTCACGCGCGAGCCTTACCACCACCAGGGCAGGGTCACGGATCTGTTGCGCACTGGCAAGCTGATGGCCGACCTCCAACTGCCCCCGCTCAACGCCGCCACCGACCGCGTCATGATCTGCGGCAACCCGCAGATGACGCTTGAACTGCGCCGGATGCTGCCGTCGTTCGGCCTCACCGAAGCCAACAGCAGCACGCCTGCCGAATTCGTCATCGAACGCGCGTTCGTCGACAGCTGAAGCAACAACAGCACGCCAAGGAGCTCGCCGTGAACAAAGACTGGTCAGGCATGACACGGGATCTGTCGGCGCTGATGCGCGAGATGCGCGGCGGTGCGCCGGAAGTGATGAAGGGCTTCTCCGGCATGGCGCAGGCAGCGCTGCAGACCAAGGCGCTCGACACCAAAACCAAGGAGCTGATCGCACTCGCCATCGGCGTCGCCACTCGCTGCGACGACTGCATCGCCTTCCACGCCAAGGCGGCGGTCGATCAGGGGGCCAGCCAGGACGAGATCTTCGAGACCCTCGGCATGGCGATTTACATGGGCGCCGGCCCGTCGGTGATGTATGCCGCGCACGCGCTCGACGCCTACAACAAGTTCGCCGAGTTGAAGCAGGCCAACGAAGCGGCCAAACCTCCGGCCTGAGGCGCCGATCGAGCGGAGCACGATTGGACCGCAGGTTGCCGGCGCACTACATTCCCAAGTGCGCCACCGATTGCGCGCAGCCAGGAGGCTCCATGACCGCACCGCGCCCGTCGAAAACCCACATCGGCAATCACGCTCTGCATCCCGAAACGCTCATGCTGAGCTACGGCTTCGATCCACAGCTGTCGGAGGGCGCCGTCAAGCCGCCGGTGTTCCTCACCTCCACGTTCGTGTTCAAATCAGCCGAGGAGGGGCGCGACTTCTTCGACTACGTCTCGGGACGCAAGCAGCCGCCGGCCGGCACTGGCGCAGGGCTCGTCTATTCCCGCTTCAACCATCCCAACAGCGAGATCGTCGAAGACCGGCTCGCCATCTATGAACGCACAGAGTCCTGCATCCTGTTTTCATCCGGCATGTCGGCGATCGCGACGACGATCCTGGCTTACGCGCGGCCCGGCGATGTCATCCTGCATTCGCAACCGCTGTACGGCGGCACCGAGACCTTGATGACGAAGACATTGTCGGGCTTCGGCATCGCGGCCGTCGGCTTTGTCGATGGCGTCAGCGAAACGGCAATGCGCACCGCGACCAGCGAGGCATTGGCTAAGGGGCGCATATCCGTCATCCTGATCGAGACGCCGTCGAACCCCACCAATACGCAAGTCGATATCGCGCTCACCCGACGCATCGCCGACGAGATCGGCAAGACCCAAGGCCACCGGCCGATCGTCGTCTGCGACAACACGCTGCTGGGACCGGTGTTCCAGCATCCGCTGGAGCACGGCGCCGACGTGTCGGTGTACTCACTGACCAAGTATGTCGGCGGCCACTCCGACCTGATCGCCGGCGCGGCATTGGGCGCCAAGTCGGTGATCGGTCCGATCAAGGCATTGCGCGGTGGCATCGGCACGCAACTTGATCCGCATTCATGCTGGATGCTGGGGCGTTCACTGGAGACACTAGGGCTGCGCATGGAGCGCGCGAATGCCAATGCCGCCGCAGTCGCCGAGTTCCTGCGCGATCATCCCAAGGTGGGCAAGGTGCATTACCTGCCGTTCCTGCCGAAAGGCTCACCCGAAGCAGGCGTGTTTGACCGACAGTCGACAGGCGCCGGATCGACCTTCTCGTTCGACATCAAGGGCGGCGAGAAACAGGCGTTCGCATTTCTGAACGCGCTGCAGATCTTCAAGCTGGCGGTCAGCCTTGGCGGCACCGAGTCATTGGCCAGTCATCCGGCGGCGATGACACATTCCGGCATTCCGGTCGCCGTCCGCAATCGCATCGGTGTGCTTGATACCACCATCCGGCTATCGATCGGTGTCGAGCACCCCGATGACCTGATCGCCGATCTGGCGCAGGCGCTGACGACGGTCGGATAAAGGCGCTGGCCCTCACATCTCCTTCAGCGCGTGCGCGATGATCTTGCGCATGACGCTCGGCAGCGCCTGACCGGCGAGCGCGCGACGCGACACCCAGCGGCAGCGAGTGCTGTCGGCCCAGAAGGTCAGCGCTGCGTCGGTCGGCACGATCGCCACGTGCACCGCGAGTTCCAGCTTGAAGTGGGTGAACACGTGGGTGACGATGCCCGGCACTTGCCACCAGTCGCCGCGCACCGGTGCGGCCCGCATCGCGTCCTTGAGCGCCGGCAGATCGTCGCCCCACTCGGTTGACGGCACCTCGATCATGCGCGCCAGCAGGCCGGTGTCCGGTCGCTGCCGCAGCAGAACCTGACCATCCTCGCGCAGTGCCACGAACGCATGTCCGAAGCGTTCGGGGCGCGCCGCTTTCAGGCCCTTGCGCGGCAAGCTCGCCTCGATGCCGAGTGCCGAGGCCTCGCAGCCGCGCTGCAGCGGACACATCAGGCACGACGGCCGCTTCGGTGTGCAAACGGTGGCGCCAAGGTCCATCATCGCCTGGGCGAAATCGCCGCTGCGACTGATCCGGCGTCATGGTCGCGGCCAGCCGTTTGATCTCGGCCTTGGCGGCGGGCAGTGGCGTTTCGAGCGCGAACAGCCGTGACACCACCCGCTCGACGTTGCCATCGACCGGCGTGACCTTGGCGCCATAGGCGATCGCGGCAATCGCCGCCGCCGTATATGGCCCGATGCCGGGCAGGCTCAGGAGCGTGGCTTCTTCCTTCGGGAATTTCCCGCCGTGGTCGGCCACCACCGCTTGCGCGCACTTATGCAGGTTGCGGGCACGGCTGTAGTATCCGAGCCCTGCCCAAGCGACGAGAACATCATCGAGGCAGGCGTTAGCCAACGCCTCGACATCGGGCCAGCGATCGAGAAAGCTCTGGTAGTATGGAATCACCGTCTTCACGACGGTCTGCTGCAGCATGATTTCGCTCAGCCAGACCCGGTAGGCATCAGCCGTTTTTCCCGGTGGATATCGCCAAGGCAGGTCGCGTCGCTCGCGATCGTACCAGTCGAGCAAAAGGCCTGCGGAACTGGGGTCCGCGCGGTCCTTGGGTTTGGACTTAAGTTGCTTGCCGGCCACAGCTGTCACGGTCGACCCTCTGCGCTCGCGCGAATCGCACTCTTCAGATGCTACGAATATTGCCAGTGATTGGAACCGGCCGAGGAAATACTCTTGTGAGCAAACTGCCGATACCGCGTCCAGTGGCATCGCGACCACAGATGGGCATCATGCCGAAGCGGCCCGAGCCGCTACGCCCGGTCGGTCGCGCCAGCTATAAGGGCCGCTCGGTCGGGACGCTGGTGCCGAAGATCACCAAGAAGGTATTTGAGAAGTTTGGCTTTTCGACCGCGACCCTGCTGACCGACTGGGCGATCATCATCGGCGCCGATCTGGCGAAATATACAGCCCCCGAACGGCTGAAATGGCCACGCGGCTTCGAGGGTGCCGGAACCACCAGCGAGCCCGAGACCGGCCGCCCCGGCGCCACGCTCATGCTGCGGGTCGAGCCCGCGCGCGCGCTCGACATCCAGTACAAATCGCGGCTGTTGATCGACCGCATAAACGCCTATTTCGGCTACCGCGCGGTATCCGAGATCCGCATCATCCAGGCGCCGCTGCTGCAAAAGGCCGCGGCTCCCACGCCACGCCTCGCGCCCAAGCCGCTGGCACGTGAGGATTCGGCCGTCACGGCGGTCGATGACGAAGAGTTGAGAACGGCGCTGGCCGACCTGGAAGCCAACATCCAGGCCGAAAAGGCCGTCCGCAAGTCGAAGTGAAGTGCCATGCACCCGCGATCGAAAACGCCGCAGCCCGCGCGCATTCAGTTGGCATTCAGCGCCAAGTTGCCTAAATGAGGCCCCATCAGGGGCGAACAACCGCATCGCCAGTCCGAACGAACGAACGAGGAGGCCCGAGCGCCGTGTCCGACCAATTACTGCCGATCTCCCGCCGCGCGCTGATGCTGGCCGCTGGTTCCCTGGCCGCCATCGCCGCGCTGCCGGTTGATCACGCTTTCGCGCAGCGCAAGGCCCAGGCCGACGCCGACGTCGCCGAACTGATGAAGGCCGGCGACCTGCCCGATCAGTCGATCGGCTCGGCCGACGCCAAGATCACCGTCGTCGAATATGCGTCAATGACCTGCGGCCACTGCGCCACCTTCCATAAGAAGGTGTTCCCGGCACTGAAGACGAAATATGTCGACACCGGCAAGGTGCGGTTCATCATGCGGGAGTTCCCGCTTGATGATCTGGCCGCCGCCGCATCGATGCTCAGCCGCTGCGCTGGCGGTAGCGATGTGGCTAAGAGCTACGACCTCACCGCCATTTTGTTCGAGAAGCAGGATGACTGGGCGTTCGTGAAGGGCAACCCGGTGCCGAAGCTGTTCGAGATCGCCAAGCAGGCTGGCTTCACCCAGGATAGCTTCGACAAGTGCCTGACCGACCAGAAGCTGCTGGAGCGGATCACGGCGGTGCGTGAGCGCGGGTCGGCGAAGTTCGGTGTCAACTCGACGCCGTCGTTCTTCATCAACGGCAAGCGTCTCAACGACGCGCCGTCGGTCGAGAACTTCGAAAAGGCATTCGAGCTGCTGTTGAAAGCGAGCTGACTTTGGGCGTCGCCTGTCGATTTGACGCCTTGCGCAACGGAGCCATCGGCATCGCCGCCGCGATGCTGCTGGCTGCCTGTTCGGGCGACGCGCTGAACAGTCCGACGGCGATGCAGACGTCGTCGGGCTCAAGCTTCGCGACCGGCTCGACCGCCGACAAACCGAAGTTCAATCCATTCGCCGACGCCTCGACCACTGCGGCGCCGGTGCGCGAGGTGATCGCCAACCCAACTGTGCCGGAAATCATGCAGCCGGCGAGCGACTTGCCTGAAATCGCCATTGGTCGCGCCGACGCGCCAGTCACCATCATCAAATACGAATCGCTGACCTGCCCGTTCTGTCGCCAATTCCAGGCCGAGGTGTTCCCCGTCCTAAAGCGCGACTACATCGATACCGGCAAGGTGCGATTCATCCTGCGCGAATTCCCGATCGGCATGCAGTCCGGCGCGGCCACCATCGCCATGCGGTGTGCGCCGCCGGCCAAGCAATTCGCGCTGTACGACAAGTTCATGTCACAGCAAGCTGCCTGGGTGAGCCAGGAAGTCCGCCGCGATCCGATCTTCAAAATCGCATCTCAGGTGGGGATGAATCGCGCTGACTTTGACGCCTGCTATGAGAATCGTTCCATGATCGCGTCACTGAACCAGATCAAGGAGCGCGGTCGCACACTCGGTATCATTGGCACACCCAATTTCTTCGTCCAGGGCAAGCTCATCAAGAGCACGCTCGACATGGCTAAGATCCGCGAGCTGGTCGATCCGATCCTCGCGGGTAGCCAGACGCGCTAAGTGTCGATTTTGCCGGGTTGCAGCTCCTCCTCGATGGATCGCGAACCCTAGCTCAGGAGGCGTTGACCACTCGTGCATATGAACCGGCTACGCTTACTCGGCTTCAAGTCGTTCACTGATCCGACCGAACTTGTGATCGAGAAGGGGCTGACCGGCGTCGTCGGTCCGAACGGCTGTGGCAAGTCGAACCTGCTCGAAGCGCTCCGCTGGGTGATGGGCGAAACGTCGCACAAGTCGATGCGCGCCGCCGCTATGGACGATGTAATCTTCTCCGGCACCAACTCGCGGCCGGCCCGCAACTGGGCCGAAGTCACCATCTTCCTCGACAATTCGGCACGCACCGCGCCGGCCGAGTTCAATGACACCGACACAGTAGAAATCACACGGCGGATCGAACGCGAGGCAGGCTCCGCCTATCGCATCAACGGCCGCGACGCGCGCGCCCGCGACGTCAAGCTGCTGTTCGAGGACGCGGCGACCGGCGCCCGTTCGCCGGCACTCGTCCGCCAGGGCCAGATCGCCGAGATCGTCAACGCCAAGCCGGAGCAGCGCCGCCGGGTGCTGGAGGACGCGGCCGGAGTCGCCGGCCTGCACAGCCGCCGGCATGAAGCCGAGTTGCGTCTCAAGGCGGCCGAAGGCAACCTCGCCCGCCTCGGCGACATCATCGGCCAGCTCTCGTCGCAGCTCGAAAGCCTGAAGCGCCAAGCCCGCCAGGCCAAGCGCTACAAGGAGCTGTCGACCGAGATCCGCCGCGCCGAAGCGCTGCTTTTGCATCTGCTATGGACCGAGGCGCAGACCCAGGTTGATTCGGAAGAAGCGGCCCTGCTGGCGGCGCTCTCGGCATTGGGCACCGCGACCCAGGCCGAAGCTGCAGCGACCAGGCTCGAAGCCGAATTGTCGAGCCAGATCCAGCCACTGCGCGAAGCGGAAGCAACCCGCGGCGCGATCCTCGCCCGGCTGAAGATCGAGCAGAACAATTTTGAGGCCGAGGCGCGGCGCTCAGCCGATCGCGAGCGCGAGTTGAAAGCGCGTCATCAGCAACTCGCCACCGACCTGTCGCGCGAGCAACATCTGGTCGACGAAGCACGGGAGACGCTCACGCGGCTCGAAGCCGAACACGCGAAACTCGCCGCCGTCGATATCGATGCCGACGGCCAGGATACCGCCAACATCGATAAGCTCGATGCCGCCGAGGCCGCACTCGCCAAGGCCGATCGCGACTATGCGACCCTGTCGCAGAAGGCGCACGAAATCACGGCCCGCCGCCGTTCCCTCGAATCGAACCTCGCCGCCGCCCGCGAACAGAGTGCCAAGATCAGTCGCCAGATCGCAGCTCTCGACACTCAGATCCGCGAGATCATGGCCAAGGCGCCGGACGCCCAGCATCTAACGCGCATACAGGAAGCGGCGGCGGCGCTCGCCACCCACGTCACCCAGATCGAAGGCCAGACGATCGAGGCGGAAAGCAACGTCCGCAAGGCCGCCAGCGTCGCCAAGACACGCGGCGACGAATCGCGCGCAGCTACGCTCGCCGCCAGCGAAGTTCGCACCGAGCTGTCGACACTCGCCAAATTGCTGGTACCGGTGCGCGACGACGATATTCCGCCAATTGTCGACAAGCTGCGGGTCGCCAAGGGTTACGAGGTGGCGCTCGGCGCTGCCTTGGGCGATGACCTCGATGCGCCGATCCAGTCGGATTATCCCGTGCACTGGCGCCGGGTCGATCCGGCCGCCGACGATGCCGGATTGCCTGAAGGCGCCGAGCCGCTGTTCAATCGCGTCAAGGGGCCACCGGAACTCACCCGCCGTCTGCGTCAGATCGGCGTCGTCGCGCGCAACGCCGGACATCGACTGCAGCCGTCGCTGAAGGCCGGTCAGCGACTGGTCTCGCGCGAGGGAGATCTTTGGCGGTGGGATGGATTTGTGGCCGCCGCCGACGCGCCGACCGCCGCCGCCCAGCGCCTCGCCCAGCGCAATCGATTGGCCGATCTCGAAATGCAGGCCGCGGGGGTGCTGTCCGCCGCCGATGACGCCACCGCCGACGAGAAGGTGGCAGCCGACCTGCACACCGCCGCCGAGGCCGAGGACCGCCGATTGCGCCAGCTATGGCGCGACACCACCGCCGAACTCGCTCGCACCCGCCAGCAGCTGACTGAAATCGAGCGCACCGCGCGCGAGACCGAGCAGCGCCTGCAGACCGCCAACGAGGCCAAGGAGCGGGCCGAAGAAGCGATGATGGAGGCGTCGGAGAAGCTGCTCGAAATCGAGACCGCGCTTGAGATCATCGACGGCGACGAGGATCTGGCGCCGCAAGTGACGGCTGCCCAGACCACCGCCACCGGCCTGCGCACCAAGGTCGCAGAGATCAAGGCCGAGATCGTCAGCCTCGAACGCGAGCGCAATGCCCGTTCCGGCCGGCTCGGCGCCATCACAACCGAACAGCAGCGCTGGACCACGCGCGCCGCCGCCGCCGGCCAGCAGATCGCGGCGCTGGAAGAGCGCAAGGAGGAGGCCGCCGACGAATTGGCGACCCTCGCTGACATGCCGATCATGATCGAGGAACAGCGCGAAAAGCTGCTCTCGGGCATCGCCCAGGCCGAACAGGAGCGGCAGGCCGCCGCCAACGCGCTCGGCGCGGCCGAAAACGCGCTTCGCGATACGGTGCAGAACATGCGGGCGGCGCAAGCCGCGGTCTCGAATGAGCGCGAGAACCGTGCCCGCGTTGAGGCGCGGCTCGAAAATGCCCGCACCCGCCGCCAGGACGAAGCCCGCAAGATCCGCGAGAGCCTGGACTGCGCGCCGGAAGGTTGCCTGCCACTCGCCCAGCTCGAACCCGATGCCAAGATCGCGCCGATCGCCGAGGTCGACCGCCAACTCACGCGGCTCAAGTCCGACCGCGACCGGCTCGGTGGCGTCAACCTGCAGGCCGATGACGAGTTACAGGCGATCCAGACCCAGGTCGACGGCATGGACGCCGAAAAGCGCGATGTCGAGGAAGCGATCAACAAGTTGCGCGGCGCCATCGGCCAGTTGAACCGCGAGGCCAAGAAGCGGCTGATGGAGGCCTTCGAGGTCGTCAACGGCCACTTCCAGCGCTTGTTCACGACGCTGTTCGGTGGCGGCGAAGCGCGGCTGGAAATGTTGGAGAACCCGGACGACCCACTGCAAGGCGGCCTTGAAATCATCGCCAAGCCACCAGGCAAGAAGCCGGCCACGTTGTCTTTGCTTTCCGGCGGCGAGCAGACACTGACCGCGATGTCGCTGATCTTCGCGGTGTTCCTGACCAACCCGTCGCCGATCTGCGTGCTCGACGAAGTCGACGCGCCACTCGACGACGCCAACGTCGATCGCTTCTGCACCCTGCTGGAAAAGATGGCCGCCGACACCGAAACCCGGTTCCTGGTGATCACGCATCATCCGATGACGATGGCCCGCACCGACCGGTTATTCGGCGTCACGATGGGTGAGAAGGGCGTATCACAGCTGGTCTCGGTCGACCTCGCCACCGCCCAGACCTTCCGCGATGTGGCGTGAACGCGCGAGGCGTGTCTCGGTTTGGATTGGGAGCGAGTTCGGCAGACGAGTGTTGAGCCGTCGTGCCATAAGCCGTGAACAGATCTTGCCAATTCATGGCACGTCCGGTTACGTACGTCGCGTCAGGAGGGTTGGCGACCTGATGGGCCAAAATGCGGACGTTGGGCTATTTTGCTTTTTGAGCGGGGCCCCGTCACGTAATTTGATCGGCAATGGGGCAATGCCGCCCGTTGAATTGGGGAGCGTGATGACCGGCAAGGCAGATCTACCGACCAATGCTGCGCAAGTTGTGCGCACGACGTTATTAGTGCCAGATGACTTCTCCGCGAGAGCGAAGCCTCTGAACGATCTAGCGGCAACCCTGCCAACCGATTTACGAATTATTTCCACCTCGTTCTCTGAAAATCTCAGCAGCGTAATCCAAACACTCAGCATACCATTTACGTATACCCACGCCCACGTGCATAGCCTTCATTGGCAACGCATTCATATTGCTGAACGCATACGTGCCCGCAGGATAGAGAATGAAGCAGAAAGAGAACCAGCAGCCCTCAATCGCGCTAATGAGGTGATGGCTTCATACCTCAACGGCGAAGGCCGCGACAAACTTGTTGATGACGTGCTCGATCGCCTTCTCGCATTTAAAGACATAGCGTCGTTGGCCGCAGCACGCGAGCTTACGCGCAAGGCGTTTTTCTCACTTGGTCCGCGATTGAGGTGCTAGCGCGGGATACGTTCGTGCACCTGTTGGATCGCAAACCACGTTTATCCGAACAGTTGCTAGCGGAGCCAGTCAACCGAAAGCGCTTCGCCGCAGAACGGATCGATTGGGCGACCCTTGCAAGCTACGACTGACAATTTGTCGTCACACATGGGCAGTTATCTAATTTCCAGGGCGGACTTGAAGAACGTGACCTAATGCGTGATATCTACAGCGCTCTTTTTCCAAAGGCCATTGAGTTGCAAAAAGCCTTGCCGATCAGCGCCTATGGAACTTGCATCAGAAGCGCAACCTGATCGTTCATAAAAGAGGCATTGTTGACCAGCAATATTTGGATTCACGCGGCGACAAGCGCGAAATCGGTGCCCCCCTCTGGGTCGAACCGAGCGACGTGGAAGACCTGCTTGAAGCCACTCTCGGCGTTGGGACCGAGATCGTTCGCCAGGTCGCCGCAGTAGTCTGAGTACTTTGACGACGCGACAGACATTATTATTGCGCGCAGTAGTCTGCAACGGGTCAACCTCAACCATTCCGCCAGCTTCCTGACTGGCAGCTATACCACCAAGGAGCCGACAAACCGCACGCCTCGCTATGTTCTGACTGGGCGCGTCGCAATTGCTCCGGTCCGGATGAAGTCACCTACCCATCGCATGCGCCCAGCTCCACCGTCGCGCCGCCGTTGGCTAGATTTCACAAACCGAACCACCCCGGAAACGCCCGACTGCACCTTTCAATCCAACGCCCGCGCCACCCTGAAGCCGACAGTATTGGCCGCCGCCATCGTCTCGATGGTTGCGCGCGCCGCCAGCCGCGCTTGCGCCGCCGTGCTGTCCCAGGCACCGCCCTTGATCACCCGAAGCGAGCAATCGCCGCGCAGAGTCGTGGCTCGGCCGTCCTGGTTATTGTACGTCAATTCCGCGTTCCAGCAGTCCTCGACAATCTCCCAAATGTTGCCGAGCACGTCATGCAATGAAAACCCGTTAGCGGTGGTGAAGCCGATCGGAATCGTGCCGTCGCGGGTCCGGTTGAAGTTGGCATGCGAGGCAGACAGCGTATTGCCGTGCGTGTAGATCGTGGCGGCGCCGGCGCGGGCGGCGTATTCCCACTCGGCCTCCGACAACAGCCGATATGCCTTGCCGGACTTGCGCGTCAGCCATGCGACATAGGCCTTGGCATCGCGCCAACTGACGCACACCACGGGATGATTGCCGGCCTGCTCGAAGCCGGGATTGAGCCAGTTGGCGCTGCTCGACTGACGACCATTGACCACGCAGGCATTGCTCGATGCGTGCCTGGTCTCCTCGACGAAGGCTGCGTATTGATCGCGCGTCACCTCAAACCGGCCGGCAATGAACGGATACGTTATGTTGACGTCGACCGGTCCCTCGGTTTCGCGTCGCCCGGGCTGTGTCTCGGGCGATCCCATCTGAAAGCGCCCGGCCACCACGCCGATCATCGAAGGGCAGTTCTCGCAATCAATGAATGGTGATTTCGGCACCAGTTTTTCGGCCGGAGGCTCGGCTGGTCCAGTCTTGAACACATCCAAGTCCCGTACCGCCGCCAGCTTGCCGCCGCCGTCCTTCAGCTCGATTTTCGGCAACGCCGGCGCGGCGGCATTGAGTCCAGGTGTCGACCAGGCACGGCCAAGCGAATGCTCGTCACCGATCACCATGATGTAAAGTATCGTGCCGATTACCGAGAACAGCGTCGATAGCACGGCGGTGCGATGACGCACGGCAATACCCGCCTCGATCGCATAGGCGACGACGGCAAGCATCACAATCAATAGCCAGAAGAGGGTGTCGAACGCCGTCACGGCTACCGCCCAAGGCCGAATCAAACGACGCGCGCACTACACTCCATATACACGATTTTCCCAGGAACATCATCGAGCTGTGCGCGAACGACACTCGACCTGAACACGGTGGATGTTGCGAATGCGACGCACCTGTGACACCTGTGCGTTTTCGCCATACCCTGCGATAGTAGAGGAAGCACTGCACTTCCTTGACACCTTCGGATCTCGATGCCTATAGATCGCCCTGATTTTGCAAACCTTCGCCGGAATGTGCGAGTTCCGGCAGGATCAGGTGTTGTCCCGTGTCCAATAACGACAAAGGTCAGCCGCCCGGTCCCGGGGGGTTAAGTCCACAAGATCGAGCGGCGTTCGAAAAGCGTGCGGCGAGCATCGGTGAGAAGCTGAACGTGGCCAAGGGGCGTCATCCGACGCAACCGCAGCCAGGCAGCGGCGCCGGTTCCGACAAGGGTGCGGCCATGGCCCGCGCCCTGCGCGTTTCGACCGAGCTGATCGGTGGCATTGTCGTCGGTGGAGCAATCGGGTGGGCACTCGATCGCTGGCTCGGGAATGAGAAACCCTGGTTTTTCATTCTGTTCTTTTTGCTCGGCGCGGTTGCCGGCATCATGAACGTGGTCCGCGCCGCCGCTAAGGAAAAGACTCCCCCGGCACCGTCGGTGCCGGACGACGAAGACGATAAATAGGCTCGAACAAGGAAGTTTGGACCGTGGCGGCTGGAGCGGATGGCGGGCATAGCCCGATCGCGCAATTCGAATTGAAGTCCTTGGTGGCACTCAAGCCATTCGGCATCGACGCTTCATTTACGAATTCGTCTTTGTTCATGTTGATGGCGACGGGCCTCGTCGTCTCGTTCCTGATGTATGCGATGAACGGCCGCTCGCTCGTGCCGACCCGCATCCAGTCGGTCGCCGAGATGATCTACGAGTTCATTGCCACCACGGTGCGCGAGAATGTCGGCGAGGAGGGCATGAAGTTCTTCCCGCTCGTGTTCACGCTGTTCATTTTCGTGCTGGTGCTGAACTTGATGGGCATGGTGCCCGGCGGTTTCACCGTCACAAGCCACATCATCATCACCGCCGCCATGGCTTTCCTGGTGATCGGCATCGTCATCGTCTACGGCATCGCCCAGCACGGGCTCGGCTTCTTCAAGCTGTTCGTGCCTGATGTGCCGTGGCCGCTGCTGTTTATCATGATCCCGATCGAGGTGATCTCGTTCATTTCGCGCCCGATCAGCCTCTCGGTTCGACTGTTCGCCAACATGCTGGCCGGCCACATCGCGCTCAAGATCTTCGCCGGCTTCGTCGGCACGCTGGTGTTCGCCGGCGCCTGGAAGGTCCTTGCCCCTCTGCCGCTGGCCTTGACTGTCGGCCTAACCGCGCTTGAGTTCCTCGTCGCCGTGCTGCAGGCCTACGTGTTTGCAGTTCTCACCTGCATCTACCTCAACGATGCCGTCCACGGGGCTGACCACTAAGACGGCATTGCGAGCACGACCTGATTTCGTTTCCTTTCCCTACCTGTGTTCAACCCATCCATCCAACCGCCAGGAGCACTCAAATGGATCCAGTAGCAGCGAAGTACATCGGCGCGGGCCTCGCCTGCCTCGGCATGGCCGGCGCCGGCATCGGCCTCGGCAACCTGTTCGGCCAGTTCCTCTCGGGCGCCCTGCGCAACCCGTCGGCTGCCGACGGACAGCGCGGCACCCTGCTGCTCGGCTTCGCCCTGACCGAAGCGCTCGGCATCTTCTCGCTGCTGATCGCGCTGCTGCTGTTGTTCGCAGTCTGATACGTGCGTGGCGCTGCATAAGCGCCGCCGCCGACCGATCGTGGCGCACCCGGCTTACTGGGTGCGCCCTAACCATTCAGCAAAGAAGCACCAATGGCGTCCGGCACCTCGACCACCGCAAAGCACACGACCGGCACCGCCGTGCCCGCCGATGCGCATGGCACAGGCGGCTTCCCGCCGTTCAATCCCGCAACATTTTCCTCGCAGCTCATCTGGCTCGCCATCGCATTCGGCTTGCTTTATGTGCTGTTGAAGCGCGTCGCACTTCCCCGTATCGGTGACGTCATCGACGAACGCCGCGACCGTATCGTGCGCGATCTCGACGCCGCCGAACGGCTCAAGAGCGAGACCGAAAAGGCGCTGGCCGGCTACGAGCAGGCGCTCGCCGATGCCAAGTCGAAAGCCGGCAGCATCGCCAAGGAAGCCCAGGGCAAGCTCTCAGCCGACATCGATCGCGAACGTGCTGGCGTCGAAACGACCATCGCCGCCAAGGTCGCCGATGCCGAGAAGCGCATCTCGACCATGAAGAGCAAGGCCCTCGCCCAGGTCAACGACATCGCCACCGATACTGCCGGCGCTATCGTCGCCCAGCTCGGCGGCGGCCAGGTCACCGTGGACGAGATCCGCAAGGCGCTTAGCGCCGCGGCCGGGGAGTAATCGATCATGTTCAATCCGCACAATCCAGAATTCTGGGTGATGATCGCCTTCTTCTGCTTCATGGGCCTGCTCGTATACATGAAGATTCCGGCAGCAATGGCCAAGGCGCTCGACGACCGCGCCGACGGCATCCGCAAGGAGTTGGATGAGGCCCGCCGCCTGCGCGAGGAAGCGCAGCAGCTACTCGCCGATTACCAGAAGAAGGCGCGTGACGCCGAGACCGAGGCTAAGGCGATCATCGATCAGGCGCGCGTTGAAGCCGAGGCGATGGCCAAGGAAACCCGCCGCGCCCTGGCCGAAGGCCTTGAGCGCCGCACCAAGCAGGCGGAAGAGAAGATTGCCCGCGCCGAAGCCCAGGCTTTGGGCGAGGTTCGTGCCGCCGCCGTCGACTCAGCCATCGCCGCCGCCGAACGCATCCTAAAAGGCAAAGTCGCCGGTGCCACCGGCGCCACCCTGATCGAGCAAGGCATCCGCGATCTCAAGGGCAAGCTGAACTGAGGTTTGCCACATAGTCAGTACTGCGGCGCGAGCCGCGTCCAATCGGCTCGAACCTCTGCACAGGAGTTTCGGGCCGATGTCGTTTGTAGCGTCTCGTTTTATAGCCCGAATGATCGGGTGCTGGTTGTTGTCGGCAACAACAGCGCTTGCCGCCGAGCCGGAGAAGGTCGCATTCCCCTCGGCCAACACCGCCGCGACGCCACTCGCCGGCTATCTCTACCGGCCGACGGGCACGGGGCCATTTCCGGCTGTGGTCGCCATGCACGGCTGCGGCGGTATTTTCAATCGGGCGGGAAGCATTCAACGACGTGATGTCGACTGGGCCGAACGACTGACCGCCGCCGGAATTGCCGTACTATTCCCGGACAGCTTCAACCCGCGCGGCGTGCGCCAAGTCTGCACGCTGAGCCAGGCCGAACGCCCGGTCTATCCGTTCGGCCGGTCGTTCGACGCCAACGGTGCCGCCGACTGGCTTGCCGCGCAGCCCTTCATCGACAAGAGCCGCATCGGCCTGATCGGCTGGTCGCATGGCGGCAGCACGGTGCTTTGGACGGTTCGTGAAGGCGGCGCGCCGAAGTCGACTGAGTTCAAAACAGCGATTGCTTTCTATCCCGGTTGCCGCGTGCCGTTCGAACGGCCAACCTGGAAGCCGCGACTACCGCTGAAGATCCTGATCGGCAGCGCTCGACGACTGGACGCCGGTCGAGCCGTGCCGCGACCTTGCCGCCAAACACTCGATACCGATGATCGAATATCCCGACGCCTACCATGGGTTCGACGCCCCGAACTCGCCGGATGCGTATCCTCAAGGGACTGACGTTCACCGCCAACGGCAACGGCGAAGCCCACATCGGCACCAACCCCGCCGCCCGCGACGCCTCAATCGCCGAAGTCCTGGCGACACTGAAAGCGGCGTTCGGGATGGGGAAGTAGCAACGGACAGATTGTCGCTGTCACCCTTGCGCAAGGGTCAGCTAGAAGTTTCGCCGCGAGCATCGGTTGTCGTTGGTCTGCTGGACAGATCGTGCAAAGAATAATTGCCTGCGCATCAGACTGACTTCGTGAATTCGTTTGTGCCAACACGAGTTGAAACTTGCGATGACCGGAACATTGAAGTTCATTTCACTTTTCACCAGAATTCTCGCGATGAGCGCGACATTCGCGATCACGGCAGGTCAATCGCAGGCTCAAACCACAAGTTCCACTGAACCGTCGCTCCGGGCGAATTGGGCCGGACCTTTTGCCGGTCTGCTCGTAGGCAAGCGCAGCGCGAGGGATCAGGAAATATTTCTGCCGCGCGAGGAAGCAGTCCCGAATACCAATGCTGCAGCGGTTCTCGGCTACAATTGGCAATTCGGCGCTCTGGTCGCCGGTGTCGAAGGCGAAGTCTCGCGTGCTGAACATCATGCAAACAGCGCTGCCGCCCGCGCTCGCCTCGGCGTCGCGATCGGGCCTGCCCTGCTCTACGCAACGGCCGGATTGGCGTGGACCAAAGATTACGGCACTACCGTAAAGTATTTCGGCAGCGGCGACATATTCAGTATTACCGAGACCGCTTCCATGCGAGGCAACTCCCTCGGCGGCGGAATTGAATTGATGCTTTCCCCCTCCTGGACAATTCGCGCGGAAGCCCAACACACGCGTTTCCCGCAAACGATGGTGACATTCCCTCCAATTCGCAGTTTCTCCGAAATCCAACTCCCGGTTCGGTTCGAAGAGACAACGGTCCGGTTGGGCGCACTTTATCACTTCGGGGTCGCTGGCAGCGAAGAAGCCCCTACGTCTCGCGTTGATATCGACTGGAGCGGTCCCTACGTCGGAGTTGATGGTGGCGTAAAGCTGGACGACTTCCACATTGAGCCTGTTTCTGGGTCATGGCGTGGCACCGTCTACAACGACACGAGTTGGCAGACGTTTGCTGGCATTCACGCAGGTCACCTGTGGCAATCGGGCAGTGTCGTTGCTGGCCTGGAACTCGATCTGGCCAGGTCGAACGCCGAATTGCCGACACGAATGGCGCTGGCACGGCTCGGCTACGCTTGGCGCTCTCATTTGGCCTACGCAATTGCCGGCGTTACACGCTCCACGGCACGGCTCAATGAATATCAAAAAGATGAGATTCTTACGCGGAACCATCTTGGTGGCATCTACGGCCTTGGCCTTGAATCCCGGATCGACAAGTCACTTTCGCTGCGTCTGGAAGCGATGCAGTTCTACGGCAACGACGAGCGCTATGATTTCAGCGGCACGATGAGCTGCCGTCGCCTTCTGTGTACCGGAATTGGTTCACCGCCGCGCAACGCGCGCGTCGATGACCAGATCGTGCGAGCCGGGCTGTCCTATCATTTCGATTGAAACGCCAGGAGCTTGCCGCGCGGCGATCAGGTAACATCGCTCGCACTGCGCAACTCAGGCGAGGCCCGAACATGAAATTCCGTTCGATTGCGCTGCTGCTGCTGGCCGAAGTGGCGGCGATGAGCCTGTGGTTCGTCTCCGCTGCCGTGCTGTCGGATATGACGCGCGAGGCGGCGATGTCGCCGTTCCGACAAGCGGCGTTATCGAGCGGCGTCCAGGCGGGCTTCGTCATCGGCGCGCTGGCTGCAGCAATCCTCGGTCTCGCCGACCGCTTCGATCCGCGCCGGGTGTTCGCGGTATCGGCAATCGCGGCCGGCCTCGTCAATGCGGTGCTGCTGTTCGCGACACCGGGCAGCGGTATGGCCATTGCCGCACGTGTCGCCACCGGCGCGCTGCTCGCCGGCGTCTATCCGGTCGGCATGAAGATCGCGGTCGGCTGGGGGCAGAAGGATCGCGGGTTTCTCGTCGGCGCATTGGTCGGCGCATTGACGCTTGGGTCGGCATCACCCCATTTGTTCGCGCTCGCCGGTGGCACCGATTGGCGTCGGACGATCGCGGCGGCGTCGGTGGCGTCGATTGCAGCCGGCCTGTTGTGCCTGCTGGTGAAGCTCGGTCCTTATCACGCTACTGCTGCTCGCTTTGATCCGCGCGCCATCGCCACGGCCTGGACCAACCGGCGCGTGCGGCTCGCCTACGCCGGCTATCTCGGCCACATGTGGGAGCTATACGCGATGTGGGCCTGGATCGCAGCCGCCACCGCTGCGTCCTACAGCACGTCGCTGCCGGCGGCCGAGGCGCAGCATCTCGCGCGCCTGACCGCCTTCGTCGCCATCGCGGCGGGCGGCATCGCGTGTGCGATCGCCGGCATCGCCGCCGATCGCATCGGCAAAGCGGAGATCACCATCATCGCCATGGGCTTGAGCGGCGCATCGGCGATCGCCGCCGCGCTGAGCTTCGGTGGGCCGCCGTGGCTCATGTTCGCGATCACGGTGGTTTGGGGCCTGAGCATCGTGCCGGATTCGGCGCAGTTCTCGGCGCTCGTTGCCGATGCCGCGCCGCCGGCACAAGTCGGCAGCCTGCTCACCTTCCAGACCGCGCTCGGCTTCGCACTGACCTTCTTCACGGTGCAGGCGACGCCGGTGCT
Source organism: uncultured Alphaproteobacteria bacterium (assembly GCA_963732635.1). Taxonomy (GTDB): domain Bacteria; phylum Pseudomonadota; class Alphaproteobacteria; order Rhizobiales; family Hyphomicrobiaceae; genus JAKFWF01. Next base: position 428,872 of record CAVTAL010000033.1, read on the forward strand.
GGCGTCGACATTCGGCTGGCCACCGGTTCTGGCTGCCCTCGCGATCGGCCCGGCACTCGGTATCGTCGCGATGATGCGGTTGCGCGCGATGTGAGCGCGCGGCTGCTTAGTCCAGATCCTCGACGCCGGATGGGCCGCCGCCCTTGATCCGCTGCGCCAGCGCCGCCTCGATGAACGGATCGATGGCGCCATCGAGCACGGCGTCCGGGTTGCCGCTTTCGACGCCGGTGCGGACGTCCTTCACCATCTGGTAGGGCTGCAGCACGTAGGATCGCAACTGATGCCCCCAGCCGATCTCGGTCTTGGCGGCGGCTTCGGCATTGGCCTTCTGCTCGCGACGCTTCAATTCGGCTTCGTACATCCGGGCGCGCAACATGCCCCAGGCGGTGGCGCGGTTCTTGTGTTGCGAGCGCTCCTGCTGGCATGACACCACGATGCCGCTCGGAATGTGGGTGATCCGCACCGCCGAGTCCGTCGTGTTGACGTGTTGGCCGCCAGCGCCCGAAGCCCGGTAGGTATCGATGCGGCAGTCGCTTTCCTTGACGTCGATGTCGATCGAGTCGTCGATCACCGGGTAGACCCAGGCGCTGGCGAAGCTCGTATGCCGCCGCGCGTTGGAGTCGTATGGCGAAATGCGTACTAGGCGGTGCACGCCCGACTCGGTCTTGAGCCAGCCGTAGGCGTTCTCGCCCTTGATCTCGATGGTCGCCGACTTGATGCCGGCCTCTTCGCCGGCACTCTGCTCGATGAGCGCGACCTTGTAGCCGCGCTTTTCCGCCCAGCGCATGTACATGCGCAACAGCATCTGCGCCCAGTCCTGGCTTTCGGTGCCGCCGGCACCGGCATGGACTTCGAGATAGGTGTCGAAGCCATCGGCTTCGCCCGACAGCAGCGCCTCGACCTCGCGCTTGTGGCCGACGTCGGCAAGTCGGCGCAACGCCGCCTCGCCCTCGAGGATTGTTGGCTCGTCCGATTCCATCTCGCCGAGTTCGATCAGCGTGGTCGCGTCATCGAGTTCGCGCTCGAGTTCGCGATAGCCGCCGATGGCTTTTTCCAGCGACGTGCGCTCGCGCATCAGCTTCTGCGCTCGTGCCGGGTCATTCCACAGTGTCGGGTCTTCGGCCTTGTTGTTCAGCTCGGACATCCGGCTTTCGGCGGTATCCCAGTCAAAGATGCCTCCGCAGCAAAGTGAGCAACTCGCGGATGCTGGCGACCAGCTTTTCGTGTTCGGCGCGCATGGGGCTGCCTCTTTCGATCGTGGGACGGAATGAATGATTGCACGCCGTATAGCTGCGGCGGTCTCTATCGGGCAAGCGTCAATAGTTGGTGCCGCGACCCGTCGCCAGCGCCCTGCCGCCGCCGTAGCCGCCTGTCACCGGTGGTCCATTGGCATCGGACGACTGCTGCTGGCCCGGGCCCTCATATCCCAGGAACGAGTTCGGATCGTCCGGCTCCTCGCTGGGCTTGAACGCTTCGGTGATCGCATCGGTTTCACCCGGTGAAGCGCGCAAGCCAGTCTTCGGATTGACCCGGATCAGTCTGAGGCCAGGTGGCTGACGGAAGATCGCCGGCTTCTTGTCGGTCAGTGCCATTTTCATGAACTCGGCGAAGATCGGTGCGGTCACCTGGCCGCCGGTTGCGGTCTTACCCATTGGCTTCGGGTTGTCGTAGCCGACGAACACGCCGACCACGAGGTCCGGCGAGTAACCCATGAACCAGACGTCCTTGCTGTCGTTCGAAGTGCCGGTCTTGCCGGCCAGTGGCACGCCGGGCAGGATCTGCTTCACCACCGTCGCGGTGCCGCGCTGGATCACGCCTTCCAGGATCGACGTCATCTGGTAGGCGGTATGCGGGTCCATCATCGGCTTGCGATCGTCGACAATGTCGGGCTCGGTCTGCCCCTGCCATTGCTCGGACTTGCAGTTGACGCAGTTGCGCTCGTCGTGCTTCCAGACGGTGCGTCCCCAGCGATCCTGGATTCGATCGATAAAGGTGGCGCGCACCTGCCGCCCACCGTTGGCCAGCACCGAATATGCGGTCGCCATGCGCAGCACCGTGGTCTCGCCGGCGCCGAGCGACATCGACAGCACCGGCATCAGGTCATCATAGACGCCGAACCGCTTGGCGTATTCGGTGATCAGCGGCATGCCCATGTCCTGGGCGAGGCGCACCGTCATCTGGTTGCGCGACTTCTCGATGCCGGAACGCAGCGTCGTCGGTCCGAACGACTTGTCCTTCTGATAGTTCTCGGGCTTCCAGGCTTCCTTGCCCGGTCCCTGGTCGATCTCGATCGGCGCGTCGAGGATGATCGAGGTCGGCTTGTAGCCGTTGTCGAGCGCGGCGGCATAGACCAGCGGCTTGAACGAGGAACCCGGCTGACGACGCGCCTGCACTGCGCGATCAAACTGGCTCATGGCGTAGGAGAAGCCGCCGACCACAGCGAGCACGCGGCCGGTATGCGGGTCCATGGCAATAAGGCCACCGCCGACTTCGGGCATCTGCATCAGGCTCCAGGCGCCGGCGAGATTGGCTGGGTCCTTGGGTGCCACGTAGATCACGTCGCCGAGCGCCAGCAACGTCCGAAGGCTGCTTCGGTGGGCCGCCCTTTTCCTTGTCGGTATTGAGGAACTTGCCGGCCCACTTCATCTCATCGAAGGTGATCTCGACCGCCTCGCGCGCCGGCACCAGCGAGCCATCCTGCTGACGGGCCGGACGCAGGCCGACCACGACTTTGGCCTTCTGAACGTCGAGCACGACGCCGAGCCGCCAGGGCTGGATATCGGACGCGACTTCGATGCCGCCCAGTGTCGTGCCCCAGTCGCCGGCGACGTCGATGCGATTGACCGGCCCGCGCCAGCCACGGCTGCGGTCGAACTTCACCAGACCATCGGTCAGCGCCTTGCGGGCATAGCGTTGCATCTGCGGGTCGAGCGTGGTGCGCACCGACAGACCGCCGCCATAGAGTTTTTCTTCGCCGTACTGACCAAGAATGCCGCGCCGGACTTCCTCGGCAAAGTACTCGGCGGCGAAGATGTGCGCGCCGAACGGACGGATGTTGACGGTCAATGGCTTCTTGCGCGCTGCTTCCGCATCCTCGCGCTTGATGTAGCCGTTTTCGGCCATCTGGCCGAGGATCCAATTGCGCCGCTCGGTGGCGCGGGCGGTGTGCTTGAACGGGTGGTAGTTGTTCGGCGCCTTCGGCAGCGCCGCAAGATAGGCTGCCTCTTCCGGCAGGAGGTCGCCAAGTTCCTTGTTGAAGTAGTTGAGCGAGGCCGCCGCCACGCCGTAGGAACCGATGCCTAGGAAGATCTCGTTCAGATAGAGTTCGAGGATCTTGTCCTTGGAGTAGGCGCGCTCGATGCGCACCGCCAGGATCGCTTCCTTGATCTTGCGTTCGAGCTTGCGCTCGTTGGTGAGCAGGAAGTTCTTGGCGACCTGCTGAGTGATTGTCGAGGCACCCTCGGCGCGGCCACCGGGATTGCTGATCATTTTTGAAACGACACGGCCAATGCCGACGAAGTCGAGGCCGCCGTGCTCGTAGAAGCGTCGATCCTCGGCCGACAGGAAAGCGCCGACCACCATTTTGGGCAAGGTGTTGATCGGCACGAAGATTCGCCGCTCGCGCGCGTACTCGGCGATCAGCGAGCCATCGTGCGCGTGGATCCGCGTCATCACCGGCGGTTCGTAGTTGGCGAGGCTCTCGTAGGAGGGCAGATCTTTCGACGCCTTCCACAGCAGGTAGCCCGCTACCGCCGACACGCCAACGAACGCGACTACGCCGAAAGCGAACATGAAGCCGAGGAAGCTCAGCAACGCGCTCTTGCGGCGTTTACGCTTGCGTGGCCGAGGCTCGGCCGGCGGCGGTAGCACTGGCGCGCGCATGTTCCTCGATTCCAGGGTTCATCGACTGAATAGTCGCAGCCACCGGCGACAGCAAGGCCTCAGGCCCACTCAACTCACACATTACCGCCGAATGTGGCTTTATGTGGCTTCACGCCGTTGCGCGATAACCGCTTCGCCGGATTGGAACAAACGCTAGCGCGACGCGGTCGCCGGGCGCTTGGCGAAAAACGCCTCGACCGAAGCCGCAATCGAGCCGCCGACCTGTTTCTGCCACTCGGCGGAATGCAGCAACTTCTGATCTTGAACGTTGCTCATATATCCCAGCTCGATCAGCACCGACGGCGTCTGCGTCTGCTTCAATACCTTGAACGCGGCGGCGCGCTGCGGATCGCGCGCCATCGGCACATGCCGGCGCAGTTCGTTCACCACCATGCCTCTGAAGTCATGCGCGAAATTGGCGGTTTCGCGCTTCATCAGGTCGACCAGGATGTTGCGCACCTGGTCCTGACCCTCGCCCTTGCCGCGCTCCAGGCCGGCCAGCAGGTCGACCGCGTTCTCCTTCTCCGCCAGCAGCCGGGCCTGCTCGTCCGACGCTTGCTCGGACAAGGTGTAGACAGTCGCGCCGCGCACGCTCTGGGCGAGATTTATTTCACCAACCGAATCGGCGTGGATCGAAATGAACAGGTCGGCCTTCAGCCGCTCCGACGTGCGCAAGCGATGATCGAGCGAGATGAACACATCGGTCGAGCGTGTCATCGCGACGTCGTACCGCCCGCTCGCCAGCAGGAATGCCCGCACTTGCCGGGCGACCGCAAGCACGACGCTTTTTTCGGTGATACCACCGACCACCGCGCCTGGGTCGAGCCCGCCGTGCCCCGGATCGATGACCACCACGGGCTTCGCGTTGACCTTGCCGGCGGCGGCCGGAAGTTCGTCAAAACTGCCGGATTTCAGCACCGGCCGGGCATGCTGCGGCTGCGCCTTGACCGCCGCATCAAACGCCGCGGCATCGGTGGCGACCAGTTCCACCACGAGTTGCATCGGCTGCCCGGCAGCGCCAGCCGCCATCTGCGCCCGCTCGACCCGGACCGGACCGGCAACATCGAGCACGATGCGCGACTTGCGGGTGGCGAACAGGCCGTAGCGCCACGCGGTCACCAATCCATGCCCCACCGGGACGTCAGAAACGGCAAATTTGAATTGCAGATCAGGCACATCGATGATGACGCGGGTTGGATCGCCAAGCAGGAACACAGTCGGCTTGACGGCTGCGGTGACGTCGAACACGACCCTTGTCCGGCTGGCATCACCGTTGAATTTCACGCCGATCATGCGCGTGGCAATCGGGCCCGGTTGCGTGACGACAACGGTGCCCGGCTTGGTCGAAGTCGCTGGACCGGTGGTTACGGTCGTTTGCGCCACTGCCTGCGGCGCGCACACGCTCTCCATCACGACAACCGCGATCCAGCACCACGATGATAAATAGCCCCACCAGCGCAATCCGCTCCCCCTTCGACACTCCTTGCACCAAATTTCCAAAGCGGCATCGGATCTCGAATGATCGCGACGATACGGCCGTTAAACCGTTCGTAACACCGAGCGTGCGACTTTGGATTCGCTGAAGGATTCGCTTGGCTGAATGGCAAGTCTATAACACCCTTGCTTGCGGCTGAGCGAACCCGTAGTGTGGTATTTGCGTCGATCGCCGCGGTTTACCGTCCCGGTGTGATGATTTGGCAGGCAGGCTTGCCCAGCACGCCCAATAAACAGCCGCGCGAGTGCGCAGCGCGTTTATGTGCAGATCATCCACATGGCAGACTGAATGCCGGACGAACGATCGCGGCTGCCGGCCCTGCCGATTTTGGCCGCTCAAACTCCAGGTCATGTCGTCCGTCCCGCGGGAACATGGATGACGGCCAAAGGCGACGAGTGGTTTGACGCAGGCGCCCTAAGCCGCTGATATTTCTTACGTTTGCTCGCGTCGCCCGTGAAAGGCAGTGCGACACAGCAGGCGTCACGACCCCAGTCCCCCATTGTCGGGAACCGGCGGTTCGCGGTTGGTGCCCTGACGGCCGACATTCGTGCCGAAATGGACGCAACCCACTCCGCCGAACCGACGACGGCTTGATCAACCGGCTCGACAGAGCCCGAAACACTTAGAACCAAGCAGCCACACTTCACGGACGCAACATAGCAATCATGCGCACCTCAGACACACAGCAGACTATTGGAAGTGATGGCCGCCGGTTTGGTGTGCGCGTCGCTTCGTCTGCCGTGGCTTCACGCATGACTGAACCTGGGCGCCCGCGCTTCAATTCACCCTTCACTTCCGCAACTCCCAGCAACCAGACATGTGCGCCCGCCACGGGCTGCCAGCCGGTTCCACGCGACTTCCCCGACCTCGGTCCCGCCTGCGGATCAGCGCAATTGCGCTTATCCGCGCTCGCGGTTTCCGGGATCGACCGGAAGATCGCGCTTCGTGAGCCGTGCGAGGCCCGGCCGCCCAGCCGGCGCACGAAGGACGAGATAAAATGGCTCCGCATAACAAAATGCTCATTGACGCCACCCACCCGGAGGAGACCCGCGTGGTCGTCCTCCGCAACGGTCGCGTAGAGGAATTCGACTTCGAATCCGCCGCCCGCAAACTGCTGCGCGGCAATATCTATCTTGCCAAGGTCACCCGCGTGGAGCCCTCGCTCCAGGCCGGGTTCATCGACTACGGCGGCAATCGCCATGGCTTCCTAGCCTTCAGCGAGATCCATCCCGACTACTACACAATCCCGGTCGCCGACCGGCAGGCACTGCTTGATGAAGAAGCCGCAGCCGATGCCGCCGAGGAAGCGGAAGCCGATCGCCGGGCCGAGGCGCGCGCCGCGCGTGGTGCTGACCAGGATCACGACGACGCCGAGGATCACGCCCTCGACGTGACCGACCTGCTGCCGCCGGAGACGATCGAACCGATCGGCAATGCCAACGTGCCGCTGGAAGCGACTGACACCGGCGATAAGGTCCATTCCGCTCCGGTGGAACCGACGCCGGCCGCAACGGAAACTGCCCCTGCCGACCACTATGAAGCGCCGCTGCAGACGAACGAACTGCATGGCGATGGTCGGCACGACAATCACGACCACGACCACGAGCTTGGCCACCAGCACGCGCCGGCCACCGATCAGGCGGGCGACGACACTGCTCATCACGACGAAGCAGATACCCATTTGCCGGTCCAGCAGTCCACCGCCGAGCCGGTCGATAGCGTCGGTGCCGAGGATGCGCTGGAGGAGCTGCCGGCCCGTCCGCGTCGCCGGCCGCGCTCGTACAAGATCCAGGAAGTCATCAAGCGCCGCCAGATCATCCTGGTCCAGGTCGTCAAGGAAGAGCGCGGCACCAAGGGCGCCGCACTCACCACCTATCTGTCGCTGGCTGGCCGCTACACCGTGCTGATGCCGAACACGGCGCGCGGCGGCGGCATCAGCCGTAAGATCACCAATGCCCAGGACCGCAAGCGCCTGAAAGCGATTGCCCAGGATCTCGACGTGCCTGAAGGCATGGGTCTCATCATTCGCACAGCCGGCGCCGCTCGCACATCACAGGAAATCAAGCGCGATTTCGAATACCTCCTGCGGCTGTGGGAGAGCGTGCGCGACATGACCCTGCAGTCAACCGCGCCGAGCCTCGTCTATGAAGAAGGCGACCTGATCAAGCGCTCGATCCGCGACCTCTACACCAAGGAAGTCGACGAGATCGTCGTCGCCGGTGACGCCGCGCACCGCGAAGCCCGTGATTTCATGCGCATGTTGATGCCGAGCCACGCCAAGAACGTGATCGACTATCGCGAGCCCGAGCCGCTGTTCAACAAGTACCAGATCGAAAAGCAGCTGAACGCGATGTTCAGCCCGTTCGTCAATCTGAAGTCCGGCGGCTACCTCGTCATCAATCAGACCGAGGCGCTGGTCGCGATCGACATCAACTCCGGCAAGTCGACCCGCGAATTCTCGATCGAGGAGACCGCGCTCAACACCAACCTTGAGGCGGCTGACGAAATCGCCCGCCAACTCAAGCTTCGCGACCTCGCCGGCCTGATCGTGATCGACTTCATCGACATGGAGGAGAAGCGCAACAACCGCGCGGTCGAACGGCGCATCAAGGAAGCACTGCGCTTCGACCGGGCGCGCATCCAGGTTGGTCGCATCTCCCATTTCGGGCTGCTCGAAATGTCACGCCAGCGCATGCGCACCGGCGTGCTCGAAGGCTCGACGACGCAGTGCCCGCACTGCCAGGGAACCGGCATCATCCGCTCGACGGAATCTGTGGCACTGGCCGTCATCCGCGCATTGGAAGATACGCTGATCGCGAATGGCCGTTCGTCACTGGTGGCCACCACCGCCGCCAACGTCGCGCTCTACATTCTCAACCACAAGCGCAACTTCATCGTCGATATGGAACACCGGCACGGTGTTTCGGTCACGGTGCAGGCCAGCGACAAGATGCAGGGCTCGAACTTCACCATCGAGAAGTCGAACCTGCCACTGATCGCCGCCCGCCGGCCGGACAAGGCCGCCGTCAACATGGATTGGGGTTTCAGCGGCGAGGGCGAAGCCCCGGCCGAGGAGATCGAAGAACTCGAAACCGCAGTCGAGGCCGATGACGCTTCGGAAGCACGTGGCGTCGAGGAAAATGGCAATGGCGAAGCCCCGCGCGGCCGTAGGCGCCGTCGTCGCCGTGGCGGCCGTCGTGAGGACGGCGGCGAAAACGGTGGCGATCGCAATCGCGAACCGCGCACGGAGCGCAATGCGGTTGCAGAGGAAGACGAACGTCCGGCCCGCCTGCCCACCGGCGAGCTCGAAGAAGTTGGCGATCCAGAAGATGCGCACGGCGACAAGCGAGGCCGACATTCCAGGTCCGCCGAGCCACGCAATGATACGCGAAACGACGACAGCGGCGAGGACGGTGAAGTTGCCCAGGCGTCCGAACGTGGCGAGCGCGGTGAGCGTGGCGATCGTCCCGAAGGCGAAAATGGCGAAGGCGGGCGCGGTCGTCGCGGTCGCCGGCGTGGACGCCGGGGTGGCCGTCGCGGTGGTCGCGATCAGGAAAATCCGAATGGTGGCGCGCGTGCCGAGGGCAGCGTTGCAGCCAGCGGCGACCGTCCCGACGACGAGCCCAGTGCGGATGAAATCGAGCACGTCTACGATGCTCCGCGCGAGCACCAGGGCGAGGCCGAGCCGCATCTCGAAGCGGTCCGGCACGAGCCGAAGCCGCGCCGGCATGAGCAGCCCGCAACGGTCGAGGCTGTCGAAACATTGGTCGCCGTCGAAGCGCCTGCATCGACCACTACCAGCAGCGCCAACGGCCATCATCAAGCGGAGCCGGTGGAGGTGACGCCGCACAAGCCGGAGCCGGTTGCGGCTCGCGAGCCAGAGCGGGCGGCCGATCCGAAGCCAATCGAGGCCAAGCCAATCGAGCGGGCGAGCACCCCGCCCGAGCACATCGCGGTGGTGTCGAACACGCCCGACGAGGGTCAACCGGCTCGCAAGGGCTGGTGGCAGCGCCGCTTCACCGGCGAATGATCGAAAATTCGACGGTGTCAGGTTGAAATCTGACACCGTTCGACATGCTACCCGACAGGTGCCCGGAGTGATCCGGGCGCCTGTTTTCGTCGACGGGTCACCAAGCGAGCATAGGCGCTGCGGCCACCGCCGGTACATGCCGCGCGGCAAACAAGGCCGCCAGTAACCGAGCGTCGATCCGGTCGCCCGGCATTACCTGCGCCCGATGGATGCCGCCTGCGATGAACAGCGCATCGATGCCGGCGCGGGCAGCGCCCGCAAGATCGGTCGCGGCCGCGTCGCCGATGGCCAGGATTTCGCGCGCGGCAATCGGCCGGCCGGCGATTTGAGCTGCAATCGCGAACGCCAGTTCGTAGGCCGGTGGGTGCGGCTTGCCCGCCCAATAGACCTCGCCGCCCAAATCCTCGTAGACCACGCCGACCGCGCCGGCACACGGCAACAACCGGCCGCCGACCTCGACGACCAGATCGGGATTCGCGCACACGAATGGCAGCCGACGGGCGCGCGCACGTTCCAGCAGGGGCCGGTAGCTTTCCCCGGTCTCGACCATGTCATGCACCAGGCCGGTGCACACGATCGCGTCCGCCGCATCGAAGTCGACGAGGCACGCCGCGAGCCCCTCGAACAATGGTAGCGACCGGTCCGGGCCGATATGGTGGATGGCGCTGAAACCGCGCGTGCTCAGGTGCTGCCGCGTGACGTCACCGGACGAGACGATGGCGTCCCATGCCGAGCGCCTGACGTGCTTCTCGTCGAGGACGCGCGCGACAGATGCGGCCGGCGTCGGCGCATTCGAGACCAGGATTACGATGCCGCCCGCGGCGCGGTAGCGTTCCAGCGCATCACCGGCGGCGGAATATTCGTGCATGCCGTCGTGCAGCACGCCCCATACGTCGCAAAAAAGCACCGGATAGCGGGCAAGCAGATCGCGGGCGGATGTGATGATCGATGTCGTCATGGCACGTTCGCCTAGACGACAGCGCGACGAAACGCTAGCCGTCTTCGAAAGTCCACACCGTTATCGAGGTCAACTGATGAAACTCTCCTACGCCCAGAACCTCGAGGACTATCACCTGTCGCTGCTGTTTGCGGGCGAGATGGCCGGCACCTACGTCGATGTCGGCGGCGGTCATCCGGTGGCCGATAACGTGTCGTTCTACTTCTATCTGATGGGCTGGCGCGGCCTCGTGGTCGAACCGCAGACGAAACTGGCCAGCACCTATGCCCACGTGCGCCCGCGCGACCACACGGTCTCGATGCTGGCGGGCGCCACTGACGGCGAGATCGATTTTCACACCGTCGATAAGCTGCACGGCTTCTCGACCACGGTCGAGGCCAACGCCTCGGGCGCCCGCGCCTACGGTGTCGGCTACACCACGACCCGCTTGGCCGTCCGCCGGCTTTCGACGCTGATCGACGAAGCCAAACTGGAAAAAATCGACTTCCTGAAAATCGACGTCGAGGGCGCGGAAGCCGACGTGCTGGCCGGCCTAGACTGGCGCCGCCATCGGCCGCGCGTGATCCTGGTCGAAGCCGTCGAGCCCGGCTCGATGGTGGACGCGTCGGCGAAGTGGGAGCAGCCTGATCACATCGCAGGGCTACTCGTTCGCGTTCTTCGACAACCTCAATCGGTTCTACGTCGCCGACGAAGCCGCCGCCTGAAAGGCGCGGTTTCCGGAGAAGCCCGCCGCCTGGGATCACGTCGCCCATCTGTGGGATTGCGGCCAGGCCGCGACCGCCAAGGATCATCCCGATCACGCGCTTGCCAGCACGCTTGTCGCGGGCTTCTTGGCCAGCCTGCCGGCAATCGACCCGACGCTGCTGCACTGCCTGCTCGAGCGCGGCGCATCCGAGACCAAGCATTCGATTGAAGGCCGCGACCTGCAAAAACTGATGATCGGCAGTTGTGAGTATCCGGGCAATGCCGAGGCCGATGCGCGGCTGCCATCGACTATTGAAAGCCTGTTGCAGACTGATCGCTTCCGCGCCGCCCTCGGCCGCATCGCCTGCATGTACGATGGCGGGCATCTTATGGAGTGAGGGTTGCCAACAGCCGGCTCGCGGCCTGCATTTCGCGCCAGCGATGGGCGCGGCGGGCTTCGGCTTCGCTGTCCGTGCCCCACTTTTCGATTTGATAATCCTCGTCGACGTGGGCCGCCGCCCAGGCGACTTCGGCTGAAATGCGGCCTTCTGCATGTGCCAGCGCCAGTAACGTCGAACCGGTCAATGTCATGATGACATGCAGTCCGGCGAGTGGCAGCGCCTCAATGTTCGCCAATTTCGCCGCGACCGTGTCGAGCGTCTTTTGCGGCTGGGTCACTGGCATAATGCCCTCGGCCAACACGAAGCGACCGCCAAGAAAGCCCTCCGCCCATTTAACGAGTGCATCCCAGTGCCGCGCCTGCAGTGCGACCAGTGCCGCTGGTCCGTCGGCGCGATAGAGCAGCAGATCGCCACCGGCGTACTTGACGATTTCGGCCCTGACCTCGGCCTCGCGCCCGGTGACGCCATCGAGCGCACTGTTGACGATGCGGGTCAGCGGCATCGTCGCCGGATCTATGGACACTTTCTGCGCCGACCATTCCTCGGCGAGAGCGGCGGCCAGCGCCTCGGTCGGCACCACCAACGGCTTCTTCGCCGGCGTGCGCACCGGTCGGCCATCGAGCAGCACCGCGAACCCACCGTCGCGCGGGCCGACTGTCGCCAAGGTGTAGAATCGCTTCGGCAGCGTGATGCGTTGCGCGGCCTGGACAGCCTCAACGCCGCCCTTGCGCGGTGGAATGTCGTGATCGGACATGGCGCGTTCTCAAGGCTGCGGTTCAGGCGACAGCAAACGATCGATCGCCGGGATCAACTCGTCATAGACCGTGATGATCGCGTGCGCACCGGCCAGTTTCAACTGGTCGACCGGGTGGTATCCCCAGGCGACGCCGATACCCGCGACCTCGGCATTCTTCGCCATCTCGATGTCGAACGTGGTGTCGCCGATCATTACTGTCGACGCGGCCGTGGCGCCAACCTCCTGGATGGCGGTGCGGATCATCGACGGATGCGGTTTCGACGGATGGCCGTCGGCGGTCTGGATGGTGACGAAATGAGGATGCAAGTTCATGCGATCAAAAATCGCGTCGACGCCGCGCCGCGACTTGCCGGTGGCGACGCCGAGAACGGTGCCGGGTCGGCTGGCAAGTTGTCGGATCGTCTCAACGGCGCCGGTGTAGAGCGGCTCGTGGTTGTCCGGGTCTTTTCGTAGCTCGAAGAACGCCGCCTTGTAGGCTTGCGCGACGCTATCGATCAGCGCCTTGTCGGCTTCGGGCAGTAAGCGACCAATCGCCTGATCGAGCGACAGCCCGACGATCGACAGTGTCCGTGCCCGAGGCAGCGCCGCCATGCCGTGCGCGGTGAAGGCACGATCCATCGCCGCCACGATCATGTGCTGGCTGTCGACGATGGTGCCGTCGCAATCGAAAATGACGAGGTTCATGGAACTCGCTTCAACACTACATGGCACTGCACTGGTAAGCCACCACTGCGGTGCGCGGCGCGAACCGCATCGCGACAAGAGCCGGTGCCCGGTTCACAGGCACCGCGCCCCTAGTCGTTAGAACGGGATCTCGTCGTCGAGCGGCTTGTCGAAGCCCTTCGAAGCGCCGCCGCCCTTGGCTGGCCGTTTGGACTCGCCATAGCCGCCACCCGATGATCCGCCACCGCCATAGCCGCCCGACGGCGCACCATAGCTGTCGGCTCCATCTTCCTGCATGCCGCCGGCGCTGGCACCCGGCCCCGAGCCCTGGCGGCCATCGAGCATTGTCATCGTGCCGTTGAAGCCCTGCAGCACGACCTCGGTCGAATACTTCTCGACGCCATCCTTGTCGGTCCACTTACGGGTCTGCAGCGCGCCTTCAATGTAGAGCTTGGCGCCCTTCTTGACGTACTGTTCGATCACCTTGCACAGCGGCTCGCTGAACACGACGACGCGATGCCACTCGGTCTTTTCCTTCTTCTCGCCAGAGTTCTTGTCGCGCCAGCTCTCGGAGGTCGCAATCGACAGGTTCGCGATTGGCCGCCCGTCCTGGGTGCGCCGGATCTCCGGATCCTTGCCGACATTGCCGACCAGGATCACCTTGTTCACAGAACCAGCCATTTGAAACTCCTTCCGGACCTTGCGGCGCCCCGGCACTACGCCTCGAGCTTTCGCGAATCGGGTTGCATAAGCCTAGCTCGTCGACCGCGGCTGCCGCACCAATGGATGCGGCTTGTCCACGGCTTTCGCCGACGATCAATGTTCGCTCTTCGTTCCAAGATAGCACGTCTCATGCCCGACGCAAGAGGTTAACCAATCAATTCCCGCGAATGATGTCGACCTGATTGGCGAGATCCCGCAGGGATTTGCGGGCGACGGTTTCAGATGCCGGGCAGTCTTTCGACCGCAGCCGGTCGTACACCGCGACCATGTCGCCGCGAAATGCCTGACCGAGCGAGCGCTTGGCGACGCCGGTGGCGACGGCGCCACTGCCCCAACGCGCCTTGCACACCAGGCGACCGAGGTACTCCGTCAGTGTCGCCTTGTAACCGTCGCCGGAAGGGCCGTTGGCGAGGCTCTGCTGCGACTGCCATTTCTGTGCTTCGGGCGACCTAGCCCAATTCTGACTATCGCCCCCCATCATTATTGCCTTCAGGCCGTCCCGCATGCGCGCCTGCAACCGCACGCCGACATTCTTGTCGATAATCACCTTCAGGCGCGCCACTTCCAGATCGTCGAGCGGATTGAGCACCACATGCGATAAATCGGCGAGCGCGAGCGCATCATCTGCAGCCGGTAGCGTCATCCAGATGCGGGCGCCGCGCAGATCGGCGGCGGTCAACTTGGCCCGCGTCAGGTCAGCACCCTGCAGCTTCGCGTTGCCGAGATCGGCGCCTTCGAGATCGGTGTCACGCAATTGCGCGCCCTGCAGTTCGGCATGACTGAGAACGGCGCCTTGCATCTGGGCGCTCGAGAAGTCGGCCATCGGCAGCGACGCACCACTGAGATCGGCACCTTGCATGGTCGCGATCAGGAAGTTCGCGCCCTGCAGTTGGGCGCCGCCGCTGAAGTCGGCCCGCTCCAGGTGAGCGCTGGAGAAATTCGCCCCGGTCAAAACGCCGTACGACAGGTCGGCGGCTTCCAGTATCGCCTCCTCGAAACGGGCGCCGCGCGCATCGATACCGGCGAGGCGGGCGCCTTTCATGTTGGCTCGGGTGAAGTTCGCGCCCTGAGCCGAGGCACAGCGAGCGGCCTCGCGATTGTCGGCGAGGTAGAGTTCATTGATGTCGGCGCACTGCAATCGCACACCGACCATATTCGCGCCGACAAGGCTCGCGCCGGCAAGGTCCACGTTGGTCAGGTCGGCGCCGCGGAAATCGGTCCGGTCGAGCTTGGCGTATCTGAGATCCCGGCCACGCAGTACGAGCCCACTCTCGGCGCCCTTGCCGTCCTTCGCCGCCGCCAGATCGAGATCGGTCGCGAGCAGGTTGCGATGAAACACCCCGAACAAGCTGCCATCAGCCCGCGCCGCCGTGAACGGTAACGAAAAGCCCATGGCGGCCGGCGTCGCATCCTGGCCGGTGCCCCGGGTCAGGCTCGGCGTTGTGCCCTGCCTGCCGCCGGCCGGGCTCATCGTCGCGGCCAGCCGATCGAGCATTTCACCGGGAATGGTTGCCACGAAGAACGAGAAAAACGTAACCACCGCAAGCAACAAGCTGGTTCCTGCAAAAGTGAATGGATGTTCGCGCGTCGAACGCCAGAACGCCGCCGGGAATGACGTCTCAGCCCGCGTCAGGAATATGCCGATCAGCACCAGCATGCCGATGTCGGCGACGAGCGCGATCCGGTGCGCCCAGGTTACCGTCTCGTCATGGAACGGCAGGTAGCGGATCTGAATGTAAAGCAGCAGGATGACCGGCAGCACCACCAGTGTGAGCCATGACATGCCATGCAGGAAAGCGCTCATCACATAGCTGCGGTGGGGGCCGGCAATCGCCTGGACGAAAAAGAAATTGTGCAGCTCTAGCCGCAGCGGGTGAGTACGCAGATCGGTGGCTTCGAGCCCCCGTACCGACTGATCAAACTCCAGCGTCTTGCGTGCCAGCAACACGAGTTGGGATACGACCCCCAAATGGAACATCACCAGCAAGATCGGCGCAAACTGGAAGAACTGGGACTGCTGGATGCTGACTTGCAAGAGTGGCAGCGTGACCGGTGTCTCGAGCAGCAGATCGCGGTGGGTGACGCCCGCGACCGCGATCGTCAGATAGGTCATCAAACCGAGAAAGATCAGCCAGGCGGTGTGAGCGGTGTCGCTTGAATTGTTGACGGCCTCAAGCAGGCTGTACGGGTTGACCGGTGTTTCGGTCTCAGGCCCGATGCGCATTGCCTCCGACATATCGCCCCGCCCTTGCTTTGCCGCCACGCGCCTTCGACCATTTGCGAGCTTATGCGCGACCTTAGCGGAAAAACTGTGGCACTGTCGCCTGTCACCTGACTGACACCACGACCACCGCAACATACTAAGTCAATGAATTACATTGAATTTTTCTGTGGTCAGTTAATCATTGCATTCATCTCCGAACGACTTGCGGTGCCACCGCCTCGGATCGCCACATTGCTCGACTATTGACCGGAGCCGCGAATTCGACCCATCTGGGCCAGGACTAGCCAGCCAGAATTCACCAGGACGATGCATCGCCCCATGTTGCGCTACCAGCTTCTCGCAGCCATGGCACTTTCGACTGCAATTGTCGGTCAGGCCGCCCCCGTTCGGGCACAGACTGTTGCATCGGATAAATCGACCGTGGCCAAGTCGCAGGAAGCATCGGCCGCGCTCGTCAAAGGTAGCGCCTCGGCGGCCGTCGCCATGTTCACCGAGGCGCTGAAGGATACCGCGCTTTCCAATGATCGCCGCGCCGCGCTGCTGAACGATCGCGCCGTCGCCTATGGTCGGATCGGCCAGCCGCGCCTCGCGATCGACGACTTCAACAAGGCAGCCCAACTGTTCCCTGAATACGCCGCGCTGTATAATAATCGCGGCAATACGCTGCTCGCGCTAGGCCAGCCGCGCGAGGCGATCAAGGATTTCGATCGCGCCATTCTGCTGACGCCGGGATATGCAGTCGCCTATCATAATCGCGCCGGTGCTCACGCCAAGCTAGGCCAGACGACCGACGCGATCCGCGACTTCACCAAGGCGATCGAACTGATGCCGCAAAGCCCGGCACCGCTGTCCGGCCGGGGCCGCGCCTTCCTAGACGAGGGCCGCCCGTTCGCGGCGTTGCGCGACTTCTCGCGCGCATTGCAGAACGACGCCCGCTTCGGCATCGCCTATCGCTCGCGGGCGGAGGCCAAGATCGAGGTCGACCGGTTCGAGGAAGCGGTCGAGGACCTGAGCCGCGCAATTGCTTTCGAACCCGGTAACGCCGAGTTGTTCGTGCTGCGTGGCCAAGCCTATCTCGGCGTCCGCAATGCGCCTTCGGCGATCAAGGACTTCACCCGCGCCATCGAACTGGCGCCGCGATCAGTCGCCGCGCATCAGGAACGCGGCCTGGCGCACGCCAAGATCGAAGCCTTCGACGAAGCGGAAGCCGATCTTGCACGCGCCATCGAAATCGATCCAAGGGCTGCAACCGCCTTCGCCTATCGCGGCTTCGTCTACAAGCTGACCGCCCAACCCGAGCTCGGCCTCAAGGAAATTGAAAAAGCGCTGCGCATCGACCCCAATCGCGCACTGGCGCAGTGGGCCAAGGGCGAGGTCGAGGAAGCGCTTGGCCGCATCGACGAAGCGATCGCCAGTTTCCGTCGTGCACTCGTATTGAAACCCAGCCTGAAGGACGCCGTCGAGGGTCTCGAACGTCTAGGGGCGGGCCAGGACAATTCCGGCGAGACAGAGGTATCCGGCGCCGGCATGGGCCGTTGGCGCGTCGTCGCCAAGCTCGGCCGCTTCCACGGCGTCACCGACGAGTTCCCGCGCCTGCGCGTGCCGTTGGAAATGATGGGCGAGGGCAGCCCGAAGCTGCTCGAATGGGAACTTCGCAAGGCACCGCAGCAAGGTATCGGTACACTGCGTTTCAGTTCTGGGCGCAGTGGCGCGCTCGAAATCGAGCAGGTGGCGATCGTCGATACCCAGACTTCGACTATCATTGGCATCCTGCCGGAGCGGGTTGGTGATCGAACGTCGAAGTGGAACTGGGATGATGGCCGCGTGACGATCGCCAGTATCGACGGCGTGACCGACGAATTTGCCATCCGCACGGTCAAGCCGAAGGACGTTCCGGTCGCCGCCGCGCCGTCGACGAAGCGCGTCTCGTCAAACCAAAACGAGGGCAGCAGCAAGGGCACGCCGTCGTGGGCACCGTGGGCCCAATCCGGCTGGGGCGGCGGTGGTGGCGGGTCACAGCCGCAGCGACAGCAACGCCAGGGGGCGAAACCAAAGACCCTGTTCGACATCCTGCTCGGCCAATGATCCGTTGTTCGTTGCGATCCGTTTCGTCTGCACGGCTCTGCCGCCGTGGAGTTGAAGTTTCGTGAAAATTGCGCCCACCATCATGTGGTTCCGACAGGACCTCAGGCTTACCGACAATCCGGCGCTCGACCATGCGGTCGCCCGCGGCGCGCCGGTCATCGCGCTCTACATTCTCGATGATGAAACACCTGGTGGCTGGGCCGCCGGTGGAGCGAGCCGCTGGTGGCTGCATCACAGCCTCGTCGCGCTCTCGGCGGATATAGCGGCGCGCGGCGCAACGCTGATCCTGCGACGCGGACCCGCCGCCAAGGTTCTAGCCGACGTCGCCCGCGAAACCGGTGCCGATCGTGTCGCAGCCAGCCGCTGCTACGAGCCATGGGCGGGCGCCCTTGAAAAGCGCCTGCACGAAACGCTCAAGTCCGCCGCCGTGACCTTCGCGCGCTATCCGGGCAGCCTACTGTTCGACCCCGACCACGTCCGCACCAAGACCGACGTGCCGTACAAGGTCTATACGCCTTTCTGGCGGGCGGTGTCGGCTTCACCGCAGCGCTCGGCGGTCGCGGCACCGAAAAAAATCGCTTCGCCGGCCCACTTACCGAAGTCCGATCGGCTCGATGACTGGAACTTGCTGCCGTCGAAGCCCGACTGGGCCGGCGGGCTGCGCGAAGCCTGGAAGCCGGGCGAATTGGGCGCTGCCGCCCGCCTCGACTGGTTTCTCGAAAACGCCTTGCGTGATTACGGCACCAATCGCAACCGTCCGGATCTCGAAGGCACGTCGCGCTTGTCACCGCACTTGCACTTCGGCGAGATCAGCCCGGCCGTGTGCTGGCATCGGGCAAATGCCTACGCCGCCGCGCATCCGAACGTCGATGCCGGCCTCGAAGTGTTCCTCAAGGAACTGGTCTGGCGCGAGTTCTCCTATCACCTGCTGCATCATTGGCCGACTTTGCCCGAGGAGCCGTTCCGACCGGAGTTCGCAAGGTTTCCGTGGGCTGACAACGACAGCCATTTGAAGGCCTGGCAGCGTGGCCAGACCGGCTATCCGATCGTCGACGCCGGCATGCGCGAGCTTTGGCACACGGGCTGGATGCACAACCGTGTGCGCATGATCGTCGGTTCGTTCCTGGTCAAGGATTTGCTGATCCCCTGGCAGAAGGGCGAGCAATGGTTCTGGGACTGCCTTGTCGATGCCGATCTCGCGGCGAATGCGGCGAGCTGGCAGTGGATCGCCGGCTGCGGCGCCGATGCCGCGCCCTACTTCAGAGTGTTCAATCCCCAGTTGCAGGGCGAGAAGTTCGACGCACAAGGCGCCTATGTCCGCCGCTGGGTGCCCGAAATTGCCAAGTTGCCGGACAAATACCTGCACGCGCCCGCGACCGCGCCGCGCGAAGTGCTAAGCCATTGCGGCATTGCGCTTGGTCAAACCTACCCGCTTCCAATCGTCGACCATGGCCGCGCCCGCGACGCGGCTCTCGCAGCGTTCGCGTCGTTGAAATCGTTATGAATTGAACCGGTGGCGTCTGGCATTCATTGATTGCAATCCTGCTTTAATGCGCATATATTTGCGCAAAAAAGAGGCTCGATGGCGCCGCCCGAAACCAATACGCGGAAAATCATCCGACGCCTCGAAAGCGACGGCTGGTACACTCGCGGGGGCGGCGCTCACGATGTGTTCAAGCACCCCGATAAGCCGGGCCGCATCCAGGTGCCGCGACATCGGGAAGTATCCATCGGCGTGGCGAGATCGATTGCTAAAATCGCAGGTTGGCCCAGCGAGGACGAGTGATGACCTATTACGTCGGGATCGTCGATGGCGGCGGCGAGGTCTGGGGAGTTAGGATTCCGGATTTCCCAGGCTGTCACGGCGGCGGCGGCACGCCCAAGGATGCGGTTGCGGACGCGACCCGCGCATTGCGTGAATTCGCCGCCGACATGGTTGCCGATGGTGAACAACTGCCCGAGCCACGTGATCTCGACCAGGTGCTCGCCGCGTTGAAGGCCGAAGGCGAGCCCGGTGGGGCGACCGTCTATGTGCCCTTGCTGCTCGATCGTGGCCGCGTCGTCCGCGCCAATATCTCACTCGACGCTGGCTTGCTCGACCAGATCGACGCGGAGGCTAGGCGTCGTGGGATGACCCGATCGGCATTTCTCGCCAGTGCTGCGGTCGACAAGATCGTAGAGGCCAACTGATCAACCAGCCGATCGGATAAAGAAATTGTCGCACTTCCACTACCGCCTGCTGTCGAAGAGCGGGCACGCCCGCCAGGGCGAGATCGTGACGCCGCGCGGCATCATCCGCACGCCGGCGTTCATGCCGGTCGGCACCGCCGGCACGGTCAAGGCGCTTTATCCCGAACAGGTGCGCGATGCCGGCGCCGACATCCTGCTCGGCAATACCTATCACTTGATGCTGCGGCCCGGCGCCGAGCGCGTCGCCCGCCTCGGTGGCTTGCATGAGTTCATGCGCTGGCAGGGTCCGATCCTGACCGACAGCGGCGGCTTCCAGGTGATGAGCCTCGCCAACCTGCGCAAAATGAGCGAGGACGGCGTCACCTTCCAATCGCACATCGACGGCTCGAAGCATCACGTGACGCCGGAGCGCTCGATCGAGATCCAGAGCCTGCTCGGCGCCGACATCCAGATGCAGCTCGACGAGTGCATCGAACTGCCAGCAACGCGCGAGCGCGCAATAGCCGCGATGGAACTGTCGCTGCGATGGGCCGAGCGCTCGAAGCGGGCGTTCGAGGCGCGCGCGAAGCCAGGGCAGGCGCTGTTCGGCATCGTCCAGGGCGGCACCGATCTCGAACTGCGGCAGCGCTCGGCCGACGCGCTGGTGGCGATGGACCTGGCAGGCTACGCCGTCGGCGGACTTGCGGTCGGCGAGGGACACGAGGTGATGCTGGCGACGCTCGACGGCACCACGCCGCATCTGCCGGTCGACAAACCGCGCTACCTGATGGGTGTCGGCACGCCGGTCGACATCATGGAGGCGGTGGCGCGCGGCATCGACATGTTCGACTGCGTGATGCCGACGCGCTCGGGCCGGCACGGGCAGGCGTTCACCTGGGGCGGCAAGGTCAATTTGTACGAACGCCCGCCACGCCGACGACCCGCGCCCGCTCGATGCCGCGAGTTCGTGTCCGGCGGCGCGCGACTATTCCCGCGCCTACCTGCATCATCTGATGAAGTCCGGCGAATATCTCGGCGCGATGCTGCTGTCTTGGGTCAACACCGCCTTCTACCAGGACCTGATGTCAGCCATCCGCACGGCAATAGCCGAAGACCGCTACGCCGCGTTCGTGGCAGAACACAAGGCGCGATTGAGTGGCGCGGAAGTGGGATAAGTTCCATTTAGACATCGCGAACCTGCCCCGCACCACTCACCACTCACCACTCACCACTCACGAATTCACCATTTCACTGGCTTCACGCCACCACCCACTTATCCACGCCCCCCGCACCCATGCGATACTTCCCCTCGACCTCATGCGCAGAGGGGATGCCAACCGGTGGCGACCATTGCAGGCGTGTGTGGTTACAGGTCGATGGGTACAGCAGGGGACGCGCCCCCGGCCATCGAGGCTCGCCACATGGCACCTGATCGCCTTGCCCGATTGCAAGGCGTGAATCAGCTGCCCAAAAAAGGTCCGGGCGTAATCCGGAGGAATGCTGTGGGTTTGCCCTTAAAATCCTGTCGCGAGGTGGCCCGTTGCCGCTTCTGTTACCCTTGCGGAAGTCCGCCGCGGCTTCCGGCCACCTCGCACCCCTCGCTCGAACACGCGGGGCCAAGCACAATCGGTCGGGTACGCATTTTTAGTTGCATCAGCATCTCTAGTGAGACGTCAAGGATGGTAAATCAGGGCCGGTCGATCGATGTCCGATCCGCATGTCGCGCGTGCGCCCGCACCGGATCGTTCCGCTCCCCCATCCGCCGCGCTCCGAACCGCGCTCCATATGACAAATTCGGATCGCAACGGCGGACGGCGGCGACTGTGGGGACATTGAACCGATTTCCAGGTTATTCCGCCTCTGTCGTTCTCAAGAGCCAGGAATTCGGTATGCTGTTCCCAAGGATACAACGATAGAATTGGAGGAGGCTCCCCATGGCTGCTGCCAGGCACAAAGAAGGCGCGAAGGTCGCCACCACCGCCGCAACCTCGCCCAAATACATGACCGGCTTCGGCAATGGCTTCGAGACCGAAGCGCTTGAGGGCGCGCTGCCGATCGGGCGCAACTCGCCGCAGCGCTGCGCTTATGGCCTTTATGCAGAGCAACTCTCGGGTTCGCCGTTCACCGCGCCGCGCGCGTCCAACGAGCGCTCGTGGCTCTACCGCATCCGCCCGACCGTCAAGCACTGGGGCCACTTCAGCCAAGTCGACGCCGGACTGTGGAA
The DNA here is from genome assembly GCA_963732635.1 of uncultured Alphaproteobacteria bacterium. Classification (GTDB taxonomy): domain Bacteria; phylum Pseudomonadota; class Alphaproteobacteria; order Rhizobiales; family Hyphomicrobiaceae; genus JAKFWF01. The sequence goes on from CAVTAL010000033.1 coordinate 451,167, forward strand.
GTCGGCGCCATCAGTCGAAGTGGCGGTGCCGCCGGCGCCGATGCGCTGGAACCCGGTGGCGATCCCGTCGCAGAAACTCACCTTCCTTGAGGGCGTGCGCACCGTCACCACGGCTGGCGACGCGGGCGGCCAGAACGGCATGGCGGCGCACCTCTATTTCGTGACGAAGTCGATGGTCGACGACTACTTCTACAACGCCGACGGCGAGATGATGTTCATCGCACAGTCCGGCAAGCTCCGCCTGTGGACCGAGTTCGGCATCATCGACATCGAACCGGGCGAGATCGCGGTGATCCCGCGCGGCGTGAAATTGCGCGTCGAGCTGCATGGCGACGAGCCGGCGCGCGGCTACATGTGCGAGAATTACGGCGGCGCCTTCACGCTGCCAGAGCGCGGGCCGATCGGCGCCAACTGCCTCGCCAATCCACGCGACTTTCTCACCCCGCACGCGGCTTACGAGGACCGCGAAACGCCTTCGCGCATGACGGTGAAGTGGGGTGGCCAGATGTGGCAAGCCGAGATCGGCCAGTCGCCGCTCGACGTTGTGGCATGGCACGGCAACTACGCGCCGTACAAATACGATCTGCGGCGCTTTTCACCCGTCGGGCCAATCTTGTTCGACCACGCCGATCCGTCGATCTTCACGACGCTGACCGCGCCATCGGAGACGCCGGGCACCGCCAACATCGACTTCGTGATCTTCCCCGACCGCTGGGCGGTGGCCGAAAACACCTTCCGCCCGCCCTGGTACCACATGAACGTGATGAGCGAGTTCATGGGTCTGATCTACGGCCAATACGACGCCAAGCCGCAGGGCTTCCTGCCGGGCGGCTTTTCACTGCACAACTGCATGCTGCCGCACGGGCCAGACACCGAGGCCTTCGCCAAGGCGAGCGCTGCCGACCTCAAGCCGCACAAACTTGAGAACACCATGGCCTTCATGTTGGAGACGCGACTGCCGCAGCGCGTCACCAAGTGGGCGATGGGGCTTGCCGAGTTACAATCAGGCTACATTGATTGCTGGGCCGGTATCGAAAAGAACTTCGATCCAAAGCGCCGTGATTGGAAGCCAGGGCGGTAGTGGTTTCCCGCGCCGCGCTGTCACACGATATAAGGATTGCTCTCGCGTTCCTCGCCGATGGTGCTGGCGGGGCCATGGCCGCAGATGAAGGTCACGTCGTCGCCGAGCGGCAGGATCTTGGTTTTGATCGCCGAGATCAACTGCTCATGGCTGCCGCCGGGCAGGTCGGTGCGGCCGACCGAACCCTGGAACAGCACATCGCCCATCAGCGCAAACCGCTGCGCGCGATTGAAGAACACGACCGAACCCGCCGAATGGCCGGGGCAATGCAGGATCTCGAAGGTGTAGCCGGCGACCGTTACTGTATCCCCTTCGACCAGCCAGCGGTCGGAGGTGGCGTTCTTCATGGTGCCGGGAACGCCGTAGGTCGCGGCCTGCTTCTCGACGTTGTTCATGATCAACTCGTCGGCCTTGTGCGGCCCCTCGATCGGCACGTTGCCGAGAGCGGCCTTCAACTCCATGGCGCCGCCGACGTGGTCGAGATGTCCGTGGGTCAGCAGGATTTTCTCAACCGTCATGCCGACCTGTTTGATCGCATCGAGAATGTGCGGCACGTCGCCACCCGGATCGACAACGCATCCGACCTTGCTCGTCTCGTCCCACAGCAGCGTGCAGTTCTGCTGGAACGGCGTCACCGGCACGATCGCGGCATTGAGGCGGGAAGCGGCAGGGTCGGTCATCGGCGGCTCGCTAATGGGACAGGTTCGATTTTGTCATGCAAAAGCACGGCGAACGCAGGAGCGCAAGCTCGCCACGGCGGCTTGCTCGGCTGCGACACGGGGCGTACAGGTAGGCCCCGCAATACCGAGCCAAGGAGCCTCACCATGCGCGATAAGATCATGCAGTCCGTCAAGGACGCGATGAAGGGTGGCGACAAAGCCCGGCTGGCGGCGCTGCGCATGGTCCAGGCCAAGATCAAGGACGCCGACATCGCCGCCCGCCCGTCGCGCGAGAAAATCAGCGAGCCGGAGATCATCGATCTGTTGGCGAAAATGGTGAAGCAGAGGCGCGAATCGATCGAACTCTACAAGCAGGGCGGCCGGCCAGAACTCGCTGATGCCGAACAGGCAGAGATCACCGTGATCGAAGGCTTCATGCCTAAGCAGTTGGGCGAGGCCGATATCTCGGCGGCGATCACGGCACTGATCAAAGATACCGGCGCCACGTCCGTCAAGGACATGGGAAAAGTGATGGCAGCGCTCAAAGAAAAATACGCCGGACAGATGGACTTCGCCAAAGCAAGCGGTATGGTGAAGGGGCTACTAAAGTAGTGTTCGCGCACAGGATGGGGGAACATCTGTGCTCAATCGACTTGCAACGACCCGGCCCTGAGGGGGGCGATGGCCGTTAACAGGTAGAAGGAGCAGACGATGCCCGCCCCATTCCGCCGTCTCACTCCGCGTGAGTTCGAAGCTGAGGTCGCGAGCTTTGCCTGGTGCCGGCGCGTGTGGCGCGTCGACATGCACCATACTTGGTTTCCAGCGCATGCCGACTACGAAGGCATCGCCAGCATTGAGCGCATGGCGCGCTTCCACACCAACGGCCGCGGCTTCGACGACATTGCCCAGCACGTGTCGATCGCGCCGGACGGCAACATCTGGACGGGTCGCGACTGGAACAAGGATCCGGCCAGCGTCGGCTTCGGCATGAATACCGGCGTGTTCATGTTCGAGGCGATCGGCAATTTCGACTGGGGCTTCGACCGCCTCGAAGGCCGGCAATTGGACAGCGTCGTGCGTGTGATAAACGTCGTTCAAACCCAATTCCGCTTGCCGGTCCAAGCTCTGCTGTTCCATCGCGAGGTGCCGCAGACCGCCAAGACCTGTCCCGGCGCCAGCGTCGAAAAGCAGCAGATCCTGAAACTGGTCGCCGGCCAGCGGCGTCGTCCACAGCCTGTGGATCATGGGGCTAACGTGATGGTCGCATGAGGCGGACACGGTCGGCGGCGGCGAATCACCCTACACAGGGATGGCTCACGCCAACCGGCCCGAGGTCATGCAATTCACGCCGCAATTATTGGACGAAATCCGCGCCCGCCTGCCGGTGAGCCAGGTCGTGTCGCGCAAGGTCGCCTTGAAGCGCAAGGGGCGCGAATTCTCCGGCCTGTCGCCGTTCAAGGTGGAGAAGTCACCGTCGTTTTTCGTCAACGATGCCAAGGGCTTTTACCACTGCTTCGCTTCCGGCGAGCATGGCGACATATTCAAGTTCGTGATGACCACCGAAGGACTGACGTTTCCGGAAGCAGTCGAGCGGCTGGCGGCGGAAGCCGGTGTGCCGATGCCCAAGGCCGAATTCCGCGACGACGACCGCGACCAGGCCCGCCAGGACGAGCGTACCCGGCTCTATGCGCTGCTTGAAGCCTCGGCCAAGTTCTTCGAGGAACAACTGCGTTCGCCAGCCGGCCAGGAGGCGCGCGGCTACCTTGACCGGCGCGGCCTGAAGCGCGAGACGCTCGCCAAGTTCCGGCTGGGCTTTGGGCCCAACAGCCGCACGGCATTGAAGGATCACCTCGCCCGCGCCGGCTTCACCGTACCCGAGATGGTCACCTCCGGCATGCTGATCGGCGGCGACGACATCCCGCAGCCTTACGACCGCTTCCGCAACCGCGTGATGTTCCCGATCACCGACCTCAAGGATCGGGTGATCGCCTTTGGTGGCCGGGCACTCGAAAAGGACCAACCGGCCAAGTATCTGAATTCGCCGGAAACACCGCTGTTCCACAAGGGTGGCATCCTGTTCAATGCCGCTCGCGCTCGGCCCCTCGCCTACGAGCGAGAGCAGGTCATCGCCGTCGAGGGTTACATGGACGTGGTGGCGCTGACCGAGGCCGGCTTCGGCCAGTCGGTGGCGCCGCTCGGCACTGCCCTGACCGAGGATCAGGTCAAGCTGCTGTGGCGCATGTGTCCCGAACCGATCCTTTGCTTTGACGGCGACAGCGCCGGCCAGAAAGCCGGGTTCCGCGCCATCGACACGGTGTTGCCGCACCTGAAGCCTGGTGTCAGCGTCGCCTTCGCGTTCCTGCCGGAAGGGCTCGATCCGGACGATCTGATCCGGCAACAAGGTCCGGACGCCATGCGCGATATTCTCGCCAAGGCCCGGCCGCTGGTCGACCTGCTGTTCGCCCGCGAGTGGGGCGCCGGCACCTGGAACACGCCGGAGCGCCGCGCCAGCCTGGAGCAGAGACTGCACAAGCTAATCGGCTCGATTGTCGATGACAGCGTCCGCGAGCATTACAATCAGGCGATGCGAAGCCGCCTGCGCGAAGCCTGGGGCACCACCGCGCCGGCCAGTTTCAGCGAAAACCGTGGCAATGGCGGCGATTTTCGTCCGCAAGGCAACTGGAAGCCGGGTTTCAAGCAGCCCGGCCGGCAAGGTCCGGGGCGGGGCGGGGCCCGTTTCCAGGGCGGCGGCAACCGTCCCGGCCAGCACCCTGGCCTGCCCTGGAGCCGCCCGCCGGCCAGCGATCTGCTGCGCAAGAGCTCGCTCGCCGCCCGCGCCGAACCGTCGAACGTTACCTACCGCGAGGCGCTGCTGATGGCGGCGCTGCTCAACCACCCCTGGTTGCTGGAAGACATGGCGGAGGAGATTTCGGCCATCGAATTCACCGCACCTGCGCTCGTAATGTTACGCTCAGCCCTGCTTTCTCTTGATATCGGCGACAAAACCCTTGACAGGCAGAGTTTACGATCCCACTTGCTCAATTTGGAGTTGGGGAAGGTCGTGGATCTCGTCGAGCGGGCGATTACCCACAAATGCGACCGTTTTGCGGAACCTGATGCTGATCGAGCCGAGGTGGAAGCTGGCTGGCGCCACGCCCTCGCGCTTCATGAGCGGCAGTCCGGTTTACGCAGGGCCCTCGAGGGCGCGGAGCAGGAGTGGCACGATACGGAAAGCGAGGATGCGTTCGCCCGCATTCGTGAAATCAAGGCCCTTATTGCCAACTCCGATGTACTCGATACGCACACCGACGCCGTCACGACACCCAAGCCCGTGGCCATGCTTTCGAGCGGCCAACCATGAGGATCGCTTCATGTGTCGTCCGACCGGCCGAGACCTGCGTATCGGCACATGTTTACGTGTATCGAGACACTGAGCCCATGCACGCACGTACGAAATCGCGGCGGATGATTTGGACCAATGCGCCTGGCGCACCATCACCGCACCGCCGATCACGTGCCGAACGGGAGCGAACTGTAGATCATCCGCTGCCCGACGGGCTTTGGCGTCGGATGCGTTGTCATTGCTGACACGCGTCCCAAGTCGAAGACCGCCCGTGGCATAAACAGAGAACGGCATTCGCGAGATGAAACGACCCATGGCGCAAAAATCACAGGAACAGGCCGCACCGGTTGCCGAAGCGCCGGAGCGCGACAGCCCGCTGCTCGATCTATCCGATGCGGCGGTCAAACGGCTGATCAAGACCGCCAAGGCGCGCGGCTACGTGACCTATGACGAGTTGAACGCGGTGCTGCCGTCGGAAGAGGTTTCTTCCGAGCAGATCGAAGACGTGATGGCGATGTTCTCCGAAATGGGGATCAACGTCGTCGAGCAGGAAGAGGGCGAGGAAGCCACCGCCGTCGAGGAGACCGCGGAAGAAGACGACACCGGTCGCGCCGTCACCGCGCAGAACCTGCCGGTCAAATCCGAAGCCCGCGCCGAACCGTCCGAACGGACCGACGATCCGGTACGGATGTACCTGCGCGAGATGGGCTCGGTGGAATTGCTGTCGCGCGAGGGCGAAATCGCCATCGCCAAGCGCATCGAGGCCGGCCGCGAGGCGATGATCGCGGGCTTATGCGAAAGCCCGCTGACGTTCCAGGCGATCATCATCTGGCGCGACGAACTCAACGAAGCCAAGATCCTGCTGCGCGACATCATCGATCTCGAAGCGACCTATGAAGGCCCCGAAGCCAAGGCGATCCCGCCGCTGGTGCCGGGCGAGCCGGCGCCGGGCGGCATTCCGCAGGGTCCGCGCCCAGCCCATTTGACGCCGAGTCAGGGGCCGTCTGCCGCCATCATGAATGGCGAAGCGCCGCCCGAGGGCGGCGATGGCGACGACGAGGACGATTACGAGAACGCACTGTCGCTGGCCGCGATGGAAGCCGAACTGAAGCCGAAGGTGCTCGCCACCTTCGACAACATCGCCGCCGCCTACAAGAAGCTGCGCAAGCAGCAGGATAAGAAGCTTGAGCTGCAGGTCGCTGGCGAACAGAACTCGCGCCAACAGCAAAAGGCCTACGAGAAGCTGCGCGAGGAGATCATCGCCGACGTCAAGTCGTTGTCGCTCAACAACAACCGTATCGAAAGCCTCGTCGAGCAACTCTATGCCATCAACAAGCGTCTGGTTGGCTACGAAGGCCAGCTGATGCGTCTGGCCGACAGCTACAGCGTGCTGCGGCAGGATTTCATCGACGAATACTACGGCAACGAACTCGACCAGACCTGGCTCGACCGCGTCGGCAAGATTTCGCGCAAGGGCTGGACGAACTTCGTCAAGCACGAGAACAAGAAGGTCGAGGGCATCCGCACCGAGATCTTCAATCTCGCCACTGAAACCGGCCTCGAAATCACCGAGTTCCGCCGCATCGTCCGCCATGTGCAGAAGGGCGAACGGGAAGCACGGCAGGCCAAGAAGGAGATGGTTGAAGCCAACCTGCGGCTCGTCATCTCGATCGCCAAAAAGTACACCAATCGTGGCCTGCAGTTCCTCGACCTGATCCAGGAAGGCAACATCGGCTTGATGAAGGCGGTCGACAAGTTCGAGTATCGCCGCGGCTACAAGTTCTCGACCTACGCCACCTGGTGGATCCGGCAGGCGATCACCCGCTCGATCGCCGATCAGGCGCGCACCATCCGCATCCCCGTGCACATGATCGAGACGATCAACAAGATCGTGCGTACGTCACGCCAGATGCTGCACGAGATCGGCCGCGAGCCGACGCCGGAAGAGCTGGCCGAAAAGCTCGCCATGCCGCTGGAGAAGGTGCGCAAGGTTCTCAAGATCGCCAAGGAGCCGATCAGCCTCGAAACGCCGATCGGCGAAGAAGATGACAGCAACCTCGGCGATTTCATCGAGGACAAGAATGCGCTGCTGCCGATCGACGCGGCCATTCAGTCGAACTTGCGCGAGACCACGACCCGCGTGCTGGCGTCACTGACGCCGCGCGAGGAGCGCGTGCTGCGCATGCGCTTCGGCATCGGCATGAACACCGACCACACGCTGGAAGAAGTCGGCCAGCAGTTCTCCGTCACCCGCGAACGCATCCGCCAGATCGAGGCAAAAGCACTCAGGAAGCTGAAGCATCCGAGCCGGTCGCGGAAGCTGCGGAGCTTCTTGGATAATTGATGTGATGAAAAGGGCCGCTTAAGCGGCCCTTTTTGTTTGCGCGGCGCACGTCTGCCCCGGGGGCTCAATGTCAGCTCTCGGCTCGAAACGGATCGTGCGCAGCATCACCAATACCGGCATTGGCGGCGACTTTGGCACGAGACTCTGCGAGGCGAGTGATTGGTCGGGTCAATCGGTTGGCAAAATATTGATCTCCTCAGCGACGCGCCACTGACAGCCGGGAGGGAAGCGTGCCACAGTCGCGGTTCATTCGATGGAGGTCGCAACATGATCAAGGCTTACAATCCGGCAGGCATTGCCCCACCGGCATCGCGCTATAGCCATGTCGTCGAGGTGGTGTCGCCGGCGCGCTGGTTGCACATTTCGGGACAGGTCGGCGTCGCGCCGGATGGCAAAGTCCGCGAAGGGCTCGCAGCCCAACTCGACCAGTGCTTCGCCAACATCGATGCGGCCTTGACCGGCGCCGGCATGACCAAGGCCAATCTCGTCAAGATCACGGTGTTCCTCACCGTGCCCGGATCTGAAGCGGTGACACTCTACCGCCAGCGCCGCGATGCCTGGATCGGCAGTGGCGGGCATGCTCCGGCCGCGACCTATCTGTGCATCCAGGAACTCGCCAGCCCGGCGTTCCTGTGCGAGGTGGAGGCGGTGGCGGCTGGATGATCGGTGGACGCCTCGGCTCACACGGCCGGGCGCGGTATCAAGTCTGAAATTCGGTATCCTGTCCCAGGTGCCATCCGACACCTGTGGACAAGTTCCCACTGCTGTTCGCCACCGCTTCCAATCGACCGCAAATCACCGTCCTTTGAGGGCAATTGAGAACAGTCGACAACCTGCATCACGGTCGATCCACGGCCACCATCAGTCGCGTCGGCAACTGTCTCCGATTCACTCGGTCTCGCGTTGAAGCAATGCACGTCGCCAGCGAGGCAGATTGAGATGCCAGGATTTTCGACCGCACTGAAGGCTACGGCGATTTCTGCTGCGGTTCTCGTGACCGGCTGCGCGCGCGAACTGCCGCCGCAACCGCTACAGCGGCATGCCGCCGTACAACCGTCGAGGCTGCAACCGAAGCCCAAGATCGTCACCGGTTCCATCATCAAGGCTGAGCCGGCCGCCTTGTCGGTCGCCCCGGTGGAAGTTACGCCAGCGCCCGAAAGCGCGATCGTCGGCTCCGCCGCCTGGTGCACCCAACGCCATATCGATGCAGCCGAAGGCAGAGCGCCCGGCGGCGCCACAATTCTTGCGCAGAAGGAAGCGCACGACGGTATCTGCGAACAGCAGCGCGGCATCACTGGCAATCAATAAACTTTGCGCACCCCCGCCATGCACGCAGCGCATTCGCCGTGCGCTGGCACGCGACGGCGGCGCCGCCTAGACTTCCCGGCAAAGAAAAGAGCACTTGCCAATCCGGAGGAGCGCGCCCGTGGCCGTGTCGATCAGACAGATTCATCCCGTGTTCGTTGGCGAGGTCTCAGGCGTCGACCTGACCAAGCCGCTTGAGAAGTCAGAAGCCGCCGCGATCGAGGCCGGCATGGATCGCTACGCCGTGCTGGTCTTCCGCGACCAACTGCTCACCGACGATCAGCAACTGGCCTTCTCCCAGAACTTCGGGCCAATCGAGAACGCCCAGGGCGGCAACATCACCAAGGCCAACGAGTTTCGGCTGAAGCAAGGCATGGTCGACGTGTCCAATCTCGACACGGACGGCAAGCCATTGGAGCGCAACGATCGGCGCCGGATGTTCAATCTCGGCAATCGACTGTGGCACTCCGACAGTTCATTCAGGGCGACGCCGGCGAAGTACTCGATCCTGTCCGGGCGTGTCGTTTCGACCGACGGTGGCAATACCGAGTTCGCCGACATGCGGGTCGCCTACGACATGCTCGACGACGCCACCCGCGCGCAGGTGGCGGACCTCGTGTGCGAGCATTCGCTGATATATTCGCGCGGGTCGATGGGCTTCGCCGATCTCACCGACGACGAGAAAGCGATGTTCAAACCGGTTCGTCAGCGTCTCGTCCGGACCCATCCGGTGACCGGCCGCAAGTCACTTTACCTCTCATCGCACATTGGCGGCATCGTTGGTTGGCAGGTGCCAGAGGCGCGCGACTTCATTCGCGATTTGACCGAGGCCGCGACCCGGCACGAGTTCGTTTACAGCCACCGCTGGCGCACCAACGATCTGGTGATTTGGGACAACCGCCAAACCATGCACCGAGTTCCGCCGCTTCGATGAATCAAAGCCGCGCGACATGCGCCGCACAACGGTGGCGGGAGACGGGCCGACGATGGAGCAGGTGGCGTGACGGGCATCGTCGACACCAGCCTGCAGCAAGGCACCACCGCGCCCTTCGATCAATTGCCGGCGGTCGATTGCCGGACCGCCGTCACTCCGGTAGCGTCGGCCAGCATCGATCACACACGCGAACGGCACCGGCACAATGACCCCGAACCCCTACCTGCAGCATCTCGACAAGACGGCCGCCAACTTCCAGCCGCTGACGCCGCTGACCTTCCTGGAGCGGGCAGCCAGGGTTTATCCAACGCGTACGGCGGTGATCCACGGCAATGCGCGCACTACCTACGCCAGCCTCTATGACCGTTGCCGCCGCCTCGCCTCGGCGCTGGCGCAGGCCTACATCGGCCCCGGCGATACTGTCGCGGTGATGCTCGCCAACACGCCGCCGATGATCGAGGCGCATTACGCGGTGCCGATGACCGGCGGCGTGCTGCTGTCGCTCAACACCCGCCTAGATGCCGCGATCATCGCCTTTCAGCTCGATCATGCGAACGCCAAGGTCGTGATCGTCGATCGCGAGTTCTCGCCGGTGATGAAGGCGGCGCTGGCCCAGGCCAAGGTCAAGCCCATCGTCATCGACTTCGACGACAAGGAATTTCCGCAAACAGCCGATCGGCTGAGCTTCGTCGAGTACGAGGAGTTTCTCGCCAAGGGCGATCCCGAGTTCCAATGGCGGATGCCGTCCGATGAGTGGGACGCGATCGCACTCAACTACACCTCTGGCACCACCGGCAATCCGAAGGGTGTGGTCTACCACCATCGCGGCGCGACGTTGATGTGCTACGGCAATCTCGTCGCCGGCAACCTCGGCCTGCACCCTGTTTACCTGTGGACGCTGCCGATGTTTCACTGCAACGGCTGGTGCTTCCCTTGGACCATCTCGCTGGTCGCCGGCACGCACGTGTGCCTCCGCTGGGTGCGCGCGAAACTGATGTTCGACGCTATCGCCGACCACGGCGTCACCCACATGTGCGGCGCGCCGATCGTGATGTCGACGCTATTAAACGCGACGCCCGAGGAACGCCGAACCCTCGATCACACGGTCAAGTTCATCACCGCCGCCGCGCCGCCGCCCGAGGCAGTACTGCAGCAGATGGCGGCGGCCGGCTTCGACGTCACCCATGTCTACGGCCTGACCGAGACCTATGGCCCGTCGGTGGTCAACGACTGGCAGTCGGATTGGGACAGCCTGCCGGCCGACCAGCAGGCGGCGAAGAAGGCGCGGCAGGGCGTGCGCTACGTTTGCCTCGAGGGTCTGTCCGTGCGCGATCCGATCACCATGCAGCCAGTGCCGGCCGACGGCGTCACGCTCGGCGAAGTGATGATGCGCGGCAACAACGTGATGAAGGGCTATCTCAAGAACCCGGTCGCCACCGACGAGGCCTTCGCCGGCGGCTGGTTCCATTCCGGCGACCTCGGCGTATTATACCCGGACGGCTACATTCAGTTGAAGGACCGCTCCAAGGACATCATCATATCCGGCGGCGAGAACATCTCGTCGATCGAGGTCGAGGACCAACTCTACAAGCACCCGGCGGTGGCCTACGTCGCAGTGGTGGCGAAGCCCGACGAGAAGTGGGGCGAGACGCCGTGCGCGTTCGTTGAATTGAAGCCGGGCATGTCCGCCAGCGCCGAGGAACTGATCGCGTGGTGCCGCGAGGGGCTCGCCACCTACAAGTGCCCGCGCACCGTCCTGTTCCAGGACATCCCCAAGACCAGCACGGGAAAGATCCAGAAGTTCAAGCTCAGGGATATGGCCAAGGGGTAACTGATTATCGGCGACAGTTGTCGATCCGCACGTCATCGAACGTAACCCTACGGTCGTTGAGAGCGGCCTTCCGTTGCCGACAAGCGCCAATGCCCCCGCGAACCCAAGCGACCGGCAAAGCCCCGCAAGCCCGCAGCAATGGCATCGCAACAGCCATCGTGTTCGAGCAGTAATCGTCGGCGGACTAGTCCAGTAACCCGGCGATCTTGGGCAACCACAGCACGATCTTCGGGAAGTAGATGCACAACAGCAGCCCCAGGATCTGCATGGCGACGAACGGGTACATGCCTTTGTAGACATCACTCATCGTTATGCCCGGCGGCACCGTCCCCTTCATATAGAACAGCGTCGCCCCGAAAGGCGGCGTCATGAACGACGTCTGCAGGTTCACCGCGACCAGAGTGCCGAACCAGGGCATCAGATAGCTCTTGTCACCGAGATGATCCGAGAAGTCGAACTTCAGCAGGATCGGTGTGAAGACCGGCAGGACGATCAGGCAAATCTCAATCCATTCGAACGGGAACCCCAGCAGAAAAACGAGCACCATCAGGAAGAAGAGGACTTCCCACTTCGTGTCGACACCGAAATACGTCAGTGCCGCCAGCATGGCGTCATCGCCGCCGAGCGTGCGGAAGACGTAGGAGAAGCAGGTTGCGCCGAAGAAGATCAGGAATACCATCGCATTGGCGCGACAGGCCGAACGGATCGAATCGTTGACCATCGCCAGATCGAAGCGGCCGTTGATCGCCGCAATGATAAACGAACCCAGCACGCCGACGCCGGCACTTTCGGTTGCAGTCGCCCAACCTGCGAAAATAGAGCCGAGAACGACGACCATCAGGAAGGTCATCGGGAACAACCCCTTCCACATCGTCCGCCAGAACTCTTCCCGACTTTGCGGGCCGAAGTGCGCGGGCAGCTTTGGAGCTTTATGCGGATACATAACGGCAATGACGAAGATGTAACCTAGATAGAGCGCGGAGAGCAGGAAACCGGGCATCGTCGCCGCGGCAAACAGCGCACCCGCCGATGTGTTCAACATCTCGGCCATGACCACGAGCATGATCGCCGGTGGAATGAGGATGCCGAGCGTACCGGCCGACGCCACTGTGCCGATCGCCAACCGCTTGTCGTATCCAGCCTCAAGCATTTGCGGCAGGGCAATCAATGACAGCAACACGACCGCCGCCCCCACGACGCCGATCGGAGCGGCAAGGATCGTCCCCATCACCATGACAGCGATTGCAAGCCCACCAGGCATGCGCTTCAGCAGGATCTCGGTTGCCGACAGCATATCCTTGGCCGAGCCCGAGCGCTCCAGGATCGAGCCCATGAAGATGAACATGGGAATCGACACCAGCACGGGATCGACAGCCACGCCGCCCCACATGCGCAAGATGACATTTGACATGCTGGTGATCGGAAATACGCCGAGGAGATAGCCGAAGCCACCGAATACCAATCCCATGCCGCCCATGACGAAGGCGACTGGAAACCCGCAGAAGATGAAAAAGAACATCGCAATGAACATGATCAGTGCGAGGTTGTCGGCGATAAAGTCGAGCATGATCGCCTCCCTCACGCTTCCAATTCACTGTGGCCGATTTGGATATTTGCATCTTCCTGACTTCGGCCCAGGAATAGGAACGCAATCAATCGAAGCAATACGCTCAGCACACCAAGGAACACCAGCCAGATGCCGATGAAGAACACACCCTTGATCGCCCAGCGAAACGGCAGGCCGGTCACGTTCTCGGATGCTTCGTTCTGCAGATAGGATTGCTGCACGAACGGCCAGCCATGTTCGAGCATCACGAAAATGAATGGCAATGCGAATACCAATATGCCCAAGAACTCGATCCAGGCCTTCGCGCGAAACCCAAGCGTTTCCGTGTAGCTGTCAACCCGCGGATGGGCGTTGATTGTGTAGTTGTAGCCCATCCAGCCGGAGAACACCGCAGTGTGCAGATGCCATTCCAATTCTTGGAACTGGGTCAGCGCGATCGGTAGCTGCAGCTTGCGGAACGTGATGTCCATGCAGGTGACACACATCAGCACCATCAGGAACCAGCCCGATCCGAAGGCAATTTTTTCAAGTAACCACTTGATCCCATCGGAGGTGCGGATTGGCCCAACAATCAGGCAGGACGTGAGGCATAGCAGCCCGAGACCGCACACGATCATCCACGGAACTGACATCAAAATGGGCATTCTGAATACTCCCCCGGGGGCGCGGGTGAGATCCCGCGTCATAATTTACTTTGCTGCTCGCACGTCGAGGTGCGGGCATGATTGAAACGCGGCGCCACAATTGCGGCGCCGCGTGGGGGTGCTATTCTTTCAAATAGCCGTAGTCCTTCCAGACCTTGTACTCGGCGCGGAATGCCGAATAACTTTCCCAGGCCTTCTTGAATTCCGGGCTCTTTTCCGCTTGTTCCTTCGCGACTTCTTCCCAGGTCTTCTTGTAGAGGGCCAGCATTTCTTTCGGCCAATAGTGCAGCGTCACACCCTTGGCTTGGATTTCCTTGATGGCCTTGCCTTGAACGCTTTCACCTTCGATGAACTGCCGGAGCATCGTCGAATTGCAGGTGACGCGGATCTGCTCTTTTTGCGTTTCTGAGAATTCCGCCCATTTCGCCTTGGAGACGTAGAGCGAATTGATCGTCGACATCTGATGCCAGCCGGGGAAGTAATAGTGCTTGGCCACCTGATGGAAGCCGAGCGTCAAGTCCATGACCGGCATCGAAAACTCAGTGGCGTCGATCGTGCCGAGCTGGAGCGCCTGGAAGATTTCGCCAGCCTGCAGCAGCTGCGTCTGGACACCGAGCTTCTGCATCACGTTCGCGCCGAGGCCGAAGAAGCGCATCTTCAACCCCTTGAGGTCATCCGGTCCCTTGATTTCCTTGCGGAACCAGCCTGAAGCCTCGGGCGCGATCAGCCCACAGGGCATCGCAACGATGTTATACTTGGCGTGCAACTCGTCGTAGAGCTTGCGGCCGCCACCATGGTTCATCCAACCCATGTATTCGCCGGCTTCGGGCCCGAACGGCACCGCTGCAAACATGGCGAATGCGATATCCTTGCCGGTGAAAAACCCGGTCACCGTCCAAGCCGAGTCGACCGAACCATTCGAGACTGCATCGAAATACTGGCCAGCGGGAACAAGGGCGCCGGGCTCGAAAAACTTCGCGTCGATCGATCCGCCGGAAACTTTCTTCAGCGTATCAACGACATATTGTTGCGTCGGCCCCAGCAAACCCGTCGTCGACGGGAAAGCACCGGCAACGTTAAGTCGTACCTTCTTGTCCTGAGCAACCGCTCCCGACGCGCCGATCGAGATACCGACCAACAAGGCAGCAGCAGTCCATAGCCTGGATCGCATATTATTTCCTCCCACGGAACATTTTTCGAGTCGGCCCAATTTTTTGGGCTGCTCATTGCCGGTTCGGTTGGGCTCGACCACGGTAGATGTCGAAGAGCCGTCCGTTCCGCCGACAACGTGACACGCAGATCCGCGCACAGTCAAAAGGAAATGCCACATCCTGAGAATATTCTGCTCGCGACTGGTGAAGGTGATAGGATTAACGTCGCCAATCATCAGTCCCGTGATGAGTTCCGATTGGCTTCGATGTTCTCGAAAATCAATCGTCCGCCAACCCCGCTAATCAATTATTGAACGCATTGCGGATATCGGTCGCGATTTTCCAAATTCCCGCTTTTGCGCCAACGGATCGTGGCCGATCGCACTTTTTGCAAATCGGCAAATAGTCTTCATCAATCGACTCTAAAGTGGGCCAGTCAAATACAGCACCACCCGCAAGCCGCCATGCGACACTGGCGGGCCGGGAGGCTGGAACGGTAATCCAGTCATCTTGGCCAAGCTAGCGTCGGTCGTGATCAACCCCACGCGCCAGCCGCTGAAGCGTTTCATCAGCGTGGTGCCGAGCGAACGATAGAGGTGCTGCAGGCGTTGCTTCTCGCCAATCCGGGTGCCGTACGGCGGATTGATGATGACGAGGCCGGGCGTGCCAGCGGGCGCCACGAGTTCAGTGATCTCGAGCTGCCGGAATTCCGTCATGGCCGCCACGCCGGCACGCTCGGCATTGGCCCGGCTCATGTTGATCGCCCCCGCGTCGAGGTCGCTGCCATGAAAACGCACAGCTTGCGTGGCGTCGATCGTTCGCCCCGACGCAGTTTCGCTTGGCCGCTCCGGGGCAGGCCCCGACGCAGTTTCGCTTAGCTGCTCCGGGCCAGGCCCCGACGCAGTTTCCCTTGGCCGCTCCGGAGCAGGCCCCGACGCGGGTGCGCGCATCGCCTCCCATGCCGCCGCGTCGAAGGTCGCCAATTGCTCGAATGCGAAATGCCGCGAACGGCCGGGCTTCAATCCGGCGGCGATCTCCGCCGCCTCTATGACGAAAGTTCCTGAACCACACATCGGATCGACCACTGGCTCAACACCGTCATAGCCGCACTGGCGCAAGAACAGCGCCGCCATGGTCTCGCGCATCGGCGCCTTGGCGACCGCTTCCTTGTGGCCGCGCTTGTGCAGCAGTTCGCCCGAGGTATCGATGCCGATGGTAACGAGATCATCCTCGATGCGTGCTCGGATCAGCACTTGCGCCTCGGGCGAGACGGGCGCGCCCAGTTCCTCGGCGATCGCCCGCTCGATCCGCTCGGCGGCAGCGCCTGAGTGATAAATGCGCGATTTCTTGCACGCCGCCTCGACGCGAAATGGCACGCCGGGCCGCAGTACCTGCCGCCAGGGAAATTGGCGCGCGCGCTTATCGAGTTGCGCCAAGTGCATCGCCCGGAATGAGCCCAGGCGCACCATGACGCGACCAGCGCCGCGGATCTCGAGATTGGCGCGCCAGACGTCGGGCCAGCCGCCCTTCATCGTCACGCCGCCTGGAACGTAGCGCGCGGTCTTGAAGCCTAGGCTGCGCGCTTCTGCCCAGAGCGCAGTTTCCAGGCCCGGTGCCGCCACCAGAAAGATTTCGAACTCGCCGTCTTTGATCATTCAGCCGGCATAGCTGGAAAGCCCGCCCGCATCGACATGTTTCTAAGCGCGCAATTCGCGATTTTGGGAATGGTTACCGATCAGACCAATCCGCGCTGAGACGCGACGACGCTGGGTATTGGTAACTAATGCCCCCTAATTGGGTCTCACCCCATCATTTTGATCATCAGCAGGAATGCCGCGCCGCCGGCACCGAGCACGAGGCCGGATATCGCACGCACCGGATTGCGCCAGAACATCTCGTAGGCTTCGCGCATCTGGCCACCATTAAGCGTCCACCAGCCGGCGTCGGTGACCAGCGCCCGATCACTCGCCAATTGCGCGACATCGGCGATGATCGTCACTTTGCACAACACCGACTGGAGTACCTTGTAGTACTGGCCTTGCGCGAACGCCTGCGCCTCAAGCCCGCCGGACAGGAAGCTCGACGTCGACAATCCGTTGTTGTGTGCCAGCGTCTCGATGTACGGCTTGTCGACGTAGTTCGAACCGAACATCTCGACGAAGCAGCGCGACAGGTCGAACTTCTGGCTATCGTGCACCGACACCGGTTCGCCGCCTAGCAGCGAACAGCGGTGGGAAAGGGCTGCGAAGCCGAACTTCTCGTCGCGCATATTCCAGTGCATGAACGTCGCATACGGATTGCGCGAGACGAAGTCGTAAAAGCGGCCGAGCATCACTCGCTCCATGCCGTCGAGACCAGCCACGTCGGCATTGCGTCGCCGCGCCAACTCGACTTCGGCGTGGATCGAGAACGAAGTGGTGACGCCGGTGCCGAGATTGCGCAGCGCGATGCCGGTGATGCGCGGCGAGGCGTAGCCCTTGGCCTCGTCGAAGCTTTCGCAGGCATAGTGGATCACGAACACCGACGTCGGATGCACGAACAGCCGGCCAAGGCCCTCGCGGGCAGCCTTCTGACGGCTCGGGTTGGGTGCGGCCACGGGTGATAAGTGCCTTATTGCGAGGTGCGAATGAGCGGTGCCGGCGAATCGAATTGTCGGCCGCGTTCGGTTACTGTGCTGCTTCGCCGCTCGGTTTCAAGGCAATGACCGCCGTCCGCGTGTCCACCCTCGACTTTGCCGTGGTACTGGTGCTGGAAAGCTGGCATCCATGAGCGGCTACGGCGTAGTTCGCCCCGTCGGTTGCATCTCCCCTCACTCTGTGAATCGGACTTCGATCCATGGCCGCTCTCAGCCTGTCGCGTCGGCCGCTGCTGCAGGCTACCCTGCTGGCGCTGGCTGCCGAGGCGCTGCTGACCTTCATGGATGCCACCATCAAGGGATTGAGCCCGCGCTATCCAACGCTTGAGATCGCGTTCCTGCGGTTTGCGTTCGGCGCACTGTGGGCGACGGCACTGCTATTCATCTTTCGGCCCGGCTGGCCGTCGCGGGAAACGGTGCGCGCCAATATTTCACGCTCGTTCCTGGTGGTGATCACTGCGTCCTGCTTCTTCTTCGCCCTCGGCAGACTGCCGCTGGCCGAGACTGTCGCCCTGTCATTTCTGTCGCCGGTGCTGATGGCGTTGTTCGGCGGGCTGTTCCTTGGCGAAAAGCTCGATCGCTCGATCGGCATCGGCCTTGCGGCCGGGCTTGCTGGCATGATGTTGATCGTTGGCGCGCGCATCGGCCAGTCGGACTACCAGGCAGGCGCGCTGTGGGGCGTGGCCGCGCTGTTCGTGTCGACGGTGACCTACGCGCTCAACATCATCGTGTTGCGCACGCGGGCACAACGTGACCCGGCGCTAACCATTGTATGGTTCCAGAGCACGGCGCCAGGGCTGATGCTGCTGGCGCCGGCGCTGTACGTGTGGACGCAACCCAGCGCCTGGGATCTGATGTTGTTCGCATTGGTCGGCGCCCTCGGCGTGGCCGGCCATTACCTGCTGGCGCTGGCATTTGCCCGCGCCGAGGCTGCCCGTCTCGCGCCGGTCCACTACACCACTCTGATCTGGGGCATCCTGTTCGGATACCTGATGTTCGCCGAGGTCCCAACCACCGCAATGCTCGCCGGTGCAACACTGATCGCGGCCGGCGCATGGATTGCCCAGCGCAAGCCGCGTCAGTGACCGCCGCGAACGTGTCACGCCTGAAACCAGTCAGGCCAACCTCAGGCCCCGGCTTGCTCAAGTTTGGTGATGGTGTCTTTGAGCTTCAGCTTCTGCATCTTCAGCTTATTGACCGCGACGGGGTCCGCGGCTGGACGGGCCAGCTCCTCGGCAATACGTCGGTCCAACAATTTATGCTTTTCGGCGAGTTCAGAAAGGTGAGCAGATCGCGCCATCCTATCCTCCGAGCAATTGCTGTTAACCTTGGGGAGAATGACAGATCCATGACGGTTTGTCCAACCATCGAAGTGGCACAGGGTTGACCAATCGTAACCATTTCGTGTCGACACTCAGACCTGCATAACTCGCGGAATTATCCCGCAATTCATTGCCCAGGCCGCACGCTGGTTCTTGCGTTCATGAAGTGTTTTCGACAATACTATGTTTGGGTGCGCTGCGAATGCGGCGTATTGCGGTGCAACGACCACTTCAAAGAACGAGACACGGGGCAAATGGCGCGCCTGGATGACCGGGACATCAGGGAGCAGCTGGCCGTGCTGCGCGCCGAACACCGCGAACTCGACAACGAGATCGCGCTGATCGAAGCGGCGGCGCATGCCGACCAGCTACTGATCAAGCGCCTCAAGAAGAAGAAGCTGCACCTGAAGGACCAGATCACGGCATTGGAAGACCGTCTTCTGCCCGACATCATCGCTTGAACCGGCCAGAAAATGAGCGCAACAGCACCGATCGTCGGAATCATCATGGGCAGCCAGTCCGACTGGCCGACCATGCGGCATGCGGCCGACGTCCTGAAATCCCTCGGCGTTACGTTCGAAACGCGCATCGTCTCGGCCCACCGCACGCCCGACCGGCTTTACGACTATGCCAAATCGGCGAAGTCACGCGGCCTGCACGTGATCATCGCCGGTGCCGGCGGGGCGGCTCATTTGCCCGGCATGGCGGCGTCGATGACGACACTGCCGGTGCTTGGCGTGCCGATCGAAAGCCGCATCCTCAAGGGCCAGGACAGTCTGCTTTCGATTGTGCAGATGCCGGCCGGCGTGCCGGTGGGAACCCTCGCGATCGGCGAAGCTGGCGCCACCAATGCCGGGCTGCTGGCGGCGCAGATCCTGGCGCTGGCGGATACCGCGCTGGCGGTGCGCCTCGAAGCGCATCGCGCCAGTCAGACCGCCGCAGTCGCCGCCGCGCCGAAGGACTAGAACGCTTGAAATCGCTCGCAAAACCGATCCCGCCCGGCGGGACAATCGGCATTCTTGGATCGGGCCAGCTCGGCCGCATGCTGGCGCTCGCCGCCGGCAAGCTCGGCCTCAAGACGCACGTCTATTGCGACGCCAGCGGACCGGCGTTCGACGTTGCCACGGTGCGCACGACCGCAAACTTCGATCATAGCGAGAAGCTCGCTACATTTGCCCGCACCGTCGATGCCGTCACTTACGAATTCGAGAACATTCCGCTCGGCTCCGTGGAATTTCTCGAGAACCTGGTACCGGTTCGACCTGGCTCAAAGGCCCTGGCCTGCGCCCAGGACCGGCTCAACGAAAAGCAACTTGCCCGCGATCTCGGCGCCGGCACGGCGGCATTTGCCGCCATCGACAGCCTCGACGATCTGAACGCCCAGCTTGCCGGCGCGATGCCGGTGCCGTGCGTGCTGAAAACCCGCCGCCTCGGCTACGACGGCAAGGGCCAGGCGAAGATCATGGCACCGGCCGATGCCGCCGACGCTTGGGCCGCAATCGGCCGTCAACCGGCAATCCTGGAAGGCTTCGTAAAGTTCGCCTGCGAAGTCTCGGTGGTGGCGGTGCGCGGCGCCGATGGCGCGTTCGCAGCTTATGACGTGACCCTCAACGACCACCGCGACCACGTTCTGCACTCATCGACCGTGCCTGCGGGAATTGCGCCCGGCCTCGGCGATCAAGCGATCGACACCGCGCGGCGGATCGCCCATGCGCTCGATTACGTTGGCGTGTTCGCGGTCGAATTCTTCGCCATCGACGGCGACATGCTGGTCAACGAGATCGCACCCAGGGTGCACAATAGCGGCCATTGGACCATGGACGCCTGCCTCGCCAGCCAGTTCGAGAACCACATCCGGGCCGTCGCCGGCTGGCCGCTGGGTTCGACCGCCCGCCACGCCGACGCCGAAATGATCAATCTAATCGGCCTCGAAGCCAATGAATGGGCAAAAATTGCAGCCGAACCGGGGGCTTCATTGCACCTCTATGGCAAGCGAGAAGCCCGTCCCGGCCGCAAGATGGGCCACATCAACCGGCTGACGCGCATGAAACACCCGCCTAAATGACGCAGGCCCGGCCGAGGCGTGTAGACTTCTTCACCAGCATTTGCTATTCACCGGCCAATCCAATGACAAGGCTGCCCCCGGTGATCGGAAAACGGTCTCGGCGAGCGGCCTTTGATGCCATCCAACTCTTCAACAGCCGAGGATAACACCCAAGTGCAGGTTCTCGTTCGCGATAATAATGTCGATCAAGCTCTCAAGGCGCTCAAGAAGAAGCTGCAGCGCGAGGGCGTCTTCCGCGAGATGAAGCTCCGGAACTACTTCGAGAAGCCGTCCGAGAAGAAGGCCCGCGAGAAGGCTGAGGCCGTGCGCCGCGCACGCAAGCTCGCCCGCAAGAAGCTGCAGCGTGAAGGTCTGTTGCCGAACAAGCCCCTGAAGAAGCCGCTGACCGGTGGTCGCGGCGGTCGTGGCGGTCCGGGCGCCGGCCGTCCCGAGGGCGGCACGGGCGGTGGTTTCGGTGGCGGCACCGGTGGTGGTGGCTTCGGTGGCGGCTCAAGCGGCGGCGGCTTCGGCGGCGGCAACTCGGGTGGCGGTTTCGGTGGCGGCGGCGGCTTCGGCCAGCGCTGATCCTAAATCGGATCTACCGACAAATTTCGAACCGCCGGATCGATGGGTCCGGCGGTTTTTGCGTATTTGCAACGGAACGCCACGCATGTAGGCGATTTGAACTGACTCAATCTGAAAACGTCGAGAGCAACAACGCGTTTCATTCGAACAGTTCGGGTCCAATATCCTGGCTCACGTGAAAAATATCGAGGATCAGGACGTGTTTGGATTCGACGCGATAGAATATGTGGTGGGACTGAAATCGAAATCGCCGGACGCCAGCCAGTATTTCATCGGCAGCCCGGCCGATCCTCGGAAACTCGGCGATCAGGCCGAACGTCTTTTCGAATCCCGCATGGTAGGCGTCGGCCTGATAGCGGCCGAACCGCCCATCGGTGAATTCATGGATTTCGATCAGAGTCCGACGCACGCGCAGCGATAGCCGGAACTCAGCCATGGCTCTTGGAATCCAACCGCGCATGTGCCGCGGCCAGAATGTCGCTCATCGAGTCGGTTGTCTCTGTTCGACAGTCCGGACCGCTCAACGACGCCGTCAAGCGTCGCAACTGTTCATCGCGCGACAACGATCGCCATTCCCGGATCTGCTCCGGTGACGGCGTAGCCGTCGGCATCAGGTCGTCAATGGTTTCGGCGTCACGCATGTTCGCACAATAGCAAAATTCGCAGGCGCCGTCGAGTTGCACGAACCCTTCTCGCCGCTGAGCAACGTTCCGGCCCGGTTCAGCACTCGGTCATCGAGCTAGTACCGCGTCGGCGCGGGCCAAGTGGCCACCGTTGGCGCACACGATGACGGCAACAATGCCTTCAATGGATCAGCCGTGAAAAACAGTAATACGAACAAGAGACAGGTCTTGGCCGATATTTCGCTCGCACATAGCCCGAGCAGTTCGCAATAGCCTGTGTTCACGATCGTCCACTGGAACAATCAGCTTCTCCTTGAACGGGCGCTCCCTGCTCTCCCAATCATAATTCGTAAGTGCAATATTGAGAAAAACATCCCAGACGTGAATTGGCTTACGCATCTTCGCCCGAACGCGCCGGGCAATCCGGATCCCATACATGATGGGCAGGCAGAATAACGCCAACATTATCCCGATGCCGTAAATTCCCGGAAGCCAGCAGACCGCTGCCTTCACCTCAATGCGCCAGCGCCTTGACGATGCTCTCGGTCATCTTCTTGGCGTCGCCGAGAAGCATCATGGTGTTGTCCTTGTAGAACAACGGATTGTCGACGCCGGCATAGCCCGATGCCAGCGAGCGCTTGTTGAACATCACGGTGCCGGCCTTCCACACCTGCAGCACCGGCATGCCGTAGATCGGCGAGGTCTTATCCTCTTCGGCGGCCGGGTTGGTGACGTCGTTGGCGCCGATGACGAAGGCGATGTCGGCCTGCTGGAACTCGCTGTTGATGTCCTCGAGTTCGAACACTTCGTCGTAGGGCACGTTGGCTTCGGCCAGCAGCACGTTCATGTGGCCGGGCATGCGGCCGGCAACCGGATGGATCGCGTACTTCACTTCGACGCCGGCCTTCTTCAGCACGTCGCCCATTTCGCGCAGCGCGTGCTGGGCCTGGGCGACCGCCATGCCATAACCGGGCACGATGATCACCTTCTGGGCGTTCTTCATCAGGTAGGCGGCGTCGTCGGCCGAGCCGAGCTTGACCGGCTTCTGCTCGCCCGTGCCGCCACCGGCCGCCGCCGCGACTTCGCCGCCGAAGCCGCCAGCGATCACCGAAATGAAGGAGCGGTTCATCGCCTTGCACATGATGTAGGACAGGATCGCGCCCGACGAGCCGACCAGCGCGCCGGTGATGATCAGCGCGATGTTGCCCAGCGTGAAGCCGATGCCGGCCGCAGCCCAACCCGAGTAGGAATTCAGCATCGACACGACGACCGGCATGTCGGCGCCGCCGATCGGGATGATGAGCAGGCCGCCGAAGATCAGCGCGACTATGACGATGGCCCAGAACTGGATCTGCGATTCCGACTGGCAGAACCAGTAGATCAGCAGAATTAGGCCGAGGCCAAGCGCGACGTTGATGGCGTGGCGGCCGGGCAGCATGATCGGCTTGCCACCCATTCGGCCTGACAGCTTGGCGAACGCGATCACCGAGCCGGTGAAGGTAATGGCGCCGATGGCGGCGCCAAGCGCCATTTCAACGAGGCTCGCGGCGGCGATCGTCCCGGGCTTGCCGATGCCGAAGGCTTCCGGCGCGTTGAGCGCGGCAGCCGCCACGAACACCGCGGCGAGTCCGACCAGCGAGTGGAACGCCGCCACCAGCTCCGGCATCATCGTCATCGGAATTCTGCGGGCGGTGTAGGCGCCAATGCCGCCACCGACGCCAAGGCCGGCGATGATCAGGACCCAGGTCAGAATGCTGTCGCCGGCCGACAGGTTCGCCAGTGTGGTAGCGATCGCGATCGCCATGCCGATCATGCCGAAAGTGTTGCCCCGGCGCGAGCTCTCGGGGCTCGACAGCCCCTTGAGCGCCAGAATGAACAGCACGCCCGAGACGAGGTAGAGAATGGCGGTCAGGTTGGCGGACATTGGAACGGCTCCGGAGGAAGCGTGAGTGGTGAGTGGTCAGTCGTGAGTGAGTGGTCGGGGAAACTGCCGGTCGGTGGCGAATGGATCTCGAAACTCCACTCACCACTCACCACTCACGACCTCACGTCTTCTTCTCTTTCTTCTTGTACATCGCGAGCATGCGCTGCGTGACCAGGAAGCCGCCGAAGATGTTGACGGCCGCCATCACCAGCGCCAGGAATCCAAAGAACTTGGCGAAGCCCGAGCCCCAGCCGACGAGGCCGACACCAGCCGCCAGCAGTGCGCCGACCACGATCACGCTACTGATCGCGTTTGTTACCGCCATCAGCGGCGTGTGCAGCGCGGGCGTCACACCCCAAACCACGAAGTAGCCGACGAAGATCGCGATCACGAACACCATCAGCTGGTAGATCGCGGGCGACACATCGGCGCCACCGGAGGCATGTGCCACCCCGGTGGTGGCTGCGAGCGCCGCGAGGGCAACGGTGGATTTCATGAGAGCGCGCATCATGCACCTTCCTTCGGGGCGAGGCTCGGATGGACGATTTTGCCGTCCTTGGCCACCAGCGTGCCTTTGATCACATCGTCGTCCCAGTTGATCTTCAGGACCTTGTCCTTCTTGTCGAGCATCGCGGTCTCGATGAACGTCAAGCAGGTTCTTGGCGTAGAGGCTCGAGGCGTTGACCGGCACGGTGCCGGCAAGGTTGAGCGGCCCGGAAATGCGCACGCCGTTGTGTTCGACGACCTTGCCGGGCTCGGTCAATTCGCAGTTGCCGCCGCGCTCGGCGGCAAGATCCATGATGATGGCGCCGGACTTCATGCTCTCGACCATGGCGCGGGTCAGCAGTTTCGGCGCTGGCCGACCGGGGATCAGCGCCGTGGTGATCACCACGTCCTGGTTCTTGACGTGGTTAGCGACCAGTTCGGCTTGCTTCGCCTGATATTCGGCGCTCATCGGCTTGGCATAGCCGGCCGCCGTCTGGGCCTGTTTGAACTCGTCGTCCTCGACAGCGATGAACTTGGCGCCGAGCGAGGCGACCTGCTCCTTGGTGGCCGGCCTGACGTCGGTCGCGGTGACGACGGCTCCGAGCCGGCGAGCAGTCGCGATCGCCTGCAGGCCGGCGACGCCAACGCCCATAATGAAAATCTTGGCGGCAGGCACGGTGCCGGCGGCGGTCATCATCATCGGCACCGCCTGCTCGAACATCGAGGCGGCGTCGACCACCGCCTTGTAGCCGGCAAGGTTGGCCTGACTCGACAGCACGTCCATTGACTGAGCGCGGGTGATGCGCGGCATGAACTCCATCGAGTAGAGGTTCATGCCCGTTGCCGCGAGCGCCTCAAGACCCGGCCGGTCGTCGAACGGCGACAGCATGGCGATAACCTGCGCGCCTGGCGCGAGGCTTTTGGCTTCCTCGACCGAGGGACGGCGAACTTTCAGCAGAATGTCGGCGCCGGTGGCTGCATCGGCGGCCGAACCCGCGATGGTGGCGCCGGCTGCCTGATAGAGCGCGTCGGCGAACCGAGACCGCGATCCAGCGCCCGACTTGCACCTTCACCGCGCAACCGGCTGCGACAAGCTTCTTGACTGTCTCCGGCGACACCGCGACGCGGGTCTCATCCGCGCCTTCGGCGGTGATGGCGATCGTGACCATGGTCATACGTGTCCAAATGGCGGAACCAGCCCGTGCGAGCCAGCCGAATGCGGGAACGGTGACAGAAAAACAAATCAGCGCGACAAGGGTTTGCCGCCAGTAACGTCCCCTCAGACGAGGAAGACGAACATGCCGACCATCAGCAGCACCATGAAAATCACCCCGAATTTGGTGGCGCTGACGAAGCCGTTATAGGTACGGTTGTGCTCTGCGTAGTCCATGGCGGGATGCCCGCCGGTCGCGTGATCACTCATCGATTAGCCTCATCGTTCGCATAAGATTGCGGAAATTAGCTATACCAAGCGCCCCCCGGCATCAAGCCATTTGGACCACGAATCGACCGGGAAAAATCCGCGAAAGAAGGGAATATGCGTCCGCGCACGAATTGGACGGCGAAGCTCGCGGCAATTGGCTGAACTGCACGCCTGCCGCTGGCCCGCCGGTTCCGAGCTTGGGACTGATTAGCCGGCGCGGAACGCCCACCGGTTGTAGATCAGCATTAACACATTGATGACGAGACCGATCAAGGTCGCAGCCACGAATGACGGCACCAGCCCGAGCGACTGACCGAACAGCGCCAGCACCTCGAAGAACGCGACGAATCCGATCAGTGACAGCATGACGCTGCGCAACAGCGTCACCGCCGCGTCGACGCCCCAGCGGTGATGGCTGAAGGTGGTCAAGCACGGTCATGATCACCGGGAAGCTCGATACGATGCCGAGCAGCGTCGGCCCCAGATAATCGGCCGCAATCGTAATGCAGCCGACCAGTGCGCCGGTGGCCGCCATCCGGGCCGGGATATCCCACCAGGGCAGTGTCAGCGGTCCAAGCGGCATGCGCGGCTGCGTGATGGCGAACCGTGTCGCCAACAGGCTCGCGATCGCCAACACTGCGATCAAACTCGCCGACACGGTAAGGAAACTGATCAGCCAGCCGGTGATGCAAAACGCCAGGCTACCGGCAACGAGGCTCGTGAGCCAGCCGCGATGCCGCGCCACGAGCGCGTAGGCAAGCGTGTAGGCGCTAATCGCCGGCACCGCCATCAGCACGCCGCGCGCCGTGTCTTCGAGGTAGGCGGTGCCGCGCTCGGCGCCGAGGAAGAACAGGATTGGCCCAGTCATCCACGGCAGCCCAAGGATGATGCCGCCCATCGCCGGCCCAAAGCGCCGCGCAATGAGGCTCATCACGGCCACCAGGATCGGCGTGACGGTGAGCTTGAGGAAGAGGAGCGTGGACACGGTGCGGCTGCGATTGGTTGCTCGGGCCGCGGACGCTACTCGCGTCAGGTGCGCGAGGCCAGGGCAGTGAGTGGGGAGGCGGTATGCGTGCGGCTGGGGCGATGGGAAGCCTGAGACAGCATACCGATCCGTTGAATAGCGCGTTGTTACAATGTGATGATCAAATCGGTGACTGCCACCGAAGTTCGCTGCGATCACTAGGCAATTCGCTATCGCACCGGTAGCGAAGGTACTAGGCTGCACCATGTCTCGCACTGGGTGAAGCGCCGTTTCGCGCAAGTCACCACCACAATCACGGCTTCCGGTACGTGGCATCTTGACCCGGCGGTGAACCTGAAAGGTGCATCGAATGAGGCGGCGCGAGTTCATCACTCTTCTCGGTGGCGCGGCGACGGCATGCTCGGCGGCCGCACACGGCCAACAGTCGGCGAAAGTGCCGCGCATCGGTTTCCTGGCAACCGCATCGTTCGACACTCCCGAATTTCGCGAGGCACGCGATCCTTTTCTACAAGGCATGCGCGAGCTCGGCTATGTCGAGGGGCAGAACTTCATCGTTGAATACCGGTCGGCGGAGGGCAAGCAGGAGCGCTTCGTAAGCCTCGCCAACGACCTCGTCCGGATAAATGTCGACCTCATCGTTGCCCTGGCGACACCCCATGCCCGCGGCGCCCAGCAGGCGACCCGGACGATCCCGATCGTCGTTCCCGCGATGTCTGATCCGGTCGCCGATGGGCTCGTGGCAAGCCTCGCGCGGCCCGGCGGAAATATCACTGGCTTGACGACACTCGGCGCCGAACTCACCCCCAAACGTCTGGATCTGCTCAAGCAAGCTCTTCCCGGCCTGTCCCGTGTCGCCGTCCTATGGCATCCCGGCGCCACCAGCCAGCAAACGGCGAGCGAGACCTGGAAGGCCACGGAGGCAGCGTCAGCCAGTATGCGTCTGCAGCTCCGACGAGTGGACGTGCCTGGTCCGGCCGAGATCGACGGTGCCTTCGATACCATCGCACGCGAGCGCTCCGAGGCCATCCTCATTTCCCAGAGTTCGATGTTCTTCACCGAGCGCAGGCGCATCGCCAGCCTCGTCGCGAAGCACCGACTGCCGTCGATCTTCAATTCCAGGGAGTATGCAGCGCTCGGCGGCTTGATGGCCTACGGCGCGAGCGTTGCCGATCGATTCCGGCGCAGCGCAACATATGTGGACAAAATCCTCAAAGGCGCCAAGCCGGCCGATCTGGCTGTCGAGCAGCCGACGACATTCGAGCTGGTGATCAATGGGAAAGCTGCCAAAGCGCTCGGCATCACCATTCCATCGATCCTGTTGTCGCAGGCCGACGAGGTAATCGAGTAGTATTCAGATGGGCGGTGGGCGGGGACAGTCACCGATATGGTGAAAACTCCGTTGTTGCAATGTGTTGATCAAAATCGGTGACTGTCCCCGGAGTTAAATCGTTGACTGTTCCCAGAGTTGGCGCCCCGGAGTTGACGGAAGCCCCGCTTACGACTTTCTGCCCATCGCTGCCCCCTAGCCCCAAGTGGCGCGGCGGGGTACGACAAGGCACCTGCCTTTGCGACGGGGACAGTTACCGATTTCAACCAGTGGTGGCGGAGCCCTGGCGGCGGTGTCGATCGGTAACTGTCCCCGTCGCAAACGCCCATCGTCTGCTGCTGCGCCACGAGGCCCTGATGTTCAAGAAGATCCTGATCGCCAACCGCGGCGAAATTGCCTGCCGCGTCATCAAGACCGCCAAGCTGATGGGCATCAAGACCGTTGCCGTCTACTCCGACGCAGACCGCGACGCGCTGCACGTCGAGATGGCGGACGAGGCCGTCCACATCGGCCCGGCGGCGGCGGCTGAATCCTACCTCGTGATCGAAAAGATCATCGACGCCTGCAAAAAGACCGGCGCCGAGGCGGTGCATCCGGGCTACGGCTTCCTGTCCGAGCGCGAGGCGTTCGCGGTGGCGCTGGCCAAGAACAACATCGTGTTCATCGGCCCCAATCCCGGCGCCATTGCCGCCATGGGCGACAAGATCGAGTCGAAGAAGGCGGCGGCCAAGGCCAAGGTCTCGACCGTGCCCGGCTACCTCGGCGAAATCGCCGACGTTGCGCAGGCGACCAAGATCGCCGACGAAATCGGCTATCCCGTCATGATCAAGGCGTCGGCCGGCGGCGGCGGCAAGGGCATGCGCATTGCCTATTCCAAGGCCGAGGTCGCCGACGGTTTCAACTCGTCGCGCAGCGAGGCCAAGGCGTCGTTCGGCGACGACCGCGTGTTCATCGAGAAGTTCATCGTCAATCCGCGCCACATCGAAATCCAGGTGCTCGGCGACAAGCACGGCAACGTCATCTATCTCGGTGAGCGCGAATGCTCGATCCAGCGCCGCAACCAGAAGGTGATTGAGGAAGCGCCCTCGCCCTTGCTCGACGAGGTCACCCGCAAGGCCATGGGCGAGCAGTCGGTCGCGCTTGCCAAGGCGGTCGGTTACGACAGCGCCGGCACCGTCGAGTTCGTTGCCGGCCAGGACAAGTCGTTTTACTTCCTCGAAATGAACACCCGCCTGCAGGTCGAGCATCCGGTGACGGAACTGATCACCGGCGTCGATCTCGTCGAGCAGATGATCCGAGTCGCGGCCGGCGAGCCGCTGAAGCTCAAGCAAGCCGATGTGAAGCTGAAAGGCTGGGCGGTCGAAACCCGCATCTATGCCGAGGACCCTTATCGCAACTTCCTGCCTTCAATCGGCCGCCTGGTGAAATATCGGCCGCCGCGCGAAGGCACCACCAACGGCGTTACGGTGCGCAACGACACCGGCGTCGAGGAAGGCGGCGAGATCTCGATGTATTATGATCCGATGATCGCCAAGCTGGTCACGCATGCTGCCACCCGCACGGCGGCAATAGACGCCCAGGCCGAGGCGCTCGACGCTTTCTGCATCGACGGCATCGGCCACAACATCCCGTTCTTGACCGCGCTGATGCAGCATCCGCGCTGGCGCTCGGGCAACATCTCGACGGCGTTGATCAAGGAAGAATACCCCGACGGCTTCAAGGCGCGCGAACCGCAGGGCCGCGAGTTGGAATTGCTGGCCGGCGTCGCCGCCGCGATCGACCATCTCAACAACAACCGCCGCCGCAACATTACCGGCCAGATGCACGGCTCGGCGGTGCGCTTCGCCGCCCGCCGCGTGGTCCGCGTCGGCAAGGCGAGCCTGCGCATGGAAGTTACCGGTGGCAACGGTTATCCGACCTACGTCACCATGCTCGACGCCAGCGGCAAGCACGGCCGCTGCCTCGAAATCGTCTCGGCCTGGTGGCCGGGCGAGCCGGTGTGGACCGGCACTGTCGACGGTCAGACCGCCGCCGTCCAGGTGCGCCCGGTGTTGAACGGTTTCGACCTTGCCTATCGCGGCATCCAGGCCGAGGCGCACGTGTTCACCGAGCGTGAATTCGCGCTTGCCCAAATGATGCCGGAAAAGACCGTCGCCGACATGAGCAAGTATCTGCTGTGCCCAATGCCGGGTCTGGTCAAGGCAATCCATGTCGTGGCCGGTCAGGAGGTCAAGGCCGGCGACAACCTCGCCGTCGTCGAAGCCATGAAGATGGAAAATATCCTGCGGGCCGAGCGTGACACCCAGGTGCTCGCCGTCAAGGCCAAGGCCGGTGACAGCCTCGCCGTCGACGCGGTGATCCTGGAGTTCGCTTGAGGCTGATCGGGAAAAGCGGCCAATCCGAAAGGCGGTGATGGTGTGGCTGCGACGGCGGTGATGGGCATTGATCGCCACCGCGTCAAATTTGGTTCATTCGTACGGCACCAACAGCCAACCTGCCGTCGCCCGCTTCGCAAATCGAACCGTCCGGACTATATGCAGCGACACACCCAGGATGCCCTGGAACCGGAGACTGACATATGGATGCCGCCGAACTGAATCCGCTGCTGAAACCATGGACCACGCCGTTCGAGGCGCCGCCGTTCGAAGACATCAAGCCCGAGCATTTCAGCCCGGCGATCGAGGCGGCGATGCGCCTGCACGATCAGGAAATCGACGCGATCGCGGCCAATCCGGCAGCGCCGACCTTCGCCAACACCATTGAAGCGATGGAGCGGTCGGGCCGTACGCTGGTCGACGTCGGGTCGGTGTTCTGGAACCTGACCGGCAGCAACACCAACGACGCCCTGCAGGCGCTCGAACGCGAGTGGTCGCCGAAGTACGCCGCGCACTACACCAACATTTCGACCAACGCGGCCTTGTTCAAGCGCGTCGACACGCTTTACGCCGCGCGCGACAGCCTCGGCCTCGATGCCGAACAGCAACGGCTGCTGGAGAAGTCCTACAAGGGCTTCGTGCGCTCCGGCGCCAAGCTAGAAGGGGCTGCCCGCGAACGCTACAAGGAACTCTCGCAGAGCCGCGCCAAGCTCACCACCACCTTCGGCCAGAACGTGCTGGCGGACGAGAAAGCCTACACCTTGGTGCTCGATGGCGAGGCCGATCTCGCCGGCCTGCCGACGTTCCTGCGCGAGGCGGCTGCCGGCGCGGCGGAAGAGCGTGGTCTCAAGGGCAAGTACGTCATCACCCTGTCGCGCTCGCTGATCGAGCCGTTCCTGACCTTCTCCACCCGCCGTGACCTGCGCGAACAGGCCTGGAAGGCCTGGGTGATGCGCGGCGAGAATGGAGGCGCGTCCGACAATCGTCAGGCCATTACGGATCTCACCCGCCTGCGCATCGAGGTTGCGAACCTGCTCGGCTACAAGTCGCACGCCGCCTTCACGCTCGAAGAGACCATGGCGAAAACGCCGGCACGGGTGCGCGAACTGCTCGACCGGGTGTGGACGCCGGGCGTGAAGCGCGCCCACGAGGAGATCGCCAAGCTGCAGGCAATGGCCGCCAAGGAAGGCGCCAATCTCGAGATCGAGCCGTGGGACTGGCGCTACTATTCGGAAAAGGTGCGCGCCGCCGAGTTCGATCTGGACGAGACCGAGATCAAGCCCTACCTGCCGCTCGACCGCATGATCGAGGCCGCCTTCTACACCGCGACGCAGTTGTTCGGCGTTACCTTCAAGGAGCGCACCGACATCCCGGTCTATCATCCCGACGTGCGCGCCTTCGAGGTGACCGACAAGGACGGCCGCCACGTCGGCCTGTTCCTTGGTGACTACTACGCCCGCGCCTCGAAGCGTTCCGGCGCCTGGATGAGCGCCTACCGCCGCCAGCACAAGCTCGACGGCGGCACGCGGCCGATTATCGTCAACGTCATGAACTTCGCCAAGCCCGGTGCCGGCGAGCCGACGCTGCTGTCGTTCGATGACGCCCGCACGCTGTTCCACGAGTTCGGCCACGGTCTGCACGGATTGCTGTCGGACGTGACTTATCCGTCGCTCGCCTGCACCGCCGTGGTGCGCGACTTCGTCGAACTGCCCTCGCAGTTGCTCGAGCACTGGCTGGCGACGCCGGAGATCATGACGCGGTTCGCCCGCCACGCCAAAACCGGTGAGCCGATGCCGGCTAAGCTGATGGCCAAGCTCAAGGCCGCACGCACCTTCAATCAGGGTTTCGAGACTGTCGCGTTTCTCGGCTCGGCAATCGTCGACATGGATTTCCACACGCTTGAGTCTGCCGACAATCTGGACCCGCTGGCACTCGAAGCGGCAACGCTTGCCCGCATCGGCATGCCCCGGCAAGTCGGCATGCGGCATCGCTCGACGCACTTCCAGCACATCTTCTCCGGTGGTTATTCGGCCGGCTACTACAGTTACCTGTGGTCGGAGGTGCTCGACGCCGATGCCTTCTCGGCCTTCGAGGAAACCGGCAACGTGTTCGATCCGGCAACGGCCGAAAAGCTCAAGCGCTTCGTCTATTCGGCCGGTGGCCTGCGGCAGGAGGACGAAGCCTACACCCTGTTCCGCGGCCGCCTGCCGACCGTCGACGGTCTGCTGAAGAAGCGCGGATTGGCGGCTTGATATTCGCCAATCGCCGCCCGGGTCGTCGCACGACAGGTTTCATCCGGGGAATGTCGCCGGGACCCAGCGTGGATCAAGCTCAATCAGCTTCGTGAAGTGATCACCGGCGCAAAACTCGATAGTCCTGCCGATGCGATCTCATAAAAATCAAGGTGCTCGACCATGACCAAATCAATCCTCGGCTTTGTCGGCGGCAGCGGACTGTATGACATCCCTGGTCTTTCGAACCCCGAATGGAAGACCATCAAAAGTCCCTGGGGCGAGCCGTCGGACCAGATACTGCATGCCGAGGTCGACGGCCTGCCGATCCGCTTCCTGCCCCGGCACGGACGCGGTCACCGCATTCCGCCGTCGGAAATCAACTATCGTGCCAACATCGACGCCTTGAAGCGCACCGGCGTCACCGACCTCGTATCGATCTCGGCCTGTGGTTCGTTCAGTGAGGATTTCCCGCCTGGCCACTTCGTGCTGCCGGACCAGTTCATCGATCGTACCTTCGCGCGCGAGAAGAGCTTTTTCGGAACGGGCTGCGTCGCGCATGTCGCCTTGGGTGATCCAATTAGCCCCGGCCTTGCCGACGAAGTCGAGAAGGCGATGAAGGCCGAGAAGATCTCCGGCACGCGCGGTGGCACCTACCTCGCCATGGAGGGCCCGCAATTCTCCACCCGCGCCGAGAGCAATCTCTATCGCAGCTGGGGTTGCGCTGTGATCGGCATGACCAACATGCCCGAAGCCAAACTCGCCCGCGAGGCCGAGCTCTGTTACGCCACCGTCGCCATGGTCACCGACTTCGACTGCTGGCATGAGGAGCATGCGCACGTCGACGTCGCCTCGATCATCAAGGTGATGCACGGCAATACGGAGATGGCGCAACGCCTCGTGCTGCGGTTGGCCAAGTCGTTCCCGCGCGTGCATCCGGCGTGTCCGATCGGTTCGGACCGGGCACTAGACAACGCGCTGATCACCACGCCCGCGTCACGCGACCCGGCGCTGCTCGCCAAGCTCGATGCCGTCGCCGGCCGCGTGCTCAAGACGGTCGGATAAAACTCGAACCACACTCACTGCGCATCCTTCAACGCGAACAGATCGGCGCAGAGACTTGCGGCAAGCAAGTGAACAACATCATCGGAATCCTCCTCGACAAGTTCCCGGACTGCCATCGCCTTAAGTCTGACGTCGCCGAGGCTTGAGGCAGCGGTATGCGCGAGGTCCTTGGCCAACGCCAGCAGCCGATCGGACGATTGGTCGAACTCGGACTGCCAGCGCGTTTCGTCGGCGGCGGGCCAGATTGGTCCGCTCGATTTCCGCGTCCGCTCAGCGTGCAAGCGATTGCGAAAATCGAGCGCATCGGCGAAATCCTTGGCCATCGCCGCGAAATGCACTGCATCGACGGGCGTATCGAGGCCCCGCCAATGCAGATCCGACATTTCCTCCGTCGCCAGCAGCATGTCGATCTTGCGTTCAAGCCGTTCGAGTCGCTGCGCGATCGTGTCGGCCTCGCCACCGGGTTCGACCACTGTCGATGTCTTCCGTAGTTGCCCCGATGACATCGAATTACCACCTCCAACCAAGAAATTCCGCCCATAGCCCGGACTGGTCGAGATCCGCGAATCCAGTCATCGCCTAGCAGTGTACAGCCGAACCCTGAGCGGAGATTGGCGATAGATGCGATTGTTATATGAATGCGGACAGCCACTACGATCCGCGATCACTATCCGGCGCCGCCCGGATAGAGCGTGCGCAAGCCCTC
Source organism: uncultured Alphaproteobacteria bacterium (assembly GCA_963732635.1). Taxonomy (GTDB): domain Bacteria; phylum Pseudomonadota; class Alphaproteobacteria; order Rhizobiales; family Hyphomicrobiaceae; genus JAKFWF01. Next base: position 485,757 of record CAVTAL010000033.1, read on the forward strand.
GGCACTCGCGGGCGCGACGCCGCGCTCGGTGATGAAGCCGGTGACGAGGCGGGCCGGCGTCACGTCAAACGCGGGATTTGCGGCCGGCGATCCGGGAGCAGCGATCTCCACGGTTACGACCGAACCATCGGGCAGGCGGCCCGGCATCTTCAACACCTCGTCGGCCGAACGCTCCTCAATCGGGATCAACGCGCCGTCGTTCAGTGTCCAGTCGATCGTCGAGTGCGGTAGCGCCACGTAGAACGGCACGTTGTTGTCACGCGCGGCAAGCGCCTTGAGGTAAGTGCCGATCTTGTTGGCGACATCACCGTTGGCGGTCACCCGATCGGTGCCGACGATGCACAGGTCAACGCGGCCGGCCTGCATGTAATGGCCGCCGGCATTGTCGACGATGATGGTATGCGGCACGCCATGCGCGCCAAGTTCATAGGCAGTCAGCGAGGCGCCCTGGTTGCGCGGCCGCGTCTCATCGACCCAGACATGCACTTTGATGCCGGCATCGTGGGCATGATAGATCGGCGAGGTCGCGGTGCCCCAGTCGACGCAGGCGAGCCAGCCGGCGTTGCAGTGGGTCAGGATGTTGACCGGTTCACCGGGCTTCTTGGTAGCGGCGAGGTCGCGTATCAGTTGCAGGCCGTTGACGCCGATCATGCGGCAGTTTTCGACGTCCTCGTCGGCAATCTCAGCCGCTCGCGCATAGGCTGCGGCGACACGCGCTAACGGCGCGAGCGGGGCGAGGACCCTGCGCATTTCCTCCAGCGCCCAGCGCAAATTGATCGCCGTCGGCCGCTGCTCGGCCAAGAATGCGAACGACCGGGCGAGGCCGGCGTCGCTCGCGTCCTCGCGCATGGCGAGGCTGAGCCCATACGCCGCGGTCGCGCCGATTAGCGGCGCGCCCCGCACCTGCATCGATTTGATCGCATGCGCCGCTTGGGCGCTGGAGTTGAGCGTCAACGTGACAAGTTCATGCGGCAGTCGAGTCTGGTCGATGATCTCGACCGACCAGCCATCGGGCTTCGTCCAGATCGTGCGATAGGCGCGACCGTTGATCTTCATGCCTGTCAGCTCCAGGAACCGCCGGCGCCGCCCAGCGGATATGTGACGTTATCGACGAGGCCGCAGCCGGCGCAAGACAGCGCGAACCAGGCTGTGTACGGCCGCGCCGACCGATCGACAATGGCGAGGTTCGCCGCGCCACACACCGGACACTCCACCGGCCGGTCTGGCACCTGTTGCCAGACAGAGATCGCCGCCAATGCCTTGGGAAGGCAGTCGGGCGGCAACTTTGGCGGGACATCACTCATTTCAATGACCGTCGTATGCCACCAGCACGTGCGCTTCGACTGCATGCGAACGCAGCAGCTTCATGCCGCCCAACTCCGGCAAGTCGACGACAAACGTGGCGCCAGCCACGATTCCGCCGACGCGCGTGATCAACTTCACCGCCGCTTCCGCGGTGCCGCCGGTTGCGATCAGGTCGTCGACGATCAGGATGCGCTCGCCTGCCTTCATGGCATCGAGATGAACTTCGATTGTATCAACACCGTATTCGAGGGTGTATTGCTGGCCGATCGTGGTCCAGGGCAACTTGCCCTTCTTGCGGATCGGTATGAAGCCGCAGCCGAGCTTGTCGGCCACCGCGCCGCCGAATATGAAGCCTCGCGCCTCGATGCCGGCGACTGCGTCAATCTTTTTATCCACGAATGGCGCGGCCATCGCCGTGACCGCGGCGCTGAAGCCTTTGGCATCGCGCATCAGCGTCGTGACGTCGCGAAACATGATCCCAGGCTTCGGATAATCCGGGATGGTTCGGATCAGTTTCTTAACGTCGTCCACAAGCATCACAATCCACCTCGCATCCGCCAAATTCCCGGCGCAAAATAGCAATATTCCAAGATCAGCGATAGAACGCTCGCATGACAGACAAGCAAATCACCGATCCTCGGTTATCGAGCGCCATAGCCCGCCAGCGCGGGGAAGACGAGCCCGCTGCCAGCTATGGTTCCGGGACACACGAGATGACGACTGGAGCCGCACCGATGAGCGACGCACACATGGCCATGGCCGACGGTGGCCCCGACGATCTTCCGCGCACGTTCCGGCGTGAACGCGATGCCCAGCGCGAAGCCCGTGAACGCGAGGCGCGCGAGCGCGCCGCCGTCGATCAGGCATTCGCGCCACCGCCAGAACCAGCGTACGCACCAGATATGTCCCGCGACGGCTACGATGCCTCGTACCCGCCGCCGATCGCCTCCGGTGTCGTTACCTCACTTGAGGTTCCGTTCGGACGGCTGGTGTTGTTCTTCTTGAAGGCCCTGTTCGCGGCGATCCCGGCGATCATCCTGCTCGGCATTATGCTATGGACGATGGGGCAGCTGCTCACCACCTACTTCCCGGCGTTGCTCAAGATGAAAATCCTCATCACGTTCCCGAATTAAGCTGGCCCAAATTAAGCCGGCGAGAAACAAGGCGCCTATTTCTTCGGCGCGCCGCCTTCGGTTGAACCGCCAGCGGCTTTCCAGGCGCCATACCCGCCGATGATGTGAGCGACCGGTTTCAGCCCCATGTCCTGGGCAACTTTGGTGGCCAGCACCGAACGCATGCCGCCGGCGCAGAAAAAAATGAATTCCTTGTCCTCGCCGAACACCGGCTTGTAGTAGGGGCTCGCCGGGTCGATCCAGAACTCCAGCATGCCGCGCGTGCAGGAAAATGCACCGGGCACGCGGCCCTCGCGCTCCAGTTCGCGCGGATCGCGGATGTCGACGAGCACCACGCTCGCGTTCTTTGACCGCTCGATGGCCTCGGCGGCGGTATACTCCTTGATCGCGGCCTTGCCCTCTTCGATCATCGACTTGACGCTGCGGGTAATCGTTTGCGGCATAGTTAGGCTCCTCATGGGCGGTTTCGGGGAGAATTTGATACGACCAGCGGCGAAATACCAGCGCTATCCACGGCCGAACCGCCTGCTGCCCTTTATCCGCCGGGTTCATACGGCTAAACAGAAACTCAATGAACCTGGATTTCCATCTCGGCGGATCATTTCGGCTCCTGGCGGCGTTTGTCGCCGTGGCGAGCTTGGCTGCAGGCGGCTGCGAGACGGGCGGGAACTCCAACCTTGCCCCGCAATTGGGTCAAAAACTCCCCGACACCTATGTCGCCGGCCAGCCCTACCAGTTGACCAAGGAAGAGCTCGCTCTCGACTGCAAGCGATTGACCGGCCGCATGCAGGTGCGAATTCTCCAGACGCGTGACGCCGAGGATCGCGGTGGCGGCAGCAAGATCGCCCAGACCGCCCAGTCAGCGATTGTCCCGGTGTTCGGCGGCACCAGCCGTGGCGCCGATGCAGCCGCCGACGCCGCCCGTGATCGTGCCTATCTGGAGGCCATGAACCGGCAATTGGCGGCAAAAAATTGCGCTACCTACGATCTCGATGCCGAAATGCAGCCGCGCTCCATCCGAGATACGCCGACACCGGTGCCGCGAAAATCATAGAATCGGCGGTTCAAACGCCTTGATGACAGACGGCCTCGATGCGATTGCCGTCCGGATCAATCAGAAAGGCAGCGTAATAGTCCGCGTGATATATGGCGCGAATGCCAGGACGGCCATTGCAGGCACCGCCATTCGCAAGCCCAGCCGCATGGAACGCGTCGACAGCCGCCCGACTGGGAGCCCGGAAGCACCAATGTCGCCCGGGCGCATCGAAGGCAACGAATGCCGCGCTCGCATGCAGCCGGATGGTCAGATAGGTGTGCGCATCGTCAGCCGCCGAATTGCGGATGCCGTAGCCGATTGCCGTGTCGTCGCGCCAGACGCACGGCACGCCGAGCGCCGCCATCACCCCATCCCAGAACTTGGACGCGCGCGTCATGTCGCCGACGGTGATCGAAACGTGATCGAGCATTGGCTGCCTACTTCGCCTTCCGCCGCCGCATCCACGCCGCATATCGCTTGGTGCCGGACGGCGTCAATGCGCCCGCCATCAAGATATCGGTAGTCTCCTTGATATAGCTGTCGAGCGACAGCCGGGGCTTGAAATGCCAGCCCTTCAGCGCCCAGGTGTGGGCTGCCATGACGATATGATAGACGAGCACATCAAGATCGACCTTGCGCACGAGCCCGGCACGAATGCAGGACCTGAGTTCCGCCTCTATAAGGGCGTTGGTCTCGGATTCTTTTTGCTGGATCAGCAGCCGCCGCGGCGGCGATAGCGACTTGGTCGAGCGATAAGCCAGCACCGCGCCATCGCGATGCCGATCTATCACCCGGCAATACGACTCGATGGCGGCGACCAGCCGGCCGATCGGATCATCGACGCCGACCAGTGATTTCGGGATTTCGCGGGCATAGGCGTCGATGACGTCGAGCAGGACGAGCAGCAGCACGTCCTCCTTCTCGCGCACATATTGATAGACGAGCCCCGAACTGATGCCGGCGAGCTTGGCAATATCCTTGATCGTCGTCTTGTAGAAGCCCTGCGTCGAGAACAACTCGGTCGCCGCCGCCACGATCTGGCTGCGCCGCTTCTGCACCAACACTGGATCCTCGACGATGGCGGTGACGCTGGCGTCGAGTTCGGCTGGCTTGTGCGCGGCTACTTCGGTCATGGGGAACGGCGTCCAGGCTTCATGTGGTTCACCGGAAGTTTGAGAAGTCGGGCTTGCGCTTTTCGAGAAAGGCGTTCCGGCCCTCGGCAGCTTCCTCGCTATTTACAAATGCGGCAAGGCCATTCGCCGCCATTTTCACTTGCCCGAAGATATGCGCCGAGTCGGCATTGAACGCGTGTTTCAAGTGCTTCAAGGCCGTCGGGCTCAGCGCTACCGCCTGTTGCGCCAGTGCACGCGCCTCTTCCATCAGTTTGTCTGCGGGCACGACGCGGTTGACGAGCCCCCAGTCCAGCGCCTGCTGCGCCGTGTACTGCTGGCAGAAGAACCAGATCTCGCGGGCGCGCTTCTCGCCGACCGTGCGGGCGAGATAGGCCGAACCCCATCCGGCATCGAACGAGCCGACTCGGGGGCCCGCCTGGCCGAACTTGGCGTGCTCGGCCGCGATCGTGATATCGCAAATGACGTGGATGACATGGCCGCCACCGATCGCGAAGCCGTTCACCGCCGCAATCACCGGCTTCGGAATGTTGCGTATCACCATGTGCAGGTCGTCGATTTCCCACAGCCCATTCTCGCTGGTGCCGTAGGAGCCCTTTTCAGCCAGCTCCTTCTGATCACCGCCAACGCAGAAGGCTTTGGTGCCGGCCGCCGTGAGGATGACCACGCCCGCCGTCTTGTCGGCCCAGGCGCGCTTGAAGGCGTGAAGCAGTTCTTCGATGGTACGGCCACGAAAGCAGTTCAGACGCTCCGGACGATTGATCGTGATCGTCGCGATGCCTTCGCTCGAATCGTAGAGGACGTCGGTGTATTCCATGATCAGATTTCCTTGTTCGTTATCGGTTGATCAGGCGAGGATTGCCCGGCTGGGATCAAAGCTGCGGATGAGAGCAAGTTCTTCAGGGCTGGGCGGCGGCTCGCAAGCAATCTCGTCGGCGAGCGGCACGGCATAGCCAGCATTGATGATGATGCCGTCGATGGCTGCGCGCGTGTGGCCCGCCTCACACATCACGGCTGCGATCCGTAGCCGGCCTTCGGCATCGCGAGTCAGGTAGCCGAGATCAGTGGCGACGCCGGTCAGATGTCGGATAGGGCTCGTCACGAATGGCAAATCTGCGACTAGGCGGCCGGCCTTCAGCGGCATCACGACGAGCACCCGCGAGCCGCCGACGGCCAGATCGTTGGCGCCGCCCGATCCGACGATCAGGCGCCCATTGCTGGCGCGCGAAGAGTTGATGTTGCCACGGCTGTCGATCTGCCCGGCCGCCAGCATCGCGAGGCACGAGCGCGCGTTCGCGCCAGCGAACACGCCGAGCGTGCGCAGAAAGCTCGAATGGAACAGCGATGATGCCGCATTAGGTCGGTTGAACAGGTATGGATCGCCCAGCATCGGTCGAAATCCGATCATGCCAGTCTCGGCGATCAGCGCGGTCGCGACACCTTCTGCACGACAGCGGGACTCGGCGGCCCAGGCAGCGAGATGGGCAAGGCCGATGCCGGCGAACAGCGTGTCGGCGCGCCCGGCCTTCACTTCGCGCTCGGCGATGCGCATGGCGAGTACGGCGGCACGTTCCTCGGGCGAGGCCGGAAAAGACGGATCGGTGGGCGCGGCGACCGTCGGGTTAATGGCGGCGTTACGCAGCTCTCCCAGCCGTTCGAGTCCAAGCCGTGCCAGATAGCTGTCATGATCGGTGCCGAACACCCAGTCCTCGACCCAGGCGCGCAACGCCTTCACGGATCACGCGACAGCGCGCGCAGCATCAGGCGGAACTCGTAGTCCTCGGCGTAGGATGCGACGCCCTCTTCCGGCGTCCACACGAACTGCCCCTGCGGATGCGCACCGAACGGCGCCAGCACGACATGGGTAACAATCGATCCCGGAAATCCGTTGCGCGGGCCGATCGCACGCAGTTCCTCCGGCGAAACGATGCGGTCAGCGGTGACGACAACGCGCTTCGCCGCCAACACCCCCCAGCCTTCCTCGGCATCTGGACCGTGCACAATGGCATTGCCCTGCGTGTCGGCGACCGCCACATGCACGAACGCGACATCGGGATTGAGTGCGGCGATCACCGGCGTTTGGCGTCCGGTGAAGGGATCGGCGATCATGGCGCGGCTTTGTTCACGCCACAGGCCGGAGCCAGCAAGACTATTGGTCGGCACGAACGGCCAGCCCATCGCCCCGGCCATCAGGCGAGCGGTCATGGTGAGGTTGGTCCAGTCGGGATCGCTTTGCGGCTGATCGGCGAATGCGGTCTGCAATTCGCGCGACGGCGCTGGTGCCGGGTAGGTAGAGCCCGCGAACGCCGACTCCAGTTTCGCGATCGCCCCAGCCGACTGCAGGATGGTTGCGTATTCGAGCAGTCCGGTAGCGACGAGGTTGAGACACCGCTGATCGCGGAACTGGCGCGCCACCTCGAACGCCGCCGCATGCGAGCGATTATGCGTGAACGCGAACACCAGCGTATCGCCGGACCGGACCGACGAACGTACCGCATTGCTCAGGGTCGTGACCTTGGTCATCGAAGTGCTCTTTTTGTCGTCGCATCCGACGCCGCTCCGCGGAGCCGGATGCGACGAAAGATTCAATCCACCATGGTCAAACCGCCGCTGACGCTCAGCACCTGGCCGGTGCAGAAGCTCGAGCGGTCGGAGGCGAAGTAGAGGATGCCGTCGGCGATTTCGGACGGTTTCGCCACGCGGCGCATCGGGATCGCCTTGGTCAGCGCGTCTTTCATCTTCTCCGATTGCGAGGCGAACAGCGGCGTATCGGTCGGGCCGGGACAGATGCAGTTTACGCGCACGTTATTGCGCACGACTTCTCGAGCGAGCGACTTGGTGAAGGCGATGACGCCGCCCTTGGCACCGGCATAGACCGTCTCGCCGAAGCTGCCGACACGGCCGGCATCGCTCGACACGTTGACGATGCGGCCAGATCCGCTCTCGATCAGCAGCGGCAGCATGGCGCGGGTAACCTGCACCGGTCCCATGAAGTTCAACGCCACGATCTTCGCCCAATATTCCGGCGTGTTGTCCATGAACGGCTGGATGATATCCCAGCCAGCCGCGTTGACGACCACGTCGAGGCGCCCAATGCCGGCCTTGATCTTGGCGGCGGTCACCTCGGCGGCCTCCCGATTGGTGATGTCGAGCGTCATGAATTCGACTTTGCCGGCGCCCTTCAAACTTTCGGCTGCCTTGGCGCCGCTCTCGGCATTGACGTCGGTCATGATGACGTAGCCACCGGCCTCGGCGAACGCCTTGCAGGTGGCAAAGCCGATGCCCGATGCACCGCCGGTGACGAGAATCACCTTGTCGTTGAATTTCATGAGTGGTCTCCTGTGAGTGTCTGTGCTGATTATTTGCGGGTGGCGAAGAAGGCGGCGATGCGTTCGCGCGCCTCGGTCGTTGCCATGAGGGTCAGCGGCTGTTCGATCTCCAGCGCGTAGCCATCGATCGGCCGGATCGAGACGCGGCCGCCATGCAGTCCTTGCACGCCACGAGCGCGGGCCGTGCGAGACCGGCGACGCGTTCGGAAACTTCCGCGATCTTGGCGTCGAGATCGGCCGGCGTCACCACCCACTGCACGACGCCGAGGCGTTCCGCTTCCGTGCCATCGATAACTTCGCCGCCGAGGATCATGCGGGCGGCCACACCGGGGCCGACGAGGCGCGGCAACCGCTGGGTGCCGCCGGCGCCCGGGATCATGCCGATGCGGGCTTCCGGCAGTCCAATTTTCGCAGTCGTGGTGGCGATCCGCATGTCGCACGACAAGGCGAGTTCCAAGCCGCCGCCGAGCGCCGGACCGGCGATGGCGGCGATGGTCACCGCGTCGCAACGCTCCAACCGGTTGTACACCGCGTGCAGCGCCTTGACGTAGTCGACCATCTCGGCGGTGCCGTTGGGCGCGCTGAAATAGCCCTGGATCAGCGCCAGATCGGCCCCGGCCGAAAAGCACTTCTGGTCACTTCTGATGACGACGGCGGTCGGCTTCGTCTTGTCGATCTGGTCAAGCGCACCGTTCAGCGCCTTGATGAAGGCGTGGTCGATGGCGTTGACTGGCGGCCGGCTCATCAGGATCGTGGCGATGCCGCCCGCTTGCCTTACACTTATCATGGGTTGCCACCGTCGGTTTCGTTTAGCTGTTTGCGGATGAGGAACTTCTGGATCTTGCCGGAAGGCGTCGTCGGCAACGCCGGCCAGACCTCAAGCCGCTCCGGCAGCTTGAATTTCGCCACGCCCTTGGCTTCGAGGTAGGCAGCCATTTCAGCCAGCGTTAGCGTCTGGCCGGGCTTGAGGACGAGCACGGCGCAGCCGCTCTCACCGAGGCGCGGATGCGGAATGGCAACCAGAGCCGCCGTATGCACCGCCGGATGGCCGGCGAGATAATCCTCGACTTCGCGCACCGAGATATTCTGTCCACCGCGAATAATGATGTCCTTCAATCGGCCGACGATGCGTAGCGAGCCATCGGGGAGCAGTCGGCCGAGATCGCCCGACCGGTACCAGCCTTGGGCATCGAAGTCCTTGGCGGTCAGTTCCGGCTCGCCGAGGTAGCCAAGAAAAGTGTTCGGACCGCGCGACCGCTCCTCACCGATCTCGCCGTCAGGCACCGCCCTGCCGTCCTCGTCGGTGATCATCACCTCAATGCCGGCGAGCGGGCGGCCGTCGGAGGTCCAGGCGTTCTCGATCGGATCTTCCGGGTGCACGATGGTATGTGGCGGGCTCTCGGTGGCGCCGTAGATCGAGAGAACCCGCAAGCCGATGCCGGTCGCGCGGCGCACCAATGGTTCCGGTACCGGCGCGCCGCCACACAGGAAATAGCGCAGATCGGGCAGCTTCGCATTATCGGCGGCCAACGCATCGGCGATATCCGACAGGAACGGTGTCGCGCCCATGGTCCAAGCGCAGCGATGCTCGCGCATCTGCCTTGCCGCCGCCGCACCCGAAAACACATCGAGCAGCGATAGCGTGCCACCAAGTGTCAGCGTCATGGCGTAGCCGTGCAGGAAGCCCGTCGCGTGGCTGATCGGCGAGGCCATGAAGGCTGAGTCTTGGGCCGTGACATGCATTGCCGATGCCATCGCCCGCTCGCCGAACAGGATCGTGTTGTGGGTATGCACCGCGCCCTTCGGCCGTGACTCGGTTCCGGAAGTGAACAGCACAGCGGCCGGATCGTCGGCAGAAAACTCGTCTGCCGACGGGACCGGCGCGTAAGCCAGCACGTCGCCCAGAGACACGCCTATGTCCTTGGCGCCGTCACCGATGCGGATCACCGGAATTGCGCGCGCTTCCGCCGATGTCATCGCCGCCACCGTCTCGGTGAAGTCGACACTCCGGAACCGGCCAGCGATGAACAATGCCTTGCTCTGGCATTTGGCCAAAACGAATTCGAGATCGGCGCGACCATAGGTGACCGGCACTGGATTGATCACCGCGCCCAGTCGCTGCACGCCGAGGAACACCGCGACGGTCTGCCACCAGTTCGGCAAGCAGGCGGTGACGACATCGCCTTTGCCGACGCCGCGCGTAGCGAGGAAGCCCGAGATCGCCGACGCATGCTGCACGAGGTCGCCATAGGTGATCGCAGCGCCGGACGCATCGCGCACCGCGATTTTCGATGGAGCCGCGGCGGCCGCGCGTTCGATCAGCGCCGGAATGGTATCATCAAGCCAATCGCCTCTCGCATGGTACTGCCTGGCGCGTTCGGGATCGGGCTTCGGGAACTCCATCATCAGCCTCCCGATTTCGGACGACCGGCGATGTTGGACTGGATCGACCCCAACAGGCCACCGTCAGCAAGAATGTTCTGTCCCGTCACATAGTCAGCCGCCGGCGAAATCAGGAATGCAGCAATGCCGGCGATATCGTCCGGCGTGCCAATTCGGTGCATCGGCACCAGCGCCTCGCGGGCGGCGGTCTTGTCGGCGTCGGCATAGATCGGCGCCGTCATTGCCGTCCGGATCATGCCGGGCGAGATCGCATTGACGCGGATGCCATCCGCTGCCCATTCCTGCGCCAACTGACGGATGAGCATGATCAGCGCCGCCTTGCTCGCACTGTAGGCACCGGTACCAGCGTACGGCTCGACGCCCGGACATCGAGGCAACCGCGACATAGGCGCCGCGCGATGCCTTGAGGTGCGGATAAGCGGCCTTGGCCAGCAGAAACGCGCTGCGCGTGTTGACTGCGAAGATGCGGTCCCAACCGTCGAGTTCAAGATCGGCGATGCGTGATGGGGCGACAATGCCGGCATTGCTGATCACTGCATCGATGCCGCCCATCTGAACGGCAGCCTCCGCCACCAGTCGGGCAGGCACCGCCGGATCGCCAAGATCGCCGGCCGCCGCCACCACGCGCGCGCCCCTGGCCGCGCATTCGGAAACGATTGTCGTCAATTCCGGCGACGCCCGGCTACCGCACAACGCTAGTGCAATGCCTGGTCCAGCGAGCCGCAGCGCCGTGCCGCGGCCGATGCCCTTGCTCGCACCGGTGATCAGGATTCGCATGTCACAAACTCCGCGCGATCAGCTCACGCATGATTTCGTTGGAGCCGCCATAGATGCGATGCACGCGGGCATCGGCGAAGGCGCGCGCGATCGGATAATCCCACATATATCCGTAGCCGCCGTGCAACTGCAGACAGGTATCGAGCACGCGCCCCATCAGTTCGGTGCACCAGTATTTCGCCATCGCTGCCGTCGTCGCATCGAGCTTGTCCTCGTTGACCTCGGCGAGGCAGCGATCAACGAAAACCTGTCCGATCTGGATCTCGGTCTTGACCTCCGCAAGTTTGAAGCGGGTGTTCTGGAACTCCGCGACGGCCTTGCCGAAGGCCTTGCGTTCGCGAGTATAGTTGATCGTCCAGCCGAGCGCTGCCTGACAGGTCGCCACCGCGCCAACAGCGATCTGCAGTCGCTCCCAGGCGAGCTCCTTCGAAAGCAGCGCGAAACCCTGGCCTTCGGCCCCGAGTACATTCGAAGCCGGAATGCGGACATCATCGAAGAACAGCTCGCATGTATCCTGCGCCTTCATGCCGATTTTGTGGAAATTCTGCCCTCTGGAGAACCCCTTTCTCTCGCCATCGACGACCACCAGCGTCAGATCCTTCGGGCCGGCACCGGCGCCCGACTTGGTCGCCATCACCAGCAAGTCGGCGCACTGGCCGTTGGTAATGAAGGTCTTCTGACCGTTGATCACCAAGTCGTCGCCGTCGCGCACGGCAGTTGTGCGGATCGAACGCAGATCACTGCCGGCAGCCGGCTCGGTCATGACAATGGCGCCGATCATGTCGCCGCGCGCCATTGCCGGCAACCACTTCTGCTTTTGCGCTTCGGTGCCGTAATTGAGAATGTAGGGAGCGACGATGTCCGAGTGCGTTGAAAACCCGGGCCCGGAAAGTCCAAGACGCGCCTGCTCCTCGATCAGCACGGCCGCCGCCAGCCGGTCCGCCCCGGCGCCGCCGTATGCTTCGGGCATGTTAACGCACAGCAGCCCCTGCTCGCCGGCTTTTTTCCAGATCGAGCGTGGCGCTACACCGTCCTTTTCCCATTGGGCGTGATGCGGTGCCACCTCGCGCTCGAAGAATTTAGCGGCGGCCTCGCGCAGCATGTCATGCTCGGACGTGAAGACATCGCGACTAAGCATCGGCAAATTACCCCCGGTCACAAATTTTGTTGCGGAGCGCACGGCTCTCGCAAAAAAGTTCTATTGACTGGCTATTCAATCAGTCGCATCGTAGTTGTCAAGTGGTGGACCTGCCGAGCGTCCTGTGGCAGCTTCCAAAAAAACGAGACGGCGCCCGAACCGGGCGAGGGGAGAAGAAGCGATGTTTCCAGGCTCGACGTGCCGCGGCACGAGGCCATGCTCATTGGTGCCGGCGGACGAGAACCGACAGTCTGTCGGGAGGCCTCGCCCATGAGCGCCGATCGTTCTCCAATCCTCGAACTCGACAACGTCAGCCTCCGTTTCGGCGGCGTCCGCGCCATGACCGATGTCTCCGCCAAGGTCTTCAAGGGTGAACTGTTCTCGATTATCGGCCCGAACGGTGCCGGCAAGACGTCGACCCTCAACTGCATTTCTGGCCGCTATCGTCCAACCGCCGGCCGCATTCTACACAAGGGCCAGGACATCACCCGCCTCGGTGCCAACAAGCGGGCCGACCTCGGTATCGGCCGAACCTTCCAGAATCTGGCTCTCTTCAGCGGCATGTCGGTGCTGGACAACATCATGATCGGCCGGCACCATTTGATGGGCTGCGGCTTTGCGCGCGGCATGCTCTACTGGGTCGGCGGCGCACAGGCCGAGGAGGCCGAGCATCGTGCCGCGGTCGAGGAGATCATCGACTTTCTGGAAATCCAGGATATCCGCAACGAACATGCTGGCACGCTGTCATATGGCCTTCGCAAACGCGTCGAGCTGGCCCGTGCCATTGCATTGAAGCCCGAGGTGATCCTGCTCGACGAGCCGATGGCTGGCATGAACCTCGAGGAAAAAGAGGATATGGCCCGCTACATCATCGACCTCAATGAAGAGTTGGGTATGACGGTCGTGATGATCGAGCACGACATGGGCGTGGTGATGGATCTTTCGCATCGACTGATGGTGTTGGATTTCGGTCGCAAGATTGCTGAAGGCCTGCCAGACGAAATCAAGGCGAACGAAGACGTCAAGCGTGCCTATCTCGGCCAGGACCACGGCGTCCAAGGCGGGCCAAAAGTGGAGGCGTCGGCATGAGCTCGGCCCGTTTCGCCCATATCGAGACTAATGACACCCTGCCGAAACTGCTGCGCCACAACGCGAAGCATCACGGCGGCGACGTTGCTCAGCGCGAGAAAGATCGTGGACTGTGGAAGTCCTACTCCTGGTCCGACGTTCATGAAAGAGCCCGGTTATGGGGCCTCGGGTTCAAATTCATGGGCGCCGGCAAGGGCGATACCATCGCCATCGTCGGTGACTCGCGACCAGACTGGGTTGCAGCCGCAATCGGTGCCCACGCCGTCGGTGCGATGACGCTCGGTCTCTACCAGGATGGCCTCGAAGCGGAACTGAGTTATCTGCTGGCGTTCGCCGAGGTGAAGGTCGTCGTCGCCGAAAACGAGGAGCAGGTCGACAAGATCCTGCGCATGGCCGACAGCGCGCCGTCGATCAAGGCAATCGTCTACAACGACCCGCGCGGCATGCGGAAATACAACGACCCGCGCCTGCTGCACTGCGACGCTCTGCTACAAAAGGTTCGCGAGACCGAAGCGGCGGATCCTGGCGCCTGGGACCGGCTGGTCGACGCCACGTCTGGCGACGACATCGCGGTATTGTGCTCGACCTCCGGCACAACCTCGCATCCGAAGCTGGTCAGCCTCGCCGCCGGCAACTTCATCAAGCATGTCGCGGACTATTGCGAACTGCTCGATATCGGGCCTGACGACGAATACGTTTCGCTGTTGCCGATGGGTTGGATCGGCGAGCAGTTCATGGCGTTCTTCCAGCCGGTGGTCAGCCGGCACAAGGTGAACTTCGTCGAGGATGGCTCGACCACCATGGCGGATCTGCGCGAGATCGCGCCGACCTTCATGTTCCTGGCGCCGCGCGTTTGGGAACAGATCGCGGCCAACGTGCGGGCACAGATGATGGACGCATCACCGCTGAAGCGGAAGATGTTTGAGTATGGCTCCAAGCTCGCGCTGCGAGCCGTCGAAAACGGTGGCCACAGCGCGGTGGCACAGCACCTCGTCATGCGCGCACTGCGTGATCGTCTCGGATTTTCGCGGCTCCGGATCGCCAGCACGGGCGGCGCGGCAATGGGACCGGATACCTTCAAATTTTTCATGTCGATGGGCGTGCCGATGCTGCAGCTCTACGGCCAGACCGAACTGGGTGGCATCTATGTCAGCCAGAAACTTGGCGACCGCGATTTCGATGCGGTCGGGCAGGGCTTGACCAAGGACTACAAGCTTCGCATCGACCAGCCTGACCCAAGCGGGGTCGGCGAAATCCTCAGCCAACACCCCTACATGTTCCGGGGCTACTACAAGAACCCTGAAGCCACGGCGGCCGATTTGCGCGACGGCTGGATGCATACCGGCGATGCCGGCTACTTCAAGCCATCCGGCCAGCTCGTCGTCATCGACCGAATGAAGGATCTGGCCGCGACCACCGGCGGCGAACGGTTTTCCCCGCAGTACATCGAGAACAAGCTGAAATTCTCGCCCTACATCAGCGAGGCCGTGATCCTCGGCGACAAGCGCGACTACCCGGCCGCGATCATTTGCATTCGCTTCGCCATCGTTTCGAAGTGGGCCGAACAGCGGCGGATGTCGTTCACCACATATTCGGATCTGTCGTCGCGCAAGGAGGTTTACGATCTGATCGCCGGCGAGTTGGCGCGGGTCAATGCCTCACTGCCGCCAGCGCAGAAACTGCGCAAATTCATCCTGCTGTACAAGGAGCTGGATGCCGATGACGGCGAGTTGACCCGCACCCGCAAGGTCCGCCGCAGCGTGATCGCCGAAAAATACGCCGACATCATCGACGCCGTCTATTCGAATGCGAACGAGGTCAAGATCGACACCGAAATCGCGTTCCAGGATGGCACCAAGCAGCGCATTCGCACCAGCCTGCCGATCGCATCCCTCGGCGTCGACGCGGCGCAGGCTCGATCGGCATGATCGGTGGCGAGGCGGCATCCAAGGCTCAAGGCAGCAAACATCCATGAACACGACGCTTCTCACTCAACTTCTGGTCAACGGCTTCATCGTCGGCGCGCTCTACGGCGTGGTCGCGATGTGCTTCGTACTGATCTACAAGGCCAGTCAGGTCGTCAACTTCGCCCAGGGCGAGTTCGTTCTCATCGGCGCCTGGGCATGCTGGTGGTTGGTCACATCGTTGAAGCTGCCGTTTTGGCTGGCCTTCCCAGTGTGCCTTGTCTTCATGGCGATCCTCGGCGTTCTGGTGCAGGTCGTGGTGCTGAGACCCTTGGTCGGCAAGCCAGTGATCTCGATTGTGATGGTCACGATCGGCCTGTCGATCTTCTTCCAGGCGTTGCTGAAGTGGATGTTCGGCGTGTTCATTCAGCCGTTCCCGCAGGTGTTTTCGACCAAAAGTGTCGAAATAGCAGGCCTCAACGTCGAGAGCGCATACCTGATGAGCCTCGCCATCTCGTTGGTGATCATGGCGGGCTTCGCCTACTTCTTCAAATACTCGAAGATGGGGCTGGCGATGCGCGCCACCGCGTTCGACCAGCAGGTGGCGCAAAGCATGGGCATATCGGTGCGCCAGGTGTTCGCCATCGCCTGGGCGATCTCCTCTTCCGTGTCGGCACTCGCCGGCGTCGTGGTCGGCCTCGTTTCCGGCGTATCGGCCTCGGTCGCAACGGTTGGCGTGAAGGTGTTCCCGGCGGTGATCGTCGGCGGCCTTGAAAGTATCATCGGCGCGGTGCTGGGCGGCCTGATCATCGGCCTGCTCGAAGGCCTCGCCCAGTTCGTCGACAGCGAGTACCTGCATTTTGGCAACCTGATCACGATCGCGCCGTTCTATGCGATGCTGATCATACTTCTGATCAAGCCGTACGGTCTGTTCGGCAACAAGAACATCGAGCGAGTGTGAAACAATGGCTGGCTCGATGCGCCCGGCGGGCGATTTCCGCACCACCTATCAGGCTGACCACACGATATTCCCGACCAAGAGTTCGCGTCTCGCGTTCATCATCGGGCTCATAGCGCTATGCCTTCTGCCTCTGCAGATTGGCGGCATGTCCTTCGTGGCATCGTATTGGCTCGCACTCGTCATCCAGATTGCGATCTATGGCATCGCCGCCCTGGGGTTGAATATCCTGGTCGGGTTCACCGGCCAGATCTCGCTCGGGCATGCCGCGTTCTTCGGTTTTGGCGCGTTCGCGTCGGCCTATCTTTCCGGTAAGCTCGGCGTGCCAGTGATGTTGAGCATCCCGCTGGCCGGCATCGCCACGGCACTACTCGGCCTTGTCGTCGGTCTGCCCGCCGGTCGTCTGAAGGGGCTCTATCTGGCGATTGCGACACTCGCATCACAGTTCGTGTTGCAGGACTTCTTCAGCCGCGCGGACTGGTTCACGGGTGGCGCGTCCGGCGCCAATGCCGGTCCGTTTTCGCTATTTGGCCTGACACTGTCCGGCGACCGCAAGTACTACTATGTCGTGCTCTTCTACCTAGTCGTGATGTACCTGTTCGCCGCCAACTTGATGCGCACGCGCGACGGTCGCGCGATGGTGGCGGTGCGTGATCACTACCTCTCAGCCGAGATCATGGGCATTGGGCTGAGCTACTACCGGATCCTGGCGTTTGGCATCTCATCATTCTATGCCGGCGTCGGTGGAGCGCTAATGGCCCACTATACAGGGTTCGTCTCCGGCGAGGCGTTCGACCTGCTGCTGTCGATCAACTTCCTCGCCATGATCATCATCGGCGGACTAGGCTCGGTAATGGGCAGCCTGCTCGGCACGATTTTCATTCTTCTGCTGCCGGAGGTGATGCTCGGCGCCGTGCAGAAGATCCAGGCGCTCGGCATTGGTCAAAGCGCCTCGTTCAATGAAGGCCTGGCTTATCTGAAAGAGATGGCCATCGGCCTCGCCATAGTACTGTTCCTGGTCTTCGAACCAGACGGGCTTGCCGCCCGCTGGCGCAAGATCAAGGCGTACTGGAAGCTCTACCCGTATTCGTATTGATGCCAACCAAGGAGGAAACAAAATGAAAAAACACGCGACCCTACTCGCAGCCACGACGGTTGCAGCCCTGCTCGCCGGGCCAGCCCTGGCGCAGCAGAAGATCAAGCTCGGCAACCTCGTGGATTACACCGGCGCGACGTCCAGCACCGGCAAGTTCTCCGGCCCCGGCAAGGTCGACGCCATTGCCTGGATCAACAAGAATGGTGGTATCAACGGCAAGATGCTGGACGCCGAAGCCGTCGACTATGGCTATCAGACCCAGCGCGGCATTCAGCTCTACAAGAAGTGGAAGGATGAAGGCGCGGTCGCCATTCTGGGCTATGGCACGAACGACACCGAAGCCATGGTCGGCTTCATCGCCGAAGATAAGATGCCGTATTTCTCGTTCTCATTCTCCGGGCATTTGACCGACCCGAGCGGCATCAGCGAGAAGGCGAAGGCGGGCAAGATCAAGCCGGCGCCGTACAACTTCTTCGGCCAGCCATCGTATTCGGATGGCAATCGCGCCCTGGTGATGTGGGCGGCTGAGGACTGGAAGAAGAAGGGCGGCGCCGGCAAGCCGAAGTACATTCATCTCGGCGACAACCACCCGTACCCGTTGGCTCCCAAGGAAGCCGGCGAAGGCATCGCCAAGGAGATGGGCTTCGACGTTCTGCCCTCGATCCAGTACGCGCTCGGTGGCGGCGACTTCAAGGCGCAGTGCCTGGCGTTGCAGTCTTCCGGCGCCAACTATGCGTTCCTCGCCAACACCACTGGCTCCAACGTTGCACTCGTACGTTCGTGCTCGACGGTCGGCGTCAACGTCCAGTTCATGGCCAATGTCTGGGGCATGGACGAAGCCGGCATGAAGGCGATTGGCAAGCCGGTCGACGGCCTCGTCATGGTGCTCGGGCAACCGCAATGGGGTTCCGATGTTCCCGGCATGAAGGTGTTCCGTGAGATCTCGGCCATGTCGGATCCGACCGGCAAGGTCTATCGTCCGCTGCCCTACGCACTCGGCGCCTGTCAGGTTCTGCATCTCGCCGAAGGCCTGAAGATTGCCGACAAGGCCGGGCAGCTCAACGGCCCCGGCATCAAGGCCGCCCTCGAATCGCTCAAGGACTTCGTACCTGCCGGCGCCAACGGCATGTGTGCGCCAGTGACCTGGACCAGCACGGATCATCGTGCCGTCGATACCGTCAATATCGGTCGGGCCGCGGTGACTGGTGATACCGAGAAGGGTGAGGTCGCCGATCTCGCTGCCGCCGGCACGATCAAGCTCAACAAGGTGGCCGAGCAGAAGGTGCCGCGCAAGCCCGAGTGGCACGGCTACTAAAGAAGTAGTGCCCTCGCCGTCGACCGATGGTGCCTGGCGT
The DNA here is from genome assembly GCA_963732635.1 of uncultured Alphaproteobacteria bacterium. GTDB lineage: Bacteria > Pseudomonadota > Alphaproteobacteria > Rhizobiales > Hyphomicrobiaceae > JAKFWF01. Next base: position 504,410 of record CAVTAL010000033.1, read on the forward strand.
TAGCCTGGCACCATCACGCAACAGCGGTGCCAGGCTGAAACCAGGCACCGCTTCCAACCGCCGACCAAGGACCGCCATGACCGCCGCCGCCACGACTGCAGTCCCGTCCGCCGCCAAGGCCGCCGACCCGGCGCTGTTGTCGATCGAGAACATTGAGGTCGTCTACGACGATGTGGTTCTCGTGCTGCGCGGCGTCAGCTTGAATGTGCCGAAGGGCAAGATCGTTACCTTGCTCGGCCCCAACGGCGCCGGCAAGTCGACGACGCTGAAGGCAATCTCGGGCTTGCTGCATTCCGAGGACGGCGAGATCGTCGCCGGTGACATCAAGTTCAACGGCGAGAGCATCACCCACAAGGCACCGGAAAAGATCGTGCGGGACGGCATCTTCCAGGTCATGGAAGGCCGACGCATCATCTCCGACATGACCGTGCTCGAGAACCTGCGCTGCGGCGCCTTCACCCGACGCGACAACGGCGTCACCGATGATATTGAGCTGGTCTATTCCTACTTCCCGCGCCTCAAGGAGCGCACCGGGCTTGCCGGCTATCTTTCCGGCGGCGAGCAGCAGATGCTGGCGATCGGCCGTGCCATGATGGCCCGCCCCAAGATGATGTTGCTTGATGAACCGAGCATGGGCCTCGCGCCGCTGCTGGTGCAGGAGGTGTTCTCGATCATCGCGCGGCTCAACAAGGATCTCGGCATCACCATGTTGTTGGTCGAGCAGAACGCCAACATGGCGCTCGGCGTGGCCGACTACGGCTACATCATGGAGTCGGGCAAGGTCGTGCTCGACGGCACCCGCGAAGCGCTGACCAGCAACGAGGACGTCAAGGAATTCTACCTCGGCGGCGGCGGTCATGCGCGCAAGAGCTTCAAGAACCTGAAATCGTTCCGCCGGCGCAAGCGCTGGCTGTAATCGCACCATCTTTGCGACGATCATTACGCATCAACGCTTCCATCGACCCGGAGACCGACCAGCCATGACCTACGAAGATCTATTGTATGAAGTGAAAGACGGCGCCGCCCATATCACCATCAATCGGCCGAAGGTGATGAACGCGTTTCGTGGCAAGACCTGCGAGGAATTGATCCACGCGCTTGGCAAGGCCGGTTGGGACAAGACGATCGGCGTCATCGTGCTTGGTGGCGCTGGCGATCGCGCGTTCTGCACCGGCGGCGACCAGAGCGCGCACGAGGGCCAGTACGACGGCCGCGGCACCATCGGCCTGCCGATCGAGGAAGTGCAGTCGCTGCTGCGTGACGTTCCCAAGCCCGTGATCGCGCGCGTGCAAGGCTATGCCATCGGCGGCGGCAACGTGCTCGCCACCATGTGCGACCTGACGATTGCGTCCGAGAAGGCGATCTTCGGCCAGGTCGGCCCCAAGATGGGCTCGGTCGATCCGGGCTTCGGCACCGCCTACCTCGCCCGCATGGTCGGCGAGAAGAAGGCACGCGAGATCTGGTACATGTGCCGCCGCTACACTGCGCAGGAAGCGCTCGCAATGGGCCTCGTCAACGCCGTGGTGCCGCACGACCAGTTGGACGCCGAGGTCACCAAGTGGTGTGCCGAGATCATGGAAAAGAGCCCGACCGCACTCGCCATCGCCAAGCGCTCGTTCAATGCCGACAGCGAGAACATCCGCGGCATCGGCGCCATGGGCATGCAGACGCTGAAGCTCTACTACGAGAGCGACGAAAGCCGCGAGGGCGTCAATGCCTTCAACGAGAAGCGCAAGCCGGATTTCCGCAAACACGTGAAGTGAGGCGGCGCTGAACAGCGCTAGCCCCAACCCAACAGTGTCATCCCGGCATTTATTGCCGGGACCCATCACGCCACGAACTAAGGCTTCGAGGTTGCGGCACGATGGGTCCCGGGGACAAGCCCCGAGTTGACAGTTGGGGGGTGTCGCATCCGTAATTTGCTCAACCTTCGAGACACCCTTCAGCATCAGTGAGATTTTGCCCATGCATGTCCATGACGCAATCATGACCCGCCGCTCGATCCGCCGCTTTTTAGCCAAGCCGGTGCCGATGCAGAGCCTAAAGCGCATCCTCGAAGGTGCCGCCACGGCGCCCTCCGGCCACAACATCCAGCCGTGGAAAGTCTATGCCGTCGCCGGCACCGTGAAGGACGCGCTCTCGGCCGACATCTTGAAGGCCATCGCCACCGAACCGGCCGACAGCCATAAGCCGGAATACGACTACTACCCCGTCGAATGGGTCGAGCCATTCATCGGACGCAGGCGCAAGCTCGGCCACGAGTTGTACGCCATCCTAGGCATCGGTCGCGAGGACAAGGCGGCGCGTGAAAAACAGATGCTGGAGAACTTCAAGTTCTTCGGCGCGCCCGTCGGCCTGTTCGTCACCTTCGACCGGCGCTGCGCCGCCGGCACCTTCATGGACGTCGGCATGTTCATCGAAAACATCCTGATCGGCGCCCGCGGCGAAGGCCTCGATACCTGCGGCCAAGCGGCCTTCATCAATTTCCACAAGGTGGTCCGACAGCATCTGCCGCTCGCCGACACCGAGCTGCTGGCTTGCGGAATTTCACTCGGATACGCGGACCCGGATGCACCAGAAAACAAGCTGATGCCGGAGAAACTTGCCGTCGATCAGTTCACCAAGTTCCTTGGCTTCGAGGGGGCATGACCATGGCTGCAATCGATCCGACCCTGCCTGACGAGTTACGCGCGCTGCAGGAAACCGCCGAACGCTTCGCCCGCGAGAAGATCGCGCCGAAGTACATGGCGCGCGAGACGGAAGCCCGGGTTGACAAGGCGCTGATCCGCGAGATGGGCGAACTCGGATTGATTGCACCCGAATTGCCCGAGCAGTACGGCGGCCTCGGCCTGCCAAGCCTCGCCAGCGGCCTCATCGCCGAGGCGATCGGTTATGCCGACATCAACGTGTCGTATCTGCAGATCCTGGGCTCGCTCAACGGCAAGATCCTGGCTGAGCACGCCAGTCCCGAACTCGCCACCGAATGGATCGGCCGCATCGTCAGTGGGCAATCGGTGGTCTGCATCGGCCTTACTGAACCGCGCGGCGGATCGGATGCGGCGAACCTCGTGCTGTCGGCCAAGCGCGTCGGCGATACCTATGTGCTGAAGGGCGAGAAATCGTCGATCAGCATGGCCGACCAATCCGACGCCTGCATCCTGTTCGCCCGCACCGGCCGCCCGGAGGAAGGCGCGCGTGGCGTCTCGGCATTCCTGGTGCCGATGGACACGCCCGGCGTCTCGACCCAGCGCTACAAGGATCTCGGCAGTCACGCCATCGGCCGCAGCTCGATATTCTTCGACGACGCGGTGATCCCGGCCGGCAATCGCCTCGCCGCCGAGGGCGCCGGCTTCGTGCAGGTGATGCAGGGCTTCGATTTCTCCCGCGCGCTGATCGGTCTGCAGGTGATCGCCTCAGCGCAGGCTTCCATCGACGAGACCTGGGCCTACGTGAAAGAGAGACAAGCCTTCGGCGCGCCGATCGCCAAGAACCAGGGCGTGACGTTTCCACTGGCCGAAGCCGAGACCATGCTCGCCGCCATCCGGCAGCTCTGCTACCACACGCTGCGATTGAAGGACGCCGGCCTGCCGCATACGGCGGAAGCGGCGATGTGCAAGTGGCTTGGCCCCAAGACCGCCGTCGATATCATCCACCAGTGCCTGATCACGCACGGCCATTACGGCTGGTCGCTCGATCTGCCGCATCAGCAACGGCTGCGCGACGTCATGGGCCTCGAGATCGGCGACGGCACCGCCCAGATCATGAAGATGATCATCGCTCGCGAGAAGATCGGCAAGGGCGTGATGCGGTGAAACCCTGCCCGCCGCCCGATCCCGCCCCGAAGCGCCCGTCGCGGGTGACGCTGCCGCCAGGCACGATCGACACGCACGGCCACATCTTCGGGCCGAACTATCCGTGGAACCCGAAGCGCGGCTACACGCCGCCCGATGCATTGCCGGAAGCCTATGAAGCACTGCACAAGGCGCTCGGCGTATCGCGCGGCGTGCTGACCCAGCCCAGCGTCTACGGCACCGACAACCGCTGCATGCTCGACTACGTGTCGAAGAACTTGCGCATCGCATGCGCGCGGTAATCGCGGTTGATCCCGACGTTACCGACAAGATGCTGGCTGACTTCCATGCCCAAGGCGCACGCGGCATCCGCGTCAACATCGCCGATCCCGGCGGCAACCCGTTCGCGTCGTTCGCCGAAATCACCGCGCTCGCCCATCGCCTGAAGCCACTCGGCTGGCACATTGAGTTCCTCGCCCACGTGCACGACCTCGACGACTGGATGGCCGACATCCGCAAGCTGCCGGTCGACATCTCGATCGGCCATTTCGGCTACATGCCGGCGCGGCTTGGGCGTGTTACACCCGAAATATCAGGCGTTCCTCGATTACTTCGCCGACGGCCAGTGCTGGGTGAAACTGACCGCGCCCTATCGCATCACCGCGCACAAAGTAACGCCCTACGCCGACGTGACTCCGTTCGCGCACGCGCTGACCGCCCGCCGCCCCGACCGCATCGTCTGGGGCACCGACTGGCCGCACCCGATTTGCCCAATCCCCATGCCGAACGACGGCGACCTCACCGACCACTTGGCCGACTGGTTGCCGGATGAAGCGGTGCGCAGGCAGGTGCTGGTGGAAAATGCGGAGCGGCTGTTCGAGTGGTGAGATGCGTCAATTGAGTCAGGGTGAATATCATGTCCTACGTGATGGTCGACGTAGAAGCCGACGGACCCATTCCCGGCGACTACAGTATGATTGCTATCGGCGCGATCATCGTTGAGCCGAGCCTCGATCAAGCTTATCTGCGGCGCCTCAAGCCGATCCGAAATGCTGGAAGCCGGAGGCCCTTGCTGTCAGCGGCTACTCTCGCGAGGCAACCTTGGGCTTCGATGAGCCAAGCACGGTCATGAACGCATTTTCCGGTTGGCTCGCCGCGCACGTCGTCGGCAGGCCCAAGTTCATAAGCGACAACAATGGTTTCGATTGGCAATTCGTCAACTGGTACTTCTGGCACTTCACAGGAGCGAACCCGATCGGCCATTCAAGCACCAATCTCGGCTCCCTGTACAAAGGACTTGTCAAGGATGCCACGAAGAATTTCAAACACTTGCGCGTTACCCGCCATACGCACAATCCCGTCGACGATGCACGCGGCAATGCGGAAGCGTTATTGGCAATTCGAGAAATGGGCTGAAACTAAAATTATAGCTCTAGCGTCGCACCCTTCTCATTAATTCCGTCCACACCCGCGCTGGCAACGCAGGAATTGTCGTCACTTCCCACATGTGTCAGTCCACCCCCGAGTTACCGCATTCGACGATTGTCAGACAAACATAGCTCGCCCCTCATATCGTGCATGGCGCCCAGCGACTCCCTCCTATAGTCTTGACCCCAAGTGCGCCGGCGAAACGCGACAGAGCGCATCCGAAAACGAATTTAAACGGAGGAAACCTCGCATGACCACGCGCAAGACCGGCGCCGCCAAATCCACGAACCTCACCCGTCGCACCATCCTCGCCGGCTCGGCCGGCATGGCGGCTATCCTCGCCAGCGGCCGGGCGCCGATCTTCGCACAAGCCGCGCCCAAGAAGCTCGTCTTTGCCCACATCAACGCCGTGCCGGAATCGGCTGCGGTCGCCTTCACCTGGATGGCAAAGGAAGTCGGCGAGCGTTCCAAGGGCGCGCTCAGCATGGAGTTCTTCGGCAAGACACTGATCCCGCAGGAACTTGAGATCATGAATGCGGTGAAGTCGGGCAACATCGCCATGGGCAGCCCGGCCGGAGCCGCCGCCACCGTGTTCCCGGAAATGGGCGCGCTGCTGGTGCCCTATCTCGTCAAGGACTACAAATCGGCCTACGCCATGCTGAACGGCAAGATCGGCGACGACTTGGATACGATCATCCAGGACAAATACAAGCTAAAGACCATGTGCTGGTTCGACTATGGCTTCCGCCACTTCTGGACAGCCAAGGCGCCCATCGTCGAGCCCAAGGACCTGCGCGGCAAGAAGATCCGCGTGCAGCAGGCCAAGGTGTTCGGCGACACCATCAGTGGTCTTGGCGGCAATGCAGTGCCAATGGCCTGGGGTGAAGTGGTCGCCGCCGCCAAGCAGGGCGTGATCGACGGCGGCGACCTGCCGATCGTCAACTTCGAGGCGCTGAAGATCTACGAAGTTTCGAAGTTCTGCTCGATGACGTTCCACAACTACGGCCCGAGCAACGCGGTGATGAACTTGCAGATCTGGAACGATCTGTCGCCAGAGCACAAGAAGCTGATGCTCGATCTTTCCCGCGAAGCACAGGTCAAGATCCGCGAGATGACCGAGAGCGTCGACAACTTCGCCAAGGCCAAGGCCCTGCTTGAGCCGCGCGGCATGACCGTCGTCGAAGCCAAGGTCGACCTGTTCCGCGACGTCGCCAAAGCCAAGATCTGGCCGAACTACAAGGCGCAATACGGCGCGCTGTGGGACAAGATCGAGAACTTCAAGGCTTGAGGGCTGGCGGTGTTGTCGTAGGTTGGGTTAGACCGGCGAACTTGCCGGTCGCAACCCAACAACTCGTTCCCCCCGCAAAGCGTTGGGTTACGCGCCAAACGGGGCGCTAACCCAACCTACGGTTCCAAGGTTCGCCGACACGCCTCACGCCTCCCTGACGCCGGTTGAAACCAGGCGCCACACCCTCCTCCCGCGTCCCCGGAATTCGGTGCGCACCTGCACTGCGCGACGAATGTCCGGGGTCTTTGCCTGCCGCCAAAGGGCGCGCGCTCGCCCAACCTTGACAGGTAAAGATCCCGGACAGCCGCGCCCGAAACACCGCTGCCGCACGCTTCTTTCTCGCGCGGCTTCCGGGAACGCGGGAGGAGGGGTTCGGTGGCTCTCAATGAACGATTGCTTGTGCTGCAGGTTTCGATCCCATTCGCCAAGGCCGCCCATGAAAACACTTGAACGCATTCCGCAGATCGTCGTCACCGCGCTGATCACGCTCGCCATCGTCAACCTGCTGATCGGCGTGTTCTTGCGCTACGTCGTCGGCGGCTTCACGAACTACATGGACTGGGACCCGGTGCCGTTCACCTGGGTCGAAGAAGTCGGCGAGATGGCACTCGCCTGGCTGACGTTGGTTGGCGCCGCCATTGGCATTCGCAGCCGCTCGCATTTCACGCTGTATCTGATCACCCCGCATCTCGGTGAGGGCATGAAGCGTGCAATCGACATCTTCAATCACCTGCTGATCGCCGGCATTGGACTACTTGCCGCCTGGCACGCGGTGACCTTGTGCAAGCTCAACTGGTCGCTATTGACGCCTGGCCTCGAGATCAGCCTGGCATTTCTCTATGCCTCGGCCGTCGTCGGCGGCATTTTAATCGCAGTCTACGCCGTCTCCATGATCTTCGCGCCGCCGGCGCGCGATCCCAACGCCCTTCACTGAGGATCGAGCCGATGCTTCTCTTGGCCGTCGCCGTCGTCTTTGTCTTCATGATCCTACTGTCGATGCCGATCGTGTTTTCGCTTGGCGTCGCCGGCGTCGCCGGGCTGTGGCTCGGCGGCTACCCGATGCAGCAACTGCCGTCGGCACTGGTATCGGGATCGCAAAGCTGGGTGCTGCTCGCCATCCCAGCCTTCGTGTTCGCCGGCGGTCTGATGGAGCGCTGCGGCATGAGCCATGCGCTCGTCGAGCTGGCCCGCGCCATGGTCGGCTGGGTCAAGGGCGGCCTCGGCATGTCGGTGATCGTGGTCGCCTACTTCTTCTCCGACATCTGCGGATCGAAGATGGCGGAAGTCTCGGCGCTCGGGTCATCTCTCATGCCGCCATTGACCAAGGCCGGCTACAAGAAGGCTGACAGCGCTTCGATGATCGCGGCCGGTACCGCGATGGGCATGCTGGTGCCACCGGCAATCTTCATGATCGTCATCGCCCAGGTGACGAACACGTCCGCCGTAACGCTGTTCCTGGCCGGCTTCGTGCCCGCGTTCGTGATCATGATCTGCCTGATGGTGCTCGTGTACTTGCGCGCCCGCAAGTACGACTGGCCGGTCGACGCCAAACCTGACTTGAAGCGCCTGGGCAAAGCCGCCAAGGAAGCAGCCGTGCCGCTGGTGGTGCCGATCGTCATTCTCGGCGGCTTCTTTTTCGGCATCATCACCGCGACTGAAGCCGGCGCGGTGGTGGCGGCCTACGCGTTCCTCGCCGCCAAACTCTACTACAAGAACGTGTCGTGGCCCGAGATGGGCCGCATCGCCTACGACAGCGCGATCCTGACGGCGGCGGTTGTGTTCCTGCTCGCGGTTGCCTCGATCTTCCAGTACCTGATGGGCGTGCAGGGTGTACCGAAGATGCTCGGTGAAATGTTGTCGCCGCTGAAGAACCACCCATGGGCGTTCCTGTTCGTCACCGCCTTCATCTCGATGTTGTTTGGCATGATCCTCGAGGGGCTTCCCGCAGCCGTGGTGCTGATCCCGGTGGTGTTCCCGATCGCCGAGGAAATGGGCATCGATCCAATCCACTTCAACATCGTGATGACTGCGGCGGTCGGCATCGGCCTGTTCCTGCCACCAATGGGGGTAGGGCTGCTGATGGCGCTCAAATTCGCCAACATCTCGGTCAGCGAACATTTCCCGACCTACCTGCCCTATATCGTCGCCCTGCTCATTGGACTTTCGATCATCATCTGCATTCCGGAAATTAGCCTGACCCTGCCGCGCTTGGCCGGGTTGATCAAATAGCACCGCTGCCGACAAGCTCTGCGTACAGCGCCTCGTAATTTTGCACCGTGGCGCCAAGGCCGTGCCGCTCTGCGATCGCGCGGTTGCGCGCGCCGACGCCGGTTGGTGCGGTTCGCTCAGTGATCGCGGCTGATAGCGCCGCAGCGCAGCCGGCCGCATCGCCGGGCGCGAACAGGAAGCGTTGATCAAGCCCGATTGAGACCAGTTCGCCGACGCGGCTGGCGCAGATGACGGCGCCGCTAGCCGCCGCCTCAAATATCGTCACCGGCGAGGCTTCGGCGAACGAGGGCAGCACGACGACATCGGCGGCGGCGTAGACCGTTTCGATGCTCTGAATTGGTCCGCTGACTTCGCAGCGATCGGCAAGACCTGCATTTTCGATCGCAGCTCTCAGGTCCAGCGAGGTATCGCAGCCGAGGCCCGCAAAGATCAATTTGATCCGGCTGCGCGCGGGATGGCGCGCCACCACATCAATCAGGAACCTGTGTCCCTTGACCGGGTCGTAGCGTCCGACCAGAGCAATCCGAACAGGTGCATCGGGTGATAGCGGTCGTTCCGGCTTCAGACTGAACCGGTCGAGATCGACGCCGTTGGCGATCACTTGGCCGCGCCGTGGATCATAGCCCGCGGCCTCGTGCGCTTCGCGAACGGTCTGCGAGACGTACACGATGCGGTCGGGAATGCGGCTTGAGGCCTTGGCGCAAATCGCACTCACCAGCCGGGTGGTGCGCTTCTCGTTGGTCAATCCGGCATTGTGGATCGACCAGACCACCTTGTGGCCACGCCGCACCAAAATGGTCATAAAGTTGGCGTGATACATCCAGCCATGGACGATATCCGGACGCTGCCGGGCAATCGACGCATTCAACTCCAAAGCCATCCGCAAACTTGGCCGCCCGCGCGCGCCGGTGCCGGAAGTGACCCGTGCCGGGTCGAGACCGAAGAAGTTATCGGCTGGCATCAGTGTATGAACATGATGCTGGACGCGACCATCGCCGCAGCGCACCAAGTTCGCGAGCATGGCTTCGGCGCCACCCTGTTTCAGCCAGGGAATGACGTGCAGCACCTTGGTGAGGCGCGGCATGGCCACGTCCAGCGCACCTTTTTCGCACTTCATCACTGCTTCCGCCCGCTCGCATGGCCGATCCAGCCATCCCGGGCGATAGCGCAGACGCCAGCGTTCGACAAGCGTCGGACGGTATCACCGGCCTAAGGCGACCGTCGTCAGAACACGAAGTCAGTGTCGACGAAGCCGCCAGCCACGTTGTTCGCCACCACGATCAGATCCGTGCCGGCGCCGATACGGATGTAGGCGTGCGACCCCGAAGGATCGTTGGTGATGCTGAGCGTGGCAAAGTTGGTGCCGAAGGATGACAAGTCGATCTTGTCCTCGCCGTGAACGAAGTCGAACACGAAATCGGTGCCCCAACCGGCGCCAAACACCGCCCGATCGAGCGCGCCATCGGTACCGCCGCCACTGTTCATATAAATAACGTCGATGCCGGCGCCACCGGTCATCACGTCGGCACCGGTGCCGCCGACCAATACGTCACCGCCGTTATTACCGGTAATGGTGTCAGTGCCCGCCTCGCCCCACAGAAAATCGTTGCCTGAGCCGCCGGTGATGATGTCGGTGCCGCCGCTGGCGTAGGCCGTCATGTCGACGGTAAGGCCCGGCGCCGTTCAGCGTATCGTTGCCGCCAGCGAAGTCGGCGATGAATCTCGAACTGCTGCTCGGCTGCCATGTTGAGGGTAGCATGCCCGGGCCCGTTGTGATGTAGAGCCGCATCGATGCCGGTGCCGCCGTCGATCAGTGGTATCGTTGGCTGTCGACGTAGAGCCGGTCGTAGCCGTCCCCGCCGGACAGGCTGTCGCTGCCGAGGCCACCAGACGAGCATGTCGTCGCCGCCGCCGCCCGAGACGACGTCATCGCCGCCGCCGGCCCACAACATGTTGCCTGGAGCTGCCGCGTGATGATATCGATGCCGCCGCTGGCAAACACCTCAACGCCCACCGATTTGTGACGCCGCGTTGATGTTGTCGTCGCCGAAGCCGGCCAGCATCCACTCGATGCTGGTGGCGCCAAGATCGATCGACCAGATGAAAGAGTTGACTGCTGTAAGGAAATCGAAGCCAGAGCCGCCGTTGATGACATCTGTGAACTCGCGTATGATGGTATCGTTGCCGGCGCCGCCATCGAGTGATGTCGCTCTCCTGGGCGAAGATGTCCGCAGTTGCCGACCAACGTGTCGGCATCGTCACCGCCGAGCAAGGTGTCGTTGCCAGCGCCGGCGAACAACACGTCGGCACCACCGTTGCCGGTGAACACGTTGTCATTGGCGTCGCCGTTGAGGCTGTCTCCCCCGGCACCGCCGATGACATTCTCGATTGAGATCAGCGTGTCTGAGCCAACGTCGGCACCACTGGCCGAACCGGCCGCCATCACTAGTGTGACAGCCTGCAATGCACCGGAGTAATCCGCCGTATCAAGCCCATCGCCGCCGTCGAGGAGGTCATTGCCGATGCCACCGACAAGCCGGTCGGCGCCGCCATTGCCTTGCAGTGTGTCGTCGTAGGTCGTGAGCTCGCCCGCGACGGATATGTTGAGTTCATAGGTCGCACCATTTGCCACCGGCGAGATGACGCCGCCCGGATAATTGCCGGTGTAGGTGAAAACGGCAATCTTCCACAGCCCGGTCATGTAGAGGCCGGGCGACATATATCCGTCGGTATAGGTTGTGCTGCCACCGGCACCCGCCGTCGTATCCGAGCCGGTGCTGGACCACGCTTCATTACCATTCGGATCGTAAAGTTTGAGCGCCGTGAAAATCGGCGTGCCGTTGAAATTGTTCGAAGTGCCGAAGCCGAAGTCGATGTCGGCGATAATGTTGGCATTGTTATTGTTGATCTGCACCGCGTAGTAATCGATCACACCGCCACCGGTCGCGAGCACGGTAACGTGCGGCAAGATGGTCGGCGCCTCGACGTTCGGATTGGCCGTCAGCGTGAAGCTGTTCGATACGTCGAACGCGGTTGCGAGCGAGCCGTTGGCCGAACCGGAATGGGCGAGCGTGCCTACACCCAGACTGATGCCGCTGTTGACCGCGACATCGCCGAACTGTGAATCACCATAGAGATCGTCGTTGCCGGCGCCGCCATTAATGACGTCGCTGCCGCCCTTGCCTTCGATCATGCTGCTCGACGCGCTGCCGGCGTTTATGACGTTATTTCCGGCATTGCCGACGAGCGAGAGCGCGACATTGCCGGTGTAGTTGAAGTTTTCGATATAATTGCCAATGACGGAATTCGCCTGGTTCGAATTCACCGTATCGACGCCGCCCACGGGATCGAATTCGTTGACCTGATCGCCAGCGTCGTCGACGAAGTACGTGTCGTCGCCGTCACCGCCGTACATCTGGTCGGCATCGGCGCCGCCGTCGATTATGTCATTGCCGTTGTTGCCGTAGAGGATGTTGACGTTGCCATCGCCGGTCAACGTGTCGGCGAGATCCGAACCGTCGATGTTTTCAATATTGAGCAGTGTGTCGACACCCTGGCCAATGGTATCTTGCGCACCGACTATCGACAGGTTGACGGTGACGCCGGTGGTGATGGCGCCGGTTTGGGCATCATAGTCGTAGTAATCGGCGGTATCGTTGTCGGCGCCGCCATCCATGATATCGTTGCCGAGCCCACCATTGAGGTAGTCGTCGCCCGCAAGCCCATACAGATGGTCGTTGCCTGCCTTACCCGACAGATTGTCCCAGTTCCCATTGCCGGTCAGCGTATCGTCGAAGCTAGAGCCGCTGATCCCGCCAAAATTCCCAGTCAGCGTATCGTTGCCGGCGCCACCCGTGGCGGTTCCCGCCGTCAGGCTGACGATCACAGCGGCGGTCGCGGTATTGTAGTCGAGACTGGTGCCACCGAAGTTTGATAGTGCGCCACCATTCAGGTTGTCATTGCCGGCGCCGCCGTCGGTGCTGACGAAGTAACTCGTGCTAACCTGTGTGATGACATTATCACCCTGCACCAAGATTGAATAAAACGCCTCGTCGTTGCCGAACGAACTCGACACGGTGGCCAGCGATGCCGGCAACCCAGTCGCCGTGTGCAAGGTCGTCAGCCCATTGGCCGACACGTGCGTCATTGACGTCACCGTACCCGCATCGGTGTTGGTATCGAAGCCGCTGCCAGCGATCAGCACCTTGGTGCCGTCGAGCATGACGAGCGTGATCAACGTCGGCGTGAAGGTGAAACCACTGTCGCTATTCGGGAACTGCAGCCCCCAGGTCGACGTTTGCGCCCGCAGATCGTAGGCGGCGTGAGCGAAAGCGAAGTAGGTCGACGCGGTAAGTCCACCGGTCATCGTCACGGTCTGCACCGTGTCCGTGCCGCCATTGGTGACGACCAGCGACATCGAGGTAATGGTGCCGCCGTTGAGAATGCCGCTGACCGGGTCGTAGGTGAAGCCGGTGCCGACGATGCGGACTTCCGAACCGCCGAACTCGTAGCTGCTCAGCGTGTACAGCGTCGACGTCGACGACAGCGCCGCGTCGAGCGCGTTCATTCTCCAGGCCATGGCATCCCTCACCGAAATTTTGCAGAATAAAAATCGTCATTGCTCGTTGAAATGAAAAATGCACATCCAACGCTCGGTCACAAGCCGCCCACGTCATATTCCAGAGGATGAATCCGAATCAATTTAGATTGCGCCATTTGCGCCACTCACCATGAAATTCCAATACCTTAGCCAGTACGCAGACGGCGCCGCTGTTGCCAGCCGCGCCGTCGAACAATCGGTGATAGTCGTGGTCCGCGCAGCAATCAGCGAGGATTCTCAGGGCAGCGGTCGGCGCAGTGTCGTTTTGATGCGGCGCACGGTGCCGGTCTTGGCCCGCATGACAACTGTCTCGGTCTCGGCGAAGTCGCCGCGGAAGTGCACGCCCTGCAGCAGCGATCCGCTCGTCACGCCGGTGGCCGAGAAGATCACATCGCCCGACGCCATGTCTTGCATGGTGTACTTGCGCTTGACGTCGGCGCCCATCTTTTCGGCGCGAATGCGCTCTTCGTCTTTCAGAGGCATCAGCCGTCCCTGGATCTGACCGCCGATGCAGCGCAACGCGGCCGCCGCCAGCACGCCTTCCGGCGCGCCGCCCGAGCCCAGGTAGATATCAATGCCGGTTTCCTTCGAGTCGGTGGTCCAGATCACGCCAGCAATGTCGCCGTCGGGGATCAACTGTACACCGGCGCCAGCATCGCGGACTGCCTTGATAAGCTCGGCATGGCGCGGCCGATCGAGGATGCAGGCCATGATTTCGCTCACCGGCACGCCCTTGGCCTTGGCTAGTGCCATCAGATTGTCGCGCGGGCTGGCATCAAGGTCGACGATGCCTTCCGGATAGCCTGGCCCGATCGCAATTTTGTTCATGTACATGTCGGGTGCATGCAGCAAGCCGCCGCGCTCGGCGATTGCAAGCACGGCAAGCGCATTCGGCATCGCCTTGGCACAGATCGTGGTGCCTTCCAGCGGATCAACCGCGATATCGACCTGCGGGCCGTTGCCGGTGCCTACCCGCTCGCCGATGTAGAGCATTGGCGCCTCGTCCATCTCGCCTTCGCCGATGACAACCAGGCCATCGATGTTCACGCGCCCTAGTTCATAGCGCATGCTGTCGACGGCCGCCTTGTCGGCCGCCTTCTCGTTGCCGCGACCAACGAGCCGAGCTGCCGCCACGGCAGCAGCCTCGGTCACCCGAGCGATCTCAAGTACGAGAACGCGATCCAGCCCGTTGATCGACTTATCCTTCGGTGCCACGGCCATTTCGACGATCCCCCAAAAGTCCGATAACTTGCGGTTAAATGTGCTGATGCGCTGCTAGAGCTTCTCGATACGAATCGTCTGCGGCTTGCCCGCGACCTTGCCGTCCTTCTCGATGCCATCGAGCGCCTTGCGGAGTGCTGATTCCGTAGTCTCGTGCGTGATCAGGATTACCGGCATCTGCGCCCCCGGTTCAAGTCGCGCGCCGATGCCGGGCAGGGCCTTACGCGGCCGGCGCTGAACGATGCTTTCCAGCGACACCTCCTGCTCCGCCATGCGCTTGGTAATCGCCGCCATCACGCCCGGCCGATCATGTGCATCGAGGCGGATGTAGAACGCCCCCAGATGCTGACCCAGCGGCGCCCGCTTCGGCGTCTTCAGTTGCGGCGATGGCACGCCGAACGGCGGCAGGATGAAACCCGCGGCAATGTCGGCGATGTCGCTCGCCACCGCCGACGCGGTCGCCTTGGCGCCAGCACCGGGGCCGACCAGCAGCAGATTGCCGGCGAAATCAGCATCAACCGCGACCGCGTTGGTGACGCCCGCGACTTCGGCGATTGCGGTGTCCTTCGGCAGCAATGTCGGGTTGACGCGCTGCTCGATGCCGCTTTCGGTCTGCAATGCGACACCCAAGAGCTTGATGCGATAACCGAGGTCGTCGGCGGCCTCGATGTCGGCCTGGGTGATCGATTGTATGCCCTCGATGTGCACGTTCTCGAAGGCCACCTTGGTGCCGAACGCCAGCGCCGACAGTAGCGTCAACTTGTGCGCGGTATCGAAACCGCCGATGTCGAAGGTCGGATCGCTTTCGGCGTAGCCCTTGGCCTGAGCCTCCTTCAGCACATCGTCAAAAGCGCGATGTTCTTCCTGCATCTTGGTCAGGATGTAGTTACAGGTGCCATTCAAGATGCCATAGACACGGCGAACTTCATTGCCGGCCAGTGCTTCGCGCATGGTCTTGATGATCGGAATGCCACCGGCGACCGCCGCTTCGAAATTCAGTGCGACGCCGTTCTTCTCGGCCAGTCGCGCCAGATCCGTTCCATGCAGCGCCAGCAAAGCCTTGTTGGCGGTCACGACGTGCTTCTTGGCCGAGAGGGCAGCTTCGACAGCTTGCCGCGCGACACCTTCGTGGCCGCCGATCAGTTCGACGAAGCAGTCGATCTCGGGATCGGTGGCGAGCTTCACCGGATCGTCGACCCAGCGCACATCGGCCAGCGGCACGCCGCGATCCTTGGATCGCGTGCGGGCGGAAACAGCGGTCAACTCGAGCTTCCGGCCGACTGTCGCGCTTAGGCGCACTCCATGTTTCTCAAGCAGGTGCAGCAAGCCTGCGCCAACAGTGCCGAGGCCGGCGACGCCGATCCGGAGGGGCGGCAGTGCCGCGGCGGATGACTTCGCGCCTGACTTCATGATGCCGCTCGCTTCGACTTCGGCTTGGCGTTGGTATCCGGCGTGGTGGGCAACACATTGTGCAATCCGTCGGTGCCGCCGCTCAGGAACTTCTTGATGTTGCGGGCTGCCTGCCGGATGCGATGTTCGTTCTCGACAAGTCCAATGCGAACAAAGCCCTCGCCGTACTCGCCGAAGCCGAGGCCCGGCGACACGGCCACATCGGCCTTGTCTATCAACAGCTTGGCAAACTCGACAGAGCCCATCTCGCGATAAGCCGCCGGGATCGGTGCCCAACAGAACATGCTGGCCGGTGGCGACGGTATCTCCCACCCGGCGCGGCCAAAGCTCTCGACCACGAGGTCGCGTCGCGCCTTGTAGGTGGCGCGGATTTCGGCGACGCACTCCTGCGGACCATTGAGCGCGGCGGCAGCCGCCACCTGGATCGGCGTGAAGGCGCCGTAGTCGAGGTAGGACTTCACCCGCGCGAGGGCCGCGATGAGGCGCTCGTTGCCGACGGCGAAGCCCATGCGCCATCCCGGCATGTTGTACGTTTTGCTCAACGACGTGAACTCCACGGCAACGTCGATCGCGCCCGGCACCTGCAGCACCGATGGCGGCGGATTACCGTCGAAATACAGTTCCGCGTAGGCGATGTCGGACAGGATAATGATGTCGAGCTTCTTCGCCATCTGCACCGCCGCGGCGTAGAATTCGAGGTCCGCGACCATGCCGGTCGGGTTCGACGGATAGCTCAGCACCATTGCCAGCGGCTTGGGAATCGAGTGCTTGGCCGCGCGCTCAACGCCAGCCAGAAATTCATCGCCATTATTGGCCGGCAGATGCCGAATGGCGGCACCCGAAATGATGAAACCGAACTCGTGGATCGGGTAGGTCGGGTTCGGCACCAGGATCAGATCGCCGGGCGCGGTGATTGCTTGCGCCATGTTGGCGAAGCCTTCCTTCGAGCCCAGCGTCGCCACCACCTGGGTTTCAGGGTTCAGCTTCACGCCGAATCGGCGATCGTAATAGGCCGCCTGGGCCTTGCGCAGTCCGGGGATGCCCTTCGACGCGGAATAGCGGTGAGTGCGCGGCTTCGCAATCGTCTCAATCATTTTGTCGACGATGTGCTGCGGCGTCGGCATGTCGGGATTGCCCATGCCAAGATCGATGATATCCGCCCCGCGAGCTCGCGCCGCAGCCTTCATCCGATTAACCTCGGCGAAGACGTAGGGCGGCAGGCGCTTGATGCGGTGAAAATCCTCGATCACGGTCGTTCGACCTCCTGTTGAGCCAAGGCCTGGTTGCATATCGATGTAGCTTATCGATTCTGGGGCCCTGCCGGCTGTGTGTAAGACCAGTTTACTGCGTTCGTCCAGTGCGGGGATCCCGGTTGCGACTTTCCGCCAGCCCCGCGCTCGCCTGAATTCGAGAGCGACAGCCGAACTTTTTGAATCTAATATGGAATTGGCTTTTTTGGAAACTTCTGCCTAAACTTTGGTCTCATACGCTCGGCGACCGACATTTTCCCTCGGCTTGGCTGGCGATGACTTGATCGCCGGCCAAGCCTACCTGCCGCAACCTTCAGCAAGACGTCCCGCCATGCAGAAAAACGCCCCCTCCAATTCATCCCCGCCGCCATCGCCAGCAGGCAAGACAGGGTCGACCATGCCGCCGGACTACAAAATGAGCAATCCAGACGAATTCACCCGCAACATGCTGCGGGTGATCGAGGACGGCGGCAAGTTCGTGGCGGCGCTGGTGCAGCGCTCGCAGCCGCCAGGCACCAAGCCGCCGGACTTCACCGACACGGCCAAGACTTTGACCGAGCTCAGCCAGGCCTGGATGACCGATCCGACCAAGCTCGCCGAAGCGCAGGGTGAACTTTATCGTGGCTACATGGACCTCTGGAACGGAACCATGCGCCGGCTGATGGGCGACAGCGTTGAGCCGATCGCCAAACCACAGTCGGGTGACGGCCGCTTCAAGGATTCCGAGTGGTCCGCCAACCCCTACTTCGACTACTGGAAGCAGGCCTATCTGTTGACCACCCAGTGGGCGGAACAGACCCTATCGAACACGCCCAATCTCGACGAGCGGACGCGCCACAAGGCCGATTTCCTGATGCGGCAAATCGCGGCTGCGCTGTCGCCTTCGAACTACGCGGCCACCAATCCGGAAGTGCTGCGCGAAACCTTCGCGACCAACGGACGGAACCTCGTCGAAGGCATGGAACAATTGCTCAAGGACATGGATAAATCCGGTCCGATGCTGAAGATCAGCCAGACCGATACCAGCGCCTTTGAGGTCGGACGCAACCTTGCCGTCACACCCGGCAAAGTAGTGTTCCAGAACGACGTCTTTCAGCTGATCCAATACACGCCGACCACCGCGACGGTGCACGAAGTGCCGCTGTTGATCGTGCCGCCGTGGATCAACAAGTTCTATATCCTCGATCTCACCCAGCCGAAGTCGTTCATCCGTTATGCGATCGCCCAGGGTTTCACGGTGTTTATCGTCTCGTGGGTCAACCCGGACGAGCGCCTGAAGGACAAGACCTTCGAGGATTACATGCGCGAGGGCGTGCTATCGGCGACCGATGCCGTCATGCGCGAATCCGGGCAATCGAAGATCAACGTCGTCGGCTACTGCGTCGGCGGCACGCTACTGGCGTCGACGCTGGCCTATCTGGCGGCACGGGGGCACGATCCTTTCGTGTCGGCGACTTTCCTCACCACCCAGGTGGACTTCACCAAGGCCGGCGACCTCAAGTTGTTCATCGATGAGGAGCAGTTGAAGGTGATCGCCGATTCCATGGCCGAGAAAGGCTATCTCGAAGGCAGCAGCATGGCGTCGGTATTCAACATGTTGCGGCCAAAGGATCTGATCTGGCCCTACGTCGTCAACAACTACATGATGGGCAAGAAGCCACTGCCGTTCGACCTGCTCTATTGGAACCAGGATTCGACGCGGATGCCGGCCGCCAACCATAATTTCTACCTGCGCGAGTTCTATCACGAGAACAAGCTCGCCAAGGGCCAGATGACGCTCGCCAATACGCGCCTGGACCTGAAGAAGGTGACAATCCCGATCTATCACCTCGCCGCCCGCGAGGACCACATTGCGCCGGCTGAATCAGTCTTCATCGGCGCCCGGATGCTCGGTGGACCGGTCGAGTATGTAATGGCCGGCTCCGGCCATATCGCCGGTGTCGTCAATCCGCCAGACCCGAAGAAAGTCAAATACCAGTACTGGACCAATAGTTCGAACGCCGCGACGTTCGCCGATTGGGTCAAGGGTGCGACCGAGACACCGGGCTCGTGGTGGCCGCATTGGATCAAGTGGCTCGGCGCCAAGTCAGGCACCATGATTCCGGCCCGCGTACCCGGCGCCAAGCTTGGCACGATCGAGGACGCGCCGGGCAGTTACGTCAAGACCAGGGGCTGATCTCGACCAAAGGCTAAGTGCGGGGTCGAATCGTTGCCCCGGCTGAGGTTCTTTGCCGCGCCCATGAAATTCGGCCGGAGGAAACTCAGACTCGCGCCACCCTTATATGATAGCCGTGCAAGAAAAGTATGGTCCGGGGGGCGCAGTGTATTCGGTGAATTCCTATCGGCCATGGCTGGCGCGCGTGCCAACCATGGTCCAGTCGGCTTGGATTGGCAGCATCAGGCATGCACCACCCTGGCTACGGCGGCCATTGGTGCGATACTTTCGCGCCAATCATGAGCAATCGTGGATCGGGCCGCTCGACATCGCTGTTCGCAAGGTTCGCTTCAGATGTCATTTCAAGGACAACACCCCCGAGCACAAGCTGTTGTTCCAGGGGCGCCGATTGGACCACTGGCAGCTTTCGAAGTTGAGACCGGTACTGCGAGAAGGCGGAACCTTCATCGACATCGGCGCCAACTTTGGGTTCTTCGCGCTCAATGCCTGCTCCATGATGGGCGACAAGGGGCGCGTGCTTGCCATCGAACCGAACCCACTGATGGCTGCCCGTTTGCGCGAGAATATTGCGCTTAATGGATTCAAGAGCATAGTCGTGCACGAAGTGGCGATCGGCGACAGGATCGGCTTCGCCCGTCCCCACGCAGCCGTTGCCGATCACGGGTCGGCCGGATACGGCGCAGTTGGCGTTGAGGCCGCGTCAGAGAAATCCAACAGCGCAAGCATGGTGCCGCTTATCGACATCATCGAAGCCGCGAACATCAGCCACATCGACGCCCTTAAGATCGACATCGAAGGCTTCGAATACGAAGCACTTTCGCCATACTTCAAGTCAGCGCCCAAGCATCTCTTTCCGCATCTGATCGTCATCGAAGAGTCAAATTGTAACCGTTGGAGCGGCGACGTGATCGAAATGCTGCGCGGTCACGGATACGAAGTACTCTCGCGCGGACGTGTCGATGTCATCATGCACCGGCCAAAATCACATTCCAGTGCCGATTGACATCCGGCTCATTGCGATCGGGTCGTCAATCCGCACTGGGCATCGCACACGCCGCCACCATTCAATGTCTTGAACCGGAGCGCCATAGTGCCTCCGCTGTCGCCAGCAGCACGAAGCCGCCGAAAATCGTAATGTAGAAGAATGTCGCGGTCGCCCATTGTGCATTGCCCGGCATGTTCTGCAGCAATGCCAGGAGTGTGAACCCCAGCACCGCCGGCGACAGATGCCGCACCAGCAGCGGGATCAGCCAGCCGAAATACCAAGCATAGTGCGGCGAGGTCGCCAGCGTGAAAGCGGCCGCGAGGATCACCAGATGATCGGGACGAACCTCGTCGAAGCGACGGCGCAGCAGGGACCAGACGCCGAGTGCCGCAAGCGGAACCAGAACAATAGCAACGTACACCCGCCCCGATGGCGCCCACAGGCCGAAATCACGCAGCACCCAGATAATGTGAAAGCCATAGCCGGCGCCATAACCTTCGTTGTCAAGGTGACGCGCCAGAAACCCGACGACGTTCCAGCCCGCGCCCCAGGCATAAGGCATATAAAGTGCCGCGAGCATCACCGCGAAAGCCAGCGGCATGCGCCAACTGCCTCGCCGCCATAGCGCCGGCGCCAGTACCAGCGGGAAGTACTTGGTCGCGAACGCCGCAGCCAGCAGACCGCCGGCTAGTCCTTGGCGTTGTCGCACCACGGCCAAAATCGTCAACATCAACAGTGCCGTCGCGGCACTGTCGATATGGCCCATGCTGGAGAATTCCCAGATCGGCAGCGGATGCCAGGCGTAGATCAGCACCCGCTCGCGCGGCAGGTTGTCGGCCTTGAGCCAGGCCAGCAAGGCGATGATCGTCACACCTTCGGCGAGCGCCATCACCAGTTGAATGCCGCGCAGGCTGTCCGAAAGACGATTGGCGAGCGCGAACAACATCTCGGCCAACGGCGGATAGAGCGTGACCGCCGTCTCTTTCTGGTTGATGCCAGGATAGATCACGGCATCGCGCAGATGAGCCAGTGCTGCATCCGCCGGCACCCACAGATAAGGATTGAAACCCGCCCACTGGATGCGGCCGTCCCAGACATAGCGCAATCCGTCGGTCGTCAGATTGGCTGGCGCCGTCATGGCGAGCGCCCGCAGAAAAACCGCGATGCACAGGATCAGCAGCAGGTCGAAACCGCGCGCCGGGCGTCGCATCACATAGACGATGGCGCCGACGTAGAGCGCACCATGCGCCAGCGCACTCGCCACATATGATCCGAGCGCACCGCTCGCAACCTCGCTCGCCCCAAAGGCGACAATTGGCACCAGCGCAGATGCCAGCGCCACGAGAAACGGCGCCGCGCCTCCCGTCCTGATCACTTCGCTCAAGGAATTCCCCCACCTTATCCTTGCATCGCCGACCGCTTTCTGGACGCCCACCGCTGTGCACGCGAAACACGAAGTGGTGATGAAACGATCGAACAGCGCCAAGTACACTGTGCATTCAACGCCGATGATTGTCGAACGATCCCCGACGTTGCACTTTCAAATCAAAAATATTTGTTTCCAAACGGAGGTAACGCACATGTATCGATCATCTCGCCGCCGATTTCTTGCCGGTGCCGGCGCCTCGGCACTGCTCATTGGCGCGGGCGCAACACGCGCGGCGATGGGTCCGAACGACAAGTTCGACCTCGTCATCAAGGGCGGCGATGTTCTCGACCCTAGTCAGAACCTCAAGGCCAAGCGCGACATTGGCATCCGCTATGGCTTGATCGAATCAATCGAGGCCGACATTCCAGCGGCACGCGCCAACAAGATCATGTCTGCCACCGGCAAGACCGTGACGCCCGGACTAATCGACCTCCATTGCCACGTATTCCCGTACGGTTCCGGCATCGGCATCCCGGCCGACGAACTGATACAGTATCAGGCATCGACGACGGCGGTGTCGGCAGGCGACGCTGGCGCCAACAACTTTGCGATCTTCCGGCGAGCCATCGTCCCGCAGACCCGCACCCGGCTCTATGCCTTCGTGCACATTGCCAATCACGGCCTGACCGGATTTCCGGTACCCGAACTCTACAACATCGATTTCGCCCAGGTCGACGCCGCCGCGAAGGCGATCGGCGAGAACGCCGACATCGTGCTCGGCGCCAAAGTTCGCATGTCCGAAAACGTGGTCGCCAAGAACGGTCTCGAACCGTTGAAGCGCGCCATCCTTGCTTGCGAGCGCTCCGGCGCGCCGGGTAAGATCATGTGCCACATCGGCGGCGTGGAGACGCCCGAACTGATGAGCCAGATCCTCGACACATTGCGGCCGGGCGACGTGCTGACGCATGCCTATTCGGGTGCGCCAAACATTGGCGGACGCTTCACCAATATTGTGCAGGACGGAAAGATCTTGCCGGCAGCACTGGAAGCCAAGAAGCGCGGCGTGATCTTCGACGTCGGCCACGGCGGCGGCTCGTTCGACTACACCATCTGCGAGGCGGCGATGGCGGCGGGCTGCGGTCCGGACACGATCTCGTCCGACGCGCATGTGTTCTCTGCCAACACACCGGGCATGCCTTACCTGACCTGGGTAATGAGCAAGTTCCTCAATATGGGGCTGAGCCTGGAGCAAGTCGTGACGATGGCAACCGCAGCACCGGCAAAGGTCATCAATCGCAACGCCAAACTCGGCACCTTACAGGTCGGCGCACCAGCCGATGTGTCGTTGCTGGAGGTGGTCGAAGGACCGGTCGAGTTCGTTGACACCCGCAATAACAAGCGTAACGGCAAGATCCACGTCAAGCCGGCCGGCGTTGTCATCGGCGGTGTGCCGCACGGCCGCCCCTATATGGCACCGTTCGCAGTCAGGTGAGGGCGCAGCGTCGTAGGCGTCGGGTGCAATAGACCGCTTGGCCGTATTGCACCCGACAAGTCTCGTCGGTCAAACCTTCCCCAAT